>JADZBH010000011.1 GCA_020852175.1 Bryobacterales bacterium | reverse complement strand
TTCTGATCGGGATGATACGGCCGGAATCGCGTGCCCATGCGCTCTTCCTTTAGACGACGGCCACGGACAAAAAGGCACGCCCGTCTTTACTCGCCCACGCGTTCTGTGGGACAGGCTCCTAGCCCGGCCTTTGCCTCGGCCGCGGCGAAGTGGTTCAATCGGTATAGCTCTTTCATCATGGATAACGGCTCCACACCTGAGATTCACGAGGTTCATCCCGCCAACGCCATCCCGGGCGGCGACTTTCACATTCACGGCGCCGCGCTGGCCGGCGCCGGCCGTCCGCACGTCCTGTTCGGCGAGGAGCAGGCCCCTATTGTCATTGGTTCGGACGCCTTTGTCATCGCGCGCGTGCCCGAAAACGCCACTTCCGGCGATCTCACCATCGCCAACCAGGCCAAGCGCAGTCTGCCCTACACCTGCCACATCGGATTCCAGATCGCCGATTCGCTGCACCCGGTGGCCAACCCGGCCACCGATGAAGACGGAAACATCTACACGACGCTCTCCGGCTCACGGGGCCAGAAAACGCCAGTCTCGGTATACCGGATCGGAGCCGACGGCCAGTCGCAACCGTTCCTGTCGGACCTGATGAATGCAACCGGCATCGCCATCGGCCAGGATGGGCTCATCTATGTCTCCTCGCGTCACGACGGCATCATCTATCAGACAACGTCGAAAGGGGAGATGGCCGTCTATGTCGAGGGCATGGGCGTAGCCACCGGCCTGGCCTTCGACCGGCACGAACACCTGTACGTCGGCGACCGCTCTGGCACCATTTTCAAAATCGCTCCGAACCGGCAAATCTACGTCTTCGCCACCATCGAACCCTCCATCGCCGCCTATCATCTGGCCTTCGACGACGACGGGAACCTGTACGTCACCGGTCCCACCACGTCGAGTTTCGATAGCATCCACCGCATCTCGCCCGACGGGCAGGTGAGCACCTTCTATCGCGGTCTTGGCCGGCCGCAAGGCGTATCTCTCGATAAGGACGGAAATGTGTATGTGGCTGCCTCGCTCGGCGGGCGCCGGGGCGTGGTGCAAGTGACGCAGCAGGGCGCCGCCGACTTATTCCTCTCCGGACCATCCATAGTAGGCCAGTGTTTCGCAGCCGCTGGGCATATGATCGTGGCTACCACGAGCGCTTTGTACCGGGTTTATACGGGCTTGGAAGGACGGAAACTGCCCTGAGGATGCCCGGGCGTCTTAGCGATTTTTAACAGACATATTTTCAATATCTTAACAGAGAGTTTTTGCCCCGCAGGTTACCCTAATTATAGGAAATGAACCGCTGGCGGCACATACTCCTGGCGTTTGCGATCATCGCCAGCCGCGCCTTGGGCCAATCCGTCGAGCTTCGGCCGGTGGAGCCCGTGACGATGCCCGTGGCGGTTGACTCCAACACCGCATCCTTTTGGAAGGACGGCCAATTTCACATGTTCAGCTCAACCGGAACACCGGTGTTGAGCAGCGGACCCAGCGCCACCCAACTCTCACCCGGTGTCCCGTTTGACCTGGGCGGCATACCGGAGCCTGCCTGGATCGAATCCGCGTGGATGTCACCCGAAGGGGTCCTGTTCGTCTGGTATCACCATGAGCAGATGGGGCTATGCGGCGACGTAAAATTAAATGTTCCTCAGATCGGTGCGGCCCTCTCCTACGACGGTGGCCGAACGATGGTGAACCTCGGCATCGTCCTGGATGCGACGGAGAATCGGAATTGTGCCGCCCAGAACGGTTACTTCGCCGGCGGTCACGGAGACTTCTCCGTCACTTACAACGATCGTGACGGATACTTTTATTTCTATTTTGGCTCATACTCAGGCGAGGTAAGTGAGCAGGGCGTCTCCATGGCACGAATGCCCTACGAGGCGCGGTACTCACCTGCCGGTTCCGTGGAAAAGTGGTTCAACGGCGGCTGGAGCGAACCGGGACTGGGCGGCCGCGTCACACCGGTGTTTCCCGCCAAGGTCTCCTGGTATGAAGCCGGGACGGACTCCTTCTGGGGCCCGTCGGTCCATTGGAATACGCACCTGCGGCAGTATGTAATGCTGCTGAACCATGCCTGCTGCGACCCCGGCTGGCCGCAGGAGGGCATCTACATCAGCTACAACCCCGATCCGGCGAATCCGGCCGGCTGGAGCGAGCCCCGCAAGATTCTGGAAGGCGGCGCGTGGTATCCGGCGGCCATCGGAACCGGCGAAGGGGAGACCGATTCCATGGCCGGGAAAACGGCTCGGCTCTGGGTGCGCGGATTCTCCGATTGGGAACTCGTGTTCTCGACACCGGAGGAGATGCAGGCCGCCGAACCCAAGCCTCCAACAGAGCCAGCACTGCCAGCGGAACCCGCTCCGCCAACCGAGCCCAAGCCTCCAGTCGAGCCCGCGCCTCCAACAGAGCCTGCTCCTCCCGCCGACCCCGCGCCGCCAGCCGAACCTGCGCCGCCTGTTGACCCCACGCCCCCCGCTGTCGTGGAACCTGGCCCGGGCATACCGGAACCCGGACCGGCCCCGGATGAACCGGCTCCCGAAGCTGAGAATCCGCCCCCGCCCGTCCCCGCCGATCCCGCCTAGCAGGCGCCGGCTGAGTCGCGGCATGGGCGATACTCAGAAGACGTGAACGCCGAAATCATCGCCGTGGGCAGCGAGATGCTCACTCCGCAACGTACCGACACCAACTCCCTCTGGTTGACCGCCGAGTTGAATGGCCTCGGCATCGAAGTGGTGGCCAAGATCATCGTGGGCGACGACCGCGCCCGCCTCACCGAGACCATCGCCGACGCCACCCGGCGCAGCGAACTCGTCATCCTCACGGGCGGGCTGGGCCCCACCGAGGATGACCTGACGCGTGAATGCGTGGCCGGCGCCACGCACCGCCAGTTGCAATTTTCACAGCCGTTGCTGGACGATCTGCTGGCGCGGTTCACCCGTCTGGGCCGAGCCATGGCCGAAAACAACAAGCGGCAGGCTTATCTCATCGAGGGCGCCGAGGCGTTGCCCAACCCGAACGGCAGTGCGCCCGGGCAGTGGCTGCGGCTCGCGCCGGACCGGCACATCGCGCTGCTGCCCGGGCCGCCCCGCGAGATGAAGCCGCTGTATACGGCGCAGGTGGGGCCCCGACTGGCCGCGCTCATCCCGCCGCAGCACATTCGCGTGCTCACCTTCCGCATCGCCGGCATGGGTGAATCCGACGTGGATTCGCTGGTTGCTCCGGTCTACTCCCAGTACAAAAATCCGGTGACCACCATCCTGGCCAAGCCGGGCGACGTGGAACTGGATTTCCGCGCCCGCTGCAATACGGTGGAAGAGGCCGACGCGCTGCTGGCCGAGGTGGGCGCCAAAGTGGAAGCGCTGCTGGGCGAGCGCATCTATTCCCGCGACGGCGCGCCGCTGGAAGCCGCCACCGGTGCGCTGCTGCGCGCCCGGAAGGCCACGCTGGCGGTCGCCGAAAGTTGCACGGGCGGACTGCTGGCCGAGCGCATCTCCTCGGTGCCCGGCAGTTCGGAGTATTTCGACGGCGGGTTCGTGGTGTACTCACGCGGCCTGAAACACGCGCTGCTGGGCATCCCCTCCGAGGAGATCGCCGGGCCGCTCGTGTACGGCGAGGCGGCGGCCAAGTCGCTCGCCGAGGCAACACGCCTGCGGGCGGGCTCGCACTATGCGATTGCCATCACGGGCGTGGCCGGACCCGGTCCCGACGAGGGCTTTGAACCGGGACACGTCGTGGTGGCCGTCGCCTCGGGCGCGAAAACGGTGGCGCGAACGCTGACACTGTTCGGAGACCGGGGCCGCATCCGGTTCATGGCCACGCAATCCGCGCTCGACCTCCTGCGCCGCACCTTCCTGCTGCCCGCCCTGTAGCCGTGGCGGCACAGGCGCCAGCGGCACGGCGCCGTGACACAATCAGAAGAATGAGAGTCCTGCTTGCCCTGGCGGCCTTCGCCGCGCTGCTGCCGGCCGGTAGCCATCAACTATTCCGGCAACCGGCGCTCAGCGCGACCCACATTGTCTTTCACTATGCCGGCGATTTATGGTCCGTCCAACGCGAGGGCGGGCAGGCCCGGCGCTTGACGGCGTCGCAAGGCGACGAGCGCGACCCCTTCTTTTCACCCGATGGCAAGTGGATCGCTTTCACCGGCGAGTATGACGGCAACACCGACGTGTTCGTGGTGGCGGCCGAGGGGGGCATTCCCCGCCGCATCACCTATCATCCGGGGCCGGACATGGCGCGCGGATGGACCCCGGACGGCAAACGCGTCCTGTTCCGGTCCATGCGGAACATGCCTTCGCGTGGCACGCGGCTTTATACCGCCGGGCTCGATGGCGCCACCGATGGCACGGCCGAGGAGCTTCCGTTCCCGCTGGCCGAAGGCGGCGCGCTGGCGCCCTCGGGCGGTCTGATTGCCTATGAACCGTTACCGCCTGCCTTCGCCTGGTGGAAACGCTACCGCGGCGGACGCATGTCGAAAATCTGGCTGGGGTCGCTCGCCGATTCCTCCGTGACGGAGATTCCACGCACGAAATCGAACGACTTCAATCCGATGTGGGTCGCTGGCAAGGTCTATTTTCTGTCGGACAGGGAAGGGCCGTTCACGTTGTATTCCTACGATCCGAAGTCGAAGAGAGTGGCGCGCGCGGTGTCCAACACGGGGCTGGACTGGAAGTCGGCGTCGGCTTTGGGAGACACGATCGCCTATGAGCAGTTTGGCGGCCTGTATCTGTTCGATACGAAGTCGGGAAAGTCGAGACAGGTGTCCATAGCCTTGACCGGAGACCTGCTCGAAGTCAGGCCGCGTTTGCAGAAAATCACCCGCGTCGAGGCGGCCAACATTTCGCCATCGGGTGTCCGCGCGGTGTTCGAGGCGCGCGGCGAAATCTTCACCGTGCCGCTGGAGAAAGGCGACACGCGCAACCTGACACGGACGCCGGGCGCTGCCGAACGCGATCCTTCCTGGTCGCCCGACGGCCGTTGGGTGACCTACTTTTCCGACGAATCGGGCGAATACGAGCTTGTTCTGCGCGAACAGTCCGGCGCGGGGGAAACCAAGCGCTTCCGGTTGGGCGAAACTCCGGGATATTACTCGAATCCAGCCTGGTCGCCGGACTCGAAGAAGCTCGCCTTCCTGGACAATGCCATGCGGCTGTCTTATCTGGAGATCGCCACGGGACGCGTGACCGTGGTCGATGAGGACCGTTACGCCAGCCCCCGGGCGATGAACCATGTGGCGTGGTCGCCGGGCGGCGGCTGGCTTGTCTACACGAAGCAGGACAGAAGTTCGCTGCGCCGCGTGTATGTCTATTCGCTGGCCGGAGCCAAGCCCGCGGCCATCACCGATGGTTTGAGCGACGCCTTCGCTCCTGTTTTCGACCGCGACGGCAAGCACCTCTACTTTCTGGCATCGACGAATCTGGGCCTGCAAATCGGCTGGCGCGACATGTCCAGCTACGACCGTCCGGTGACGGCCTCGGCCTATGTGGTGGTGCTCCGCAAGGATCTACCATCGCCGTTGGCCCCGGAGAGCGACGAGGAGAAGGTAACCGAGGAAAAGAAAGCCGGAGCGCCAAAGCCCGAGGCGAAGAAGGAGCACGAGGAGGTCCGGATCGACCTCGACGGCATCAGCCAGCGCATTCTGGCGTTGCCGGTTCCGGCGCGCGATTACCGGACGCTGCTGGCGGGCAAGACCGGCGTTTTGTTCCTGGCTCAGGCCGGAACGCCGGGTGGCGCGAGTTCCGCACTGTATAAGTTCGATCTGAAAACCCGGAAGACGGACCGCTTCCTGGAAGGTGCGGTCACGGCGGTGCTGGCGGCCAACGGCGAGAAGATGCTGGTGGCGCAGAGCGGCAACCGCTGGAGCGTTGTCGGCGTCAACACGCAGCCCAAGCCCGGCGACGGAGCGCTGAAACTGGACGGATTGGAGACGTGGGTGGACCCGCGCGCCGAGTGGAACCAGATGTTCCGCGAATCCTGGCGCGTGCAGCGCGACTTCTTTTACGACCCGAACCTGCACGGCGTGGACGTGAAGGCGATGCAATCGCGCTATGCCCCGTTCGTGGACAACGTAGCCAGCCGGGGCGACCTCAGTTATCTGCTCGGCGAGATGATGGGCGAGTTCACGGCGGGCCACCTGTACATTCAGGGAGGACAGCGCCCCGAGGTGCGCAGCGTGCCGGGCGGCCTGCTGGGCTGCGACTTTTCCATCGAGAACGGGCGCTACCGCTTCGCCAAGGTCTTCAACGGCGAGAACTGGAACCCCGACGCGCGGGCTCCGCTGACACAGCCGGGTGTGAACGTAGCCGAGGGCGAGTATCTGCTGGCGGTGAATGGCGCGGAGTTGCGCGCGGACGCCAACGTCTATCAAAGGCTGGAGGCTTCGGCAGGCAAGCAGGTGACGTTGCGCGTGGGTCCCGATGCCTCCGGCGCCGGCGCGCGCGAGGTCACCGTGGTGCCCGCGCCCACCGATTCGAGACTCCGCTACCTGGACTGGATCGAGGGCAACCGGCGTACGGTGGAACGGCTCAGCGGTGGTAAGTTAGCCTATGTCCACTTACCCGATACGTCACGCGGCGGTTACACGAATTTCAACCGTTATTACTTCGCGCAATCGGGCATGGCGGGAGCGGTGATGGACGAGCGGTTCAACGCGGGCGGCTCGCAGCCGGATTACATCATCGACTACCTGCGGCGGCCCTTGAACCACTACCGCACGACGCGGCACGGCGAGGATTACCAGGGTCCGATCGGCGGCATCTTCGGACCCAAGGTGATGCTGATCAACGAATTCGCCGGTTCGGGCGGCGACTCCATGCCCTGGTACTTCCGCAAGGAAGGCGCCGGCAAACTAATCGGTAAAACGACGTGGGGCGGGCTGGTGGGCGGCGGAGGCGGATTCCCGGCTTTGATGGATGGAGGCACGGTGACGCCGCCGAGCACCGGTTGGTGGGATCCGGATACCGGCGAATGGGTGGCCGAAAACGTCGGTATTCACCCCGACATCGAGATCGACATGGAGCCCAGGTCCTGGCGCGCGGGCCACGACGTACAACTGGAAAAGGCGGTGGAGGTTCTGATGGCTGAGTTAGGCAAGCCACAGACGGCGAAAAAGCCCCGCCCGCCGTTTCCGAACTACCATAAACCGGCCGGGCGCTAAGTCCGGCCGGACAACTTACTTGGCGAAGTAGGCTTCGTCCAGCGTTGGCGGATTCTTGCGCCGCAACTCTTCGAGGAACTTGCCGCGCAACTCCGGACCGCTCTTTTCCTGAATTTCTGCCTTCACTTCGTCGTAGGACCGGTCCTTGTATTCGAGCGCCTGAATGATGTGGTAGCCGAACTGCGTTTTCACCGGTTCGCTGATCTGGTTCACCTGCAACGCGAAGGCGGCCTGCTCGAACGGGGCCACCATCTGGCCGGCCGAAAAGAAGCCGAGATCGCCGCCGCGCGCGCCGGAGCCGGTATCGTCGGACTCAGCCTTGGCGATGGCCTCGAAATCACCCTTCTCCACGATCTGTTTGCGGATCTCCTGCGCCCTGGCGAAGGCTTCTGGCTCGGTCATCTCCTTTTGCCCTTCGCGCAGAGGCACGGCCGAGCCGGGAATGCGGATCAGGATGTGCCGGGCGTGTAACTGGCGGTAGATCGACTTATTGCGGTCATAGAAACCGCGAATGACCGATTCGTCCGAGGCCGCCTTCTTCATTTCGGCGTTCAGATAGCTGTTGGCGAGCGCCTGATCGGCCTGGAAAGCCAGTTGGGCGTGCACCTTTGGGTCCTGATCGTATTTCACCGTGCGCGCCTCGGCGGCCACCTGCATTACGTCGAGCAACTGGTTCACAAGGTTCTTGCGCGCCGGACCGACAGTCATCGCCTGCAAATGTTCGGGCAGCCCGGCGAGGAAAGTTTCAAACTGCGACTTGGTGATCTTCAACGCGCCCGCCGAGGCCACCACGGGATCGCCGGGAGAAGGGGCGGAAGCGGGCTTGATCGCGCTGGCTTTGGGAGCCGCCGTTTTCGGAGAGGTGGTTTTCCTGGCCGCCGGCAAGGTCTTCCGGGCAGAGGTCGCGGAGGCGGCTTTAGGTGCTGCCGCTGGCGGCGCTACGGGCCTTTGGGCCAACAAGGCGGCTGCACAGACACAGGTCATCAGCAAAGAGCGAATGGGGGAACGCATGGTTATCTTTTCAGTGTAACGTGACGGGCCAGGGTAGCCGCCCGTTCACTGGAGTTCCCGCGCTCCGTACTAGGAAGCGGCGGGCAACGCCGGGTCCGAACGGTCCAGCAGGGCGTGCAACAGGTGCAGGGCTCCCGGCAGGGCGATGACGCCGGCCACGCGCCAGTCCGATAGGCCCGTCATCAGGCAAAACAGCGCCAGAGCGATCAGCGACGTGGCGGCGGCGCCGAGTTCATGGCGCAATCCGTAGACCGGAGCGCAACAGGCCACGGTGATCAACAGGATTCCGAACCACTCCCGCGCGCCCGAAGGCGCTCCCGAATGCGGGGCCAGAAATTCGCCAATCACGAAGAGAAGAAAGATGCCCGCCACACTATAAGAGCCAAATTCGGCGAGCCTGCCAAGAAGACGAACGGCGGTGCGATGCATGAACACCTCCTGCTTCTATTGGGCGCTGCGGGGCGGCTGGTGTCAAGGCTCCCCCCTGGTGCGCTGCGGTGCCGCTCTAACGTTTACTTGACAATCTTGTCCGCCATGTTGCCCTTGGACAGGTGTCCAGTTTTTGCGTATTCTCCGCATGTGAGTATGATGCCGAAATAACAGCCGGGAGGTAAGTCGTAACCCCTCCCGGGACTGTCGCAGTTTTCTGTCTCGAAGAAGGCTCGCCTTACTCCGAGTGAGATTCGCATGCCATATACCCAAGGAGGTGTTTCATGCAGCGAGAAAAGAAGACAACCCTCGCACTGGCCGAAAACGGCCAGACCGGCTCTCCGGTCCGAAACCCGGCAAGCTGTCAACGGCCTTTCGTAAGGAACGGCGGCGTCACACGCGCCGTTGCACCGTTGCTCGGCTTCATCCTCGTGACGCTGATTTGTCCCACTCCAGCTCTCGCGAGCGCTTTTTCCGCCAGCGGGAAGGTCGGGCAGGAATTCTATGCCGCGGGCCCTCCAGGCCACACATCGAGTGGCCCTACAGGCGCGACGTTTACGCAGGAATACAGGTCCGGAGGTATCTTCCTATCATCGAGTGCCGAAGCCAGCAGCGGGGTCTTGGCGCTGCTTGCCGTGGCAAGCATGGCTAACATGACCAACTGGGATTCCGGTCATATATCGTCAAGCGCAACAGCCCACAGCATCGAGTCAGTGCGTCCGGCCTGGCAGTTGCTTATCGGTTCCGGCGAATCGTTCATATTCAACTATGCGATCGGGGTGTCTGGCGGTATGACCACGACCATTGAGGGTTATGGTGCGGTCGGCAGTGAGGCGAGCTTGGCGTATAATTATCAAGTTGGGGATTCAAGTGGTAGTGGACAATGGTCCCAGAACGCGGCTGGTCAAAGCTCGAAGTATGGAACGTGGAACAATACCATACATAACGCTTTCACTGTCCACAGGGGTTTGACGTATAATCTGGATCTGCATGCCACCGCCGCTGCCTTTGGCACCAAGAATTATTCTCCAGGTGGCAATGCTACAATCATTGCCCTCGCCGATTTCGGCCATACCCTGACATGGCTGGGGATCACCGGTGTCCAGGCTTTCGACAGCCAGGGGAATGAGGTTCCACTGCCCCCGGACTTCTACCTCCCGTTGATGGGTCAGGATAGCGGCTTCGACTACTGGAATTCCGCGGCCGCGCCCGAGTCGGTTCCTGAACCCGCCACCTGGCTTCTTCTTGGCTCCGGGTTAGTCGTCGCGGGACTGATAAAGAAATCAGCCGCTCGGCGGAAGGATTCGTAAATGGTGTAGGTGTAGGCCTGACAGAGCCCGGACGGGAGGAGCGGATCGAGCGCCGGCGGACTCAGGGCCGGCGAGAAGGCGTTCCTCGATGTACGGGTCCGGCGTGACCGGCGTGTTCGCGAGCGAGAGGATTCGGGCAGCTTTCTCCTTGACACCCTCCGCCTTGACACATGCGCTACGGCATTGCACTATACCGCTAATGCTGATAACATTCCGCCCAGTCGTGGTCCGCTCTGCGCCGGCCATCGCTCGGCTTTTGCGGCACTCACGCGTGGGAGGAGTGCTAAATGTTACAGCGATTGCGCTTGCTTTGCTTCACAGCCCTTTCCCTGATCCCTTGCGCCCATGCGCAAACCACCAATTCCTCCATCCTGGGCGCGGTGGCGGACGCCACGGGCGCCGCGATTCCCGGTGCTGGAATTGTGCTTACGAATTCGGCCACCCGGGTTCAGCGAACTGTCGAATCCGCGGCCAACGGAGAATACCGGTTCTTCCCGCTTGGCGCCGGAATCTATGAGCTTGCCGTCGAGAAGAACGGATTCAAGAAACGGATTCAGTCTCGTGTCGTCGTGGGTGTCGCCGAATCGGTCAAAGTCGACTTCCAACTCCAGGTGGGCGATGTCGCCACCGCTGTCGACGTTTCCGATGTAGCTACTCTGCTCCAAACCCAGGAGACCTCGGTGGGCGGCGCCATCACCGGCGCCGAACTCACGCGCCTCCCCGTGAACGGCCGGAACTACACCCGCCTGATCCTGCTGCTGCCGGGAACCAGCGACCGCGCCAAGAGCCAGACCAACGGCACGGTCTCGGGTACGAATCTCTATTCAGTCAACGGCCAGCGCTCCCAGGACAACAACTTCACTCTCGACGGCGTCGAAAACAATCTCTTTCGCATGAACTCGCCCGGAGCCTCCCCTCCCATGGATTCCATGCAGGAGTTTCGCGTCATGACGGGAGCATCGTCCGAGTTCGGACGTTCCGCGGGCGCCAACGTCAACATGGTCACTAAGTCCGGCACTCGCGATCTCCACGGCTCGGTCTACGAGTTCTTCCGCAACGACAAACTCGACGCCAACGACTTCTTCGCCAACCGTGAAAACCGGGGCAAAGTCCCTTACCGGCAGAATCAATATGGCGTCTCTCTCGGCGGTCCCGTCGTACTACCCAAACTCTACAACGGCCGCGACCGCACCTTCTGGTTCGTCAATTGGGAGGGATTCCGCAGCCGCCGCGGCTCTACCGCGCTAGGCACTGTCCCGGTTGCCGCTCAGCGCACGGGCGATTTCTCCGGCCAGCCGCGGCTCGTCTACGACCCGCTTGCCGCTCAGGCCGGTCCCACCGGGGCGGCCATCCGCCAACCCTTCGCCGGCAACATCATCCCTGGCAACCGCATCAGCCCCGCCTCGCGGTTCATCCTCGACACGCTCGTGCCGCTTCCGGACCGCGCGGGCCTCACGCAAAACTTCGTCAACACGGAATCCTCGGTCAACGACCGTGCTGCCATCATCACGCGGATCGACCACATGCTCTCCAGAAAGGACACGCTCTCCTTCCGCTACTTTAACCAGCGCGTGCAAGCTACTACGCCCTCCGCCTTCCCCAGCTACTTCGCCGAAAGCCGCTTCGACGCCCATAACCTCTCGGCCACCTGGGACCGCATCGTCTCTCCCACGTCCGTCTTCGAGTTCAAGTTTGGCTATCACGATCCGTTCGTGCCAAGCGTTACCCGCAACCGCTTGATCACCCGTTCAGAATTCCTGGAAAAAACGGGCATCAAGATGTTCCAGGCCGACACGGCGTTCTCAACCATCCCCATTGTGAACGTCTCTGGCCAGTTCAATCTTGCTGGCTCTGGCGTTGGCTCGGGCGACCACGTCTATCAATTCGCTCCCTCCTTCACCAAAACCCACGGAAGCCACAATCTGAAGTTCGGCCTAACTTACAGCCGCCGCGAATATTTCTACGACGGCTCCACTCCCATGCACGGGACCGCCGTCTTCGACCAGCGGCTGACCGAACTGGCCTCGGCGGCCAATACGGGCCACAGCACGGCGTCGTTCCTGCTTGGCTATCCATCGAGCATTGAGCGAGGAGAGGGCAGTGCCGCCACGAATGGCCGTCAGAATGCCTATCATTTCTATGCTCAGAACGACTGGCGGGCAACCTCCAGGCTAACCGTGAACCTTGGCGTGCGGTACGAAATCAATAACCCTCCCTACGACACCACCGACAACGTCGGTACGCTCCTGGTAAGTCGCGATGGAAGCAACGGCAAGTACACCGGCACGCTACTTTGGGGCAACGTGAATCCGCGGCCCGATCCGCTGAGCGGGCGCGTGAATGAACCGGCCCGCACGGCGGGCTATGGCCGCACTCTCCAAACCAGCGACTGGAACAACTTCGCACCCCGCATCGGCATTGCCTATCAGATCAATCGCCTGACCGTTGTCCGCGCGGGCGCCAGCGTCTTTTACAACTCGACCTTCTTCCAGGAACTTCAGGACAAGCGCAAGTTCTACCCGTACAACACGTCTCAGTTCTTTACCGCGAATACGGGTCTGACGCCGGATTTGTCGATCACCGGCGCGGGCCCCAGCTACAACAACACGACCGCCATTGGAGGCTGGGCGCAGAATCCTTCCAATCGCACGCCGTATTCACAGCAGTGGAACTTGTTTGTCCAACGCCAATTGCCCTCCGAAGTCGTCCTCAATGTGGGCTACGTGGGATCTTCGAATCACCGCCAGATCGGCTACATACCCATCAACGCCGCGACCGCACCCGGTTCCTCCGCGCTACAGTCGCGCCGGCTCATGCCCGAATACGGCGACATCAACGGCGGACTGAACGATTTCAACTCGAACTATCACGGCTTGCAAGCCAGCGCCGTCAAGCGGTTCAACCAAGGCCTCAGCTTCCAGGTGAACTATACCTGGAGCCGGGCCATGGACTATCAATCCTCGCTCGCCGAAACCAAGACGCAGAACCCTTTCAATCGCGCCGCCGATTATTCGCGCTCCAGTTGGGATCTCCGCCACGTCTTCCAGTTCGCCTATGTCTATGAACTCCCCATGGGGCGCGGACGCCGCTTTGGCGGGAACATGCACAAGGCTCTCGACTACGCCATTGGAGGCTGGTCGCTCGAAGGCATCGCCCGCTTCCAATCTGGCGGTCCCGTCAACATAACCATTGGCCAGGACCGCGCCAACATTGGCAGCTCCACACAGCGCCCGGATGCCCTCCGCAATCCCAACACCGGACCACGTACACCCGAGCAATGGTTCGACACCTCCGCGTTCCAGATGCCCGCCATTTACACCTACGGCAGCGCCGGTGCGTATCTGGTCGATAGCGACGGACGCCACAACTTCGACTTCTCCATCGCCAAGAGCTTCCGTATCGCCGAGCAACATGCCGTTAGCCTGCGTGGAGAGTTCTTCAACCTGACCAACTCCGTAAGCATGTCCGACCCAACAGGCAGTCTTACATCGGCAACGTTTGGAAGGGTAGCCAGCGCCACGGCCGCCCGGCAAATTCAACTCGCCCTGCGATATAGCTTTTGAACGCCTATGCAACGACGCACATTTCTACGAACACTCGCCGCCGCGCTTCCGGCGGCCGCCAGGGCCAGGGTGAAGCCGTCTCAAATCGGCGCCAATACGGCCATCAAAGGCTATAGCTTCTTTGATGCCGTGGATCTACTGAAGCGGATCGGCTTCCCCATCATCGAGATTCACCCGATGGGGAAGCCCGGGCCAACGCCGGGAGAGTATCCGGGTTTCGAGTTCGACCGGCTCAGTCCTGAGCAAAAAACGTCCATGAAGGCCGCGCTCAAAGGCGTGCCGCATATCACTGCCCACCTTCCCTACACGGGCCACGACTACTTCGCCAAAGACGAGGCCGTCGCCGAAGCCGCTGTGAAGGCCGTCGATATCGCACTGGAGGGCTCGGCATATTTTGGAGCGGAAGTTTGCGTGCTGCACCCTAAGGCGGGTGGCGGCCAGACGCTGGAAACTCAATGGCTCGCGATGATCAAGCGGATCCGCCGATGGGGCGATCTGGCGCAGCGGCACAAGATCAGGATCGCGCTCGAAACCGGGTATCCGGCTTCGATCAAGGAATACGTGCGGCTCATTCGGGAAGTCGATCACCCCGCCGTGGGCGCGACCATCGACGTAGGGCATCAAAGCAAGTACGCGGAACTGGCCGCCAAGGTCCGCCCCGAGGATCGTGCTACTCCAGCAGGCATACGCGCCTATAACGACACCACGCTTGCCATCACGGAAGCCCTTGGCCCCAAAGCCTTTCACTTCCACATCCACGACATCGAACCTGCCACTTGGGCTGAACACAAACCCCTTGGACTTGGCTTTGTGGACTACCACAGGCTCTTCGCTTTGCTGAACAAGATGAACTATACGGGTTATCTCATCTTCGAAGTCGGAGGCGAGCCAGACAAAATGGAAGGCTATAGTGGTCCCAGGAATTCAGACCAGGCAATAAGTTAGGATTTTGCGGAGTCGTGGACGCAGGAGTGGCGATGGCGACGACGCGCAAACAGTACAGTCCGAAGTTCAAGGCCAAGGTGGCAG
>JADZBH010000010.1 GCA_020852175.1 Bryobacterales bacterium | reverse complement strand
TAATGGCACTAAATCTTGTATCGGCTCCTCTGCCTCCTGGGGGCCTTCCTCATCTGGTTCCTTGGTTTGGTGAGCAGGCCGAAGTGATCGTTCCTGCGTTTTCTCAGTCGCGGTTCGATCCGGCCGGGGCGGAGGAGAACCAACGATAGTTCAGGGAGCGGCTCACTGAGATTTCCGCGACGGACCCAATACAGCGCGTCGGCGAAACTGATCCGATCCGGCGCCACCCCCTGGCGGGCCGCCGCCGCCAGCATCACCAGCCGCACGGCGTCGTAGACGATCAGGTACATCCACAACTCCCGCCTCACCCCCGCCACGCTCTTGCTGCGCAGCACGTTCATCCTCATCGTCGTCTTAAGATGACGCAGGTTCACTTCCACGCCCCAACGCGCCTTCAATATCGCGATCAGTTCCTCCGCCGGATAACGCCGCTCATCCAGCAGCGTCGTGACCAGCGTGATCGTGGCCTTGCGTCCATCGGGCATCGTCACCGTCCGCCGCAGTTCGCGGACATCGATCGTATCGGGCAACGCGTCGAAGGCCTCGCGTTCCATCTGGCGCGGCCTGGACAAGGGCTTGCGCCAGCGCACGATCCGGTCGCGCGGCCCGCACCGGCGCAATACCTGCCGGTCATACAGCGGCGGCCTGTGACCGGGACGTTTGCCGGCGGGTTTGCCGCGGCTGCGGCGCCGACGTTTGCGACGGAAGTCGATCTTGCGCTTCTGGTGAACCGGAAAGATGGCCTGAATTCCCGCGGAAATCAGCGTCGCCAAGTGGGCGTAGCTCTCAAAGGCGCGATCGGCGATGAGGACGTCGCCGGGGGAGAGAAACCCGTGCAACTTGCCGACGTCGGCCATGTCGTGCGTGCGCAGGGGCGAGATCACCATCCGGCGCACCAGCCCCGTGGCGGCGTCGAAGAGGCACAGCAGGTGGGCGGTGGGGAAGCCGCAGCCGGGCTTTTGGCCGCCGGACTGTCCGAAGTGTTCCCGCAACTCCGGCGTGTCGGGCATGGAGACGCCCGTGCCGTCCATGTGCCACAGGCGATGCCCCTTCCACCGCGGCTGGGCATTGGCGGCCCGGGCACACAGCCGATCGAGCAGTTGCTCGAGCAACCCGAGCGGCAGCTTGCCCCGGGCGATGCAGTACGCTTCGGGGGTGAAACGCGAACCGGCCAGCCGGGCCAGTTCCGGCATGGAGAGGTTGCCGCCGAGAATCTGGCGGGCGAAGAGGGCGACGAGGTTGGGCAACGCCAGGGGCGTATCGCGCCAGGACAGGCCCAGTTCGCCGGCCACCGCGCCGATGAACGCGGGATCGAGAGTTGCCAGCGCCCGGTCCTTGAGCGCGGCGGCATGAGAGGGGATACTTCGGGCCATCCTTGGCCTCCTTTCGATGGTGCTGTTTTCAGCGACTCCATCATCGCAGGAGGCCTTGGTTTGCGCAAGGCCACTATAAACATCGTGACTTCAAAGGCTTGGGAAGGATATCCGGATCTGTTTTAGTGCCATTAAGCAGTGTCCCCCTTCTCTTCCGTGGTCCGTAGTCCGTAGTGCCGAAACCCCGTCCGCGTTTCAGCTACGGACCACTGCCTACGGACTACTGACTCCTATCCCAGCAACCCCTCGAGTTGTTCCACCAGTTCCCCGAAACAGGTCAGCGCCGTATTCACGGCGGCGGGCTTTTGCATGTCCACTCCCGCCCCGCGCAGCAGGTCCAGTGGATAGGCGCTGCACCCGCCCTTGAGGAAACCCAGGTAGTCGTCCAGTTCGCGCTTGCCGCCGTCGAGGACGCGCCGGCTCAGGGCGATGGCCGCGCTGAGTCCCGTCGCGTATTTGTAGACGTAAAACGCCCGGTAGAAATGCGGGATGCGCAGGCATTCGAGTTCCAGTTGCGGGTCGATGGCAAAATCCGGGCCGAAATACAGGTCCAGCAGCTTGCGATAGATGCGCCGCAGCGCCTCGACCGTCAGCGGCTCTCCGCCTTCTACCGCGGCATGCGCGATCTTCTCGAACTCCGCGAACATCGTCTGGCGGATGATCGTTCCCCGGATGGCGTCGATCTGCCGGTTCACCAGGTACGCCTTCTCCCGGTCGCTTTTGGCCCGCTCCATCAGGTGGTGGGCCAGCAGTTGCTCGTTGAACGTGCTGGCGACCTCGGCCACGAAGATGGTGTAGTTGTAATACTGAAACGGCTGGTGTCGGGCGGAATACCAGCTATGCATCGAATGTCCCGCCTCGTGCGCCAGCGTGAAGACGTGGTCCAGCACGTCCGGCTGATAGTTCATCAGGATGTACGGCCGGCCGTCGTAGCTGCCGCTGGAGAAGGCCCCGGACTGCTTGCCGGCGTTGGGGTAGCGGTCGCACCAGCGGGCGGTCGTCAACCCGGCGCGCAGCGCCTGGACGTATTCGCTTCCCAGCGGTTGCAGCGCCTCCACCACCAGGTTCACCGCCTGGTCCCAGGTGGTCCGCTTGTCCAGGTCCGACAGGATCGGCACGTAGGTGTCGTAATGGTGGATCGCGCGCAGCTTCATCTTCCGCCGGCGCAGTTCCAGATACCGATACAGCGCCGGCAGGTTTTTGTGGACGGCGCCGATCAGGCTGTCGTACACGCTTACCGGCACCCGGTCGGCGAAGAGCGCCGACTCCAGCGCGCCGGCGTGGTTGCGCGCCCGCGCGTAATAAACATCCCGCTGCGCCGAGGCGTTCAGCGTTGCCGCCAGCGTGTTTTTGTGCTGCTCGTACTGCGCGTAATACTGGACGAATGCCCGTTGGCGCACCGGTCGGGCCGGCGAATGCAGCAGCGCCGAAAACGATGAATGCCCCAGCTCGAGCGAGCGCCCCCTGGCGTCCTGGATGGTGCCGAACTTCAGATCGGCGTCGTTGAGCTGCCGGAAGACCTCGTTGGACGCCTGGCTCATCTGTCCCTGGCTGGCCAGCAACTGTTCCTCCCGGTCCCCCAGCGTGTGCGGGCGATAGCGCGCGATCCGTTCCAGCGCGATCCGCCACTGGGCGAGCCGCGGGCTTTTGAGGAACCGCGCCAGTCTCGTTTGGGGGATCGCCAGTATTTCCGGACGAATGTACGCCGCCGCCTGGGCCGCCTGGGTCGTCGCGTGCGTGAAGCGCCCCTTGATCCGCTGATAGGCGCTGTTTGCCTGATCCTCGGCGGTCTTCAAAAACGCATATTCTCCCAGCGCTTCGCCGGCGCGCTCGAAATCGGCGTCAAAGCGCAGACAGGCCGCGAGCATGGCCGCGCTGCTGCCCAGTTTTCCCTTGTATTTCGCGTAGGCCGGGATGCGCCGGCGCCATTTGGCGAACGCCTGGTCCCACCGGGCGTCGGATGCGAACAGGCACGACAAATCCCACTGGTCCGACGGTTTTACCTTGCTGCGGGCGATCAAACTTCGCGTGCGACTCATGTGGCCCTTTCGTGGCATGATGCCCGCGATCATAGACCCGGACCGCGACG
>JADZBH010000009.1 GCA_020852175.1 Bryobacterales bacterium | reverse complement strand
AGCTTACCGGTACTAATAGCCCGTTCGGCTTGACCATAAAATTTACTCATTACATAGAGCAAACGCTCAAAGCCGTCTAGGCACTTGTGCTGCCCGTCATTATTCGATCCCAACAAGTTTGGCACGATGTGGTGTGTTTAACGCGCCGCTGACGCCTGAACCTTTTGGGTGGTTCTAGCGAGGAGGTCACACCCGTTCCCATCCCGAACACG
Organism: Bryobacterales bacterium; assembly: GCA_020852175.1. GTDB lineage: Bacteria > Acidobacteriota > Terriglobia > Bryobacterales > Bryobacteraceae > JAFLBB01. The sequence goes on along the minus strand of JADZBH010000009.1, from coordinate 99,552 downwards.
GAAGTTAAGCTCCTCAGCCCCGATGGTACTGCATGGGTGACTGTGTGGGAGAGTAGGACGCCGCCCAATTAATTTATCAAGCCCCGCCTTGTGTGGGGCTTTTCCTGTTGGCCGCTTTCTTTTTCACCTTAAGATCAAGGATTGCGGCGGTCTCCCCACCATGCCATAATCCGGCGTGGTTACCGCTCCCATCTCACCGAGTTCCCCGTTCCAACATCTCTACTTCCGTTGCACGGCCGAGGGCCTGCCGTTGCTGGTTCTTTTCCTCAAGACAATCCTGCTCAGCATTTTGACCGTTGGCGTATATTCGTTCTGGGGGCGGACCCAGATTCGCCGTTATCTGCACAATGAGGTGCTGGCGGGGGAGGACCGCTTCGAATGGCACGGTACCCCGATAGAACTTCTGCTGGGCTGGCTGAAGGCGATGGCCGTGCTGGCCGTTCTCTATGCCGGCTTTTTTCTGGCCACTTTGAGTGGTTCCGAAGCGCTGAAGGTTGGTGCGGTCCTCTTCATTTACCTTGGCTTCTTCGCTGTGCTCCCTTTCATCATCGTGGGAGCGTTCCGCTACAAGCTCAGCCGGACCTCTCTGCGTGGCATCCGGTTTTCTTCCACAGCCCGTGTGGGAGAGTTCTCAAAGCTGTATTTCAAGTGGCTTTGCTTCACCATCATCACCCTAGGCCTCTATTCGCCTTGGATGTTGAATCACACCGCAGGATATCTGAGGCGGTCGGTACGCTACGGGGATCAGCCGTTTCGTTATGACGGAGCCGGCAAGGATCTTTTCGGTGCCTATCTGGCGATGTTGTTCCTCCTGCTGCCCACGTTGTACATGATCACCTTCTGGTACATTGCCCGCCAGGAGCGGCACTTCTGGCAACATACGACGTTTGGCGGAGCGCGCTTCGAGTGCTTCGTGCGGGGTTGCCAACTGTTGTGGCTTACCTTTTCCAACATCCTGCTGGTGATTTTCACTCTCGGCATTGGCTATCCATGGGCGCTGATTCGGAAACTGCGCCTGCAGTGCGAAACGCTTTCTCTCTATGGTGCGATCGATCTGAGCACGGTGCGGCAGTTGGTAGCCCCAGCCACGGCCACGGGTGAGGCATTGGGGCAGGTGTTGGAGGTGGACGCAGACTTCGGAGGAGGCTTCGGTTTATAGGTGCCGGTACACGCAGCTTATTTTGACGCACGTTCCGCGGCGCGGCAGCAGGTCGTGCTGCATGTGGCCGGCGAAGGGCTGCGTGTGACCCACGAAGACGGGCGGTTGGAGTTATGGCCCTTCCATTCCTACCGTGTGCTGCGAAGTCCCGCGGACCGGTTTGTACGATTCGAGAGGGCTCCTTACCTGGGCGAGTGTCTCCTGGTGGAGGACCCGGCCGGCATGACACAAGTGCTCGATCAGTTGCGCGAGCGCGCCCCCTCGTCCGGGCGTGCGTGGCGCTCGGCGCTGGGTCTGGCTCTGGGCGTGGCCGTGTTGGGGACGGGCCTGTATCTGGCGTTTCCATTATTCGTCGGACTGGTGACTCGCCTGGCCCCTGTCTCCTTCGAGGAGAAATTGGGAGAGGCCGTCTCTCGGTCGCTGGCGCCGGACACCGAGCGTGTGAGTAATCTCTCCACAACCGCGGTTCTGGACCGGGTGGTGGATCGGTTGAGCCGGGTGTCCGAGGGCGGATACACCTACCGTGTGAGCGTGGCGCGCGATTCGATGGTGAACGCCTGGGCCGCGCCGGGCGGGTATGTGAACGTGCACTGCGGCCTGATCGGCCGGTTAGAGTCGGGCGACGAACTGGCGGCGATCCTGGCGCACGGGTTCCAGCATGTTTCTCAGCGCCACTCGACGCGAAACCTGGTGCGGACGATGCTGATCCGTGCCGGGTTGTCGTTGACCGGTACGGGCGGCGATGCGCTATTCGACACGGCTGCGATGTTCGGAGCGCTGCACATGATGCGTTCCGATGAAACGGCAGCCGACGCGGGCGGACTCGAACTATTGCGCCGGGCCCGGATCGACCCGCGCGCGATGGCGTCGGCCTTCGAACGGATCGAGATGGAGTCCAAGTCGCTGCCAGGGGCGTTGGACTACCTGTCCACGCACCCGAGCACACAAAGCCGCATCGAGGCCGCCCGCATGGCGGCCGCACGCGGCGGCGGGCGGTATGCGCCCGTGCTGACACCGGCCGAATGGCGTGCCATGCAGCAAGTGTGTTATTCGCGCACGGGTAACGGCAGAGGCAGATAGTCGTAGTCGATGATCATCTTCTCGGCGAGGCGCAGTTTGAGTTCGCGTTCGAGGTGGGCATGTTCGGGACGCCCGGAAAGATTGGTCATCTCGGCGGGGTCGCGTTCCAGATCGTAGAGTTCGAAGACGGGCCGTTTGCCGAAATAGATGCGTTCCCAGTCCGGCTTGAGTTTGCCCTCGCGGTGGAGGCTGAGCACCTGCTGCCAGCCAGGGTCGCGCGAGGAGTCAACGGGCTGGTATTCCATGTGCGGCGTGCAGTTATAAATCAGCTTCCAGCGCGCCGTGCGGACGCAGCGGGAAAGGTCGAAGGTGCTGGCCTTGGTGGTGAGTGCGAAGGGTGCGCCTCCGTGATCCTGGCGCGCGCCGAAGATGGCCTCACGCGGTTTGTAGGCATCGCGGGTGGCGCCGGTCAGCGCGCCCAGGAAGCTCCGGCCTGTCATTTCGGGAACGGGCTCGGCACCGGCCGCCGCCAGGCAGGTGGGCGTGATGTCCTCGCCGGAAATGAGGTCCCGATTCACCTGGCCCGCCTTGAGGCGCGAGGGCCAGCGGGCGATCAAAGGCACATGCAGGCCGCGGTCATAAAGCGAACCCTTGCCCCGAGGCAGAGCCATGCCGTTGTCGCCCATGAACAGGATGAGCGTGTTTTCCGGGTTGCCGCGCGCGTTCACAATGTCGATCACCCACTGGAACTCCTCGTCCATGCGCGAAATTTCCCCGTAGTAGCGTGCAAAGTCCGAGCGCATGTCGGGAACATCCGGAACGTCCGGCGTCAGGGTGACCTTGGCGGGGTCGTAGGGCTCCGCAATGGCCTTGGCGTCCCAGGGGTGGTGAGGATCGTGGAAATTCACCCACAGAAAGTACGGGCGGTCATCCGGCCGCTTGTCGAAGAACTCATTCACCTTGTCCTTGGTCTGAGCGCGCAGAGAGTTCCGGTCCAGCCAATCGACACGGTTGTCCCAGGTTCGCATATGGTTGCGCTCGTACAGTTCCTCCAGGCCCGGAGCCAGGCGGAGCGGCCCGTCCAGATGGAACAGCCGGCGGCAGATACCCGTGAAGTAGCCTTTCGCGCGGAGGATCTCGGGGAGGCTGACGACGTTGGGCGGCAGCGGCGAGGAGAAGCGTCCCATGCGGGCGGCGACGGGCGAACGTCCCGTGAGCATGGCCGCGCGGGAAGGCACGCATTGGGGCGCGGCCGTGTAGGCATGGGCGAAGCGCATGCCCTGCGCGGCGAAGCGGTCCAGGTTGGGCGTTCGCAGCACCGGGTCGCCGTAGCAGCCCAGATACGGCGCGCTATGGTCGTCCGAAAGGATGAAGACGATATTGGGCGGCGGAGCCGACGGTTGGGCGAGGGCGCCCGCCGTGGCGGCAAGCGCGGTGAGCGCGTGGCGTCTTGTCACGCGCTCATTATATGTCTCCGCCCGCAGGGCGGCGCTATTGCGGCAGGGCGAGCGCTCCCCATGGGCCGCGGCCCGCCGGAATGCTCTTCACCACTTTCTTCTGTGCCAGGTCGATGACGACGACGGCGTTGGCAGGGCCATCGGCCGCGAACAGGTACTTGCCGTCCGGAGCAAGAGCGATGCCCCAGGGGCGCGTGCCTGCCTCGATATTGGCAGTGACGGTGTTGGTCCGGGTGTCGATGAGGAATACCTTCTTGCCGCGTCCCGTGCTGACATAGGCGGTGTCGCCGCCGGGGGACATGATGACGCGCATGGGCTTGATCACGCCCGGTTCGCCGAGCACGATCTTGCCGGTCACCGTGTGCCGGGTGGAATCGATCACCGTAATGAAGCCGTCGTTTTCGTTGGTGACGTAGGCGCGCGTGGAATCAGGCAGGAAGGCCACCGAGCGGGGACGCCGGCCGGCCTTGATGGTCTTCATCAATTTGTTCGCCTTCGGGTCGATCACCGCGATAGTGCCGGTGTGTTCGGAGGTGACGTAAAAAAAGTTGCCGTTGGGACTGCGCGTGACGCCCTCGGGTTCCTCTCCAACGGTGAAGGAATGCGTGACGGCGCCGGAGGCGATATCGACGATACTGGCCAGCGCGGCGTCCTCGTTGGAAACATAGAGTTGCGTGCCATCGGGGCTTAGGTCGAACTCCTCGGGATCGGAGCCGCTCTTGATCACACGGATCACCTTGCCCGAGGCTGCATCGATGACGCCGATGCCGTCGGCGGTCTTGTCGGGCGGCGGCAGAGTGCTTTCATCCACGCCCGGAGGCGCGGGCGGCGAGCCGGACAGCGCGACGTAGATCAGCTTGCGATCGGGGCTCGCGTGAATCCCCCGGGGCCGCTTGCCCACTGGAATGGTGGAGACAACCTCCAGCGCGACCGGATCGATGACGCTGACGTCGCCCCCGTTTTCATTGGTGATGTAGACCAGATAGGGCGGCTTGGGACGCTCCTGCTTCGCTACGGGTGAAGGCTGAGGCGCCGGGGAACAGGCCATGAGCAGGAAGGCGAGAGGGATGAGCGCGGCGTGGCGTTTCATGCGGGTTTCCTTGAACGAGTATGTCACCGGCGCGGTCCGCGCGGTTACTCCCAGGGCAGATCCTTGACAAAGCGCCGGTGCGCCGCGAGCGGTTCTCCCGTGTGGAAATGGGACTTGTAAGCGGCTATCCAATCGCGGGCCAGTTCGGACTGTACCCGGGCCAGTTCGAGCGAGCCGTCGCAGACCTGCTCGCGCAGGTGGTCTTCGAGCGCATCCTTCACGCGCGAGTTCCATACGCCTTCGTTGTAAGGCTGGGGCCACAGGTTGCGCACGTCGTCGGCGCCGCCGAGCGCGGGACTGATCAGGTAGTCCATCTCGTAGGCGCGGGGCCGCGGCCTGTCGATGCGATACTCGCGGAAGACACGGCGGGCCAGTTCCACAGGCACGGCGCGTGTGTCGTCGTCCGCCGTGATGCCGCAGACTTCGGCCTTGCTCAGCGCGCGCGCGTAGCCGGGAGTCAGCCGCGAGTCAGGGAGCGCGCCTGCGAAGGAGCGGGAGGGAAGGCCCCACCAGAGTCCGGCTGCCAGCAGCAGGAACAGGGCGGCGGCGGGAACCATGTAGATGGAGCGGCGGGAGGGGTGCGCCTGCACGGCCATGCGGCGGCGAAGCAGCGCGGCCTCCGGCGGCGGCGAAGGCGTGACGGAATCCTGGTAGCCGTCGAGGAAATGGCGGAGCGCACTCGTCAATGCCTGGTGGTGCAAGCGGCATGAGGAGCAGTCGCGCAAGTGGGCAAGCCATGCGGCGGAGACGGCGGCTGACACTTCGCCGTCGATCAGCAGCATCAGTTCCTCGTCGCGAAGATGGCGGTCCGAAGGCATGGCGTCAACTCCGGTTCACTGTATCCAGTTTGCCCAGGGATCGGGCCAGAGAACTGGCGACGGTGCCCAGGGAGATATCGAGCGCTTCGGCGATCTCGCGATAGCGGAGACCCTCGGCACGTAGCAGCAGGCAGGACCGGTCACGCTCGGGCAGCGCCTGAACCACGTTCGCAAGGTGCGCCTGCCGGCGGTTCCATGCCGCCATTTCCTCGGGGTCGGTCGTCGAGTGGCAGCGCAGAGAGGCCGGGTCGTCCACGGCATCAATGGGAGAACGCCGCAACAAGGCCGCGCGTTTGCGTCCCAGGTTGCGGGCCACGCGAAATAACCAGCCGCGAAGGTTATGCCGTGGCTTTTGGCGTCGAAGATGCTCGAACAAATGGAGAAAAGTCTCTTGGACTATATCTTCGGCCTCGGCCGCCGGAAGTCCCAGAGAGGCCAGATAACGAAGCAGCGATGCGTGAAGCTCACGGTACAGAAGGGTGACCTCGTCTTCAATGGTGAGGCCTGGCGCGCCTGAAGAGGTGCGGTTGAGCAGACTGGAGACGAGTTGCCAGGCGTCAGACGACATGGAAGAGACTGGAATCCGGGCGAATGGCAGGTGGCTCTCGGAAAGCCTGAACAAAATGCGCCCGGAAGGAATATCGTAATCGATGGCGCATGTACATGTCATGAGGAATTTGTTTCGGGGGCTCCCGTCCGGCACCGTGAGCGGTCTGTGGGCTGCGGCGCTGGTCCTGTCCGCGGCCGGGGCGCTGCTCGCCGGTGTCAGGCTGGAAGTGCTGGATGGCTCAGGCGCGGGCGTCGAGGCGAAGGTGACGCTCCGGAATCTGGCGACGGGGCATGTGTATGAGGGCCGGAGCGATGCCCGCGGCCGGTTCGAGACGGAAACCCTGGCCGGGCGGTACCGCGTGCAGGTGACGGGGACGGGCTTTGCACCGTACACGGCCGTGGAAGAGTTGCCGGGGGATGGGATGGCCGAAAAGACGGTGCGCCTGGCCGTAGGGCCGCCGGTCTTCGTGCTGGACGTGGTGGGCGCCACGCCGTTGCAGGGGCTGGAGTTGACGCCGGAGGAACTTCCCTACCCGGTGCGGACAGCGGCGGGGCACGACATGGAGTCCAGCGGGGCACTGGCGCTGGGCGACTACCTGAACCGGCGGATGAACGGTGTGTATCTGAACGAGATGCAAGGAAACCCCGTGCAGCCGGACGTGAACTACCGGGGCTACACGGCCTCGCCGCTGCTGGGCACGCCACAGGGGGTCTCCGTGTACCTGGACGGCGTTAGGATGAACCAGCCATTTGGCGAGGTGGTGAGTTGGGACCTGATTCCCAGGGTGGCGATTGAAGAGGCGGCGCTGATGCCGGGTTCCAATCCTCTGTTCGGCTTGAATACGCTGGGCGGGGCGCTGTCGTTACGGACCAAAGACGGGGTGGACGCTCCCGGAGGTTCGCTGCGTCTGAGCGGCGGCAGCTTCGGGCGGAAGATGACGGAGTTGGAACAGGGCGGCTCGGCGCGGAACGGGTTTCACTGGTACGGCGCCGGGGCATTGCTGTTTGAAGACGGCTGGCGCGAGAGTTCGCCGTCGGCGGTGCGCCAGTTCCTGGGCAAGTTGGGCTGGCAAAAGGAGCGCGGATCCGCGAGCCTGACGTTGGGCTATGCAAACAACGGGTTGATCGGGAACGGTTTGCAGGAGTTCCGGTTCCTGGAGCGGGGCCGCGCGAGCGTCTACACGAAACCGGATCAGACCGCGAACCGCTCGCCGTTCCTGGCGTTGAACTTGCGGCGGGCGGTGACCTCGCGTGTGACGGTGTCGGGACTGGCGTACTACCGCTATATCCGGACGCGGACGCTGAACGGAGACATCAACGAGGAGTCGCTCGACCAGTCGTTGTACCAGCCGAACGGGGGCGAGCGGGCGGCGCTGGCCGAGGCGGGCTTTACAGGCTTTCCGGTGTCGGGCGAATCCAGCGCGAACACGCCGTTTCCCTACTGGCGGTGCATCGCCAACGTGCTTTTGAACGATGAGCCATCGGAGAAGTGCAACGGGTTGCTGAACCGGTCATCGACCCATCAGCGAAACTACGGCTTCGCCGGGCAGGCGGGCTGGACCGCGGCGGGAGCCGGATTCAGAAACCAGTTGTTGCTGGGCGCGGCGTATGACGGCAGCCGCGCAGGCTTTTCGCAATCGACCGAGCTGGGGTATCTGAACCCGGACCGGAGCGTGACGGGTTTGGCGGCCTTTGGCGACGGCGTCACCGGCGGCGAGGAGGATGGCGAACCCTTCGATGTCCGGGCGGAGTTGTCCAGCAGGGCCTGGAGCGGCAGTGTCTATGCCACCGATACGGTGACGGCAGGTCGCGCCGCGCTTACCTTTTCAGGCCGTTATAACCGCACGGCCATCGACAACCGCGACGTGTTGCGGCCGGCGGCGGGCACGGGCTCGCTGACAGGACGTCACGTCTTCCAACGGTTCAATCCGGCGGCGGGCGCCGTAGTGAATCTGGGCGCGGGCGTGAGCGCCTATGGCTCCTACAGCGAGGCCAGCCGTGCGCCATCGGCGATTGAACTGGGCTGTGCGGATCCGGAGTCGCCGTGCAAGCTGCCGAATTCGATGGCCGGCGATCCGCCGCTCCGGCAGGTTGTCACGCGCACCTTGGAAATGGGGCTGCGAGGGAAGACCGAAGGCGCGCTGCGGTGGAGCGCGGGCTGGTTCCGGGCGGCGAACCGGGACGATATTCTGTTCGTCGCTTCCGAGCAAACCGGATACGGATACTTCAAGAACTTCGGCAGGACGCGGCGGCAAGGCATGGAGTTGGACGCCTCGGTGGCGCTGAAACGTCTGGTTCTCGGCGGCGGGTATACGTTTCTCGATGCGACGTTCCAGTCGAGCGAAGAGGTGAACGGCACGGGAAACAGCACGAACGAGGAAAACCTGGAGGGTGTGCCGGGGCAGGAGGCGGCCATTGCCATCGAGCCGGGCAACCGGATTCCGCTGACGCCCCGGCACATGGTGAAGGCCTATGCGCAGGTGGCGGCAACGTCGCGTCTCTCGTTGCTGGCCGATGTCGTGGGCCTTGGCTCGTCCTATGCCAGAGGGAATGAAAACAACCTGCACCGGCCGGACGGCCGGTATTACCTTGGCTCAGGCGTTTCGCCGGGATATGCCGTGGTGAATCTGGGCGTCCGGCTGGATGTAACCAGGCGCGTGCAGTTCTTCGTACATGTGAATAATTTATTCGACCGGAAGTACATCACCGCGGCGCAACTGGGTCCGGCTGGCTTCGACGCGCAAGGGCGCTTTGTCGCGCGTCCCTTTCCAGCCGTGGACGGGGAGTATCCCGTGCAGCAGTCCGTGTTTCAATCGCCGGGAGCGCCGCGCGCGGCATGGGCCGGTGTGCGTGTGAAGTTCTAGCCATAAGAGGGGGGAGGGGCTAAACTCCCCCCCTTAGGCAGCCGATAGTGTGCGCAAGAGGGTTCTGTAGACATGAGTTCAGCTGCCCACGCTGCGCACCACCTTGGTGGTGGAAACACACAAACGACAGAAATGCCGGCCTCCGACAGCCTGCACGAGCGGAGGCATTTGCCACCGTTGCCGTCCAAGGTGAGGGCGGGTATAAAATGTCCGTCGTGCAAGTCGCCGAAGATTCGCTATTCGGCGTCGCCGTCGCCGGTTGACGAAATTGTGGGGGTCTTTGGCTGGAAGGCGTTGCGCTGCCATAGCTGCTACGCTAAATTCCGGAAATTTGGGGTGTAGAGCAGCCCGCTTCTTTAGAATTTTCCTGCCAACTCAACCCTCCTCCCGCCCGTAACAGAAAATGAGTACGGGATGCGCGAGGAGCCGGCCCAGATCGCAGACACGCTGAGGGATGCCCAACGGGGCGGCCGCGGCGCGTTCGCGCTCCTGGTGGAGTTCCACCAGAACATGGTGTATTCCCTCCTTGTCCACATGTTGGGCGAGGAGGCCGTGGCCGAGGAGATCGCCCAGGACGTCTTCCTGGAGCTGCACAAAAACCTGAACTCGATGGAAAGTCCGGTGCACCTGGCGCGATGGTTGCGCATGGTGGCGAGCCGGCGCGGTATTGACGAGGTAAGGCGCAGGAGGTTCCGAGCGCCGCAAGGGATCGAGGATCTGCCGGAGCCACGCATCGAGCCGGAAGTGGAGGATGTCCTGCTGTCGGCTCGCCTGAGGCGGCTGCTGGAGCGTCTGCCGGCGAAGCACCGGGCGATCGTGGTCCTGCGGTATCAGGAAGACCTGGACCCGGGCGAGATCGCCGTACTTTTGGAGATGCCGGTGGCCACGGTGAAGAGCACCCTGCACAGGGCTTTGGGCATGTTGCGGAGGGCCTGTGAGCGGGCCGGTCTGGGAAGCCAGGAATTCACTCAGCGAGAAGCGGTATGAACGAGGAAATCGAACGCAAACTGAGCGAGGCGCTACGGCGAAAGCGCGCACCCGAGGGATTCGCCGGGCGCGTGATGGCACGTTTGCCGGAGACGGCGGCGGCGGAACGGGGGAAGCCCGCGACGATGCCGCCCCGGCGGCCGTGGCTGGCCCTGGCGCTGGCGGCGGGGCTGGCGCTGGCCTCCTTCGGCGGCGTGCGCTACCAGCAATACCGGCAGGGCCAGGAGGCGAAGCGGCAGTTGCTGCTGGCCTTGCGGATCGCGGGCGAAAAGCTGACGCTGGCGCAGCACAGGGTAGCGGGAGTGAATGAGAGGAGAGGCGAGCAATGACACGAACCTTGGCATTCGCGATGACGGTGGCGCTGTGCGCGCCGTGGGCCTGGGCGCAGCCGAAGGGCTTCGATTTCGACTGGTCGAAGCTGGCGCCGAAGGCGGCGGAGACCGTCGAGGTGAACCTCGATGAAAACATGCTGCGCATGGCGGGGCGGTTCATGGCCGGCAAGGAGGGGGGCGACGAGGCGGCGGTGAAGGACCTGCTGAAGAATCTGCGCGGCATTTATGTGCGGGTCTTCCGGTTCAACTCAGCGGGCGAGTATTCGCTCGGCGACGTGGAGAAGTTTCGTTCTCAGTACAACGGAGGCGGCTGGAACAAGATCGTGGATACCCGGAGCGGCAAGCCTGGCGGGGAGAACACGGGCGTCTATATGAAGACGAATGGCGATGTGATCCAGGGGCTGGTGGTGATCGCTGCCGAGCCGAAGGAATTGACTGTGGTGAACATCATGGGCGACATCCGGCCGGAGCAGATTCAGGAACTGGGCGGGAAGTTCGGAATCCCCAACATCGGCCTGCCGGACGTAACCAAACGGGAGTTGAAAAGGCGCACGAAGGACGAGGACGAATAACCGTCATTCGATGGCGAAGCGGCATCTTCGCTCGTCGCGAAACCGAGGCACGCGCGGAAGGATCTATTTCCCTCCGGAAAGCGAACCGGTGTACTGATCCAGGTACTTCTGCGTGAGCTTGGCGTCGGAGGCGACGCCCGCGGCGCCGCGATAGAGGGAGGAAAGATTCCGCGCGGCCAGCGCGTGCCCTGCGTCGGCGGCCTTCTGCCACCAGACGCGGGCCTGCGGAAGATTCTGCTCCGTGCCCTTGGCGATGGCGTACAACATGCCGAGCATGGCCTGCGCGGGAACGTAACCGGCCTCGGCGGCTTCGAGGGTCAGGCGGAAGCCCTCGGCGGGCTTCTGGGCCGTGACGGCCCCGGTGGCGGGGTCGCGGCCTGTCAGGAAAGCGCCGCCGTCGCAGTACTTCCGGATGCGGGCCTCGGCGGCGCCGGGACACGCGGCATACCCGGCAAAGTAATCCAGAGCGCGCGCCGTGGTGGTTTGCAGCCACAGGTCCCAACCGCCTTCCGGCGTCTTGTTCTCGGGGCGTCCCAGGTCGCCGCGGAAATCCGGGTCGCGGATGGGAGCCAGAAAGTTGCCGGCCATGGTGCGGAGCCGCTCGTCCTCGCTGGACAGAAGCTTGACGAGCGCGGCGAACAGCGACGGATCCTGGCGGTGGCCGTTGATCTGAAGACGCAGGGCGAAAATGATGCCATCGGCGGCGGTGACGCGGTCGCCGGGGTCGATGGCGCGCGAGGGAACCAGCGCGAGATCGACGAGAGCCTGTTGCGCGGCGGCGGAGCGCCAGTTGGCCTGAAGAGCAAGCGACCGGAGAGCCTCCCGGCGAACCGTGGCATCGGCGTCCACCGAGGCGCGGCCCAGCGCCGCCATCGTCTCTTCATCGAAGATGGCGTCGTAGGCCGTGCGGGCGGCGGCTGCGCGGAAAGCAGCATCGGGAGACGAGAGAAATTTGCGCAGGAGAACCCCGGCCGGTGCTCCGCCAACCAGGGAGAGCGCGGGGAAGCGGCCATTCACGATCCTCGGCGCGGCGGCGGTTTGAGCCAGCAGGGCGCTTTCCTGGCGTGAAAGGGGTATGGTCTTGTGGCGGAGGCGGGTGGCCCAGGCGATCGCGTCGTCGTTGGAGGGCTGATGGTAGGTACGGGCGCCGAGATCGGCGAACTCGCGGTAGATGACGTGGTAGCCCTTGGCGTAGGTGCGCGAGTAGGCATCGCGAACGTTGGTGAGGTGGTAGGAAAGATCGCGCAGTCCGAGCACCATGTACACCTCGGGCTTGCTGCGGGCGGCGTCGAGGGATTCGGTGAGTTCGGGCGTCATGCGCCACCAGCCCCAGCTATAGCTGATGGAACCCGCGATCAGATCCGGGTGCAGCATCGAAAACTCGCCCGAGATCTTGCCGCCTTCGCCCTTGCCGTACATATACACGCGGCGCGGGTTGATTGGATAGGTTTTCAACGCCCAGGCGAGCAGCTTCTGAATGGGCTCGTGATCCTGGGGGCCGAACTTGCGCTGCTGGGGGCCGCCGGCGAGGATGACGTAGCGGTCGAGCAGGCCCGCGCGCCGGAGCGCTTCGCGCACTGGGAGAATTTCGTCGTCCACCGGCCGGTCATGCTCGGGGAAGCAGAGGAAGAGGCCGAACTGGCGCGCCGGGTCCGAGGCCGAGGTGATGACCGCGGGCGCCTCGACGGCGTACTTGATGATGACGTTGCCGGAGGAGTCCTTCAACTCGCCGGGCTGGGCGGCGAGGGTCGCGGGCGCAAGCGCAACCAGCGTGGCAAGGACAAGGAGCAGGCGGGGAAAGGGGAATGTCATTCAGAGTTCCGGACTGTGGAGTAGGCGCGGTCGAGCAGTTCGACGACGTGGTGGACAGTCTGCCCGGTGTTGTTGAGCCTGGCGCCAGCAGTGAGTTGAATCATACACCCTGGGTTGGCCGTGGCGATGGCGGCGGCCTGGGTGGTGGCGATGGCGGCCATCTTTTTGTCGAGGAGTTTCATCGACATCTCGTTCTGCACGATGTTGTAGATCCCCGCCGAGCCGCAGCACAGCTCCGAACCGGGCATTTCGACGAAGGTCAGCCCGGGAATGGCGTTCAGCAGTTTGCGGGGGGCCGAACGAATCTTCTGGCCGTGGCAGAGGTGGCAGGAGTCCTGGTAGGTGACGCGGAGAGGAACCGGCGTGGGGGGCGGAGCCAGTTCGATGGAAGCGAGGAACTCGTTGATGTCTTTCACCAGCGAAGAGAAACGCCGCGCCTCCGCCGTGCCCAGCAGGTGATCGTACTCCTTGAGCGTGGAACCGCACCCGGCGGCGTTCGTGATGAGGGCGTCAAAGCCGGCGCCCGACAGCGCCTGGACGTTTTGGGCGGCCAGGCGGCGGGCCGTGCCGCGCACCCCGGCGTGCAGGGCGAGCGCGCCGCAACAGGTTTGCCCGCTGGGAACATGAACCTCGCAGCCGTTGGCTTGCAGCACACGCACAGTGGCCTCGTTCAACCGGGCGAAGCTGACATTGGCGATGCAGCCGCCCAGCAGGGCGACCTTGTAGCGGCGTTCGCCATGCGCCGGGAAGACCTTGCCGTATTGCGAGAAAAAGGTTGGGAACTCCGCGCTGGGCGAAAGTTCGTCGAGCTTCTCCAGGCCGAGCGGGCGCAGCAGGCCGAGCGTCCGCACCAGCGACTGAAGGCCGCTGCGCTGGTAGATGGCAAGCTGCAACGCCGCCAGCCGGAGCAGCGTGCGGGAGGGAAGCAGCGTGCCGAACACAAAACGGCGGAGCCAGCGCACCGGCAGCGAACGCGGACGTGTGGCTTCGATTTGTGCGCGTGCGTCCTCGATCAGGCGGCCGTACTGAACGCCGGACGGGCAGGCGGATTCACACCCCCGGCAGGCGAGGCAGAGATCCAGATGCTCCCTGTAGCCGGCGGTGATGGGAGCGCCCGCGGCGACCAGATTCATCTGGTAGATGCGGCCGCGCGGAGAGTCCATCTCGATGCCCAGTTCGCGGTAGGTGGGGCAGGAGTTCAGGCAGAGTCCGCAATGGACGCACTTGTCGAGATCGGCCTGTTGGGGCTTGTCGCGAAGTATGTCAAATGCGTCCATAAAGGCGCCCCTTGTTCAGTATGTGCGTGGGGTCGAACATCGACTTCAGTTGCTCCATGAGTGCGAAATCGGCGCCCGGGTTGGGCCAGCGTTGCTCCAGGGGAAACGATGGGGGGGCGGCTTCGACGACCGGCGCGACCTCACGCGCCCGGCACAGGCTCATCCAGTCCAGCGCTTCGCCGGGCGATGGGAAGGCAGCATGAACAATGCCGTTGCCGGCGCGGGCGATACCCGAAAAGGGAAGCGTCTCGACGAGCGGCGCCGTTTGCGAGAGGATGCAGGGTGCGCGCACGATGACGCCCTCCGGATGGGCGGCCAGAAATCGGGGGCCAAACTCGCGCACCTCGTCCCAGAGGGCTGTTTCAGCCGCACCTTCCAGCGATTCGGCACCCGGCAGTTCGCGCGTGCAACGGGCAATGACGGCTTCGGTTCCCGCGCACTGGATCAGCAACTGGGCGGGCTGGCGGGGCAGCTTGCGAAGGTCGTAGGCGATGGGTTGAAGTAGGCCGCGCTGCGCGCCGTCCAGACGCGAGGCCGGCAGCAGGAACGTGCGTGTGAGCGGAGGCGAGGGGATGAGTTTGAAGTTCACGCTGACGATGGCCGCCAGGGTGCCCCAGGAGCCGGTCATGAGCTTGGCCATGTCGAGCCCGGCGACGTTTTTGACAACCATGCCGCCGGTCTGGACCAGCTTGCCTTCCAGCGTGGCGAAGGTCATGCCGATGACGAGATCGCGAATCGAACCGGTCTTGAGACGGCGGGCGCCAGAGAGTCCGGCCGCGACCGCGCCGCCGACCGTGGCCGAGCGGGAGAAAGGCGGATCGAAAGGAATGGATTGGTTGTTGGCGGCGAGCGTGCGTTCGAGTGCGGCCCAGGGGAGTCCGGCCTCGACGGAGATGGTGAGATCGTGCGGTTCGTACTGGAGAATGCGGTTGAGCCCCGCTGTGGAGAGGATGGTCCCGGCGGGCGCGGCCGGACCTCCATAACCGGACTTCGAGCCTGCGCCGGTGAGAGCGATGGAAAGGCCGGAGGCGCGGGCCGAGGCGAGTGCCTGGGCGAGTTCCTCCGGCTGAGACGGGGAAATCGTGTGGGCCATTGGCTATTATGCCGTACTGCCGCGGAGCACCGGCGGCTACCGCTTCTTCACCAGCGGCGTCAGCGTGATCTTGCGGAACTCAACCGGGCCGTGGTCGCCCTGGAGCGCCAGCGGGCCCGGCGCGGATTCATCGGCGTCGGTGGCCATGGCGGTGAGACCTTCGATTTCGACGTGATCGTGCAGCGTCTTGCCGTTCAGCACGACGGTGAGTTCGCGGCCGATGAGGGTGATCACGTAGGTTTGCCACTGCTCGGGCGCGAGCGTGGCATTGACCTTGGGCGGAATGCGGGAATAGAGTGCGCCGTTGCCATGCAGGGAGGGCGGATGGCCGTGGTCGCCGTAGATCTGGACCTCATAGCGGGCGCGGAGGCCGATGCCGGAGTTGGAGTCCTGGGCCACCTTGAATTCGATGTGAAGTTTGAAGTTGCCGAACCTGGCGTTGGTGGCGATGTCGGAGGCGCGGGGCTTGTTCTTCAGACTGCCGTTTTCGACGAACCATTCCATGGGACGTCCGGGGAAGCGCGGCGCCCAGCCCGTGAGGTCGCGTCCGTTGAACAGTTCGACGGGTTTGCCGGGAACCCAGGAGCCGTCGTCATGGTCGCGAAGGATGGGCGAGCGGCGGCCCGTAAAGCGGAGCACGGTGGGCGAGCCCTCGGTCTGGAACGTGCCTTCGAGAGTCCCGGCCGTCGAGAGGCGGGCGCGGTAGGACAGCTTCTTGCCCGCGCGTTCGAAGATCCAGACGAGCTCGTCGCCTTCGATGCGCAGCACGGGGATCACGTCCATCTGGCCACCCGGCGCGCCGACGAATTTTCCCCGCATGGCCTGGGTGCCGGCGGCTTCGACTTCGAGCCACCAGACGCGGCCGCGAGGCTCCTTTTCGACGGTGATGTTCCAGCGGCCGTTGAAGTCGCCGCCAGCGCCCGGAAGCGGGGCGGCGGCCATGAGGGGGAGCGATGCGAGGAAGGTGCGGCGCGAACGCATGCGTGCAGTATACTTTGCCCATGCCGCTTGCGGTGACTGCCGGGAACCGGACTGGGGCGGGCCGCGGCGGCCGGGCGGTGAGGGCTTGACCGGCACACGGGAACAGATTCTGGCCACGTTGCGTGAAAGGATGGTGGCCTACGCGTCATCCCACTTAGGGAGGGAGTGGGCCGAGGATATGGCCCAGGAGACCCTGCTTGTGCTGGAGACCAGGTATGGCGACAAGGACCGGGCCGAGGATCTGCTGCCGCTGGCGTTTCAGGTGCTGCGATTCAAACTGGCCGAGTTCCGGCGGAAAGCGGCGCGAAGGGGCGAGTGGAACACGGAGCAGGTCGAAGAGTTGCCGCTGGCCGATGGCGCCGTGAGCCAGGCCGTGGCTTTGGAGAGGAAGGAGTTGCAGGCGCGGCTGGAGGCGGCCGTCGGGAAGCTGGACGGCCGGTGCCGTGAGCTGTTCCGGCTGAAGCTGGAGGACAAGAGCTTCGAGGAGATCCGGCGGGAGATGGGCGCCGGGTCGATCAACACGGTCTACACCTGGGACCACCGGTGCCGGCAAAGGCTGCTGGAACTGATGGGCGGAGAATGGGTGAGAAGGGAGGCGGCCAGATGAACGCGCGCGAGTTGGAACGCCTGCTGGGCGGGTTCGCGGCGGGAACGCTCACCGGCTCCGAGCGTGGCGAACTGATGCGGGCCGCCCTGGAGGACCAGCAGTTGTTCGACGCTCTGGCCGATGAAGAAGCCCTGCGCGACGCGCTGGCCGATCCTGTGTTCCGGTCCCGTTTGCGGGCGCGGCTGGCTCCCGTGGAAGTGATGGACGAGGAACTGCTCGCGGCGGCGCGGATGGCGCCCGCCTTGCCGCGTCCGGCGATGGCAATGAGCAGGGAGGCTCCGGCGGCTCCGCCAACTCCCTTGCCAACGCCGGAAAAAAACAGGAATCTGCGCTGGATGTGGTGGCTGGCTCCGGCCTTGGCCGCGGGACTGGCGTTGATTTTCGTCGTAGGGCGCCACGAAGAGAAGAAGCCTGTGGAGATGGCGGCGGTGCATCAAATGAAGACCCAGGCTGAGGCGCCCGCCCCGGCAGCCCCGCCAGTGGCGAAACCAACGGCGGCGCCAGTTCAGCCGAAGCCCGTCGCACAACCTCCGGCGAAAGCCACGCAGGAAGAGCTGCGCGCGCCGCCGCCGGCTGACGTGCGGCAGATGGCCGAGGCTCCGAAGACGGAGTTATCCGCGCTGGCTTCCGCACCGGCGGAGAAGAAGACCGTGCGCGACGAGCCGGACAAGGCGGAAGCGCAGTTGGACGCGGCGGCGGGCGCGGCGTTGGAACTCCAGGTGGAACGCGAGGTGGCGGGGCGGTTCGAAGCGGTCGAGTTGGGCGCCTTGAAGAAGGGGGATCGCGTGCGGTTTCGCGTGCGGCCTCCCGAGGCCGGGCGCCTGACGATGGTGGTGGGCCGCGCGGTGGCGCAGTCGATCTCCGTGCAGCCGGGCCGCACCTACTATCTGCCGGAGGCGGCTGGGATGGCTCCGGGGGATGAGCCGGTGGAGGTGGCCATCGCCGTGGCGCCGGTCACGGGGAATCTGTTCCGGTCACGGTCCCAGGCGCAGTCCCAGACGGGCGGCGGCGTTGTGGGTGGGGCGGCCCCGGCCGCTCCCGCGCCGGCCGCGGCGGCGAGGGAGGCCGCCCGGGAAGCCGCGCAGGACGCGGCGAAGTCCTCCATGCCGGCGGGCCGCGAGGTGCGTCTGCGGCTCGAGTTCAAGCCGCGCTGAACGCGCTGGTTTCGCGAAGCGCGAAATTATTCCTGGAATTCGTGAAAGGCCCCGCCCTGTGGCGGCATTCCTCCTGCGACGGGCAGATGGCCCGGGTGAACGAGGAGGAAGAATATGGCAATCGAAAAAGCACTCTCCCTGGCGATGCTGGCCCTGTTCGGCGTGGCTCTTGGGACTAGGACAAGCACCACGGCGGCGAAGACGGAAGCCCCTGCCGGCGAGTCCAATGCAGGCGCGTTGAACGCGGTTGACCGCGACGGCAAGGCCATGGGGCAGTGCCCGCTGGAGCACACCGATGTGAAGGTCGAGGTGAGCGGGCCGCTGGCGCGGGTGAACGTCACCCAGGAGTTCACCAACCCGCATTCGACCGCGATCGAGGCCGTCTACACGTTTCCGTTGTCACAACGGGCGGCCGTGGACAATATGACGATGCGGATCGGCGAGCGTGTGGTGAAAGGGCGGATCAAGCCGAAGGACGAGGCGCGGAAGATCTATGAAGACGCCCGGAACCGCGGCCAGTTGGCCAGCCTGCTGGACCAGGAACGGCCCAACATTTTCACGCAGTCGGTGGCCAATATTCCGCCGGGCGCGAAGGTGAAAATCGAGATCAGCTACGTCGAATCGCTGTCCTACGAGGACGGCAGCTACTCGTTCGCCTTTCCCATGGTGGTGGGGCCGCGCTACATACCGGGCAGCGCCACGGGGCAGTCGGGCGGCGGCTGGTCGCCGGACACCAATCAGGTGCCGGACGCCTCGAAAATCACGCCGCCCGTGGCTGCCAAGGGGACACGCGCCGGTCATGACATCGCGCTGGCCGTGAAACTGGACGCCGGAGTGGCGATCGAGTCCGTGAATTCCACCTCGCACGAGGTGGACATCGTGAGGAAGGATGCGCGGCGCGCGGAGCTGCGTCTGCGCGGCGCCAACGAGATTCCGAACAAGGACTTCCGCATGAGCTGGGACGTGGCCGGGCGCAAGGTGGCCGATGCGATGCTGACGCACCGGGACTCCCGCGGCGGGTTCTTCACATTCCTGCTGCAACCGCCCGATCGGCCCGCCGAAAGCGAGATCACGCCGAAGGAGATCGTCTTCGTCATCGACACCTCGGGCTCGATGTCCGGCTTCCCCATCGAGAAGGCGAAAGAGGTGATCAAGCTGGCCATGGACGGTCTGCACGAACGGGACACGTTCAACCTGATCACCTTCGCCGGTGACACGCACATTCTGTTTCCGCAGCCGGTGCGGGCGACGCCGGCCAACGTGCAGGCCGCGCAACGGTTCCTGTTGTCGCGCTCGGGCGGAGGCGGCACCGAGATGATGAAGGCGATCCGGGCGGCGCTGGAGCCTTCCGATAGCCAGGAGCATCTTCGCGTGGTGTGCTTCCTGACCGACGGCTATGTGGGCAACGACATGGAGGTGATCGGCGAGGTGCGGCGCCACCCCAACGCCCGCGTGTTCAGCTTCGGCATCGGCAGCTCGGTGAACCGGTTCCTGCTGGACAGGATGGCCGAAGAGGGCCGGGGCGAAGTGGAGTATGTCGCCCTGAACGACGACGGTTCGGCGGCGGCGAAACGCTTCCACGAACGGGTAAGGACGCCCTTGTTGACCGACCTGGAACTGGACTGGGGCGGTCTGAACGTCAGCGAGGTCTACCCCAAACGGCTGCCGGACCTGTTCAGCGCCAAGCCGCTGGTGATCAAGGGGCGGTATGACGCGGCGGGTAGCGGTACGCTGCGCGTGCGCGGCAAACTGGCCGGACGCGCCT
Organism: Bryobacterales bacterium; assembly: GCA_020852175.1. GTDB lineage: Bacteria > Acidobacteriota > Terriglobia > Bryobacterales > Bryobacteraceae > JAFLBB01. The sequence goes on along the minus strand of JADZBH010000009.1, from coordinate 80,015 downwards.
GGTCGCGCGAAGTGCATGTGGCGTTTCCGGGCGAACAACCGGAACACGACGTGCTGGCCACGCTGTGGGCGCGGGCCAAGGTGGACGATCTGATGAGCCAGGACTGGCAGGGCCTGCAACGCGGCACGCTCAGCGAGAGCCTGAAGACGCAGATCACCAAGCTGGGGATGGACTACCGGATGCTGACCCAGTTCACCAGCTTCGTGGCCGTGGAAGAGAAGGTGGTGAACGAGGGCGGACGTTCGGTGCGGATCGATGTGCCGGTGGAGATGCCCAGCGGAGTGAGCCACGAGGGCGTGTTCGGCGATCGCACCGAAAAGCTGGCCGCCGCCTCCTATGCGCGCGCGCCTCTGACCAGGAGCGTTGGACAGGCGATCGGATTCCTGGGCGGCGTTCCCGCGCCTTCGACACCGCCGAACTCCGCGCCGAAACCGGAACACCGCCAGGCGGAGGACCGGGTCCTTGTGGAAAGGGACAAAGCGCAGACCGGCGCGGCGGCCAAACTGGACGCGGCGCTGCACGGCAAAACCGGCACGGTGCGCGTGAAGGTGTGGTTGTCGGACGCCTCGGCGGAGGTGCTGCGCCAACTGAAGGAGTCCGGGCTGGCCGTGACGTCGCAACCCGACGGCGCGAAACTGGTGATGGGAACCATTGACGCGGCGAAACTGGAGGCGCTGGCCCGCGTGGCGGCGGTGATCTTTGTGAGCTTCGACATGGGCCAGCCGTAGAGCGGGAAAGGGCCCGTGCGGTATGATCGCGGCGTGATCACGACACGGGCCTTCACAAGACGAACCATCCTGGCGGGCGCGGCGATGCAGGCTGCGCCCGCTGTTTCGCGCGCCGACGAAGCGGCGGTGGAGCGGCCGAACGTGCTGCTGGTCATGACGGACCAGCAGTCGCATGATGCCTGGTCGGGCGCGGGCAACCCCTATTTGAAAACGCCGGCCATGGACTCGCTGGCGGCGCGCGGCCGCACGTTCACCGAGGCCTATTGCGCCTACCCCGTGTGTTCGCCGTCGCGGTCGAGCATCTTTACCTCGCGCATGCCGCACGAAACCGGAGTCGAGGTGAACGGACGCTCGATCCGTGAAGGGATTCCCACGATGGGCGAGGTGTTCACCGCCTCGGGCTATAAGACCGTGTACGCCGGAAAGTGGCACCTGCCGAAGCCGTTCGACGGCATGACGGGGTTCGAAAAACTGGTGGGCGGCAGCACCTACGGAAAGGATATGGACGAACCGGTGGCGCATGCCTGCTCCCAGTGGCTGCGGAAGAAGCCGCAGGAGCCGTTCCTAATGGTGGCGTCGTTCATGAACCCCCACGACATCTGCGAGTGGATCCGGCAGCACAAGGGGGCGCGTAGCCACGCCAACCCGCGGCGGTTTCCACCCGCGCCCGCGAACATGGGCCTGGGCGTGGACGAGCCCGAAGCCGTGCGGTTTCACAGGACCTCGGGTTACGATACGATGTCTCAGGCCGTGGGGATCGCCGCCGAATGGCTGCGGAACGACGTGCGCGAGTACGTCCACGATTACTACCGGATGGTGGAAGCCGTGGACCACCACATCGGCACTGTTCTTCAGGCGCTGCACGATGCCGGTCTGGACAGAAAGACGGTGGTGTGTTTCACATCGGACCACGGCGAAGGACTGGGCGCGCACCGCTGGGTGCAGAAGGCGTCGCTTTACGAGGAAAGCGTGCATGTGCCGTTCGTACTGGCCGGTCCTGGCGTGCAACGGGGCGTTTCGGGGCGGCTCGTCTCGCTGCTGGACATCCTGCCGACGCTGTGCGACTACGCCGGAATCGACGGCCCTCGCGAGATGCGCGGCCTCAGCCTGCGTAAGGATCAGCCGCGCCCGTACGTGGTGAGCGAACTGCGCTACCGCGACGCGGAAAGGGATGGGCGGATGGTTCGCAGCGAGCGCTACAAATACATCGTTTTCCGGACCGGAGCGCAGGCCGAGCAGTTGTTCGACCTGGAAAAAGACCCGGGCGAGGTGGTGAATCTGGCGGGCGAACCCGGCGCGAAACCGGAACTGGAACGGCACCGCGCCATGCTATCCGAGTGGAGCCGGACGACCGGGGACGGGTTCGCTCGCGTGTAGACAAGAACATTTTTAGTAATTTTTGTTTCGTTTGTTGTTCGCCTTTTTTCTTGCAAATTTTCCCCTTCTTCGCCAAAATAATAAGCGAGCCCTCGGGAAGAAAAGGAGAACCATGGCGCTTACTCCACGGCAGAAGGAAGTTCTGGACTTCATCGCTCATTTCGTGAACCAGAACGGGTATTGTCCGAGCTACGAAGAGATCGCGCGCGGGCTGGGACTGGCTTCGCTGGCGACCGTTCACAAGCACATTTCGGCGTTGGAGGCGCGCGGATACCTGATTCGCACCTTCAACCAGAGCCGTTCTCTGGAGCTGTCGCAGAAGTATTTCAACGAGCGTCCGGAGAGCCGGATGCCGGCCGCGCTGGAGATTCCCCTGGCCGGGCGGATCGCGGCTGGTTCGCCGGTGGAGACGTTCGAAAACACGGAGACGCTGAACTTCGGCGATTTCGTGGGCGCGGGGAACACGTTCGCGTTGCAGGTGCGGGGCGAGTCGATGATCGAGGACCACATCTGCGAAGGCGACTACGTGCTGGTGGAAAAGGCCAACCAGGCGAGGAACGGCGAAATCGTGGTGGCGCTGGTGGGCGGCATGGAGACGACACTCAAGCGGTTCTACCAGGAGGCCGAAGGAATGGTGCGGTTGCAGCCGGCCAACGCGGCGATGTCGCCCATCATGCGTCCAGCCTCTGACGTCCAGGTGCAGGGGCGCGTGCTGGCGGTTCTCAGGAAGTACCGGTAACGTCCTGCCCGCTCGGGTCAGGCGCGGCCGGCGCGCCGCAGGAACCGGTCCGCCGCCCGGTAACCGCGGAATTGCGCCTCTTCAAACAGGGATACCCCGCTCAGGTCTGAGTGGGCGTACAGCAGCGAACCCTCCTGTGCGGCCAGGGCCAGGCGCGGCCTGGATTCGAGGAATCCAGGCGTGGGGCGCGGCATGGCATGGCCCAGGCGCATGATGTCGATGCGTGAAACACAGGCGCGGATGTTGGGGTGGGCGCGTTGCAGGTCGTTCAGGATCAGGTCGCGCCATTGGGCCCAGGGACGTTCGATCAGAGTGCGGCGGGCCAAGGCCGGCGGCGTCGAGGCCAGTGCCCAGTAGTATGTCCAGACGTTCCGTTCCTGGCGGGTGGCCAGCGACTGGTGCGTGGCATTGACATAGCCAAGGGCGGCGGAGTTGTACAGGACGTTGTCCCAACACAGCGGAAAGCCGCGTTCGTCGGGTGGACGGTCGAGTGTAAGGTTGGCGACGAGCCAGGGAGAGTAGGCCAGGGGGGGTGAGGGCGGCGCGTCTTCGATGAGATAGGGCGCGAGGAAACTGGGCGCCGCGAAAATGACTGTGTCGCAATCGTATTGAGTGTCTCCACAGTAGACGCGGCGGCGCGAGCCGCGGCGTTCGATGCGATGCACCATCTGTCCGGTGCGGACGTGGGGTTGGACACGTTCCAGGAGCTTTCCGACGAGCCAGTGGTTGCCCTCGGGCCAGGTGAGCGGCCCTTTGTCCTCGGGCTCCCGGGCGGCGAAGTAGTGAATGCCTGCCCAGGCCGAGGTATCGGCGGCGAGCGAGCCGTAGTCGTCGCGCGTGGCGTAGCCGCAGTACCAGTGCAGGTACTCCGAATCGAGTCCGTGGGAGCGGAGCCACTGGTCGAAGGAGAGCCGGTCGAGCGGGGACGAGGCCGGAGCGCCGCGCTGCATGGGAATGGTGAACTGGCCCGATGCGCGAGCCTCTCCGATCAACTGCTGGAAGCGGCGGAACTGCGCGTGGTCGCGTTTGGTGGAGCCGATGTCGGGTTCCAGGGACTCCTGCCAGCGGCCATGAAGGAAAAGGCGTTCCTGGGGGGAGTGGCACAGGTGCCGCTCCTCCCAATGGCCGTCCCGCACCAGTCCGAACTCCTGGCAAAGTTCGCGAACCTCGGTGGAATGCGCGCCGGGCACTGGCAGGTAGTGGGCGGCCCAAGGGTAGGCCGAAACCTCATTCCGCCCATGACGTGCGTTGCCGCCGGGGGAGTCCTCCAGTTCCAGGAGGACAAAATCCCGAAAGCCGCGTTTCAGGAGACGCCAGGCCGCGCACAGCCCCGCGCAACCGCCGCCCACGATGACCACAGGGACGCGCAGGTGGCGTGCCGGCGCGGGGAAGCGGGCATGGTCGCGAAGCCGGTGGCCGGAGGCCGTGGAGCGGTCGGCAAACGAGCCGGTGATGGTGGTTTCGGCTTTGACGGTAAGCCCGATCAGGGCCGTGGCAAAGCCGCGCCGGGAGGGAGCGCTCACGGGCGCTGGCTCCGTTCGAGGGTAGTGACGATGTCCAGCAGACGGTGAACCGGCTGGCTGCGGGCGCCGTAGCGGAGTTCGTGATAAAGCTCGGTGGCCTCATGAACCAGCGGAGCATGGGGAGAGTTGCCGAGGGTGCGGGCGAATTCGCGCGGGGTAAGCCAGCCGGGTTTCTCGTTGCCGCGCAGGTGGAGGGCGGCCAAAAGCCGTTCATATAGCAGCGTGGCATCGGAGGATTGCGCGGGCCGGCTCCGGAGAAGCCGGTCGGTCCGGCGGCGGCGCCACACGGTCCAGAGACGGGGAGCGAACAGCCACAACAGGAAGACAGCGGCGCACACCGAGGCGGCGAGCGCGGCGGCGCGGCGGTCGATGGAGGAGACCAGGGCGTGCCAGGCCTGGCGGAGATAGTCGGACGGGCCTTGGCCTGTCCAGGCGGGTAGGCTCAGATTCTGGCCGACGCGGTTGGCGAGAATGAACTGGCGTTCAAGGTCATAGCTCATCACCCAGTCCTGCCAGAAAAGCTCCAGAGCGTCGAGGTAGAGAGCGGCGGAGTGCCAGAAGGGGGCCAGGCCCGGAGCCGGACCCGAGGGAGTGGGGTCGAAGGCGACCCAGCCGCGGCCGTCGATCCACGCCTCGACCCACGCGTGGGCGTCGGAAGAGCGGACCAGGTACCAGTTCGAGATTGGGTTGAAGGTTCCGCTCTGGAAGCCGGTGACGATGCGGGAAGGAATGCCAATGTCGCGGAGCATGACGGCCATGGCGGAGGCGAAGTATTCGCAATGCCCCTCTCGGCGCGTGAAGAGGAAGTGGGCGATCGGGTCGCCGACCGGATGGGAGAGCAGTTGCGTGGTGTAGCCGTAGCGTGTGCGGAGATGGTTTTCGATGACGCGGGCCTTGGCCTCCGAGGTGAGGCGGGAGGCCGTAAGGGAGTGGGCGAGGCGGGAGACGGCCGGGTCCATCGGCGGCGTCTGAAGGTGGAGGCGGCGGGATTCGGCCGACAGCACCGGCGGCGTCAGCGGAGGTGTGAGCGGATTATCGAGGAACGAGGTGGCTTCGTAGCGGGATGGCGACAGGCTACCCGCGCGGAAGCCGCCAGCCGAGGTGCGGATGATCTGGGGCGAGTCGATGAAGATCATCTCCGGGATGCCGAGAAAGAAGAGGACATCGTCGGTGGCGGACTTGAGTTGAACCTCGTACTGGATGCGGCGGCCCGGACGGCTTTGTTGTTCGAGCGTGGCCAGCCGTGCCTGGTTCTTGAGCGTGGGAATGGTCTCGCCCCGGTCCACGTCGTTGAACCACCGGCGTCCATCGAATTGGGAGAGTGTGGCGCCGCGCCACTTCAGATCGATTCCAGCCGAGGAGGTGTACAGGCGCGTGTGCATCACGGGGGTGGAACTAAGGCGGATCTCGCCGATCTGGCCGAGCGTGACTTCGTTGGAAAAACCCGCCAGATGGAAACGGCCCGGCAGAAGGTGGCCCAGCGCGGCATGGGCGGTGCGAGGCAGCAGGACGAAGAACATGACGCCGAGGCCGAGAATGGCGGCAAATGCGGAAAGGCTAAGCAGCGCCAGGCCGCGCCGCGCGCCGCGCAGCGTGGCGTAGGTGACGCGCGCGCTTGATGCGAGCTTGGCATGGACCTCGCCCGCGGCGAGGGCGGCGACCGAAGCCAGCAGGAAAAGGGTGAGGAAGAGGAGATAGAGCGAGTTAATCGACAGGACGCTGCCAGCCAGCATCTGTAGGAAGGCGATGAGTTCGAGCAGGCGGAAATCGCGGTGCGTGGAGGCCTTCAGCAGCAGGACGGAGCCAATGAAGAAGACCAGGTGGACCGTGGAGCGGAGGAACTCGTTGGAAAGGAACAGGTAGTCGACGGGGTAAAAGACGATGTAGGCGAGTGCCAGCAGCGATGCGGCGCGTTCGGAGAGCGAGAAATGGAACAGTCCGGTGACCAGGGCCAGCCGGACCAGCAGGGCGGCGGCGGGCAGGACAAGGCTGGGCATGTCGAGCGAGCCGGACGTGGCCACGGCGCCGTATCCGGCGGCGATCATGCCCAGCAGGGAAAACTGAAAGAACTGATCGAGCGGATTGGCGCGGGGTTCGGTGGGCATGGCCGGGTGCCTACAATTTAAGGATACCCGTCATGGAGAACCTGGACTACGCACGCTTACTGGCCGAGACCGCCGATTTGATGGAAATCGCCGCGGAAGACGGCTTCCGTATCCGCAGCTACCGGAACGCGGCGGACACGTTGCAGGGCTATCCCGAGCGCGTCGAGGACGTGATGGCCGATCCGGCCCGAAAACTGACGGAGATCCCAGGCATCGGGAAGGGAATCGCGGCCATTCTGGAAGAGATCCGCGAGCGCGGCTCCTTTGCACGGCGCGACGAGTTGATGGAGACCTATCCGCCGACGGCGCTGGAGATGCTGAAAATCCCTGGGCTGGGGCCGAAGACGATCGCGGCGCTGATTGCCCATTTCCGCGTGACGACGCTTGACGACCTGGAACGGCTGTGCCGTGAGCAAAAGCTGCGGGAGTTGCCGCGGATGGGGGCGAAGCTGGAGGAGAAGATCCTGAAGGGGATCGCGAGCCTGCGGCAGAGCTCCGGACGGTTCCACATTCACTTCGCGGCGGCGATCGCCGAGGAACTGGCGGGCTACTTAAGCGCTGTGGAAGGAGTGGAACGCGTGGTGGCGGCGGGGAGTTTGCGCCGGGGCAGGGAAACCGCGGGCGACGTGGACCTGTTGGTGACCGGAGCCGCGGCCGAAGCCGCGCTGGACCGGTTCGTGAAACACCCGCGCGTGGGTGAGGTGCTGGGGCATGGCGGAACGAAAGCGTCGGCGCGGGTGGGGATCGAGGACATCCAGGTGGACGTGCGGGCCGTTCCGGCGGAGAGTTTCGGAGCGGCGCTGCAGTACTTCACCGGGTCAAAGGCGCACAACGTGGCGCTGCGCCAATTGGCGTTGAAACAGGGCTACACGCTGAACGAATACGGCTTGTTCAAGCTGGATAACGGCGAGCGCGTGGCCGGCCGGACGGAGGAGGAGATCTACGCGGCGCTGGGTCTGGCCTGGATTCCTCCCGAGTTGCGCGAGAACCAGGGTGAGATCGAGGCGGCGCGCGACGGGCGCCTGCCCCAACTGCTGGAACTGGCCGACATGCGGGGCGATGTGCACATGCACACGCGGGAAAGCGACGGACGCTTCAGCATGGAAGAGATGGCCGCCGCGGCGGCGGAGCGGGGCTACTCCTACATCGCGATCACGGACCACTCGAAGGCGCTGGCGATGGCCAACGGGCTGGATGAGGCGCGCGTGATCCGGTTCGCGGAGAAAATGCGGGAGATGGACCGGAGCGGTTTGCCGCTGCGCGTGCTGTCGGGGCTGGAGTGCGACATCCGGAAGGACGGACGGATGGACATCGACGACGAGGCGCTGGCGCGGCTGGATCTGGTGGTGGCCAGCGTGCACAGCCACATGAACATGGAAAGTGCGGCGATGACCGAGCGTCTGCTGGCGGCGATCGAAAATCCTTACGTGAAGATCATGGGGCATCCCACCGGGCGTGTGCTGCTGCACCGGGACGCCTATGTCTACGACTTCGAGAAGGTGGCGGGCGAAGCGGCGCGCCGCGGCGTGGCCATGGAAATCAACGCGAGCCCAGAGCGTCTGGACCTGCACGCGCCGCTCATCCGCATCGCCAGATCCAAAGGGTGCCGGTTCGTGATCTCCACCGATGCGCATCATGTGAAGCACCTGGCGAACATGCGCTTTGGCGTGACCATGGCGAGACGGGGATGGCTGGACAGGGACGGCGTGCTGAACACTCTTCCCGTGGAGCAATTCCTCGGATCCTTACGGGGCAACGAAGGATGAGAGTAACCGTACGGGCGAAGCACTGCACAAATGAGGTGCAGGAAGGGAGAGTCTGTGCAATCGCTGCCGTGCTACGAGGGAGAGTTTCTGCGCGTGACCCTGGACCGGGCGGTGGATCCGGAAGGGTATGAGATCAAGCGGCTGGTGGTTCACCACCAGGGTTCGGCCGTGATTCTGCCCGTGGACGGGCGAGGACGGATCCTGCTGGTGCGGCAGTACCGCCTGCCGGTGAAGCAGTATCTGTGGGAGCTGCCAGCGGGGCGGTTGGACGACGGGGAGAAACCTTTGGAAGCCGCCAGGCGGGAGTTGATGGAGGAGACCGGCTACCGGGCGAAGGAGTGGGTGAGGGTGGCGCGCTTCTATCCAAGCCCGGGGTTTCTGTCGGAAAAAATGTTCGTGTACGCGGCGCGAGGGCTGTCGGCGGGGGAGGCGCGTTTGGAGTCAGATGAGCACATCACGAGCCGGTGGTTTTCCGTGGAAACCCTGGACGGACTGATCGCAAAGGGGAAAATCGAGGATGGCAAGACGCTGGTGGGGGTAATGGCGTGGCGGCGGTTCACGGCACGGAAGGCGCGGTCCAGCCGGCCACGAAACGGAAGAGGTGCATGAGCGCCTGGCCGCGGTGGCTGACGGAGAGCTTTTGCGCGGCCGTGGCTTCGGCCAATGTGCAGCCGAAGGGCGGGTAGAAGAAGTAAGGGTCGTAGCCAAAACCGCCTGAGCCTCGCGGGGCATCGAGAATCCGCCCGGCGATGGAGCCTTCAAAGGTAGCTGCGATTTCGCCTCCCGCCGCCAGCGCGATCACACAGACGAACCGCGCGGAGCGGTCCCGCGCGCCGCGCAGGCGCTCGATCAGGAGAGCGTTGTTCTCGGCATCCGTGGCGGAGGGGCCGGCGAAGCGGGCCGAGTGGACGCCGGGCTGGCCGTCGAGCGCGTCCACGGCAAGGCCGGAGTCGTCGGCAAACACGGGGCCGGGTGCGAAGCGGGCGTAGTAGAGCGCTTTGAGGCGGGCGTTTTCGTGGAAGGTGGAGCCGGTTTCCTCGGGCGCGGGGATCCGGGCGAGATCGGGAACCGTCTCGACCATGGCTCCGGCGGCGGGAGCGTAGCGTTCGGCGGCCAGCCGGAATTCGGCAAGTTTGCCCTGGTTCTGCGTGGCGCAGTAGAGGGTCATGCGGCGAGGGCGGCCTTTTGCAGCCGCACCAACTCGGCGATGCCTTCGCGGGAGAGCGTGAGCAAGGCGGCGAGCGCCGCGTCATCGAACGTCTTTTTTTCGGCCGTGGCCTGCACCTCGACGAACTGCCCGGCGCCGGTAAGTACCACGTTCATATCGACCTCGGCGGAGGAGTCCTCTTCATAGCAGAGATCCAGCATCGGCGTTCCGGAAACGACGCCGACGCTGACGGCGGCCACATGGTCGGTCACGGGGTTGCGAGAGACGGCTTTGCAGGCGGCCAGTTGTTGCGCGGCCAGCGCGAGGGCAACCCATGCGCCCGTGATGGCGGCGGTACGGGTTCCGCCGTCGGCCTGCAATACGTCGCAGTCCAGAATGATACTGCGCTCGCCCAGGGCTTCCAGATCGACGACGGCGCGCAGGGCGCGTCCGATAAGGCGCTGAATCTCCATGGTGCGGCCCGTGGGACGGCCCTTGTTGACCTCGCGCGGCGTGCGCGTCGAGGTGGCTCGCGGCAACATGGCATATTCGGCTGTCACCCAGCCCTTGCCCGCGCCCCGGAGAAACGGCGGCACCGTGTCCTCGATGGTGGCCGCGCACAAAACCCGCGTATGGCCGAATTCGATGAGGGCGGAACCTTCGGCTGTGGCAAGAAAATGTGGGGTGATGCGCACGGGGCGCAGTTGAGAGGGTTGGCGTTGGTCGGAGCGCATGGGGCGGAGTCAGGAACCCTTCAGCATGGCATAAAAGAGCAGGAAGAACAGCGCGAAGCCGAGGGTCAGCAGTGAGATGCAACCGATGAGGCCGCGCGTATTCGAGGTTTGCGGGGCGTTCTTGCCCGCTTTCCGGGCAATTTTGTATTTGGCCATGAAGCGAAGGGGGACGGATTCCTTAACTCGTTTTATCATAGAGGACCGATGGAGCTGGTACGGAAGAAGACAAAGCAGTGGAGCCGCCGGGCGCTGGTGGCGGCGTGCGGGGCGGCGCTGGGGGCTTGCGGCGCGGAAAAGCCGCTGGAGTTTCCGGCAACGCTTCCGGGCGGGTGGAAGCTGAGAACGAAACAGCAGATGGCCGCCTCGGGCGCGGCGCAGGAACTGCTTCTGAACGGGTTGTTGAGCTGGTGGCAGGCGGAGTATGACGGTCCGGCCTATCCCACCGTGCAAATGTACGAAATGAAGACCGCGGCCTCGGCGTTTGAAATGGTTCAGAAGCACCGTTCCACGCCTGGGATGATCGCGCTGAGCGCCGGGCGGGCCTTCTTTACCATCCAAACATTCCGGGGCACGATGGCTGAGTTGAACCGGTTCGCCTCGGCGTTTGAAAACGCGTTTTAGGCGGCCTCCGGTCCCGTGCCAGACAGGGCTTGCAGGTTTGCGCCCCGGCAGCCGTTAACGATAACCTTGAGGTAAGCGTATTCTCGCTATCCCCATGGAACCCCCAGCGGGGAGACGAAAGTCAAATTACGCGCAGAGGAAGCAACCGCGAAGCTATGTACAGAATTAAGGACCAGGCCGGCCAGGACGCAAGCGCACAGGAGACGGCGGAGTGGCTGGAAGCTCTGGATGAGGTGATCGACCTTGCCGGCCCCGACAGGGCCAAGGCGCTTTTGCAGGAGCTGGTGGACCGTGCGTACCTGCACGGAATGAATTCTCCGGTTAAACCTTCGATGCCATACGTGAATACGATTCCGGTGGAGGACGAGGTGCCGTATCCGGGTGACCGGGTGATTGAACGGCGCATCAAGAGCGCCATCCGGTGGAACGCGGCGGCGATGGTGGTGCGGGCCAACAAGTACGATGACGGCATCGGCGGACACCTGTCCACGTACTCCTCGCTGGCGACGCTGAGCGAGGTGGCCTTCAATCATTTCTTCCGCGGGTCGATTCAGGCGGACGGGCAGCGTTTGAAAGGCGACTTGGTGTACTACCAGGGGCACGCCTCGCCCGGCGTGTATTCGCGCGCCTTCGTGGAAGGGCGGCTGAGCGAGGAGCACCTGATCAACTTCCGGCACGAACTGCGCGACACGCCCGGGCTCCCGTCCTATCCGCATCCCTGGCTGATGCCGGACTTCTGGAATTTTCCCACTGTGTCGATGGGGTTGGGTCCGATCAACTCGATCTACCAGGCGCGGTTCATGCGGTATCTGGAGAATCGAGGGCTGATTCCGGCGACCGACCGCAAGGTGTTCGCCTTCGTGGGCGACGGCGAAAGCGACGAGCCCGAGACGCTGGGTTCCATCACGCTGGGTTCGCGGGAAAAGCTGGACAACCTGATCTGGGTGGTGAACTGCAACCTGCAACGGCTGGACGGGCCGGTGCGCGGCAACGGCAGCATCGTGCAGGAACTGGAAGGACTGTTCCGCGGCGCGGGCTGGAACGTTCTCAAGGTGTTGTGGGGCGGCGATTGGGATTCGCTGCTGGCTCGCGACAAGACGGGGTTGCTGATGAAGCGCATGAACGAATGCGTGGACGGCGAGTTCCAGAATTTCAAGGTGCGGGGCGGAGCGTACATCCGGAAGGAATTTTTCGGCAAGTATCCGGAGTTGCTGCCGCTGGTGGAGCATCTGAGCGACGAGCAGTTGACCAAATTGAAGCGCGGCGGTCACGACCCGGTGAAGGTGTACAACGCCTACCGGCGGGCCTGGGCGCACAGGGGACAGCCGACGGTGATCCTGGCCAAGACCGTGAAGGGCTACGGGCTGGGCGAGGCCGGCGAAGGCAAGAACATCACGCACCAGCAAAAGAAGATGAACGAAGAGGAGCTGGAGTACTTCCGCCAGCGGTTCGACATTCCGGTGTCGGACGAAACGGTGTCCAAAATCAGCTTCTACAGGCCGTCCGAGGACAGCGCGGAGATGAAGTACATCCGGGCGCGCCTGGAAGCCATGGGCGGTCCGGTGCCCGTGCGGGCGCCTGCGCCGATCACGATCAAGGCGCCGGAACTGGAGCTGTTCAGCGACGTCACGGGGGGCTCGGGCGGACGCGGCGCGATGACGACGTCGGGTGTCGTGGCGATGCTGCGCAAGCTGCTGAAGCATCCGGAACTGGGACGCTACATCGTGCCGATCATTCCGGACGAAGCGCGCACCTTCGGCATGGAGTCGATGTTCCGGGAGTGCGGAATCTACGCGAGCCAGGGGCAGTTGTATAAGCCCGTGGACAGCGACATGTTCCTGTACTACAAGGAAGCCAAGGACGGCCAGATTCTGGAGGAAGGCATCACCGAAGCCGGGGCGATGGCGTCGTTCACGGCGGCGGGAACGTCGTATTCCAACTACGGCGTGCCGATGATCCCGTTCTTTATTTACTATTCGATGTTCGGGTTCCAGCGCATCGGAGATCTGATTTGGGCCTTCGCCGACGCGCGCGGCAAGGGCTTCCTGGTGGGAGGCACGGCCGGGCGTACGACGCTGAACGGCGAAGGTCTGCAACATCAGGACGGCCACAGCCTGGTGCTGGCCAGCACGGTGCCCACATGCGCCTCCTACGATCCGGCGTATGCGTATGAGATCGCCATCATCGTGCAGGAGGGCATCCGGCGGATGTACCAGGAGAACGAGAGCGTCTTCTACTACATCACGATCTACAACGAATTTTACCCGCAACCGCCCATGCCGGAAGGCTGCCGCGAGGGCGTGCTGAAGGGGCTCTACAAATACCGCGCCGGGAACGGTACGGCGCAGGCCCAGTTGTTCGGTAGCGGTCCGATCCTGAACGAAACGCTGCGAGCGCAGGAGATTCTGCGCGAGAAGTACGGCGTGGAGACCGATGTCTGGAGCGTGACCAGCTACAACGAACTGCGGCGCGACGCGCTAGCGGCGGAACGGTGGAACCGTCTACATCCCGCCGAGACGCCCCGTACGCCGTATCTAAACCAGGTGTTGGACCGGGAGCCCGGACCGATCGTCGCCGCGAGCGATTACATGAAGATCGTGCAGGACCAGATCGCGCCGTGGCTGCCCGGACGGCTGGTGACGCTCGGCACGGACGGGTTTGGCCGCAGCGAGAGCCGCGAACATCTGCGGCGGTTCTTCGAAGTGAACGGCGAGGCGATCGCCTGCGCGACGCTGTCGCGGCTGGCGCGGGAAGGCCGGTTCGACGCGCACCGGGCGGCGGCGGCCCACGCCGAGCTGGGCATCGACACGGAAGGGGCCGATCCGGTAAAACGGTAACGGTCCGATCCAAAACTGAACAGGGGCGGGGATTCCCGCCCCTTTTTCATTTCCGCTGCCGGCTCCTACCGGACCATGGCGTTTTCCGTGATTGCAATGTCACCGAAGGCATAGCCGATATCGAGTCCCGAGGCGGCCAGCGGCCCGTAGACGTAGTTCTGCAGTTCCACGGCGCCCCTGCCGGCCGGGAGTGCCGAAAGAATGTAGGCGGGCACGGTGAACGTCCCTGCTTCGACAGGGGCCAGGCAGGTGAACCCGGCGGCAAGGGCGGACTGAGTCGCCGACGTGCCGGTAATGAACACATAGGTGCCGGGGTTGCCGCCGCTCCAGGTGACTGTGATGCCTTGCGTGCGGTCCACGCTGGCCACGGCATTGCGATTGGTCCAGGCCAGCAACGGGCCGTTGAAGCTGATGCTGCTGCTGAAGGCGCCCACATCGGCCCCCTGCGGAGCGGCAAACGTGAAAGTTCCACCGGATGCAGGGATCGCCCCCGCGCCAAGCAGCGCGAAGTAGGCGCCCTTGATTCCCAACTGCTGGTTCAGGGGCACATCGAGGTTCGACGGTCCGGAAAGCCGGATCGCTCCCGGCTGAAGACCCGTCGTGTCGGTGGCGTTGACCGGCGTCAGATCGTTCACGATGCATCCGCCCGGCGACAGCGAGTTGGACGGCGTGTAGACTCCGGTGTAGCGCTGGAAGGATCCCGTCGCCGAGTTGGTGAGGGTGCGTCCACTGTTGGACGGCGCGTCGGTTTGGATCAGGCCCACGAACCCGGTCCGGATGCTCTGCGTGCCGCCCGTGGCGATCTGGCTGGCCGTAAGGCCCGTCACGGTATCGGCGCATTGCCCTCCGCCTGCCTCGATGGGGAGCGTGGCGCTATTGCTCAGTACGCCGCCCGACACCGCGACAAGCGTGATCCAGCAGCCGCTCGGGGCATTGGCGGGAATCACAAGATTGATCTGATTCACGCCGGGATACTGAGACGCGCCCTTGTAAAGGATTTCGGCGGGAATTCCGCCCACATAGATTTGCAGCGGCGTCTCCACCGCGTGCGGCGTCGCGATGAGGGTGCTGTCGCTGTCCAGCGGATTGGAGCCCAGGCCGGTCGTCCACAGGACAATAATCTGGCCCGGCCGGCCCGACCCCGCATAGGTCAGCAGCGTCCCGGTGATCGCGTCGGTGGCCACGCCGGTGTTGCCGTTGTAGGTATTGAAGCCAAGCGCGGCGGGCGTGACGTGAAGGGGATAGGCGTTGCTCGCGACCCCTTTATAAGTGACCGTCACCGTGCCGTCGCCGGCGGGCGTCCTGGCCGGAATCACGCCGGCGAGTTGCGACGGGCTGGTGTAGTAGATCGGCGTGTCCTCGGTGAAGCCCGCGACGCGTACCGTGATCTTCGCGCCGTTGAGCGTGCGCGGCAGGCCGTTCGTGGAGTCCTGAAGGACAGGCAGGCCCGGATCGGCCAGGCCCGTGCCTCGAATGACAAAGAGGCTGCTGGGCGGGATGCCGTAGTTCGGCAGTCCCTCGGGAATCAGGCTGGAGTTGTTGAGGATCGAGGTGATCGTGGGCGCGCCGCCAGAGCCCGCGCCCGGAGTTTGCGGAACTCCGAACGTCGTGAAGCGAAGCGTGATGGAGCCCGCCGACTTTGCCTTGACGTACATTCTGGTCCAGTGCCTGCCGTTGGTGTGCACGCCATAGAGATCGCCCACGGCGGGCGTGAAGGCGTTCCTGCTGTAGCCGGGAAGCAGTTGCAGTTCAATGCTGGTCACGGTGGCGTAGAACTGCTCTGGAAAATCGTCATAGCGGCGGACGGCGGTGGCCGCGCCCTGGGGCGCAAGCGTGGAGCCGTTCCACAGCAGGTCGGCGGGCGCGCCCGGCATGGCGCCCGTCTCCAGGTTGATCGATGTGTTGCTGTTGAGCGTGACCGTCGTGTTCAGGTCGGCCAGCGCGGTGACGGGGAAAGTGAGAGCTACGGTCAACGCGAACCGGAGCGGTGTGAATCCCATGAGCACCTCCATTACGGGCTGAGGGTGCATCCAGTGTAACGCCGCTTACGGTGAGGAACGCGCCCCGGAGCTAGCGGCGGACGTCGATATCCCTTTCGCGGATGACGTTGCCGAAGGAGCGGTTCAGAATCTGAAGTCCGCTGTTGAACTCGCCGCTGACACGGACGCTGGCGCCTCGGGGCGGAATGGGCCGCATGGAAAGGACGGTGATTTTTCCGGTGCCGTCGTCCACCTGGTAGGCGCCGGCGACAAGAGCGCCCGTGGACCGAGTGACGTTTCCTTCGATGCGGACGGTACGGTTCTGATAGCGGCCGGGGTTGTGGACAAGCTGGCGAATTTTCACCGTTCCGCAACCCGTGAGCGCCAGCAGCAACGCTGGCGCGATGAGCCATCTCCCAATGTGCATTCTCCCTATCCTCCTCGCATGCTGGGACGCGGCGCGGGCCGGTGCAGGTTGCAGGAAACTACAGCGCGGCTGCCGCGGGGCCTCGCGGGATAATGGAAGAGACATGATCCTTATCCGGGAACAGGACGTCGTGAAGCATTTGCCCATGGACGAAGCCGTGCGCGTGGTGCGCGAGGCGATGCTCGCGTTGGGGCGCGGGACGGCGGCGAACCAGCCCCGCCGGCGGCTGCACATGGAAACGGGAGCCGTGCTGCACTCACTGGCCGGAGCGTACGGCGGCTACTTCGGAACAAAGGTATATTCCACGCACCCGCAACATGGGGCGCATTTCGCGCTGTTGCTGTATGAGGCGGCGACGGGAAAGCCGGTGGCGCTGTTCGAGGCGAACCGTCTGGGACAGATCCGTACGGGAGCGGCGACGGGAGTGGCGACGGATTTGCTGGCGGCGCGGGATGCCAGCATTGTGTGCGTGATCGGCTCGGGCTTTCAGGCCAGGACGCAACTGGAAGCCGTGGCCTGCGTGCGGAAGTTGAGCGATGTCCGCGTGTGGAGCCGCCATACGGACGGCAGGGAGGCCTTCGCGCGGGGTGAAGCCAAGCGCCTGGGGCTGCCGGTGCGGGCGGTGGCCTCGGCCCGGGAAGCCGTGGAAGGGGCAGGCATCGTGATCACGGCGACATATGCCAAGGAGCCTGTCTTCGAGTTCGGCTGGCTGGCCGAAGGAGCGCATGTGAACCTGATCGGGTCGAACAATCCGATGCGGCGGGAAGGACCGAAAGAACTCATTGACGCCGCCGGGGTGATCGCCGTGGACTCAATCGAGCAGGCGCGGCTGGAGTCGGGCGACCTGTTGCTGGCATGGTCGGATGCGGACTGGGCGACGCCGCGGCTGCGGGAGTTGGGCGCGATGGTACGGGATGGGTACGAGCGGGGTGCGCCGCGCGCCACCGTATTCAAGTCAAACGGGCTTGGGGTGCAGGATGTGGCCGCGGGAGCCTACGTCTATGAACGTGTGACACAGCGCGGCGGGGGAACCGGGTTCGAGTTCCTCTACTCCTGAGCGCCCATCTGGAAATCGTTATCGCGCCAGGCGGAGATCTTCAACCGGCGGCAAACCCAGCAGAGCCCTTCGTTGGAGGTGGGGGCGGTATCGCTGCCGCACACGACACATTTGGCGGGTTGTGCGGCACACTTGTCGGTTTCCGCGGCAGCAAGCGCCTGCTCCAGCATCTGGTCTGGAACGACCGGCGCCACGTCACGATTTGGTTTCCGCTTCATGTACCCTCTGTCTCCACTATAGACGATTCCACCGCGCGATGATCCCGGTGAAACCCCTGGGGTACGGGGTCAGTACCGCCTGCGTGGCCGGATCAGGCGGCTCGAATGGGTGACATTCCCATTTTGCCTTGACAATTCGCACATCCCGGTTGAATCCAACCCTCCGTATGTGTACGATTTCTCAGCAAACCGACCGAAGCGAAGCAAGCCGGAGGGCATCATGGCGAAACTTGTGAAGCGCATCCTTAAGTGGACCGGACTCGCGGTTGGCCTCGTGGCGCTCGTGGCGGGCGGGCTTGCGGCCTACTTGTACAGCCAAAAACCGAAACCCATCGGAAAGCCTCCGGTCCTGCAAACCGGTCTTTTCAAGCCGCCGGTGCGCCAATTGCCTGTCGAGCGGCGGTTTATCCACGCATCCGCCGGCGAGTTGGCCGCGATGATCCGGAACCGGCAGGCGGCCTCCCAGGATATTGTCCAGACGCATATCAACTACATCAAGAACACCAACCACCAGACCAACGCGTTTGTCTGGCTGTTCGAGGCGGAGGCGCTGGAGGCCGCGAAGGCCGCCGACAGGAAAATCACGCGTGGAGAGCCAACCGGTATGCTGCACGGCGTGCCTGTGAGCATTAAGGAGGAATTTTGGATCAAGGGCAAGCCGAGCACGCGGAATGCGGAGATGTTTCAGGGGTTCAAGGCCCCCCGGAATTCGCAGGTTGTGGATGCCTTGCTCGAGCAGGGAGCCATCATCCTGGGGGCAACCAATGTTCCGACAATGCTTGCCGATTTACAGACCTTCGGCGAAATCTATCCCACGGCCAATAATCCCTACGACACGCGGCGGACCCCCGGTGGAAGTACGGGAGGGGGCGCGGTCTCGGTGGCGGCGGGCATGGTCCCCATCGCGTTGGGCGGTGACATGGGGGGCAGCATACGGGTTCCGGCGGCGTTCAATGGCGTGTACGGTCTGAAAACGACGGAGGGCGCTCTCCGAAGTGATGCCCCCGAATTCCCCGGCGAACCCGGCAACCCCAAGTACCGGCGGATGATGGTGCCGGGTCCGCTCGCGCGCACCGTAGGCGACCTTGAATTGGCGTGGAACGCGCTCATGGCTAAATGGCCTGGCCGGAAGCAGCGGATGCTGGAGCCCAAAGCGAAGCTCGAAGATTATTCCGTCGCCTACTTCGACGAGTGGACATTCCGCGACGACAGGATGTTCGTTGGGCAGGACGTCAAGGCGCGTCTGTCATCGTTGGCCGCTACTCTCGAATCCAGGCGCGTAGCCGTTCACCGTGACCAGCCGCCGGCCTTCGAGGAAATGATACTGATGCACCGGATGTTGTCGGCCTACCTGATGTTTGAGAAGGTCCCATGGCTGATTCGCCAGTTCATGGCCCGCGAGTTCAGGAAGGCCGATAACCACCGTTTTCACTTTGCCGAAGTGCTGGCGCGTTTTTCCGACATGGACCCGGAAAAATACGAGGACATCCTCCACCGCCGTCAACAACTGACCGACGGGCTGGAGGCATTTTTTCGTAAGTACGACCTTCTCATCCTGCCTGTGACACCTGGGCCGGCCATTGCGCACAATCCGACCCATGAGGCGATTGTGCTGGACGGGCATTCGATCGACTATTGGGACTATTTCTACTATCCGATTTGCTTTAACGTGACGGGCCATCCTGCATTGACCATGCCCATGGGGCTCAATCGCGACGGGCTTCCAATCGCCTTGCAGGTGGTGGGCCCGTTGCACTCAGAGCGGCGCCTGATCGAGTTCGCCCGCATGATCGAGCCCTTGCACGATGGCTTCGTCAGGCCATCACCCCGCTGACCCCGCGCACGCCGCCGCGTTGCTGCCTGCTCAGCGTCGCCGCCGGGCTGCATCCAGCCACTAGCAAGCCGTCGAATCCGTACGAACTCCGGCCCCATTTCCCCCCCCGGCTGCTATAAGATCGTCAACACCCAGCCATGCGCACTCCTACGTTGCTCCTGCTTTTCGCCGTCTCGCTTGCCGCGCAGAATGCCGTTACGCCCGGCCGCTTTCACGTCGAACACCCGACGCTGCACAACCTCGGCTTTGAATGGGCCATCGCGGGCGACGCCAACCGCAATGCCGCCGTCGAGGTCCGGTTCCGCAAGGCGGGAACCCCGGCGTGGCGTCCGGCGCTGCCCCTGCTCCGCATCGGCGGAGAACGCCCGCACCGCGACCGCGAAGCCATGACCTATACCGTTCCTCACGGTTTCGCCGGCAGTATCCTCGACCTGGAACCCGCTACGGCCTATGAGTGCGAGTTCACCATGCGCGATCCGGACGGCATCAGCGGCACGGCCAGCCAGCGTGTCACCGTCACCACGCGCGCCGAGCCCCGGCCCTTCGCCGGGGGCCGCACCCTCCACGTCTACCCGGCCGATCACGAAGGCCCGAAGCAGGAACCCAGCTACATCGGACTGAAGGCCGCCTACTATGGCGAGGGCCGGGGCGACTGGACCGCCGTCCGCATGCGCAAGGCCCAACCGGGAGACACCATCCTGGTTCACGCCGGACTCTACCGGCCCGAGCGTCTTAACTATGTCGATCCACTCAGCGCTCCGTTCACTGGCACATGGTCCCTCTCGCTGAGAGGCACGGCGGAAAGGCCCATCACGATCAAAGGCGCGGGCGACGGCGAGGCCATCTTCGACGGCGGCGGTAACGCACGCCTGTTCGAGGTGATGGCCAGCGCGCATCACATTTTCGAAGGTCTCACCTTCCGCAACACCGAAGTCGCCTTCTTCGCCGGCGAAAAGGAGGTGATGGGCGCGCAAAACCTCACCATCCGCGACTGCCGCTTTGAAGACATTGGCGTGGGCGTCTGGACCGAATATGCCGGTTCGCGTGACTTCTACATCGCCCACAACCTGTTTCTCGGCCGTGACGATCAGATGCGCCTGATCGGCTGGAACCAGGCCGGTTCGCGGGCCGCCGGCATCTATCCTTCCCACCATGTCCGCAGTTTCTTCGCCGTCAAGGTCTACGGCCCAGGCCACGTGATCGCGCATAACGCGATCGCCTACTTCCACGACGGCATTTGCGTCTCCACCTATGGCCCGCCCGAGGACGATGTGGAGCGCCAGGCCTCCGCCATCGACATCTACAACAACGACATTCACCTGACCGGCGATGACTTCATCGAATCCGACGGCGGCGTGCACAACATTCGCGTCTACGGGAACCGGGGCGTGAACGCGGCGCACAACGGCTACAGTTCACAACCCGTCTTTGGCGGGCCGGTCTACTTCTTCCGCAATATTCTTTACCACGTGCCGGGCGGCAGCGCGTTCAAACTCAGCGCCGAACCGGCAGGCATCCTCGCTTATCACAACACGATGATCGGCGAACAGACCGCCGCGGGCCCTTACGCCAACATGCATTTCCGCAACAACCTGTTCCTCGGCCGCGGCACGCCCGGCCGGGGCGTCATGACCTGGGGCAACGCCACCAACGACTATTCGAGCGACTATAACGGCTTCCGCCCCAATCGCGGCGAGCGGGCGCAGTACACCTGGATCGCTCCCGGCCAAACCGCCCCTCGGCATTTCGCCACGCTGGCCGAATTTCAGAAGGCCACGGGCCAGGAGGCTCACGGCGTGGAACTCGACTACGACGCTTTCGAGAATCTTGTTCCCGACGATCCCGCCCCGGCCAAACGCTACCTGGTGTATCACGCGATGGACCTGAATTTCCGGCTGAAGCCGGGTTCGAAGGCCGTGGACGCAGGCGTCTTGCTGCCCACTGTCAATGACAATTTCACAGGCCGCGCCCCGGACCTCGGCGCGCTGGAAGCGGGCCGGCCCGAGCCCCATTACGGGCCGCGCTGGATCACCTGGCAGCCCTTCTACAGATAAACGGGCGCTTCGCCTACCGCGGCAGACGCGCAGCCGCGATCTCGGCGATATCCACCAGCCGCGGTGCGTTGGCGATGCCGCCGGTGGCCAGGGCGTCGCGGAACATCGTGTTGCAGAACGGGCAGGCCGCCGCCACCACGTCCGCACCCGTCGCCGCCAACTGTTCGGCCCGCTCCACGTTGATGCGCTTGCCCGTTTCTTCGCCCAGGAAGACCAGGCCGCCACCCGCGCCACAACAGAAGCTACGTTCGCGGCTGAGGTCCGCCTCCACCAGGCTGCCCGCCAGGCCCGCCACGGTGCGCGGCGCCTCGTAGACGCCCTGATACCGGCCCAGGTAGCACGGGTCGTGCAGCACCACTTTTTCGGCGCCCGGCTCGCCTGGCAGTTTCGCCGCGTGCCGCGCCAGAAACTCGCTGTGGTGCTCCACGGCGAACGCCGGTGCGCCTACCTCGCGCCAGTCCTCCTTCATCGTTCGCACGCAATGCGGACAAATGGAGAGGATCTTCTTCACGCCAGCCTGCTCCATGGCCGTCAGATTCTGCTGCGCCAGGTCGCCGAACAGCAGATCGTTTCCCAGGCGCCGCGCGGAATCGCCCGTGCAGCGCTCCTTCTTCAACACGCCGAAGCTTACCCCCAGATGCCGCAGCACGCGCGCCAGAGACTCCACGATCTGGCGTCCACGGGGATCGTAGGAGCCCATGCAGCCCAGCCACAGCAGGTACTCCTGCGAACCGTCGTACACGGGCAGTCCCGCCTTGGCGATGAACTGGTCCCGCTGGCTGGCGGGCAGGCCCAACGGGTTGCTGTTGCGCTCCAGGTTCAAGAACAACCTGGTTCCGTGGGTGTCCTCCCACTTGCCCGTATTCACGCTGCCGCGGCGCAGTCCGACGATCACCGGCAGGTGCTCCACGCCAACGGGGCATTGGTACTCGCAGGCCCCGCATGTGGTGCACTGAAACACCGCCTCCTGCTGCAAATGCACACCCAACAGAGGAGCCTCGGCCGCCGCACCATGTTCGTTCAGATAGCCGCGCAACCCGAGAATAATCTCCTTTGGATTCAGCAGCTTTCCCGTGTTCGCCGCCGGGCAGTGCTCCGTGCAGCGTCCGCACTCCACGCAGGTGTAGGCTTGCAGCGCGGCCAGTTGCGTCACGTCCTTGCCCGTGTCCAGTCCGAAATCGTCGTCGCCCTGCAGGGGAGGAATCCGGCTGAAGCCGCCACGCGACAGAAACACCGTCGCCGGGCTTAACGCCAGGTGCAGGTGCTTTGTGTGGGGGATTAAAGGCAGGAACGCCGCCAAGGACAGGGTGTGCAGCCACCAGACGGCCCGCCCGCCCGTTCCCGCGCCAAACGGATCGTATTCCAGCAGGTAGGTGACCATCAGGACCAAAATGAGCAGCGCGATCACGCCGCTTTCCGCCTTTACCTCGCCCAGCCATTTCGGACGCGCCACGAACCGGCGCAAAGCCAGGCCGGTGATCGACACCGACACAGCCACGGCGAACAGCGCCGCCAAGCCGAAATACACCGTGCCGAACGGTGAATGACGGGCGATCAATTCCAGCCCGAACCCTTGGGCGACATGGTTCAGCGTCACCAGCGCGAAGGCGCAGAAACCCCAGAAAACGAAGGCATGAGCCAACCCGGGCAGGGGCCGTTCGCGAATCACCTTGCCCTGTAGCGCCACGTCCCGCACAAACTCCCAGACGCGGCGTCCCAACGGCGCCAGCCGGAAATCGGCATCTTTCTTGGAAGTGAGCACTATGCGCAGAACCCGCCGCATTCGCCAGGCAAATCCGCCCAACCCGGCCGCGCCCACCACCACCAGGGCCGCGATCTCCCCCAAACCAGGACGATCCATCGACTTGAGACTACCATGAGGCCCGCCCTGTTCACTCCAAGTTATACATTTCGATCCACTTTCATGCGCGGATCCTTCCCCTGCCGGTCTACGCGGTGTGCGAAAAGTTCTGGGTATTTTGCACTAGACAAGCCGCCCCATACCGGGGTACTCTAACGGAACCGTCACGATGCGGACCACGTCCTTCATCCTGACCCTGCTTGTCCTCCTGGCGGCAGGTCTCCGAGCCGCCCCAAGCGCGGTTCAGAGCCCCGCACCCAAGAAGACCGCGGCGAAACGATCCGTCAAGCCGGCCGCCCGGAAAATCAGCGCGAAACGTATTGCTCCAAAGCGAAAAGCCGCTCCCAAACGAGTGAATTCCGTCCGGCGCGTAGCCGCCAAGAGCAAAACCGGCAAATCCGTCTCCCGCAAGATTACCGCCAGGAAAGTGACGCCGAAGCGGATAGCGCCCAAGCGCCGCACGGCCCGCCGGCGCGGTTCGCGGGTACAGGCCGTTCCCGTGAAGTTCACCCCCGGCGAGCGCACGCTCTCCCCCATTTCCTGCGCCACGAAGGAGACCGCACCCGATTCGGTGGCGCTGTGCACGGATTGTCCGGATCACGCCCTGTCGGAGGCCTACGCGCTCATCGGCCTGAAATACCGGCGCGGCGGCACATCGCAGGAAACCGGCATGGACTGCTCGGGCTTCACACAACACGTCTACCGGCGGTCGTGCAACCTGGAACTGCCCCGCTCGGCCAGCCAGCAGTTCGAGGTGGGCCAGCCCGCGGAGAAGGACGACCTGCTTCGCGGCGACCTGGTTTTCTTCAAATCGCGGCGCGGCTGGCACGTGGGCATCTATACCGGCGACGGTAATTTCATTCACTCCCCCAACCGCCGCAGTTCCGTCAAGATCTCCTCCCTGAACAGCTCCTACTACAAGAAGGCCTACCTTGGCGCCCGCCGTTTGACGCAGAACCTGATCGAACCGCTTTCCATCCAGTCTCCGGCGGCCATTGAATCCCTGCCCGATACGGCCGTGCCCGGCGACGGCGAGGACGGCGAAGAGAACGAAGCCGCCTCCGGCGCCAACAACGGCAATGGCGGTTTGGACTAGCCGGGCCGCCTACGGCTGCGTGCTGAAGTCCCCGCTCAGGATCACCCCTACCGGCACCTGCGGGCAGGCGCCGGACGCGCCCAGCATTACGCCGCTGGTTTGGCTGAATTGGTCCGTCTCGATCCACTGTGGCAGAGCCACACGCGAGGCAGGCGCCGCCTCCGGCTCCTCCAACAACTGCAACGCAACCGCCGCGCACGCCGTGGACCGATCGCGCAGCGCCTGTTCGAGCGCCGCGACCTTGGCCTTCTGCGGCTCGGTGAGCAGCGCCTGAACGGCGCGCACCGTCTTCTTGCGCTCGTCCGCCAGTTCGCGCCGAATCACTTCCAACTCCAGGTAACGCAGCCCGAGCGCCGTTGCGTCCAGCGCCTCCTTCCGCGTCTCCTGTCCGATCTCGACCAGCACCTGAATCTGCCGTCGCAGCTTCGACGTCATGAACTGCGCGAGTTCCGAGTTCAGCCGAAGAATCCTGACCGTTTGCTCATCCGTCAGCCCCACATAGCTCTTCACCGCCGGCGGGAAAGGCGCGTGCGGAATGGGCATGGTTTGCGCGGCGGCGCCCGCCGTCAGGGTGAGAAAAAGTATAAAAATGATTGTGCGCATGCGACCATCTTATCGCCGAACGTATGTGCGACCGCCGACGCGGGGTGGGTGATACCGGGACGCTTGGGCGCGAACCGCGAGCCACGCCATGGCCGGGCTCCGGCTCAACTCTGCTACTCTCGAAAAAGTGTCCGAGAACCTCTATGACCTCGATCCGGGCCCCAATTCGCCCGAGATCATCCGCATGATTGTGGAGATTCCCAAGAACTCCACGAACAAATACGAGTACGATGGCAAGCTCGGCGTTTTCCGGCTTGACCGCGCGCTGTATTCGCCCATGCACTATCCTGGCGATTACGGTTTCATTCCCGGTACCCTGGCCGAGGATCACGATCCGCTCGACGTGCTGGCCCTGGTGCAGGAGCCCAGCTTTTCCGGTTGCATGATTGAAGTCCGCCCGGTCGGCATCCTGAACATGACCGACTCGGACGAGCGCGACCAGAAAATTCTCGCCGTGCCCAACCGGAATCCGCGTTACGACCAGATTCACACCATGGACCAGGTGTTCCACCACGTGCGCCGCGAGATCGAGCACTTCTTCACCATCTACAAGGAACTCGAGGGGAAGAAGACGCGCATGGACGGTTGGGAAGGCCCGATCGAAGCCCGCCGCGCCATTGTCAGCGCACGCGATCTTTACGTCGCCACGAAGCGCCCGCAAGCCGGCTGAGCCACGCCTGCTACCGCACAGGCGTACCGTAGGGGACCTGCGTCTTCACGCGTTCGGCCTCGTCAAGGCGGGCGATCTTCCATCCGGCGCCGGTGCGCAGCACCGTCATCACCTGCACCTCGTTGCGGCCCGCGTAGACGTATTCCACGCGCGCCTTCACCTCGCCGTTTCCCACCGCCGCGGGCTCATCGATGGCCACTCCTTTCAACTCCGCATTGGTGCGTTTCAGATAATCTCCGAACTTCGCTTCACCGCTTTCGGCGAGCGCCTGCTCCAGGCGGGGCCGCATTGCACCGGTGAAGCAGGCCAGGTAGGTTTTCACGTCGCCGGCGCGCGCCGCGTCGATCATGGCGTAGATGGCATCCTGCGGCGACGGCTCCCGCCGGACCGGCGTAGGCGCGGAAGCTTCGGTGGCGGGTTCCGGCGCGGCTCCGCGCGGCCGTGTCCACAGCCACACGGCGATGGCGGCGATCAACGCGCCGGTGAGCAGTTGCGCCTTACGGTTTGGTCTTGCGCTCATCGGAGTTGCGGATGATCGTCAAATCCAGATTGCCGCGGCTGTCGACAATCAGTTTCCGGATGCGGGGCAGAATCTCCTCCATGGCTTCGGCATAAAGACGCCGCCCGTTCACCTCGGGCGCACGGCCATACTCGGCGGCCACCTGCGAGAAGCGCGCCGCGTCGCCGGCGGCCTCGTTCGCTTTCCGCAACCGGTATGCCGCCGCCGCTTCCAGCAGTTGCCGCGCCTCGCCGCGCGCCTTGGGAATGACATCGTTCGCGTAACCCTGCGCTTCGTTCACGATGCGGGCCGAGTCGGCGCGCGCGCTGGCCACGTCGCGGAAGGCATCGGCCGCCTCGGGCGGAGGCGTGGCGCTCTCGATATTCACGCTCGCCAGTTGCACGCCCGCCGCGTAGCCGTTCAGCACCTTCTGCGCGCCCGCGCGCACCTCCTCCTGAATCGCCGCCTTCTCCGTCGTCAGCACGCTATCCACCGTGCGCCGCGCCACGCGCCGCGCCAGTTCGCTTTCCACGGCGGCGCCGGTCAACTGCGCCACGGCGGCGCTGCGGTACAGATAGTCGGCGGGGACGGCCACCGAGTACTGCGCCACCACGCGCAAATGAAGAATATTCTGGTCGCCCGTCAGGAACTGCGAGGCCAGCGGCTGCAACCGGCCCAGAACCGCATCCGGCGCCTCGCCGCCGATCACGGCACGCTGGTACTGCCGGACCTTCAGCTTCGTCACCGAGTCCACTGGCCAGGGCAGGGCATAGTGAATGCCCGGCATCACGCGCGCCTCCACCACCGCGCCAAAGCGCGTCACCACGGCCTGCTGGTCGGCGCTCACGATGTAGAGACCGCTCAACACCCACACGGCCAGCGCCGCCGCGAGCCACCGCCGCCGTCCGCCCTCGCGCAGCCAGTTCCAATTCAAACGGGGCAGGGAAATCGACGGCAACCCGTGCGAGTGGCCATGGCTCAGCCCGCGCCAGGGGCCGTGCGAATGCCCGTGCGGTCTGTCCGGCGGATTCACTGCGCCGACTCTCCCCGCATCAGCACCTTCATCAGTTCGCTATCCGAACCGAGGATGGCCGTGGTCTTATCGTCGAAAATCTTCTTGTAGCTCTCCAGCGTGCGCAGCAGTTTGTAGAAGCGCGGGTTCTTCGCGTATGCCTGTGAGTAGACGCGTGTCGCCTCGGCGTCGCCTTCGCCCTTGGTCTTTTCGGCTTCCTTGTAGGCGGCCGAAACGATCTCGTCGCGCTGCCGGTCGGCATCGGCGCGGATGCTCAGAGCCTGTTCCTCTCCCTCGGCGCGGTACTGCCGCGCGATCCGCTCCCGTTCGGCCCGCATGCGGGCGTAGACGCTCTGCTTGTTCTGTTCCGGCAGGTTCAGCCGCTTGATGCGCACGTCCACCACGCGGATGCCATATCCGGCGAGCGCGCTTTGTCCGGTGGACGCGGCAAGCTGGTCCAGCATTCCGCCCGCCTTCACTTGCGCCGGATTCGCCGAGACGATCGTCTCCAGATCGTGCGTGCCAAGCGCCGCGCTCAAGCCGCTCCACACGATGTCGTGCAGCCGCATCTCGGCCGCCAGCGGATCCCCCACGGTCTCGACGAAACGCTTGGGATCGTCGATCCGCCAGGCCACATAACTTTCAATCACCAGGTTCTTCTTGTCGCGGGTCAGGAACTCGCTCGGCCTTGGGTTGTACACGCGCAGGCGCCTGTCGAAAAAGGTGGCGCTCTGGAAGAACCACTTCATGTGCAGGCCGGCATCGGCCGCCGTGTACACCGGGCGGCCGAACTGGGTCACCAGCACGAACTCGGTTTCGCGCACGGCATAGAAGGTTTGCCACAGCAACAACAGAACCAGCAGGCCCAGCCCGGCGGGAATAAATTTATGGAAGCGTTCGGGAATCATGGCTCATCCTCCTGCGGAATGCGCACGGGCGCGGCGGACGGCGCGGGCGTCGCGCCCGCCGGACTGAGCACAGCGCCGTCGTCGATCAGCATCAGGTGCCGCCGCGCTTTCGTGGCATCGACAATCATTTTTTTCTTTCCGGGCAGAATCTGTTCCATCGTTTCCAGGTAGAGCCTGGTCCCGGTGGTGCCGGGCGAAACGCGGTAGGCCGATTCAAATTGCGTGAACCGGCTGGCGTCGCCCGCCGCGCGCGCCTTCCGGCTCGCCGAATAGCCTTGCGCTGTACGCAGGCTTGCCGCCGCGCGGCCGCGAGCCAGCGCCACCTGCTCATTGCGGTAGCCCTCGGCCTCGTTGATCAGGCGGTTCTTCTCCTCGTAGGCGCCCGAGACGCCGCGAAAGGCGTCCACCACCTCCACCGACGGATGCACATCCAGCAGTTTCACCTGCAACACCTCCACGCCGGTCCGGTAACGATCCAGCCGCTGCTGCAACTCGCGCCGGGCGCGATCCTCCAGCCCGCGGCGGCTCACCGTCAGCGCCTCGTCCAGCGGCGAGGAGGAGATGACGCCTTGCAGCACGCTCTCCGATGCCGTACGGACCACCGCTTCGCCATCCAGTTGCAAAAAAAGAAAATCCTCTGGGCGCGCCAGCCGGTAGTGCACCACCGCCGTTAACTCCGTCATGTTCTGGTCGCCCGACAGCATGAGCGATTCCTCGGGCCGCCGCTGGAACCGTCCCGAACGGTGCTGCACGTTCCATTCATACGCTGCCGGTTCGAACTGTTCGGTGTAAGTGTTCGTGGAGCGGAAACCAATCTCGACCACGCGCACGCGCCGCGCCTGTACGCGCGTCAACGTTTCGATGGGCCACGGCAGCTTGTAGTGCAGGCCGGGTTCGCGATGCGGCAGCACCTTGCGGCCGAAGCGCTCGATGACGCCCACCTCGTCCGGCCTCAGCATGTAAAAACCGTTCGCCAGCGCCAGCACGGCAGCGGCGAACGCCGCCGGCTTGTAATAGCGTGCGCGGTGTTCCAGCAGATGGAGGAACCACAGCCCCGGTTCCAGCCGCGAGATCCACAGTTTGGCGCGAAAGCCCAGCAGGCGCGGCCAGCCGGACCCCAGCGCCGCCGCGATCCGCCGCCGCCACCTGCCCAGGCCGCGGTCTTCCACCTCCAGCAGCCGCAGGGCATTCAACATCACCAGAAACGAACCGATCTGGTGCGTGAAGGCCGCACCCAGCGGCCCCAGACGTCCCGTGGAGGCCAGCAGAATCGCCAGTGCGTTCACGCCCACGGCGAACACGAGAATGCTTTGCCAGACTATGGCGACGGCCTTGCGGCTGACTTCGATCAGCTTGGGCAACTGGTCGAGCGAGTGGCCGAGATAGACCACGCCGGCGGCCTCGGCGCTGATGTCGCTGGCGCCCTGCACGGCGATGCCGACGTGCGCGGCGGCCAGGGCCGGCGCGTCGTTCACGCCGTCGCCCACCATGCCCACCACCTTGCCCTGGGCCATCCACAGCCGGACGCGGTCGAGCTTTTGTTCGGGCAGCAGTTCGCTTTCGACGATGACGATGCCGGCCTCGCGCGCGATGGCCTCGGCGGCGCGGCGGCGGTCGCCGGTGAGCATGACGATCTGGCCGATCTCCAGGTCTTCCAAAGCATGCACGGCCTCATGCACGCCCGGACGTACACGGTCGCGCAGCAGGATGGCGCCGGCGTACCGGTTCCCGGCGGCCACCAGGACGGCCGTCGCGCCCAGGCGGTCGGCCTCCTCCAGAGCTTCGGGCGGCGTGATCACGCCAGCCTCCTGCAGGAACGCGGGATTCCCGGCGCGAATCACGCGGCCGTCGAGCACGCACTCAGCCCCGCGTCCGGCGGCGATGCGCGCCGAATCGGGTTCGGGCGGCAGGATGCCCCGGTCCCGCGCCGCGTCGACAATCACGCGCGCCAGCACATGATCGGAGCCGCGCTCGGCCGCCGCCGCCAACCGCAGCAACTCCTCCTCGCTGACGCCGTGCGGCAGCAGTTGCAACACCTCGAACCGCCCTTCGGTCACCGTGCCCGTCTTGTCGAACAGAATCGTGTCCAGACGGGCGGCCTCCTGCAGCACGTTGCCGCCGCGCACCAGAATGCCGCGGCGCGCCAGTCCGCCGATGGCCGCCACCATGGCGGTGGGAGTGGCCAGAATCAGCGCGCACGGGCAGCCGACAATCAACACGGAGACGGTCCGCAGCCAGTCGCGTGTGAAGTAGAAGGTCGCCGCCGCCACCAGCAGCAGAGCGGGCACGAAGTATTTCGCGAAGCGGTCCGCCAGGCGTTCCACCGGCGCTTTGTTCTCGCGGGCGCGCTCGACAAGCTGGATCACGCGCGCCAGCGTGGTGTCTTCTCCGGCGCGGGTCACGCGCACCTTCAACAGCCCTTCGCCGTTGAGCGTGCCCATGAACACCTCGTCGCCGGCGCTTTTGTCGCGGGGCAGCGATTCGCCGGTGATGCTGGCCTCGTTCAACGCGCTCGTGCCTTCGCCGATCACGCCATCGGCGGCCAGCCGTTCGCCGGCGCGAACCACGATCAGGTCTCCGGGCAGCAGCGCCGCCGCGTCCACCTCGGTCTCCTCGCCGTCGCGCAGCAGGCGCGCCCGCCGCGGCAGTTGCTCGACGAACTGTTGAATCGCCCGCGAGGTCCGCTTGGCCGCGTAGCCTTCCAACCCCTCGCCCACCAACATGATGAACATGGCCTCGGCGGCGGCCAGGTATTCGCCGATGCTCAGCGCGGCGATCACGGCGATGCAGATGGCCAGGTCGGCCGAGATGGTGCGGTCCAGCAACCCGGCGATGGCGTTATAAAAGGTCCGGTAGCCGGCGAGCACCGTAAGGATGGCCGCCGTGTCGATGCCGGCCACTTCGCGATAGACACCCGTCAGGTTCAACAGCAGCAGCAGGCCGACGATGCCGGCAAAGCCGAAATAGCGCACACGTTCCATCCGCTCCTCGCGAGGGCTTGTGACGGTGTGCAGTTCCAGGCGGTGTTGATGCATGATGCCGCGACCGATTCATTATGCCATCGCATGACCAGACCTCCGGCGTGCCCCGCGCGGGACCGTTTGATAGAATGCCCGCAGTTAGCGCTATGCTTGGCCGATTTTCCTGGGTACTGGGATTCCTTGTCTTTGCCTCCATCCTCTCCGCCGGGGAGGGTGACGAATTCTTCGAGATGAAGGTGCGCCCGCTGCTGGCGAAAAATTGTTTGGGCTGCCATGCGCAAACGAAGATGGGCGGACTGTCGCTGACCTCGCGCGAAGAGGCCCTGAAAGGTGGCAAATCCGGCCCGGCGATCAAAGCCGGCGATCCCGGCCAGAGCCTTCTGATTCAGGCCATCCGCCACACGCACGGCAATCTGAAAATGCCGCCGTCGGGCAAGATGCCGGAAGCCGACATCGAACTGCTGGCCCACTGGGTGAAGGATGGCGCCGCGTGGCCATCGCACAAGGCCGAGGCGAAAGCCGACGGCTACAGGATCACCGCCGGGCAGCGCGCCTGGTGGAGCTTCCGCCCCGTGAAAAAGCCCGCCCCGCCCGCCGTGAAGGACAAAACCTGGCCCAAGACCGGCATCGACCGGTTCCTGCTGGCGGCGATGGACCGCGAAGGTCTGAAGCCCGTCGCCGAGGCCAGCCGCCGCACGCTCCTGCGCCGCGCCAGTTTCGACCTCACCGGATTGCCGCCCACCGAGGCCGAGGTGAAGGCGTTCACCGCCGACAAGTCGCCGGACGCCTATGACAAGGTGGTGGACCGTTTGCTCGCCTCGCCTCGTTACGGCGAACGTTGGGGCCGGCACTGGCTGGACGTGGCCCGCTACGCCGACGAAAAGTACAGCTCCACCGAGGACGCGCCGTATCCGAACGCCTGGCGTTACCGCGACTGGGTGATTCAGGCGATGAACGCGGATATGCCCTATGACCGCTTTCTGAAAGCGCAAATCGCCGGCGACCTGTTCGACCCCCAGAACAAGGAACGTTACATTGGCGGGCTTGGTTTTTTCTCGCTCAGTCCCGAGCAGCAGGACGACCGCGTGGACGCTCTGAGCCGCGGATTGCTGGGACTGACCGTGGCCTGCGCGCAGTGTCACGACCACAAATTCGACCCCATTCCCACGAAGGATTACTACTCCCTGCTCGGCGTGTTCCGCTCGACGAAGCTGGACACCTATCCTCTGGCGCCCGCCGCGACCGTGAAGGAGTATGACCGCCGCAAGGCGGCCTCGGATGAGCAAAAGAAGAAGCTGGACGAGTATCTCGACGGCCAGGCCTCGCAACTGGCTCTGATTCTCGCCACCCGGACGGCACGGTATTTGGAAGCCGCCAGAGGCGGGGCGGCCGGCGCCTCGCTGGACGCCGAAACGCTGGAGCGTTTGAAGACCTATCTGAACCAGCCGAAACTGGAACACCCGTTTTTGAAGGATTGGAAGAGCGCGGCGTTTGACGATGCCGCGTTTCAGGCCAAGGTGGCCGGAGTGTTCGAGGAGAAAAAACGGATCGACCGCGAGAACATGATCGCGCTGGGCGGCAAGACCGACGACACCAGCGTGCGCGTGATCGAGGTGAAGTCGCTCGCGCGCGACGATTTCTACCTGTGGCGCGACTTTTTTCAGCCGTCGCGCGTGGGCAAGGCGGACTCCGGTGTTTTTTATTACAAGGACGCCAAGCTCGACCGCTGGCTTGCCCCCGCCTATCTCGGCTACGCCAACCAGTTGCGCGCCGAATCCGAGCGTCTGAAGAAAGCCATCCCGGAGATGTATCCGTTCTATCAGACGGTCTCCGACGTGGAGACACCGAAGGACATTCGCGTCGAGATCAAGGGAAACCGGGACAACCTGGGCGAAGAGGCGCCGCGCCGCTTCCTGTCCGTGTTGTGCGATGGCGAGCCGCCGCCGTTCACCAAGGGCAGCGGACGTCTGGAACTGGCCGAAGCCATCGCCAGCAGCTCGAATCCGCTCACGGCCCGCGTCATGGCGAACCGCGTCTGGCTGGAGCATTTCGGACGCGGCCTGGTGGGCAGCCCGAGCAACTTCGGACAACTGGGCGAGAAGCCCACGAATCCCGAACTGCTCGACTATCTCGCCGCCCGTCTCATGGAGCAAGGCTGGTCGCTGAAGGCGCTTCATCGCGAGATCGTATTGAGCGCGGCCTACCGGCTCAGTTCGCAAACCGCGGAACCGAACATGACAAAAGACCCGGGCAACGCCATGGTGTGGCACTGGGCGCGCCGCCGCCTGGACGCGGAGCCCCTGCGCGATACGCTGCTGTACGTCGCGGGCGATCTCGACGAAACCCCTGGCGGCAAGCCGGAACAGATCGCCGATGCTTCCAGCCGCCGCCGCACCGTGTACGGATCGGTCAGCCGCCGGAAGCTGGACGGCACGCTGGCGCTGTTTGACTTTCCGAACCCGGTGGCCACCACCGAGCAGCGCATCCAGACGGCCACGCC
Source organism: Bryobacterales bacterium (assembly GCA_020852175.1). Lineage (GTDB taxonomy): Bacteria > Acidobacteriota > Terriglobia > Bryobacterales > Bryobacteraceae > JAFLBB01. The sequence continues at coordinate 46,739 of JADZBH010000009.1, read as the reverse complement.
GCTGCAGCAGTTGTTCTTTCTGAACAGCGAGTTTATTCAAGCGCGCGCCAAGGCGCTGTCGGCGCGCGTCTCCGCCGCCGCCCCGGACGACGCCGGGCGCATCCGCGCCGTCTACCGCGTTTTGTTTCAGCGCGAGGCGGCCAGGGACGAGATTCAATTGGGGCTGAAGTATTTGCAAACGCCCGGCGGCACATGGCCCCGCTACGCCCAGGCGCTGCTGGGCTCCAATGAGCTGTTGTTCGTGAACTAGAGGGCACCGCAACGATGAATACCAATCGACGTGAACTGCTTCGCACCCTCGGCGCCGGTTTCGGCGCCATGTCGATGAACGCCCTGATGGCCGCGCCGGCCGCCAAGACCGCCGGCGGCGAAGGCATGCTGGTGCCGCGCCAGCCCCACTTCCCGGCCAAGGCCAAGCACGTCATTTTTCTGTTTCTGAATGGCGGCCCATCGCAGGTGGACACCTTCGATCCCAAGCCCATGCTGACGAAGTATCACGGCACGCTGGCGCCGTCGGGCAACCTGAAGACGGAACGGAAGACGGGCACGCTGCTCAAGTCGCCCTTCGAGTTCAAGCGTTGCGGAGCTTCGGGGCTGGAAATCAGCGAAATCTTCTCCAAACTCGGCGAGCACGCCGACGATCTCTGCGTGATCCGCTCCATGCACGTCGAGCGGCCTAACCATGAACCTTCGCTGCTGCGTTTGAACACGGGCCACCAGATCGCCGGCCACCCGTCGATGGGCGCCTGGCTCACCTATGGACTGGGCACGGAGAATCAGAACCTGCCCGGCTACGTCGTGCTGTGCCCTGGATTGCCCGTCATCGGGCCCCAGTTGTGGTCCAACGGCTACCTGCCCGGCATCCACCAGGGCGTGCACCTGCCGAACAACGAGAGCGTGCCGGAGAAGCTGATCCAGCACCTTCGCAACCGCGATATTTCCGGTGACGAGCAGCGCCGCCAGCTCGATCTGATGCACGCCATCAACAAAGGGCACATGGCACACGAAGGCGCCGATCCGCAGTTGGAAGCCCGGATCGCCACCATGGAGGTTGCCTACCGGATGCAGGCCGAAGCCACCGACGCCTTCGACCTGACCAAGGAGCTCGAAACCACGCGGGAACGCTACGGCACGGGCGATTTCGCCCGCGGCTGCCTGATTGCCCGCCGTCTGGTGGAACGGGGCGTGCGCATGGTGCAGGTCTATTACGGCAACCAGCAGCCCTGGGACTCCCACGACGACATTCTGGACCACGCCCGGCTGGCCGGCACAAGCGACGGGCCCATGGGCGCGCTTCTCCACGATCTGAAGGCGAGCGGACTGCTGAAGGAGACCATTGTCATCATCAGCGGAGAGTTCGGCCGCACGCCGAGCGTCGAGGTTTCAGCCGTCGCACGCATCCACAACGGCCGTGACCACAACAATCACGGCTTCTCCAGTGTCGTCGCCGGCGGCGGGTTCAAAGGTGGATTCGCCTATGGCGCCACCGACGACTTCGGCTTCCAGGCCGTTGAAAAGCCCGTTCATCCGCACGACTTGCAGGCCACCGTCCTGAACCAGATGGGCCTTGACCACACCAAGCTCACCTATAGGCACTCCGGCCGCGACTTCCGCCTGACCGACGTCGGTGGCAACGTGATTCGCGACCTGGTGGCTTAAACCTACTCGTCGACGAACACCTCGAAGCCCCCATACACCATCCGGGTGAAGTCGAACACCGGCTTCTTGGGATTGCACAGGGCCTTCACCCTCGGGTCTGCCATCACCTTCTTGTTCACGCGGTCGCGGTGGGCTCGCGACTTGAAGGTGATCCACGAAAACACCACCACCTCGCCGCGCTTCACCTGCAAGGTGCCGGGAAAACCCGTCAACCCAGGAACGTTCATGTCCTCCCCCACGCACTCGCGATATTCCAACGCGCCCAGTTCGCGCCACACCTTGCCTGCCACTTTGGACACCTTGGCGTAGGCGGCCAGATTCTTCCTGGCAACGGGAACGAGAAACCCATCAACGTATTTCATGGGTTGATTCTAAAGCATCTGTTGAATTTTTCGGCAAGTTTTTGCCCTGCTGCCACGCCCCCGTGGGGCAGGAATCGCGGCAAATGCCGTACCCCGTACCACAGCCGTCACAAACTGTAAGATTTCTTAAGCTGAACGCTTGCGTTCCCGATGTCCGCCTCTTACAATACCTTCATCCTTGTTTCGACGGGTGATTGTGAAGTAGTCGTAAGGATTTGAGTTTAGGGCAGCCCGCTGATCGTAACGGGTGGGCTGTGAAGGGGAACACAATGATTGCTCCGGACGCGGGACTCCGGCCCGCGCAGCGGTTTCCATGGGGATTGACGGTATTCTTCCCCGCATACAACGATGCGCCGTCACTTCCACAACTGATTGCATCCACCTTTGAAGTGCTCCGCGCCCATGTCGCCGACTACGAGGTTGTGGTGGTGAACGATGGCAGCCAGGATGCGACGGCAGAGGTGTTGGAAGCGCTCCGGCTTCAGTACCAGCCCAATCTTCGTGTGGTCACGCACGATGTAAACCGGGGCTATGGTGGAGCGCTGCGGTCCGGTTTCGCCTCGGCAACCCGCGACTTCATCTTTTATACTGACGGCGACGGCCAATATGACGTCACCGAACTCCCCAAGTTGCTGGCTCAGGTGGACGAACGCATTGGCCTGGTGAACGGCTTCAAATTGGAGCGCAACGATCCCTGGCATCGGGTTTGGATTGGAAAAACTTATAATCGGTTTGCACGCTTTCTGTTCGGTGTGAAACTGGCCGACATCGACTGCGATTTCCGCCTGATCCGCCGTAAGGTGATGGAAGACATCGAGTTAGTCTCCACCTCAGGCACCATCTGTGTCGAACTGGTGCGCAAGATCGAGATGAGTCCATATGATGTGCGTGAGGTCGGCGTCCACCACCTGCCGCGCCTTCATGGCAGTTCCCAGTTTTTCCGGGTGAAGAGCCTGCTCACCACGCTGTTCCAGTTGCTCCGTCTGTACGGGCAGGTGGTTCTGTTGGGCCGGTGGCGCACGGTGCGGCGGCGCGAGGCTCCACAAGGACAGACTGTTTCCGATTGCTAATGTAAAAGCTCCGTAACAGATGCGCCGGAAACAGCCCTCCAGGCATCTGCTCAGATTCGTTCAACCATCCGGCTAACACGTTTTGCCACAACCGCTTACCGGCTGTCACCAGGGGTAGGGCGACCATCCCGCCGGTGCGTCCGTCCGTGGCGGAGCGAAACGAAGCCGGCATCACGCGCCTCTGTGTCTCAAACGGACCCGTCAGAATCAGATGCGAAGCCCCGGTGTCCAGCACCAGCCGCCGCTCGCCCGCCGCGCCCATCCCTACGGGAATGGCAGGCCGTCCGTTCACGGTTGCGATGGGCAGCGCGTGCCCCTTCAGGCAGCCATCCAGGCTGTCGCCGATATCCATGGCGATGAATCTATTTGTGTAATGGATCCAATAGTTTGTGCGGCGTAGGAAGGTTTGTCCCAGAACCCCATCCAAGCGCTTGCCTCCGGGTAGCGCCGGAGGCTCGGCCAGTAAAACCTCGACGCCTGCCAGGGCTACCCCCCCGGCTTCCACCAGTCGAGCCTTGGCGGCAGGCGTCACGGCGGCCCCGGCGACGCTCTCCAATTCGACTGCATACGTGGGAACCAGGCCCATCCTCGCCGCCTGGGAGGGACGCAGCGAGGTGGATTCGGCTCCGGTGTCCACCAGCATCCGGTAGGGTCCCGCGCCGTTCACGCGAACTCCATCCAGCACGGGGTAGCCTGCTTGCAACTCCAGCGCCGCCGTGCTCACCATAAGCCCCAGGACGGGCAAGGCATTGCCCAGTAGGAAGAACATGAGGCAAGATTGCCCTGGCTGCCTCGTGATGATCGTGACGGAAAGGTGAGCTTTCGCGTATAACGAAGAGAGTCCTCATGCACCCTGCCGCCGCGGCTTGTTTCCGGTTTGACGATGTCCTGGTGGACACGGCCACGTTCAGCGCCGTCCGCGGAGGGCAAAAACTCACACTGGAGCCGCGCGCCTTCCAGGTGCTGCGCTATCTAGTGGAGCATCCCGGACGGCTGGTGACGAAGGAGGAGTTGATTCAGGAGGTTTGGGGCGGAGCGTTCGTCACCGACAACGCGCTGACGCGGGTAGTGGCCCAACTGCGGCGCGAGTTGGGCGACACGGCCAAGGGCGCACGCTACATCGAAACCGTACCCACCCAGGGTTACCGTTTCGTCGCGGCCGTGGAGACGATGGCGGCGCCTCCTTCGCCCCCCGCCAGCCAGACCCTGGGGCCTTCAACGTCACTCCCCGGACGGCGATGGGGGCTGCTGCTCACTGGCTCGGCCCTCCTGCTTGCGGGGGCAGCCTATCTGGCCGGACTGGGGACGCGGGTTCCCGCCACCGGCACGGGCGGCCACAGCCGTCAGTTCACTTCCGGACCGGGTCTACAGATGTGGAGTTCGTTTTCACCCGACGGAAATCTGCTGGTTTATGCATCGGACAAGACGGGCCGGTTCGAACTCTATACCAAGCCTGTGACGCCCGGCGGGCGCGAAATTCCGCTGACGGAGGATGGACAGCAGAACATCATGCCCGCCTGGTCGCCAGACGGAAAATGGATTGCCTACCACGCCGTTGTCCAGAACGCGCTCCGCATTGTTCCAGCCACCGGAGGCACGCCGCGCACGCTCTCCGATTTTGGGCTCGACCCTGCATGGTCCCCTGACTCGCGCCAGGTCGTTTTCCGCTCCGGCGTCTACCTTTCACCGATCGCCGCCGATTTCGGCTCGCTGCATGGCACGCGTCTCTATCTGGCGGATCTGGAGGGGGGAACGCCCCGTCCACTGACTTCGGAGATTATGGCGCGTGGCGGCCAGATAAGCCCATGCTGGCCGGCCGGGAGCGATTCTCTGTACTACCTTTCGGCCAGCGCCCATGGATCCAGCACGGTGTGGCGCCTGCGGCTGGGCGATGGGGCCCGGCCGGAAGCGGTTCGCCGGAGTGCGGATCATGCCTGGCTGAGTCTGGCTTGCGCTCCGGGAGGCCGGGAACTGTACCTTTCCGAGGCCAGTCCCAATTATGAGTTCTCGGTCGCCAGCCTGACTGTGCCCGAGGGCGGCAAGCCACGAACCATCCAGCAGACCGGTGTTCTGATGCCGCGTGCGCTGGCCGTCTCGGCCACCGGCCAGCTTGCCTACACGCTGGTCATGCCGTCGAGCAACCTGTACCGGTTGCCGATGAACCCTCGCACGCTGGAGGCCTCCGGGCCGCCGGAGGAACTCACTCACGAAACCGCCTCACGCGTCAGCCTGCCCGCGATCTCGCCCGACGGCGTCTTGGTTGCTTACTATGTCCGCCGCGTGGGTGTTCAATCGGATATCTACGTCATCCCCGCCCGGGGAGGCGAACCGGAGCAGATCACCACCAACCCCGCCTCCGAGGTGATGCCCAACTGGCTGGCCGACAGCCGGACGATCCTATTCACGCGCAAGCCCGGCGAACATGCCTCGCTCGTGCGTGTCAAGGTAGGCGATGCCCGTACGCAGGAGGTTATTCCGCTGAAAGATGGACCCCGGATGGCGGGCGTCTCTCGCGATGGCACACACATGCTCTTCCAAACCTGGACCAATGGCCGGCTCGGAGTCGCCATTTCCTCGCTTGACGGCAAGCCAGCCGCGGGCCTCACGCCCGCAGGCCAGGACATTGGTTATCCCAGTTGGTCCGGCGACGGGAAGATGGTCGCGGCCGAGTTGTTCGACAAGGATTTCACCCACCTGGTCGTGATGGATTCTCAGGGACGCGGATTCCGCCGCCTGACGAGCGAGCGGGGCCAGTTTTGGCCCTATGGCTGGGCGCCGGACAACGGCCACATCGCGGTGGCCGTCATGCGCGGGGGCGTGTGGGGGCTCTATGCGGTGTCGGCTTCCACGGGCAGCATGAAAACGCTGCTGCCGCCAGGACCGCCGCGTACGTTCGTGCGTTATCCTAGTTGGTCTCCGCGCGGTGACATGATCGTCTACGAACGGTCCGAATCGAGCGGCAACCTGTATCTTCTCGATCCGCCCTGACATGCCCATTCCCTCCGTGAACCTGAAGCCGTGCCTGGATGCGGCCGAACCAGCCTGGCGCGCCCGCCTGGCCGCGATGTTCGGCCGGATGCACTTCATTCTGGGCGAAGAGGTGGCCGGGTTGGAACAGGAACTTGCGTCCGCGTTTCAAACAAAATGTGCGATCACCGTGGGCTCCGGCACCGCCGCCATCGAAATCGTTCTCCGCGACGCCGGCGTCACGCGTCCTTCCCAGGAGGCGTGGACCACGGCCCTCACAGCGCCGTTCACCGGCGTGGGAATCGCCGCGGCGGGCTGCCGCGTCCGCTTCGCCGACGTGGATCCTGAAACGCTGCTGCTCGATCCCGCCGATCTCGGCAACCGGGCGGGCAAACGGACGGCGGCCCTGGTGCCCGTGCACCTTTACGGGCAACCCGCGCCGCTGGCGCCGTTCCGCTCCCTGGCCCGCTCGCTGGGCGCCGTGCTCATTCAGGATGCCTGCCAGGCTCACGGCGCCACGCACAAAGACAAGCCCCTTGCCGCTTACGGCCCCTACGTCTGTTACAGTTTCTACCCGACGAAGAACCTCGGGTGCCTCGGCGACGGCGGAGCCATCACCACGAACTCCCTGGCGGCAGGCAAACGGCTGCTCTCGCGCCGCGATGGCGGACGCCGGGGCGGACAGATCGCTTACCTGCCCGGTATCAACTCGCGGCTGGACGAGATGCAGGCCTGCTACCTGCGCGCCTTCCTGCCCAGGCTCGGCGAATGGAACGGCATGCGCCGCCACGTGGCGCACCTGTATGAAGAGGGCCTGCGCGATTGCCCCGGCATCCGCCCGGTGCGCACCAGCAGCGAAAGCGTCCGGCACCTGTTCGTGATCCGCGCCGCTCGCCGCGACAAACTGCGCTCCTGGCTCGCCGGCAAGGGAATCGGCACGGGCATCCACTATCCCGCGCCTCTCCACCTGATGCCCGCGTTCCGCGAAGCCGGATGCAAGCGCGGCGATCTTCCCCATGCCGAGCGCGCCGTGCGCGAAATCCTCTCGCTGCCCATCTATCCGTACCTGAGCGATGCCAGCGTGGCCGAGGTGATTGGCCGCGTGCGCGAGTTTTACCGGCGCTAGGCGCGCCCGCCGTTCCTTTAGGCCTTGCGCCAGTCGCGGACAATCCGCTCGCCCGTGCGGAACGCCAGCGCCATGATGGTCAACGACGGGTTGAAGCCACCGTTGGTCACCAGCACGCTTCCGTCTGCGACGTACACGTTGTCGGCGCCATGCAGACGCCCATGAGGGTTCGTGACGCTCGTCTTGGCGTCCTTTCCCATGCGGCAGGTGCCCGCCTGATGTTGTCCGCCCGTGCCGTTCAAATTCGCCACCTGTAGCCACGTCTCGCGCGCGCCCGAGGCCTTCAGCCACTCGGCCGCCCGTTCGGCGATGAACCGGCCGGTTTCGGCGTCTCGCGGATGCCGCCGCGTCGTGATGGCCGCCACGGGAATGCCCCAGTGGTCGGTCACCTTCGGGTCCACCTCCACGCGGTTGTCCCACAACGGCATCTCCTGCACCGGACCCTTCACGCCAGCCGACCGCTTATAGTTGTCGCGCACATACTTCTTGAATTCGAGCCCGTAACGGGGCATGCGGGGCGGACGTACGCTTCTGGCGAACAGATATGGCAGCCGGATGAACTCATTGGCCAGCATCGCACCGCCCGCAATACCCTTATTCCCATGATTGAAGTCGCAAAGCGCGACGCGGGCAGCCGGTCCGGTTCCGTCGAAGATCTCATCCTCGAACAGCCCATACGCTCCCGAATAGGCGTGGCCTTGCAGGTTGCGTCCCACCCAATCATTCGCGTTGCCCAGGCCGCTTGGATGCGCCTTCGACTTGGAATTCAACAGCAGCCGGGGCGTCTCGGTCGCCGAGCACGCCACCACCACCACGCGCGCCGGCTGCTCCTGCAACCGGCCCTGATGGTAGTAGGCCACGCCCGCCGCCTTGCCCGCCGCATCGGTCAGGATCTCCTTGGCCACGGCTTCGGTCAGCAGCGTGCAATTGCCCGTCTTCACCGCCCTCGGGATCACCGTGTTTTGCGTGCCGTTCTTCGCGTCCACTTCGCAGCCGAAGCCCACGCAGTGCGGGCAGGCGATGCATCCGGCGCGCCCGTCGCGCTCCACCGAGTTGATCGCCATGGGGATGGGAAACGGATGCCAGCCCAGCTTCCTGGCTCCGGCCGCCAGCCGCGCGGCCTCCTGGTTGTAGGGCAGCGGCGGCATCGGATAGCCCTTCTTGCGCGGCCCTTCAAATGGATTCGCGCCCGCTTTCCCGGACACGCCAATCTCATGTTCGGCGCGTTCGTAGTAGGGCTCCAGATCGCCATATGTGATGGGCCAATCGGCCAACGTCGAACCCGCCACCAGCCCGTAGGAGGACAGCATCTGGAAGTCCTTGGGATGGAACCGCCAGGCCATGGCGCCATAGCTGGCCGTGCCGCCGCCCACGCAGGCGGCCACGTTGTTGTATGCCCCCTCGCTCGGCTTCACACGATAGAACCGGCCTGTCAGAGGGCTTCGAATCTGCCGTGCATAGTAGCCGTCATCGGGGCCGAACGCGTTGCCCAGCACCGTGGTCCTCTGGCTGCGCAACTCATCGTGGCCGCTTTCGCCGAACGGGATCTCGCGTCCCCGCTCCAGCAGCACGACGCGGAAACCGGCCCGGGCCAGGACGTACGCCACCACGCCGCCACCGGCGCCGGCGCCCACGACGACGGCATCCACCGGATCGAGCTTCACTTCGCGCCGCCTTTCACCGCTCCGCCGTGCGCGGCATGACCATCACCGTCCATCACATCCTCGATGCGCAGCATCTTCCACGACGTCCGCTGCCAATTCCCCCCATGTTCCGGCGAGCCGAAATACCCTTGCAGCGTCAGGTCGTAAATGAAATCGAAAATTCCACGCAGAGCCGGTACGGAGCCTTGCGCGATGCTGTCGATGAACTGCTTCTGCTCATCCGGCGACAGCGTCAGGAAGCTGCGGCCCTGGTAGTGATGTTTCACCACGGAGCTGAACGTGAACAGGCCCGCGCGCCACATGTCGAGCTTGTCCTTATAGGGACCCTGCATCTGTTTGTCGATGTAATAAGCGGCGCCGGCGTCGCCCGCGCCTGGGAATTCGTCCGGAGGGATCAGGATGTTGGCGATGATCTCGATGAGCTTGGCGCCGTTGGGCGTGAAAAAGCCGAGCCGCGGCGGTTCAGCGGGCCCCTGCGCTTCGAGCGGAAGAATAAAAGTGGCCACGGCGGCGGCGGCCTCTCGTCTGGTGATTGGCATGAGCTGACGATCCCCATGCTAACCTGAAACCATCCCAGGGTTCATGGGCGACTCATCCCCAACGCCAATCTCAGAGCGGCCCTCCGCGTACGCGCCGGCGGCGGAAGCCTTCGCGCGGCTACTCGCCATCATGGCGCGCCTGCGCGGGGAAAACGGTTGTCCCTGGGACCGTGAGCAGACCTTCGACACCATCAAGACCTACACGCTGGAAGAGACCTACGAGGTGCTCGACGCCATAGACCGCCGCGACTTCGACGGCCTGTGCGAAGAACTCGGCGACTTCCTGCTGCAAGCCGTCTTTCACGCGCAGATGGCATCCGAACAGGGGCTGTTCACCATGGAAGACTCCCTGCGCGCCATCAATGAAAAGCTTGTCCGCCGCCATCCGCACATCTTCGGCGATGGCTCGGCCAGCACGGCTGGCGAGGTGAAGCAGCGTTGGGACGAGATCAAGAAACAGGAGAAGGCTGCCCGGGGCATCCGGGAAGCAAGCCTGCTGGACGGCGTGCTTCGCTCCACTCCGGCGCTGATCGAAGCGCAGGAGATCGGACGCCGCGCCGCCAAGGTTGGTTTCGATTGGCCGTCGGCGAGCCAGGTGGTGGAGAAGATCCGCGAGGAGATGGGGGAGTTCGAGGAAGCGCGGGCTGCCGGCGACGCCGCTCACGCCGAGGAGGAGTTCGGCGACCTGCTGTTTTCCGCCGTGAATCTGGCGCGGTTCCATGGAATCGACGCCGAGCAAGCTCTGCGCAAGGCAAACGCCAAGTTCCGGCGCAGGTTCGCGCATGTGGAACAGGCGCTTTCAGCGGAAGGCAAGGCTTTGCCCGGCGCGACGCTGGAGGAGATGGAAGCGAAGTGGACCGAGGCGAAACAGAGTGTATGAGTGATTCGGGCCGTTCCGCGGCGATCGTCGTGCGCGCCCTGCATGAACCCAGGGAGATGGACGAAGCCGTCGCGCTGCAGAAAAGCATCTGGGGCTTCGAGGATATCGATCTGTTGCCCGCCCGGCTGTTCATCGTGGCCACCAGGATCGGCGGCCAGGTATTCGGAGCCTACGACGGCGCGCGCATGACCGGCTACTGCCTTTCGATACCCGGCTTGAAGCCCGGCGGCCGCCGGTATCTGCACAGCCACATGCTAGGCGTCCTGCCGGAGTACCGCGACCGCGGCGTGGGCAAGCAGTTGAAACTGGCGCAACGCGGCGATGCGGTCGCGCGCGGCGTCGATCTGATGGAGTGGACCTTCGATCCGCTGCAGGTGAAAAACGCGTTCTTCAACATGGAGCGCCTCGGCTGCGTGGTGCGCCGGCTGGTCCGCAACCAGTACGGCATCACATCGAACAAGTTCGACCTCGGCATGCCGACGGACCGTTGCACCGCCGAATGGTGGATGGCCAGCGAGCGCGTGCGGCGCGTGCTGGCGGGCGAAGCGCCGCGGCGGCCGTCCATCGAAGGGCGCGTCGAGGTGCCGCTCGCCTTTCCCGAGTGGCGCGTATCGGATCCCGGGCGCGCCCGCGCCGAACAGGCGCGCATCAGCGAGGGTCTGGAATCGGCCTTTCACGAAGGGCTTGCCGTGGTTGGCGTGGAGCGCGGCGAGGCATCGGGAACTTATCTGCTGGGCCGGTGGGAGCCGGAGGAGTAAAGAGTCCGACATGTCATTCACCGTTGAACAGGTTGTCCTGCGGCAGATCAAGATGCCGCTTGTCCACTTCTTCGAGACCAGCTTTGGCCGCACGTACGAACGCCAGATGGTGATCGTCGAGGTGCGTTCGGAAGGGATTTCCGGCTGGGGCGAGGTGACCGCCGGCGAGAACCCTTTCTATAACGAGGAGTGGACCGAATCGGCGTGGCGCATTGTCCGGGACTATGCCGCGCCGCGCATCGCCGGCCACCGGCTGGAATCGGCGCTTCAAGTGAACGCGCGCACGGCCCACATTCGCGGCCACAACATGGCGCGAGGCGGGTTGGAAGCCGCCGTGTGGGATCTCGAAGCCCGCCGCGGCAACGTGCCGTTGTGGAAGCAGGTGGGCGGAGGCGCGCGCCGCGAAATCCCCTGTGGCGTATCCATTGGCATTCAGGACAGCATCGCGCAGCTTCTCGACAAGATCGAAACCGAATTGAACGCCGGCTACCAGCGCATCAAGATCAAGATCAAGCCCGGCTGGGACATCGATGTCATGCGCGAGGTGCGCAAGAAATTCCCCAACATCCTGCTGATGGGCGACGCCAACTCGGCCTATACGCTCGCAGACATCGAACGGTTGAAGGCGCTTGACGAGTTCAATCTCATGATGCTCGAACAGCCGCTCGCGCACGACGAAATCATCGACCACGCCGAATTGCAGGCCGCGCTGAAGACCCCCATTTGCCTGGACGAGTGTCTCCGCGACGCCCACCAGGCCGGGCAGGCCATCCGCATGAAGGCATGCCGCATCATCAACATCAAGCTTGGCCGTGTCGGCGGCTTCGGCGAGGCCAAACGGCTTCACGATGTGGCCCAGGCGCATGGCATCCCCGTATGGTGCGGCGGGATGCTGGAGGCGGGCATCGGCCGCGCCCACAACGTCGCCCTTGCCTCGATGGCCAACTTCACGCTGCCCGGAGACGTCTCGGCGAGCAAACGCTACTGGAAGCGCGACATTATCGAGCCCTGGGTGGAAACCACGCCAGCGGGCACGATTGCCCTGCGCGACGAACCCGGCTTCGGCTACGCGATCGACCACGATTTCCTGAACAGCATCACCGTGCGCGAGGAAACGGTCGCGTGAGCGACCCGGCGCATCCACACCCCGGCAACGGGCGGCTCTACGCGCTGCTCGCGCTAATGCTCGTGCTCTGGTCGGCGAACTACATCATCGGCAAGGTGATTCTGCGCGAGGTGCCCGGCACGCTCGCCAGCGCGCTGCGGCTCGTGTTCTCGACCGTGGCCATGATCCCCATCTACGTCTGGTCCCGCCGGCGCGGTTATTCACAACCTCATCCGCCGCGCACGCTGCTCCGGCTTGGCGCGCTGGGCGTGATCGGCGTGGGGCTGAATCAACTCTCTTTCCTGGCGGGCCTCTCGCGCACGAGCGTTGCCCATGCCGCACTCATCATCGCCCTCACGCCGGCTCTCGTGCTCCTGATTGCCTCGTTTTCCGGGCTGGAACGCGTGACGCGCTGGAAAGCCGGCGGCCTCTGCCTGGCCATCGCCGGTGTCGGCATCCTGCAATTGAACCCGGCCAAATTCGAGGGCGCGACGCTGCTCGGCGACTTCTTCATGTTCGTCTGCGCCTTCACCTTCGCGTTTTTCACCGTGGCGGGCAAAAGCGTCACCTCGCGTTTCGACACCGTCACCATGACCACCTTCGCCTATGGCGCCAGCGCGCTCACCGTTTCGCCCGTCATCCTGGCCGCCCACCACGACTTCGCCTACTCCTCCGTCAGCGCCACCACATGGGCCAGCCTGATTTACATGGCCTGGATTCCCTCGCTGCTCGGCCTGTCGATCTACTACTACGCGCTGCGGTACATTCCCGCCTCGCGTGTTTCGCTGCAAAGCTACGCGCAGCCGCTGGTGGCCACGCTGCTGGCCGTTCTGCTGCTGGGCGAGCCCGTCACCGGCGGCGTGCTGGCCAGCGGCGGCCTTGTGTTGAGCGGCGTCTTCGTCGCGGGACGGCGGTAGATGCGGGATTTCTGGCGCCTGCTGCTGCGCAACCGGAACTACCGGTTCACGTGGCTGGGCCAGGTGGTCAGCGAAATTGGCGACCACTTCAACACGATCGCCGTCTTTCATCTCGCTCTGCAGATGACCGGTTCCGGCTTTGTCGTGAGCGGCGTTCTGCTGTCGCGGGCCATTGCCGTGGTCGCCGCCGGGCCTCTCGCCGGGGTGCTGCTGGACCGTCTGGACCGCCGCCGCCTGATGATCTGGAGCGACCTGTTCCGCGCCGCCATCTCCGTCTGCTTCCTGCTTGCCTTGCGCTTCCCCGAGGTGTGGCTGCTGTATCTGCTGAGCGCCCTGCTCATGTTCGCGTCGCCCTTCTTCACCAGCGGCCGCGCCTCCATCCTTCCCGTCATCGCCAGCAAGGACGAACTCCACACCGCCAATTCGCTCACCCAAACCACGCAGTGGACGGCACTCACCGTGGGCACGTTGCTGGGCGGCACCAGCGTGATGGGCTTCGGCTATGCGGCGGCGTTCGTGTTCAATGCCGCGTCGTTCGTGATCTCGGCCTATTGCATCGGACGGCTGCGCATCGAGGGCGGATCGTTTGTCTCACGCCAGGCGGTGGACCGTGCGCGGCAGCGCGGCAAGGGCCTGGACGACTATCTAGATGGGCTTCGTTATCTGCGCGGCGTGCCGCTGTTGTTCGCCCTGGCGCTGGTCAACGTCGGATGGGCCAGCGGCGGCGGCACGGCGCAAATCATGTTCACCCTGTTCGGCGAGAAGGTATTCAACCGGGGCGCGGCGGGCACCGGCATTATCTGGAGCTGCGCGGGCGTTGGACTCCTGTGCGGCGCGCCCATCGGCCACTACCTAGGGCGCACGCTGAGCTTCCCGGGCTACAAGCGGGCCATCGGCATCGCCTACTTCATTCACGGATTGAGCTACGTCCTCTTCTCCCAGGCGCAGGGCTTCGCCGGCGCCTGCTTCTGGATTGGCGTTTCGCGCGCCGCCGTCGGCGTCACCAGCGTGTTGAACATGGCGAAGCTTCTGCGGCACGTGGACGACGCCTACCGCGGCCGCGTCTTTTCCACCATGGAATCGCTGAACTGGGGCACGATGATGCTCTCCATGACGGCGGCCGGAGCCGCGTCGGACTACTACCCCATTCGCACCATCGCCGGCATCGCCGGTGTACTCAGCGGCTCCACCTCGATATTCTGGACGCTGGCCTCCTGGCGCGGGAAGATTCCCGAGCCGGCCGCCACCGATCGTCATGACTGATCCCTTTCCTTTGGCGGGCAAGCGCATCCTGGTGACCGGCGCCGCGCGGCGTATCGGCCGCGGCATCGCGCTCGCGCTGGCGGCCGAGGGCGCACGCGTGGCGATTCACTACTCCACCTCGCACGGCGAAGCCCAGTCCGCGGCGGCGGAATGCACGCGGCTCTCAGGCATGGAGGCGGCGGTGTACCGGGCGCGCCTCGACCGCGTCCCGGAAATCGCCGCGCTGTTCGACGCCGTGCGTGAAGACTGGGGCGGACTCGATGCCCTGGTGAACAACGCCGCGCGCTTCACGCGCCGCGACGTATTCGACATCACCGAAGCCGACTGGGACGAGGTGCTCGACGTGAATCTGAAGGCCGTCTTCTTTTGCGCCCAACATGCCGCGCGGCTCATGCGCGCCGAGGGCGTGCCGGGCCGTATCGTGAACCTCAGTTCTCTCGGCGGGCTTCAGGCGTGGGCCGAGCACGTCCACTACAACGCCTCGAAGGCGGGCGTCATTCACATGACGCGCGCGCTGGCCAAGGCGCTGGCCCCGGACATCACCGTGAACTCCGTCGCGCCGGGCTTCATTCCTTTCGAGGAGCGTGATTATGCGCAAACCCAGGAAGGTCCGGTGAGCCAGACGCCCGCGGGCCGCGCGGGGCGCGTGGAGGAGGTGGCCTCGGCGGTGCTCTTTTTCCTGCGCTCGGCGAATTACATCACGGGCCAGACGCTGGCCGTCGACGGCGGGCTCAGCATCCGCTAGCGCGACCCTAGAAATCGATGTTCGCGAAAATCTCGCTTGGCTTCCGGCCAAACGCCCGGCATAGAGCCAGCATGCTCTCGATACTGGGCAGATGCGCCCCGCGTTCGATCGAGCTGATTTGAGACACGCTCAGCTTCGTGATCGAAGCCAGGTCCTTGAGAGACCAGTCGCGCTCGGTCCGCAGCAGCTTGATGCGATGTCCCAGCCGTTCCCGCAAGCGGTCCAGTTGCGTGCGTCCCAAGCCGAAGGCTTCGATGGCATTGGCCAGCACGGCGCGCAGCTCGGCGAGTGAAAACGGCTTGGACAGGTAGTCGAACACCTTCTTCTTGAAGGTGGAGCGCATGTCCTCCAGCGACGGAAAGCCCGTGATGACGACCACGCACAGATTCGGCCAGCGGACCAGCAGTTCGTCGATCACCTCGCCGCCCTGAAACTCGCCCATCTTCATGTCGATGAGCACGATGTCGGGAATCCGAGACTCGGCAGCCACGAACAACTCCGAAGGCAGGGCGAAGGTGCGCACGTTGTACAGCCCCTCGTCGCGCAGCAGGTCTTCGACGTACAGCCGGAAGTCGGCGTCGTCGTCCAGAACGGACACATCCACCAGCGTGGTGTCCAGAGCATCTTCCGCGGAGCGCGTTTCAGGCCTTCCAGGCGTCGGCGTCATGGTTTCGATGAATGTTTCGATGAATGTATCAGCGTATCAGCACCCGCCAAGGGTTCCGGAGCCATGGGCAGCCGGACCTCCAGGCGTGCGCCTCCCTCGGGCCGGTTCGAGGCGGTGATGGAACCATGATGCTGCTGCACGATTCCTTCGGCCACCGTCAGGCCCAGGCCCGTTCCCCGCGCGTCCAGGCGCGTTGTGACAAAGGCATCGAAGATGTGCGGCAACACATCCTCGGGAATTCCAGGACCATTATCCTCCACGGCGATCACACGCACGCAGCGCCCTTCCTCGTGCCGCGCCTCGGTCCGCACGCGTACGCTGCCGGGCTTCGACACGGCGTTCAACGCGTTTCGCAACAGGTTCACGAACACCTGAACCAGGCGGTCCTGGTTGCCGTGGATGCGCGCGTCCTCGGGCACCTGGTTCTCGAAACACACGCCGATGGCTTTTTCGTCGATGCCCACCAGTCCCCAGCTTTCCTCAATCAGGTGGCGCAGCGGAATGGGCGAAAAGTCGTCCTTGCGTACGCGCGCGAAGTCCAGCAGGCTTTCGCTGATCTTTCTCAGCCGCCCCGCCACGCGCAACATCCGGGCCAGCCGCTCGGAAGTGGCCGCGTCGCGCGCCTTCTCCAGCAGTTGCTCGATGGAGCCCTGCAGCACGGCCAGGGGCGTGTTCATTTCGTGCGCCACGCTGGCGCTCAACATGCCGAGGCTCGCCAGACGGTCCTGCTCCACCATGCTCCGCCGCGCCGTCTCCAGCATGTGATTCTTCCGGGTCAAATCCTCGTTGGCGGTCTTCAACTCCTCTTCATGCCGCCGCAATTCATCCTCGTGCCGCCGCAACTCGGCCATGCTTGCGTTTCGCGAGCGCATGATTTGGCCGATCTCATCCCCCAGGATTTCGCTTTCCTCCACCATCTCCGCGTCCCGCTGTCCCAACCGGACGGCTTCGTCGGCCCGCACGATGGCGCGGATGGGACGGTAGAGATAGCGCGGCATCACCAGCAATTCCAGCATGAGCACGGCGAACACATACACCAGTCCGAGCACGGCCAGCAGCGTCCAGCGCGCCTGTGCCATGACGCCCGCGTAAAAATCATAGGGCAAGCGGACGCGCGAATACTGGCCAGTGGAGGAGGAGTAGCGAAACGCGAAGGAAGGATCGGCCGGATCCAGGCGTACCACGCCGGGATGGGCGAGGAGGAAAGCACGCAGCGAAGGAGGCACGTTCATCTGGTCGGGCTCGCCCTGCCGGTAGCCGTAAACGGCCAGTTCGGCGTGCGCGGTTCCTTGCGAGAACAGGCGGGTGATCAGGTTGATCTCGCGCGCTCGGGCCTGTAGCACGCGCTGTTCCAGCAGGGGCATGAGCGAAAAGTAGACCGCGCAGGTCAGCACCAGGAAGAACGCGTTGTGCAGCACCATCAGCTTCGGACGGACCTTCAGGTCGCCGAACAGACGCCCCAGTCTGTGGTTGGCCGCTGTCACTTCCTTCTGAGGATAGTGCAGACGGCGCGGCGGGATGCGGCGCGCCGCGTGAGTTACGGCAATGCGCGGTACTCGCGCAGAATCGTCCGCACGCGGTCCAGGGGCAGGGCCTCGACGGTGAGACCGTTGCCCGTTGTCGTGGTGGCGCGAAAGAGTGAGTTCAAGATGGCCTCTTCCGCGGCTTCGATGGCGGCCAGGAAGAGAGGCGACATGGCGTCGTTGGCCACCGGCGTGTGTCCGCGCGCCGTCGAGAAGGCGATGGCATAATCTCCGCTGCCGTTGGAGCCAGCCGCGCCCGTGCGCGCCAGGCCCATGATGGCTCTCAGCCCAAGGCGGTGCAGATTGCGATGCTCCAGCGGCGCGTCGGTGGCGGCTACCAGGATGACACTGCCGTCGGCGCCGGCTGGGGGCGCGGCGGCGCGCAACGCCCGGCCCACGGGTACGCCCGCGATCATGAGGTCCCCGCCAAAGTTCGTTTGCGCCAGCACACCAACCGTGTGCCCGGCCGGCGTCCGTCTGGACGCGGTGCCGATGCCGCCTTTGTAGCCAAACGCCACGGTGCCCGTGCCCGCGCCCACGCAGCCTTCCTCCACCGCGCCGCCCCGGGCCGCGCGCAGGGCCGCGAACACATGTTCGCGGTGTACGGGACGCGAACGGATATCGTTCAGTCCGCCGTCGTTGGTCTCGCCCACCAGCACATTCAACGAACGCACGGTTTCGTTGCCCGGCAGGGCGAGCATGTAGTCGAGCACCGCATCGGCGACGCGGGCGACGTTCAACGTCGAGGTGAGCGCGATGGGCGATTCAATCTCACCGAGCTCGTTCACCTGGGTTGACCCCATCAGCTTGCCGAAGGCGTTGCCGGTGAACACCGCGCCCGGCGTTTTCTCCCGGAACAGGTTGCCTTCGTGCGGCAGCACCACGGTGACGCCGGTTCGTACATTCGCGCCGCTCACCACCGTGGAATGTCCCACGCGCACGCCTGCAACGTCGGTGATGGCATTCAACGGACCGGGGGGCAAAGTGCCCGTCGCGATGCCGAACTCGCGCAGGCGCGGACGCCGCGGTTGCGCGCGCAACGCCATGCCCGCGAGCATCGCCGCCGCCGTCCGCCGTGTCATGCCCGCGGATAGTTCGGCGAATGCTTCATCGACTCCGGCCTCAGCGCCAGACTGCCGCCTTTCAGAAACGGTTCGCCACGCGGTTCGAAGTGCTTCACCAGACGGCCGCGCCATTCGCGCAAACGCGCCGCGTGCGAAGCATCGCCCGCCAGGTTGCGCGTCTCGTGGGGGTCGGTGCGCAGGTCGAACAGCATCTCCTCGCCGTCCAGCGCGTGGAAGATGTACTTTTCGCCGCCATCGGTCAGCGCGTTCCAGTGATTTTCCTTGGCGTAGCAGACGTCGTGCTCCAGGTCGATCCACTCGCGCCATCCGGCTCCGTCGCGCGCCACGCAGTCCGCCAGGCCGCGGCCGTCGATGGGAACCGGCAGGTTCGCTCCTCCGGCGGCCATGATCGTCGCCGGAATGTCTCGCAACTCGACGGGTTCGTTTCGCACCTGTCCCCGCCGCGCGCCAAGGAATCCCTCCGGCCAGCGCATGATCATCGGCACGCGGGCCGAGGGTTCGTAGGCGTACGATTTGCGCCACAGATTGTGATCGCCCGTCATGTCGCCGTGGTCGCTGGTGTAGAGAATCAGCGTCTCCTCCAGCAGGCCGCGCTTTTCCAGAGTGTCCAGAATCCGGCCGATCTGCTCGTCCACGAACCCCACCGAACCGTAGTAGGCCTGGCGGGCCGTGCGTGTCTCTTCGGAGCTTACGCGTCCATGCCAGATATCGTCGCCCGCCGAGTTGCGCTCCTCGAAGCGTTTCGCCCACGGCGCCACCACCGGAGCCGGCACTCCATCGCGGAAACGGTCCATCCAGCGTTGGGGAGGATCGTACGGGCTATGCGGCCGCGCGAAGGACACCTTCAGGAAGAAGGGTTCGGGCCGTTGATAGCTTTCCAGGAAGTGCGTGGCCACGTCGGCGGTCCAGCGCGTCGGATGCAGACGCTCGGGCAGGACGTAAGCCTTGCCCTTATAGTCGTTCCAGCCCACGCCCGTCGCGTCGGGATTCAGGTTCGGAGCCTCGGTATAGAACCACGCGCGGTAATCGCTGCGGAAGTCCACGTTCTCGGCGCGGCCCGACTCGTCCAGCAGGGCCAGGTCGTAGCCATGGAAGTTCCGCTGGGGCGTATAGTGCAGTTTGCCTACGGCCGCCGTGAAGTAGCCGGCGTCCTTCATCATGCGCGGCAGATCGACGGGATACTTCTTCGCCACGCGCGAGTAGCCCAACATGCCGTGATTCCAGGGCGACATGCCCGTCAGCAGGCAGGCGCGCGCCGGCGTACAGGTGGGCGTGGAGGAGTAGGCGTGGCGGAAGCGGGCGCCCTGCTTCGCCAGGCGGTCCAGGTTCGGCGTGATGGCCGAGGCGTTGCCTTCGGCATGAAGGCAATCGCCGCGATGCTGGTCTGCCATCAGGAACAGCACGTTGGGTTTCGACACCGCGCGCCGCGGCGTTTGCGCCACCGCCGCGCTGGCCGCGAACGCATGCATCAACTGCCGCCGGGACATTTCCATGGACTCATTGTGCCTCAGA
This sequence comes from Bryobacterales bacterium, assembly GCA_020852175.1. Lineage (GTDB taxonomy): Bacteria > Acidobacteriota > Terriglobia > Bryobacterales > Bryobacteraceae > JAFLBB01. The sequence goes on along the minus strand of JADZBH010000009.1, from coordinate 26,897 downwards.
AGCTCCCGCCGGTGTTCGGGGAAACCAGGGCGCGCCGCGGAAGTAGCCGCCGGGATGGCGGACGGAAATGCCGCCTCGAATGGACCGGGCGCCCACGCATCGCCCGCAGACGAGATCCGCCAGCGGCGTGTCCTCCGGATCGCATCGGGATTCATAGCGCTCGCAGTACCTGACCTGGCCGTCGAGCGCGAACATGCGTCGCAACTCATCCTCATGAATGCGGCATTCGGCGGTAATGGCCGGTCCGTGGCGCGAAGGCGCCTCCAGCCTGGTCACGATCCCGGCGGCGCGCATCGCCCGTTCGACCGGACGCAGATGAGCACAGGTGGCCGTGCGCGTGCGGTCCCGTTCGTAGGCGGCCTGCCCGGAGGTGAACTCCGGGGATAAAACAAAACTACCTTCTTTTGTGTGATACAAGCGCGCACGACGGCCAGGCAGCGGGAAACCGGAAAATGCCCATGCGAACAGGCAGGCCAAAGCCGGGATGGCCAGGCCGGCGGCCGTGCCGAATGCCTGATCGGACACGGAAGCGAAGCGGCCGCGCAGGAGAAAGCCCAGTGTGAGAACGGTGGCGAAGACCACGCCCACCGCCGCGGCGATGACTCTTACGGAGCGCAAGGAAAATTATAAGCACGCCGGGAAAGCGGCCGGTCCGCGCCGCCCGGCGGCCAGGACTCGGCGGAACCGCTGTGTTACCCTCAGGTTTCCTATGGCAGAAGTTTCTTTGCGCGTGGTCCCATTGGGGGGCCTGGGCGAGTTCGGCATGAACTGCATGGCCCTGTGTTACGGCGACGACATCATCGTCCTTGATGCCGGCATGATGTTCCCCGAGGACGAACTCCTGGGCGTCGACAGCGTCATTCCCGACTGGAGCTGGCTGGAGGAGCGCCGCGAAAAGGTGCGCGCCCTGTTTCTCACGCACGGCCACGAAGACCACATCGGAGCCGTTCCCTTCTTTGTCTCCGAGTTCCCCGCGGTTCCCGTCTACGGCACGGCCTTCACGGTGGCGCTCTGCGAGCGCAAACTCGATGAGCACGACCTGATGGGCGAGGCCAAGCTGAACGTGGTGCAGTACAACCAGACGGTCGAGGCCGGGCCGTTCCAGGTGGAGTTCATCCGCGTGACGCACTCCATCGTGCAGGCCGCCGCGCTGGCCATCACCACTCCGGCGGGCGTCGTGATCCATACCGGCGATTTCAAGGTGGACCCGACCCCGACCGACAACGAACTCTTCGACCTCCACTCCTTCGCCGAGTACGGCAAGCGCGGCGTGCTGCTGCTGATGAGCGATTCCACCAACGCCGACCGTCCCGGCTACACGCCGAGCGAACGCGCCGTGCGGCCGCGCCTGGAGGAGATCATCTCGCGCGCCGAACACCGCGTGGTGGTCAGTTCCTTTTCCACCTCGATCCACCGGATGCAGCAGATCATCGACCTTTCCTGGGAGTACGGGCGCAAGGTGGGCCTGCTGGGCCGCAGCATGCTGGAGGTGACCGAAATCGCGCATAACCTCGGGCTGCTGACGATTCCCGACAACCTGCTGCTGCGCCCTCAGGACATCATGTCGGCCGCGCGCAGCAAGGTCACCGTGCTGCTTTCGGGCACGCAGGGAGAGCCGATGTCGGCCATGTCGCGGGTGGCCGTCGACAACCACCGCCAATTGTCGGTGTCGGCCGGCGATACCGTGGTGCTCAGCGCGCGCATGATTCCCGGCAACGAAAAAGCCATCTACCGGATGATCAACCATTACGCGCGCCGCGGCGCACACCTGGTGTACGGCAGCATGACGCCGCCGGTGCACGTCTCCGGACACGCCAGCGCCGAGGAGTGCAAGCTGCTGTTGAACCTGCTGCGGCCCAAGTATTTCCTGCCCATTCACGGCGAATACCGGCAGATGTCCATTCACGCCTCGCATGCGCAGCACATGCGCATGAACGGGGTGGAGGAGAGCTTCATCCTGGAAACCGGCGAGACGCTGGAGATCAACAAACACGGCGCGCGGAAGGGCGCCAAGGTGCCCGTGGGCCGCGTGTGCATCGATTCCGGCTCCATCGACGAGTTCGTGGACGACATCGTGATCCGGGATCGCCGCCACCTGTCCGAGGACGGCTTCGTGCTGCCCATCATCGCCATCAACAAGCACAGCGGCAAGGCCGAGGGGTTGCCAGAGATCGTCTCGCGCGGCTTCATGTCGAAGATGGAAAACGGCGCCGACCTGATGCAGAACGCGCGCCAGGTGGTGGCCAAGACGCTGGAGAACTCCTCGCCGGAGGAACGCAGCGACTGGGGTGTCATGCAGGAGAAGATCCGCGCCGACCTGAAGCGGTTCATCTCCAAACAGACCTCGCGCCGCCCCCTCATCATGCCCGTCATCCTCGAGGTCTAGGTGCGCGACGCCTCCGGATTCGAAGGCGCGCCGGAGCGCGAGTTCGCGCCCGCCACGTACTCCGAGGCGTCCTCCCTTCTTGCCGAAGCGCACGCCGCGCGAATTCCCGTCACCATTGCCGGTTCGGCCACCGGCGTCACGGGCGGCTGTTGCCCGCGGGGCGGCTGGCTGATCTCGCTGCGACATCTCAACCGGCTGGCGGTCGAACGCGGCCGGGCCATGGCGGGGGCGGCCGTCACCTTGCGCGAGTTGAACGAAGCCGCTGGCCGCACGGGCCAGTTCTACGCGCCCGATCCCACCGAATGGACGGCCAGCGTGGGCGGTTCCATCGCCACCAACGCCAGCGGTTCGCGCAGCTACCGCTATGGCTCCACGCGGCGCCACATCCTGGCTCTCGATGTCCTGTTCGCCGATGGCGCGGCGCGGCATTTCCGCAGAGGCGAGGCGATCGATTTCGACGTGCCCGCGCTGCCGCTGCCGCGCACCACCAAGAACACCGCCGGGTATCCGCTGCGCCCGGGCATGGACTGGATCGACCTGATCGCCGGTTCGGAAGGCACGCTCGCCGTCGTGACGCAGGCCGAGCTGCAACTGCTGCCCGTGCCTGGCCGCGTCTCCGCCGCCGTCCTGTTCTTCGACGACGAGGAGGATGTGGCCCGGAGTGCCGCACTCTGCCGCGGCGAGACCTCGTTGCGCATGTTGGAGTATCTCGACGCGAACTCGCTGCGGCTGATGGGCGAGACTGCCGGCGCGGCCCTGATTGTCGAAGCCGAGTCCGCCGAATGGCTGGAAACCATCCACCTGCCCGGCTTGCGCGACGACTCCTGGGTGGCCGCGTCGGCGCAGGACCGCGAGCGCTTCCGCGCCTTCCGGCATGCCTTGCCCGAGCGCGTGAACGAAATCGTCCGGCGCAACGGCTTTCAGAAACTGGGCTCCGATTATGCGGTGCCGCTGGAGCATGGCGCCGCGATGACCGCGCTGTACCACGCCGAATTGAGCCGCCATTTTCCGGGCCGGTACGTCCTGTTCGGCCACATCGGCGATGCCCACCTGCACGCGAACATTCTGCCGGAGACGAAGGAGCAGGAGACGGCGGGACGCGCGTTGTTGCTGGAACTGGCGCGGCATGCCGTTTCGCTGGGCGGAACCGTAAGCGCCGAACATGGGCTGGGCAAACGAAAAGCGAACCTGTTGCCGGTGCAGTATGCCCCAGATGCGATTGAGGCCATGCTCGCGGTGAAACGCCGGCTCGATCCGTTGTTTTTACTGGGACGCGGGAACATTTTCGGCGAATACCGATAGGCGCTGCAATGGCCCGATGCAGGCTTTGGGCCACTGGACAAACGAAGCGCGGTCCAAACTTCACTTTCGTGGTATGATTCCCATTGGAACTCTGAATTCCGGCCGCCGGCAGAGCTGGTGGCGCGTTAGGGGAGGATTACATGAAGAAAGTTGCTCTCTTGGCTGCATTCGCGCTTTCGGCGTTCGCCGGTGAGTGGACCGGCGCCATCTCCGAAGCCGGCTGCGGCGCCAAGCATGCCGATGGTTCCGAAAAGTCGATCGCGTGCGTGAAGGGTTGCGTGAAAAAGGGCGCGGCCCCGGTGTTTGTCACCGCCGACGGCAAAGTGGTGAAGATCGCCAACCCGGACAAAGTGATGGAGCACCTCGGCCACAAGGTGAAGGTGACCGGCAAGCTCGATGGCGAGACGCTCACCATCGACACCGTGTCGATGGGCCACTAAGCGCCACCACAGGTTCATCGAAGCGCCCGGCCGGTCAACAGGACCACCGGGCGTTTTCTTTTTTTTGCGCGCTACTGAAGCTTGCCGCGCGCCTCCACCTTCCATACCTCCTCCACCACGCCGTTGCGCACCCCGTACACCTGTTCGTGCAGGTTCATCACGACGCAGACGTGGTTCATGAGCACGTGCACCTGCTCGCCTACCTCGAACGCGCGATCGCACCGGCGAACGTCCAGGAAGCCGTGCTCCTCCATCAACTTCGTGAACACGGCTTGCGGCGCTTCCACGACTTCGCCAAAGCCCGCGTCGGCGCCCGTGGCCAAGCGGTCGGAGGAGAAGGTCTTCGACCCGCCGTCCAGAATCACCTGTCCAGGCTGTGCCGTGGAAACGACGGTGCAAAGAACCGTGGCCGCGCACTCCTGGCGCGCGCAAGAGCCCAGCGCCAGGGTGTTGCGGTCGTTGAAGACGTAGGTGCCGGGACGAATTTCATTGAGACCGGCCACGTGATGGGAATGGTAGAGGGCGGGGGTGGAGCCGCCGCTGACGATCTCGGGGCGCAGCCCCGAGGCGGTGAGAGCATCCACCAGGGCCTCGACGGAATTCGACAGCGTCTTCACCGCCGACAGGCCGGTTTCGTCCATCATCTTGATGTGGCCGGGGTACATGGCGATGCCTTCGTAGCGCAAGTGGGGCAGCCGGGCAACCTCCCTGGCGAAGGCGGCGGCCTCTTCCGGCTGCACGCCGACGCGCTTCAGCCCCATGTCCACTTCGATCAGAACGCCAACCTCGCGGCGCTGGGCCCGGGCGGCATCGGAGAGCTGATGGGCGGCGGCCATGCTGTCCAGGGCGACCGAGACGCGCGTGGATCCGGCCAATGCCATCAGGCGTTCCAGCTTCCTGTGGCCGATGACGGGATAGGCGGCCAGGATGTCCTTCGGCGCGGCATGCATCATCACCTCGGCCTCGCCCACCTTGGCCACCGTAAGCCCGGCGGCGCCGAGATCGAGCTGGCGGCGGGCAATGACCGGACTTTTATGTGTTTTCGTGTGCGGGCGCAGGCGCAACGCGTGATCGCGTGCATACCGGGCGACGCGCTCCAGGTTGCGCTCCATCACGTCGAGGTCAACCAGAACGGCGGGCGTCTCGATCTCGGAAATTTTCATGCTCTCTATTTTGGCTCAAGGAAACGGATGTCGAGCTTGCCCGCCGTGCCCCGGTAGTGCAATTCGAGTTGTTTCACCTTGTGCTTGCCTTCCATGAGGAAGTAGAGCAGACCTTCCAGAGGCTCCCTGGTCTCCTTGCTGTCGGCGAGCACCTGACGTTCGAGCGAGAGCAGGAGAGGGCTCTTGGCCTCGCCATCCTTGCCTGTTTCGATCGTGGCCGCCGCCTCCTCGATGGTGGCGGAGTTGCCGATGTCGTTCGCCTGCCCGGGCATGCGGCCGATGCGTCCGCCGCCTAGCCCGCCCCAGGCGGGTCCGCGATTCTCGCTGGCCAGGCCCCCATTGGAGGCTCCGCGGCTGGAGATGCGCATTGTGCCCGCGCCGGCCAGTTGCGAAGGCGAATAAGGCGACGAGCGCTGCCCGTCCTTGTCCGAGCGCAGGAAGAAATGATCGCGGTCCAGGCGGATGGCGTCCTCCGAGAGCGGCTGAAGCTTGACGGCGACGACCAGAAACCCCTCATCGAGAGGCTGGCCGATCAGCTTCTGAATCGATGCGGCGTCCTGGTAGAGCGTGGCCTCCACGCGCAGTTTCGTGTTGGCGGCCGAGCCCGCCGGCGTACCGCCCTTCGGCGCGCACCAAGCGATGACGGAACCCAGCAGCAACGCGGCGAGGAATCTCATGGCCGAATTATAGCGGGTTGTCCGCGGGCTGCAACCCCAGCCCGTCACCCCGCCTGCCGGCCCGCCGCGCGGCTACCATGGAGGTTTGACCGATTCGTTCCCGCCGTTCCGCCCGGTGTTCCGCAATCCGCACCTGGCCACGGTCCTGACCAGCTATTGGCCCCGCCGCCTGGATGAGCGGCGTTACCCGGTGCAGGCTCGCCTGTTTCATACAGAGCCCGATGTGCAGGTGTTGATCCACTCACAGACGCCGCCGCGTCCGCGGGGCGAGGTGGTGCTGGTGCACGGGCTGGAAGGCTCCTCCATGGCGCCCTACATGCTCAGCATGGCGCAGACGCTGTTGGAAGCTGGCTTTGCCGTACATCGCACGAACATCCGCAGTTGCGGGGGCACGGAGTTCCTGTGTTCGACGCTCTACCACGCAGGGCTGACGAAGGACCTGTTCGCCATTCTCGCCGATCTCGACCGCCAGCGCCGTACGCCGGTGTTCCTGGTTGGCTTCTCCCTGGGCGGAAACCAGGCGTTGAAGCTTACCGGCGAGTTGCATGGCGATGCGGCACGCCTGCTGGCGGGTACGGTGGCCGTCTCGACGCCCATCGACCTGGCCGCCTGCTGCGGCGCGCTGGCGCGGCCCTCGAACCGTCTCTACCAGTGGCGCTTCCTTTCCAGCATGAGGAAACGCCTGCGCCTGCGCCGTCCGGCGCTTTCCGTGCCGCTACCTTATGAAAAGCTGGACGGCGTGCGCACGGTGTGGGAGTTCGACCATCTTTTCACCGGTCCGTCGTTTGGATTCACCGGCGCGGAGCACTACTACGCGACGCAGTCCTCCATCGCCTATTTGGAGCGCATCCGCGTGCCCACGCTGGTGGTGCAGGCGCAGGACGATCCGATGATTCCCTTCGCCGTATATGCGCATCAGGCGTTTCAAAAGAATCCGAACCTGACCCTGGCCGTGACGCCGCATGGCGGCCACCTGGGCTTTCTGCATCGCGGTTCGCCGTCCATCTGGGTGGACCGTGCCGTGCGGCAGTGGATCGAGCGGCGCGTCTGAAACTGCGTTCATCCTTATCCTGTCCTGAATACGGAACAATCGCCCTCGCGCGCACGTCTGAGTGGTGTGCACACAGGAGCATCGTTCGGTGAAGCCGCGCGGGTGGCGCTGGCTTCGCTCGGTTCCAGCAAGCTGAGGAGTTTCCTGACGCTGTTGGGCATCATTCTGGCCACGGCCACGCTGATCGCCGTGATGAGCATCATCCACGGCATGGACATTTACATCGCACAGAACGTCAGCGACATGGGGGCCGATGGTTTCCGCGTGGTCCGGATGGCGTTCATCGGCAATTGGGATGCGAAGAAGTTTCTTGAATTACAGCGCAAGAACCCGGAGTTGACGCGCGCCGAATACGAATTCCTGCGTGAGAAATCGCGCCTGACGCGCGGGGCGGGCATGATGACGTCGCGGCGGGGCACGGTGGTGTTTGGAGCCGGCAAGCTGGAGGACGTGCAACTGCGCGGGGCCACGGCGAATATCGCGGCGATGACCAACGTGCAGATTGACCAGGGACGCGCCTTCACCGATATGGAAAACGCCCGCCATGTTCCGGTGTGCATCATCGGGGCCGATTTGAAGGACGCTTTTTTCCCGCAGGCCGATCCCATAGGCAAGCAGGTGAAGATCGATGGCCGCCCGTTCACGGTGGTGGGCGTGGCGCGCAAACAGGGCAGCGCCTTCGGCCAGTCGCTGGATAGTTTCGCGCAGTTTCCCATCGAGGCCTACTTCCGCACGTATGGCTCGCGCGCGGGCATCAATTATGTGTTGCAGGCGCGCACCACGGGCGAACTGTTCCAGGCGCAGGAAGAGGTTCAGATGCTGCTTCGGGCCTACCGGCGGCTGCGGCCGGGCGTGGAGGACAACTTCATGATCGTGAGTTCGGATTCGCTGGTGTCGGCGTGGGGGCAGATGACCAGCGCGATCGCGGCGACGGCCATGGCCGTGGTGAGCATCTTCATGGTGGTGGGCGGGGTTGTGATCATGAACATCATGCTGGCCGTGGTGACCGAACGTACCCAGGAGATCGGCATTCGCAAATCGGTGGGGGCGCGGCGGCGCGACATCCTGTGGCAGTTCCTGGTGGAATCGGCCACGCTGTCGGCGGCGGGCGGCGCGATGGGCGTGCTGCTTGCCTTCCTGGTGACGGTGGCGGGCAATCTGTTCACGCCGCTGCCGATGTCGATGCCGTGGATCAGCGTGTTTCTGGGCGTGTTTGTCTCGGCGGCGGTGGGCCTGTTTTTCGGCATCTATCCCGCCTACCGGGCCTCGAAGCTGGATCCCATCCGGGCCTTGCAGGTGGAGCGTTAAATGAAGCTCCGCCCCTCCAGTTTCAGTTCGGGCATCCCGCTGGCGTTGCAGGCGCTGCGGGAGCACAAGCTGCGCGCCGCGTTGACCGTGTTGGGCGTGGTGATCGGCACGGGAGCCATCATTGGAGTGGGTTCGATCCTGGCCGGCTTCGACGGAGCCGTGGCCAACGTGATGAACAGCTTCGGCACGGACAAACTGGTGGTGTTCAAGTTCAAGGTCGGCTTCCGCATGGGGCGGCTCTCGCCCGAGGAACGCAACCGCAAGCCGCTCAGCCTGGAGAATGTCAGGGCGATTCGCGAAAGGTGCCCTTCGGTACGCGCCGTGGCGCCGCAACTGTTCGCGCCGTGGGAGCAGATCCACCGCGTGCGCCACCGCTCGAACGACATCGCGGGCGTGAACCTGAACGGCGTGGATGAAGGGTTCATCGAGGTGGACAACATCGAGATGGAGCAGGGCCGGTTCTTCACCGGCGCCGAGGACAGCCACCGTCTGCCGGTGGTGGTGATCGGAGCCGACACGGCGACGGCGCTGTTCGGCGAGGCGCCCGCCGTGGGCAAGGAGATCGAGGTGGACGGGCACAAGGTGGTTGTGCTGGGCGTGATGAAGCGGCCGGCGGCTTCGATGCCCGGCGATAGCGACCGCCGGGTCCTGCTGCCGTACAACACGCTGCGGAAAATGTTTCCGGGCGCCAGGGAACATCTTCTGTTCGTCGCGGCCTATCCGGGACGCCAGGCCGCCGCCGCCGACGAGGTGCGCACCGTGCTGCGGCAGGAGCGGCGCGTGAAGCACAGCGAACCGGATAACTTCCATATCTCCACGCCCGAGCAGATCATCGAGGACTTCCGCCGGATCACCTCCACGACGGCGCTGGTGATGATCGCGCTCAGCTCCATCGGCCTGCTGGTGGGCGGCATCGGCGTGATGAACATCATGTTGGTGAGCGTCACCGAACGGACGCGCGAGATTGGCGTGCGCAAGGCGATTGGCGCGCGGCGCATCGACATTGTCGTGCAGTTTCTTACCGAAGCCGTGGTGCTGACCCTGGCCGGAGGGTTGGCGGGGATGTTGGCCGGCTATGGCGTCTCGCTGGCGGCGCGGGCGGTGTTTCCCTCCTTGCCCACGCAGGTGCCGCTGTGGGCCGTGGCGCTGGGCGTGGCGGTGTCGGCGGGCGTGGGCTTATTTTTCGGCATCTGGCCGGCGAGCAAGGCGGCGCGGTTGGACCCGGTGGAAGCCCTGCGCTATGAATAAACGGGCGGGCAACGCCCCGGGAACCTTTACACTGTAAGGAATGGACTCAATTCGCAGCGAGAGGGGCCGCCGCGCCTTCGCCGCTGTCCTGCTCGGGGGCCTACTTCTTACGACGGCCGCACGCCTGCCGGGCGCGCTCAGGCTGGATGCCTATGCCGGCGCGGTGCGCGAGTTCACGCTCGCCAACGGCTTGCATGTAGTCGTGATCGAGGATGCGGGTTCGCCCGTGGTGGCCGCCTGTTTCACCGTGCGGGGCGGTTATGCCGACGACCCCGCGGGCCAGCGCGGACTGGCCAGCATGGCCCCGCTGCTGTTGCAGGAAGGGCCCGAGGAACGGGGCTCGCGCGACATCGCCGGCGAACGGCTGGCCGTGAAGGCGATGAACGCCGCGGTGGCCGAGGCGCGGGCGGCCGAAACAAAGCCGGGTTCGAGCGGGCTGTATGAGCGCATGCAATCCGACGTGCGGGCCCGCGTGGCCATTCGTAACGCCGATGCGTTCGTCAGGCCCCGGTTCGCCGTGAAAGCGTTGGAGCACTACGGCGCGCGCGAGTTTCACGCCACTGCTTCGGCCGACGCCATTCAATGGTGGGTGCGCATGCCTGCCAACCGCGTGGATGCGTTCCTTCTGCTATACGGCGAATGGTTGCGCGCGCCCTTTCCCCGCCTGATGTACCAGGCCAAGGAGAGGCGCATGCGGGAGTTCACCGATGCCGCGGGGACGGCCGATCAGGCCTTGCGGCGCACGCTGCTGGCGGCGGCTTTCGGGCCCCAAGGCTACGGTTTGTTGGAGGTGGAACCGGCGGAGTTGGAGCGATTGCAGCGCTCCGACGCCGAGGCCTACCTGAAGTCGCGGCTGGTTGCCGCGAACCTGACGCTGACGCTGGCTGGAGGCATCACGGAGGCCGAAGCACGCGCGCTGGCCTCGCGCTACCTGGAGAAGATTCCGGCGGGTACGCGCTTTGTCGCGACGGCGCCGCCCGCGCCGCCGCTGCAAGCCGTGCGCGCCGCACCGCCCAAGGAGACGCCCGGCGCCATGGTCGCCGGTTACCGGCGTCCGCCGGAGGGCGATCCCGACGATCCCGTGTTCGACGTGATCGCGCAATTGATGCTGGATGGTCCGTCGAGCCGCTTCCGCACAGGGTTCCTGAAGAACAATCCGCTTTTGACGGGTATGGCGCCTTCCCTGTCCATGCCCGGCTCGCGGCAGGGCGGCTTGATGCTGGCCGTGATTCCCTATCACCCCTCGCGCACGCCGAAGGAGTGGACGGCGATGATGGGGACGTTCTTCGAGGAGTTGGGCGGCACTCCGGTGAGCGAAAGCGAATTGGACGCCGCGCGGCGTTCGCTCGAGGACAAGCTGCTGAACATGCTGGCCGACCCGGCCGCGGCGGCGCAGTACATCGGAAGCATGGGTGGCTGGAAACCGGTGGCCGCGCTGGTGGAGGCGTGGTCGCGCGTGACCCCGGAGTCGCTGCGAGCGGCTGCCGCGCGCTTCATCAAGCCGGAAGCGCGGGTGGTGTTGGAGCCGGGACTTCCAGCCGCGGCGGGAGAGGTGAAATGAGAATCCCGTACCGAGCCTTCCTTCTGATTTCCCTCTGCCTGGCCGTAACGCTCCCGGCACAGACGCCCAAACCGGCCGCTTCGGGCACGCCGAAACCCGCCGGAGCCGCGCCACGTCCGGCGGCTTCCCCGGCCGCGGCGAAGACGGAAGCTCCACCCCCTGCGCCTAAGCCCGCCGTACGCGCGTCGCGCCCGGCCGATGCGCCCGTGTCCTATTCGCTGGGGCTGTCCGATGTGTTGCCGCCGCCCGTGAAGCTCCCCGATGCGGCCTCGGAAACTCTGGGCAATGGTATGAAACTCGTGGTGGCGCGCAACGCCGCGCTGCCGGTGGTGGAGGTGGCGATGCTGCTCGCCAACGGCTACAGCCAGGACCCTCCAGGCAAGCGCGGGTTAAATCGCGCGGTGGCCCATAGCCTGCGCCATGGCGGCACGCGCGACCGCGGCGGAAAGGCCGTCGAGGAGTTTCTGGAGGAGCGTCACCTGGGCCTTCAGGTCAGCGTCGGGCCGGTGCTCACCGAATGGACCGCCCGCTGCCGGAAAGAGGACCTGCCGGACCTGCTGCAACTGATGGCGGAGATGCTGGCGCGCCCGGCCTTCCAACGAAGCGCCATCGACGACATCACCGGACAGATGCGCGCCGCCATCCAGGCGCGGCCCCGCAACCTGGACCTGACCGGGATCCAGGAGGCCGAGGCGGCCTGGTTCGGCGAGCAGTCGCCGTGGAGCCGGCGCTTCACCTACGACGACATCCGGATGATCGATCGCGATGCGATTCAGGAACAGTACGCGGCCACGGTGACGCCCGGGCGCACCTGGATCGGGCTGAGCGGCGACATTACTCTGGATGAGGCGCGCCGTATGGCCGCCGCGACGCTGGGCGCATGGACCGCCGCCGCCAGTGCTTCGCCTCCTGCCGCACCCTTGCCCTTGGCGCATGGAAAGTTGATCGCCATCGACCAGCCGAACGCGCTGGAAGCCCGGCTGTTGCTGGCATTGCCCTGGGGCCGGATGGGGGCGAGCCGGCCGCCCGAGGACCTGGCCGCGTTGGGAATTTTCGCGGCGCTGCTGCAGTCGCAGCCGGGTGCGGAGCTGGACACCCTCATGTCCCGCTACCTTTCCGGCAGCGACGCTCCGCGGCTGCTCACCGGTCTGGGGCCCGCCGAGTTGCCCGTCCTCCAATCAGCCATGCCGTTGCGCCCCCGGGAAGCCGTCGACGCCACGATCGCACTGATAAAGCGGGTGCGGCAACTGGCGGCGGAGAAGCCTGCTCCGGCGGCGCTGGAGTCCGCCAAGCGCGCCTTCCTGCGCAACCTCGCCTTGGATTCCAGTTCGCCGCCCGCGCGCTTCCGCCTGCTGATGCGCGCTACGGCGCTGGGCATCGATCCGGGATACTGGAGCGCCGTTCACGCCGCCGCGGCCGCCATGGCTCCCGCCGGTTACGCCCGGCGGATCGAAGAACTGGTAAAACCGGAATCGGCATTTTATGTTTTAACCGGAGACGAACGCGACTACCGTTCGGCGCCGTCCGCCGCGGGGCTGCCCGTGGCCAAGGCAACGTTGACGCCCCTGGCCGAACCGGCCTACAAGGCCGACGAGAGCGAAGCCGGACGCGCCCGGGCCGCGGAACTGCTGGCTCGCGCGCGGAAGGCCATGGGAGGCCAGCAGCGCCTGGACTCACTCACCGACGCCGTGTGGGACTACCGGGCCGTGCTCACGCGCTCCTCGCCCGCCATCGTGATCGAACAACATAATTCCTGGCGCAAGCCGGTCTCCTACAGGCAGGAGCAAAAGGCGTCGATCGGCAGCGGCGTCAGTTTTTTCGACGGCAAGCTGGGTTGGGTGCACAACGGCCGCAACCTGAACAGTCTCTCGCCTTTGGTGGCGCGGCAGTTTCGCAACGAAGTGATCCGCCTGCTGTTCCGCCTGGTGCGCGCGGACCACGAGGAGGGCTACCGTGTGGCCTATGCCGGGGCGGGACTGGTGCAGATCACGTCATCTGAAAATTATGTGGTGGAGATGGCGTTCGACTTCGACACCGGACTGCCCGAACGTTTGCGATTTCTCGAACAGCGCCCCACCGACGGCGCTCCGATTCGCGTGGAGGAGCAGTTTTCGGACTTTCGCGACGTCTCCGGCGTACTCATGCCGCACCGGATCGCCGTCAAACAGAATGGGCGTGAGTTCGCCGAATTCATCTTGCAGCAGATGCGCTTCAATACCGGTTTGACGGAAGAAGAGATTGGCAGGCGGCCATGAACAGGCGCCAGATGCTCGCGCTGATTCCCGCCGCCGCGCGCGGGCAGAGCCAGGCCATGCGGCGGGGCCGTGAAATCGTGGACCTCGTGCTGGCGGCCTTGGGCGGTGAAAAGTTTCTGGCCATGGAAGACCGCACCGAGTCCGGTAGGATGTACTCCTTCTATCGCGAGCAATTGCGCGGCCTGGCCAAGGCAACGCTGTACACGCGCTACCTGACGCCTCCCGATGGTCCGGCAAGAGGCAAGGTGTATGTGCGGGAGCGGCAGAGTTTTTACCGCGATCCCAAGAAAGAGGACTACGCGATCCTGTTCGACGAAACCAAGGGCTGGTCGATCACCTACCGCGGCGCCGCGCCGCTGCCCGCGGAGACCATCGCGCGTTTCCAGGACACCACGCTCCGGAACATTTTCTACCTGCTTCGCCAGCGGTTGCAGGAACCGGAGATGATCGTCGAGTACAACGGATCGGAGATTGTCGATAACGCTCCGGTGGACCGCGTCACCTTCACCGATTCGGCCAATACGAGCGTCGCCGCCGAGTTCCATACCTCGACGCACCTGCCCGTGCGGCAGGTATTCTTCCGGCGCGATCCGGTGACGCGCGAGCGGCGCGAGGAGGTGACCCGTTTTGACAAGTACCGCGATGTGGGCGGCGTGATGTGGCCCTTCACCATGCAGCGCGAACGCGACGGCGAACGCATCTTTCAGCTCTATTCCGAGAGCGTGAAGATCAACGGCGATCTGACGGACTCGTTGTTCACTTTGCCCGAGGACACGAAGGTTTTGCCGCCGCCGCGGTAGCGCGCGCCCGCTGGCCTACGGCGGCCCGAGTTTCACCAGCGGATCGCCCGCCACGATGTTCATCCAACCGAGCGCGGGAATGGCGATGTAGTAACTCTCGGCCAGGTTCCGGCCGCCGAGATAGGCGGGGAACAGCAGTTCCGGCCGGGGCGTGTAGGCGAGGTAAGGCTCGGCCGTATGTCCCGAAGCGCCGGTGGCTCCTTCAGCGATCAGATCCGCCGTGAGCGATTGCGGCGAACCGGCGAAGTCCTGCGTGAAGTCCCAACCAGAGGGCGGGCGCCGGAAGGTACGGCCGTTGCTGGAGACAAATTCGGTGGCGATGGCGCCGGGAAGCCACTGGAAGCCCAGCGCGCGCCGCTTCCGGTTGCGGTCGTTGGAGCCCCAGGAAGCATAGCCGATCGCGTCGCGGCGATCGTACCAAACCTCGCTTGTCTGTTCGAGAAGCGAGCGTGCTTGCGGGAGAAAGATGTGCGCGTCGCGCAGCCATGACTCGCCCGGGACGTCGGAGCCCTCCTTCATGTCGAGATACACGATGCCGCGGTTGCGCGCGGCCAGTCCCCGGTCGATCATGCGCTTGACGGTTTCCACGTCATAGGCGGCCAGGCGCGTCACCAGGTAGATGGGAAAGGCGCGGTGCGAAAACGGCGTGTCGGTCTGCTGGAACATCGGGTTGGCCTGCGGTCCGGCGATGTCCACGCGCATCTTTTTCATGCGCGCATAGAGCAGCGCCAGTTCGGAGTCGACACTGGCGCCGGTGGAGTCGCGGCTTCTCGGGCCGCGGATGTGCAGCGGAACGCCGAGAGTGGTCGCCAGGTAGAAGATCTGCTCTACCAGCCGGCGCTCCTGCAGGCAGCGGCGGACGGGGGCTTCCACGGTGCGCTCATACTCGTCGCGGCCGATCACCTCGGCGGCGGGCGCCGCGATCAGGCAAACCTGGCGCTCGGGAATTTTACGCCGCGCGGAATAATAAGTGGCGATCGCGCCGGATTCCGGGCTGTTCCGGTTCACCACGACAAGTACGCGCTCGGGTCCCTGGCACCAGGCGGCGCACAGGGCGGATCCGGCCAGACCCAGCAGGAATGCGCCGCGAGACCGCACTTTAGCGGGGGCATCCTTCGCGGGGGGCTGCACCGGAGAGAGCGGCGGAAGGCGGTGCGGGCATGCCTCATGGTATGATCGCGGGATCAAGTCCGCAACCGCCGTCCGGTCGTACCTGGTATGGACCTAGACCAACTGCGCACCTTTCTAGAAATTGTGCGGCTGAAGAGTTTTTCCAAGGCTGCGCAGACCTGCTTTCGCACGCAACCCGCCATCTCCGCCCAGGTGCGCCAACTGGAACAGGAATTGAACGCCCCCTTGTTCGAGAGGCTGGGCACGCGCATCGCATTGACTCCCGCCGGGCGCATCTTCGCCGAATACGCCGAGCAACTCCTGGACCTGCGCCGCCGCGCCCAGGATGCGATCAACGAACTGGAGCGCACGCCCAGGGGCGAACTGGTGATCGCCGCCAACGAGGCCACCTGCATCTACGTCCTGCCCGAGGTCTTCTCCGAATACAAACAGTTGTTTCCGAACATCCAGCTTCAGGTGGAGCGCAGCTACGGCTCGGCCATCGTGGAAGCCATCGTGAACAATCAGGCGGACTTCGGGGTGACGCAGATGCCCGTCGCCGAGAAGCGGCTTCAGGTGGCGCCGATTCACTCCGATGAGATCAAGCTGATCGCGCCCGTTGGCCACCCTCTGGCGTCCAGGCCTCATATCCTGCCGCGCGACCTTCTTGGCCAGCCCCTCCTGCTGCCCAAGAGCGGCACCACGCGCGCGCGCTTGAACGAGTGGCTGGAACTGGTGGAGCCCGACCTTCAAATCTCGATGGAACTCGACGCCACCGAGATGACGAAGAGGTTTGTCCTGGCGCGGCTGGGCATCAGTTTCCTGGCCGCCTCGCACTGCGCCGAGGAGGTGGAGCAGGGACGGCTGGCGGCGGTCTCCCTGGGGCCGGAGCCATTGATCCGCCGCCTAGCGTTGGTCTACCGGAAAGATAAGTCACTTTCCAAGGCGGCTCTCGGGTTTATCCAGGTGATGTTGGAACATTCCGATGTCTCGCCGTCCGGTTCTCGTGTACCGCGAGCGGTGAGCGGCCGATAGGGTAGAGTAGAGACACAGATGAGCAAGCTGATGCAGAAGGTCTCCACGATCGTGGTGGGCGCCGGCAGTACGGTGCGCACCTACCGCTCGTTGGAGGAGATGCCCCCCGCCGTGCAGGAACAGATGGACCGTGCGTTGTCGGGTGAAAACTCGGCGACGCTGCTGATCGCCGATGAACGCGGCCGGCAGGAGATCCTGAAGTCGTTGCGAGGGCAGGAGTCGGAGTTGGATTCGCGGCTCATCTCGGCGCTTGCCACGCGGCGGAAGGAGCAGACGGTCCAGCCCCGGTGGCGGCTTTCCACGCGCGGCTGGATTGAGTTGGGCGTGTTGTCGCTGCTGGCTGTGTTTGCCTGGCTGCTGGCCGCCTGGCGGTAGCGCGCGCCAGCATTCGTCATCACACGGCGGCCATTGCCTCCTGTTTCACCACCGCCATCGTTTCCCCTTGCCGCTTGTGCACGAACTCGAGCGCTTGCGCCGCCTTCTTGCGCGCTTCCCGCGGGTTGCGGGCCATGACCAGCGCCGCGGGAGCCACACGGCGCGACTCCTCTTCCTTGTCCAGGTCGAAAAGCCAGCCGTTCAGGCCGATGTCGCGCCACATGAAGCCCTTTGTCGTCTGCTCCGCGAAACGGCAGACAATCGCCGGAATCCCGTTGCCGAGCGCCATGATCGGGCTGTGCATCTCCATGCTGAGCAGCCCGGCGGAACGAACGTAGACGCTCAGCGCCTCGCTGGTGAGCCAGTACTTCTCGCGCCACACAACGTGCGGCTTCACGCTGGCCGGCAGCGGGTCCACCAGCATCTCCTTGCCGGTCTCCATCTGCGTGGCATCCTCGGGACACACCAGCACCTTCATGCCTGTTTCGCGCACGATGGAGACAATGCCGTCGCGCACCGGCGCATGGTCGTGCTCCTTCATCTCCTCGTTGTGGCGGTGCCTGGCCCCGTCGAAGGCATAGCCCGGCTTCACGCGCCAGTAGGGCGTGCCGCGCAGCCTGGGCAGGCAGCAGATGAAGCGGCCTTTTTCAAGTCCGTGTTGTGAAAGGAAGGCGAGCGCCGTCTGGTCGTCGCGCACGTCCGCGGCGAAGGCGCCATCGGGACAGAACTCGATGACCGGCGACTTCACGCCGTGTTTCCGGACCACGTCGAGCGAGACGCCGTCGCGGAGAAAGACGAAGCGGGCCGTGTCCAGCAGGTCGCGGCAATAGCCGTCCAGGCCGTTATTGCTCATGCGGAGCAGGCCCGGGTCGCCCGCCGCCGCCATGGTGATGCCATAGACGCCGTAAGGCTTGCCGGTTTCCTTACGCCACTCGGCCACGTCCCTGTGCGCGGTGAGATAGGGGCCTGAGCCGTGCAGCAGGAAATCGCAGGCGTGGGCTTCCTGTCTGGTCTTGAGAATCGCCACCTTCGGGAAGCGTCGGCGCAGCATGGCCTCGACGCCGTTTCCAATGTCCATGGGCCAGAGCGAAACCTTCGCCTCCGGCACATGGCGCTCCAGTAAAGCGAGCACGCCGGGTGTATGGCCGATGTCGCCGATATTCACCGTTTGCCAGGAGGAGCGCAAAACGATGTGGGGCGTTTTCCGGGCGCGGACGAGCCGGGGCGAGGCAAGGCTGGCGAACGTTGGCAAAAAATGGCGGCGTGACAGCATGAACGGATGCAGTATGAAGGCGGTTCAATCTCATCCCGATCGTAACAACGCGCGGCCGGAACCTGCAATTGACGCTAAATCCACCAAGATTTCCGGTGCCGGGTCCGATAAGCTACACATGGAACGCCGAGCCGAGCCGCGACTGCCGTGGAACGCGCCCATCCGCATCACGGTGCTCTCATCGCCGCCCAGGCATTATGACGCGGTGCTGGTGAATGTGAGCGGTCGCGGGGCCCGTCTTCGACTGGAGCAGCCTCTCGATTGCGATCTGCCGGTTCGCATCGATCTGAACAACGCGCTGCTGCTGGGCGAGGTGTGCTATTGCGCCACCGACGGCGATGGCTTTGGCGTGGGCATATTACTCGAGCATTCGTTGATGAACCTTGCCGAGGTAGTCCGGATGCGCGATCGGATTCTTACCGGGAGCGGCGAATTGGCGCCGGCCGCGCCGCGTCGCGCCTGACGGAGGCGTTCACCGGCACCCAGGGTCCCACGCCTGGGGTAAGCCGCGATACTCTGAATCTTGCATGCGCAAGGTACTTATCTTCGGTAGCGCCGGCCAGTTGGGCATCGAACTCACCACCGTTTTTCGAGACGCCGGGTTTCAGGTGCAGGCGCTCACGCGGGCCCACCTGGACATTACCGATCCGGCGGCCGTGGAGCGCCACATCACCGCGGCGGAGCCGGAACTGGTCATCAACTCCGCCGCCTACAACATGGTCGATGTCGCCGAGCAGGAGCCGCTGGCGGCTTACCAGGTAAATGCGCTCGCCGTGCGCCACATGGCCGTCACCTGCCGCCAGGTGGACGCCTTCTTCGTTCACTTCTCCACGGATTATGTGTTTGACGGCGCGGCGGGACGGCCTTACGCTGAATCCGACGCGGTTCATCCCCTGGGCGCCTATGCCGTGTCGAAACTTGCCGGGGAAGCCTATGCGCAGGCCTATCTGGACCGGGTGCTCGTGGTTCGTGTCTCAGGCGTATTTGGCCCGGGAGGCGTGCGCACGGCCCGTTCAAACTTCCCTGAGCTGATGCTGCGGCTTGCCGATGCGGGCAAGGAGATCCGCGTGGTGGAGGATCATGTGGCTTCGCCGTCATTCGCGCCGGCCGTCGCCGAGCGCACGCTGGAACTGGTGAAGCGCGATGTGCGCGGCGTGGTGCATGTGGGTGGAGGAGTGGCGGTGAGCTGGTATGACTGGGCGGAGATGATTTTCCGGGCCGCGGGACGGCAGCCGGAGTTGAAAGCCACCAACGAGCGCGAGTACCGCACGGCGGCGCGGCGGCCGAAGTATTCGGCGCTGGCCAATAACCGCCTGGCCGAGCTCGGCATCGCGCCCATGCCGCCGCTGAGGACCGCGCTGGAAGCCTACATGCTACAGCGCACGCGGTATCTCAACGCGGGCGCCTGAACGCGGGCGGCCATTACCCCTTGGCCGCGAAGTAGCCTTTGCGCGCCTGCACGCGCTGATCCTTGTTGGCCATCCTGATTTCGACCTTGCGGAAGCCGCCGTCGTGCGCCGGGTTCGTGGGGGCGTAGCCAAGCGCATACTGGCTCCGCATCTCTTCCTGCAACTGCCGGAAGACGTCGTCGAGAGAGTTCTTGCGATCGACGTGGAAGACGCTTCCTCCAGTCTCCCCGGCCATGCGCTTCAAGTCGCCGTCGGAGGCGCCGAAACCGCCCAGGCCGAAACCGTAGGCGCTCATGTCGGCGTAATAGATGCCGTACAGGATCGCGTCGGCGCGTTGGGCCGCGGCGATGGCCTCCTCCCGGGAATAGTGGCTGCCGAAGTCCATACCATCGGTGATCAGCACCAGAGCCTTGCGCCCCACCTCGCCCTTCAGTTTTTCCGTGCAGGCCAGTTGCACGGCGTCGTAGAGAATGGTGCCCTTGGGCCCGCGGCTGCTGGGGATGGTACCGGTGTGCATGGCCCCGACATCGACGCTCAGCTTCATGTCGTTCAGTCCCTTTTCGAGCAACCGGGCGGAGTTGGTCAGGTCCTGCAGCAGTTCGGCCTCGGCGCCGAACTGGATGAGGAAGGCCAGATCCTTCTGGCGCAGCATGCTTTGAAAGAAAGCGCTGGCGGCCTGGCGTTCGATGCCGAGCAGGCGCTCCTGGCTCTTGCTGACGTCCACGAGCAGGCCAAGGGTGAGCGGCAGATCGGTTTCCCGGGCGAAGTAGCGGAGATCCTGCTTCTTGCCGTCCTCGAACACGGTGAAGTCTTCCCTGTTCAGACCGCGGATGTAGCCGCCTTTCCTGTCGCGCACGGAACAGAGCAGGTTCACCAGTTCCACATCGACCTTGATCACGCCGCCGGCGTCCTGGGCGCCCAACCGCCCCCATGCCGCGGCCGCGGTTCCGCCCAGTAGCGCCAACGCCTCCCGTCGATTGCAACTCATGACCATTACAATAGCTGAGATGCACGCTGGAGAGGTTCTGTTTCCGTGACTCCGCAAACTTTAAGGAAGGCCGCAGCCCACCTGAAACGGGCCGACCCGCGCCTGGCCGCCGTCATCGGGCAGGTGGGGCCCTGCCGCATCGAGTTCACAGACCCGGCCTTCCCTGAACTGCTGCGCACCATCCTTTATCAGCAGTTGAACGGCAAGGCGGCCTCCACCATCCACGCCCGCTTCGCCGCTTCGTGCGGACGGCAGGGAGTCACGCCGCGCAGCGTTCTCCGGCTTGGCATGGAGGGCTTGCGCGCTTCGGGCATCTCCGGCCCGAAGGCATCATATATGCTCGACCTGGCCGGCCACACCGCCTCCCGCCGCCTGAATTTCGCCTGCCTGGCCGGGCTCAGCGACGCCGAAGTGATTGAGCATCTCACCCAGGTGAAGGGTATCGGCGTGTGGACGGCGCATATGTTCCTGATGTTCTCGCTGCAACGGCCAGATGTGCTCCCGGTGGGCGACTACGGCATTCGTGCCGCCATGCGACGGCTGTACGAACTTGACGAACTGCCCAAAGCCAAGGAAATGGAGATCATCGCCGCGCCGTGGCGCCCCTGGTGCACCGTCGCGAGTTGGTACTTATGGCGGAGCCTGGAGATCGCACCGGACGAGGCGGGGTGACCGGTTGGTCCTCCTCTTTATCCACTAAACTGATGGACATGGGGACCATGCCCGTCACGCTCGACCCAACCTACCTGGAGAGCCTGCCCGCGGAGCAACTTCTGCGCACCGTCATCGGACACTTCGGACGCCGGTTCGCCATCTCCACTTCGTTCCAGCGCGACGGCATGGTGATCATCGACCTCGCCCTGCGGATCGATCCCGCCACCCGCATTTTCACGCTCGATACCGGGCGGCTTCCCGAGGAAACCTTTGCCGTGATGGAAGCGGTGCGAACCAGATATGGAGCGTGCATCGAACTGGTTTATCCCGACGCCGCCGAGGTGGAGGCGATGACCACGCTGTACGGCCCCAATCTGTTCCGCTCCGCGGTCGCGCAACGAAAGCTGTGCTGCCAGGTGCGCAAGGTGCGGCCGATGGAGCGAAAAATGGTTGAATTCGACGCGCATGCGGTGGGGCTGCGCCGGGAGCAGTCCGGCGAACGCGCGGCCACGCCCAAGGCTCAACTCGTCAGCGGGAAGTGGAAATTCGCACCCATCGCCGATTGGACTTCGGCGCAGGTGGAAGAATATTTGGCGAAGCACGATGTGCCGAGGCATCCACTGGAATCGCGGGGTTACCCCTCGATCGGCTGCGCTCCCTGCACGCGCCCCGTAAGCGCCGGCGAGAGCGAGCGCGCCGGGAGGTGGTGGTGGGAGCAGGACGGCGGCAAGGAATGCGGCCTCCATGTGACGCCCGAGGGGCGCATGAAGCGGGAACTTGACGTCCTGCTGGACGAGGTGCTGGCGGCGGCGCGGCGCTGACGCCGGTTTCCTGTGACGGGCAGCCCATCCAGTACACTGAAGGTTTTCACCGGAGCTTCTCATTGATCGATCTGCATACTCACACGACTGCCTCCGACGGCACCTATTCTCCCGGAGAACTGATTCGGGCTGCCGTCGAGGCGCGGCTGGACGCCCTGGCGATCACGGATCACGACACGTTCGCCGGTTATGAAGAGGCGCGTCCGGCGGCCCAAGCCGCCGGGCTGGAGCTGATTTGCGGCATCGAGTTGTCCACCAAGATGCCGGTGCCGGGAAGGCCGCGTGGCAAGAGCGTCCACCTGCTCGGTTACTTTCCCGTGAAGCCGCCGTCGGAGGAGTTTTGTGAATGGATTCGTCTGCTCCAGGCCTCGCGCCACGACCGTAACCGGCGTTTGGCCGTGCGGCTGCGGGAGTTGGGGTTGGAGATCACGATCGAGGAGGTGATCGAGGTGGGCCGGTCGATGGCGGGACGCCCCCACTTCGCGCGGGTGCTGGTGGAGAAACGCTATGTGGCCACGTTGCAGGAGGCGTTCGACAAGTATCTGGATGAATCGGCGGAAGCATACGTCGAGCGTGAGGAACCGGCGCTGGCCGAGGGCATCCGGCGCATTGCCGACGGGGGCGGCGTGCCCTCCATCGCGCACCCCATCCGGCTGGGACGCCGGTCAGCGCAGCAGGAAGAAGACCTCGTCCGCCAGATGAGCAAGATGGGGCTGCTGGCCATCGAGGCCTATCATTCCGACCACGCGCCGCGCGACCTGGAACGCTACCAGTTGCTCGCCCGCCGCTATGGATTGGCCGTCACCGGCGGCACCGACTTTCACGGCGATGCCAAGCCCGGTCTGAAGCTGGGCACGGGGCGCGAAAACAACGTCAGCGTGCCGAACAAGGTGCTGGACCGGCTGAAGCAACTGGTGCGGAGTTAAGGGCGCGCTCAGCGGTAGGTCTTGTCGTCCGTCTTCTCCAGGCTCACTTCCCGGCCGAAAACTCCCAGCGTGACGATGGCGAAGGTGAACACGCGGTTACCGGGCTCGATGTGCCCGCCGTAAGCCTGTTCGCCGTTGGACAGCGTCATGTGCGCGTGAATGCGGCCCTCGATGACGTAGCCATTCACGCCGATGATGTCGGCGGGCGTGTCCGGGTCCTCCACGAAGCGGTTCTTCGAAGGGAAGGTGCGGTTGCTCACCGAGTGAACATGGGAGTTGCGCAGCGAGCCCACGCCGGACAGAATCACGGCGTTGCGAATGCCCTGCTGGTTCACCAGGCGTTGCATGCCCGCCAGCAGATCGGCCTCATACTTAAAGCGCAAGACCACGATGCGCTCGAACTGGCCCGTGATCGCGTAGGCTTCGGGAACGGCGGCGCTGTTGGGCTTGGCGTCGTCGTGGGGCGTTGTCGCCTTGGTGATCTCAGTGATCTTCTTTTCAGCCAGGGCAGGGAAGGCGCAGGCGAGAGCGCCAAGCAGAAGGACCAGTCGCGTCATGCACGCGATGCTATCACCGCCGCCAGCTAGAATTCGCGGATGAGCAGTCCGCGCCAGCGCATTTCCAGAGGCGGCCCGCTATGGAGTTGCAGAGCGAGGAAGCCGCTGCCGTCGATGCCCGGCTCGGTTTCGGTGTAGTCCACCGTCGTCTCCCCGTTCAGCCGCAGCACAATGCGCGGCCCGCGCGCTTCGATGTCGTAACGGTTCCAGGCCGCCTTGTCGAGTTTGGCGATCACTTCCGGACGCGCCTGGGCGAGCACTCTCTTCCGGCGCGACTCGTCATACAGGCAGCCCCAGTATTGGGCGCCCATGTCGGCCTGGTAGCCCACCACTTCGTGCGAAGGCGGATCCGTTTCCTTGCTGCGGAACTGGATGCCGGAGTTCGCCTTGCCGGTAGGGTCGGTCATGCGGAACTCGGCCTTCAGGTGGAAGTCGCCGTAACTCTTCTTCGTGCGGAGAAACTCGTTGTACCGGATGCCCGGCGAGCGTCCCACGATCATGCCGTCTTCCACGCTCCACAACGAAGGCGTGTCCACGCGGAAATCCGAAAGATCACGCCCGTTCCAGAGCGGATGGAAGCCCGGCTGGGCGAATGCGCGGCCGGCCCAACCCGCCCCGGCCAGGGCGCTCATGAATGTCCGCCGTCTCATGTCAACGTGATCCCCAACCTGTTGATGCCATCGAAAGCAGCTACTTTATAACATTCGGCGAAGGTCGGATAGTTGAACACCGTGTGGATGAAGTAGTCGATGGCGCCGTGAAAGCTCAACACCGCCTGTCCAATGTGTACCAGTTCCGTCGCCCCCTCGCCAATGATGTGCACGCCCAGCAGTTCTCGCGTTTCGTAGTGGAAAATCAGCTTTAGCAGGCCGTGCTGGTCTCCGACAATCTGCCCGCGGGCGATCTCGCGGTACTGCGCCTTGCCTACTTCATACGGCACGCCTTCCTTGGTCAGATCCTCTTCGCTCTTGCCGACCATGGAAATTTCCGGAATCGTGTAGATGCCGTAGGGGAGCAGTTCGGGCTTGCTCTTGGCCTCGACTCCGAAGGCATGGCAGGCAGCCAGCCTGCCCTGTTCCATCGACGTGGAAGCCAGCGCGGGGAAGCCGATGATGTCGCCCACGGCGTAGATGTGCGGTTGCGAGGTCTGGTAAAACTCGTTGACCTGCAAGCGGCCCCGGTCGTCGGCCACCAAACCGGCCGCCGTCAGGTTGATGCGCGAGGTGGCGCCCGTGCGGCCAACCGCGTACAGTACGCTTTCGCAGATCACCGTCTTGCCGCTGTTCAGGTAGATCTTCACCTTGCGCCCTTGTTCCTCGGCCACCTCCTCCATGGCGCCCACCTCCTCGCCCAGGCGCAGCGTCACGCGGCTTTCGCGCAGGTTGTAGGCAAGGTGGTCGCTGATCTCGTCGTCGACGAAGGCCAGCAGTTCGTTCCGCTTGTCGATGATGGTGACGCGCACGCCCAGCGCGGCGAACATGGAAGCGTACTCGCAGCCGATGACGCCCGCGCCCACCACGGCCATGGTGCGCGGCAGACGTTCCAGCGTGAAGATGTCGTCGCTCGTGAAAATGGTCTGTCCGTTGAAGGGAATGTGCGGATCGCGCGTGGTTTCCGTGCCGATGGCGATGACGATCCTGGCGGCGCTCAACTCCAGGTGGCTGTGGCCGTCAATGGTGTCCACGCGCAGGGTGTGGGGATCGTGGAACTGCGCCCTGCCGCTGATCACCTCCACCTTGTTGCGCAGAAGTTGGTGGCGCGTCACGTCGAGTTCGTTCCGCTTCACATGGTCGGTGCGCAGCAGCAGGTCGGCCATGGTGATGTTCTGCTTCACCGTGTAGGACGCGCCGTAGACGCTGCGTTCGCGGTAACCCGACAAATAGAGCACGGCCTCGCGCAGGGTTTTCGAGGGAATCGTGCCCAGGTTCACCGAGGCGCCTCCAAGGACGGTCTCCTTCTCGATCACCCCGACGCGCTTGTTGAGTTTGGCCGCCTGTATGGCGGCCCGCTGCCCGGCAGGGCCCGAGCCGATTACCAGCAGGTCGTAATCGTAAGAAGGCATTCCACTAGTTTGTGGCAGAAAGCTCCTGTTTGTCTCGGGCCAGTCCCAGGGCTCTGATCCGCTTGTGCAGGTTCGTGCGCTCCAACCCCAACATGCGGGCCGAGGCGCTGACGTTGCCTCCGGTGGCCGCCAGAGCGCGCCGGATCTGCTCGCGTTCGGCATCCTGCCGCGCCTGGTGCAGCGAACCGCGGGCCGGAGACGATTCCACCGCGTTGAGTTCCAGCGGCGCCGATTCCGGTCCGATCGCGCCATCCGCTGTGAGAATCGCCATGCGCTCGACGGCGTTCCGCAACTCGCGCGCATTGCCCGGCCAGGAGTAGCGGGCCAGAAGCCGCAGCGTTTCCGGCAATAATCGTTTCTGCCTGAAATTGTTCCGGGCGCAGAACTCCTCGAGAAAATAACCGGCCAGTTCCGGCACGTCGCTGGAGCGCTCTCGAAGAGCAGGCAGGCGCAGCGGCACCACGCACAGACGGTAATACAGGTCCTCCCGGAACTGGCCCCGCCGCGCCATCGCGGCCAGGTCGCGGTTGGTGGCGGCGATCACGCGCACGCGCACCCGCAGCGTCCGTTCGCCGCCCACGCGTTGCAACTCGCCCTCCTGCAGCACACGCAGCACCTTCGCCTGCGCCGCCGCGGACAGGTCGCCCACCTCGTCCAGGAAGATGGACCCTTCGTGCGCCTGTTCGAACTTCCCCCGGCGGGCCGATGCAGCGCCGGTGAACGATCCCTTTTCATGGCCGAACAGCTCGCTTTCCACAAGTTCCTCCGGAATCGCCGCGCAGTTCACCTTCACGAAGGGACCTCCGGCCACGGGGCTCATGGCGTGAATATGCGCCGCCAGCAGCTCCTTTCCCGTGCCCGATTCGCCGGTGATCAGCACGCGCGCGTCGCTGCGCGCCGCCAGGGTGGCCTGCTCCACGACGGCCAGAAAGGCCGGATGGGCGCCGATCATCCGCGCCGGGGCGGCGGTTTCATCCAGCCTGGTCCGCAGGCGTTCGTTTTCCTCGCGCAGTTGCCGTTGTTCGAGGGCATTGCGTACGGCCACCAGGATGCGGTCGCGGCTGAGCGGTTTTTCCAGGAAATCGAAAGCTCCGGCACGCGTGGCCTCGACGGCGTCGGCGATGGTGGCCTGTCCGGAAATGATCAGCACGGGCACGGACGGCCAGCGTTGTTTACGCTCGCGCAGCAGGTCCACGCCGTTGCCATCGGGCAGGCGCACATCCAGCAGCACCAGGTCGGGGTCGCCCGCTACGGATCGCGAAGCGGCGGCCGTCAGCACGGTGACCACCTCGTGGCCATCGCGCTCCAGAATCAGCCTCAGCGAGCGTCCGATGTTCTCCTCGTCGTCCACCACGAGTATGCGCGCCATCAGGCCGCCTCCAATCGCACTTCAAAGCAGGCGCCCGGAAGGACGCCGCTGGCCAACACAACATCGCCTCCGCACAACAGCGCGCTTCTGCGGGCAATCGACAAACCGATGCCCATGCCGCCCGGCT
>JADZBH010000008.1 GCA_020852175.1 Bryobacterales bacterium | reverse complement strand
TCCTCGAGGATGTCCCACACGACGGCGTCCTGCTGCTCGACGAGCTCTTTGGCCTGCTTGATCGTCGTGCAATGGCCGCGCTGTTCCAGGCGGTGATAGATGAACGGCTTGAACAGCTCGAGGGCCATCTTCTTGGGAAGGCCGGCCTGGTGCAGCTTCAGCTCCGGACCGACGACGATGACCGAACGGCCGGAGTAATCGACACGCTTGCCGAGCAGGTTCTGGCGGAAGCGGCCCTGCTTGCCCTTGAGCGTATCGGAGAGCGACTTGAGCGGGCGGTTGTTGGCGCCGCGCAGCACGCGGCCGCGGCGGCCGTTGTCAAACAGCGCGTCGACGGCTTCCTGCAGCATGCGCTTTTCGTTGCGCACGATGACGTCGGGGGCGTGCAGCTCCATGAGCTTCTTCAACCGGTTGTTGCGGTTGATGACGCGGCGGTAGAGGTCGTTGAGGTCGGAGGTGGCAAAACGGCCGCCGTCGAGCGGCACCAGCGGGCGCAGCTCGGGAGGGATCACCGGCAGCACGTCGAGGATCATCCACTGCGGCTTGTTGCCCGACTTGCGGAACGACTCGGCCACGCGCAGGCGCTTGGCGAACTTCAGCTTCTTCTGCTGCGACTGCTCGGTCTTCATCCGCTCGCGGATTTCCAACGAGAGGGCCTCGACATCAACCTTCCGGAGCAGTTCCTTGATTCCCTCGGCGCCCATCATGGCGGTGAACTTGCCTGGGAACTCCTGGTCGAGCGCGCGCTTGCGCTCGTCGGTGATCACCTCGCCCAGCGACAAGCCGGACTCGCCGGGATCCACCATGACGAAGGCTTCAAAGTAGAGCACGCGTTCCAGGTCGCGCAGGGTGATGTCCAGCAGGTAGCCGATGCGGCTGGGCAGGCCCTTGAAGAACCAGACATGCGAGCACGGGCTGGCCAGCTCAATGTGGCCCAGGCGCTCGCGGCGGACGCGCGTCAGCGTGACTTCGACGCCGCACTTGTCGCAAATGACGCCGCGGTGCTTCATGCGCTTGTACTTGCCGCACAAGCACTCCCAGTCGGCGATGGGCCCGAAGATGCGCGCGCAGAAAAGGCCGTCGCGCTCGGGCTTGAACGTGCGGTAGTTGATCGTTTCGGGTTTGGTGACTTCGCCGTGC
This sequence comes from Bryobacterales bacterium, assembly GCA_020852175.1. Classification (GTDB taxonomy): domain Bacteria; phylum Acidobacteriota; class Terriglobia; order Bryobacterales; family Bryobacteraceae; genus JAFLBB01. The sequence goes on along the minus strand of JADZBH010000008.1, from coordinate 30,845 downwards.
GACCAACTGCGGATCTTCTCGGGAGACGCCAGCGAAATGCGAATCGAATCGAAATCCGCGATCATATTCGCCCGGTCATAGGCTGCAGCTCTGTACATAGGCTTTCTGCTCCTCTCCTTATTCTTGGCTCTCCCCGCTAGTCAGCCGCCATGGCCGTGTCGGGAATCTCGGCCGGGCGTTTCATCAATTCAACGTCGAGGCACAGCGATTGCAGTTCGCGAATCAGCACGTTGAACGATTCAGGCACGCCGGGTTCGGCGGCCGCTTCGCCCTTGACGATGGCCTCGTAGATCTTGGCGCGGCCATAGACGTCGTCCGACTTGGCCGTGAGCAATTCCTGCAACACATAGGCGGCGCCGTACGCTTCCAGCGCCCAGACTTCCATTTCGCCGAAGCGCTGGCCGCCGAACTGCGCCTTGCCGCCGAGCGGCTGCTGCGTGATCAGCGAGTACGGCCCGATGGAGCGGGCGTGGATCTTGTCGTCCACCAGGTGCGACAGCTTCAGCATGTAGATCATGCCCACCGTCACCGGCTGCTCGAACGCGATGCCGCTCATGCCATCAAGCAACTGGACCTTGCCGGAACTCGGCAGCTCCGCCTTGTCGAGCTCCGTCTTGATGCCCTTTTCCGTGGCCCCGTCGAAAACCGGCGTGGCGTACTTCACCTTCAGCTTCGAACCGGCCCAGCCGAGGTGCGTTTCCAGGATCTGGCCGACGTTCATACGCGAAGGAACGCCCAGCGGGTTCAGGACGATCTCCACCGGCGTGCCGTCGGGCAGATACGGCATGTCCTCCTCGGGCACGATGCGGGCGATGACGCCCTTGTTGCCGTGCCGGCCCGCCATCTTGTCGCCGACGCTCAGCTTGCGCTTCATCGCGATGTAGCACTTCACCATCTTGATGACGCCGGGCGGCAGTTCGTCGCCCTTCTTCAGCTTGGCGATCTTCTCCTCGGTGATCTTTTCGAGCACCTGGATCTGGCGCGAGGTCATCTCCTCGATCTCGTCGATCTGCTCGTTCACGCGCGGATCGCGGTCCTTCAGCTTCATGCGCTTCAGGTCGCGCGCCTTGAGCTTCTCCACCACCTCCTCGGTGATGTCGACGCCCTTGCCAAGGATCTTCTTGTTCGTCTTGTCGTCGTGCAGATCGGCCTGGAGCTGCTGGCCGCCAAGCAGCGTGACCAGCCGCTTGGAGCGCTCGTCGTTCAGAATGCGCTTTTCGTCCTCGAGGTTGCGGTAGAGCCGCTCCACCTGCGTTTCGAGAATCGCCTTGGAACGCTCGTCCAGTTCCGCGCCCTTGCGCGAGAAAACCTTGGCGTCCACCACCACGCCCTCGATGCCGGGCGGGCAGTACAGCGAGGCGTCCTTCACGTCGCCGGCCTTTTCGCCGAAGATGGCGCGCAGCAGCTTCTCCTCCGGCGTCAACTGCGTCTCGCCCTTGGGCGTGACCTTGCCCACCAGAATGTCGCCGGGCTTCACGCTGGCGCCGATGCGGATGATGCCCGATTCGTCGAGGTTCCTCAGGAACGACTCGCTGATGTTGGGAATGTCGCGGGTGATCTCCTCGGGACCCAGCTTGGTGTCGCGCGACTCGATTTCGAACTCCTCGATGTGGACCGAGGTGTAGTAGTCTTCCTTGACCAGCTTTTCGCTGACGACGATGGCGTCCTCGAAGTTGTAGCCGCGCCAGGGCATGAAGGCCACCAGGACGTTGCGGCCCAGAGCCAGTTCGCCCTGGTCCGTGCAGGGACCATCGGCGAGCACGTCGCCCTTACGCACGCGCTGCCCCTCCTGCACGATCGGCTTTTGCGTGATGCAGGTGTTCTGGTTGGAACGCTTGAACTTGGTGAGCTGGTAGATGTCCGAGCCCACCTCGCGCGACATCTGCCCCTCGTGCGCCGTGGCCGAGCCGTCCACGCGGACGATGATGCGCGTGGAGTCGACCGAATCCACCACGCCGGCGCGCTTGCACAGAACCACCGCGCCGGAATCGCGCGCGGTAACCATCTCCATGCCGGTGCCGACGATGGGCGAATCGGCGCGCAACAGCGGAACGGCCTGCCGTTGCATGTTCGATCCCATGAGGGCGCGGTTGGCGTCGTCGTTTTCCAGAAACGGAATCAGCGAAGCGGCCACCGAGACCAGCTGCTTCGGACTGACGTCCATGTACTCGATCTCGTCCTTCTGCTTGAGAACGAAGTTGCCGGTCTGCCGGGCGTTGACCAGATCGGGCACCAGGCGCCCTTCGGCGTCGATCTCCACGTTGGCCTGGGCGATGATGTACTTGTCTTCCTCCCACGCCGAGAGGTACTCGCAGTGGGCCTCGTATTCGATGGGCTGCTTCTTGCCGCCCAGCCCCGCGCTGGCCTTGTCGGCGGCCTGGCGCGTAAGCACGTCGCCCACCTTATACGTGGAGTCGCCGGGGTTCAGCACCTTCACTTCGTCGATGATCTGTGATTCCCGCACCTTGCGGTACGGGCTCTCGATGAAGCCGTAGTCGTTGATCCGGGCAAAGCAGCTCAGCGAGCTGATCAGGCCGATGTTCGGGCCTTCCGGCGTTTCGATGGGGCAGATGCGGCCGTAGTGCGTCGTATGTACGTCGCGGACCTCGAAACCGGCGCGCTCGCGCGACAGACCGCCTGGCCCGAGGGCCGACAGGCGCCGTTTGTGCGTGATTTCGCTCAGCGGGTTGGTCTGGTCCATGAACTGCGACAACTGCGACGAACCGAAGAATTCGCGAATGGCGGCCATCACCGGCTTGGCGTTCACCAGGTCATGCGGCATGGCCGTGGACATCTCCTGGTAGACGCTCATCTTTTCCTTGATCGCGCGTTCCATGCGGACCAGGCCGATGCGGAACTGGTTTTCCAGCAGTTCGCCCACGGCGCGCACGCGGCGGTTGCCCAGGTGGTCGATGTCGTCCACGCGAAAGCGCGAATCCGGCTGGCCGGCGTAGCGGCGCAGCTTCAGCAGGTAGGTGATGGTGGCGATGAAATCGCCCTGGTCGAGCGTACGGCGGTCGAGCGGATGAAGAACCTTTTCGCCGCGCTTGCCGCGTTCGTCCTGCTCGTGCGTCCAGCGCTCCGGCGCATAGTCGGAGTTGTCGTGGAGCTTGATGTTGAACTTCATGCGTCCCACGCGGGAGAAGTCGTACTTGCGCGGGTCGAAGAACATGCCCTGGAACAGTGAGGTGGCGGTGTCGCGGGTGGGCGGGTCGCCGGGGCGCAGCTTGCGGTAGATCTCCAGCAACGCGTCGTCCTGGGATTTCACGCTGTCTTTCCTTAGCGTCATCGAGATGACGTTGCTCACGTCGTCGCGCTCGGGGAAGAAGATCTCCACCGCGGGCAGACCGGCCTCGATGATGCGGCCCACCACGGCCGCGGTCAGCTCATGATTGGCCTCGACCAGGATTTCGCCGGTGGACATGTCGACGACATCGGCGGCGACATAGGCGCCCTCCAGATCGTTGGGGGCCACCTCGACCTGCTCGATCTTCAGCTTGTTCAACTCGCGCAGCAGGCCGCGGGTGATCTTCTTGCCCTGCGTCACCACGGTCTCGCCCGCCTTGTTGTTGATGGCGTAGCTCAGCTTCAGGTCCTGCAGCGACTCGCTGACAGGCATCAAAAGCTTGCCGCTCTTGATCTTCACCTCGCTGACGCGGTAAAAGGCCTTCAGGATGTCCGAATCGCTCTTGAATCCAAGGGCGCGAAGAAACACCGTGCCGTAGAACTTGCGCTTGCGGTCGATGCGCACATAGAGAAGGTTCTTGCTGTCGTATTCGAACTCCACCCAGGATCCGCGATACGGGATGATCTTGCCGAGGTAGTAGCCCTGGGCGGGAACGCGCTCGAAGAACACGCCCGGCGAACGGTGCAACTGGCTGACGATGACACGCTCGGTGCCGTTGATGATGAAGGTGCCGTTATCGGTCATCAACGGGATGTCCCCGAAGAAGACCTCCTGCTCCTTGATGTCGCGGACGGTCTTGTTTCCTGCCTCGTCCTTGTCGTACACGGTGAGCCGGATGGTGACCTTCAGCGGAGCCGCGTAGGTCATGCCGCGCTCTTCGCACTCGGGGACGTCGTATTTCAATTGCAGGCCGGCCGGGTCGCCGCAACGGTTGCAAAAGGTGACGATGTTGCGGTTGAACGTGCCGCACTTGCCGCACAGCACCTCGCCCGTGTGGAAGGGGTCCGTACGGATGGAGGAGCCGCAGGCGCGGCAGGTGGAACGCAGATGGTGAAGGCCCTTGAGCGAGCCGCACTTGCATTCCCAGTTGCCGATGGAGTAGTCAACGAAATCGAGCTGGGACAGGCCGCGGAAATCGGTAATCGGGAATACGCTGCTGAAGACGCCCTGCAAACCCTGGTCGTCGCGCTCATTGGGCAGCAGGTCCATTTGCAGGAAGCGCTCGTAGGAGTTCTTCTGCACCTCGATCAGATTCGGAATCGGAATCGAAGCTTTGATCTTGGAAAAATCAACTCTCTCGCGGTCGAAACCGTTTGAAGAATTCTGCATGATTCACTCCTCACACACCACTCGGGCTGGCCCGGCCCGGGGTTCAGGGCTACGAAACAGGCAAGCCGCAAGCGGCGCGCTGGCCTTGGGCGCGCTCACCGGCGGCTTCGATCACGGACACGGACGGCAGGACGGAAAGCGGCATCTCAACCGGAAAGTTACCGGACAGGAAATCCGTCCGGGGACGCCACGGGAACCGGCGGGGCGAGACAGTGGACGTCTCACGCGATAGGAGAGAGGGAACGGAAAAATTCGGATGCGCGGCACGCGGGACACAGCTCGCCCCACGGCACTCCCAAAGGAGGCGTTGGCAGGAAATACCAACGAAGGCAGAGGGGGACACACCCCTGCCAAGGCAGCTTAAGGAAAGATTCACAGGCGCAAGTTCCGAGTCCGACTCCGGCCGAGATCAACTTAAGTGTAACAAACGCCGAAAACCGGCGTCAAACACACCCATCCGCTGCCCAACTGGGGCCTTAGAAATACCCCAAGGGCGGGCGGATGCCATCCATCCAGAGCAGCCAGCGGCCAAAGAAGAGGCGGACCCATCCTTCAGCCGCCGGCAAGCGGGGCAAGCCCCGCGCCCGGTTACTTGACCTCGACTTCGGCGCCAGCTTCGGTGAACTTCTTCTTCATCGCCTCGGCTTCGTCCTTGTTCACGCCTTCCTTCACGGTCTTGGGCGCGCCGTCCACCAGATCCTTGGCTTCCTTGAGGCCGAGGCTGGTGATCTCGCGAACCACCTTGATGACGCCAATCTTGTTGGCGCCGGCCGCCTTGAGCACCACCGTGAACTCGGTCTTCTCCTCGACGGCGGCGGCGGCAGCGCCACCGGCCGCGGGAGCGGCGACGGCAACGGCCGCGGCAGCAGCCGATACGCCCAGCTTTTCTTCCAGCATCTTGACGAGCTCGGACGCCTCGAGAAGCGTCAGGCCCTGAATCGACTCAGCAATCGTGTTAATGTCCGCCATGATTCCCTAACTCCTTTTTTTCCTTAAACTCGAACCGCCGTGGGCGCGCCTGGACCCGCGAGCGGGTCCGGTGGCCGCTTATGCGGAGAACTTGTTTTCCTTCACACCCTGGTCGATCACAACGGCCAGGTTGCGGCCCACGCCATTGATGGCCGTCACCAGCTTCTGCGCCGGGGCATTGATGACGTACAACAGCTTGGCGTAAAGCTCTTCCTTGGACGGCATGCTGGCCAGCGCTTCGATCTGGCTGACCTCGAACACGCGGCCCTCCACGACGCCCGCCTTGAAGCTGAACGTCGCGTTGTCCTTGGCATATTTCGTGAGCGCCTTGGCGAGCGCGACCGGGTCGCTGCCCGTGTAGGCAATGGAATTCATCCCGGCCAGGCTCTTCAGAATCGGCTCGGCGGGCGTTCCCTTGGCCGCCTTCTCGGCGGTCGTGTTCTTGATGACTTTATAACGGCCGCCGGCTTCGCGCACCGCCTTGCGCAGCGCGAAATCCTGTGACACGGTGAGCTTCTCGAATGCGGCAAGGAAAACGTGCGGCGTGGATTCCAGCGCCGTGCGCAGCTCGTTGGCTTCTTCGATCTTGATCGATTTTTTCTTCATGGCATTCCTCGCCGGGCCTAGACGGCCTTCATGGTGACGTTATAGGAGGTGACGTCCAGCGGCACGCCAGGACCCATGGTGGAGCATACGGTGGCGCTCCGCACATATTTGCCCTTGGCCGCCGACGGCTTGGCCCGCACCACGGCCGAGATGAGCGTGCTGGCATTTTCCACCAGCTTCGGCGTGGAAAAACTCGCTTTGCCCACCGGCGCGTGAATCACGCCGGTCTTGTCGACGCGGAACTCCACTTTACCGGCCTTGATCTCCCTCACGGCGTTGGCCACGTCGGCCGTCACCGTGCCCGTCTTCGGGTTGGGCATCAAACCGCGAGGCCCCAGCACCTTGCCCAGACGGCCCACCGAGCGCATCATGTCCGGCGTGGCAATGACGGCATCGTAATCAACCCAGCCTTCGCCCTGGATCTTTTGAACCATCTCCTCGCCGCCCACGAATTCGGCGCCGGCATCGGTGGCTTCCTTCAACTTGTCGCTGCCCGCGATCACCAGTACGCGGATCTTCTTGCCCAGACCGTTCGGCAGCACAACCGTGCCGCGCACCATCTGGTCAGCATGCTTGGGATCGACGCCCAGGCGCAGGTGCACCTCGACCGTCTCATCGAACTTGGCGAATTTGATTTTCTGAACGAGCGGCACCGCTTCTTCCAGCGAATAGAACTTATCGTCGATCTGCTTGAGCGCGGCGGTATACTTCTTACCGGTTTTACGAGGCATATTGTGACCTGGTCCAAACGGCCCAGCCGCTCCTCCGTCTCCACCACGAACCCCGAAGGGCATCTTCCAGAGACGGACCGGCCGGCGAGGCCTCCCAAAGCTGTGTTCCCCTATCGCCGGACTCGCACACCACGACAGTGTCGCGGCGGGAACCGGCAGGCGAACCCTCTTAGTATAGCAACCCGTGTGCCAAACGCAAGTGCGTGCAGTGAGCGCTCACAGCGGACTGTCGAGAACGACGTTCACGATGATATTCGAGCCGGCCGGCGCGTCCACTTTCAAGCGCAGTTCACGCCTGGCGGCGTCGTATTCCGGCTTGGGCGCCGCCGCCCCGATGGCCGTTACCGAGCGCGGCGCACTGGCGTTGTGCACCACCCACTCGTAGGAACGCTCCGCCAGCGCTTCAATTTCCAGGCGCAGCACGTCTCCAGCGGGCGCGGCGTGCAGTTGCGTGATGCCGTCGCTGCCCGGTTCGCTCAGAAAAAACTCCGCGCCAAGCCGCGGGAAGTAGTGCAACTCGACCACGCCCGGCGCCTGCTGCGGCAGTATCGTGCCGTTGCGCGCGAAGCGGCGCGGCGGCGCATCGACGGCAATCCACTGGCGGCCGCGGTGCACCTGGCCCGTCTCGATGTCGGTCCACACGCCGGGCGGCAGATAGGCGCGCGCGCGCGGGGCCACCAGCACCTCATCGCCGATCATGAACGTTCCGGTGATGGGCGCGGCGGTCTCGTCGCCGGTGAACTGCATCGCCAGCGGACGCACGACGGGAATGCCGCGGTCGCGGGCTTCGCACAGGTATGTATATAGGTAGGGCTCCCATCGCGGGCCGCTCATGTACTCGCTCCAGGCGAGCACCTGCTTAATGGCGGGCACGAGCACGCCGGACATGGCCGACACGGCGAGGCCGCCCACGCTGGGAATATCGCGGGCATACGCGGGCTTACCTCGCCGCAGATCATCCATTGCCGGATCGGGCATGGGCGGGGCGATGATGTGGTGCTCCTCGAGAATCTCCTTGGGCGTGGGACCGTAATAAACGAACTGCTCCCATTGGCGGGCCTGCCCGTTGCGCACGTGCAGCCGGTCCCGTTCCGCGGCTCCGGCATCGACGCCGTAAGCGCCTGGCATGCCGTAGTAGACGCCATACCCCCGTGAGGAGAGAAAGAACGGCGTGGCCGTTGCCAGCCGCTCACCCCGCACTTCCAGCTTGCCCTCGGCGCTCAGGCCGTAAGCGGCGAACCCGTAGATGCGCTCGTGCGGCTGCAACTCGACGGAAGCGGCAAGCCCCGCGGGCGCGGCGCGCACGACGGGTTGCTGCGCGAACAGCAGCGTGCCATCGGAAACCAGTTCGGCGCGCAGCGACACCGTGGCCCGCTCCAGCCGCAGCCGGACATAGCGCGTCTCCCAGGTGAGCGCTTGCTGCGTGACGGAGAACTTCACCGGGACCGGCTCCTTCACCGGGTCGCGGCTCATGCACACCGGCTCCCAACAGCGCGTGAAGCGGAAGCTGGATTCGCTGATCCAGCCCACCTCGGCCGCGCCGTCGCCCAGCGTGACCAGCGTGATGTTGCCCCGGCGCGCGTGTCCGGTGACGGAGGCGGCCAGCGAGCCGGCGGCCAGCAGGAAGGCGGCGATCACCCGCAAATGCGTACAAGCTCCTTCTGCACCGCGCCGGTGACGATGGCTTCCCCGGCTCCAACGTACATGTTCACCTCGCTGCGCACGCCGAACCCCGGCAGATAGACGCCCGGCTCGATGCTGAAACACGTGCCGGGAATCAGCAGGCGGTCGTCGTGCGTCTCCAGGTTGTCCATGTTGGCGCCGGAGCCATGCACGTCGCGGCCAATCGAGTGGCCCGTGCGGTGGATGAAGTACTGGTCGAGCGTAAGCCCGCGCAGGTGGCCGCGCGCGGCGTCGTCCACTTCGAACCCCCGAACGGGCCGGCCCGCCGCGAAGGCGGACTGAACCAGGCCAATGGCGGCGTCGCGCGCCCCCGTGACGGCGCGGAAGATGCGCACCTGCTCCTCTGGAATCACGGCGGCGGCCGAGCCGGTCCAGGTGATGTCGTAGTAGACCGCTTCGGAATCCCCGGCGAGTTTGGCCCAAAGGTCGATCAACAGGAAGTCGCCCTTCACGAGGGGGGCGTGCACGGCGGCCGTGGGTTCATAGTGCGGATTCGAGGCGTTGGCGTTCACCGCGACGATGGGGCCGTGATCGGTGAACAGCCCTTCGCGCGCGAAGGCTTCCAGCAGGAACCGCTTCACGTCGAATTCAGTGACGGCGCGGCTCTGCCGCAGTTGCTCGCCGGCGTGGGCGAAGGCGGCGGCGAGCACGCGGTCCACGCGCCGCCCGGCTTCCAGATGGGTTTCCAGTTGCCTGGCATTCCAGCGCGCTTCGAAATATTGCACCAGGTTCGCTGAACTCGCCACCTCGACGCCCAGCGAGCGCACCAGTTCAATGGTTCCGGCATCCACCAGTCCGATGTAGGGAATGTTGTTGTGGGGCGAATACTGCATGGCCACGCGGCGCGCGCCCCCGGCCAGCGTGCGCAGGGCGCCGGTCTGTTGGGCCCAACTGGAGTACTTCGTTTTCGCTCCCGGCAGCGCATCGAGCATGTCCGGTTCGATGGCGTGCACCAGCGCGCCCGGCTCGCCTTCGGCCGGGATGAAGTAATACCAGCGGCGCGTCACCATGCGCGGCGGCCGGAAACCCAGCACGCGGTAGGCCAGCGGGTCGCGTTCGTGGTGGTCGTAGAAGAGCCAGCCGTCGAGGCGCTCCTCGCGCAGGGCGGACTGGATTTCGTCCAGGTTCATCGTGGGAATCTCCAAGCGGCGCTCAAGGCAGCGCCATTGCCCAATCATAAGCCGCCCGGGCGATGCGGGCGATGACCTGCTCCCGAAGAGCGAGCGGCGCGCGCGCATCGGCGATCAGAATCACGACGGCCAGGCGCCGGCCGCCGGGCAACGTGACGATGCCGCACTCGTTGGTGGCGGCCGTGACGCCCTTCACCGTCTCCGTGCCCCCGCGCACATGCGCGACCAGAGCGCCGGGGGGCAGCAAGCCGGAGATGCCGCGGCCGCCATCGGACGGCGCGCCGAGCATCCCCGCCAACCGCTGCCGCGTTTCCGGCTTCAGCCGGCGAGGATTCATCAGAGCATGCAACAGATGAATGGCGGCCACCGGCGTCGTATAGTTCCTGCCGGCGAGCCCGGGCTTGCCGGCGATCCTGCGTTCGTTGTGTTCGAGCTTCATCCCCGGAATCCGGAGGAAAGCGAGAAAACCATCCATCTCCTCGGGCCCTCCCAGCAGGCGCAGCAGCACGTCGGCGGTGGTGGCATCGCTTCCGGGGGCGAACGTATCCAACAATTCCGACAGCATCATGCTGGTGCCGCGCGGGTAGCGGTCGCGCAAGGCGCTGGGCGCGGGCGCAGGCACGAAATCCTCGGTCGTGATCTGCACCAGTTGGTTGTTTGCCAGGCGTCCCGTATCCAGACGCTGCATCAGCAGCAGCAGAGCGGGAAGCCGCGCCACGCCCGGCGAGGGGAAGCGGTCATTGCCGTGGAACGCGTACGCCTTGTCCGTGTCGAGCAATGAGAAGGCCGCGCCCACGCGTCCCTGTGCCGGGGCCGCCAGCGGGGCCAGGTCAGGCAGCGCGGCCGCCGCCAGCCACGGCATCAGCAGCAACAGCAGCAGCACAACCGCCAGTCTATCGCGCGCCGTCTTGCGGCCGGGCTTCCGGCTCGAAGAAGGGTTTCCACTTCGCTTCCGGCGGCGCGGGCGTCACCAGGCTCACCAGAACCAGCGCGCCCACGGAGATGCCCACGGCCGGGTAGACGGCGTCCAACGCGTAGCCCATGAAGTTCCACCAGACGGTGACCGCCGCGCCCAGCGTGATCGAAGCGATGGCGCCGGCCGTGGTGGCCCGCTTCCAGAAGAAGACGGCGAGCACGGAGGGCGTGACGGCGGCTCCATACACCGTGTAGGCGTAGAGAGCGGCTTTGAGAATACTTTCAAAATGCGCCGCCTGCACCAGCGCGAACAGGCCGAGCGCGACCACGATCAGGCGCGACACCAGCAGCGTTTGCCGCTCCCCGGCGCCGGGGTTGAGAAACCGCAGGTAGACATCGTGAATCAGGTTCGTGGCCGGCGAAAAAAGATAATTGTTCGCCGTCGAGATCACCTTGGCGAAGATGCCGCCGATGAGAAATGCGCCCATCCACATGGGCAGCCCGAACTTGGCGCTGACCGGGATGGTTTCCCGCGGGTTGTCGATTTTCAAAAACGAACTGCCGAAGACCGCGAAGGTGATCAACGCGGTTTCCAGCACCAGCGTGCCGATGATCCAGCCCTGGACGGCGAGTTTCGCGTCGCGTTCCGAACGGGCCGAGAAGAACTTCTGATACATGCCCTGATTGCCCACCAGCAGCAGCATGGTGGGCAGCAGCAGCCCGAACGCCTGATGCGGCTCCATGCCGCCGAACAGCGTGAAATGGCTGGACGGCAGCTTTTGCGTCACGCGGCTCCAGCCGCCCGCGGCGTGCAGCAGGATGGGCAGCGAACCGAGCACGGTGACCACGATCAGGCCGCCGATGATGCGGTCCAGATAGGCGACGCTGGCCATGCCCGCCGCCGCCGTGAACAGAATGACGAAGCCGGCGATGATGTACATACCCGTGGTTCGTTCCGTGCCGAAGATCAGGTGGAGAATGTCGCCGCCGCCCTTGAATTGATAGCTGGTGATGACGGTGTAGGCGATGACGATGGCCAGCGTGGCCATGACGCGTGCCGCGGGATTGTAACGCTGCTCCAGCAGGTCCGGCACGGTGAACTGCGCGAAGCGGCGCGCACGCCCGGCGATCAGGGCGATCACCGCCAGACCGCACCAGCCCCCGGCCGGCTGCCACAAACCCGCGAAGCCGTACTTGTAAGCCGCTTCGCCACCGGCAAACAGCGACCCGGCGCCAATCCAGCTCGACAGCAGCGTGAACACCAGAACGTGCCAGGGCAGCGTGCGCCCTGCCAGCAGAAAATCCGTGCGATTCTTCACGCCGAGCATCTTTTGAATCGAGATGCCGGCCAGCACGGCCACCACGGCGGCGAGCACGACGACGTAAAAGGTGTTGTCCATGAATCAGTCCTTGTGGGCGGGACGTACCAGACGCGCATCGACAGTCACAGGCAGGCTGGCCACGCCGGCCACCTGCCGCCGGTCGGCCACGCGGAAGCTGAGCACGTCGTCCAACCAGTCCTGGCTGGTGCCGTCCCAGTTCTGCATGGCTGCCGTAAGCGTGTATTCATGCCCGGCGAGCAGGCAATCGAAGCGGAAATCGACGATCAGCTCATCGCCCGCCCCGGCCGGTTCGAGTTCCCTTCCCTCCACGCGCGTGTTCGTGCCAAAGACATCCAGGCCGAGCCGGTTGCGGATGAGAATGCCGGCCACCGGCTGCTCACAGGACCGTTCAAACCGGGCCCGCATGCGCACAATGACCGGGGCGCCCGAAGGCACGGCGGCGATGGCGCGCCCCCCGGCGTCCAGCAGTTCCACCGAGACGATATGGCTCGCGCCGTCGCCGTGACGGTAGGTGCTGTCGCCCTGCCGCCCCCGTTCCTCGTCCGGACGCGGAGCGTGATGCTCCAGCACCAGGCCGACATAGCGGTTCACCACGTCGGAAGGCCGCCCCTCGGCCATCACGCGCCCCTGGTGGAGGAAGACGGCCCGGTCGGCCAGGCGTTTCACCAGGCCCAGGTCATGCGATACGAACAGGATGGTGACGCCGCGCGCCTTCAATTCCTCGAACTTCTCCACGCAGCGGCGGGAGAAGATGGCATCGCCCACGGCCAGAGCCTCGTCCACGATCAGCACGTCGGGCTCGACGTGAATCGCCGTCGAGAAGGCCAGGCGCACATACATGCCGCTGGAATACTCCTTCACCGGGCGCTCGATGAATTCGCCAATGCCGGCGAAGGCTTCAATGTGCGGCAGCGCGGCGACCATCTCGTCGTGCGTGCGCCCCATGATCTCACCGTTCAACAGCACGTTTTCGCGGCCGCTGAACTCGGGATTGAATCCGGCGCCCAGTTCGAGCAGCGCGGCCACCCGGCCATCCACGCGCACTGTGCCGCGCGAAGGCTCGACAATGCCCGCGACAATTTGCAACAGCGTGCTCTTGCCCGATCCGTTCGGCCCGATGAGCGCCAGCATCTGGCCCGGCTCCACGCGCAGCGAAACATTGTCGAGAGCCGTGAACCCGGTGTGACGGCACTTTCCCGTGGCCACTTCCAGCAGGCGGTCCGAGGGCCGCTTGTACATCGCATAAACCTTGCTGATGTTCTGGATGGAGATCACGCAACCGCCTCGACGGCCAGGGCCGCGGGAATGCTTCAGGATACGATAGCGCAGGCGGAAGCCAGCCGGAACGGTCCGCGCCGGACGCCTAAGGGGGGCCGAACGCCCACGCCTCCAGCCGGAAGGTGCGCCCCAACAATCGGCCTGGGCCGCATCGCTGTTCGATCGCCCGCAGCACCTCGCCTCCCTGCTCGCCGCTATAAAGGACAGCCGCCAGGCGAGAACCTTCGACGCGGCGAAGAACCCCGGCATCGTATTCGCGAACCGCCGCGTCGGGCCGCCCCGAATAGACGTAGGTAGGCCCGGCATGGCCGTAGTAAGGCACGGGCCCTTGCAGGAACTCCTGCCAGCGCCAGTCGCGCAGCAGCCGGATGCGGCCGCCTTCGACATATCCGGTGACGACGAGCACCGGCGCGGGCCGGCCCGCCTGCCAGCCGCGAACCAGCTTCATGGCCCCGCGCCAATCGGCGTCGGCGTGCCGCGTGAACGGTCCCTGCGCGGCCACGCTGGCTGCCAGAGTCGCCAGCATGTAGAGCGCGGCGAACCAGGCGCGCCCCCGCGGCGTGGTCCAGGAGGCGGCACAGATGGCGGTCAGGATCAGCCAGCCCAGGCAGAGCGCCGGTGCATACCGCATAAGGAAGAGGTCCGTGCGCAGGGCCAGGGTATAGGCGGCCAGCAGCAGTGCCGAGAGCAGAATCATCGCAACGGCGGCGGCCGCCATGCGCCGCGCTCCGGCGCTCCAGCGTTCACGCGTCCTCAACCGAGCCATCGCCAGCACGCCCGCCGCCACCGCCGCGGGCGCCAGCACCGAGGGTGGCAGCAGCCACCCCCAACTGTGCGGCCATAGCCTTCCATCGGCGACCGAAGCTTGATACTCGCCCTGCACGGCCCCCGTCACGCGAAGAACCTCCGGCAGCGCCAGCGCCAGGCACAGGACGGCCAAAGCGACAAGCGCCAGTAATCGGCGCGGCGTCAGGCCGCCGTCGCGCCGGCGGTACTCCAGCCAAACCAGTTGAGACAACACCGCCAGCGACACCACCGCTTGTGCATGCACCAGCGCCGCCGTGGACACCACCCACACGGCTGCCTCCGGCCAGCGCCACACGCGCAGCAGCCTGACCCAGGCGACGGTCGAGACGGCGAACAGTAGGACAGCCAGCGCGTACGGCCGGGCATCCACGCCGAGGAACGAAAGCTGGGGCGAAGCCACGCACAGCGCCGCCAACAGCCAGCCCGCCCCCCGGCCCACCTCGCGTTCCACCCACCAGGACAGCACCGCAATGGCGCCTCCCATGGCCAGCAGCGAGGGCGCACGCAAGGCCGCCTCGCTCACCCCGGCCCCTTGCGTCCAGGCCCACATCAACGCTCCGTACAGGCGCGAATTCGGGTGCACCGCGGTCCGGTGGATCATCTCGGACCAGGAGCCGTGGATCGTCCACCATGTGCCCGATTCGTCCACCCACAGACTGTCAAACGCTGGCAGCACCCAGTAGCGGACCAGGTGAATCGCGACCAGGACAAGGAGAAACAGCCGCAAGAATGCAGCATAGCAACCGGCGCGGGTCCGCCCGGCGCAATCGGGGAGCGGGTCCGCCCGGCGTAATCGGGGCGCGTTCACACGGCGCAACCGGGGCGGACATTCAAGGCCGGGCGCTACAATCGGCATATGCGCCGTTTCCTGCTTGGGTTGTGCCTTGGCGTGGCCTACTTGCCCGCACAAAGGCAGCCCTTCACCGCGGAGCGAATGCTCGAACTCCAGCGGATCTCCGAACACCAGCTTTCGCCCGATGGCTCCCTGGCGGCCTTCACCGTTCAAGGCGTGAACGTCGAGGCCAACACCAAACCCAGGCAGATCTGGGTGACGCCGTTGAACGGAGGAACGCCCCGCAAGCTCACCAACGAAGGCAACAACTGGCGTCCGCGCTGGTCGCCCGACGGTAAGGCGCTGCTGTTTCTGTCCTCCCGTTCCGGATCGGCCCAGGTGTGGTGGATGAACGCCGACGGCACGGGCGCCCGCCAGGTGACCAGCCTGGCCACCGAAACCGACGCGGTGAGTTGGGTGTCCGACGGCAAACGCATCGTGTTCACCAGCGAGGTCTACCCCGATTGCTCCACCGACGCCTGCAACAAGGAGAAACTCGACGCCGAGGCCAAAAGCAAGGTGAAGGCGCGCATCTATACCTCGCTGCTCTACCGCCATTGGGACACCTGGCAGGGCGCGCGTCGCAAACACATCTTCCTGATGCCGCTGGAAGGCGGCGTGCCGAAGGACCTGACGCCCGGCGCGCGCGACGTACCGCCCTTCTCACTCGGCGGCGGCGACGATTATGCCCTGGCGCCGGACGGCAACGAGATCTGTTTCGTCATGAATACGGACCCCGAACCGGCCACCAGCACCAATTCCGACCTGTTCGTCGTCTCCCTCACCGAACCCGGCGAACCGCGCAAGGTGGTGGACAACCCCGCCGCCGACGCAGGACCCGTCTATTCGCCCGATGGCCGCTACATCGCCTACAGGGCGCAATCGCGTCCTGGTTTTGAGAGCGACCGCTGGCGGCTGATGCTGCTCGAACGCGAATCCGGCCGCTCCACCAGCCGCACCGAAACGCTCGACCTGAACGTGGGCGGCTATTCCTGGGCGCCTGACTCCAAACGCATATTCTTGGTCCTGGAGGACCGCGGCCGGGCCAACATCCACATGCTGCCCATCGCCGGCGGCGCCAGCCGTGCCGTGGTCGCCGGGGCCAGCCACATGGACGACCCGCAGTTCACCCCCGACGGCCGCACGATGGTGTATGCCGAACAGTCCGGCTCGTCTCCCGCGGAACTGTTCCGGGCCAGTTCCACCGGCGGCGCGCCCGTCCCGCTCACCCACCTGAATGACGCCATTCTGAACGCCGCCAACCTGCCGCGCCTGGAAGACTTCTGGGTGGATGCCCCGGACCGCGTCCGCGTGCAAAGCTTCCTGGTGAAGCCGCCCGGCTTCGATCCGGCGAAGAAATATCCGGTGCTCTTCCTGATTCACGGTGGTCCGCAGGGGGCCTGGGGCGAGAGCTGGAGCTACCGCTGGAACCACCAGGTGTTCGCCCAGGCAGGCTTCGTCGTCGTCATGCCAAACCCTCGCGGTTCAACCGGCTACGGCCAGAAGTTCACCGACGAGGTGAGCCAGGACTGGGGCGGGAAAGCCTATGAGGACATCATGGCCGTAACCGATTATGTAGCCGCCCAACCCTGGGCCGATCCGGCGCGCTTCGCCGCCGCCGGAGGCAGCTACGGAGGCTACATGGTGAACTGGATCCTCGGCCATACGGACCGCTTCAAAGCCCTTGTCTCTCACGCCGGCGTCTACGACCTGCCCAGCATGGGCGGCGAAACCGAGGAGTTGTGGTTCACCAAGTGGGAGTTCGGCGGCATGCCCTGGCAGGTTCCCGAAAGCTACGCCCGGTGGTCGCCCTCCCAACACGCGGGAAGCTTTAGGACACCCACCCTGGTGATTCATGGCGAGCAGGATTTCCGGGTGCCCTATGGGCAGGGTTTGCAATTGTTTACGGCATTAAAGATGAACCAGGTTCCCTCGAAGCTGCTCATCTTCCCGGACGAAGGCCATTGGATTCTCAAACCGCAAAACAGCGTGCTTTGGTACAAGACATTTCTGGACTGGGTCCAGGAGTGGACACGGAAAACAGACCGCTAGGCCGCATGGCGGTCTACTGGTAACCAGCCGCTTGCAACCGGAATAATTCGGCATAGCGCCCGTCCATGCGCAGCAACTCCTCGTGGCTGCCCGACTCGACCAGTTCGCCCCCCGCCAGCACGAGAATCCGGTCGGCCATCCGGACCGTGGAGAACCGGTGGCTGATCAGAACGGCCATCTTCCCTCCGGTAAGGTGAGCGAAGCGCTGGAACACCTCATACTCGGCCCGTGCGTCCAGGCTGGCGGTCGGTTCGTCCAGAATCAGCAGTTGGGCATCCCGCATGTAGGCCCGGGCGAGTGCGATCTTCTGCCACTGGCCCGCCGACAGGTCGGTTCCCCCGTCGAAGCGCCTTCCGAGCATCGCCTCCAGCCCTCCCGGCAACTTGCCGATTACCTCGCCGGCCAGACTTTTCTTCGCAGCCTCTTCAATGCGCGACCGGTCGTCCAGATTCTCAATTCGGCCAAAACCAATATTCTCCCAAACCTTTAGATCATAGCGGACAAAATCTTGAAAAATAACGCCTATCTCGCGGCGAAGCTCCACCGGATCATACGCGCCAAGGGGCCTGCCGTCCAGCAGGATTTCCCCCGACGTTGGCTCATACAGCCGGGCCAGCAGTTTCACCAGGGTTGTCTTGCCAGCCCCGTTTTCGCCAATCAGCGCAATTCGCTGGCC
The DNA here is from genome assembly GCA_020852175.1 of Bryobacterales bacterium. GTDB lineage: Bacteria > Acidobacteriota > Terriglobia > Bryobacterales > Bryobacteraceae > JAFLBB01. Next base: position 13,307 of record JADZBH010000008.1, on the reverse strand, counting down.
CGGTTCCAGACGGAAGCTGACGTCTTTTAATGCGGCTCGGCCATTCCCCGGGTAGGCAAACGTCACGTCGCGGAACTCGAACCCCTGCCGGATCGGGCGTGGCGCGGGCAGCCAGGCGCCCTGCGGGGGCGGCGCCTCCAGTTTCGGGCGCATCTCGAAAAATTCATAGAGGTCTTGTAGATAGAGCGCCTGTTCGCTGACATCGTTGACGCGGCGGAACAACTCCTCGATCAACATCCGGGAGCGCGCGAAGGAGGCTGCCAGAAATGTAAGATCGCCTACACTATAAAGCCCCGCCAGAGTGCCTCGGATGATCCACAAATACGCCGCGTAATAGCCGCCCGTCCCCAACACATTCAACAAACCTCCCACGGAGGCGCGGCGCAGCGCCAGTTGCCGGTTCTCCTCAAAAAAACGATCGGACAGGCCGCGGTAGCGCTCAGCCAGGTAGTGACCCAGTCCGAAGACCTTCACCTCCTTCGCCGTCTGTGCCGAGGCCCCCAGCAGTCGGACATAATCCAGTTGACGGCGCTCCGGAGTCCAGCGGTACAAAATGGAATAAGCCATTCCTGCAAAATGACTTTCACCTAGAAATGAAGGTATTACTGCAAGAATTAATAGCGGCAGCAGCCAGGGGGAGAACAGCAGCAAACCGGCCGAGAGCGTCGCCAGCGTGATCCCCTCCTGCAGCAGCGCCGACAGCCCGGACAACATGCCCAGACGTCCGGCGGTTTGCCGCCGCGCGCGTTCCATCTTGTCGTAAAACTCCGGGTCCTCGAAGCACACCAGGTCGAGTTGGGCGGCGTGCCGCATCAGACGCACGGACACCTCGTTGGCGAACCGGTCGCCGAGCAGACTGTCGCACAATGCGACACCCCGGCCCAGCCAGTCGCTGAGAATCGCCAGACCAAACTCCAACGCCACAAGCTTGTAAACCGCGTCCGGCGTGCCCGTTCCTGAGCCCAGAAGGGCCACCACATGGTCCACAATCAGTTTTCCGACCCAAAGCAGGGCCACCGGGAGCGCGGCTTTGCAGAGGCGGAGCAAAAGGCTCAGCAGAACGAGGGGGGGCGAGGTCCGCCATACCATGGCGAGCAGCGGAGGGATGTTTCGGAGTGCGGCCCACCGTTCCCGCCACCCGGAGGGGGGTTGGCGTTTCTGGCTGGGCGGGTGCATCACCTGGAGTGTACCACCCTGATTTCAGGCGAACAAACTAGAAAGCCCACCGTTTGGTGGGCCTTCTATCTCTCCAGCCGCCGCCGGAGAGGACGTTCATTGGGAGAATCAGAATCGAACAGTACGAGACCGTCGAATCCTTTTGTTGATTTGGAGTTTATCTCCTGGGGCGAGATGAGTCAAGGAAAAAAGACCTCAAAAAAAATCGTCCGTAATTCACTGATTATACAGTTGTTAGCAGTCCATTGAAAATTTGGAGACCTGTGTAAAACCTGTTGATATCATGTGGATATTGAAACGCGCAACACGCTAAGCGGACGGATCAATTGGATTTAGGACGCGCCTGCGGCACGCAGTCCGGCCTCGGCGGCAGCGTTGCGCGAAGCCCCGGCGGAGGGATCCGAGGAGGGGTTAGCGGCGGTCGTCGAGGTGAAGAGTCAGCAGAGCTTCCCCTTCCTTTTCCCATCCCAGGTAGCGCCGTCCGAAGAACCTCACGCCGGCCATCATGGCGCCGACCAGCAGGGTGACGACCATCAGCAGACCGGCGAACTTAAACGCCGTCAGGATGACATCGCCCATGTTCGGTTCCACCGGCTTGGTTTGCTCGTCCCAGGAGACCTGGGCCCGGTAGTTCACCTGCGCCAGCAGCCGTTCGGAGAAATCGGCATCCTGGCCGCCCACCACCACGGCGATCATGGGCCCGGTGCGCTTCACCAGGACGCCGCTCAATTTGCCGAACTCGAGCACCTGCTTCTTGGCCATGGCTGGCGTGGGGTAACTGAACAGGGCCAGGGTGACGGGACCTTTGGTCGATTCGTATTGTGCGATCTGCGCTTCGGCGCCCATGTGGAACGCGGCGGCCGAGGGAGGCAATCGGGGCTCGAAGTGTTCGAGCGATGCGGGCCCCAGGATGTAGCGCTCCGAGTTGGCGTCCAATCCGGCCGCGGGCAGGTGGCCGGGCAGAGTGGGCAACGGGCCGCGTTCCAGCCTTGGCAGTTGCACGAAAAGAATCTGCCGCTTTTCCTCGTCCGGGATGTAGCCTTCCAGGCGGATGACATAATTCCCGAAGGTGAAGTACGCATTGGGACCGTTCTCCAGCGCCAGTTCGGAGAGAGACGACTTCTTCCATCCCTGGGGCCGCTGCCATTGGAAGACAGCCATGGCCGCCGTGGTGTCGTTCACCCGCCAACCGGTGGCGGTGAACTTCAGCGCGCCATCCTCGTAGGTGGCCCTCTCGGCCTCCTTCAGGCCGTACTCCTGCCACACGCCCTGGTCGCCGGGCGTCAGCTTTTCGAGAGAGGTCCGCTTAAAGCTCCACCACTGCTCGGGCCAGATGGCGGCCTTGAGGGGCGAGGCGAGCAGGCCCGCCAGCAGGGCGGCCGTCGCAAGCATGACGGGCAACCTCAGGCGCCGCAGCATTTCTTGTACTTCTTTCCGCTGCCGCACGGGCAGGGCTCATTGCGGCCAACCTTGTTCGACTTCAACACCGGCTTTTGCTGCAAGGTGGATTCGGTTCCCACCATCGAGATGGCGTCGAGTTCCTTCTCCTTCTTGCGCTCGATGCGGCGGGTGAACTCGGTCAGAGACGCCTGCGCCGCCTGCCGCGCCTCGGCGGTGACGGTCACCGGCTGGGGCTGATCCTGATCCCCATCGTATTCGTCCTCTTCCGGTGAGTAGGGCGCGTGCGCGCTTTCCACCGCTTGCAGGAAGAACAGATAGCGGATGGTTTCGTCCTCGATGCGGTCCATCATGGACTCAAACAGGACGAAGCTCTCCTTCTTGTACTCCACCAGCGGGTCCTTCTGGCCGTACCCTCGCAGCCCGATGCCCTCTTTCAGGTGGTCCATCGACAGCAGATGATCTTTCCACTGGGAGTCGATGACGTTCAGCATGACGATGCGCTCGGTGTCGCGCATCACCTCGGGGCCCACCAGGGCTTCCTTGTCGCGATACCGGCGTTCGATGGCCTCAAAGACACGGTTCTCGATCTCGTCGCGCGTCAGACCCTCGATCGTCTCCAGGTTGATGCGCACGCCGTACTGGTTCAGCACGTCGTTCTGCAGGCCCGTCAGATCCCACTGGTCGGGCCGCATGGCGGGCGGAAGCTTCTGGTCGATGAACGTCTGCAGGATGCCGCGGGCGTATTCGACGATCTGGTCGCGCATGTCGCCGCCATCGAGCAGACTGCGCCGGAGGCCATAGACGGCCTTGCGCTGCTTGTTCATGACGTCGTCGTATTCGAGCAGGTGTTTACGGGCGGCGAAGTTCTGTGCCTCGACGGCCTTCTGCGCGGCGGCGATCCGTTTGGTGATCAGCCCCGACTCGATCGGCACATCCTCTTCCATCCCCAGCCTCAGCATGAGGCCCTGAATGCGCTCGCCGCCGAAGATCCGCATCAGGTCGTCCTCGAGCGAGAGGTAGAACCGCGAGCTGCCAGGGTCGCCCTGGCGGCCGGCGCGGCCGCGTAACTGGTTATCGATGCGCCGCGACTCGTGCCGCTCGGTGCCGAGAATGTGCAGTCCGCCGGCGGCCACCACCTCGTCGTGCTCGGCCGCGCACAGCGTCTTGTACCGCTGGTGCACCGGCTCCCAGTCCTCCTTCGACACCGTTTCCGGATCGATCGACTGTTTGCGGAAATACTCCTTGGCCATGAACTCGGCGTTGCCGCCGAGCAGAATGTCGGTGCCCCGTCCGGCCATGTTGGTGGAGACCGTGACGGCGCCCTTGCGTCCGGCCTGGGCCACGATGAAGGCCTCTCGCTCGTGGTTCTTCGCGTTCAGCACCTCATGCGTCACGCCGATCTTGGTGAGGATCCTGGAGAGCTTCTCGCTCTTTTCCACGCTCACCGTGCCTACCAGAATCGGCTGGCCCGTGGCGGTCCGTTCCTTGATCTCCTTGGCCGCGTTCCGGAACTTCTCCTCGAGCGTGCGGTAGACGATGTCGTCGGCGTCCCGGCGCACCATGGCGCGGTTGGTGGGAATCGGCAGCACATCGACGTTGTAGGTCTTGGCGAACTCAGCCGCCTCGGTCTCGGCCGTGCCCGTCATCCCGCTCAACTTCTTGTACATGCGGAAGTAGTTCTGGAAGGTGACGGTGGCCAGCGTCTGGTTTTCCCGTTCGATCTTGACGCCTTCCTTGGCTTCCACGGCCTGGTGCAAGCCGTCGGACCAGCGGCGTCCTGGCATGAGGCGCCCGGTGAACTCATCCACGATGATCACCTGGCCCTCCTTCACCAGATAGTCGCGGTCGCGTTGATACAACACATGCGCGCGCAGGCCCTGCTGCACGTGGTGGTTGATCTCGATGTTCTCGGGATCGTACATGTTGTCTATGCCGAGCAGCCGCTCGCACTTCAACACGCCCTCTTCGGTGAGCGCCACGCTGCGGTGTTTTTCATCCACCGTGTAGTCGCCCGTGGTGTACTTCTCGCCCGGCTCCTTGCCCTCGATCACCTCGCCGCGGATCAGCTTCGGGATGATCCCGTTAATGCGGTAATACTTGTCGGTGGACTCCTCGGAGGGACCCGAAATAATAAGCGGCGTGCGCGACTCGTCGATCAGGATCGAGTCCACTTCGTCGACGATGGCGAAGTTGAATTCGCGCTGGACACAGTCCTCCAGCCGGAACTTCATGTTGTCGCGCAGGTAGTCGAAACCGAACTCGTTGTTGGTGCCGTAGGTGATATCGCAGGCATAGTTGGCCTTGCGCTCGTCGTCGTCCAGGCCGTGCACCACGCAGCCCACGGTGAGGCCAAGAAACTTGTACAGGCGGCCCATCCACTCCGAATCGCGCGATGCCAGGTAATCGTTCACGGTCACCACATGGACGCCCTTGCTTTCGAGCGCGTTCAAGTACGCGGCCAGCGTGGCCACCAGCGTCTTGCCTTCGCCGGTTCGCATTTCGGCGATGGCCCCGCGATGCAACACCATGCCGCCGATCATCTGGACGTCGAAGTGGCGCATCCCGAGAACGCGCCGGCCGGCCTCGCGGCAGACGGCGAAGGCGTCGATCATCAGGTCGTCCAGGGTGGCTCCCTGGGCGATCCGCTCGCGGAAAGCAACGGTCATCCCGGCCAGTTGCTCGTCGGTGAGCGCCTGCATCTGAGGCTCGATTTCGTTCATGGCGGCGATCACGGGCCGCAGCTTCTTGATTTCGCGGTCGCTCTTCGAGCCGAATACTTTGGACAGCAGGGTGTCGATCATTGCGCAGGGACTACCAGTTTTCAGTGTAACGCAGCGCGCCACCGCTCAACCCTGGCATGTGTGCTTCGGGCTGGCTAGAATCAGGGCGTGATTTCCAGTAGCAGCGTCATACTCATAGGAAGCGGCAGCGATTCCCGGCCGCCCTCGCCGCTGAGTTGGACCCGTACCAAGCCGGGCACTACCTGGCATCACGTGATCCCCTATGCGTTACTGCGGGATGTCTGGAACCTGTTGGCGGACCGCTGCGTGCGCAGGGATGAGCAGGATGTCCGGTTAGCCACGCGCGCCTATCTGATTCTGGCCGGTTTGACGCGAATCGCCGCCGACGAGGCCATCGAGAGGATGCGCGCGCTGCACCCTACGCGCAAACCGTCGGGGTCGCGGCAGGCACGGCCCTATGACGAAGGCGATGCAACCACGCTGCGCGCCCGAGTCGTGTGGCAGCCATGGAACCTTGTCGAGGGGGAATCGAACCGGTGTGACGAACCGGGCCGCTATGCCATCGACTGGTTTCGAACCGGGTTGCCGGATGATGAGGTGAACCGGTTGAAGCTGGTCGAGAAGTTCGAGCCCGCCTTGCGGGACTTCGCCAGTTCGGCGCCGGAGCCGGATACTCAGCACTACGAGAGGCTCAGGCGCCGAGCGGAAGATTTTTACCCGCTGGCCTTCTTCAAGTCCCCCATTCCGTACCGGCCCGGGATGTGGGTACGGGAAGGGGGCCAGTGGCGCAAGGCCCGGCGGGGAGAGAACGGAACCGCGTAGGCGTTACAGCCGCAGGCCCGCGAAGCTGTCGATCAGGGCGAAGTCCGTGCGCACAGCGTCCGGCCGTTCGCCACGCTGCTCGATGTGGCGCTCATGAATCTGCCCGAGCGGGCCTTGCTCCAGTTTCATGGCCCTGTCGAGGTACTCCACCTTGTCCGGGTCGATGCCCATGACGCGGCAGCATGTGGCGTCGACGGCCAGCAGGTCGCGTCCCATCACCAGGACGCCCGCCGGTTTGGGCCGGCCCTGAATCGGCCCGTTGCCCTCCATGCCGACAATGCCATCGACAATGGCGAAGGTGCGCCGGAACTGGCGGTTCAATTCGACGATCGAGCGCGGAATGCCGATGAAGTGCAGCTTGTTTTTCGGCCAGCCATACACCGAGCCGGGCACCAGCCCGAACAGGTTTTTCATCGAAAGCGTGGCTCCGGCCCAGTGGTGCGTTTTCATCTTGGCCATGGAAACGATCAGGTCCGCCGCCAGCGCCGTGTCCGGAAAGTAGAATTCGCGTTCGCCGGCAAATCCGGCCACCGGCGAAACGTCGTCCCGGTTCAGGTCGGTGAAGCGCGCGTCGAAGCCCTCGATCCCGGTGCGGTAGCCGGCCAACTCCAGCAGACTCCACGTATCGCGCCGGTGGCCCGGCCCTTCGGCGATGCGCACAGCGGCCGCGCCCATCGACAGAAACACCTCCAGCGCCGCCGCCACCACGGCGACGTTTGTGTTGATCGAAGTAGCTTCGTCGAACTCCACCAGGTTCGGCTTCAGCAGGACCGACTTACCCCTCACGTTCAGCCCGCACGCGTGGACGCCGGACCGGATGCGGGAAACCAGATCGTCCGAGTAAGAGGCCGCCTTGATGACCGCCACGGGCGAGGGCGGCAACTTACTTTCCGCCAGAGGCCCGCGTAAGTTGTCCCACCCGGCGATGCCCGCCCCGGACAGCACGCCGCCCGCGATCAGCCAGTCCCGCCGTTGCAGTTTCATCGCGCGCCTCCCAGCAGGCGCCAGTTTCCGTCCGGCTGTGCCAGTAAGTGGAGCGATGCGGCCAGCAGGTCGGACTCCGGGCCCGGCGGCGCGGGTTCCCGTTCCGGCTCTTCGCCATGCAGCCGGAGCGCGATCGAGAGCCAGGCCGAAGCCAGCGGCGGCTGCGGGCGCGCGGCGAGCGAACGGGCGTGCTCCACGGCGGCGGCGAGCTTTTCATGGCTTGAACCGGCCAAACCCACCAGCGCCAGCGCCGTGGTTTCCGGATACGAAGGAAGGTCGATTTTCAGCGCACGCGGCGCGCCGTAGTTCCAGCCTCCGTCGGCGCAGCGCAGGCTCCAGATCTCGCGTGTACCCACGTCAATACGCCGGGCAGTCTCCGTTTGTCCGGCGGCCATGCGCAGGGCCGTCAGCGCGTGGGCCGTCGGCTCCACCCACGACGAGGTGCCCTCCAGCCAGGGCCACCCGGTGAGCGACGGGTCGCGACCATGATCGGCCAGCCCCAAACGGACCGTAAGGCGGTTCAGCCAGAATGCTTCGGCGCCCACGGTGCCGGTCAGCCATTCCACGCCACGCTGAAACGGAGCCTCCGCCGTCCGCCGCGCCGAGGCCAGAACGGTGATGGCCAGCGCCGTGACCCAGGTGGAATGCCGCACCGCTTCGTTCGGCGCCCAGCCGCCATCGGAGCGCTGCCAGGAGATGATACGACGGTGCGCGCGTTCCAGCACGGACTTGGCGCCGGGCGTTTCGTGCAGTGCCAGACAGGCGTAGGACGTGGGTTCGAGCCAGGATTTCCGGCCCGGAAAATAACCCCATCCGCCATCAGGATTCTGTGCGCTCAGCAGAAGTTCGCGGGCGTTGGCGGAGGTTGGGCTCACAACGGCTTCATCGGCGAAACCGGAGGGTGGCTTTAGGCACGGCCCGCGCGGGCACGGCCTCACCCATCCAGGCCCAACGGACGGCTCCGCCGCCCGGCGCGCACCTCGGCGTTCAGGGACTCCACCACGAAGCGGCGCTCGGCGGCGGGCAACCCCCTTCCAAGGTAAAGCTTGCGGTGCGACCGTGCGGCCGACAGGTCCAACTCAACTGCCTTGCCCTGTAGATAGCGGCCCCGGACCTCCACCTCGCGCGCCCCGGACAGGGCGTTCCAGGCAAAGCCCTGCGCCGAGCCCATCTGCCATATGTGCTCAAAGACGCGGCCCTCGCCGCCGTGGCAGGACACGCTAAGGCGGCCCCATCGGTGGCACACGGCCGAGGCGCCAACCGGAATGCCGATGAGCAGTGCGAAGGCGCCTAGAATGAGCGTGTTCGAAGCCGGACTGTCCGCGCCACGCGGTCCCAGAACAAACGCGTACACGGCGATGATCAGCCAGAGGAACCCCAGCGGAACCACCAGCCAGCTTTGCGGTCCGGGGGACCTCACGGTGACACGGAAGGCCGAGGGCGAGCTTTCATAGGAGGCGCCGGGGGGCGCGGGATCCGGGCGTGTGCGGTCCGGAGGGGCGGAGCCGGAAACGGGTCCGCTCGAAGCTGACTCCATGGCGCCCCGAGCATAGCACGGGCCGCAACGGTTATCGCCCGCCCCGGGCCGTCCTTTTCCGGTGATAGACAAGTGCAGCCAGCCCGGCGCCCATCATCAGCCACGTGGCCGGCTCGGGCGTTGGCGTGGGCGGATTCGGCCCCGGCGGATTCGGCCCGGGCGGATTGGGTCCGGGCGGGATCACCGGCGGGTTTGGCCCCGGAGGAATCACCGGGGGAAAGATCGGAGGCTCCTCGGGAGGCGCCGGCGGGAAGACCGGCGGATTCGGTCCCGGAGGGTTCGGTCCGGGCGGGTTGGGTCCCGGAGGGTTCGGCCCGGGTGGATTCGGCCCAGGAGGTGTCACCGGAGGATTCGGCCCCGGTGGATCCGGTCCTGGCGGGTTGGGGTTATCTGGATTTCCGGGATTCCCTGGGTTTCCTGGATCGCCGGGGCCTCCTGGGTCGCCGGGGCCGCCCGGGTTGCCAGGGTCGCCAGGACCTCCGGGCCCGCCCGAGCCGCCTGTGCCTCCACCGGTGCCGCCGCCCGGAACCAGTCCTGCTCCCGGCCCGATTGGACCGCTTCCGCCAGGGCCCGGACCTGCGTCGGCCGCCTGCGGGAACCACTCCGAGGCGCCCTCCAGAGGGGCAAAACCGGGATTGCCCGGGTCGTCCACGCCAGGCAGCGCCCCCGCGAGCGCCGCTGCCACCGGAGCGATTCCCGCCCGGGCCGGCATCACCATCAGGCCGGTTTGCGGCCGGTTCAGTTCACGCTCCTCCGGATCCATCCAATACGTAGGCAGTTGCGGATTCTCGGCCAACAGATTGCCGCAGCGGGCGCGGATCTTTGACTTGCCGTCGGTCCACACCACCTCGCCGGCGGCGATCTTCACCGGCCGCTTCGTCCAATACACGCGGTCGTCGCGGCGATAGGAAACGTAGGCCATGCGCGGCTTGGCCAGTTGCAGCGGCACCAGCCGTTCGGTGTCGATGCCCCGGTAGTGAGCGTTCACCACCGGATCGGTCTGCATCTTTTCGCGGACCTCCGCCAACTCATAGATACCTCCGGCTACGACGGAGAGCGGATAGACCTTACGTTGGCGCTGGCGCAACGGTTCAGCAGACACACGGTCCGGCGCTCGATAACCCGCTGGCCGGGGGGACCGCGGAGCGCGCATGACGGTGAGCGTCAGCGCCAGATACCCCATCCCCAGAAATCCCGCAACCACCACGGCAACCTGGGGTTTAGCGGCTCCGCGAAGCAGGGCGGCCCCTTGATTCACACTCCTGGCCAGGGACTGTCCCACCCTCCCGGCCATGAAACTCTTTGTCACGCTACCATTCAACCTACTATCATCGCAGGAGTGAATCCATCAGAGGTTTCAACGAGTACACAGTGAGATGGAGTACTAAGGTCCTATCCATGTGACACTTAGGATTATTCCGTGAAACTACTGATTTCCCTAGGGTAAACAGTCGGGGACTACGTTCGATGCAGGAATGCCTGGGAGGGAGAAATTTTCACGAAAGACCAGCGGCTGTGCCGGTACCTGTCACGGTACTGCCGGAAGTGTAGTTCGGGGGAGGCGCAAGGCCACCGATCCCCCCACCGTCACTACATCGTACTGGCCCGCATAGCTGATCAGCAGATGCGCCGCCCAGGGCTCCAGCTTGTACTCGGTCACCAGCCACTCCACCATATCGGAGGTGGCGATGCGAAGCGCCCTGTCGAGCGAGGAGACGAACTCCGGCTGGCTGCCCACGGAAGAGATGAAGTCTGGTCCGGTAACTCTAGGATTTTTCAAAGACTTCTTCTTATGAATCCGGACTTCAAACGCAACCTCCATCGAGGTCTCCACACCCGTTCCATTGGGCTCGCCGTCAGCCTGTAGGGCATGACCGTCGCCCAGGAAGAGGAGCGCACCGGGATGGTATACCGGGAGATAAACGGATGTCCCCTCGTTGATCCGGTTGTAGTCCATATTTCCACCATAAGGACCGCTGATGCCCGACGTGGGCGCGAAGACGCCCGGCGCCGCCACGCCAACGCAGCCCAGCATGGGCACGGCGGCGAACTCGAGTTTGTGAACGCGGCTGACAGGATCCTCCAGGCGAACCTTGCCCGCCTGCCGGTCGATGTGCCAGCGGACAATGCTATCGCGGCCTTCGATCACGGAGTTGGGCTTGCGAACGGGTGAGTAGAGCCCCTCGATGGACTCGGGGTCCAGCGAGTAGAGTCCGAGGCGGAAGGTGGAGAAGCCCCAGTCGCGGTTCATGCGAATGCGGTGGAGGCGTACCTCGATGGAGTCGCCCGGCTCGGCGCCTTCGATGTAGAAGGGGCCGGTGAGGGGGTTGCCCCGGACGCCGGAACGCTTCCCATGCTCGTCGATGCCCCCGGCGTCGATGGTGCGCGTCTCCACCATTACGCCCGGCTGGACGCGGGCCAGAACGGGGTGGCGGTGGTCGAATGAATTGTAGAAGACCGTGGGGTTGACCGGGGCGGCCTGGACACCGCCCGCCAGGATAGCGGCGGCCAGGATCGTCTGGAGCGGCAGACGTGGTGTCATGCGATTTTCTTCGAGTATTCGTGCTTGATGTAGTCGCAGGCGCGCACGGTGAGCGCCATCATCGTGAGCGTCGGGTTCTGGCAGCCGATGGTCACATAGCAGGCGCCGTCGGTGCAGAAGATGTTTTCGACGTCGTGGGCCTGGTTGTACCTGTTCAGGACGCTGGTCTTGGGATTGTTCCCCATGCGGGCCGTGCCCACCTCGTGGATGCAGAAGCCGGGGACGGAATACTGCCCGGTCATGCGGACGTTCCTGCCGCCGGCGGCCTCGATCATTTCGGCGGCCTGCGCGCGGCCGTCATGCCAGATCTTCTTTTCGTTGTCGCCCCACTCCATGTTGACCTTGAGGATGGGAACGCCCCAGGCGTCGACGCGCGACCTGTCGATTTCCACCCGGTTTTCCATCCGCGGCAGGCATTCGCCCCACAGGCTGACGCCCACCGAGGCCGCGCCCTGGCGTACGGCGTCCTTATAGGAGGCGCCAAAGCCGGGAGCGTTCATCTGGAAGTTCACATTGCCGCCGCCCTGGTAGCCGTAGCCGCGAATAAAGCCGTTGGTCATCTTCTCCTTCACGTTGCGGAAACGCGGGATGTAGATGCCGTTGGGCCGGCGCGGCATGCCCGCCCAGGGCTTGGTTTCGGGCTCGGACATCTCGCCCGTGGCCCCGCCCTGGTAGATGTGGTCCATCAGGTAGTGGCCCAGGACGCCGCTGGAGTCGCAGATGCCCGAGTTCAGCATCAGGCGCGTGGATTCCAGCGTCGAGGCCGTGAGAAAGACAATTTTGGCGCGAACTTCGCGCGCGGCGCGCGTAGTGCGGTCGATGTAGGACACGCCGGACGCCTTGCCGTCCTTCATCACGATGCGGGCGGCGACGGCGTCGGTGATCAGCGTGGTGCGCCCGGTTTTCAACGCGTCGGCGACGGTGGTGAACGGCGAGGCGAAGTAGGAGTTGGTGATGCAGCCGCGTTCGCACGGGCCGCAGTAGTGGCAGGCGGCGCGCCCGTTATGGTTTTTCGTCAGGATCGCCGTGCGTCCGATAGTGACCGTGCGGCCGAACTTCGCCTTCACGGCCTTGCGGAATGCATTCTCGGTGCAGGTCATCTCCATGGGCGGCAGGAAGACGCTGTCGGGTAGTTGCGAAAGGCCCTCGCTTTGGCCGCTGATGCCGACATAGCGCTCGACCTTCTCGTAGTAGGGCGTCATCTCGGCATAGTCGAGGGGCCAGTCCTCGCCGTAGCCGTCGTGGGAGGCTGCCTTGAAATCGAGGTCGCCCATGCGGTAGCTCTGGCGGCCCCAACTCAGGGAACGGCCGCCGAGGATGCGCATCCGGATCCAGTTGAAGGGCTTCTCCTGGGTGTACGGGTTGTCGTGGTCGTTGACGAACCACTTGTAGTTGAACTCCGTGCAGGCATAGCACTGTCCCTGGATGGGATGCGATTCGCGCACCTTGGGCGACATGCCCAGATAGGGCAACTGCCAGGTTTGCATGTGCTCGGTGAATTCCTTGGGGGTCACCTTGGGCCCGGCTTCGAGCAGCGCCACGTTGAAGCCGGCCTCGGACAGCTCCTTGGCGGCCCACCCGCCCGTGGCGCCCGAACCCACTACCACCGCATCGTAGGTGCCGGCCGATCGCGTGATTTGCGCCATGCGGGAGATTGTATCGCGAGACGGGCGGAGGCGCGACACACGGCTGGGGGGTACGATGCGGCGAGCGGCCCTTGCGCGCAGCGGCCCGGACGCCTAAGCCCGCCCCACGCGGTAATCATCCGCCGGACGGAGCGCTTACTTACTCTTCGTCGTGTCCATCATCCGGACAGCTTCCCGCATACCGTCCAGTTGCCTCGACTTCCTTGCCACGTCGGGCCCCCAACGTGACCCGTCGGTGAACAACACATAGTCCACGGCAACCTTGACCGTATATCGATCGGCGCCGGAATCGGGATGGCTCATGACGGACTCCTGCCATGCCTTACCCGCCTCGAATGGCTTTCCTTTTAGAGTAGGAACCACTCCGCTGGATGCAGCCAGCCTTGCCTGCGACCAGGCCTTCTTCCCGCCGGCGTCATAGTAGTCGATCATCAGCACATACGCGGCGATGCTTTTGG
>JADZBH010000007.1 GCA_020852175.1 Bryobacterales bacterium | reverse complement strand
GGTGGACGTGCCGAGTTCGAAGCTGAAGCTGGAAATCGCCCGCATTCTCAAGGATGAGGGCTACATTCTCAACTACAAACTGGTGGAAGAAGGACCGGCCAAGCTCATCCGCATCTACCTGAAGTACTCGACCGCGAATACGCCGGTGATCAGCGAAATTCATCGCGTGTCGCGTCCGGGCTGCCGCATCTATGTCGGCAAGGAAGATGTCCCGCGCGTGCTGGGCGGCCTGGGGATCAATATATTGACAACGTCGCAAGGCATCATGACCGGCGCCGCGGCGCGGAAGATGGGCGTTGGCGGCGAAGTGCTCTGCCAGCTCTGGTAAGCGGAAGGGAGAATCAGCATGTCGCGTATCGGTAAAAAACCCATTCCGCTCCCCAAGGGCGTGGAGATCAATGTCGGTGACCAGATCGAGGTGAAGGGCCCCAAGGGCCGGCTCACCGTGGCCCTTCCAGCGGGCATCCAGATTCAGAACGAGAACGGGACGCTCACCATTCTCCGCAACTCGGACAAGGACGCCGCCAAGCACGGTCTTGTGCGTGCGCTGACGGCCAACGCCGTGACGGGCGTTTCCACCGGGTTCACGCGGGAGCTCGATGTGGTGGGCACCGGCTACCGCATGGAAATCAAGGGACGGATCGTCTCTTTCAGCCTCGGTTACTCGCACGCCATCGAATTCATGCTGCCCGAGGGCGTGGAGGCGAAGGTGGATAAACTGACCCACCTGGTTCTCACGAGCCACGACAAGCAGTTGCTGGGCCAGGTGTGCGCGAATATGCGTTTCCTGCGTCCGCCGGATCCGTACAAGAACAAGGGTGTGCGCTACACCGGCGAGGTGCTGCGCAAGAAAGCTGGCAAGGCCGGAGCGGGCGGCAAGTAGCCGTGCGTGGCCTGTGAGCAAAGGAGTCTAAGACGTCATGATTAACAAGCTATCCCGCACGCTGCACCGCGAACGGCTCCACAAGCGCATCCGCGCCCGCGTGAGCGGCACGGCCGAGCGTCCGCGGCTGGCGGTCTACCGGAGCCTGACGCACATTTACGCACAGGTGATCGACGACCGCGCCGGGGTTACGCTTGCCTCGGCCTCCACGCGCGAGAAGGACAGCAAGGTGAAGAACGGCGGCAATGTGGCGGGCGCCAGGGAGATCGGCAAGCTGGTTGCCGAAAGAGCCAAGGAAAAGGGAATCCAGACGGTTGTGTTTGATCGTGGCGGCTATCAATATCATGGCCGCGTGAAAGCGCTGGCCGATGGCGCGCGCGAAGCGGGACTCGAGTTCTAAGGGCAGACAAGGAAGATCGAATGCCGGTGAATCACATCAAAAAGACGGACGTAGCGGGCCTGAACCTGAGGGAACAGGTGATTTCGATCAACCGCGTTACCAAAGTCGTCAAGGGCGGTAAGAATCTCAGTTTCGCGGCGCTGATTGTCATCGGCGATCCGGGCGCCAAGGTTGTCGGTTTCGGTACCGGCAAGGCGCGTGAAGTTCCCTCGGCGATCAAGAAGGGCATCGAGGCGGCCAAGCGGAACCTGCGCAAGGTGCACGTCACCGAACACTCGATCCTGCACCCGGTGCTCGGCCGTTTCGGTTCAGGCCAGGTGTTGCTGAAGCCGGCTCCGGCCGGTACCGGCGTGATCGCCGGCGGCCCGGTGCGCGCGGTGATGGAAGCGGCAGGCATCCCCAACGTCGTCACCAAGTCGATCGGATCGCATAATCCGCACAACGTGGTGCGCGCCGCCGTGGACGCGCTGGAACAGTTGCGCGACCGCGCCGAGGTGGCCGACTTGCGCGGACTTCCGGTGGACCGGCTGAAGGCCTAACGGGACGGGAACGAGGAAGGACAATCGCATGTCGCAGGGAACGATCACGATCAAACTGGTGGCCAGTCCCACGGGCCGGCCTGAGAAGCAGAAGGTGATTGTGCGCCAGTTGGGTTTGAAGAAGATGAACCAGACGGCGACCGTGCCGGATAACGCGGGCTTTCGCGGCATGGTGGCCAAGGTGCCCCATCTGCTGGCCATTGTGGAAAAGTAGGCCAGGCCTGAGCAGGAGTTGACAGAACATGAATTTGAGCCAAGTTAAACCGCCCTCCGGACAGGTGAAGAAGCAGCGCCGCATCGGCCAGGGCATGGGCTCGGGCCGCGGCAAGTTCTCAGGCCGCGGCGCCAAGGGCGCGCGCTCGGTGTCGGGTTATTCGAAAATGCGCGGGTTTGAAGGCGGCCAGATGCCGCTGCACCGGCGCATGCCCAAACGCGGCTTCACGAACCCGTTCAAGAAGGAGTACGCTCTGTTGAACCTGGGCCGCCTCGATAAGATCGATGGCGACACCTTCACGCCGGAATCGCTCGTGGAAAGCGGCGTGATCAAGAACCTGCGCGACGGCTTGAAGATTCTGGCCGGCGGCAAGTTGACGCGCAAGATCCGCGTGAAGGCCCATCTGTTCAGCGAAGAGGCGGAAAAGAAGATCACCGCGCTGGGCGGCACGGTGGAGAAGATCGCCGTCAGGCCCGCCGGACCAGCACCGAAAGAAAAGGCCAAGAAAAAGAAGTAAGGAACGGCCGGAGACGTTCTCCGGTCCTTTGGGGATTCAGGCATGAATAAGTTTCTGGAAGCCATCACCAATGTGTTCCGCATCCCGGATCTGCGGAACCGCGTGTTGTTCACTCTCGGTCTGCTCGCCGTGTACCGTCTCGGCGCGCACATCCCCACGCCGGGCATCGACGCCACGCGGCTGGAACAGTTCTTCGCGCAGAACCAGGGTACATTCTTCGGCTTCATCGATATGTTCAGCGGCGGCATGTTCCGCCGCCTCACCGTGTTCGCACTGGGCATCATGCCCTACATCACGGCGTCGATCATCCTGCAACTCATGACCGTGGTCGTGCCGACGCTCGAAAAGCTTTCGAAAGAAGGCGAACTGGGCCGCCGCAAGATCACCCAGTGGACCCGGTATCTCACCGTGGGCCTGGCCATGATGCAGTCCATCGGCATCGCCACCACGCTGCAATCGATGCAGGGCGGATTCGTGATGAACCCGGGCATCGGCTTCATTCTGATGACGATGATTTCGCTCACCACCGGAACTGCCTTCATCATGTGGCTGGGCGAGCAGATCACCGAGCGCGGCATCGGCAACGGCATGTCGCTCATCATCTTCGCCGGCATTGTCCGCGGCCTTCCGTCGGCCATGGAAGAGATTTACACGAACGTGTTCGTCACGCGGCAGTGGACCGTGCTGCACGTCGGCATCATCCTGCTGGTGATGATCGCCGTGGTGGCTTTCATCGTCCTGGTGGAGCGAGGCGAGCGGCGCATCCCGGTGCAGTATGCCAAGCGCATGGTTGGAAGGCGCATGATGGGCGGCCAGTCCACGCACCTGCCTTTGAAGGTGAATGCGGGCGGCGTCATCCCCGTGATTTTCGCCTCGTCGCTGCTGGCGATTCCCCAGAGCTTCATGGGCCTCGAACTGGTCCGTAACTCGGCCTGGCTGCGCGGTATGCTGACGTCCATCAGCCACTCCCAGCCGTTGTACTTCCTGATCTATACGGCAGGCATCATCTTTTTCTGCTTCTTCTACATCTCGATCATTTTCAATCCGAACGAAGCAGCCGACAATATGCGCAAGTACGGCGGTTTCATCCCGGGCATCCGTCCGGGCCGGAACACGGCCGACTACATGAACAAGATTCTTACGCGGATCACGATGGTCGGCGGCCTCTACCTGGCGCTGCTTTCGATCATCCCCGAGATCATGATCTCCGGCGTGAAGTTGCAAACACTGCCCCTGGTGGGCGGGTTCATTGATAATTATTTTCCACGCTGGCTTCTGGACGGGTTGGGGGTCAGCTTCTACTTCGGCGGCACATCGCTGCTGATCGTGGTCGGCGTGGCCATGGATACGGTGAATCAGGTCGAGGCGCAGCTTATCATGCGGCACTACGAAGGGTTCACGCCACGCGCGGGGCGCATTCGGGGCCGCCGCAGCGCTTTCTAGTCTGGTGTACAGTATAAGATAGAGGTTTTCGCGCCGCAGTGCATGATCAAAAACGCATGATCATTCGGAAAACGCCCGCAGAATTGGAAAAAATGCGGGCCAGCGGTCTTTTGGTCCATTCGATCCTCGCTGAACTGGCCGGCATGGTCCAGGAAGGTGTGACAACGATGGATCTGGAGGTGGCGGCGGAGAAAATGATCCGCGATGCCGGCGCCCGGCCCGCCTTCAAAGGCTACTATGTGCCGGCAGTGGGCCAGCGTTTTGGATTTGTTTTGTGCACGAGCGTGAATGACGAAATCGTCCACGGCCTTCCTTCGACGAAGGTGGAACTGAGGAAGGGCGACATTGTTTCGATCGACACGGGCGTCGAGTTGAACGGCTGGTTCGGCGACTCGGCGACGACGGTTCCCGTGGGCGAGCCGGAGCCTAAGGTGAAGCGTCTGCTCGATGTGACGAAGGAATCGCTGGAACGGGCCATTGAACAGGTCCGTGCGGGCAACCGCTTGTTCGACATCTGCGCGGCGGTGGAGAACCATGTGAGAGCAAATGGTTTTTCCATCGTCAAGGAGTATGTGGGGCATGGAATCGGCACCCAGTTGCATGAGGAGCCGCAGGTCCCGAATTATATCGACCGCCGGAACGACAATCCGCGGCTCAAGGAAGGCATGGTCTTCGCGATTGAGCCAATGGTGAACGCCGGTGCCGGCGACAGCAAGTTGAAGCCTGACCGCTGGACGGCCGTGGCGAAGGATGGCTCCTATTCAGCCCACTTCGAACACTGTGTGGCGGTGACGGCGGACGGGCCGTGGGTTCTGACGAGGCCATAGGCCCGCAAGGGCCCGGCGAGGCGGGTGGGCGGAAGCCCCTCACCGCCGAGGTGCTCGCCGAACTGCCCCAGGCCAAGTGGCGCGTACGGTTGGATGACCGGCGCGAAATACTGGCTCACGCGGGTGCGGCCAGTACGGTGAATTTCGTCCGGCTGCGGCCGGGTGATCGCGTGGAAGTGGTTCTTTCGTCCCACGATCCGGGACGGGGACGGATCACGAGGTTATTGGATGTCCGGGGAGAACGCGCCTGAACGGGGCGCTGGCGACCGGATAGAAACAAGGAAAGGTGAGCCATGAAGGTTCGCGCGTCGGTCAAGAAGATTTGTGAAAAGTGCAAGCTGCTGCAACGCCATGGCGTGGTCCGGGTGATCTGCGTCAACCCGAAGCACAAGCAGCGTCAAGGCTAAGAAGGAGAAAAGAAACATGGCGCGTATTGCAGGCGTGGATTTGCCGCCCCGGAAGCGGGCTGAAATCGGGCTGACCTATATCTACGGCGTGGGCCGCACCCGCGCCAAGTCGATTCTTCACCGCGTAGGCATCGACGCGAACAAGAAGATCGCCGACCTCACCGAGGAAGAGGTGAATCGCATCCGTCTCCTGCTCGAGGAAGAGGGATCCATTGAAGGCGACCTGCGGAAGGAGTTGACGCTCAATGTCCGCCGCCTGATCGAAATGGGCTCCTATCGCGGCTTGCGCCACAGGCGCGGATTGCCCGCGCGGGGCCAGCGCACGCATACCAACGCCCGTACCCGCAAGGGTCCGCGCCGCGGGACGGTGGCCAACAAGAAGAAGGCTGGAAAGTAAGAAGGCAACGCCTCTGCCCGCTGCTCCCGGCAACGGGTGTGGCGGCCTGAGGCAGTCCAGGCGCTCGCGGTTGGTGCGCCGTTACGAGATACAGAGGATTGAATGGCTAAGGCTCAAGCAAAAAACACCAAGGGCGGCAAGAAGAAGCAGTTCAAGAAGCGTGAAAAGAAGAATGTTCCTTCGGGGATCGTCTTCGTGCAGGCTTCCTTCAATAACACGATCGTGACCATCACGGACCAGACGGGCAACGTGCTCTCCTGGTCGAGCGCCGGAGCGCTGTTGTTCCGCGGTTCGCGCAAAGGCACGCCCTTCGCCGCCCAGCAGGCGGCTTTCACCGCCGCCAGCAAGGCCAAGGAGTACGGTCTGCGGAGCGTGGTTGTCTTCGTAAGCGGTCCGGGCGCCGGCCGGGAATCGGCCGTACGCGCTCTGGCGACGGCGGGCATCGAGGTGCGCTGCATCACCGACACCACGCCAATCCCGCACAACGGATGCCGTCCGCCCAAGAAGCGGCGCGTCTGAGAGACACAATTGCCCCCGAGAGGGGCATGGGTAAGAAGGATGAAGGGCGACGAGACCGCCCGTAAACTTCACCAACCGGACCGGCCGCTTGATTCGGCCGGCCGCGACAAGGTCAAGGAGAACGAAAGAAGTGGCTCGATACATTGGCCCGGTTTGCCGCCTTTGCCGGCGCGAGGGCACGAAACTGTTCCTGAAAGGGGAACGCTGCTACACCGAGAAGTGCGCCATTGAAAAGCGCAACTTCATCCCCGGCCAGCATGGCCAGGCCCGCAAGCAGAAGATTGTCGGTTACGGCCTCCAGTTGCGCGAGAAGCAGAAGACGCGCCGCGTCTACGGCATGCTGGAAACGCAGTTCCGCAACACCTTCGAGAAAGCCGCCAAGATGGACGGCATTACGGGTCACAACCTGCTGTTCCTCCTCGAACGCCGGCTGGATAACGTCGTCTTCCGCATGGGCTTCGGAACTTCGCGGCCGCAAAGCCGCCAGATTGTCCGCCATGGCCACATCCAGGTGAACGGCCGCAAGGTGAATATCCCCTCCTTCGTCGTCAAGCCGGGCGACGTTGTCGAGGTGCGCGAGAAGAGCCGGAACAATGCCGCCATCCTGGCGGCGCGCGACACCACGGCCCACCAGCCAAGCCCGAACTGGCTGGAAGTGGACCGGGAAGCGTTGAAAGCGAAAGTGCTCGGTCATCCGAAACGCGAGGATCTGGTGCAAATCCAGATCAACGACCAGATGATCGTCGAGTTGTACTCGAAGTAACCTCGGCCCGCGGCCTCACCGCCGCGGGACGGCTAGTGCGGGAAACCCCATCATAAGGAGAAAAGCATGTTCAAGGGTTTTCAGAAGCCGAAGCGGCTGGTGGCCAACACTGAGACGCTCAACGAGCGTTACGGTATGTTCTGGGCTCAGCCCTTCGAACGTGGCTTCGGTACCACGATCGGCAGCGGTCTGCGCCGCGTGCTGCTCAGCTCCATCGAGGGCGCGGCCATAACAGCCGTTCGCGTCGAAGGGGTGTCGCACGAGTTCAGCCCCATTCCAGGCGTCGTGGAAGATGCCACCGATATCATCCTGAACCTGAAGCAGGTGCCTTTCAAAATGGAAGGCGAGGGCGTTCGCACGGCCCGTATCACGATCGACGGCGCCGGCGAAGTTCTCAGCGGACAGATTGAAGTGGAAGGCGATGTCGAAGTGCTCGACCGCCACCTCCACATCGCCACGGTGAGCGAAGGCGGCAAGCTGAACATCGAAATGCGGCTGAAGTCCGGCCGAGGCTACGTTTCGGCCGACCGCAACTTCGACGACGACCTGCCGGTGGACTTCATCCCCATCGACTCGGTCCACTCGCCCGTGCGCAAGGTCAATTTCGCCGTCGAGGCGGCCCGCCTCGGCCAGATGACCGACTACGACAAGCTCACCCTCGAAGTGTGGACCAACGGCGCCATCGCCCCACAGGACGCCATCGGCCAGGCCGGCAAGTTGCTCAAGGACCATATGAGCATCTTCATCAACTTCGAGGAGCTTCCCGAAGTGGCCGAAGAACCGGCCGAGCGCGCCATCAACCAGATGAACGAGGTGCTGAACCGTTCCGTCGAGGAACTCGAACTCAGCGTCCGTTCCTACAACTGCCTCAAGAACGCCAACATTCAGACCATCGGCGACCTCGTGCAGAAGTCCGAGGCGGAAATGCTCCGCACCAAGAACTTCGGCCGCAAGTCGCTGAACGAAATCAAGGAAATCCTGCAAGGCCTCGGCCTCAGCTTCGGTATGCGCTTCGACTCGCAAGGCCGGCTGATTTCGTCCACCGGCCAGCCGGTCGCCCTGGGCGATGAGCCCGTCGAACCGTTGGAAGCAGGCGAATAATCCACCGGAGAGAGTCACGCAATGCGTCATAGAAGAGCTGGAAACAAACTCAGCCGTCCCCTGGGACACCGCCGGGCCCTACTGCGGAACCTGGCCACATCGATCATCGAACACGACTTCGCCATCACCACCGTGCCCAAGGCGAAGGCCGTCAAACCGATCGTGGAAAAGATGATTACGCTCGGCAAGGATGGCTCGCTCGCCGCCCGCCGCCGCGCCGCCTCCTTCCTCCAGACACCCGATTCGGTGAAAAAAGTGTTCGACAAACTCGGCGCCCGCTTCGCTCAACGCAATGGCGGCTACACTCGCATCACCCGCCTTGGACCTCGCAAAGGGGATGGCGCGGAACTGTGCAAGATCGAACTCGTCGGCACAGAACTTGTCAAACGCGCCGCGGATCGTGCGAAACGCCGCGAGGAACGCCTCAAGGCAGTGCGCGAAGGCCGCGAAGGCGAAGGCGGCGATTCGGAAGAGTAGACTTTACAGCGCAACAACTTGCAGCCCGGATCTCCGCGAGGAGGTCCGGGCTTTTTGCATTACAGACCCCCTCGATACAATACATGAGTGTACAACACTAATATTTTAGTCACACATGTCATTGATAGTTGACATGTGCAGAAGCATATTATATGATTGCTTCAGGTGGAGACACCAAGAACAAATCATCAACGAGGTATTCAAGCCATGACTCTCACCAAATACCGCACTCTCTGGGACGAACTGGAAGACTTCCCCCGAAGCGTAAAATTGTTTGAAGACACCTTCAATCGCGCCCTCGGCGCCAGCGAACGCGGCCCCTGGACTCCAGCGGTTGACGTCGTGGAATCCGAAAATGAGCTCGCTTTCACCGTTGACTTGCCTGGCATGAAACAGGAAGACATCGAAGTGAATGTCGAAAACGGCACGCTCACCATCAAGGGGCATCGCAAGTTCGAGCAGGAGGTGAACGAAAAGGGGTACCACCGGATCGAACGCTCCTACGGCAGCTTCAGTCGCGCGTTTGCCCTGCCTGACACCGTGAACTTTGAAAAGGTGGACGCGTCGTACAAGGATGGCGTCCTCTCGATCAAGGCCGCCAAACGCGAAGCGGCCAAGCCGCGCACGGTGAAGGTGGCCATCGCGGGCTGACGAAGAATAGCCGGGGCGCCTGAGAACTGCCCCCGCATGACAAGGGTGGACGGCCTTCCCGCAAGGCCGTCCGTTCCGTTGTGTGGGAACCAACCATTTCCAGGGGCCGTATGACATCCTAGGGGGAGAGTCCACAACTATCATGAATGGCGTAAAGACCGTACTTCTGTTGGGCGCGCTCAGCGGCCTGCTTCTGGTGGGCGGCCAGGCTATCGGCGGGCAGCGAGGCCTCATCATGGCCTTCGGATTCGCCGTGCTCATGAACTTCGCCAGCTATTTCTTCTCCGACAAGATCGCTCTTTCCATGTATTCGGCTCAACCGGTGTCCCGTTCGGCCAATCCTCAGGTCTACGACCGGATCGGTCCACTGACCCAGGAACTCACCCGCCGCATGGGCTTGCCGATGCCCAAACTCTGGTTGATCCCCGACCACTCGCCGAATGCCTTCGCCACCGGCCGCAATCCCGAGCACGCCTCCGTGGCGGTCACCGCCGGCATCCTGGAACTGATGAACGACCGTGAACTGGAAGGTGTCATCGCCCACGAACTGGGCCATGTGAAGCATCGCGACATTCTCATCAGTTCGATCGCCGCCACGATCGGCGCGGCCATCACCATGATCGGCCGTATGGCCTTCTGGTTCGGCGGCTCCCGCCGCAGCGACGAGGAAGGCAATTCCAGCCCGCTGGCCGGTCTCGCCATGCTGGTCGTGGCGCCTTTCGCCGCCATGGTCATCCAGATGGCCATCTCCCGCACGCGCGAGTTTTCGGCCGACGCCGCCGCCGCCAAGTACACCGGGTCGCCCGACGGCCTCATCTCCGGGCTTCGCAAGCTGGAAACCTACTCCAAGCGCATTCCCATGGACGCCTCGCCGGCCACGGCGCACATGTTCATCATCAAGCCCTTCACCGGTCAGGCGCTGATGAGCCTGTTCTCCACCCACCCGCCCACCGAAAAGCGCGTGGCCGCCCTGGAGGCCTTGCGCGGCGAACCCACTTGGTCGCATGGCGCGGCCAACTAAACTGGCCGACGCACGCACCGCCTTGGCACACTAGAGAGATGCAATCCGTTCGGGTGAACCGCAAGGCGGCCGCCCGCCTCGCCACCGGCCACCCCTGGGTCTATTCGAGCGACCTCATCGACGCCAGGAATCTCGAACCCGGCGCCGTTACCGCTGTCACTGATCCCTCCGGCCGCTCGCTGGGCGTGGCTCACTATTCAGCCTCCTCCCTGATCGCACTGCGTCTGCTGGATCGCGGCCGGCCTGCCGTGGATGCCTCCTTTTTCAGGAAACGGATCGAAGCAGCGGCCGAATTGCGCCGTCGCCGAGTACGCGACTCCGATGCCTACCGCCTCGTCCATGCCGAAGCCGACCAACTTCCAGGACTCATCATCGACCGCTACGGCGGCCACTTCGTCCTCCAGGCCCTGACCCAGGGCATGAATGCCGTCCAACCCTGGGTGGTCGAGGCTCTTGCCGGCATCTTCCAACCCAGCTCGATCGTCGCCCGCAATGACGCCGCCGTTCGGGAGAAGGAAGACCTTCCTCGTACCGTGGAGGTGATTCATGGCGCGCTGGATGCCCCCGTCGAGCTGTCGATGAACGGCCTGCGCTGGCGGGCCGACCTGCTCCATGGACAAAAGACGGGCGTCTTCCTGGACCAGCGCGAGAACTACCTCGCCGTCCGGGCCTATGCCCAGGGCCGCGCGCTGGACTGCTTCACCTGCACAGGCGGCTTCGCGCTCCACCTGGCCTCCGTCTGCGAGAGCGTAGAGGCAATCGACAGTTCCGCCAGCGCGCTGGCCACCGCCCACTGGAACCGGCAGGCCAACGGCGTAGCCAACGTCACCTTCCGGGAAGCCGACCTCTTTCAGATCCTCGCCGCCTTCTCCTCCTCCCGGCGCAGCTACGATACGGTGATTCTCGATCCTCCGGCGCTCACCAAGTCACGCGCCACACTGGATTCCGCAGCCCATGCCTACCGTGAGTTGAACGCCCGCGCCCTGCGACTGCTGTCCTCCGGCGGGATCCTGGTCTCCTGCTCCTGCTCGCACCATATGAGCGAGGCGGCGCTACTGGCCGCCATCGCCGCGGCCTGCCAGGAAACCAACCGGTCCCTCCGTGTCCTCGAACGCCGCGGCCAGTCGCAGGACCACCCGGTTTTGCTCGCCGTCCCCGAAACGGGCTACCTGAAATGCCTCATCTTTGAAGTGCAATAAAGGGCAAATCACGCAACTCCATCGTTGCGGGACGTGGTTGGTTGCGCTATTGTGTCTCAATGGCCGGAGGGCCCCAAACCACCGGGGTGCCGCCTCCAGCTTGAAGTGCTTTGATTTTCAATCATTTGTCTGAGTTGAGCGGATGAGAAAACAGAGCAGTCCCTTGTCGCCCCTGGATGGCAGCCATCGTGCTTATCCATGGGTGCGGCACCACTTCTCCACCACCGCCGCTAACAAGTGTCTCCAACCTGGGCACGCGCATCACATGTGCCCTGAGACCTGAGAGGAATTCGCAACGGTATGCCCTTGCTATCGCAAATTGCCCCCCCCGCACTGCTGCTGCAGGCTTCAGGAGGAGGCGAAGGCGCCACCTATCTGATTGTCGTGCTGATTATCAGTGTCTTTTCCCTGCTGGTTGCCGTGGGATTCTCCCGGTATGTGCTGGCCCAGGATACAGGGACGGCGGACATGCAGAAAGTCTCCAATGCCATTAAGGAAGGAGCGGAAGCGTTTCTGAAACGCCAGAACCGGACCATTCTCTGGTTCACGGTGGGTTTGGCCCTCATTATTTTCGCCGGTTACAAGTTCGGCAAGCCTAACGACCCGCACATTGCCGTCCGCATGACGGTCTCGTTCGTCATTGGCGCACTCTGCTCGGTAGCCGCCGGATTCAGCGGCATGTGGGTGTCCATCCGTTCCAACATCCGCACAGCCTCGGCCGCGCGCACCGACCTGAACAAGGCGCTGCAAGTGGCGCTACGCGGCGGCGCCGTCACCGGGTTGAGCGTGGTGGCTCTCTCTCTGCTGGGTGTGGGCATCCTCTTTTATGCATTCGGAGGCCTGGAAGATCCACAACACGTGCCGCACCAGATTGTCGCCTTCGGCTTCGGCGCGAGTTTTGTCGCCCTGTTCGCCCAACTTGGAGGCGGTATCTACACCAAGGCCGCCGACGTTGGAGCCGACCTGGTTGGCAAGGTGGAAGCAGGCATTCCCGAGGACGATCCGCGCAACCCCGCCGTCATCGCCGATCTCGTCGGTGACAACGTAGGCGACTGCGCGGGCCGTGGCGCCGATCTCTTTGAATCCACCGCCGCCGAAAATATCGGCGCGATGATTCTCGGTGTCTCGCTCTATCCCGTCTTCGGCGTCAAGGGAATCATGTTCCCGCTGCTGGCGCGCGCCTTTGGGCTGATCGCCTCCATCATCGGCGTGTTGTCAGTGAAGGTGAAGGGCGACGAGGATCCGATGAAGGCGCTGAACCGTGGCTATTACGTCACCACGGCACTGGCCATCGGCGGCTTCTATGCGGCCATCCATCTCCTGCTCCAGGGCAACATGCACCTGTTCTTCGCGGGTGTCGTCGGCATCATCACCGCCTTCCTGTTCGTCTACATCACGCAGTACTACACGGAATACAAGTACCGCCCCGTGCAGGATATCGCCCGGAGTTGCAACACCGGGCCGGCCACCACGATCATCACCGGTTTCGCCGTCGGTTTGGAGTGCACGACGCTTCCCGTGCTGGTCATCTCGGGCGCGATTCTGAGCAGCTATTACCTCGGCACCAACGCAGGTCTGGCCACCAGTGAACAGGCTGCCGGCCTGTATGGCACGGCCATCGCCACCATGGGCATGCTGGCCACGGCCGCCTACATTCTGGCCATGGATACCTTTGGTCCCATCACCGACAATGCCGGCGGCATCGTCGAGATGTCCAAGCAGCCCGAAGAGGTCCGCAAACGCACGGACCGCCTGGATTCGGTGGGCAACACAACCAAGGCGCTTACGAAAGGCTACGCCATCGGCTCCGCCGCCCTGGCCGCCTTCCTGCTCTTCTCGGCCTACATCGACGAGGTGAAGGTTCTGCTCGGCAGGGCCCCCGACTCACCGTTCCCCATCGACATTGGTCACGTCCCCGTCTTCACCGGCGCTCTCATCGGCGCCATGCTCGTCTTCCTGTTCAGCTCGCTGGCGATCCGCGCCGTCGGGCGCGCCGCCGAAACGGTGATCGAAGAGGTCCGGCGCCAGTTCAAAGCCAACCCCGGCATCATGAAGGGCACCTCTGATCCCGAATACGGCACCTGCGTGGACATTGTCGCCAAAAGCGCCTTGAAGGCCATGGTTGTGCCCGGCATTCTGCCCATCGCGGTGCCGGTTCTGGTGGGCGTCGGCTTCCGTATGTTCGCCAGCCCGTCGGATGAACTGCCGGTTGGAGCGGTCGCCGTGGCGGCGCTCCTAATGGTCGGCACCATCACGGGCATCCTGCTCGCCCTGCTTATGAACAACAGCGGCGGCGCGTGGGACAACGCGAAAAAGTACATTGAGACCGGCGCGCACGGCGGCAAGGGCTCCTACGCCCACAAAGCCAGCGTGGTCGGCGACACGGTCGGCGATCCCTTCAAGGACACCGCCGGTCCCTCGTTGCACGTGTTGATTAAACTGCTGAGCACGATCACGCTGGTCGCCGCTCCGCTCTTTATTTAGTACCCCCGTACCAAGCGAGCGCCTTCATCCTTACAATGGAGTGTAGGGATGGAGGCGTTCCGTCGTTTAGCACTGATCTTTCTGGCCTGCGGCGCGGCCCTGCTGTGCGCACAGGACCGCAAGGCACGGCCGCCCGCGGATCAGGCTGCCCAATTCCGCCAGCGCGCCGTCACGCGCCTTGCGGCCGGAGACCGCCAACTCGCGCTCGCCGACCTGAATCAGGCACTGCAACTGAATCCCGACGATGCCCAGGCCTGGCGTCTTCGCGCGGAAACCAATGCCGCGCTCGGTGACCACAAACAGGCCGCGATGGACTTTACGCGCGCCATCGAACTGCGGCTCGAACGCTCCCCGGTCTATCTGGGCCGCGCCAACGCCTGGCGTGAGTTGAAGGACTTCGACAAAGCGTTCGCCGACTACGCCAGCGCCATCAAGCTCCGGCTCGACGATCCGGAGCCCTACCGCCAGCGCGCCGCCCTCTATCTGCAACTGGGAAGGGACCAGGATGCCATCGACGACCTGGACCGTGTCATCCAGTTCCTGCCCGCCGATACGCGCAGTTATCTGAAGCGTGCGCAAGCCTACGGGAACGCCGGCCGTTTTGACCGGGCCGTGGCCGATCTGGACACCGTCCTCCTGCGCGAGCCCAGGAATGCCGAAGCGCTGGGCCTGCGCGCCGCCGCCTTGGCCCGTCTAGGACAGCACACCAAAGCCATCGCCGACTTCACCAACGCGATCACGTTGGACCGCAACAACCCCAAGCTCCACCTGGCGCGCGCCGACAGCTACTCCGCGATAGGCGAAGCCCGCAGCGCGTTCGAGGACCGCGATCGCGCCGTGCAACTGGCTCCCGGCATGGCCGAGGCATATCTGGCTCGGGGCGGCTCTTACCATTCGCTGGGCCAGCACCCGGACGGCCTGGCCGACCGCACCAAGGCGCTTGCATTAAATCCGCAACTCACCGTGGCCTGGAAGGCGCGGGGCAATGCCAATTTCCTGCTGGAACGCTTCGACGACGCCATCCACGACCTTGCCGAGGCTGTCCGGCTCGATCCTGCCGACACGGAGACGGCGAGCCTGCTGCAACTGGCGCGTTTCCGCAAGGAGCAGTTGAAAGCACCCGGGACGGAGGCTCCCAAACCAGTGATGGTGACCGAATCGGCGCTTACGGCAACCAACCTTTCCGAGCTTCCGGTGAAGCGAGAAACAGCGCCGGCTCCGGTTCCCGCCGCCGCCCCACCGGCGTCAGTGCCCACGCCGCCAATCCCGGCGCCCGCACCAACTCCAGCGGCTCCGGCAGCGCTCAACCATACGCCTTCCTCGACGCCTGCCGCACCGCCCGCCGCGCCACCCCCGCCGAGGCTTCCCGCGCCCGTTCCGGCGCTGGGACCCGATGCGCACAACGCGCGCGCCCGCGCCGCCACGCAAGCGGGAAATTATGAGCTTGCTTTGGCCCATTTCAGCGCGGCCCTGGCCGCCCGTCCCAGCTACGCCTTGGCCCTGAATGGACGAGGCTTCGTCTATCTGAAACTGCGCAAGCCGCTTCCGGCCATAGAAGACTTCACCGCGGCAATCAAGCTCGACCCCAATTACGCCAACGCCTACCGGAACCGTGCCGCTGCGCGGAGACTGATCGGCGACGAAGCCGGAGCCACGGCCGACCACGATCGCGAGCAGCAACTGCTGAAGAGCCGCTGACCCCCCCCAACGCACCTGCCGGACACGGAAAAGCCCGGCTTCCCGCCAAGGGAGACCGGGCCGAATCCAGTCGATTTCCGATGTTTCGAGACTACGGTTTGGCGGCCGGAGCCTTAGGGGCCGCAGGCTTGGCGGCGGCAGGCTTCGGGGCGGGCGGCAGCGTCGAGGGTGAGTTCTTATCGTAGAGATCGACGATCTCCTTGGTAATCTCCACGCCGTTGGCCGCGAACAGCACGGGAGTCTGCGGCGAGCTAACATCCAGGATCAGCGAATAAGCGTTGTCGCGGGCGTACTTCTCGATCACCACCATCAACTTCCCGCCGAGATCGTTCAGCAGCTTGTTCTGCTCCTGCTCGAATTCGGCCTGGGCGTCTTCGCTGGCCCGCTGCAACTCTTTCGTCTTCTGGTCGATGTCGCGCGTCAGTTGCGTACGCTTGGCCTCGGCCATGGTGTTGGAGCCCTTGCTCAACTCCTGCTGGAGCGACGCGATGGAGCCCTGCATGCCTTCGAGCGACTTCTTCTTGGGATCGAACCTGGCCTGCAACTCGGTGGCGGCCTTCTGGCCGTCCTTGGTCGCGATGATGGCCTGCTGAATGTTGATAATGCCCACTTTGGTCGTGGTTTGGGCGGAGACAAGGGTAGCGGCGCCGGCCACAAGGACGGCGAGAAGCGCGTTGGTCACGGTGGATACTCCTGGGAAATTGACTGTTCCTAGCATAGCGAAAGGTGCTGAGTCAGGGAATTGCTCTGGTTAAAAGGTACGGCTGATGGTGAACCGGAAGGTCTTGCGGCGTTCAAAGAACGGATACGCCTGGCCCACCCGGCTGATCGATTCGAGGAAGGTCGCGTTGTTCGGGAAGTAGCTGCGGTCGGCCACGATCGGCGGCACGAGGTACTCACGGAGAATGTTCGGGTTGTATGCCCAATACAGGCGGAACGGAGCATTCACCACCGGCATCATGATCTGCAACTCCAAACCCGTGGAGGTGCGGACGGCCTGCGAGGCCTTGGCGATTCTGGCGCGGCCATCGAAGCCCGCCTGTGGAAACGTGCCGTTCAATTCCGCCGTGCGGCCGGCGTTCAAGCGCAACTGGCCGGGCATCGACAGCCGGTTCACTCCGGCGTCGAAGAAGGCCGCCAGGGTGACCGGGCCGGCGATGGGAATGCGGTACTCGAAGTTGCCCACGCCCTGCGTGTCGCCGCCGGGGAAGATCAACTGGTACACGGGAATCTGCTGCGTCACGGCCGTGAACTGCTCGACGCCGTCCACGATGATCTTCTGGGTTCTGGCCGAACCGTCGGCGTTCAACACCGGCACGCTGGCCGCGCTGGGAATGTAAGCCACTGGCGAGATGCCCCAAATGTCGAAACCGCGAATGTCGTTTTCGCCGCCCATGTAGAAGCGGTTGAACGGCGGCGCCGTCTGGCCGGAGTAGCCCGTCACGAAGCGGCCGAGCGCATGGAAGCCGATCACATGGCCCTTCTTGAAACCGGCGCGGAACATCTTGAAGTCCACCGTCGGCTCGATCATCTTCACGTTGCCGCCGAAGCCGGCGATCTGGGTTGAGACGAACAGACTCTTGCCGCGCGAAGGCGTGATCGGGTGGTCCACCGTGTTGTAGGTGTAGGAGGGGATGATGGCGCTCGTCCGGATGCCGGTCAGCGAGTTCTGTCCATCCAAGCCCTGGAAATTGATGTAGTCGAAGTACTGCTTCGACGCCGTCGAGAGCGTGGTGATGTTCTGCACGCCATAGCTGTAGGTGAGCGACACGCGTCCGAACAGCGAACTCGACTTGAACATGCGGAAGGGCGTCGATACGCTCGTCGTGGCGCCGTAGCCGTTGGAGACGTAGTTCAGCAGGTTGTCCTGGCCCAGTTGCTGGTAGAGCGGCAGCAGGTTGCGGCCGGTCAGCAGCGATACCTCGCGGCCCTGGTCATAGTTGAACCGCTGCGTATAGACCGTGAAGCCCAACTGGATCGGCCGGTCGAACAGGTAGGGCTCGGTGAAGCCAATAGTCGTGTTGCGGATGCGGTCGCCGAACTGCGCGTCGAGCGAAAGCGTCTCGCCCAGGCCCAGGAAGTTGTTCGTGGCGTAGCCGAAACCGATGAATGAACCGGCGATGCCCGACACGCCGCCATTCAACTGGACGCTGTTCTTCCCGCGCTCCTTCACCTTCAGGGTGATGTCCACCGTGTTCGTCTTGGTGTCGCGCTTGATGTCGGCGGCCTCGTTTTCCTTCAACACCTCGAAGTAGCCCAACTGGTTCAGGCGCAGAATCGACAGCTCCCAGTAACGGTTGTTGAACACCTGGCCTTCGTCGATCAAGATCTCGCGGCGGATCACCTTGTCGCGCGTCGTCGTATTGCCCGAAAAATCGATGCGCCGCACGAAGAATTGCTTGCCTTCGTCCACGTTCAGCGTCAGGTCGATCTTGTCCGAATTCGGAATGACGTCGAAGCCGGGTTCGGGCACGAAGTCGATGTAGCCGAACTCGCCGTACAGTTTGCGCAGGCTTTCCAAACCCTTGCGCAGCTTGCCCGTGGAGAAGATGTCGCCCTGGTTCATGTTGAACACCGGGCCCATCAGCGTCTCGGGCGTGCGGAACAGCTTCACGCCGACAAAGTTGATCTTGTTCAGCTTGTACTGCCGGCCCTCTTCCACGTTGATCTTCACCGTAGCCCGCTTGCCTGGCTTGTTGGGATAAAACAGCGGGAAACGGAACTTGCCGCCGCCCACGTCGTGAATCGTCACTTCGTGGTCCAGCGCCCGTGCCGTGAAGTAGCCGCGCTCCTGATAGAAGTTGCGCAGCATGTCCTTGTCCATTTCAAGCTTGGTTGAGTCGAAGGACTTGGCGAACAGGTTTTCAAACAGAATCGAGCGGGGGATGCCGATGGGGCGCAGGGCGCGCATCGAGCGGATGACGGTCCGGTCGTTGAACACCTGGTTGCCGGCGATGTCGATCTTGCCCACCTTTACCTTGGGGCCTTCCTTCACCCTGAAGTTCACCTCGAGCGAACTGGGAGGAATCTGGCGCAACTCCGGCTCCACGGTGGCGAATTGGCGGCCGCGTTCGGAGAGATACTCCTTCAATACGACGGAGGCGCGCTGCACGGTGTTGGGATCGTACTGCGTCTCCACGGTGAGGCCGACGCGGCGTTCCTTGAACCGGTCCAGGATCTCCGAGACGGTGATCGACTTCATGCCGTCGTACTTTATCGAGCGCACCATGCGGCGCTCGGAGACCCGGAAGCGGATAATCCAGCCCGTCCGGCCCGGTTCCTTTTCGAGCGTGATGTCGTCGAAGCGGCGGGTGTTCCAAAGCGCCAGGAAGTCGCGGTGCAGGGCTTCGTTATCCAGTTTGTCGCCCTTCTTGGTGAAAATCAGGGCGCGCAGGGTGTCCTGCGGTACGCGCCGCGCGCCACGAAATTCGATGGCTTCCACGACGTCTTCGACCTTTTCCGGCGCGGGCGGTTCGTCGGTGGGCTTGGGCGCTTCAAAGGGCGACCCTGGCTTGGGGGCCTGGGGTTTGGGCGCCGCGGGCTTGGGTGCTTCCGCCGGGGCCGTCGGAACGGTTTCGAACGGATTCCGCGGTTTGGGTGCGGGTGTAGGCTGTTGCGCCGGTGCTTGGGCGAGCAGCGGAAAAGAGAGCAGAAAGGCCGTCGTGGCAGGAAGTAGACACAGACGGATCGCGCTCAGGCCAGGGAGCCTGCCAAACAACATTTACCGATAGTTCCTTTCCACTCTGCGCCTCGTGTTGGGACGTTGAGGAACGTCTCCCGGTTTCGGTGGATTCATCCCCCCGGACCGGGAAACCACTCAGGCGGCGGGATCAAACACTTCATTGTAACGGATACAGTCCCGGAATGCCGGGGGTCCCGGGGCGGATCCCGACCGGCAAGCGCGAATTTTGGACCGGAGAAGGGAGTTCCCTGGCCTGCTAGTGTAAACTTTAGTGCTTTGTGGGATGTTCGGTCCCCGGCCCGGCCACGCGCATCAGCGCACGGCTCAAGGAGAATGAATGACGGCCCAAGTGGCAATCACGGGAATCGGCGCGGTCTCGCCTAACGGCGTCGGCCGCGAATTGTTCTGGCGCAACTGCCTGGATGGCGTTTCGGGAGTGCGCAAGATCACGCGGTTCGATACCAATGGCTTCCTCGTCCGCATCGCCGGCGAAGTGAACGATCTCGACATCAACGCCTGGGTGGAGCCCAAGGACCGGCCCCACGTTCCCCGCGCCGTGCCTTTGGCTCGCGCTGCCGTTTCGGAGGCGCTGGCCGACGCCGGCCTGGAGCCGGACAAGATGACTCGCGATGAATTGCGCGGCATTGGCGTCTCGTGCGGTTCCGGAGGCGCCGCCCAGGAGTTCAGCGAAGAACAGTACCGGCTGTTTTACCAGGGGTTGATCAAGCAGTGCAGCGTGTATGTGATTCCCAGCTCCACGCCCGGCACCATGGCCAGCGAAATCTCCATGCACTTTGGCTTTCGCGGCTACAGCCACCTGATCTCGAACGGCTGCACCTCCTCCACGGACGCCATCGGTTATGCCTATCGCAACATCAAGCACGGCGTGATGGACACCATGATCGCCGGCGGCACCGATGCGCCCATCGCGCCGCTGATCGTGCGCGGCTTCCAGCTCATGCGCATCATGACGCAGCGCTGGAACGAGGAGCCGCACCGCGGTTCCCGGCCATTTTCCAGTAATCGCGACGGCTTCGTGCTGAGCGAGGGCGCGTGGTTCTTCGTGCTCGAGAACGCCGAGAAGGCCCGTGCCCGGGGCGCGAAGATCTACGGCTATATCGAAGGTTACGGCGCCACCTGCGAAGCCTTTCACCGCGTGCGCCTGGAAGAATCGGGCGAAGAACCGGCCCGCGCCATGCAACTCGCGCTGGAAGAGGCGGGCCTGGAGACCAAACAGATCGACTATCTCCAATACCACGGCACCTCCACCGAATTGAACGACCGGATCGAGTCCAAGGCCGTGCAGATTGCTTTTGGCGAGCACGCGGAAAAACTGCCCGGCTCCAGCGTGAAGAGCATCATCGGCCACCCGCAGGGCGCCTGTGGCGCCGCCGGCATGGCCGCGGTTCTGCTGTCCATGCGCGACGGCAAGGTGCATCCCACGATCAATCTCGAGGAAGCCGCCCCGGAGTGCCCGCTCGACTATGTGCCGAACCAGGCGCGCGAGTTGAAAGTCGAGCACGCCGTGTCCAACTGCATCGCTTTTGGCAGCAAGAACTCCGCGCTGGTGCTCGGCCGCGCTTAAAGGCTCGCCAGCAGGCCCGCCAGCAGCGCCGTGCGGTCCGCGATCCGCTCCACGAGTATGCTCTCGTGCGGCGCGTGCGCGCCTTCGCCCACCGAGCCCAGACCATCGAGCGTCGGCACTCCGAGCGCCGCGGTCAGGTTGCCGTCGGAGCCGCCGCCTGTCGAGGATTCCTCTATCGTGACGTCCATTGCGCGCCCTATGCGGATGGCCCGTTGCGCCAGTTTCGCCACGCCCGCCGTGCGCTCCATCGGAGGCCGGTTCAGGCCTCCTTCCAGGAACAGCCTGCAACGCTTGTCGATGGGTTTCAAATTACGGAATTTCCTCTCCAGCGACGCGAAATCCTTCAGGCGGGGCACGCGGATGTCGATCTCGGCATGGGCCTCGGGGGCGACGATGTTGGACCGTGTTCCGCCGCTCACCACGCCTACGTTCACCGTCACGCCCCGCTGCAAATCGGTGAACCCGGCGATGCGTTCCACCTGCCGGGCCAGTTCCAATACGGCGCTGGCCCCGGCCGCGAAGTCAACGCCCGAATGCGACGCCACGCCTTCCACGCGCAGGCCATAACGCCCAATGCCCTTGCGCGCCGTCTTGAGCTTGCCCGCCAGTCCGGTGCCCGGTTCCAACACGAGCGCCGCGTCGCTCGTCCGGGCCATTCGTTCGGTCAATTCTCGCGAGGCCGGACTGCCGATCTCCTCGTCACAGTTGATTTGCAGCACCACCTTCTTCGCCACCGGGATGTCCAGTTCGCGCAGAATGCGCGCCGCGAACACCAGTTGCGCCAGGCCGCCCTTCATGTCGAGCACGCCGGGCCCCCACAGCCGTCCCCGTTCCACACGCCACGGCATCGTCTTCAACGTGCCCTCGGGCCACACCGTGTCGCTATGTCCCAGCGCGAGAATCCGCCCTTGCTTCCGCCTCGGCCCCGGCAGAAGCAACTCCGCCAGAAGATGGCGTCCATAGCGTCCCGCCGCCACGGTTTTCACCTGGGCCAGGCCAGCCACGCGCGCCGCGAACAGATCGTTGAACCGCGCGATGCAGACGGCCGATTCGCTCGGCGACTCGCACTCCACCATCTCGCGCAGCAGCGCAACCTGTTCATCCCGCGCCGCGCGCGCCGCGGCAAGCAGCCGTCGAATCACGTCCATTTCCATTCAGACGCTATAATAACGGCTTCACCTCACATGGCAGAACTCGATATCCTCGCGATCCGCGGCTTGCTTCCTCATCGGTACCCGTTCCTGCTGGTTGACCGCATTCTCGATATTGGCGACGACTACATCACGGCCATCAAGAATGTCACCGCCAACGAACCGCACTTCACCGGCCACTTCCCCGACTTTCCCATCATGCCTGGCGTGCTCATCATTGAAGCCCTGGCGCAGACAGCCGGCGTGCTGGTGCTCGGCAAGATAGAGAATCGTGAAAACAAACACGTCTTTCTCGCCGGTGTCGACGAGGCCCGCTTCCGCCGTCCCGTCGTGCCAGGCGACCAGCTTCGCCTGGAAATCAAGGTTGTGCACGGCCGCCCCACGCGCATCAAGGCACAGGGCCGGGCCTTTGTCGGCGACCAGTGCGTGGCCGAGGCCATGCTGGTGTGCGTATTACAGGACAAGGGCGGGGCTTCGCAGTCCTGACCGTTCGCCGGGGCCCTCATGCCCATTCACCCCACCGCCATCGTCGATCCGCGGGCGAGCATTCACCCCGATGCCGGCATCGGGCCCTATTGCATCCTGCAGGGTGAGGTGGTCATTGGCGCGCGCACGCGGCTGATGGCCCATGCTTTCCTGGAAGGCCCGCTCACCGTGGGCGAAGACAACACCTTCTTTCCGTATTGCTCCATCGGCGCCGCGCCACAGGACATGAAGTACCAGGGCGAGCGCAGCGAAACCCGCATCGGTAGCGGCAACCGCATCCGCGAGTTCGTCACCATCCATCGCGGCACCGAGGGCGGCGGGCTGGTCACCACGCTGGGCGACGGCAATCTGCTGCTCGCCTATGCGCACGTCGCCCACGACTGCACGCTGGGCAGCCACAACATTCTTTCGAATGGCGTCACGCTGGCCGGCCATGTCTCGGTCGGCGATTGGGTGGTGTTGGGCGGCCTCAGCGCGGTGCATCAGTTCTGCCGCGTGGGCAGCCACGCCATTGTCGGCGGCGGCAGTATTGTCACGCAGGACGTTGCTCCCTATTCAATGACCGTCGCCCCGAGGGAGGCAAAGCTGTTCGGCGCCAATAAGGTGGGCCTGCAACGCCGCGGCTTTTCCGACGACGCGATCAACGCGCTGCACCGGGCCTTCCGGCTGCTCGGCTCCAAGTCGCTAAACACCTCACAGGCTCTTGAAAAAATCCGTGCCGAGGTGCCGCAAACCGCCGAAGTGGCCGAAGTGATCGCCTTCATCGAGCGCTCCACGCGCGGGGTCATCAAGTGAAGTCCGCGCCCGCGGCCCGGCGCTACGCCATCCTGTGCGGCAACGGACGCTTCCCCATCCTCGCCCTCGAGCAGGCGCGCAAGCTGGGCGACGATCCCGTGGCCATCGGCATTCGCGGCGAGGCCCCGGCCGAAATCGAACGGCTCGCCCCCCACTGCCACTGGGTGACCGTAGCCGAACTGGGCAAACTGATCGACATCTGCCACAAGGAAGGCTGTGCCGAGTTGATGATGGCCGGACAGGTGAAACACGTTTCCATCTTTTCCAGCCTGACGCCCGATTGGCGCCTTGCCCGCGTGCTCTTCAAGACCGCCACGAAGAATACGGACTCCCTCATTGGCGGAGTCATCGACGAACTGGCCCGCGAGAACATCCGCGTCACCGACTCCACGTACCTGCTGAAGCCGCTCCTGGCCGGCGAAGGTCCGCTGACGGGCCGCAAGCTCACTTCCGAGGAGGAAGCCGATGTTCGTTATGGCCGCCGTATCGCCTCGGCCCTCAGCGGTTTCGACGTCGGACAGAGCGCCGCGATCTGTGACAAAGCCTGCGTGGCGCTGGAAGCCATGGAAGGCACCGACGAAATGCTCCGCCGCGCCGCCGCGCTCGCCGCAGGCCGCCGGCTGACGCTTGTGAAAGCTTCCCGCCGTCGCGAACACCTCCTTTTCGACGTGCCCGTGCTCGGCCTCGACAGCATTCCCGCGCTGCGGGAGACCAACACCACGGCCGTTGCCGTCGATGCCGGACGCACCCTCCTGCTCGATAAAGAAGAGATGCTGGCCAGCGCCCGCGAAGCCTGCATCGCCATTGTCGGGTATCCTCCGGATGAGTGACATGACGCCCTCCGCCAGCCCGCCTCCCGTTGCTCCGCTTCCCCGCGTCGCCGTCGTCGGCTGTGGCGCCTTTGGCCGCAACCACCTGCGCATCGTTCGCGATTCCGGACGCGCCATGCTGGCCGCCGCCGTGGACACCGATCCCGCGAAGGCACAGGCCGCCGCCCAGGAGTTCGGCTGCTCCGCCGTCACCAGTCTCGGCCAGCTTTCCTCGTTCGCCGACGCGGCCATTCTCGCCGTCCCCACCACGCATCACGCCAGCGCCGGATGCGCTCTCATGGCCGCCGGACTCGACGTGCTCGTGGAAAAGCCCATCGCCGCCACGGTCGAGGAGGCCCAACGCCTGATCGCTGCTTCGGTGCGGTTCGGAAGAATTTTGCAGGTGGGCCACCTGGAACGCTTCAACCCCGCCGTCACGGCGCTGGCCAAGGCCGTCCGCCTGCCGCTTTTTTTCGAGGTCCACCGCCTGAGCATCTTCGCCCCGCGCAGCCTCGACGTGGATGTCGTGTTGGATCTCATGATCCACGACCTCGACATTGTTCTCGCCCTCACCGGTGAGATGCCCTCCGAAGTGCGCGCCGCCGGAATCCGCATTCTGTCCGAAAAGGTGGATATCGCCAATGTTCGCCTCGCCTTCCCGGGCGGGTGCGTCGCCAATCTGACCGCCTCCCGCGTCTCCACCGAGAAGGTGCGCAAGCTTCGGCTCTTCCAGCCGCACGAGTACATCTCCATCGACTACGCCCGCCAGGATGGGATGGTTATCGCCGTGGACGCCAAGCGCCAGGTCGGCTTCCGCCCCCTGGGCGTCGTGAAACGCGAACCCCTCGCCGCTCAGTTCGATGACTTCCTCGACTCCATCGCCTCCCGCGCCACACCCACCGTCGATGGCGCCGCCGCAACGCGCGCCCTGTCGGTAGCGTCCGACATTCTTGTTAAGATCGAGGAGCACGCGCGTATCGTCAATGCTCGACTCCACGCCAGCGAGCAGCGCTGAGCCCGTCATCCTGCTCGAAACCCCTCAACTGGAGCGCCCCGGACGCGGTCGCGCCGCCCTGGGATCCATTGCGGTGCACCTTGCCCTGGTGCTTCTGTGGGTGATTGTGCCCGCTGTCGATCCCCTGCAGCCCGGCCAACCGGGCGGGGAATCGGTGCTTCGCCTGACTCCACTTGTTGTGCCGCCCGACCTGGTGAATCCCCATGCCGCCGCCCCCCACCCCTCGCCCTCTGACCTGACATTGGACAAACTCCTCGCACCACCGGTGCCTAGGCCGCAACCCGCTCCTCCCGTGGCCGCCGTCCGGCCCACCATCCGCATCCCGACCCCCGGTCCCGCGCCTGCCGCCCAGCCCAAGCCCATCGAAGCGCCCAAAATTGATGTCCACGCTCCCGAGCCGTTCGACGCTGCCTCCAAACTACCGCCCGGAGTGGGCGTGCCCACCGCGCCGCCACAGATTCAACCCGCCGAACGGCCCGCTCCGTCCAGTCCTCCCAAGCTGGCCTTTGAGAGTGTGGGAGGAGCTTCCGGGATTAAGCCGGGCGGCAGCGCCACCGCGTCCCGCATCCCGGCTCCGCCGAAGGACACCATTGACGATGCCGCCCGCACGTTGGCGCGGGGACGCGCGGGAGGCGGAATCACGGTCGGCGATCTAGGCGAAGGTTTGGGCGGCGTGGCCCCCTCGCTGGGCCAACCAACCGGTCCCGTCAAGAACCTCAGTTCGCTGGAATTGATGAGCGATCCCATGGGCGTCGATTTCAAGCCCTACCTCATCCGTATCCTCGCCACGGTGAAGCGGAACTGGCAGGCGGTGATGCCCGAGAGCGTCCGTCTCGGACGCCGCGGCCGTGTACAGATCCAGTTCGCCATCTCTCGCGACGGCAGCGTGCCAAAGCTCGTCATCGCTTCCTCCTCCGGGGCAGATGCGCTGGACCGCGCCGCCGTGGCCGGCATCAGCGCCTCCAATCCATTTCCGCCTCTGCCCAATGAATTTCAAGGCCAGCAGGTGCGGTTGCAGTTCACCTTCAGCTACAACATGCCCACCCGATGACCCGCTTCCGCCTGACCGCCGCCCTGGCCTGCTATGCCGCTCTTGCTATAGGCGCGGCTTGTCTCCTCCGCAACGAAGCCCGACTGGTGATCTGGGTCTTCCTTGCGGGTTTAGCGGTGAAATCCTGGGTAGCCTACAAGAAAGAGACGCTGGACTGAGGGCTCGTTCCCCCCAGTACAGGG
Source organism: Bryobacterales bacterium (assembly GCA_020852175.1). Classification (GTDB taxonomy): domain Bacteria; phylum Acidobacteriota; class Terriglobia; order Bryobacterales; family Bryobacteraceae; genus JAFLBB01. The sequence continues at coordinate 69,440 of JADZBH010000007.1, read as the reverse complement.
TAGGGAATTCAGGTAATCAGTACCTTGGGTCTTAAGGTATCCCCCCGACTTACTTGGTCCTAAGGATCTGATCTAATCAACCGAAGAGAGTAAACGAGTCAGGGAAGAGGCCCTGAGGGATTGTCCCAGATTGGAACGTGTGTTTCGAATTGGGACCCGGTTTGGCGCTGGCGAGTACCAACTCGGAACGGATGCCTGGCGAACAGCGGTTCCCAATGCCGGCAGCCAGCTACGAAACAGAGCGGCCGGCTACGCGAAGTCAAACAAGCGATAACCGTCAAATGTTTGATTCTGCGGCAAGAAGTGGACACTCCAAGGCTGCCAGGAGCCTTCCCTGTGACTCGGTTCAGATGCGGTCAGGGGCCGATCACCGAAGTTGGTTGCCCATTTGCACTAGGTGAGCCATCAGGTGAAAGCCTGAGTATAGCCGGGGCCGTGAATTTGACCAGGATTCGCGGAACACGTCCACCCGGCTCAGTCATTCTGGAGGGAACATCATGCCAGCGAGCCGCGCCACTGCCGTTAAGATCAGCACTGCCACAAGAGGGCCTCTACGCAGGGCGGCCATGGCCGCTACGGTGGCAGCCTCCGTTGAGGCGCAACCGCTTCCGGCGGCCAATCGCGACCGCGTCATCCTGGAACACCTCCCTCTGGTGAAGGCCATTGCCGTCCGAGTGCATGAGAATTTGCCCGTGCATGTGGACCTGGACGATCTTGTGCACGCGGGGATTCTGGGCCTCTTCGATGCCGTGAATAAATTCGATCCCGAAAAGCAGGTTGCCTTCTCCAGCTACGCCAAACACCGCATCAAGGGCGCCATCCTCGACAGCCTCCGCCAACTCGATTGGGCTTCACGCGATCTTCGCCGCCGTCACAAACAGGTGGAAGCCGCCACGCGCGACCTGGCCGCGACTCTACAGCGAAATCCCACCGAGGCCGAGGTGGCCGAAAAGATGGGAGTCAAGGAAGAACGCTGGCGGACCATGATGGTGGATCTTCGCAATGTCGGCCTGATTTCGGCTTCCAGCCGCGTGCAGGAAGGTGACGATCTGCCGCCGCCGGATTTTCCCAGCCGTCCGGAAACTCAACCCGACGTCATGTGTGTGCGCGAACAGATGCGCTCCGCGCTGTTGCAGGCGATGAAAGTGCTGCCGGAACGCTACCAGCGCGTCGTTTTGCTCTACTACAGCAACGAGATGACGATGAAGGAGATCGGCGGCGTGCTCGGCATCAACGAAAGCCGGGTTTCGCAGATTCACAAGTCAGCCCTCGAAAAGATGGCGGTTGTACTGGAACAAAGCGGCATCCGCTCCAGCGCCGCGTTCGCCGAATAAGCGTCAGCGCGAGTGCGCTGCTCCCGCTGCTATTGCACGGAGATGCTGAAAGGCATCATGCGCAGATAGGCGCCGTGTTCCATCGCGCGCCAGTCCAGGCCGGGCGTCAAATCGCGGAGCATCTTGCGCGCCCGCGCGTTGAGCCATGCCTCCGGAGTGTCCCCCAGCGTTTCCACCGGCGAACTGAACAACTGCTCAAACACGGATTTCTTCGGCGGATACGGAATCAGTTGGACCGCCTCGCCCTCGCTGATCTTTGCCTTCTTCTTTACAAGCGCAATGGCCAGTTCCAGTCCGCCCATCTCGTCAATCAGTCCAAGTCCCTTTGCCGCCGCACCCATCCAGACACGTCCGCCCGCGCTCGGTTCCACCTCTTCGACCTTCTTCTTCCGCCCCGTGGCGACACGCTGCAAGAAGGTCCGGTAAACGGCTTGCACGCCCTCGTGCAATTTTGCCCGGCCAGCCGCGTCCAGCGGGCGGGAGGTGGTGTCGAGCGCCGCGTTTTTGCCTCTGGTAATGATCTCGACGTTGATGCCCAGCTTCTCGTAAAGCTTCTGAAGGTTCACCTTGCCGAAAATGACGCCAATGGAACCCGTAATCGTGTTGGGGTAGGCGATCACCGGATCGCCGCTCATGGCAATGTAGTAGCCACCAGACGCCGCCACGTCGGACATCGAAATCACGAGCGGCTTCTTCGCGCTCAGCCGTTTCACCTCGTGCAGCAGTTCGTCGCTCGCGATGGCATCGCCTCCGGGAGAGTCGACGCGGAGAATCACGCCGCGAATCCGGTCGTCCTCGGAGGCATCGCGAAGCAGTTTCGTGAAGGTCGCCGAATAGATCCCGTCCGAGCTGTCGAATCCGCCGGGAGCACTGCCGCGCAAAATGGCTCCTTCGCCCGAGATTACGGCGATGCGGCTATCGGCGTTGATGCCAGCGCTGACCGCGGGAACCTTCAGGTATTCGCGGTAGCCCAACTTCTTCAGCTTGTCCTGCTTCAGTCTTACCTTCAACTGGTCCAGATACTCGTTTTCGTAAACAAGGCCATCGATCAGCCTCGATGAGACCGCCTTCTGGCCGAGCAGCGGACCTTCATCCACCAGTTGACGAACCGTTTCCGTCTTCAATTTGCGGCCTTCCGCGACAGCGGCCAGGAAACTGTTATGCACCTGATCGAGTACGGCTTCCGTGGTGGCCTTCGTCTCCGGTGAAGGCGACGACTTGATAAAGGGATCGAGAGCGTCCTTGTGCGGACCGACATTTTCGACCTCAAATTGCACGCCAATTTTGTCGAGGCCCTGCTTGTAGTAGGTCAGTTCAGCTCGCAGGCCGCGCACATAGAGCACGTCCTCACTCGTCATGAACACTTTGTCGGCGGCCGTGGCCAGGTAATATTCCCGAGAACCGGGATTCCGCAGATAACAATAAACTGGCTTGCCTGATTTTCGGAATCGCAGGAGCCCCTGCCGGATCTCGTCCAGCTTGCCCCAGCCCGCGTTGACCCCGGAAGGCTCAAAGGCAATCGCGGCGATCCTTTTGTCCGACGCCGCTTTGCGCAACAGGCTCCAAATATCCACCACGGTAAGGGGTGATCGGGATTCAAAAAACGGGATCGGTATCTCCGGTTGCGCCACTTCCACGACGGGGCCCTGCAAACGGAGCATGAGCGTGGCGCCTTCGGGGACCGCCGGTTTCCGGTCGCTCAGGCGCATCGTCGCAACACCCACGATGACCAGCCCCAGGCCCGCCAGCAGGAATCCGGCGATCAATCCGATCAGGAATTTTTTCATCAGCTAACCGCCCATCAGGATCCGGTCGACCCGTTTGCTCACGTCGGTCAGGTAGGCGCGATCGCCACCTTGCAACTCCACCGTCGCGGTGCCGCGGTAGCCGATGGCGGCCAAGGCGGCATACACGGCCTTCCAGTCGATATCGCCCTCGCCGAGATTGACGAACTCAGCCTCGCGCTTTTTCGTCTCGCGATTCACCTGAAACTTGAAATCCTTTAGATGGAGCTTCACGATCCGCTTGCCCAGCGTGCGAATCCAATCCTGAGGGTATGCGAACAGGACCACGTTGCCGACATCGAAGTAGGCCTTCACCCAGGGGCTATTGAACTCATCCACATAGCGGGCGAACTCGAGCGGGCTCAACAGAAACTTATTCCAGACCTCTTCGATCGCGATCACTACCTTGTAATCGGAGGCCATGGGGATCAACTCGCGGATCCGTTCCTGCGACCGTTTATAGGCATCGCCATAACTCTCATTCGCGCTCACAACGGCTGGCACCAGCAGCACCGTGTCGGCCCCCCACAGTTTGGCGTTGCCAAGGCTGGTTCGCATCGCCTTCATGCTCCTGGCCACCACCGCCGGGTCGCTGGAGTTCAATGGATACTGCCAATGATCTCCGTTCATGACGGAATGGATGCGAAGCTTGGCGGAGTCGGCGGCTTTCTTGATTGCCTCCGCCTCGGCCGGATCGTTGATTTGGGGACACTCCATCTCCTCAAATCCGGCTTCACGCGCCAGTTGGAATCGTTCCAGCAACGGCAACTGCTTGGGCAGCATGCCGTATAGGATGGCCTTCTTGATGGGGAGCCGGGGAGCAGCCTGGGACAGCGAAGTGGATGCCGCCGCGGCGGCTGTCGTGGCGAGAAACGAGCGTCGGTTCATCGTATACCCTGTGCCGATTGTATCGCGCCAGCCATGAGGGGACCGGCGGAGGGATGGATGATGGATTCGCTCCCGCTTTGCTAAGCGAGATTGGGGATCTTGATGATCTTTTTCTGAATGGCGTACTGGACCAACTGCGCTTTGTTGTGGATGTCCAGCTTACGCATCAGGTTGAATTTGTGCGCTTCCACTGTCTTGACACTCAGGTTCAGATCGCAGGCGATCTCTTTCACCGAGTTTCCTTCGGCAAGCATTTTCAGCACCTCGCGCTCACGCCCGGTCAGTGTGGCGAATCGCGGCAAGCGGTTGGCCGACTTGATCCGGGAGCGGAAGTCGTCCACCAACTGAGAAAGCATGCGCGGGCTGAGATAGCTGCCGCCCCGGAAAGCGTCGCGAATGGCGGAAACCAATTGGTTCGACGGGCTATCTTTGAGTACATAGCCGCTCGCGCCCACCTCCATGCCCTCCACCAGGTAGTCCTCGTCGTCATACATGGTAAGGAACAGAACCTTCGTTTCCGGACGGTTCTTTTTGATCTGGCGCGTGGCCTCAAAGCTGCTCAGGCCGGGCATGCCAATGTCCATCAGGACCACGTCGGGCCGGGTCTCGTTGGCGCGGTCCACCGCGTCACCACCGTTGGGAGCCTCTCCCACGACCTCCATATCCGTTTCGGCCGAGATCAGGGTACGGATACCCTGCCGGAACAACGTATGGTCGTCAGCCAGCAAGATGCGGATTTTAGCCATGGCTCTTCAAATCTCCTTCACTGCTCCGGTCTAGCCTCGTGATAGCCGCCCGGCGTATTGCCGGACTCATCCCGTTCACCTGCCAGCCGATGTTGTCGTGCCTGCCAGCTCGGCGGCGCCGCGCCGCGCTGTTTCCATCTGTTTCCGTGCGTCAAAAGCGAGTGCATCCTCGCGGATGGGCAGTTCCACCTTGATCCGGGTTCCGGATTTCATGCCTGAGCCGCCGCCTCGCGCGGCGCCCGCCTGTTTTGCCTTTGTCCGCTTCACGCGTTTGCGCGAAAAAACTTCACACGTTCCACCCAAAAGCGCTACTCGCTCGCGAATCCCCGCCAAGCCGAAAGAACCGGTCTTTTGCTGGGCTTCCTGCATGTCGAATCCGATTCCGTCATCCTCAACTATGAGGCGCAGTTGTCCATCGGCGGTTCTCAGGGAAAGGTTTACGGTCTGGCACTGAGAATGCTTGGCGATGTTGTGGAAGCACTCCTGCAATAACCGGTAGAGAATTACCTCGGTCTGTTTCGGCAGGGCTTCCATCTTGCCCATCTGCAACTTGATGCGCCATGGGTGCATCTCACGGTAGCGGTTGATCAACTGGCGAATGGCAGCGGCCAGCCCCAACTGCTCGAGCACGGCCGGTGAGAGGGCGGCGATCAGGCGGCGGATCTCCAGGATCGTCCGTTCGGTCATTTCGCGCGCCTCGCTCAACTTTTCCTTGCATTCCCGCATCGAGTCGGGCAATTCGCCCTCGATCATCTCCATCTGCAAGCGGATGCAGAGCAAATCCTGACCGGTCTGATCGTGCAGCTCCCGGCTGATGCGGCGCCGCTCGACCTCCTCCACATGCATCATCCGCTCGGCCAGCAGCCGGATCTGGCGCTCCCGTTCGGCCAAGTCCACGACAAGTTGCGCCTTTTCCACAGCGCGCAGGCAACGCTCGGCGGCGGCGGTCAGCAGTTCGATTTCACGCGGCAACCACTCGTACGGTTTGGAGAATCCGAATTGAATAATGCCAGCCAGCCGGTCGCCCGTGATCAATGGGATGGACCAGCAACTCCGGAAGCGGTTCACCCAGGACGAATCCAGAAGCGCCGCCTGGTGTCCGGAGGGGTCGCTGCGATGCAAGCCGAAACAAAGAGGCTCACGCAGCAACTTTTCTCTTCCGTCCAGACTGATGGCATCCCGGGGCGGGCCAAACAAAGTGCTACAACCGGCCGATTCCCAATCGAGTGTCGCCTGCCGTTCGAGAACGCCTGTTCTCGGATCGGCCAGAAACCAGTGAGCCGCGTTGGCGCGGCTGAAGCGGGCCAGAATCGACAGGAACCGGTCGAGCAGACTGTCGAGCCCGTCCGCCTCCAACTCCGCCCAGAACATCTCGTAAAATGCCTGTGTTTCCTCTTCCCGTACCTGATAGTAGGCGTTGTTCAAGGCGAGCATTACATAGAACTGCAACTGCTCGCGCACCCAATGGAAGTTTTCAAACTCCTCCGGGCTGCGCCGTTTCAACAGTGGCGTCAGAATCGTGTCGTACTCGCGCAAAGCCAGCACGATGTCGCCAGGCGAGAGGTTCAGTTTGGCCAAGCGGCGGCCGTGATACTCCACCTGTTCCAGGAAATGGGAGGGGCCCCCACCGCTGGCCAGCACGCGCGCCGCGGCGCCGGCGGTCAGGTACACAAGCGCTCCCCGCTGACGGGGTTCGAAGCCCATCTCCTCCAGCCGCTTCAGGAAGCGTACTTCCAAGCGTCCACTTTCCGGCTGCAGGAGCACGGCCAGTCGTTCGAGAAAGGTTAATAGTTGCTCACTTAGGGTTCCCGCCGCTTCGGCGAGAACCGGAGGAGCCTTCTTACCAGGCACTAACCTTACTATCGGGGGCCTGACTGGGAGTCTTTAGCGGAAGTGTCAGGGAATCGGGAACTGAGAGCGTCGGATTAATCCTGTTCAACCGTAGTACTCAGGAGTTTCACGACATCTTGCTGCTGGCTGGCCGCAGCTACCTGCTCCGGGGTTAGCCCCTGTTTATTCTTTGACTTAGGGTTAGCTCCCTGTGCAAGCAGGAAGCGGACAACATCTACCCTTCCCCATCCCGCCGCGACATGAAGTGGGGTTGCTCCTGAATCGGTCTCAGGCGATTCCAGATCCGCCCCCGAGGCCAGCAAGAGTTCCACCATCGCCAAATTTCCCCCTAGTGCCGCATCGTGAAGTGGAGTAGACCCCTGTTTGCTCCGGCTCCGCACGTTCGCGCCTCGGGCCAGCAACAGCTTGGCGATCGCGACGTGACCTTTCAGGGCGGCATCGTGCAGCAGGGTGGAACCGGAATCGGTGCTCATGTTCGCATCGGCGCCGAAATCGAGCAGCGCGGCGGCCAAGTCCGTTTGACCGCGCATGACGGCCTCGGAGAGTATCCCGCGCACTTCGGGACCGGGCCTAACGCCTGCCGCGAAAAGGGCGCGCGCTGCCTCCACCTGCCGCTGGCGCAGGGCCAGTTCCATGGGTGTCTGTCCCTCGGAGTTGCGCAGGGAAGCGTCGGCTCCGCGGGCGAGCAGCAGCCGCACCGTCCCGGCGTGGCCTTTGGCCGCCGCCTCATGCAAGGGTGTGGAGAGTGTCCTGGGGGTACGCACGTTGGGCCGTGCGCCGCGGCTCAGCAGCAGATCGACCACTTCGGTTTGCCCCTTCCAGGCGGCCTCGCTAATGGCCGTGGCGCCTGCCATATCGGGCAGATCCACGGGCACTCCCGAATCCAGCAGCAGGGCCACCATCCCCGTGAAACCGCGGTTGGCCGCCAGGTGCAGGGGTGTCGCTCCGGCGGCGGAGGGAAGTTTGGGGTTCGCGCCACGCCGCAAGAGCAAAGCGGCGAGCTCTTCATGATTGGTGATGACGGCGTAGTGCAGCGGAGCCGAGCCGCCTTCCCGGTGACGGCTGTTCGGATCGGCCTTGGCATCCAGCAGCAATTGCGCCATGGCTACGTCGCCGGCCCATGCCGCATCGTGCAGGGCTGTTCCTCCCAGCGAATCGCGCTGGTTTGGATCGGCACCGCCGGCGAGCAGCCGGCGCACCTCGGACCCATCGCCGGACCGTACAGCGGCGGCCAAACCGGGCGCGTCCGGCTGTTGTGCCTGCGCGGTGAACGAAAGGGCGGCGATGAGGCTAACGAACGTGGCCCTGGCCATACAAAATCACACCCGGCCGCGCTCCAGTATGGAGACCGCGATCGAGCACAACCTTTCCGTTCACAACCAGGTATTCAACCCCTTCTGCATACTGGTGAGGCTTTTCGAAGGTGGCCCGGTCGATGATCGTATCCGCGTTGAACACGGTGATGTCGGCGGACATGCCGGTGCGAAGCACGCCGCGATCCCACAGGCCGAGCTTGGCGGCATTGGCCGAAGTCGTTTTGCGAATGGCCTCTTCCAGGCTCAGCACCTTCTCCAGGCGCACATAGCGGCCCAGGACACGCGGGAAGGTGCCGTAGTAACGCGGGTGCGGGTTTCCGCGCGCCAGGGGTCCTGTGATGGCCACGGCCGTACCATCGGAGCCGATACTGGTGAGCGGCTGGGCGAGCGCATAGCGCATGTCCTGTTCGGAATGGTGGAAATAGACGGTAGGCACGGAGCCCTGGTTGTCGCGCAGCACGTGGAACAACACGTCGATATCGCTGGCTCGCGGATCGCGCCGGCGCATCTCCGGCAACAGGGCGGCGATCACCTGGCTCATCCGTTTTCCCTCGAACTGCTTGTAGGCCGGGTTCGAGAAGACCACCAGCAACATACCCTCCCAGCTTCCGGTGGCCGTGTAGTGGTTGTACCAGCCGCTTCCCGGGATGCCTTCGCGGATCTCCTGTTGCAGACGGCCGCGGAGCGACTCGTCGGCCAACCGCCGCAGCAGGGCATCGCGCCCGCCTTCATGCGCCCACGGAGGCACGATGCTGGAGAGGTTATTCTGCCCGGCGCGGTAGGGGTACACGTTGGCCGTCACCTGTTGTCCTTGTTCGCGGGCTCTCTGGATCGTGGCCACCAGTTCCGGCATTTTGCCCCACAACTTGTGTTCGGCGATCTTCAGGTGAATGATATCCACCGGCACCCCGGCCCGTTTGCCGATGTCGAGGGATTCGGCCACGGCCTCGAAGACGCCATCGCCTTCGGTGCGCATGTGCGTGGAGTAGATGCCCCCGTAGGGCGCGGCCTGTTTGCACATCTCCACCAGGGTGTTGGTATCGATCCAGGCGCCCGGAGGGCCGCTCAGGGAACTGGCCACGCCCAGAGCGCCATCGGTCATCGCTTCGCGGACCACGGCGCGAATACGTTCCAGTTCGACCGGCTCCGGCGGGGCAGGTTTCGCGCCGCGCACATGCATCCACACCTGCGACGAACCGACATAGGTGCCTACGTTGGCGGCAATGCCCTTTTTCAGAAGCGCGGCGAAGTAGTCGCGCAGCCGGGGGAACTCCCGCGAGGGAGCAGCCGAGCCGCCTTCGCCGAAAATCATCGAGGTAACGCCCTGCCGCACCATGCTTTCGGCGTTGCCATCCGCCAGCAAGGTGTCGTCGGAGTGATTGTGGATGTCGATGAAGCCCGGCGCCACCACCAGACCACCGGCCTCGATCACGCGCGACGCCTGTCGATCCTTGAGGCTGCCGATTGCCGCGATCCGTCCTCCGCGGATGCCCACGTCGCCACGGAACCAGGGATTCCCGGTTCCGTCCACGATCCGGCCTCCCCGCAGAATCAGGTCGAACCCGCCGTCGCGCGTCTGTTGCGCGGACGCACCACTCGTGGCCAGCAAAACGAAGAGGCCCGCCGCGGCGAGCCTCCCCATACGGATTCGTTCCGGCCGTTGAGCCTTCTTAGTGACGCTTGTCCATCGGCACATAGTCGCGAATCTCCTCGCCTTCGTAGATCTGGCGCGGACGGGCGATCTTCTGATCGCTGTCGCTGAGCAGTTCCTCCCACTGCGCCAGCCAGCCCACGGTGCGGGCGATGGCGAACAGCACCGTGAACATCTCGGTCGGGAAGCCCATCGCCTCGTAGATGACGCCCGAATAGAAATCCACGTTGGGATAAAGTTTACGGCGAATGAAGTACTCGTCTTCGAGCGCGATGCGTTCCAGTTCGGAGGCGACTTCGATGAGCGGGTTGCGGCCGGTCACCTCGAACACTTCATCGGCGCACCTCTTCACGATGCGCGCCCTCGGGTCGTAGTTCTTATAAACGCGGTGGCCGAAGCCCATCAACCGGCCCTGGCCCGCTTTCACGCCTTTGATGAACTCGGGACTGTTTTCCTTGTTGCCGATTTCGCGCAGCATGGTGAGCACGGCTTCGTTGGCGCCGCCGTGCAGAGGGCCGTAGAGAGCCGCCGAGGCGGCCGACAAGGCCGCATACGGATCGGTCATCGCGCTGCCCACCATGCGCATGGTGGAGGTGGAGCAGTTTTGTTCGTGGTCGGCGTGCAGGATGAACAGGACGTCGAGCGCGCGTTCGAGCACCTGGTGAGGGCGGTGGCGGGTTTCGCCGCGGCTGAACATCATGTTCAGGAAGTTGCCCGTATAGCTCAGCATGCTGTCCGGGCCCACGTACGGCAAGCCGGCGTTGTGGCGGTAGGCATAGGCCGCCAGCGTCGGCACTTGTGCAATCAGGTTGCGAATGTGGATTTGCCGTTCCTCGCGATCGTGCACCTTTTTCGCCGCCGGATGAAAGGTGCCCAGCGACGCGATGGCCGCCTGTAACATGCCCATGGGGTGCGCGTCGTGCCAGAAGCTGGACATGAACGGTTTGAACGCCTCGTTCACGGCCATGTTGCCCACGATCTGGTTCTCCCAGTTGGTCAGCGCGGAGCGGGTGGGCAATTCGCCGTTCAGCAGCAGCCAACTGCACTCCAGGTGGGTGGAATCCTCGGCCAATTGCTCGATGGGATAGCCGCGATAGCGCAGAATCCCCTGGTCGCCGTCAATAAATGTGATGCGGCTGCGGCACGATCCCGTGTTCATGTAACCCGGATCGTAGGTGATGAGACCAAAGTCGTATTCGTCGGTCTTTAACTGGCGTAAGTCGGTCGCACGGACTGTTCCGCGGTCGATCGGAATCTCGATCGCCTTGTTTGTTCGGTTATCAGTGATTGAGAGCGTATCGCTGGGCATGAAGCTTCCTCGGGGGCATGGCCGGCCGGGTGCGGCGGCCGCATCCATCTTATCGTGTTCGGTTCGTTGGGCAGCGCGCCGGCGGGGTTCAGCCACGGCGCTAGCGCTCGGCCTGGGGCTTGGCGGCAGGAGCCAGCGGCCCGTTCACCAATGCCTCGATCTCATTCATCAACGGGGTGGCGTCACCGGTGAAAAACGCCTCGGTGGCGTCTCCATACTCATAGTTGCCGCGGATGGTGCCGCGCTGGTCCACGACGAAGAAGTGGGGCAGCGACACCCGCGGATTCTGGGGGTTCAGGCGCAGATATGAGGCCGCCACCTGGCCGCAATCGAACAACACGGGATTCCGCACCTTGTAAGTGTTGATGAAGTTCATCACGGATTGTTGCGAATCCGGCGGCGTGGCGACGAGGGTGAGAACCTCCACCTTTTCGCCGAACCGCGCCCTGATCTTGTCCACGATCGTCGTGAAGCCCTGGCACACCGGACAGTCGGTGCGGATGAACTCGACCAGCACCACTTTGCCCCGGTAATCGGCCAGGTCGTGCTGGTTGTAGTTGATGTCCATCAACGAAAAACCGGGAGCACGGCGATTGGAGAGATTGCCCGCGGCCAGCGCCGTGGCCATGGCGAGCACAGCTAGGGCGGCGAGTCGAAACAAGTGCATATGCACAAGGCTATCACGCGGCTTCCCGGCGCCCTGTACGCGGCTGAGAGGTTCCGGGGCGGCGGCCCACAGTGTTGCGAGGAGTCCTTCGCGTGCAGGCGCCGGTGTTGATTCCGTTTCTCTCCCTGGCCGCCGGAATTGTCCTTTCCCGAGGACTGCTGCCGGCTCCGCGCGAGTGCGCCGCAGCGTTGGTTTTGAGCCTCATGCTGGCGCTTCTGGCGCGCTTTCGAGCCAGGCGCGTTCTGCCCTTGGCCGCGGCGTCGGCCGCCCTCTGGCTGGGCGCCTCCGTGGAAACCCACAATCGGAACCTGCCCCCGCCCGTCATGGACGTCGAACCGAATGAAACCGTGGTTTCGGAAGGCTGCGTCGTCGAATCGCCGGCATGGTCCGGCGGTCGAGCCCAGTTTTTGCTCGAACTCGCCCCGCACGCACGCGCGCGCATGAACCTGTATTTGCGCCAGGGTGAAACGCCGCCGCTGCTCGAGTATGGCCAGCGAGTGGAGGTGGACGCCCGCTTTCGAGCGCCCCGCAACTTCGAAAACCCCGGCTCCTTCGACTACGCGGGCTACCTGGCCCGCCGTGAGGTCTTCTGGCTCGGTTCCATCACCGGCGCCAGCGGCGTGCGGGTACTTCCCGGCTTCTGCGGTTCACGTCCACAGGCATGGATCTCCGGGGTGCGCACGCGCGCGTTGCGCGCCGTGGACGAGCGTTTTGGCAGCGACCCGCGCATCAGCGGCGTCCTGCGCGCCGCCCTGTTGGGCGACGGTTCCCGTCTGGACCCCATTTGGAGCGACGAGTTCCGACGCACCGCCACTTATCACGTGCTGGTGATCTCCGGTCTGCACATCACCGCCCTGAGCACGGCGATGCTGTTCCTGCTGCGCCTGTTCCCGGGCCACCCGCTGTTCCGGCTTGCCGCCGTTTCGATTTTGGTCTGGTTTTACGCGCTTTTGTGTGGCGCGGGCGCACCCGTGCTGCGGGCCGCCGGAGGCACGGTGTTCTTCCTGTTGGGCGGGCTGTTTCATCGCCGCGCGGCGCTGGTCAACCTGCTGGCGCTCACCGGCTTCGTCTTTCTCTGCGCCGATCCGAGCCAGCTTTTCGAAGCCAGCTTCCAGCTTTCCTTTCTTGCCGTGGGAATTCTGGGCGTGGCCGCCGGACCGCTGGCGGCGCGCACGCTCCGGCCCTACCGTGCGGTCTTCGCCCGTCTCACACACAACGCCGTCGATTTTCAATGGCCCCGGCAGGCCGCCTCGCTTGGCATCGAACTGCAACTGGCCGCCCGTCTGCTCGATCTTCGCCACGGCATCCCTCGCGCCCGCGTGCTTCGCACGGTCTCCGTCCTGGGGCGCGGCGTCACGTTCCTGGGCGAGATGGTTCTGGTGAGTTCCGTCATGCAGGCCGCGCTCATGGCGCCGATGATCTTCTTCTTCCATCGTGCTCCCGTCTCGGGGTTCCTGGCCAACCTCATCGTCACTCCTCTGATGACCGCGTCGGTCCCCGCCGGGGGGCTCGCTCTGCTCACCGGCTTCGCGCCACTGGTTCGCGCCACCAAGTTCCTGATCACGTTCGCGCACACGCTGGCCCGTTGGCTCTCCTCGCGCGACCCGGCGCCGCGCATTCCCGATGCTCCGCTGTGGCTGCTGCTGGCCGCCGCGGCGGCTTTCAGCTGCACGTCCTGGGCCTTGCACAGGCGTGGCCGGCTCTGGTCCGTGCCGGCGGCGCTCACCGTTGCGCTGCTCGCCATCATGACGGTCCATCCGTTCGCTCCACGTATCGAGAGCGGAGTGCTGGAACTCACCGCCGTCGACGTGGGGCAGGGCGAGAGCCTGCTTCTGGCGGCCCCGGGGGGCGCCACCATGTTGATCGACGGAGGCGGGCTGCCCGCGATCGATGGCATGGCGTCCCGCCTGGAAATTGGAGAGGATGTCGTCTCGCCTTATCTCTGGTCGCGCGGTCTGCAACGTCTCGACATCGTGGCAGTGACGCACGCCGACCAGGACCATATGGGTGGCATCGAGGCGATTCTACGGAACTTCGCGCCGCGCCAGTTATGGGTCACGGCGATGCCGGAACTGGAGAGCTTCCAACGCCTGCTGAGAACGGCCGCTGAACTTGGCGTCGCGGTCGTCACGCCGCGCGCTGGAGACCGCCTGGAATGGTCCGGAGCCATGTTGGACGTGCTTTCGCCCGAGGAGACGCGCCAGGGCGGCAAGGCGGAAAACAACGACTCGCTGGTGTTGCGCGCCCGCTTTGGCCGGCACGCCTTTTTGCTCACCGGCGACGCCGAGCGGCAGGTGGAGAACCGTCTCACGCTGGAACCGGGACAACTGCGCGCCGACGTGCTCAAGGTGGGCCACCACGGCAGCCGCACCTCCTCGACGCCGTGGATGGTCGAGGCCGTACGTCCGGTGTTCGCCGTTATCTCCGCCGGCCAGGACAACCGGTTTCGCCATCCGCATCCGGAGACGGTCGAGCGCTTGGCCGCACGAGGCGTGCGCGTACTGCGCACGGACCGGGACGGGCTTGTCACGGTGCGTAGCGATGGCCGGCGGCTGACGGTGGAAACACGGCGCCGGCCCGTGCACGAACCGCCGTTGTTCAGCCGGCAGTTGGCGTATTAGCCGGCGTCGGCCTGTGCCTGTTCGGCGGCCTCCGGGCCCGCCGCACGCGCCTCGGCCAGCAGCGCCAGCGCAAGCTCCACATACCGCTTGGGCACCAACACTTCAAACGGCAGCGTAGGAATCTCGGAGGCGCTTTGCACGACACACGGCACGCCGTTGGCCTTCAATACGGCCTCGATCGACATCGCTTCCAACTCGGCCGTCGTGCTCTGGCCCTCGAATACCGTCACAAGGTCCATGCTGTCGGAAGGATCGCCCGGTCCGGCGGGCGGCACGTCTTCTCCGGCGGCGTTCAACGCGGCCAGCGCCGCCGCCTCATCCCGCGCCGGCACGCGTACGGAGTAACTGCCCGGAGGCGCGTCGGCCCCGGAATCGTCCAACAGTTCCGCGTCAAATCCGGTTTCCCGCAGCACATCCAACGCATCCTGCGCGTCCTGGCGCGCCGACGAGTCCATGGATCGGAAAACCACAACCCACTCAGCTTGGTTGTTCATGTCTTCACCGTATCGCAATTCACGGATCTACAATTGAGTTGGGCGCCGGCTCCGGCCGGGAAACCGGCCGTGCGGCGGGCTGATTCGGATGATGAGGAGAACTGGTTCTATGGCTTCGGACAATTCGAAATTGATTTGGTTCACGGCGGGCGTGGCCTTGGGCGCGACCATCTCACTGTTGTTCGCTCCGAACTCCGGCGAGGAAACCCGCCGCAGGATTCGCGACAAGGCGAACGAAGGCCGCGAGAAGCTCAGCGGGAAGGGCCGCGACCTGATGGATCAGGGCCGCCACCTGTACGACAAGGGCCGCCAGATCGCCGACGAGGCCGCCGACCTGTTCGATCGCGGCCGCCGCATGGTGGAGGGCTAACCACACCGCCGTGACACCCGCCGGCCTGCCGCCGTTCCGCAATGAACCTTACACGGACTTCTCGCAGTCCGCGGCGAGGGAGGCCATGCAGGACGCGCTGGCGGGCGTGCGCGGGCGTCTCGGCCGGACATACCGGCCCTGGATCGGCGGCAGCTTCCGCGATACGGGCGGCGCCTTCGCTTCGTTCAACCCTTCCCGCCCCTCCGAACTCATCGGACAGCACGGGAAGGGTGCGCCCGACGACGCCAGGAACGCCATCGAAGCCGCCTCTGCCGCTTTCCCGTCGTGGTCCCGTACGCCTGCCGAAGAGCGTGTCCGGCTGTTGCTGCGCTGTGCCGGCATCCTGAAGCGCCGCAAACTCGAATTCAACGCGTGGCTTGTCTTCGAAGCGGGAAAGAGTTGGGCGGAAGCCGAAGCCGACACGAGCGAGGCGATCGATTTTTGCGGCTATTACGCCCGTCTCATGCTGCGCCATGCCTCGCCGGAACCGTTATTGCAAATGCCCGGCGAACGCGGCCACCTGCGCTACATTCCTCTCGGCGTGGGCATCATCATACCGCCCTGGAATTTTCCCTTGGCCATTCTGGCCGGGATGACCGCGGCCGCGCTCGTGGCCGGCAACACGGTGGTGATCAAGCCCAGTTCGGACACCCCCACCGTCGCCGCGATGTTCGTCGAGGCGCTCGCCGAGGCGGGCTTCCCTGGCGGAGCCTACCAGTTTCTGCCGGGCCCCGGCGCGGCGGTGGGCGACACGCTGGTTTCTCACCCCAAGACGCGATTCATCAGTTTCACCGGCTCCAAGGCCGTTGGCCTGCACGTCAATGAACTCGCCGCGCAACCCGTTCCCGGCCAGATCTGGATGAAACGGGTCATCGCCGAGATGGGCGGGAAGAATGCCATTATCGTCGCGGCGGACGCCGATCTGGATGCCGCCGCCTCGGGCATCCTCGCCTCAGCCTTCGGCTATCAGGGGCAGAAGTGCTCGGCCTGCTCGCGAGCCATCGTCGATGACCGGGTTTACGACGCTCTCATCGGGCGCATCGAGGCCGGAGCCGCGCGGCTCACGGTAGGGCCCGCCGAGGACCCTGGCTTCGCCGTGGGCCCCGTCATCAACGCGCGGGCCAAACAAACTATCCTCGGCTACATCGAACAAGGGAAGAAGGAGGGGCGGTTGATCAGCGGCGGCTCCGCCGTGCCGGGTCTGGACGGGCACTTCATTCAGCCCACGGTCATCGCCGGTGTCGAACCCTCCGCGGTTATCTTCCGCGAGGAGATTTTCGGACCAGTTCTGGCCGTGACGCGGGCTCGCGGCTTCGACCACGCCCTCGCGCTCGCCAACGACACCGAGTATGGCCTCACGGGCGCCGTCTATTCCTCCGATCCCGCGCTCCTCCGCCGCGCCGAGGATGAGTTCTTCGCCGGTAATCTCTATCTCAACCGCAAGTGCACCGGCGCCATGGTTGGCTGCCACCCCTTTGGCGGGTTCAACATGTCCGGCACCGATTCCAAGGCTGGAGGCCCCGATTACCTGCTCCAATACATGCAGGCCAAGGCCATCGCCGAGCGCCTGCCCGGCTGACGGCTCCCGGCATCTGCTACGCTGTTAACTGACCCCGATCAGAAGGGGACCAAGAAGTACCAAACACAGGTTCAAACCTGAGTGACACGGCAACGGGGCTCCACTGGGGCCCCGTTCCTTTCGCGCATGCGCTATTGCCGCGCCTCTTGCAGCCGCGCCTTGTACTGCTCCTTGGCGAACTCATACGCGTTCGTCATCGCGCCCTGCTCCGGCAACCGGATGCGCCCGATTTTCTGGCGGTAACAGCGGTCCACCGCGTCCAGCGCCCATTCGATGCTGCGCCGCTCGCGCACCGGCTTGCCTCCCACCGTCACCCACACCGGGTTCGTGTGCGAACTGGGTAGAATGCGCAGCGCGATCCACGAACTCCGGTCGATCTGGGCGTCGAAGACGACCTCCTGAATCGATCCATCGGCTTCGATCTCGCGCCGCGCCATCGGTTCGCCGTTCACGATCAACTCCACGGGCACCTTGCGCGAGGCCCCCAGCCGCGCCCGCTCGATGTGCCAGAATGGCTTTTCGTCCACGCGCAGCCCGCGAATGGCGGTGTCGGGCGACCCGTCCAGCAGCGCCGCCACCTTCGCCTTCACGCGCACGCCGCCCGGTTTGGCCATGACGATTTCGCTGCCGTTCATGCCCATCGCGACGCTGCCCGCTTGAAAATCGAGAATGTGGCTGCGGCCGTCGCTGACGTAGTTGCGGCCTTCCTTGATGCCCTGCACCCAATCGGCATAGTCCAGCGCCTTCTGCTTCACATAGCTGCGCCCCAGCCCCACGCGCTCGCCGTATATGCAGGGGAAGTCCGTTTCGCCGCTGATGCGCGTCCGGTAGCCTGAGTTCAACGTGTGATACCAGATGGTCAACTCGTAGGGCCACGGCGTATCGACGGTGGAGATGAAATCCGCCGCGCCATGCGCCACGCTCACGATGTATTCGTTGGCTCCAATGCCGTCGAAGGGCATCGGCGCGTAACTCAGCCGCTTCACCTCGCCCGGAGGCTCGGGAATCACCAGGCCCCAGCCCGAGTGGGCGTAGCCGGTCACGGCGTTCTGGCCCTTGGCCCATTTCAGAATCGGAACGCCCCAGGACGGCCAGTCTTCAATGCGGTGCGTGCCTGGAAAATCCTGTTCCTTCAAGCCCAGCAGCACCAGGTGGCCGGTGTGGCTCGACGGATGCCCGCTTACCTCCACGTCATAGCGAATCTTGTAATCCTTCGTGGAAACCGCGTTGTCCTTGCCCTCGAAAAAGGTCTTCTGGAAGTACCAGCCCGGACCCCACGTCAGTACGCTGCCGATTTTCAGGTCTTCGCCCATCACGTGCCGCATCATGTCCTGCGGATAGACGCCCTCGGTGGGCCGTTCATAATGCGCGCATCCGGCGGCGTGAATGTGATGGTCGCCCGAATACCAGCCCAGTTTCGCCGGATCGATCCAACGCTCCAGGCGGAATGTGGCCTCCATCGGCTTCTCGCTTACCACCAGTTGTTGCGTCCCGCCGCGATATTCGGGCCCGCGGGAATACTTCACCGTGTAGCGTCCCGGAGGCAGGTTCACCGATTCGCCGCTCGCCCGGTACACCTGCGGATGAAAGAAGAAGTCGCCGCCCAGCCGTTTGGCCTGCGACGGGTACACGCGCGCCTTTTCGTCGCGGATCTCGAATCCCGCCGTCGCCGGCCGGTTATCCCAGTCCAGCACGCGAAACGTCACCTTGGCGGCCGCTTTCGACGTGAACAGGATGTCGGCCTCGCTGCGAAAACCCAGGTCCTGCGTGCCCTGGCCGACATCGAACAAGAGCTTCCCCTCGCGTTTGCCGGCATCCTTCGCATAGATTTGAAGAATCCGGTACTCCACCTCCAGCCCCGACAGGTGGCCTTTCAGCGGCTGGCGGTTGAACATCTGCATGTCCATCCATTTCCGCCCCACCACACCCGCGCTCGCGTTGGCCAACGGGCCGGCGTTGGGAGACTCCGCGGCCAGCACGGCGGTGATGCCCGCCTCGTTGTGGACCTTGACCAGGAACGTCCGCCAGCCCTGCTCCATCAACTCCGCCCTGGCCTCGCCCTGCTGCACCTTCACGCGCGATTCCGGGTTGATGTTCACGCCCACAAGGCAGTGCTTGTCGAGGATGTCCTGAATGGCTTCGACGCTTTTCGCCGCTTTCAGCGCGGCGTGGTCGGCGGCGGGCAACGGGTCTCCCAGCAGTTCCAGGGCCGCCGCCACTCGTTCGGCTTGCGCCGCCAAGGGCTGCCACTCCACGTTGGCCACGGTGGGCAGTTTTTCACCATGCGCGGCAAGGGCGCAGGCTAGTGTACAGAAAAGGCGGGCGGTGTGTCCCAGTCGCATGCGGTTTCTCCTATTGGCTGGCCCGGCGGCGGCTCCAGCGCCGGCCGTGGGGAAAACTCCTTGGGATTTTCTCTAAATTTCGCGATCAGTTCAATGCCGTAGGCATACTCGGCCCTCCGCGACGCATCCTTCGCGGCCGCGGCCTTCCATCGCACCGCCAGATCGCTCAGCGCCAGACGAGCGATGGCCCGCGTCTGCGCCGTGGTGGCTTCATCGGCGGCCAGGCTCATCAGGTGGTGCAGCGCCGAATAACCGGTCACGATCTGCACCTGTCCTTTCAGGCCGGGCTGGCGCGGCGCATCCCAGGTGGCCATCGTCACGGCGTCGATCATCTCCCGCAGTCCGGGCTGCTCCGGCTGCCGGGCATGGTGCTCCACCAGCCGCGCCGCCCGCTGACCGTTGAACAGGAGCGACATCACCAGATTGGACGCCGCCTCGGCCGGGCTGAGAGCGTCGAAGGTCAGCCCTGTCCGGCCAGCGAAATTTTCACGCGTGCGGCCATAGCCGGGGGGCCTCGGCGGAATCTGCCGCAACAGCTCTTCCGGCAGTGTCAGCGCGTTCGCCGAGACGGACCGCAACAGAGACGCCAGGGCCCGCCGCTGTTCCGCCGCCGGCACGGGCTTCAGTGCGGTCTGCCCGTCGCCGCGCAGCGCGTAGACGTAGTCAAGCCCGCCCAGCACCTTTGCCGCCGCCTCGGCCTGGTAGCGATGCAGCAGAAACGCGGGAACCAGCACATCCTCGATCGTGGCCAGGGGCTGCCCCTGGCGCACCACGCGCTCGCCGAACCGTTCGAGCACCCTGGCTCGCACGGACAGCATCCGGTTCAATTCGTCCACCGCGTTGGCGCCGTTGTCCCACAGGTGATTCCTCGGATGCGCGCTGCCCGGCGGGCGGGCGTCCCCATCGCTCAGGAACAGCAGGCCGTCCCGAATGGCCCCGGCGATAATCTCCGTCCGCTGCTTCGCCGTGTTCTCGCCGTAGCCCCATCGGATGGCCATCTTGTCCCAGGCGCCAATGCCCTCGGCGTAGGCTTCGTCCAGTGTCACCTCGCCCGCGGCGTTCAACGCCACCAGCGGATGCGGGTAGTCCATCACGCTGGCCCGGTTCGCCGCCGAGGAGACATAGTTGTGCTGCAAGCCCAACGTGTGGCCCACCTCGTGCGCCGACAACTGCCGCAGCCGGGCAAGCGCCATTTGCTCCATGCGCGGATCCGCCGGTTTGCCCATCTCATACGGCGCGAGCAGCCCTTCGGCGATCAGATAATCCTGCCTCACGCGCAATGAGCCCAGCGAGACATGTCCCTTCAGGATTTCGCCCGTGCGCGGATCGACCACTGAGTTGCCATAGCTCCAGCCGCGCGACGAGCGGTGCACCCACTGAATGATGTTGTAGCGCACGTCCATCGGATCGGCGCCTTCGGGCATCATCTCCACGCGGTAACCTCCGGGGAACCCCGCCGCCTCGAACGCATGCGCCCACCACCGCGCCCCCGTCAGAAGCGCCGTCCGCACGGGTTCCGGCGTTCCCCGGTCCAGGTAGTACACGATGGGCTTGTCGCGCGTCAGCCGGTGCCGCGCGATCCACCGCTTGCGAATCGGTTCCGTGATGGGCGTGCCAAAATCCATGTACCCCATGGTGGCGAAACCCGAGCGCGGATCGGCTTCACGAGGCTCGAATCCGCCGCCGGGCAGCGCCACGAAACTGTGATGCTCGCGCAACGTCACGGCGCCCGGTTCAGGCGTCACCGCGCGCACGAAGCTCCCCGCCGGTTCGCCCGCCAGGGTCACCGTGACTTCCACTTCCGAATTCCGCGGAAAATTCTTCGTTCGCGGCAGATAGAAGGTAGACCGTTCGGCATCGAACCGGTAGGAGCCCTGCCGCGAACGACGCAACGCACCCACGGCGTCGAAGGCGTCTCGCAGAAACAGGCCGGTGGCGTCCACCAGCACGCGCCCGCCCTCTTCGGCCTCCACCCTGCCGCCCCACAGCACGCTGCGCGCGAAGGACTGCTCCACGGCCACGCGCTCGGCCTCGCTGTCAGTCACCGCGCGGTAGCCGTAGTTCGACTGCACCAGCAGCACGCGCGGACCCACCCGCTCCCAGCGCACCACGCGCTCGTCGCTCAGCTTGCCGCGATCCAACCCCACGTCGTTCGACCCGAGTCCGGCGGGCAGGGAAACATAGTAGAGGAACTCCTCGTTGAACCTCGGAATCTCCAGCCACAGCTTGCCTGCTTTCTCGTCCCAATAATAGGGAAAGAGGCCGTCGGACCTGCTCATTCCGGCCGTCTTATCGGCGATCCCGGCAGCCGCGGCGGCAACCGCCGATAACACGAGCACACACGCGAAACGGAGCATGACCCATTGTAGGGGCTCCGCGCCGGCTATCCCGCCAGCGATTCCAGATGCCGCAACGCCCTGGCTGTCATGCGCCCGGCCGTGTCGCGGGCCAGGTGGCTCGACTTCGCCCGCCACGTTTCATAGCCGCCTGCCTCGAACGCCTCATCGGTGGGAATGTAGCCGTGGTACCCATTCGCCAGTTCCACCAGGAAGGTTGTCTCGAAGGGGCTCTTCTTCTTCACTTCCAGTCCCAGTTCGGTGAACGCCTCTCCGGGGAACGTCGCGATGCCAAGCCTGCCGATCCGCAGCGCCTGCATGGGCGCCTGCGCCGTGGGTCCGTACCCGTTGTGCAACTGGACCGTCTCCAACGCGTAGATGTGGCGCAGTTCCTTGTAGGGTCCCGGCCCGGCCTGTGCCAGCACCCGCTGCGCCTCGGCTGTCTCGTCGCCCGAAGGCAGCCTGACGCCGCATTCCAGCGAATCCAGCACCGCGCCCAGTTCCACCCACTCCTGAAACTCGATCTCCTTCCACACGCGGTAGCTTTCGGCGGCCAGAATCGCCGCGACCTCGTCCATGCGCCGGTACGGCGGATAGGGTTTCGGCGGCGGATTCATTACGTTCACGTTGTTCAGATTTCCCGAACAGGCGTTGGCCAGCGCCGTCAGGCACGCGCCAGTCACGCCGCCCAGCCGCAGCAGATGCCGCCCCCACAGCGGAAAGTAGTCGGCGCTGATGTGCGTCCGGGGCACTCCGCCCACATAATGCAACGAATAGCTGCCGTACAGCGCCAGCGGCTGGCCTTCCAGCGTATGAACGGCCAGCAGTCCCACCTGCGGGTCAATCGGCCCCGCCGGTCCGATGATGTCCGGGCTGGCCGCTGGAGGATTCATCATGGCCCGGTCCGTCGTGCGCCCGAACGGGTCGGGCGGGATCGCGCCCGGCTTCATCAGGTAGCGGCGGTTGAAGAGCAGGCCCGGTTCGCTGCCCACTCCCCACCCGATCCTGGCCGGTTGCAGCCGCTGCGCCGCCATGCGCACGCAATCCACAACCCGCATCCCCATCCAGCGCTGGTAGAAGGCGTCGGGCTTGCTTTGGAACAGGAATGCTCCGGGCGGGGCCGAGTGCGTGTGCGTCGCCGACAGCAGCACGTGCGAGGGCGGAATCTTCGTTTCGGCGGCGATCTCCTGCTTCGCCAGGTCGATCGCCTCGTTGGCCACCGCGCACGAATCGATGGTGGCCAGCGCCACGCGCGCGTTGCCGTTGTCCAGCACCAGCGCCCGCACGTGCAACTCATCGTGAATCTCCGTGGCGGCGTGATCGGTCATCGAGCCGGCTTGTGAACACCCCAGCAGCGGCGTGATGTTAGCCGCCGCCGCGCCGGCATGAAATCGGGCCATTCCCAGAGCCCTCCCCGTTTCAGGATTTGATCGCCGACAGGATCACCCGCGTCGACAGGCTTTTATTCAGCGTGTAGAAATGCAGTCCCGGAGCGCCGCGCGCCAGCAGTTCGCGGCATTGCGTGATGCCGTGTTCCAGGCCGATGGCCATCACGGCCGCCCCATCCTCGCGGTGCCGGTCCAGGCGGGCATGGAGCGCCTTCGGGATCGAGGCGCCGCACATCCGCGTGAACCGTTCGATCTGCGCCACGTTGGTGATCGGCATGATGCCCGGAACGATCGGCGCCGCGATGCCCGCCGCGCGCGCCCGCGCCACATAGGCGAAGTAGTCGTTATTGTCGAAAAAGAGCTGCGTGATCAGGAACCTCGCGCCCAGCCTGGTCTTGTGCATCGCCCAGCGCAGGTCCTCGTCCGGCGTCACCGCCTGTGGATGCGTCTCCGGGTAACACGCCGCGCCCAGTTCCACGTCGAAACGCGCCTTCAGGAATTCGATCAGCTCCGTCGCATAACGGAACTCGCCGCCGGACGGCAGTCCCTCATTCGGCACGTCGCCGCGCAAAGCGAGTATGTTCACGATGCCGTTGGACACCAGCCCCGCCACGATCTCCTGAATCTCGTCGCGCGTGTGCCCCAGACAGGCCAGGTGCGCCATGGTGGTGATCTTGAGCGAGCTTTGAATGCGCGCCACAAGGTCCAGCGTGCGCGCCCGGGCGCCTCCGCCGGCGCCATAGGTCACCGAGATGAAGTCCGGCTCGTGTAGTTCCTTCAATTCGGCGGCGGTGCCGAGCAGATCATCGGCCGCGGCTTCCGTCTTCGGCGGGAAAAATTCGAAGCTGAAAACGGGGGTCCCGCGGCCGTAGAGATCGCCAATCATCACATTGGCTATGGTAGCGTGGCCGTGCGTCTAGGCCGCCGTCTTCCGCACCATGCCGTGCGGATCGAGCACGAACTTTTTCGCGGCGCCCTTGTCGAAATCCTGGTAGCCCGCGGGCGCTTCGTCCAGCCCGATCACCGACACGTTCACAGCCCTGGCGATCTGGATCTTGTCGTGCCAGATCGCCATCATGAGGTTCCGGTTGTAACGCATCACCGGACACTGGCCCGTGTGGAAGTGGTGCGACTTCGCCCAGCCCAGGCCGATGCGAATGCCCAACATGCCGATCTTGGCGTTGTCGTCCACGCCGCCCGGATCGCCCGTGACATACAGTCCCGGAATGCCCAGGCCGCCGCCCGCTCGCGTCAGATCCATCAGCGAGTTCAGCACCGTCGCCGGACGTTCCACGCCCGCATCCGCTCCATGGCCGCGCGCCTCGAAGCCCACGCAATCCACGCCGCAATCCACTTCGGGCACGCCGAGAATCTGTTCAATCTGCGCGGCCACGTTGCCGTGCCTGCCCACGTCGATGGTTTCGCAGCCGAAGCTCTTGGCCTGCGCCAGCCGCTCCGGAATCATGTCGCCGACAATCACCACCGCGGCGCCCAGCAACTGGCACGACGCCGCGCACGCCAACCCCACCGGCCCCGCGCCGGCCACATACACGGTGGCGCCCGGCTTCACGCCCGCCGTCACCGCGCCGTGGTAGCCCGTCGGAAAAATGTCGCTCAGCAGCGTCAGGTCCTTGATCTTGGCCAGCGCCTTGTCCCGGTCGGGAAACTTCAGCAGATTCCAGTCGGCGTAAGGCACCATCACATAGTCGGCCTGCCCGCCAACCCAGCCGCCCATGTCCACATAACCGTACGCCGCGCCCGGCCGGGCGGGATTCACGTTCAGGCAGATGCCCGTCTTGCCTTCCTTGCAGTTCCGGCAGCGTCCGCAGGCGATGTTGAACGGCACCGAGCAGATGTCGCCCACCTTGACGAACTCCACGTCGCGGCCGGCTTCAATCACTTCGCCGGTGATCTCATGTCCCAGCACGAGGCCCGCCGGGGCCGTGGTGCGGCCGCGCACCATATGCTGGTCGCTGCCGCAAATGTTGGTGGCCACGATCCGCAGGATCACGCCATGCTCACATTTCCTGTCGCCCAAGGCCAGCTTCGGAAAATCAATGGAAAGGACCTCGACCTTGCCGGGTCCCATATACGCAACGCCACGGTTGGATGCCATAAAGTGGGTCTCCTGGCTCGTCACGGGTCTCTTCGCGAATCGTTCCACCGGGCCCTGCCGCCAGTGAGTGCCCAGTCCTTCCCGTGCGAGTACGCGCTACTTCATCACAATCCGCGCGAAACTGCAATAGACTGCACTCATGGCCCGCCTCGTCTCCGCTCCGCCGTCCGCCGCCGCCAGGGCCTGACCGATGCGCCTGTGGCACTGGTGTCTGCTCGCTCTGTGTGCTGGCGCCACGCGCCTGGCACATTCCGGCATCCTCTGGGTGGAGGAGGCCTATCCCGCCGCCGCCGCCCTGCAAATGAAGCATGGACTGCTGTTCTACCGCGACTTTTTCTACGACAAGCCGCCGCTGTCCGCGCTGGTATACCGCGCCACAGGCATCACGCAAGGCGTCGAGTTACGCATCCTCGGCGCGTTGTTCGTGGTCTGGTGCGCCTGGCTCATGGCCGACTTCGCTCGCGAACGCTGGGGTGAGGCCGAGTCCCGCGCCGCTGCCTGGCTGACCGCCTTCTTCCTCACCTTCGACACGCCAAGCGCCGTCATGGCCCTGGCGCCGGACCTCCTGTTCTTTGTTCCGCACGTTGCCGCCGTCTGGCTCGCCTGGCGCCGCCAGCGTCTGGCCTCCGGGGTGCTCTGCGGCATTGCCCTGCTCACCAACGCCAAGGCGGTTCTGCTGATTCCCGTCTGCATGGCCTTCGCCGGCGGCATCGCCTGGCCCATCCCGGCCGCCGCCGTTGTCCTCGGCGCGCTGCCCTTCTGGGTTCCCGGTTACCGCGAGCAGGCGTGGGAGTTCGGCCGTCTCTACGCCAGCGATACCTTCGTCGCCGCGCCCTGGCGAGAAGGCGCGCTGCGCACGGGCGGATGGCTCGGCTTTCACGCAGCTCTGGCGATTCCCGCCGCATGGGCTTTGTGGCGCGAGCGCGACTGGCGTTGGGGCCTCTGGCTGGCGCTCTCCTTCGCCAGCGCCGTCATGGGACTGCGCTTCTTCCCGCGCTATTATTTCGCGCTGCTTCCCGCCGCCGTGCTGCTGGCCGCGCGCGGATTGCAACTGCTTCCCCGCGCCGCGCGGCTTGCCTCGCTGGCTCTGCTGCTGATTCCCGCCGTCCGCTTCGGTCCCCGGTTCTTCACGCTGTACAGCGGCGGCGACGCGCAGTGGTCCGACACGGCCATGAACCGCGACAGCCGCCGGGTGCGCGAAGCCTTCGCCAGGCTGGCGCTGAACCACCCGTCCGCGACCGGTACGGAAGAAACGGTCTTCGTCTGGGGTTACCGGCCCGATATCCTCGTCTATCTCGACCGTCCGCTCGGCGCTCCCTTCCTCGACTCCCAACTGCTCACCGGCGTTCTGGCCGACCGCCATCTCACCAGCACGCACGCCACCGCGCCAGAACTCGCCCGCGCGAATCGGGAAAGTCTCACGCGCCTGCGCCCGACGCTGGTCATCGATGGCCTGGGACGCTACAACCCCCGGTTGGCCATCACCGAATACCCCGAACTCGCCGCCTGGCTTTCGGCCTCCTACCGGCCCTGGTTCAGCACCGACGGCAGTGTGATCTACCGCTTAACGTCCGCTCCAGCACGCTGACCGTTTTTCGAGGAACGCGCTAATCCCTTCCTGGGCATCGGCGGCCATCGCGTTCATCGACATCACCTCCTTCGCGTAGGCGTAGGCTTTCGGCTGTTCCATGTCGATCTGGGCATAGAACGCCTGCTTGCCCAGCGAGACGGTGAACGAACTCGACGCGGCCACCTGCGCCGCCAGGGCCCGCGCCTCGCCGGCCAGGTCGACGGCCGGAACCACGCGATTCACCAGTCCCCACTCGCAGGCCGTCCGCGCGTCCACGGCGCGGCCTGTCAGCAGCATCTCCATGGCCCGCTTCCGGCCCACCGCGCGTGTCAACGCCACCATGGGCGTCGTGCAGAACAGGCCGATTTTCACGCCTGGCGTCGCGAAGGCCGCCTCTTCGCCGGCCACAGCCAGGTCGCATGCGGCCACCAACTGGCATCCGGCCGCCGTGGCCAGCCCCTGCACCTGCGCGATCACCGGTTGCGGCATCGACTCCACCTGCGCCATCAATTCCGTGCACACATCGAACAGTTCGCGGTATTCAGCCACGCCGCGGCCCGCCATCTCGCTCAAATCATGGCCGCTCGAAAATACTTTCCCTTCGGCAGCCAGGATCACCGCGCGCACCGGGGCCTCGCCCGCAGCCTGCCGCAGAGCCGCGATCAATTCCCGCATCAGCCCGAGCGAGAGCGCGTTGCGCTTCTCCGGCCGCGCCAGAGTCACCACCGCCACCGCCTCCTCGCGCGCCATCCGCACAAAGCTCATGCCCGTTCGCCTCCTGGTGATAGCATAGCGGCCCATGCAATCGTTCCCTGCCTGGGAGAAGGACACCTTGCCCGATGTGCCTGGCGGCGGGCGCCGCCGCTGGTCCTCGCTCATCGGCCCCGGCCTGCTCATGGTGGGCGCCAATATCGGCGGGGGCGAATGGCTCTTCGGTCCGCTCGTCACGGCGCAACATGGCGGCCATGTGCTCTGGCTCGCCACGGTCAGCATTCTCGTGCAGGCCGCCTACAATCTCGCCGTCATGCGCTATGCGCTCTACACCGGCGAATCCATTTTCGTCGGCTTTTTCCGCACCGCTCCCGGCCCCGCCTTTTGGACCTGCTTTTATCTGATGTTCGAATTCGGCGCCATCTGGCCGTATCTCAGCTCCAACGCCGCCGTTCCGCTGGCCAGCGCCATTCTCGGACGCCTGCCCGGAGCCGCCGACGCCGGCCTGGTTCGCGCGCTCGGCTATGCCATCTTCTGCTGTGCCTTCGTGCCCCTCATCTTCGGCGGCAAGGTTTACTATGCGCTGGAAAAGGTGATGATCGCCAAACTCGTCCTCGTCCTCTCCTTCCTCGGTTTCGTCTGCCTGTTCCATGTCAGCGCCGCCACATGGTGGGAGGTGTCGAGCGGCTTTTTCCGCTTCGGCTCGCTGCCCCAGGGCGAATTCAACTGGGCCACGCTGGCAGCCTTCAGCGCCGTGGCGGGAGCGGGAGGCCTGACGAACTCCGCCTTTTCTTCTTACGCGCGCGACAAGGGCTGGGGCATGGGCGCGAAAACCGGCGCCATTCCTTCCGCGATCGGCGGCCGTACCGTGAAGCTGTCGCACACGGGCAAGGTCTTCGATGTGACGGCGGAATCATTGCCCCGCTGGCGCCGCTGGCTCGCCGTGATTCATCGCGACCAGTTATGGCTCTGGGCGCCCGGCTGTTTGTTGG
Organism: Bryobacterales bacterium; assembly: GCA_020852175.1. GTDB lineage: Bacteria > Acidobacteriota > Terriglobia > Bryobacterales > Bryobacteraceae > JAFLBB01. The sequence continues at coordinate 41,375 of JADZBH010000007.1, read as the reverse complement.
GCATGGCGCTGCCGGCCATGTTTTCCCTCGAGTTCGTGAAGGGTGTGAAGCAGGTCGATGGCAATGCCGTGGCCGCCATGACGGCCGGCGCGTTGGCCCAGGCCCACGGCCCAATCTATTGGTACCTGACGTTGCTGTGCGGCTTCCTCATCATGGCTCCCACGCAGGTAAGCCAGCTCGATACCATCGCCCGCCGCTGGACCGACATCATCTGGATCGGCGCCCGCCGCACGCACGCCATGGAACCGAACAAGGTGAAGATCGTTTACTACACGATCCTCGTGGTTTATTTTTTCTGGGGCTTGCTGGCGCTGCGCATCACGCCGAATCCGCTGGTGCTCGCCATCGCCACCGGCGTCATGTGGAACTTCGCACTCGGTTTCACGGCGCTCCACACGCTCGCCGTGCTGCGCCGCCTTCTGTCCGGCGCACTCAGGCCCGGCTGGCTCACTCAACTCGGCCTGGTTGCCTGCGCCGTCTTCTTCTTCGGCATCTCCGGCCTTGCCTTTGCCCAGCAGTGGCCGAAGCTGGCCGCCTGGCTGGGCGCGCCGGGCTAGCGCCGGCCCTCGATCGCGCCCGACGAGTCGTTGCCCAGCGACCAGGTGCCTTTCAGTAAGCCGTCCTGCAATTTCATCCGGATCTGTACCGGCCCATGGCTGGTGTCCGCGGTGAACTGCACGGCATCCTCGCCCGCCTTCAGGTCTTGCAGCGCCAGCGGTCCGGTTTCGCCGGAACGCATCGTGCCCCGCCATGTGCCGCCGTCGTTTTTCAACTCCATCTCCACCGCGGCCGGTTCGCCGCTCGGCCGCGTCGCCGTCAGCTTCCACACGCCCGCCATTCCCGCTGCCGCCCGTGCGCCGGTCATCGTCCCTACGTCGTCGCCCGTCTTCCACTCGCCCTTCAGCTCTTCTCCCGCCAGCGCGAGCTGGATCCGCACCGTGCGGTCCTCCCACGGAATCTCAAACCGGACCTGGCCGTTTTCGCGCGCCACGTTTCCGATTTCGTGCCGCATGGAGCCGGCCTTCAGCGTTGCCTTCAGCGCGCCCGCCTCCGTGCGGAACGTCAGATCCGCTTTCACCGGACGGCCATCGCCGTCGTGGGTGCTGATGATCCAGGCGCCATCGAATTCGGCTCCGATGACGGACACCGCCGCCATCGCCAGCAGGGACAAGAGGAGAAAGATTCGGCTCATTCTGCTCAGTCTAACGCGCCGCGCGGGAATCTGACTGTACTTTCCCCACCCGGAGAGGGGAGAATGTATGCTTCGTGCCGCGCAAGAAAACCATCGCCGACGACAACCTGCTGAACGCCGCCCGCTCCATCTTCGCTGAAAGAGGATTCGCCGCGCCCACCCGCGACATCGCCCGCTTGGCCAAGGTCTCCGAAGGGCTGCTGTTCCAGCGCTACCGGACCAAGGCCGAACTTTTCTTCGCGGCCATGGTGCCGCCCGGAATCTCACTCGCCGAACAACTGCGCGCTTCCGGCGATGCCAGCTTCGAGGAGTCGTTCCGCGCCGCAGCCCGCGCGATGCTCGACTACTTCCGCTCCGCGGCGCCCATTCTGGCGCAACTTTCCACGCATCCGGATTTCCGTTTCGAGGAGTTCGCCTCGCGCCATCCGCAATCGGCCCTGGTGGCGCTGCGCGGTGAACTCATCCGCTTCTTCGCGCAAAATCGCACACCCGATCCCTCCGGCGCCGCGCTTTTGCTAATCTCCTCCCTGCACGGCATCGCCATGTTCGAGCACCTCGGCGCCTATGGAGGCCGCCTGCCCGCCGAATTCGTCGATCGCGCCATCCAGTGCGCCTGGCTGGCCGTCCGTCCCATCGCCTGAAGTTCTTCCGCGATCGTGCTACACTCTCGCCAATCGAGAGGTGGCAATGAACGACAAGGAACTTCGCCGTCGCGACATACTGGGCGACTGCATCGCCAAGGGCCTGCTGGTGGCAGCGGCGCCCATGGCATCCACGCGGCTGTTCGCGCTTTGGCAGCAGGCCGAAACGCAGGCGGCACAACCAACCCCGGCCGAGGTGCTGGGCCCTTTCTACAAAAAAGGCGCACCGGATGTCTCCCTGCTGCGCAAACCCGGCGACCCCGGCTTCCCGTTGCGCGTCGTGGGCAAGGTCACGAACACGCGCGGCGAAAAGGTTCCCGGCGCGCGCGTCGATGTCTGGCAAGCCGACCACGCAGGCTTGTATGACCTTCAGGGCTACCGCTATCGCGCTCAACTCGCCATCGGCGAAGCATCGGGGTACACGCTGGAAACCATCTTGCCCGGCCATTACGCCGACCGCCCGGCCCAGCACATTCACTACCTCATCAGCGCGCCCGGCCACAAAACGCTCATCACGCAGGCCTACTTCGCCACCGATCCCTTCTTCGATGGCAACCCCGGCAAGAATTACGCGAAGAACAATATCGTGAGAAGCCGTGAATTGGTCCGTCCGGTGAAGCTCTTCGAGCAGGGCGCGCCTCACGCCGAGATCACCTTCGACATTATTCTGGAGAAGGCCTGAAATGCCCCGTACGCTCGACTCCGAGGCCAACGTCAGAGCAGTGGCCTTTCTCGATGGCGGAGCCGCGCTCGCCGGTTGGTGCTCCGATCGGAAGGCGCGCGTCTGGGACACTGCCACCGGCCGTCTGCGCGAGACCCTGGAGCGGGCCTCGCTGCCTCCGTCCATCGCCGCTCTTGCGAGCCCGCTCGTGACCTCCGCTGGCGGAGCGCTCACCTCGGAGGCGCTCATCGCCAACAAGCAGTGGAACGAGAATACCGTCCGCGTACGCGATCGCTCGGGGGCTGATAAGTTCCGCCTCCCGGCAGGTCTTGGCGGCGTCTCGGTCATGGCCTTCTCTCCCGGCGGCCAGGCGCTCGCCGCCGGCTCGTACGATACCTCTCTGCGCGTCTGGAATACGGCCAACGGCGAGTTGCTCCGGCATGTCGAGGAACTTCCCATTTCCATGTTCGCCATGGACTTCTCGCCCGATGGCCGCTGGCTGGCGGCCGCCGGCGCGGACCGCATCGTCTATGTCTGGGATGCAACCACGTGGCGCCTGGCCCGCAAACTGTCAGGACAACCCGAGATGATCTCCGCGCTTGCGTTTTCCTCCGACGGGCGGCGGCTCGCCACGGGCGGTTTTAGCGTACTTACCGTCTCTCACCCCGTGAAGATCCTGCTGTGGGACTTCGCCTCCGGCAAGCCCGAACGCACCTTCGACGCGCCTTCCCGCGTAAATTCGCTCGCCCTTTCGCCTGACGGCAGGTGGCTCGCCGCCGCTTTCGGCTCCAGATCGGTTGTTCTGCACGCTCTCGCCTGACGCCAGAGGCAGGCATCGCGGGCCCTCCGGTTAGATGTCGAACCGGTACGCGGCCACGTTGTGAAACGTGCCGTAGGGTTCGCTCTCCAAACCCATGGGCGCGATGTGCCAGGTCCACTCGCTCACCTTGCGCCGTCTCCATCCCGGAAGCATGGCTTCCAACTCGACATTGCACAGCGCGGACCAGGTGGTGTGCTCGCCTTGGGCGGGCGGCGGCGCGTAACTGGCGCGCGAATAGGCCGGCACGCCGCGATACTCCGTGTAATCCGTATCGGTGATCACCAGCGCATGGCGGCAGCGCGTGGAAGCGATGGCCGTGAAATGGTCCTCGACAATCGTCCGGCCGGAAGGCAGCAGAGCCTCCATCCACTCCTGCTCATGCTCCTTCACGAACTTCTTGCCGAACGACTCGGTCAGCAACTCCTCGACAATCTCCTGCCACCCGATAGGCAACTGGCTTAGAACGTTCAACGACAGCACGGCATCGGCGTGCGGCAGGTGCGGCGATGGAACTTCGATCATGTGCGCAAGGGTTCCCAAGGCCGCCTGCCAGCGGACGCGCGGCGCGGCGCGGCTCAGACGGTCGGCCAGATGCATCTGCCAGGGGTCGTATTTCACCGTCAATTCGCGCAGGTCGTAGTCCACGGCCACGCGCCCTTTCAGCTTCGACCCCAATTCGCGCCATTTGCCGCCGCACGCCGGATCGGCGTCCAGCAGCATCACCTCCTGAAAACGACTGGCCAGTTCAATCGAGAAGTCGAGCAACCGCCCGGCTCCCAAAACCAGCAGCCGCTTGCCCGAGACGTCCCACCCGCGCTGTGCCGTGCGAGTGGCTTCAAGGTGCGGTTCCCAGTAGGGCGTGAGCGCCGCGTAGCGGCGGGCCAGGTTATGTCCTCCGCGCGCGAAACGCCGGTAGCGAAAGCGGGAAGCAATCCAGTCCGATAGGCTCAAGCCCCATTGTAGCCGCAGGCCGCGCGGGCGCGGCTCACTTGGGCGCGGCGCGTAGATCGAACTGTACGGGCATCTCATCCTTGTTGCCGATCAGCCCGAATGGCACAGGCGAAGGAGGGTTCACGCCATAGTCCTTCCGGCGCAGCACCGCGCTGCCTTTCAACCGCAGAACCCCGCCGCTGCGCTCCACGGTCACGCGGATGACCGCCAGCCTGGCGATTCCCTTGATCGTGAGAGGCCCGGTGGCATCGAAACCGCCATCGTCCCGCTTGACAACCTTTTCTGAGCGGAACGTCATCCGGGGATGATGCTCCGTATCCATCGCCTCGTGAGCCACCCGTACGATTTTTTGCCTGTCCTTCTCGTCCACCCATGTGTCGTGACACGCCAGCGACCGGTTCTCCACCGTGAAGCTCACGGTCGAGCGCTCAGGCGCCGCTTCGTCGTAATGCAACTCGCCCGAGTAGCGATCGAAAGTGAAAACATGAACCTTGCCCGACATGAGGCCGGTCTTGTTCACTTCCAGTTGGAACCGCGTCCCCGGAACTGGCGTAATCGTGAAGTCAGCCGCCATGGCTACGAACGCGCACAGCAGCCCGGCCGTCATCCGCCTCATTGCAACTCTCCTTCTCAAACCAGCCCGACACCTTGCCCTTAGCGCCTACAGCAGTTTCACGATCACCAGCGTCATGTCATCGTGCTGCGGCGCTCCCGCGACGAAAGCGTCGGCCGCGCTCATCAGTACCGGAATCATCTCACCCGCCGTGAGATTGTCCGTCGCCCGGATCGCCGCCAGCAGACGGTCCTCGCCCCACTCCTCATCCTCAATGTTCATCGCCTCGCTGATACCGTCGGTGAAGGCCACCAGAACGTCGCCGCGCTTTAGCTCGATGGTTCCCTGCCGGTAGGCGTAGGACGGCAGCAGGCCCACCACCGTGCCGCCCGTTTCCAGCCGGATCGCCTCGCCGCCCCTCACCAGCAGCGGCGGGTTGTGGCCGGCGTTCACATAGTCGAGACGGCGCGACGCCGGGTCGAGTTGCGCATAAAAAAGCGTGGCGTAACGGCTGGAAGCCGAAGCCTCGTAAATAAGCGAGTTCACGGTGGCGATCAATTGCGCCAGATCCTGCTCTCCCCTCATGCTCTGCCCGCGTACCGACGCCTGCAGGCTGGCCATCAGCAGCGCCGCGGCGATCCCTTTGCCGGACACGTCGCCGATCACCACGCCCAGACGTCCGCCCGGCAGGGCCAGAAAGTCGTAGTAGTCGCCCCCCACGCCCTGAGCCGGACGGCAGGCGCCAGCGCAATCCAGCCCCGCGATGGCGGGTGGTTTCTGCGGAAACAGCCTCTCCTGCACCTCGCGCGCGATCTCGATCTCGCGGTTCAGGCGCTCGCGCTGGGCCGCCTCGGCGGCGATTTCGGCCGTCAGTTGCGAATTCTCCAACGCCAGCCCCGTCTGCGCGGCCACCGAGTTCAGCAGCCGGATGTCGCTTCCCGAATAGGGCTCCTCGCTCCGCTTTTGTCCCAGGCTGAGAAACCCCAGCAGCTTGTCCTTCGACGGCAGCGGCAACAGGAGTTGCGAGTCGAGTTGCATCAGCCATTCGCGCTCCTGTGGCGTGACGCGCGAGTCCTGGTAGAGCCACGAATCGTGGTCGTCCAGGTAGACGCGAGAGGGCGCCATTGCTTCCGCGATGTGGAGCACCGTGCCGCTTTCGGGCGGGAACTCCACCTTGGGCTCGCCTTTATAACCGAGCGCGAAAGCCGGACGGAACGGGCCGCCCGCCGGCAGAAAAAAGACGATGTGCGGCACATAAAGCGTTTCCGAGATGCGTTCGGAAACGGTGCGAAGCAGGGACTCGGGCTCGACGATGCTCCTTACCTCCTGGCTCAAGCCGCTCAATACCCGTTCGGCGTCGTAGGCATCGCGGAAAAAGCGCCGGTCGATCCAAAGCGCCAGCCGCCTTCGCAGCCGTTGCAGAAGCATGGCCACTCCAAGGCCGGCCATGATCGCCAGAACCTTCCCCGGCCGGTTGAGTTCCGAGTTCAGCGCGTACAGAATCGAGCCCAGCATGATCGCCGCCGTCAGCAAGCCGCCGAACAGCAGCGCGCCGCCGCTCAGCATCGCGTACTGGATGCCCTGGCGCACCACGACACGCACGTCCAGAGCACGGTGCACGACGATCACATAGGTGATGGTCACGGGGAAGAAGAACAGCATGGTGAGCGCGAGCGCCAGCACGCTCCAAGGCGCGATTTCGTGAAGCTGCCGGCCCGTGGCGATGGACGCGGCCAGCAGCAGTCCCAACGGCGCGCAGGCGATTTGCGTGCCCCATAACAGCAGCCGCAGCCGCCGTCTCACGTCGGCCGATTTCGTCTTCCCCCATTTCGTGCCCAGCGTGAAGAAGAACGCGCCGAACGCCCCGAAGACGGAGGTGAACCCCACGGTGCGCGACAGGTTGCGCACTTGCAGTAGAGGTTCGGTGAACGTGAAATTCTCCGCCGCGCCCACCGCGTGAATGGTGTTGAAAACAAGTGCGGCCAGTGAGGGAGCCAGCAGAACGTACTTGACCCACGGATGGCGCTGGTCCGGCCCGAACCTCTCGGCGAAGTAGATGCCGAACAGCACGAGAGCCGCTGGAATCAAGCCCGCGAAAACTTCGTGGTAGATGATGGCGAACTGGCGCCAGCCGTCCGGCCATTGCCAGAACGTGCCGCTGACCAGTTGAGGGAACGACAACATGAGCAGCAGCAGGAGCCACGCCTGCGCGTCGCGGGGCCGTACCAGAACCGCCCAGAAGCCCAACGCCACGCACAGCCACGGCATGACCAGCATCATGACCACGCTCACCAGCGTCCGCCCGAACGAGGAACCCGGCGCCGGGCGCGAACCCGCAGGAATCACGATCTCCTCCAGCCGGCCCGTGCGGTGGCTGATGCGGAGACGCACGGGTTCGCCCGGTTCTCCGGACGAGGGCAGATCCTTCATGCCGCGCAACGGCTTGCCGTTCACCGCCAGCACGCGGTCGCCTTCGTGCAGGCCCGCGCCGCGCGATTTCTCCGAGGTTCCCGACACGATGTTCGTCCCGGGCAGCAGTTCCACGTGCTCCAGCAGCGTGAACCGCTCTTCGCTCCAGTTGCGGACAAGGCCGTAGGTGCTTCGCGACTCGTACAGCAGCGTCGCGCACATCAATCCCGCGATGAGATAGTAGAGAGCCTTTGTCGGGATGCGCGGCATGGAAACCTGAACTCTTCAATTGTCGTATTGTGACGGATCGAGCGCCTGCCAGCCACCATCCGCCGCCGGCGCTTCCGCGCGGGTTGGCTCGCCGCGCGCGATACTATGAGTGTTTCCCCGTGGTTGGACGCACTCTATCCCATTACGAGGTCCTCGAACAGATTGGCGAGGGCGGTATGGGCGTGGTGTGGCTGGCGCGGGACACGCGCCTGGGCCGCACCGTCGCGTTGAAAGTGTTGCGTCCCGGGGCGCCCCACGACAACGACCGCCGCAAGCGCTTTGCCCAGGAGGCTCGCGCCGCTTCCGCGCTGAACCACCCGAACATCGTCATCATCTATGAGATCGATTCCGCGGAAGGAGTCGATTTCATCGCCATGGAGCGCGTGCAGGGCAGCCCGCTCGACGAACTCATCGGCCGCCGCGGTCTCAGCCCTGGCCAGGTATTGAAACTGGCCGCGCAGGTGGCCTCCGCGCTGGAGGCTGCCCACGCCGCCGGGATCATCCACCGCGACCTGAAGCCCGCCAATATCATCGTCTCGCCCAGCGGGATCGCGAAGGTGCTCGACTTTGGACTGGCCAAGCTCACCGAGCCCGGCGCCAGTCTCGTCCAAACCGTCATCGCCGGCGACGATACGCAGAACGAACCCGGCTCGCCGCTGATGACCGCGCAGGGCATGGTGCTGGGCACGGCCGCCTACATGTCGCCCGAACAGGCCAGCGGCAAACCGCTCGATGTGCGCTCCGATATTTTTTCCTTTGGCGCCGTCCTGTATGAGATGATCACCGGCCAGCGCGCCTTCCCCGGCGATTCGGCGGTGAACACCATGGCCTCGCTGGTGAACGACGAACCGCAGGCCGTACGCACGCTCGCGCCCGGCACGCCGCAGGATCTGGAACGTGTCGTCACGCGCTGCCTGCGCAAGGATCCGTCCCGGCGCTTTCAAGGCGCCGCCGATTTGCGCGTGGCGCTGGAGGAACTGCGCGAGGAGCACGACTCTGCCTCCCTGCCGCCCGTGACTCCGGCCGGCGCGCCGCACCGTCCCGGCTTCAGTTGGATGCTGGCCCTGCTCTCCATCGGCATGCTGGCCGGCATCGGCTTCGCCTGGTGGAAACTGCTGGCGCCCCGCGCGCCCGCCCCCCGCGAGTTGACGCGGCTCACCTCCGATCCCGGCCTCACCGGATTCCCCGCGATTTCCACCGACGGCAAGTGGCTCGCTTACGCCACCGACCGCGCCACCGGGCGCGACCTCGACATCTGGGTGCAGCAGCTCCCCAGCGGAGAAGCCATGCGCCTGACCAAACACGAGGTGGACGAGTACGAGCCGGCCTTTTCGCCAGGCGCGAATCGCATTGCGTTCCGCAGCGACCGCGAGGGCGGCGGCATTTATATCGTGCCCGTGTCCGGCGGAGGCGAACCCCGTCTGGTGGCCTCCGGAGGACGCAGCCCGGCGTTTTCGCCCGACGGCAAACTTCTGGCCTACGCCGTGGGATCGCCCGGCGTGGGCGCCACGTTTGCCTTTGGCGCCAGCAGTCTGTTTGTCATCCCGGTGGACGGCGGGCCGGCAAGGCGGTTTGCTCCGGCCTTCGCCGTGGCTCATCATCCAGCGTTCACCGCGGACGGGAAGTACATTGTGTTTTTGGGCACCAAGCAGTTGGGACCGCCCGACTACGACTGGTGGCTCGCGCCCGTCGATGGCGGCGAGCCTATCAACACGGGCGCGCTGGCGAAGCTGCGCGAATTGAAATTCACCATCGGCCCGTATCCGTTCGCGGTTTGGGGCGAGCGTTTCATTTTCTCCAGCGGCCGCGGCGATACAACCAACCTCTGGATGGCCCGCTTTGGCAGCGCCTGGAAACTGGTGGGCTCGCCGCGACAGCTCACCTCCGGCCCTGCCGAAGAGATGAAACCCGCCATCTCCGACGCTGGCCGGCTGGTGTTCGCGAATATGAGGTCGAACGCCGATGTCTGGCAGGTGCCCGTGCAAACCAACACGGGTAAAGTGGCCGGCGAGGCGCAACAACTCACGCACAACCCGCTGGACGACCAATACCCGCACATCTCCGCCGATGGCAAACGAATCGTCTTTGTCAGCCAGCGTGGCGGCGCCGCCGGCGACATCTGGCTTCTGGACACCGCCACGATGCGCCAGACGCAACTTACCGCCACGCCCGCCCGCGAGATGAACCCGCATCTGTCCGCCGACGGCGCCTCGATCGCTTATGGGGCCATCTCCAACGACAAACGTGAAATTTACCTATGGCGCGAAGGCGGCCTTGCGCCCGAGAAGTTGTGCGACGATTGCGGCCTGATGCGCGACGCCACGCCGGGCATGGACAAACTGCTGCTGCAAGTGGGGCCGCCGCAGCACGTCGAGGAGATGGATGTGGCCACACGCCGGCTTCGTCCGTTGATCTCGCACCCGAAGCACCCCGTCTATGGCCCGCGCCGTTCGCCGGATGGCAAGTGGGTGGCGTTCCAGTTGGTGGAACGCCCCACCGCGCGCGTGCTCTACATCGCGCCCTACTCCGCCGAGGGCGCGATTCCCGTGGAGCGCTGGATCCGCGTCAGCGATGGCGTTTCCATGGACCGGAACCCCGTGTGGTCGCCCGACGGCAAGCTGCTCTACTTCCTCTCCGAGCGCGATTCCTTCCGCTGTGTCTGGGCGCAGCATCTCGATCTCGAACTCGGCCGTACCACCGGCGCGCCGTTTCCTGTCTTTCACGCCCACACGGCGGTGCGGAACATGATGAACGTCGACGGCCCGTCGCGCGTGAATCTAACCGTCAGCGCCGGACGCCTGGTTTTCGCCATGGGTGAGGTGACGGGCAATCTGTGGGCTACTGATGTCGTCGAGTGACGGCATCCGGCCCCGCCGGCCCGGGCCGTTCTAAAATAGAGGAGGATCACGGGGGAGCGATCATGTCCGCAGTCACGACCATTACCAGCGAAATTCTCGCTCTCAAGCGCGAGCGGAAGGCTGTGATCCTGGCTCATCACTACCAGGACAGCGAGATTCAGGATCTGGCCGACTACACCGGCGACAGCCTTGAACTGGCGCGTAAAGCGCGCGGCTTCGACGGCGACGTCATCGCCTTCTGCGGCGTCTGGTTCATGGCCGAAACGGCGAAAATCCTCAATCCCGCGAAAACCGTCGTGGTGCCCGACGCCGAAGCCGGGTGCAGTCTCGTGGATTCCTGCACGGCCGAGCAGACGCGCGCTTTCAAACGCCGCTACCCGGACCATGCCGTGGTGAGCTACATCAACACCTCGGCCGAGGTGAAGGCCGAAAGCGACATCATTTGCACGTCGCGCAACGCCGTGAAGGTGGTGGAGTCGTTTCCCGCCAGCCAGCCCCTACTGTTTCTGCCCGATGTGAACCTGGGCAACTGGGTGCAGCGCCAGACAGGCCGCCAGAACATGCGCATCTGGCAGGGCGCCTGCATCGTGCACGCCACCTTCCCGGCGCGCCGCCTGGTGCATCTAAAGCATGAGCACCCGGACGCGCTCGTGGCCGCCCATCCCGAGTGTCCGCCCGAGGTGCTGGCGCTGGCGGATTTCATCGGTTCCACCTCGGCGATCATCGATTGGGCCGTCAACGCGCCGTGCGATGAGATTATCGTGATGACCGAAAGCGGCGTGCGCCATTCGCTGGAACGCCTGGCGCCAGGCAAACGGTTTGTCTTCGTGCCCAACGAAAACTGCAATTGCAGCGAATGTCCCTACATGAAGAGGAACACGCTGGAGAAACTGCGCGATTGCCTGGACACGCTGGAGCCGCGGGTGGAACTCCCGGACGAGCTCATGCGGCGCGCCCTGTTGCCCATCGAGCGCATGTTGGCGCTGCAGTGACTCCCGAAACGCAATCCGCGCCCCTGGTGGACGGCTTCGGCCGCCTGCATGACAATCTGCGCATCTCGGTCACCGACCGCTGCAATATCCGCTGCTTCTACTGCATGCCTGAGACGGGCGCGCCGTTTGTTCCGCACAGCGAGATTCTGCGCTACGAGGAGATTGAACAGGTGGTTCGCGTGGCGGCGCGGTTGGGCGTGCGCAAGTTGCGCATCACGGGCGGCGAACCGCTGGTGCGCCGCGACCTGCCGGAACTGGTGGAAAAGCTGGCCGTCATTCCGGGCGTCGAGGACATGGGACTCACCACCAACGGAGTGCTGCTGGGACGTCTGGCCGGCCCGCTCGCCCAGGCGGGGCTGAAGCGGTTGAACGTCCACCTGGACACGCTCGACCGCGCCCGTTTTGAACACATCACCCGGCGCGACGAGTTGCACAGCGTGCTGTCCGGCATCGACGCCGCGCAGGCGGCGGGACTGCCGGTGAAGATCAACTCCGTCGCGGTGAAGGGATTGGTGGAGCCCGACATTGTTCCCCTGGCCCGCTTCGGCCGCGAACGGGGCATCGAGATCCGCTACATCGAGTTCATGCCGCTGGATTCGCAGGGCCTCTGGCTGCCGGACAAAGTCCTGCGCGCCGACGACATCCTGGCCCTGCTGGCCGAAGGCATCGGTCCGCTCGATCCCCTGCCCGTAGCCGACCCCCGCGCCCCGGCGCTCGAATACCGCTTTCGCGATGGAGGCGGCACGGTGGGCTTCATCGCCAGCGTGACGCGGCCGTTCTGCCTGAACTGCAACCGCATCCGTCTCACCGCCGACGGGCATCTCCGCTACTGCCTGTTCGCGCACGATGAGATGGACGTGAAGGGCGTGCTGCGCGACGCGACGCTCGGCGGGGAGGAGCGGGAGGAGGCGCTGGCGGAGCGGATTCGCGCCAACGTGCGGGCCAAGTGGATCGGCCACGAGATCAATTCCACGCAGTTCGTTCCACCCCCTCGGCCCATGTACGCCATCGGAGGTTGACCGTGGCCCAACAGAGCGACCGTCTCGACAAGTTGCACCGCCGCTTCGAAGTGAAGCCCGGATCGAAGGTGAAACTGAACCGGCACGACCCGGCTTGGGCGGGGGGGAGCGAGATTCCCCGGAAGACCGCCCGCGAGGGGGCCGCCGCCGAAATGGACGGCGACCTGACCGAACTGGCCCGGCTGCAGGAACTCTTCTATGCCGATCGTTCCCGTGCCCTGTTGGTGATCTTTCAGGCGCTGGACGCCGCCGGCAAGGATGGCACGATCAAGCACGTCATGACCGGCCTGAACCCGCAAGGCGTGCGCGTGGCGAGCTTCAAGGCGCCCTCGATCCAGGAGTTGGCCCATACCTTCTTGTGGCGCTACACGGAACATCTGCCCGAACGCGGCATGATCGGCATCTTCAACCGCAGCTACTACGAGGAGGTGCTCGTCGTGCGCGTGCATCCGGAATACCTCGTACCTCAACAGTTGCCCGCGAAGAAATTCGACGAACGTTTCTGGCGCGGGCGCTACGAGGACATCAACGCCTATGAGCGCCATTTGACGCGCAACGGCACCGTGATTCTGAAGTTCTTCCTGCACATCTCGAAAGAGGAGCAGAAACGGCGGCTGCTCGAACGCATCGAGACCCCGGAGAAGAACTGGAAGTTCAACCCGGCGGACCTGGGCGAACGGCGGCTGTGGGACCAGTACGGCAGGGCGTTCGAGGAGGCGTTGACGGCCACCAGCACCAAAGCGGCTCCCTGGTACATCATTCCAGCCGATAACAAGTGGATGATGCGGGCGCTGGTGGCCAGCATCCTTTCGGCGAAGATTCAGTCGCTCAAGCCGCGCGCTCCACGGTTGTCCAAGCCGGAGCAGGCAAAACTGGCCGAGGCCCGGGAAGAACTGCTGCGTGAAGACTGAGCGCCGGCCGTGGCGCGGGAGTGGGCTTACGCGCGGCCTCGAAGCCGGTTGATGTCGCGGCGGTCCTTTTTGCCAGGGCGGCCCTTGGGGAAAAAACTGGTCTCCCCGGCGGCGGCCTTACGCTCAGCGGCGGCATGGTGGCGCGCCTCGCGGCTCTCCTCCGGTTCGTGATACAGCGCCTGGGCCGCGGGCGCCGGTCCGCGTACCTCGCTCAGCGCGAGGACCTCGACGTGATAGTCGCCCATGGTATTGCGAATGGCCAACTGATCGCCCGGATGCACCTCGCGCGCCGGTTTGACGGTCTGGCCGTTCAGCGTGACACGTCCAAGATCGCAGGCATGGGTGGCCAGCGAGCGCGTCTTGAAGAAGCGCGCCGCCCACAGCCACTTGTCGATGCGAACCCGGGACATGAACGTATTGTCGCGCGGTAAGATGGCCCCTTGTTCGAACTGACGGCTGAAAATGCGGGGGGGTACCTGGCAGGGCGCGGGATGCCCGGCCCATGGCGCGCTCGCTTGTTGGGGGGCGGTGTGTCGAACACCGTGGTGCTGGCCGAAGACGGCGCGCGGCGTTGGGTGCTGAAACAGGCATTGGGGCAGTTGCGCGTGGAGGAGGAGTGGCTGGCCGACCGCGGCCGTATCTGGCGTGAGTGTGAAGCCCTGCGGCGGCTTTCGCCGGCGATGCCCGCGGGCGCGGTTCCAGCGGTGGTGTTCGAGGACCGCGACGGCTACATATTCGCCATGGAGGCAGGCCCCGAGGCGGCCGTGGATTGGAAGACCCGCCTGCTTTCGGGCAGGATGGACCCCGCCGTGGCGGAGCGCGTGGGCCTATTGCTGCGGCGGATGATCGAAACCACCTGGCATGCGCCGGACTGGTTCAACGCCTTCGGCGACCAGACCTGCTTCGACCAGTTGCGTTTGGACCCTTACTACCGCTTCACGGCGGCCCGGCATCCGGACCTGGCCGAGGCGTTCGCCGGACGCATCCATTCCTGCCGCCGCGAGGCGCGCTCGCTGGTGCATGGCGACTTTTCACCCAAGAACCTGCTGGTGCACGGCCCGGAGGTCATGTTGATCGATTGTGAGGTGATTCACTTCGGAGATCCCGGGTTCGACGCGGGGTTCCTGCTGAATCATCTGCTGCTGAAGTCGCACCATGAGCGTGGATGGGCGGCGGGATACCGCGAATGCGCGGAAGCCTTCTGGAGCCAGGCGCGGCAGGGTGTGCCGGAGGAGTTTCGTGACTGGTTTCTCGACACCACCATGAGACACCTGGGCTGCCTGCACCTTGCACGCGTGGACGGGAAGTCGCCCGCTGAGTATCTGGAGGCCGGCGCCCGCGACCGTGTGCGTGACTTGGCGCGAGAATTGATTCTGTGGCCCGCGCGTTCGGTGGGCGATGTATGGGACAGGTTGGGTACATGAGGATCGAATCGTTAAACGCCTGGGAGATCCTGGATTCGCGCGGAAGGCCGACGGTGGCCGTGGAAGCCCGGCTGTCGGATGGCGCGGCAGGGCAGGCGCAGGTGCCTTCGGGCGCCTCGACGGGAAAGCACGAAGCGGTGGAGTTGCGCGACGGCGACCCGGCGCGATATGGCGGCAAGGGCGTTCTGCGCGCGGTGTCGCATGTGAAGGGCGAGATCGCGGCGGCCGTGGCGGGCCTCGACGCCGGGGATCAGGCCGGGTTGGACCGGCGGATGATCGAACTGGACGGCACGGCGAACAAGGGGCGCCTGGGAGCGAACGCCATCCTGGGGGTGTCGTGCGCCGTGGCGCGGGCGGCGGCGGTGTCCAGAGGTGTCGAACTCTATCGCAGCCTGCCCGCGGCGGGCCGGCCGGCGGCGCTGCCGGTGCCGATGGTGAACATCTTCTCCGGCGGCCACCACGCCGCGCACAATATCGAGTTCCAGGACTTCCTGGCGCTGCCCCTGGGACTGCCCAGCTTCGCCGAGGCGCTGCGGGCGGCGGCCGCCGTGCATGCGGCTGCTTATTCGCTCTGTGTGGAAGCCGGCTATGTGCTCACCGGCGTCGCCGACGAAGGCGGATGGGGGCCCCGCCTCCGATCGAACGAGGAGGCGCTCGCCCTGCTGACACGGGCCATCGAGCGCGCGGGATACCGGCCGGGCGAAGAGGTGGCCATCGCCCTGGATGTGGCGTCCACCCATTTTTACGGCGACGGCATCTATCACTTGCGTAGCGAGGGACGGCGGCTGGATGCAGGCGGCATGATCGACCAACTGGCCGGATGGTGCGCGCGCTACCCTGTGGTGTCGATCGAGGATGGACTGGCCGAAGACGATTGGCGCCACTGGCCGGAGTTAACGCGGCGGCTGGGCGGACAGGCGCAGTTGATTGGCGACGACCTGTTCACGACAAACCCGGCGCGCGTGGAGCGGGGCATCCGGGAAGGCTCGGCCAACGCCGTTCTGGTGAAGATGAACCAGATCGGTACGCTGACCGAGACGCTGGCCGTGAGCGGCCGGGCGCTGGAGGCGGGCTGGCATGCTGTGATTTCGGCGCGCTCGGGCGAAACCGAGGACAGCTTCCTGTCGGATCTCGCCGTGGCGAGCGGGGCGGGACAGATTAAAGTGGGCTCGGTGACGCGGTCCGAGCGGCTGGCCAAATGGAACCGTCTGCTGGAACTCGAGGCCAAGGGCGGCATCGGGTATGCCCGGTTGCGGTTTACTTAACCCTTCTTTTCCCTCTTCAGGTTGATGGTGCCGCGGCAGGCCTTGGCGCCGCATTTGCAGATGACCTTTTCCACGTCGGGATCGAAGTGGTAGTCGATCAGCAACTCCTCGCCCTTGCCGATATCGCGCGCGCTGTAGTAGAGGATGTGGCCCTTGAAAATGACGGCGCGGACGTTAGGTTCGCAGGAGTGGTTGATGTACTGCGCGCCGCTGCCCCCTACCGTGCCGTCGATGGTCCAATAGTTGTCCAGCGTGAACAGATAGTGGAGCGCAGTCGAATCCGCCCGCCGCTTTGTCTCCTTGCGGTTGATTCTCTCGCCCGTATACTCGATGACCTTGCGGTTCCTGGGAATATCGGCGAGCGCCTTGATGCCCCAACGATGAATCTTGGAACGGAAGACGCGCAGCGGATAGCAGGCGTACCGTTCGTCGATCTTGGGAAGAGGTTCGGCCTGGGTGAGTTCTGAAGAGACCATGTGGGCGATTAAAAATCGTCCTGCGCTGTGGTCTTTTTCTTGTTCTTACGCCGGACGATGATGGCCACCACGCAGAGAACGGCCAAGATGGCGGCGATGAGCTGAACGGTTTCCTGGGTCACAAGATCCTCCCGATGGGATGCGCGGGAGGCCGGGCGTAGGGAACGCCCCGCCTCCCGTTCGAGCTATGTTACATCTTCGATTTGATTACCGTGACGAGTTCGTCGACGGCGGCGACGCTTTTGGCGAGTTCGGCCTTCTCGGAGTCCGTCAAACCGACTTCATATACCTTTTCGATGCCGTTGGCGCCCAGCTTCACGGGAACACCGACAAACAGGTCCTGCACGCCATACTCGCCTTGCAACAAGGCGGCGCAGGGGAGCACCTTCTTCTTGTCCTTCAGGATGGAGGCGGCCATCTCGACGGCGGCCGCGGACGGCGCGTAGTAGGCGCTGCCGGTCTTGAGGTACTTCACGATTTCGGCGCCGCCGTTGCGCGTGCGCGTGACGAGGGCTTCAATCTGCCCGGCGGGGAGGAGTTCGGTGAGGGGGATGCCGCTCACGTTGGTGTAACGGACCAGCGGCACCATCGTGTCGCCGTGGCCGCCCAGGACCATGGCCGTTATGTTTTCCACGCTCACGTTCAACGCCTCGGCGATGAAGGTGCGGTAGCGTGCCGTGTCGAGCACGCCGGCCATGCCGATCACGCGGTTCCTCGAGAAGCCGGATACCTTCCAGGCGGCCCAGCACATGGCGTCCAGAGGGTTGGTCACCAGAATCAGGATGGCGTTGGGCGAGTACCTGGCCGCCTGTTCGGTGGCGTTCTTGACAATCTCGTAGTTCGCCAGCAGAAGGTCGTCCCGGCTCATGCCGGGCTTGCGGGGGAAACCGGCGGTAATGATGACGATGTCGGAATTGGCGGTCTCCTCGTAGCCGTTGGAGCCGGTAATGCGGACATCGTAACCCTGGATGGGGCCGGATTCGAGAATATCGAGTCCCTTCCCCTGGGGAACGCCATCGACCACATCGACGAGAACCACGTCGGCGAGTTCCTGGTCGGCGATGCGCAACGCGCAATTGGCGCCGACGTTGCCGGCGCCTACAACAGTAACTTTCTTTCGCATGAATGCCTCGGTATGACGGAGTTTGAAGTGCAATTATAGCGCGACCAGCAACATGCGGAACGCACCGAAAACAGCCAATCCCAGGAACAGGCGGGACCACAGAGGAGGAGGAAGCGTACGGCCGGCGGCGGTGGCGGCAAGGCCGGCCAGAGCCAGGGGAGAAAAGGGGTGCAAGGCGACACCCTCCGCGATGTGGCCGTGCAGGAGAGCGGCCACGCCATGGGTCATGCCGCAGAGAGGACAGGGCAGGGAAGTCGCCCATCGGAAGGGGCAGACGAGAAACGCGGTCGCGTCCGCCCCGAGCACGAAGAGCCACGCAAGGGTGACGGCGGCAAGGCCGGAGCCAGGCAGCCAGTCTCGCTTACTGCTGGTTGCTGGCAATGCCGACGGTCTCTTTGTATGCCACCGTGATGGCGCAATACATGATGGGCAGCGTCACCAGCAAGCCCACGAAGCAGAGCAGCGCCCCGATGATCTGGAGCACGGCCAGCGCCAGGAAGAACAGCGTGAAGCCGACGTAATCGTTCTTCACCACGTCATGACTGGCCTGGAGCGCCGGCATGAAGTCCATGCCGCGGTCCAGGATGAAGAGGTAGCTGAACATGGTGGCGGCGCCGACAACCAGCCCCGGGACGATGCACAGGATCATGCCGAAGAAGACGCCGACGCTGATGAGCAGCGACGCCACCAGGGCGGGCACGAAGTAGTTAAAGCCCTTGAAGACGTCGGCGAACTCGGGCGTCTTTCCCTGGATTTTCTTGATGGCCATGATGTGCAGGCCGATGATCATGGCGCCTTGCAGCACCACCGGAACGACGCTGGAAAGCACAAGCATCAGCAGGGCGCCGACGATCCAGGCCACCAGGTCGGGCTGCACCAGATTCCAGCCAGCCGTGATCCAACCCATGGTGTCGACGCGCACCGAAGTGGGCGGGGTAAACGGCGCCTGGGAACCGCCGCTCGCACCCGACGACCAACTGGGCGGAGGCGGAGGGGCGTAGGACGGCGGCGTATCGCCTGCGGATTGGGATCCGCCAAGATCGGCGCCGCACACGGTGCAGAATTTGGTTCCATCGGGTAACTGGGCGCCGCAACTGGTACAGAACATGTATGCCTCCAAGAGTGGGATCGCCTGAGTTTACACCAAGTTGGGAAAAACTGTACCAACAATATCCGACAAATGTTTCAGAATACGGCGCGCCACTGGAGATAGGGCACGAAGGTGTGGACGCCTGCGGTGGATTGCTTGAGAAAGCCCGCCGGAAACACATTGTTGAGTCCCACGATCACCTGTAGATGTTTTTGGATCTCCCAGGTGGTGTTGATATCGAACTCCTGTTGGATGTGCGAACTGGTTGCATCCGGATTGCGGACGGCGGGGCGGCCGGCAAAGTTATAGTATGCATCCTGGCGTGTGGCGAGCCAGAAGGAGTGGTATTGAAGGTTCATCACCATGCGCGGCAGCGGGCGGATGTCGACGCCCAGCAGAAGTTCGTTGAGGTTCTGCCATGCCATGCGGTCGGCCCAGCCGTAGAAAGCGTGGTTGGTGGGGTAGAGCTGGTCGAAGGTATCGCTGCGGCCGTCGTTGGGGTTGGAGTCGCCCGAGCCGTGGGAGTATCCGGCGAGCAGGCGCGGCGCGCGGGCGCTTTCGGCGACACGGTAGCCAAGTTCCCAGTAACCGGCCCAGGCGCGGTGGCTGGAGCCGCCGCGCGTGCCCGCCTGGGCGGCCATCTCCAGGTTGTAGTCGAAACGGCGGGGCAGTTTACCGATGGCGCGGAGACCGGGCGTGTAGTGGTCGGTGCGCCCGGCTCGCCCCTCGCCGGTTTCCCGGTTGGCGATCTTGCGGAAGACATAGGTTTCCAGCAGGCCGCCGGGCAGGAGCTTCTTCCAGGCGACATGGAGCCCCTGCAACTGAATGTCGCCCTTGAACCGGTCGAGCTTGTACTGCTGGGTTTGCACGACGGCCGAGGCGAACAGGTCGATCCGGGTGTTGGCGTCCTCGCGGAACAGCCGGATGGCATCGGTGGTGCGGGAGGTGTTGCCCCAGTTCGACGAACCGATCAGGCGCTGTGCGCCAAAGTTGAGTTCCTGGCGGCCGAAACGGACGCCGTATTGCGGGGCGTCCTTGGCGCCGCGGACGAATTCGGCATAGGCCTGGTGGAAGTCGAAGTGATCCTCGGCGCCTGGGGCGACGGGAGGGCGGAAGCCGGGAGCCTTGGTGAACTGAGGCTGAAAGACGAAGCTGACGCCATTGACGGGGCGGAACTGGAGGTCGAGACGGGTACGGTGCAGATAGTAGTGGTCACCGGAGCCGCTCGAGAAGTTCTGGGAGTTGACACCCTCGAAACGTCCGCGGAATTCGACGCCGGCCTTGAACCAGGAAGGGAAGAGCGGTTTTGCCTCTTCGCCGGCAGCCGGAAGTGCGACAAGGCACAGCAGGATGGAATTCAGGCGATACAATTAAACATTCTATGACATTGCCGTTCTCGGCCCAACGCTTCCTTTCGGCACAGGCCGAAAAGGTGCGCCGGATATCCAAACGCAAAAGGATTGTGTTTCCCGAAGGAAAAGATTCTCGGGTGATCGCGGCTGCCGGACGCCTGCGCGCCGAAGGTCTGGTGGAACCGGTTCTGATCGACGGGCAGAACCTTCCGGTGGAAAAATACGCATCCTATTTGCACGAGCGCCGCAGGGCCAAGGGCATGACGCAGGGCGAAGCCCGGGCGCTGGCGGCCAAACCGTTGTACATGGCGTCGTTGATGGTGGCTCTGGGCGAGGCGGATGGCTTCGTCGGGGGCGCGTCGAATTCGACGGCCGACACGGTACGCGCGGCCCTGCACTGCATCGGGACGCCGCCCAAGGTGCGGACGGTTTCGACGTTCATGGTGTTGTGCGTACGAGAAGAGCAGTACGGCACGGGCGGCTTGCTGGTCATCGCCGATCCGGCGATGGTCGTCCGGCCAACGGCTGTGCAACTGGCCGAAATCACGATCGCCACGGCGGAAAACGCCCGGACGATGCTGGGGACCGAGCCGGTGGTGGCGATGCTGTCGTTCTCGACGAAAGGCAGCGGTAAACACGAGGAATCGGCACGGATCGTGGAGGCGTACAAGATCGTGCAGGCGCGCGCTCCGGAACTGCATGTGGATGCCGAGTTGCAAGCCGACGCGGCCTTGGAGCCGGCCGTGGGGGCATCCAAAGCGCCGGGCTCCACCGTGGCCGGCCGGGCGAATACGTTGATCTTCCCTGACCTGAACGCCGCCAACATCGGCTATAAGCTGGTGGAACGTCTGGGCGGCGCCGCGGCGTTCGGACCTTTTCTTCAAGGACTTTCCAAGCCGGCCAACGATCTGTCGCGCGGGTGCTCGGCCGAGGACATCTATGCCGTGGCTTTGGTGACGGCGCTTCAGGCCGAGGATGTCGAACGGCGCCGCCTGGGCTGAGCCAGCCGCTTCATGCTGCCGTTCAAGCTGATCTATCACGACCGCTACGATCTGAACCTGGGCTCGCACGTCTTTCCCTCGGAGAAGTACCGCCGGATCAGAGAACGGCTACTGGCGGCCCATGGGGCCGAAGAGACGGACTTCCTGGCGCCCTGCCCGGCGAGAGACGACGAGATCCTGCTGGTGCACGAGGCCGGTTGGGTGAACCGCCTGCGCTCCGGCACGCTGAGCTACGAAGAGATTCTGAAGCTGGAATTGCCCTATTCGCGGCAGATGGTGGAGGCGTTCTGGCTGGCGGCGGGCGGAACGCTGCTGGCATCGCAACTGGCACTGGCGCACGGAGCCGGAGTGAACATCGGAGGCGGTTTTCACCATGCCTTTCCGGCGCATGGCGAAGGGTTCTGCGCGATTCACGACGTGGCCGTGGCCGTGCGCGCGCTGCAACGCGACGGGTATGTGCGCCGCGTGCTGATCGTGGATTGCGACGTGCACCAGGGCAATGGGACGGCGGCGATTTTCACGGGCGACCCTGAGGTGTTCACCTTCTCCATTCACCAGCGGGATAACTATCCCTATGAGAAACCGCCTTCGCACCTGGACGTCAACCTGGAAGATGGCGTGGGCGACGAGGAGTACCTGCGGGCGCTCGAACTGGGGCTGGCGCGTTCGGTGGAGATGTCGCGGCCCGAGTTGGTGCAGTATGTGGCCGGGGCCGATCCGTATGAACGGGACCAGTTGGGCGGGTTGAACGTGACCCAGGAAGGCCTGCGGGCGCGGGACCGTTTGGTGATGGAGTGGGCGCGCCGCGCGGCGGCGCCCTTCGTGGTGACCCTCGCCGGGGGCTACGCGGAGGATACCGCCGACACGGTGGCGATTCACTGCGCCACCGTCGAGGAGGCGGCGCGGGCGCTAGCGCCGGGCGCGCGTTAACGGGGCCTTGCCGCGCTCGCGCCGCAACCAGACGACGGCCTTCCGGATGAGACTGGCGGGGTCGCCTTCGAGGCGTTCGAGAATGCGGCCGGTCAAGCCGGCGTGACGGCCCTGGCGGGCTTCGCGCACAAGCGAGGCGGCGGCCGAGCGGCGCTTCCACGGGTTCGGTGAGGCGGTCCAGGCTTCCAGTTGCACGGCGAGTTCCGGATTTTGGGCGATGGCGGAGCCAATCAGGTGCATCGAGATGCCGTCGCAGTGGGCCCAATTGGTGGCGTAGCGGTCGATCCACCGCTCCCACAGTTTGAATTCACACGGTCCGCAATCGCGCGTGAAGCGGCGGGCCAGGTAGACGGCCAGCATCCCCTCTTCATACAGGCCGGACTTCCACAACGCCTCGAAAAAGCGGTTGCGCGCGGCGGGCGTACGCTCGCGCAGGATGGGCAGCGCGTAGCGGGTGAGTTCGTGGACGAGCGTCGCTTTGACGCCGCACGGCGTCACGGTCTCCCGGAAGAACCGGCGGATGGCGGCCCGGTCTGTCTCGTTGGCGGCCGTTTGCAGGCGCTGGCGGATGTGCAGGAGCAAGGGGTCGGTTTGGCTGGCCATCCCCCACCAGCGTACAATTCGGGCATGGGTCCACTGGTTCAGTTGGAAGCGCCGGTCCGGACGCCCGTGGCGGCTCCGAGGATTCAATCGTTGCTGATCAAACCGGCTTCGGCCCTGTGCAACCTGGATTGCACCTACTGCTTCTACCTGGACCGCAAGGCCGACCCCTACAAAGAGATCGAGCACAGAAGGATGCCCGAGGAGACCCTGCGCCGGCTGGTGGACTCCTGGATGTACTACAGCTACCCGAACTCGACCTTCGCGTTTCAAGGCGGAGAGCCCACGCTGGCGGGCCTTCCGTTTTTCGAGAAACTGGTGGAGTTTCAGCAGCGCTATGGCCGCGGCGGCCAGAATGTCTCGAACGCTCTCCAGACAAATGGCGTTTTGTTGGACGATCGTTGGGCGGAGTTCTTTCACGAATACAACTGGTTGATCGGCCTCTCGATGGATGGCCCCGAAGAGGTACACGACCGGTTTCGCGTCAACAAAGGCGGAACGGGGTCGTGGCGGCAGGTCATGCGGGGGCTGGAAACGCTGCAACGCGGGAAGGCGGAGTTCAACATTCTGTGCGTGTTAAGCCAGTCGAACGTGGAGCAGCCGCGGGAAATTTACCGGTTCTTCCGCGGGCTCGGCATCGACAACATTCAGTACATCCCGCTGTCGGAGTTCGACGCCGAAGGGCGTCCGCTGCCGGAAACCATCACCCCTTCGCAATATGGGCGGTTTCTGGTGGAGACCTTCGATCTCTGGTGGCCCGAGCGGCGGACCGTGCGCATACGCTGCTTCGACAACCTGGCCGAGGGCGTGGCGGGGATGAAACCGGGCGCCTGCACCATGCACAAGAGTTGCGACAGCTACGTTGTCGTGGAATACAACGGCGACATCTATCCGTGCGACTTCTTCGTGGAAGGCGGCTGGCGGCTGGGGAACCTGATTACAGATTCGTGGCCCGAGGTGGCGCGGCGGGCACAGCGGATGGAGTTTGCCTCGAAGAAGGCCGTTCCGCACCCGGCGTGCGAGCAATGCCAGTGGCGGTCACTCTGCCACGGTGGTTGCCCCAAGTTCCGTGTGGGGCGGCGCGGCGATTTTAGCGATTTGGACTACTTTTGTAGCGCCTACAAACAAATGTTCGCCCACGCCGTGGAACCGCTGCGAAGAGATGTCGAATTGTTGCTCGGGCGGCCGTGTCCGCCGTTGTCATAAACCACATAGCAGAAAAAGCGCTCAAAAGTTTACTTCCGTGATCCCTGAATGGGGTCTGTGTCGCGTTACCGTACATCAAGCTTTCTGATTCGGATGGAACGGCGATGCCGTTCGAGCCGGGTTCGTTTGGAGGAGCCCGGATCCTTTCCGGTTCAAAAGCCGGCTGGGGGGTGTCGGAGACCTCCCTTTGCCGCGAGCGCTTGACGGAGGAGCGAGCGCCCGCGACGGTGCAGCCACCGTTCTCGGAGACGGTGGCTGCGCACCAGTACTGACTGGTACTTCCCTCTCTTGCTTTTCTTTCACCCCACGTCCGGATAATGAGGACATCATGTGCAAGTTGGGGTTGTTTTCCCTGCTCTTTTCCATGGCCGCATTCGGAGGCGGTATTGGTCCGGATCCCTCCAGCCTTGGTCCGTGCAGCACGATCACGACGCTGAGCGGGTTGATGGCGGGCGGCGGCTGCGGAGCCGCGCCGTTTTCCATCTTCAAAGTTACCTTCAGCGCACCTGCCGGTGAGGATGCCACCACGGCCGACGGCGTCGGCGTAAGCGTGAGCTACGGCGAGGGGAGTATCGGACTGAGCTTTTCCGGGCCGTTCGCATTTCCGGCGGAGACCGAATCCGAGTATGCCGAATACCTGATCCAGTACACGATCGATCCGCCGCCTCCCGTGATTCTCGGCTTCGAGATGGAGATGGATTTCGGCTCGTTCGAACGTCTTCAGGCGACCGCCGTGCCGGGCATCGAGGTGTACACGGATCTATGCGTAGGCGGGAGTTTCGCGCGCGGCGAGTGCTTCGGCTCGTTCTACGGGCCCTTGCTGTTGAACGCAAATCAGACGTTCGATGGCGTGACATTCGAGGAAGCGACGAACTGGGTGGAGGTACTGCACCGGATTCGCGTCTATGGGAATGCCAACTTCGATTTGCATGCGCGCGCTCCCTTCAGCCAGACGCCGGAGGTGCCGGAACCAGGCACGCTGGCGCTGATGGGTGCGGGCCTGCTTCTGGTAGCCTGGCGGCGCCGGTAGCCGCCTACTTCTGAAACCTCTCCAGATTAGCTTCCAGTTCCTTGCGGAGGGCGCTGACGCTGCCCGCGCCGGGGGCGGGAAGCAACGCGAGCGCACGGCGTTCGATTTCCACGGCCATGGCCTTGTTGCCCGCTCCAAAGTAGGCGCGCGCCAGGGCGTCCAGCACGGCGGGGTCGGAGGAGTTCGTCATGCGCGCGGCGGCTTGCGCGTAGGGGAGCGCCCGGGCCGGGTCGCGCAGTTCCTGGTAGGGGGTTGTGACCAGCAGCCAGACGTATTGCTGGATGTCATAGGAGGAAGGCGAGGGGAGATCGACCAGGGGCTTGAGTACGTGGAGCGCGCGGGAGGTCATCAGGCGGGCTTCCTGAGGGTTCCCGGCGCTGGAAAGGGCATCGGCGAGGCGGCCGAGTGCGAGGTGCAGGTCGCGTTGATACTGCTGGTTCTTTGGGTCGCCGGCGGAAAGCCCCTCGGCGATATGAAGGGCGCGGCGATAGGCCGAGACGGCCTCGCCGGCGTGTGAGGCGCTGAGCTGGGCGTCGCCGTACAGGATGGAAGTGGCGGCGAGGTCGCGGGTGTGGCTGGTTACGCCGGGTTGTGCGCGGACAAGGTCTTCATAAAGAGCGACGCCCCGGCGGAGCGAGACGAGCCCCTCGGCGGAGTTGCCGGAGCGCACCAGCAGTTCGCCCAGGCGGCTGGTGGCCATGGCGCTACAGCGTTGGGCCAGCGGGCTGTTCGAATCGAGACGCTGCCATTCAGAGGCAAGGCGCAGCGCGCGCTGGAAGTCTTCACGTGCGGAATTCAGGTTGCCAAGCTGGCTTTGCACGAAGCCTTCCTTGGCGACGACTTCGGCAAGCTGCTGGATGGTCTCCGGTGTGCGGCCGCGGCGGTCGAGGGATTCGGCGACGAAGCGCGCCTCCTGGTAGAGACGGAGGGCGTCGCGCCGGTCTCCGCCGAGGGACTGGAGGTCGCCGAGCCCCGTTTTGGCACGGACAGCGAGAATGAGATCGGCGGGTTCGGGGTTGGGGCGGCCCGCCAGGAGGTTGGCCATGTCGAGCGCGCGGCGGTGGCTTTCCAGCGCGCCTTCGCGGTCGCCAACGTGGGAGGTGTAGAGATTGCCCTGAATGTCGCCGAGCTTGAGGTAAGCCTGCGCGACCTCGCGTTCCAGGGAGATGTCGCCCACGGCCTCCTTGGAGAGCCCGTTCAGGTACTCGAAGGCTCGCTTGACGAGCATGATGCGGGCCGGGGTTTCTCCCGCGCGGATGGCATCGTCGAATTCGAACATGACAAACCGGGCGAGCTGGCGGACATCCTGGAACCGGCGGTCGGCGATGAGCTGTTCCTGACGGGCGGCGCGGGCATAGTAAAGGCTGACGACGGTGGCGCCAAGCAGGGCCAGCAGGGCGAGGGCGACTGCGGCGACTCCGGCGCGGTGGCGCTGCGTGAACTTGGCGGCACGGTAGGAAAGCGTGTCGGGCCGGGCCGAAACGGGGTGGCCTTCGAGGAAGCGGCGCAGATCGTCGGAGAAACGCTCGATGCTCGCGTAGCGGCGGGCCGGCTCCTTGCGCAGCGCCGTGAGGACGATGATGTCGAGATCGCCTGAAAGGCGGCGGTGGAGCCGGTCGGGCGTGCCCTCGCGAACCAACGCGGCGAGCGAAGCCTGGACAACTCGCTTTTCTCCGCTGCCGGCCATGGATTCCTCATCGGCGAGAACCCGTTCGCTGGGCCGCTCGGGCTGCTGTTCGGCAATGGCGATGAAAAGCTTGGGAGCGGTCCAGGAGTCCAGCCGGTAAGGAGAACGCCCGGTGAGGAGTTGATAGAGCAGAACGCCCAGGGCGTAGATGTCGCTGGCGGTGGTGACGTTGTCGCCCTGCACCTGTTCGGGGCTGGCGAACTCCGGCGTCATGGGCGAACCGTCGGTGGTGTGGGCGATGGTTTCCTCGCCGACGGCAGGACCGAGGAGTTTGGCTATGCCGAAGTCGAGCAGTTTGACCGTGCCGGCGGGAGTGACCAGAATGTTGGCCGGTTTCAGGTCCCGGTGGACGATCAGGTTTTGATGGGCATACTGGACGGCCTCGCAGACGGTGCGGAACAGGGCGAGACGCTGGGCGATGTTCAGGCGCTTTTCGTCGCAGTAGCGGTCGATGGGCGTGCCATCGACGTACTCCATGACGAAGTAAGGAAGTCCGTCGGGCGTGGTGCCGCCATCCAGCAGGCGGGCGATGTTGGGGTGGTTCAACCCGGCCAGCACCTGGCGTTCGGTGAGGAAGCGTTGCAGAATGCCGCTGGCGCCCATGCCGGGCTTGACGAACTTGATGGCCACCCGCTGCTGGAACGCATGGTCGTCGCGCAGCGCCTCATAGACGCTGCCCATCCCCCCGGCGCCGATTTTGCGCACCAGCCGGAAGCTGCCCACGTGATGTCCGGTGAAGGTGTAGTCGCTGGGCGTGCCGCGCAGTGGCGCGCCGGAGGCGGTTTGGCCACCGGGAAAGCTTCCGGAAAAGGGACTGGTTCCAGCCGCTCGCGGCGTTGGGCCGGAGGAAAGCAGGTCGCCCAGCCCGTCCGCGGCCGGCCGGTCCATGATGTCGTCGGATTCGTCGTAGCTGTGGAGCAGTTCCTCGACCTCGAGGCGGAGGCCGGGGTCACCATCCGTGGAAACCAGCAGGTGGCGGTTGCGCTCAACCGCATCCATTTCGACGACTTCGTCGAAAATGTCGCGAACCTGTTTCCAGCGTTCCGGGTTCATGAATGGTCCACCTAAGAGGGAAATCAGGGCGCCGTTGCTTCCGGAGCCGGGCCGTCGCGATGCATTTCGCGGTGAAGAAAAGCCCGGGCGGAGTTGGCGTAGCGTTTGACGGTGGGCGTGGAAACTCCCATCACCTGCGCGGTCTCCTCGACGCTCAGCCCGCCAAAGAAGCGCAACTCCACGACGCGCGCCTGTTGCGGGTCGAGGGCGGTGAGCTTATCGAGCGCTTCGTCGATGGCGAGAACCTCCAGCACGCGGTTGTCTGTGCCGGCGATGTTGTCTTCCAGCAGGACGCGCTGCTGATTCGCCCCGCCCCGGCGGACGCGGTGGCGCGCCTTGGCATGGTCGATGAGCACGCGGCGCATCATCGTGGCGGCGACGCTCATAAAGTGAAGACGGTTCTGCCAGTGGGGAGCGCGCTGGTCAACCAGCCGTAGATAGGCCTCGTGGACCAGGGCCGTGGGCTGAAGCGTGTGATCCAGGCGCTCGCGATTCAGGTGCCTGGCGGCGATGCGGCGCAGCTCGTCATACACCAGCGGCATGAGGGACTCGATGGCCGCATGGTTTCCCGCATTCAACTCCAGCAGCAGGCGGGTGACCTGCTCGGTGGATTCGGAAGGCGGCGTTCCGGACGGATTTTCGCTCACGTTTTCTTTCCGCCGATCTGCCATTGGGTGAAAGGCGACCGGGCCCCGCGCACATTCACATTTAACAGATAGGGCCGGCGGGATGCAAAGGCGCGCCTCACGGCCGGACCCACCTGGGCCAAAGTCTCTATATTCTCACCCTTGCCGCCAAATCCCCGCATGATGAGATCGTATCGCGCCGGGCTGAGTTCGCAAGCCACCGTGGTGCCGCAAAGCTCTCCCTGGAGTTCGCGCTCGAGCCCCCAGCCGGCATCGTTACCAACGATAACAACAACCGGAAGGCCGTGGCGGACCAGCGTGTCGAGTTCGGCCAGGTAAAAGCCAAGCGAGCCGTCGCCGGTGATCATGACCACGGGCTCATCGGGAAACTCGCGCTGGAGCGCGATGGAGTTCGGCAGGGCGGAGCCGATGGTACCGAGCGGACCCAGGCGCAGCCATGCGCCGGCGCGTTCGGCGGGCAGCGTGGCGCGGCCCCAGTGGATGAAGTCGCCGCCGTCCCAGGCATACAGGACGTTCGCGGGCAGCGCGGCCTTCAACTCGGCGAAGAACGCGGCGGGATGGATGGGGGCGGAACGGTCGCCCGCGATGGCGGCGACTTCGGCGTTCCACTCAGCCCGGTACTTGCGAAGCGTACGCAGCCAGGCTGCATTGGCGGGCCAGGCCTGCTTGCCGATCGCCGCGTTCATCATGCGGAGCGCGGGCTTCAGGTTGGCGCAGATGCCGGCCTCGATGGGCCGCGCGTTGCCCAACTCGGGGGCGTGGATGTCGATCTGAATGAATTTGACGTCCGGTGCAAAAAGGCGGCGGCCGCCGAGAGCCAGCCGGTAGTCGAGGCGTTTACCCAGCAGCAGTACGGCGTCGGCTTGCGGAAAGGCGCGGTGTACGGCTTTGTTGAGTGCGCCGTCGGCATAACCGAAGCAGAGACGGTGGCTATCGGGTACCACGCCGCGCGCCATCGTGACGGTGTACAGAGGAAGCGAGGTGCGGCGGAGGAATTCCTTCAGTTCGGCGCCCGCATCCGACCACCACAGGCCGCTGCCGGCGATGACGATAGGGTTACGGGCGGAGCGGAGCAGGGCGAGAGCGCGTTCGATTTCAGTGGCGGACGGGGCGGTTTCGGGTGGAGCGGCGGGCGGCTGTAGCGGCAGCACCGGACCATTCACCTGGGCTTCCAAGAGATTGACGGGAATGGTGAGATGAACCGGGCCCATACGTCCCGTAGTGGCCTCCTGCCAGGCGCGGCCGAGATAGTAGGGAATCTGCGCCGCCGCGGCGGGCGAGGCTGCCCATTTGCAAACCGGGGCCGCCATGGGGACCTGGTCGATCACCTGGAACACCTGACGCCCGGCGAGGGCCGTCGATGGCGCGCCGCTGACGGTGATGACGGGGCTGCACGCCTGAAAAGCCGTGGCCAGACCGGTGAGCGAGTTGGTGTGCCCCGGGCCCCCGGTGACGAGCGTGACAATGGGTTTGCGGCGGAGACGGCCCACGGCGTCGGCGGCATGGACCACACCGGATTCATGGCGGAAATCGACGATGTCGAACCCGCGCTTTCCCGCTTCGGAAAGCACCTCGTTCAAGTGGTCGCCAACCAGGGTATAAATCTCGCGGATGCCCAGCGAGGCGAGGGCGTCGATGAAGAGTGAAGCGCCGGTCATGAGCGGGAAGCTCCTGGAAACATAAGCTGATCCTCGATTTCGAAGCCGGACGTGCGCGGCTTGTGATGACGAAGATACCACCGGTAGGTTTCGGCGAAGCCCTGCTCCATGGAGGTGGGAGTGAAGCCAAGACGGCGCCGAGCCTTGGAGGTGTCCTCCGTGATGGCCGGCAGGTCGAAGTACTGGGCGAAGTAGAACGGCTCGGCGAAGGCGGAAGCCCCTGAGGCGGCAATGCGTTTGCGCGGGACGTGGACCAGCGTGGGTGTCGCTCCGGCCGTGGCAGCCATGAGCCGGACGGCGTCGTTTTGCGAAAGCGGGGCGTCGTGCGCGACGTTGAACGCATGGCCAGGTGCGCCGTCGTGGGTGAGCGCCAGCAAGGCGAGGCGGGCGAAATCTTTCACATAGACGAACTGCATGGCGGCGCGGCCATTGCCGGGAATCAGGATGGGACGGTTCAGGCGGAGACGGTCCCAGAAGAACTGCTCGCGGTAAAAGTTGTTGTAGGGACCATAGACGAAAGGCGGCCGGAGCGTGACGGCGGGGAAGCCGGAGCGCTTGTAAAGGCGGAAGAGAAGGCGCTCGCTTTCCGCCTTATTGAGTGCGTAGGGGCTGGCGTTGGGAGCTTTGACGAGGGGCGCGGTTTCACGGCAGCCTTGCTTGCCGTCGCCATAAACGGCCACGGTGGAGGTGAATATGTAGCGCTTCAGGCCGGGATGCGTGCAGGCATCGGCCAGGAAGCCCACCTGGGCGGCGGTGGTGCCATGAGCCCAGTCGTAGGCGTTGTCGAAGACCGCGTCGAAGCGGCGGCCTTTGAGCGCGCGCCGGACGGCGGTTTCATCGGCGCGGTCGGCCAGCAGATCATCGATGCGCCCGGCAAAAAGCCGCCGGGTTTTCCGGTGAAGCAGAGTCACACGGTGCCCGGCGGCCAGAAGCGCGTCAACCAGGTGGCGACCTATGAACTGCGTGCCACCGACGACTAGAATTCGCATCCTCTAATCGTAATATTCGAGACCGAGGTGGGTGATGAGGTCTTCACCTTTCAGGTGGCGCAGCGTGTTCTTAAGCTTCATCAACTGAATGAAGATGTCGTGCTCGGGGTAGAGGCCGGGAGCGGTCATGGGGCCTTTGAAGTAGAAGCTGAGCCATTCCTGGATGCCGCGCATGCCGGAACGCTGGGCCAGATCGAGGAAGAGAACCAGGTCGAGAACGAGCGGAGCGGCGAGGATGGAGTCGCGGCACAGGAAATCGATCTTGATCTGCATCGGATAGCCAAGCCAGCCAAAGATGTCGATGTTGTCCCAGCCCTCCTTGGCATCGCCGCGCGGCGGGTAGTAGTTGATGCGGACGGCGTGATAGAGGTCCTTGTAAAGGTTCGGGTAAAGGTCGGGCTGGAGGATCTGCTCCAGCACGCTGAGCTTGGTTTCCTCCTTGGTCTTGAACGAGCCGGGATCTTCGAGAACCTCGCCGTCACGGTTGCCCAGGATGTTGGTGGAAAACCAGCCGGAGACGCCCAGCATGCGGGACTTGAAACCCGGCGCCAGCAGCGTCTTCATGAAGGTCTGGCCGGTCTTGAAATCCTTGCCGCAGATGGGGACGGCGAGGTCGCGCGCCAGGTCGAGCAGCGCGGGAATGTCGTGGGTGAGATTGGGCGCGCCGTTGGCGAAGGGCGTGCGGGTTTTCAACGCGGCGTAGGCGTAAATCTGGCTGGGGGCGATGTCGGGGTCGTTGGCTTCCAGACCCTTCTCGAACGAGGCCAGCGACTGATGGACGGCGGATGGCCGGTGGAAGACCTCGGTGGAGCCGCACCAGATCATGACGAGCCGGGCGCAGTTGTTGGTCTTGCGGAAGTTCTCGATGTCGGCGATGAGCTGTTCGGCAAGGTCGCGCAGGTTGGGTCCGGTTTTGACGTTAGGACCGTGGATGCGCTTGACGTACTCCTGGTTGAAGACGGCCTTCATCGGCTTGACGGCCGTGAGGGGAGTCTTCACCTGGTCGAGCAGGTGCTGATCGAGGACGCGGGCGTGCGATGCGGCCTGGTAGGCGGTGTCCTCGTAAATATCCCAGCCGCCAAAGACGATGTCATCGAGCTTGGCGAGAGGAACGAAGTCCTTGATCTTGGGCGTGCGATTCTCGGTGCGCTTGCCCAGGCGGATGGTGGCGAGTTGCGTGAGGGAGCCGATGGGTTCGCCGAGACCGCGTTTGACCAGTTCGACGCCGGCCATGAACGTGGTTGCGACGGCTCCGACACCGGGTACCAGAATTCCGAGCTTTCCTTCAGCCGGAGCAATATTTACAGATGATGTAGGCAAGAAATCAACTCCTTGGGGGCACAATGGCAGGGTGCGTGGCTGCTAAACCAACGTTGTTATACTAACACTGAATGCAGGCTCGCGCGGTGGCTACAATCTCCACGCTTCTGGCCGACGATGAACCGCTGGCCACGGACGAACTGAGTTTCCTGCTCAAGGAATTTCCGGAAATCGAGATCATCGGTACGGCCTCCAATGGACGTGAGGCGGTGGAAAAGGTTCTCGACCTGGAACCGGACCTGGTCTTCCTGGATGTACAGATGCCAGGCCTGGACGGTCTTGGAGTCATCCGGAGCCTGCACGAGCAGGGCGCGCACGTCCCCTACTTCGTGCTCGCGACGGCATTCGACGAATATGCCGTGCATGCCTTCCAGTTCGAGGCCCTGGACTACATTCTGAAGCCGATCGACAGCGAACGGCTGAAACAGACCGTCGAGCGCGCGCAACGGATTATCCTGGAGCGGCAGAAGGCCGAGGCGGCGGCCCCCGCGCCGGAGCCCCCCGCGTCCAAACCGGCGCTGCAACGGACCAAGGTGCTGGTGAAGTCCAGCGGGCGGAATCTGATTGTCGATGCGCAGGACATTGTGTATGCCACGATCGACGATGGGCTGATCACGGTGGTGAGCGCGCAGTTCGAGGGGATCTCGAACTACCGCACGATCGAGGAGTTGCAATCGAACCTCGATCCGGAGACCTTCTGGCGCGTGCACCGGAGCTACCTGGTGAACATCAACCGGATTCGCGAAGTGATTCCGTGGTTCAAATCGAGCTTCCAGTTGCGGATGGACGATAAGAAGGCCACGGAGATTCCGGTGAGCCGCGTTCAGACCAAGCGGCTGCGGGCGCTGTTGAAACTGTAGGAACCGGCGCGAACCGGCCTGCTTCGAATCCGCGCTGCGCACGCGATGGCGCACCAGCGTACGCCGTTGACGCCAGAGACTGGCAGCAGCCAACAACCGATATGGACTTGCGCTGCGTCAGTCCAGCAGCGAGACCTTGAAGCCACTCGGGCTGGCCAAGAACATCACGTCCGCGGCAACCGCCGGGTATGTCCCATCCACATGGATGGGTATGAACTCCCACTGCATGGCGGCGGCCGCGCAGGCCTCCGCCAAAGACCGATCGCCAAACAGGCGCCGGGTATGAGTGACCCTTCCGTCCGCACCAATCGACAGCCGGAGGACAACGGCCTGGTCAGCCTTGCCCTGGCAGCAGTTCGCCGGAATGGCTGAGGCCGCCGGGCGGCTCACCGACTTGATGTGACGCTTTAGTTGATCCATTTCCACTCGCGTGGTTCCGTCTGGCAAGAGCTGCGGCCCGCGGTCCAGCGGACTCGCCGCGGCTCGTGCCATGCGGGAAAAGGTCGTGGCGCGTCCATCGGCGAGCCTGCCGTTGTGGAGAACGATTTCACTGGACGCCAGGGTAAGCGCGGCCGCAAGCTTGCCGCGCGCCTGGACGAGGAACTCAGTGCCGGGAGGCGCATTTACGCGCACGAAGAGAGGGCCCTCCCGCCCCATCTCGCTCTCCGGCAGCCGCACTTGCGCTTCCCCTGGAGTGGAGCTGATCCATTGCTCGGCCGGAACCCGAATGGCTGGTGGTTTGTCCGCACGCAGCGAGTCGCCCCGCACGGCCGCAACCAGCGCATTTGAAACCTGCTTTGGCGCCGGAACCACGCCCAGCACCCAGTCCACGCCGTCTCGCAGCCCTTGCATATTGATAGTCAGACGATGGTCTTGTATTTCGACAACTTGAGTTGGAATCTTGACGGCACCGCGGGACGGAGCTGCTGTTTGTCCATAGACAAACAGCGATGCAGCCGGGATAAGAATGGCGAGATTGGCTAGCTTCAAGAAGGTGGTGCGCATAAGGTTGCCTGGCTCATTTACGTATTGGAGCAGGACTGTCCGGAATTGGTCCAGAAACTCCCGCCATCTTCGTATGTGCACTCCCAATATAGGCAGGCCCAGCTAGGTGCGTCGTCACAGGTTACCGAGACGAAAGTGTAATCGCACTCTTCCGTGTCGCAGCAGCCCGAGGCGTAACCGGAACATCCAGCGCTGGCCGGGCTGTGCGTGCCATGCGCGAGTAAGAGCGCGAGGAGAGCGAAGAGTATGCTTCGCAAGGAAAGATTGTACTCCATGCCGAAACATAATTAATACGAATTATCGTAGAGTTATATGTTAATTTAAATAAATGCAATAAGTCGTGAAACAGATCTCAGGACGGTGGTGTGGTTTGCGGGCGGAAAGGCGCCTGTTCCGCTTTCAGTGGCCGCAACCCATCGATGAAGGACATCGTGTTGCCCGGCCGTGCGAGGCGCGGGGGCGGCCTTCAACGTGCCCGCTGGAGCTGGTGCGCGACACTACGCATCGTGAGTTCGCCAATGGAGGCGCGGTCAGATCACGACGCCGACGGACCACAGGATATAGCCGGCCGCCTGGCGGGCGTAAAGCCGCCACCGCCGCCAGCCCTCCTGAACCGGTTCGGGACGGGGAGAACCGTATACCTTCAAGCCCCGGCTTTCCAACAGGCGCTTGGCGCGATAGATGTGGTAGCCGTCGCTGACCACGATGCAGGAGCGGAGTCCCATGCGGCGCAGGAGTTCGCCCACGGCCAGCGCGGAGTGAGCCGTGGACTCGCCTTCCGGCTCGACAATGACTGCTTCGGGCGGTACGCCCTTCTGCGTAAGATAAGTGCGGCCCACCTCGCCCTCGGTGAACACCGGATCGCCGCCCGCGCCGCCCGTGGTGAGAATACGCGGGGCGAGATCGCGGCGCCACAGGTCGAGGGCGTGGTCGAGACGGGCGCGGAGTACCGGCGAAGGACGGCCACTGTATTCGGCGGCTCCCATGACGACGATCACATCGGCCGCGCGGGCTTCATCCACGCTGGATTGGCGTGCGATGGCCGCGGTGACGCGTACGAATCCGGCCGTGAGCACGGCCAGAAGCGCCGCTCCCGTGAGCAGGAGCGCAGGATGAATTCGGGAGAATCGCAAGCGTATTAGCCTTCTGCGTTAGAATTCAGCATACGACGCCCCGCACGACAAGTTCCCGGCTGATCACCAGCGCCAAGAATCCGATCTTGCGGGAGGTGCGCCGTGCCTTGTCCCGGGGCGAGTTGACCGGCGACGGCTGCTGCGTGGCGGAGACCTTTCATCTGCTGGAAGAAGCCATCCGTTCGGGCCGGCCCGTGCGGGCGATCCTGGCGGCCGAAAGCGTCGGCGCGGCCGTGGAACCACATGTGAAAGGGCTGCGGGGAACCGCCGTGCATGTGGTGCCCGATGAGTTGTTCCAGGCAGTGGTCTCCACCGAGTCGGCACAGGGCGTCATCGCGCTGGTGGAGCCGCCGGCGTGGACGGTGGAGCAGTTGTTCCGCGGGCGGTCTCTTGTCGTGGTGCTGGACGGAGTGCAGGACCCCGGCAACGCGGGAACGGTGATTCGCACGGCGGAGGCGTTCGGCGCGACAGGGGTGATGTTTCTGAAGGGGTCGGTGAGCCCGTTCAATGCGAAGACCCTGCGGGCTTCGGCCGGGTCCCTGTTCCGGCTGCCCTTTCTGGCGGCGCTGGACGCGGATGTGGCGCGCGCGGCGCTGCGGCAGAGGCGTGTGGACGTGTATGCGGCGGAACCGCGAGGCGCGATGCCGCTGGAACAAGCCGACTTCACGCGCAAGTCGGCCCTGCTGGTGGGCAGCGAAGCGCACGGCGTAAGCGCGGCCATGCGCGGGTGCGCCGTGGATGTGCGGATACCAACTGCCGGCGTGGAGTCGCTGAACGCCGCCGTTGCCGCCGGTGTCATCCTGTATGAAGCGGCACGGCAACGGATGCTGGCCGCCAGGGATCGTACGCGTGAGCTTATTTGATGCGGCGCCGGAGAATGTGACCGGGCCTCCTCGCCCCCTGGCCGAACGAATGCGCCCGGAGACGCTGACGGACTACCTGGGCCAGGAGCACATTCTGGGCGAGGGGAAACCGTTGCGGCGTCAGTTGGAGCGTGGCGATCTGACGTCGATCATTCTGTGGGGGCCGCCCGGCGTGGGCAAAACGACACTGGCGCGCATTCTGTCACGGCACTCAGAGGCGGATTTCGTACCGTTTTCAGCGGTGATGAGCGGCATCAAGGAAGTGCGTGCCGTGATGGAGGAGGCCGGGCGGGCGCGCCGTCTGGGACGCCGGACGCTGATCTTCGTCGATGAGATCCATCGCTTCAACAAGGCGCAGCAGGATGCTTTTCTGCCCTTCGTCGAACGCGGCGACGTCATTCTGATCGGCGCGACGACGGAGAATCCCAGCTTCGAGGTGAACTCGGCGCTGCTGTCGCGAACACGGGTGTACGCGTTGCGGGCACTGAGCGTTGAGGATACCGCCATCCTGCTGCGGCGCGCCGCGACAGACCGGGAGCGGGGGCTGGGCGAATTGGAACTCACCATCGAGGACGAGTTGCTGGCCCTGATCGCCGCGCACGCCAACGGCGACGCCCGGAGCGCGCTGAACCTGCTGGAGATCGTGGCGGCGGGAACGCCCACCGGCGTGGTGACGCGGCAGACCGTGGAAGATGCGCTGCAACGCAAGATGCTGCTCTACGACAAGTCCGGCGAGGAGCATTTCAACATCATCTCGGCCCTGCACAAATCCGTGCGCAGTTCGGACCCCGATGCGGCGCTCTACTGGCTGGCGCGGATGCTGGAGGCGGGCGAGGACCGGATGTACATCGCGCGCAGGCTCATCCGGATGGCAATCGAGGACATTGGGCTGGCCGATCCACGGGCGTTGGAACAGGCCATGGCCGCCAAGGAGTGCTTCCATTTCCTGGGTGAACCGGAAGGCGACCTGGCGCTGGCCCAGGTGGCGATTTACCTGGCCGTCGCGCCGAAGTCGGATGCGGGCTACCGGGCGTTGGGCGCCGCGCGGGAGGCGGTGCGTTCCTTGCCCGCCGAGCCGGTGCCGATGAATCTTCGGAACGCGCCCACACGAGCGATGAAGGAGTGGGGCTACGGCGGCGGTTACCAACATGCCCATCAGTTTGCCGACGCCCTCGTGAGCATGGAGTGCCTGCCCCCCTCACTGGCGGGGACACGCTTCTACAACCCGGTACAGAGAGGGCTGGAAATCAGGATTGCCGAGCGTCTGGAGCAGTTGCGCGCCAAACGCTCTCAAGTACAGGAGAATCCCTCGGGGGAAAGCCCTACTTCCGAGCCGTGACCGTGATCTCGATGCGGGCGGTTCCCACGAGCTTGGCGACGCCGACGGTGGTGCGCGCCGGGCGAGGCTCCGGGAAGAACGTGGTGTACACCGAGTTCATCCGGGGAAAGAGTTCCATATCAGTGAGATAGACCTGAACGGCAACGGCGTCCTGAAAGCCCATGCCGGCCTCTTTCAGAATGATGCCGATGTTCTGCAGACAGGTCTTCACCTCGTCCTCGAAAGCGGCCGGATACTGGCCCGTCTTGAGGTCCCGCCCAACCTGGCCGGAGACGTGGAGTGTGCCGCCGGCAAGGATGCCGGGCGTGAACGGACCACCCTTGGCAAACTCTTTAGGATGAATGGCTTTCTTCTCTGCACGCAGGGAGGGGAGGCAGACCGAGGCCACCAGGAGCGCTGTGAGGATCGCGTTTCGCATATCAGGTATCTTACCGCGCCTCTAGTACTTTGGGTGGTACTTTGGTTCCGATTGCGGGCCTTTTGGTACTACTGCTAAATCCAATCTTCTTACCATTGTTTGCGCCTTCGGCTGATCGCAGAATGGCAATGTCAGAGGCGGAGAGCGCGTTACGAAGCGGTCCCGGCCAGGTTCAGCCAGACGCAGTTCCTAGGCAGCAAAATGGGAGGAGCCATTGCAGTTTACAACCACATCCAGTGACCGGCGGGTTTCCAGCCGGTTTCCAATCGAGCGCGAGGTCCGGTATCGCGTTCTGAACAAGAAGGGCAGCCAGGAGCAGGGCGGTGGGCGCACTCTGAACATTTCGAGTTCCGGGATTCTGTTCACGACAGAGCATGTGCTGATGCCGGGCCGCACCATTGAGCTGTCGGTGAGCTGGCCTGCGCAGTTGAACGACGCCTGCCCGCTGAAGCTGGTGGCGCGAGGCCGGATTGTGCGGTTCGAAACCGGTCGGGCGGCGATTGAAATCAACCACTACGAGTTTCGGACGCAGGGGCAGAAGCCTTTAATGGCGAATCCGAACTAAGCCCAGCGACTGTTCCCCTCAAACTGAGTGACTTGCTGCAACAGGCCTCCCGGCAACGGGGGGCTTTGTTGCGTGTGCGGCCTGCTATTGGATTTGAAACGTGAGCACGGTTTCCGGCGCCACTCTGATCTCCGGGCCGCTGGTGAGCGCCGACGAAGCCGCTCCGGCTCCTGCGCCCGCACCGGCTCCAATGGCGGCGCCCCGCGCCCCGCCGATGGCAGCGCCGAGTCCCGCGCACGCGGCGGCGCCCAAACCGGCGCGCCATCCCGTGCCCTTGCCTTTCCCCTTGCCCTTTATCTCGGCCCGGGAGGAGTTCACCGGAACCAGTTCGCCGTCCACGCGAATCTCAGCCAGAATGAGTTGCAACTCATTATTGCCCGTGAGCTTGCCAGCTTGCTTCATCTCCGCGATGCGCAAAATGCAATCGGCCCCCTTGGGGGCGATCGCTTTGCCGTTCACCTGAATAGGAGCTTCCAGCGTGCAGGGGTAGTTCTGCCCCACCGCGCTGTCCTTTGAATGGATGGCATCGAGTGTCCTGACGGCAACCTGTATGTCCTTAGGGATGGTGGTCTCAGCGGCTGCGGCGGCCAATGCGCCAAGCAAAAAGACCGGGAAAACCAAACGGAACGGGCGAAGCACGAACACCTCCTGGGGATGATGGGCCGCCGGTGTGCGCACCCATTGGGAGCGGCCTCAATCCGAGAATAAGCGGGCCGGACCGGCAAGTAAATACGCCGGGTGCGGTGGATGGGTAGGAACAGGCCCTATAATCAAGCTGCTGGGGCCTGTTGGGGGCCCTCCCGCACGGTGCTATGAAGAAGCGCTTCCTGTATGGCACGGCCGTTTTTTCCCTCGCCGTTCTGGTGGCGCTGGTGGTGTGGCAGGGTTCGTTCGACTTCGGCGCCTACGGTCCCTCGACAAGCGGACAGACCTACCTGCTGTGGTCGGTTTCGACGCTGATCTTCATTCTGATGGTGACGCTCGGCTTCATGCTGGTGCGGACGGGGGTGAAGTTGTATGTCGAGCGGAGGGCCGGGCGCGAAGGGTCTCGCATCCGGACGAAGCTGGTGGTGGGCGCGCTGGCGTTGAGTATCATGCCGGTGTTCTTCCTG
The DNA here is from genome assembly GCA_020852175.1 of Bryobacterales bacterium. Taxonomy (GTDB): domain Bacteria; phylum Acidobacteriota; class Terriglobia; order Bryobacterales; family Bryobacteraceae; genus JAFLBB01. Next base: position 1,952 of record JADZBH010000007.1, on the reverse strand, counting down.
GTGGTTTTTTCGATCTATGTGTTGAACCGGAACCTGGACAAGTGGTTCAGCCGTCCGGCGACGACCATTCTCAGCAACCTGGTGGAGGTGTCCAACTCGTTCGACAGCGAGACGCGGCGGCGCAGTGAGTCACAGGCGCGCTGGCTGGCGGGGATGCCGGAGATGAGGGAGTATCAGCGGAGCGGGCATAAGCCAGCCCTGTTCACGGAAGCGTTTTGCCGCGCCAATGGCATCGAAGAGGCGTTCCTGCGGGTGGATGGCAGCGCGCGGCTGGCGGTGTGCGCGGCCACGGCGGCGCGGCGGCAGGGAGAACGGCTGCACACGGCGGCGGCGGGACTGTCCGGCGGTGGGGGCGACGTGGTGGTGCGGGCGCGGACACCGGTGGACCTGGCTTTCACTCAGAGCATCATCGAGCGGGAAAACCGCGAGTTCGACAAGCTGCTCACGGCGCGCAAGGAGATCCGCTGGAGCTATATTCTGCTGCTGGTCCTGATCAGCCTGTTCATCCTGTTCGTGGCGACGTGGATCGCGCTGTTTTTGTCCAAACAGATCAGCGGCCCGATTCAGGCCCTGCTGACGGCGGCGGGTGAACTGCGCAAGGGGAACCTGGGATACCGGATTTCCGCGCAGGGGCAGGACGAGTTGGGAACGCTGATTCGCGGTTTCAACGACATGGCGCGGGAGTTGGAGACCAACAAGGCGGAGATCGAGCGTCGCCGCCAGTTTATCGAAGCGATTCTGGAAAGCATTCCCACCGGAGTGATTTCGCTTTCGGCCGAGCGGCGCATCCGGCGCGTGAATTCGGCTCTGGGCGCGATTCTGGGCGCTGAACGCGTAACCGGGGCGGCAACCTTGGAGGACCTGTTTCCAGCCCAGGAGGCGGGGGAAATCCTGTACCTGACCAACCGGGCATGGCGCACCGGGCAGGCGGCGGCGCAAATGGACCTGGAGCGTCCGGGAGCGGCGACGCTGCACCTGGGCATCACAGTCGCCGTCATCGATTCGCGGCAGCAACCAGGCTTCGTGATTGTCGTGGAGGACACCAGCGAACTGCTGCGAGCGCAGAAGGCGGCGGCGTGGCATGAAGTGGCGCGGCGTATCGCGCACGAAATGAAAAACCCGTTGACTCCCATTGCGTTGTGCGCGGAAAGGATCGGGCGGCAGTTGGACCGTGTGGGGAAGGATCCGGAGAGGCTGACACCGGAAGTGGTACGCGTTCTGCATGAGTGCTCACTAACGATTTCGGGTGAGGTGCAGTCCGTGAAGACTCTAGTGGACGAGTTCAGCCAGTTCGCACGGTTCCCGGCGGCCCAACTGGCGCCGTCCGATCTGAATGAGGTGGTGGAGGGAGCGCTCCAGGTATTTTCCGGACAACTGGCCGGCGTTGAGGTGACCAAGGAGCTGGCGGACGGCCTGCCCCGGCTGATGCTGGACCGTGAACAGTTCAAGCGCGTGGTGGTAAACCTGATCGACAATGCCGCCGAGGCGATGCGGGACGCCGAGGTACGCCGTCTGACGGTGATGACGCATCTGGCCGGGCAGGACACGGTGGAGTTGGTGGTGTCCGACACAGGCCACGGAATTTCGGCGCGTGACCGTGAGCGCCTCTTCCTGCCCTACTTTTCGACGAAGAACCGCGGAACGGGACTTGGGCTGGCGATTGTGCACCACATTCTGGACGACCACGGGGCGCAAATTCGCGTTCTGGATAACGTGCCGGCGGGAGCCAGATTCGTCGTGGAGATTCCGGCGGCCCCGCCCGAAGGCGACGCGACGGAAGCGCGCATGACACCCTCGAACGCCAGAGTCGGAAATGGTTCGGAGAGTGGCGCGAAGAGTTGACCCGGATGGAAGCGGGTTGCTACCATACTGTTGCGGGGTGGAGCAGTCTGGTAGCTCGTTGGGCTCATAACCCAAAGGTCGAAGGTTCAAATCCTTCCCCCGCAACCAAT
>JADZBH010000006.1 GCA_020852175.1 Bryobacterales bacterium | reverse complement strand
CGGTGGCCAGCGCCGCCTCCACCGCCGCGCGCGATCGCGGCCGTCCGGCGGAGAGCGGCATGAGCAGGTGCGGAAACAGCGCCGTGTTCTTCATGGGAATCACGGGCAGGGTCAGAATGGATTCTTGCTTGCTCATAGGGCTCCTCTCATTGCCCTTTTAGATGCGCGCGGCGGCTGTTTCGCTTCGTTTCGCTTCGAAGATGAGGCCGCCGCCGGCCACGCCGGCCACCACGGTCTGGCCATCGCGCACCTCCCCGGCCAGAATCATGCGGGCCAGCGGGGTTTCCAACTGGCGCTGCAACGCGCGTTTCAACGGCCGCGCTCCATAGCCGGGCTCATAGCCGGACTCCACCAGGTGGTTCACGGCGGCATCGGTGAGATCCAGTTGGATCTGGCGCTCGGCCAGCCGGTGGCGCAGACCGGCGAGTTGAATCTCGATGATCCGTTTCAGGTGCGACTGGTCGAGAGCGTGGAAGACGATCGTTTCGTCGACACGGTTCAGGAACTCAGGCCTGAAGTGCCGCCGCATCTCCTCGATGACGGCCTCGCGCATCCGGTCGAACTCCGCCGTTCCGGCGTTGCCGCGAAACTCCAGCACGCGGTGGCTGCCGATGTTCGAGGTCATGATGATGAGCGTGTTCTTGAAATCCACCGCGCGGCCCTGCCCGTCGGTGAGCCGGCCGTCGTCGAGAATCTGCAACATCACGTTGAAGACGTCGGGGTGGGCCTTCTCGATTTCGTCGAACAGGATCACCGAGTATGGTCTGCGGCGCACGGCTTCGGTCAGTTGGCCGCCCTCGTCATAACCGATGTATCCGGGAGGCGCGCCGATCAGCCGCGCCACGTTGTGCTTTTCCTGGTATTCGCTCAGGTCGATGCGAATCATCGCGTGCTCATCGTCGAACAGCGACTGCGCCAGCGCCCGGGCGAGTTCCGTTTTGCCGACACCCGTGGGGCCAAGGAAGATGAAACTGCCGATGGGGCGGCGCGGGTCCTTCAACCCGGCGCGGGCGCGCAGCACGGCCTCGGCCACGGCGGTCACGGCGGCGTCCTGGCCCACCACGCGCTGATGAAGCTGGTCTTCCAGGTGCAGAAGCTTCTGCAATTCGCCTTCGAGCAGCTTCGAAACGGGCACGCCCGTCCAGCGGCTCACCACCTCGGCGATGTCCTCCTCGTCCACCTCTTCCTTCATCAGGCGCGGGCCGGCCGCGGAGGCCTTGGCGATCTCCGCCTCGGCGGCTTTCAACTCACGCTCCAGCGCCGTGAGCGTGCCGTACTTCAACTCGGCGGCCTTGTTCAGATCGTAGGCGCGCTCGGCCTTCTCGATCTCCACGCGCACCTGCTCCATGCGCTCGCGCAGGCTGCGGAGCTTGCCGATGGCTTCCTTCTCGGTCTGCCAGCGCGCTTTGAGGGTCTGGGTGGTGGACTTCAACTCGGCCAACTCGCGCTCCAGCTTTTTCAAACGCTCGCGCGACGCCTGGTCGCTCTCTTTCTTCAGCGCCTCGCGCTCGATCTCCAACTGCATGGCGCGGCGCATGGCTTCGTCCAGTTCCGAGGGCATCGAGTCGATCTCGGTGCGCAGCCGCGCCGCGGACTCGTCCACCAGGTCGATGGCTTTATCGGGCAGGAAGCGGTCCGTGATGTACCGGTTCGACAGAACGGCCGCCGAAACCAGCGCCGAGTCCTTGATGCGCACGCCATGATGCAGTTCGTAACGCTCGCGCAAGCCGCGCAGAATCGAAATGGTGTCCTCGACGCTCGGCTGGTCCACCAGCACCGGCTGGAACCGGCGCTCCAGCGCGGCATCCTTTTCGATGTGCTTGCGGTATTCGTCCAGCGTGGTGGCGCCGATGCAGTGCAACTCGCCGCGCGCCAGCATCGGCTTCAGCAGGTTGCCGGCATCCATCGCGCCCTCGGCTTTGCCCGCTCCCACCACGGTGTGCAACTCGTCGATGAACAGCACGATTTCGCCTTCGGCGTCCTGGACCTCCTTGAGCACGGCCTTCAGCCGTTCCTCGAACTCGCCCCGGAACTTCGCACCGGCGATCAGCGCGCCCATGTCGAGCGAGATGATCTTCCTGTCCTTCAAGCCCTCGGGCACGTCGCCGCGCACAATCCGCTGGGCAAGGCCCTCGGCGATGGCGGTCTTGCCCACGCCAGGCTCGCCGATCAGAACGGGGTTGTTTTTCGTGCGCCGGGAAAGTACCTGGATCACCCGGCGGATCTCTTCGTCACGTCCGATCACCGGATCGAGCTTGCCTTGCGCCGCCAGCGCCGTCAGGTCACGGCCATACTTCTCAAGCGACTGGTAGGTGGCCTCGGGGTTCTGCGTGGTCACGCGCTGGCTGCCGCGAACCTCCTGCAACGTGCGCAACAGACGGTCGCGCGTGAGCCCAAAGGTTTTCAGGGCGCGGCCCGCCGCGCCCGTGTCCTCCAGTGCGGCCAGCAGGATGTGCTCCACGGAAATGTAGTCGTCCTTGAGTTTCCTGGCCTCTCCCTCCGAGGCGGCCAGCAGTTTCTGCAATCGCCCGGTGAGGTAGATCTGATCGGCCGGAGCGCCGGAAACCGACACCTTGGGCATCCTGTCGAGTTCCGAGGCCAGTTGCCGGTGGAGTTCAGGAAGTGGGAGGTTGGCCTTCAGGAGAATCGCCGGGGCGAGGCCCTCGGGCTGTTCGAGCAGCGCGACAAGCAGGTGCTCCACGTCGATCTGCTGGTGGCTGTGCTGGACGGCCAGGGACTGCGCCGAACGGACAGCTTCCTGAAGTTTTTCGGTGAAACGATTGATGTCCATGTGCTGTGCTCCGTAACGGAAGGCTTCGCGGGGGTGTCAGGTCCCAGGAGGGCCGTCCTGTAGGCAGCATAACACATGAGTATTATGCTATTCAAGAATATGAGTGCATCATTATCAACGAATATTCGTTACCTGACGATTTTGCGCGCCGTTCGACAAGCCTCAGCCCTTCATGGCACACTGGAACTCATATAACATGTTTGTTTTCTTCACCGATCTGGATGGCACCCTCCTCGACCATGATACCTATGACTGGCAACCTGCCCGTCCCGCCATCCGCCGGATTCAGGCCGCCGGTCATGCCCTGATCCTGTGCACCAGCAAGTCGCTGGCCGAGGTGGCCTCGCTGTGGCACTCGATGGGGCTGGCCGACCCGGTGATTGTCGAGAACGGGGGTGCGATCTACCTCCCGGAGCGGTATTTCGGCGGGCGCCTGCCAGGCACGGTGACGCGCGGCGGCTGGGAGGCGATTGAGTTGGGCGCGCCGTACCGCGACCTGGTGGGGGCGCTGGGCGAGGCGGCTGCGGCGAGCGGCGCGCGAGTGCGCGGCTTCGCGAACATGGACACGGAAGAGGTGGCGCGCCGGACGGGACTCCCGCTGGAAACGGCACGTCAGGCGCACCAAAGGGAGTACGATGAGCCGTTCCTCGTCGAGGAGGGCGATCCCGCGAGTCTCTGCGCCGCCATCGAGCGTCTGGGCTATTCCTGGACGCGCGGCGGGCGCTTCTTTCACATCCTGCGCGGCTGCGACAAAGCCCAGGCTGTGCGGCGGTTGACGGCGCTTTTCCGTGAACAACGCGCCGTGGAGCGCACGGTGGGCCTGGGTGACGGCTTGAACGACGCCGGTTTCCTGCGCGAGGCGGACTCGGCGTGGCTCCTGCCGTCCCGGCAACTGGCGGAGCTGGCGCGGTTGGCGCCCGGCGCGCGTGTCGCCCCGGCGAAGGGTCCGGCTGGATGGGCTCAGGCTGTGGAGATGGAACTGGCGTGATGGCCCGCCGGGCCGGTACCTGGCACATGCATGTCGGCGGTGACACGCAGCAGGCGTGAGTTGAAATCGGGAATCGCGCTCAGCACCCGGATCCAGTTGGAGATTTGCGGCAGCGCCAGCGGGTCCGCGGTGAACTCCTGGGCGGCGTCGCGGATGCTGCGGGCAAAGGCGTTCAGCGCCAGGTTCTCCTGGTGAAGGTCGAAATCGAGTCCGTTAATGGTAGCGTCGGCGTGATAGCGCCGCACGGTGTCTTCGGCGAACCGGGTATAGAAGACCTCGAGCGTGCGGAAGTGGTGCGTGGTGAGCACGGTGCCCTGCTGGGCCAGGGTGCGGAATAGGTGCTTGGCGATGTCACAGGTCATGCGGCGGAGACCACGCGAGGTGTCCTCGGGGGAGAGATCCTGGTGCTTGTGCTCGTAGTTCTCGGCGATGTCCACCTGGGAGATGCTGCCCAGGGCGCAGCTCCTGTACACCTCGGAAAGGACGCCGATTTCCAGGCCCCAGTCCGAAGGGATGCGGATAATGCGGGCCAGGTCGGCGTTCATGACGAACTCGCCCGAGAGCGCATAGCGGAAACTGTCGAGAAAGCGCAGGTAGGGATTTTCATCCAGCATGGATTGGATGGCCCGCACGATAGGAGAAAAGAATAGCCGGGTAACACGGCCATGCATGCGGTTCGACGTGCGGGCGTAGTAGGCTTTGGAGAACTCAAAGCCGAGGTTGGGGTGCGCCACCGGGTAGATGAGGCGGTTCAACATCTGGCGCGTGTAGTTCGTGATGTCGCAGTCGTGCAGGGCGATCACGTCCACGTCGCCGGCGGCGAGCAGATAGCCGAGCGACAGCCAGCACGTCCGGCCCTTGCCATAATCGCCGATGCGGACCCCCTGCTCGGTGAGTTGATTCAGCAAGGCCGTGATGCGCGGGTCCTCCACCCAGATCGCCGTGACCGGCGTGCGGAAGCCGTCGAAGAAGGCGCGCGCCCTCATGTATTCTTCGTATGTGCACTTGCCGATGGCGACGACGATGCGGCCCAGGTAATCGACCTCACGCAACTCGTCGCAGATGATCTTCATCGCCGGAGTTTCAAACTCGCTGTACAACGCGGGCAAAACAAGACCCACGGGCCGGTATGGGCGGAACGAGCGCAATTCGGCTTCCAGGTGATCGCCTCCGTCGCTGCTGAGCTTGTGGAGTGTGGTGATCACGCCAGGTTGGAAGAAATCGGCCATGATTAGAGTTTATTATGCGAATCGCGAAACTGACCCATTTTCTTTGGATCACCGTCATGCTGCAAGCCGGACCGTACCCCGGCACGGCGCCTTTGGCGGGCGACGGCGATCAGGCGGCTTTGATGCTGGATGGCATGCACGCCTGGCTCGACCGTGAACTGCACACGGCGGCTGAAGCGGGCCGGGCGGCCGATGTAGGTGCGAACCGCGAGGCACTGGCGGCGGCGCTGGGCGTCACGGGAAAGCGTGCGCGGTTCCTGGAGCCTGAACGTTACCGCGCGCTGGGTGCGGCTGGCGGCGTGAAAATGTGGGCCATCCGCTGGCCGGTGTTGAGCGAGGCGCGCGCGGAATTGACGGGGGAGGGTGTCCTGCTGGAGCCGGCGGGTGAACTGCGGTGCCAGGTGGTGGCCCTTCCGAACTTTGGGTTGGAGCCGGAACAACTGGCGGGGCTCGCGCCCGGGCTGCCGCTGGAAGAGCAGTGGGCGCGGCGGTGGGCGACGGCCGGGTGCTCCGTGCTGGTGCTGCCGGTTCTGGACCGGACATCCACCTGGAGTGCGTCGCTTGGCGTACGGCCCTCCGCGCTCAGCCACCGCGAGTACATCTACCGTATGTCCTACCAGATGGGGCGGCATCTCATCGGCTATGAGGTGGAGAAGGTTCTGGCCGCTGTGGACTGGATGACGCGGCACGCGCCCGGGATTCCCATAGGGGTGGCCGGCGAAGGGGACGGCGGCATGCTGGCGCTCTTCGCCGCTGCCTTGGATGACCGTCTCCGGTCCGTGGCGGTGAACGGCTACGAAGCGCCGGATGAGACCGTCTGGCAACAGCCGCTGGACCGGAACGTGTTCGGCCTGCTGCGCTATGCCAACCGGGCGAAACTGCGGCAGATGATCGAGCCCAGGACGATGGCCGAGGGCGCGGGGGCGGCGGGGCTGCTCCTGCGCGGACTTGGCGTGAACGAACCGCCACCGGCGGGTGAACCGGCCGTGGCGGGGCAGCAGACGGATCCCGGGCAGAGGCAGCGGCGGCAGTTCGTCGAGATGGTGAACTTCACGCAGGCGCTGGTGCGCGCGGCCGATGGCGAGCGCGCGCGGTACTGGAAGGGGTACGACCGGTCGAAGCCCGAGACCCTGGAGCCCTATCGCGAGCGCTTCGCGGAATTTATCGGGAAGTTGCCGGGAGGACGGCCGGCGGAGCCTGTGCGGTCACGGCAGATCTACGACACTCCTGCGTTTCAAGGGTGGGAGGTGAAACTGCCGGTCGCTGGCGAGGTGTTCGCTTATGGCATTTTGCTGGTGCCCAAGGATATGAAGCCGGGCGAGCGCCGACCGCTCGTCGTGGCGCAGCACGGCCTGGAAGGAAGGCCCCAGTTGCTGGTGGACCCTGGCAAGGACGAATACTCCAGGCTCACCTACGGAGCCTTCGCGGCCCGCCTGGCCGAACGCGGCTTCATCGTGTATGCGCCGCAAAACCCGTATATCCTGGGCGACCGCTTCAGGCAGGCCCAGCGCAAGGCGAATCCGTTAGGGCTCACCTTCTTCAGCTTTGCCGCGGCCCAACACCGCCGGACGCTCGACTGGCTGAAGACGCTGCCCGTGGTGGACGAAACAAGAATCGGCTTTTATGGTTTAAGCTACGGAGGCTTTTCGGCGATGCGCCTGCCCGTGCTGCTGCGCGAATATTCCGCCGTGGTGTGCTCCGGCAACTTCAACGAGTGGACCTGGAAGACGACCAGCATCGACGTGCCGTTCAGTTATATGTTCACGCCCGAGTACGAGATGCCGGAGTTCGGCCAGGGCTCGCGGTTTGGCCACTTCGAGATGGCCCGGATGATCGCCCCGCGTCCCTTTCTGGTGGAGCGCGGCCACCGCGACGGCGTGGGCATCGACGAATGGGTGGCTTACGAGTTCGCCAAGGTGGCGCGGCACTACCGCGAGGCGGGCATCCCCGAACGCGCCGCGATCACCTACTTCGACGGCATCCACCGGATCGAAGGCACCGAGGCCTTCCGCTTTCTCGACCGCTGGCTGCGCTGGACACCGGCGGCTCAAAAGTAATACTTCGTCTTCCGTGCCCACTCGCTGTTGGGGTAGAGGCGGTGCAGTGCCTGGAACGCCGCCCTGGAAACTGCTGAGTTGGAATCGTCCGTGCACCCGTAGCGCGTGGCGCGCACGGCGAGATGGAGCAGTTCGGCGTTCCGAGCCTCCTTCGGCGCGGAGTTCACCAGTTGCACGGCGCGGCGGGCGAGCCAGGTGGGCGCCGACGGCATGGTGCGCAGGGCGGCCAGTTCCTTTTGAGCCTCGGCGCGTTCGGCGGGGTTCAACCAGGCCAGCGTGGTTGTGGCGTCGCGCGCATCCCAGGCGCACCACCAGTTGGCGCGATATTCGTCGATCTCGAACGGGGTGTTGGGACGGCGGTCGAGGCCCGTGATGACGTACGGCTGCATGGCGGGCGTCTTCAATAGGGTGTAGATCTCGCCGTAGGCTCCGCCGGACAGTAGAATCCGGCGTGTCCGTACGGCATTGGCGAGTTGCGCGCGCAGGCTCGCGGGCAGTTTGGGGTCTTCGGCCGCGCGGCTGAGCACGCTGAGGGGCAGCCCGCGGTTGGCATCCAATGCCGCGTCGCCGTCAAAAAGCGGAACCGGCTTTTCCAGCGGTTCCGCCATGAACTCCATCTCCCATGTGGAGGCCACCGGCGTCCGCGGCGCGAAGGCAATCCAGTCGGCATAGCCGCGAGCCACCGAAAGGCGCTGCCTGAGGAAGGCATTTCGGGCCGAAAGCGGCAGATCCCGCTCGGCCAGCGCGGCGTCGAGTTCCGCGCGGGCGGTGGCGGCGTCCTTGTCCGCCAGCAGGAGGCGCACGCGGTGGTAGCGCGTGGTGGCATACGCGGGCGAGGTGGCGGGCAGTGCGCGCGCGGCTTCCAGAAGCCCGGCGTTGGCGGCGCCCCCCGGCTTGGCGTGCATCAGCGCGGCCACCAGCCAGGCTGGTTTGCGGTTCTGCTTCCAGCGCGCCGCCGCATCGCCCTCGCCGGTCTGCGCGGCGGCGATCCACTCGGTCATCTCATCGCCTGTGAATGTGGCGTTCTCGCGGTCGAGCAGCCAGGTGTAGTCGGTGAGAGAACGAGCGAAGCTATCTTCCCGCTTGGGATCGTTGAGCCGTCCGGACAGTTCGGCGCGGTACTCGGACGGGCGCAGGCGGCTGGCGACGAAACCGAGCAGGGGCGGGTTGCCAAGCTTGCGCAGTTCCTCTTCCGCGCGCGACAACGCGCCGCGATCGAGCAGGCCAATGGTGCCTTGGCGGATGAGGCACCGGGCGGCGAGATAGGGCTCCCCAAGCGCGCGAAATTCCCGTTCGGCCACTTCGTACTTCATGGCGTAAAAGTGCGCGGCGGCGATCTGGTAGCGGCGCTCCTTCACAAGCGGGGCGGGAAGGCCCGGTTCGGGAGGCGCGGGGATGTGTTCGCCGCCTTCGCAGTTGGAAAAGACAGTGTCCTGTGCGGCCCGCCACGACTTCACGGCGGCGCTGGATGCCCCGTACTGTTTCGTGACCTCGGCCAGTTTGGCTTCGGCGCGGCGGAACGCATCGCCGGGGCAATTGAGAAAACTCTGGTACTGGCCGCCGGGGATTTCCCGTTCCGTTCCGATGCTGCGCCAGGGGCCGCGCGGCGCGGGACCGGAGGGAGCTTCTCCGCCTTCCTCGCGCTGGAAGGCCCAGCGTTCCAACGCGGTGAGTGGCCTGCCGTCGAACGTGCGCCAAGCCACGACGAGGTACTTGCGCCAGTAGCCGGGGGCGATAATGCCGAGCTTGCCCGAGATGTATTCGTTGTCCGGGAACTGCGGGTAGCTGTCGTAGGTGAACACGGCATCGGGAAAAAACGGCCCGCAGGACAGCACGATCAGCGCGCCCGCGGCCCCGGCGAGAATGGCGCGTGGGAGAGTCATCGTAAAACCTTTAACGCGGCATCGTAGGCCTGCTTGGTCCACGGTTTGGGACTGAATAAATAAATTCGTCCCTCCCATCGGGGAGGCAGCGTGAGCGGTTCGTCCGTGGAGAGCCCGAGTGTGTTCCGGCACAGCGGTTCCGCGAAGCCCTCGCCCCGGGCGAGCAAGCGGCGTATCTCCGCGGCGTCCGGTCCCATGCGGAACATCATGGGGATGGCTTCGTCCACGGGCAATCCACCGAGCCAGCGGTCGCCCTGGCACCAACTGGCCAACGCGGTCATGGTGATGGGCACGCGTTTGGGAAGTTGATTGCGCAGCCGCGTGAGGAGCATGGAATAAAAGGCGCGCTCGCCGGTGCTGGCGTCATAGTCGAGTTGCACGGCCGCCAGCCGCGAATCGCCAAAGACGCGCATGAGCTGTCCGGCCGCCTGATCGGCCTGCAACGGGTTGCCATTCAGGTTCTTGGTTTCGATGCGGACCACCGCCATGAGCGGCGTCTTGGGAGTGAGCAACAAGGGTTGCTTGCGGCGTTCCAGACGGGGCGGCGCATCGCCTTCGATGACGAGATGAGCGAGCAGCACGGCGATGCCCGCTTCATCCGGCTGGAGGAAACGCAGATCCTCGGGACGCTCCCAAGCCCACAAAAAAAGGGCGGGCTGCGAGTCCATGGGCGAATGGCCCGGACCGAACAGGCGGGGCCATACGAGGTTCAGTGCGTTGCCAAGCAGGATGAAACCAACGGCGAGTAGCGCGCCTCGAAGCCAGCCCGGCCAGTGCCGCATACGATCACCCGCCGGTGTAGACGTGCAGCGAGGCGCGCTCGGTGTCGCGCTTCCAGTCCTCCAGGCCAGGGCCCTTCAGTTTGTCGGCGCGCTGCCGTAGCGAGGCCATGACGGTGTCGCTCAGCGGCTTGAACTCGCGGGCGATGCGCACGTCGTCCTCGATCTGTCCCACCGTGGTGCAGCCCACCGTGGCCGCGTGAATGGGCAGCGTGAGCGCATAGCGCAAGCATTCGCCGACGCTGAACGACTGGAGCAGCTTGGCGTTGGCGGTCGTCTTCATGGCCTGAATGCCGAGCCCATGCTTCACGGCCTCGCGCAACGGGCCGCGTTCGAAGCTGAGATAGCCGGAGTCGGCGATATGAAGCGGCATCAAAATGGTGTCGAACCGGTCATAACGCTTCATCATTTCCATGTGGACGGCGGGGTCGCGATGGCCCGTGAAGCCGATGAAGCGGCACTTGCCTTCCTTCTTGGCGGCCTCGAAGGCTTCGATCGCGCCGCCGGGCGCGAAGATCCGGTCCACCTCTTCCATTTCGCCCACGGCATGGATCTGCCACAAGTCCAGGTGGTCGGTCTTCAGACGCCGGAGAGACTCCTCCAACTGTTTGCGCGCGCCGTCGCGAGTGCGGTCCATCGCCTTCGACGTAAGGAACACATCCTTGCGCACGCCAGCCAGCGCGGCGCCGTAGACCTCCTCCGAACGGCCATCCCAATACACATGGGCGTTGTCGAAATAGTTGATGCCCAGGTCGTAGGCGCGGCGCGTCACGGCCACGGCATCCTCGAACGAACAGAGCGGAAAACGCCCGGCTGCCTGGCCGACGATGGTGAGTTCCACGCCCGTCTTTCCAAACTTTCGCTTGGGAATGCCGCCGCCGCTGGGTTTGGCCGTCTTCGCCGGGGCGGTTTGCGCCGCCAGCAACGGGCCGGAAAGCGCCCCTCCCACGAATACACGCCGTTTCATTCCTGCCCTCCCATGTGGTGTGCCCGCCGCTTCCGTCAGGCCGAGGCGAGGCCGCGCAGATTCCAACCGCAGATCGTGCTGGCCTCCATCTTATCGCCGCCGGGGCCCGGCCAGTGCGTCTCCAGGCTGAGCCAACCGTTGTAGCCGTCGGCCATGAGAGCGGCGATCTGCCCTTTCCAATCGATGCTGCGCGTGCCCAGCGGGCCCCAGATGGGCTTGTGCCCTTCCATGTGGCAGTCCTTCGTGTGCACGTGCGCGATGCGGTTCTTCGGCAGCAGGCCGTACCCGTAGGGGAACGGATTCTCGCCGGCGCAGACGCTGTTCGCCGGGTCCCAGACGAGCTTCACGTTCTCCTCGGGAATCGCCTTCAGCGCGGCGGCGGCTTCGCTGCCTGTGGCGATGTTGCAGGCGTGCTCGTTTTCGAGTCCGATGATGATGCCGGTGGACTTCACCTCGCCGGCCATGCCGCTGACCGCCTTCACCACGGCATCGAAACACTGTTGCGGCTCCACCGTGCGCCAGTAGGAAAATACGCGGATGATCTTCGCTCCGGTCTTCTCGCAGATTCGGACGGCGTGCTCCAGCAGGCGCGGCTGGTCGTCGAAGCTGTGCTTGGAGTTGAAGGTGTCCTGCTGGAAACGCGGATCGATGTCCGGCCCTCCGGGCAGCACGCATTTGAGAATGGGCGAGGCGATGGAAATGATCTCCATGCCGTGCCTGCGGCAGAGATCGACGGCCTTGTCCAGTTCCTCATCGGTGAGGTCCATGATGTTCTTGCCCCACACCATGCGCAACTCGGCGCCGGTCATGCCAATGGCCTGCATGGCCGCCAGCGCGGGCCCAAGCTGGGGAGAGAACTCGTCGGTGATGGAAGCGATGCGCAGTTTCGGATTCATAGGAATCCTCCAGTGTATCGCTACGGCCGGATGCCGCCCGCCTCGTCGATAAGCAGGCGCCGGTTCGCCTTCACGCCCTGAAACCGTTGCTTCGTTCCGGAGGGCCATTCCACTGCGAGCGTGACGGAGGCGTCCTTGCCCAGGCCGAAATGCAGCGCGAGATCGCTGGAGGAAAGATAGCTCGACCCGCCGCGGGCCATCTGCCACTGCCTGCCCGACGGCGCTTCCACGCGCACGATGGCGCCGAGCCCGTTGCGGTTCGACTTCGTGCCGCGCAGGCGCACGTTCAGCCAGTGGGCGGGCGCGCTGTCATTGCGAAACAGGTAGCCCGGGCCGTTGTTCGTGCTCACCAGCAGATCGAGGTCGCCGTCGCGGTCGAAGTCGCCATAGGCGGCTCCCCGGGCCACCACGGGACGCTGCAAATCGGGGCCGGCGGTCCGCGTGACCTCCTCGAAGCGGCCCTTGCCGGTGTTGCGGAACAGGTGGGGCGGTTGCGCGAACGTCACCTTCGGTTGCACGCGCTGAATCTCCTCCTCGATGTGGCCGTTGGCGGCGTACAGGTCCAGCCAGCCGTCGTTGTCGGCGTCAAAGAAAAAGACGGCGAAGGCGAGCGAAAGCAGGCTGGCGCGGCCCACGTTGGAACGCGGCGCCTCATCGACGTAGAGGCCGTTGCCCTCGTTGTGGTACAGCCCCAGCATCTGGTTGGAGAAGTTGCCCACCAGCAGATGCGGACGGCCGGAGCGGTCATAGTCGGCGGCATCCACGCCCATGGCGCCACGGGCCACGCCGTCCTCGCCGAAGGCCACGCCGGCGGCCAACCCCTCCTCCTGGAACTTGCCGTTGCGCAGGTTGCGATAGAGCTTGTTCGGCTGAGTGTCGTTGGCCACGAACAAATCGGGCCAGCCATCGCCGTCTGAATCCAACACGGCCACGCCCAGCGACTTCGAGTTCGCGCCGGAAACGCCGGCCGCTTCGCCCACGCCGGCGAATTTGCCTCCGCCGAGATTGCGGTAGAGCTTCGACGGCGAACCCTTATAGGACTCGGGCGTACAGTAGGACTTCTTGGCCCCGTCGAGCGAGCACCAGAGATCGTCCTGGGGCGACCACTTCACATAGTTGGCCACGAACAGGTCCAGCAGGCCGTCCTTGTCGAAGTCGAACCAGGCGGCCGAGGTTCCAAAAGCGGCGTTGCGGATGCCGGACGCGGCGGTCACGTCGCGGAACCTGCCCCCTTCGTTGTGGAACAGGCGGTCGCCTTCGAGAAAGGTGAGATAGAGGTCGTCCCGGCCGTCGTTGTCGTAGTCGCCCACGGCCACGCCCATGCCGTAACCCTCAAACCGCAGGCCGCTTTGTGCCGTGATGTCGGTGAACGTGCCGTTCCGGTTGTTCCGGTACAACGCCGGGTAGGACTTGCGGCCGCGCGGCGTCCAGTCGCGCGAGTTGACGAAATAGATATCCAGCCAGCCGTCGCCGTCGGCATCGAAAAAGGCGCAACCGGCCCCCATGGTTTCCGGCAGATACTTCTTGCCCGCCTTCCCGGCGTTATGCCGGAACGTGATGCCTGCGGCGGCGGTGATGCCGGTGAACTTCACCTGCGCGGCGGCGCCACAGGCTAGCGCCGCGGCAAGAACCATTGAATAAACGAAGGTCTTCATGGAATGCGGTGCGAGCTTTCGTGCTCGTGAATCGTCTGGCGTTCGTTGTTGTCTTCGGGACTGATCATGCGCCGCCGGAATGTAACCTCCTGCGAGGTCTCGTTAGCCTTGAAGCGGCGGAACAGTTTCTCTTCCCGCGCGGCCTCGTCCAGGCGGCCAAGACCGCGGTAGCAGAGCATCAGCGTATAGTGAGCCTGCAGGTCCTCGGGGTCGATCAGAATCACGCGCTCCAGCAGGGTGACGGCCTCGGCGTATTTCTTTTGCAGGAATCGCACGCGGCCCATCTGGTTCAACACGACGCGGTCGCGTGGATACTGCGCCTCGACGAGGGCCAGCGACGCAAGCGCCTTATCGTAATCGCCGGCGGCCTTGTCGATCATCGCCTGGAAGAAGTGGACGCGGCCGAGCTTGGAGTCCAGGCGTAGGGCCTGTTGGATGAACGGGCGCGCGGCCTCGGTCTCGCCCTCCTGAATCAGGGCGCGGGCAACGTTCAGCCAGCCGTCGGCATACTCAGGCTCGGCCTCGGTGACCTTGCGGAAGGCATACTCGGCGCCCTTGAGGTCGCCTTGCAGCAGCAGCCCGATGCCCCAGTCGTTCCAGCGCTCGCGGTCCGGCTTGGAGGCGGCGGGAGCCCATGTGGTGGCCTCGCCGGGCGCGGCCAGGGCGAGCGAAGCCCGCGCCGCGGCCAGCGTGATTATGGGCAGCGTGGGAATCTCGTCCTTGATCGCGCCGGAAACATTCTTGGGAATATTTGTTTTCACGAAGGTATAGGCGCGCGAGTCGTGGCTCGGGTCCGCGTTGGTGTCGCCGGGTACGGGTTGGCCGGCGTAGGCGTACTGCGTGTAAAAGTGGCTGAACTTGCGGTAGTTCAGCTTGGCCTCGAATTGGATGGGACCCTTGGCGCCCTTGGGAATGTTCACGCGGTAGTGCGCCACGTCGGCCGCGCCGGGCGGAATAAGACGCACGTACAGCACGCCGCGCGTCTGCCAGGCATTCCGCTTGTTGATGGGGTTGCCCGCGCCATCCAACTGATAGCTGCGATAGAAATGCGCGCCCGGTTCGACGGCGCCCTTTCCCCCATCCTCGACGTTTCCGCTGAGGAAAATCGTGCGTCCGGTGGCGTCCTTGCCCGTCACCTCCAACCAGATGTCGAAGGAATCCACCGTGCCCGCCGGAAAGCTGTGGCCGATCTTGCGCGTGCGCACGACAACGTCCAGCCGCACGCTCCCGCCGGGCTGAAACTTGACGCCGGCGCGGTCCACAGGGGCGGCCACCTGCCCCACCTCGCGCAAAAAGTAAGGCCCTTCGCCTCCGGTCTCCTCGACTTGGGCGAAGGTGGAACTGAGCACGGGCGAATCGGCGCGGCGGCGCATCTCGATTTCGCGTTTGTCTCCGTTCACGGGTGAAGCGGCGAAGATATCCACGGTGATAAACCCGGATGTCAGGAACTTCACGGTTTCGGCCAGATGGCGGCCGTCCCGGTTCGCATAGGGCACGGCGGTGTTTGCGGCGGCGAAACGGTGGTTGTGCACCTTCCCTTTACGGTTGCCTGGGTCGTTGGAATCCACGAGCGGCATGTGGCAGTCATTGCAGGTGCTGGTTTGCGCCGGATAGTAAAAACTTCGCGCGCCCTGGCCGGAAACGCCGCTGGCCTGCCAGTTGTCGTAATCGTTGAAACCGCGCAGCCAGCGGTAGTTGTTCACCGGTTCGTCCAGGTGAACCTTGTGGCAGGCCGAGCAGAACTCGGAGCGCTGCTCGCGCATGAAGGGCTTCAGAAAGGTGCGGCGGTGCGGTTCCGGGTCGAGGTAGGTGAGGAACTCGTCGGCCTTGCGGATGAGAGGATTGCGGCTGGAGGCGAGTTCGTGCAACGGCGGGTATTCGATGATGAAGCCGCTGTTGCCCATGGTGCCGTTGACGTGCGAAATGGCGTGGCAGCTCAGGCAGCCGAGTCCGGCTTGCGCCTCGGGCGTGTCGATCTGATCCTTGATGGGCTTCTCGAAGCGGCCATTGAAGAAGACCGCGTGGTCGTGGCAGGCGGCGCACCACTTGGAGCCCTTCACGCCGTTCAACTCCTGCATGTGTTCGATGGATTTCCGGTAGAACTGATTGTTGAACGAGGCGAAGTGGTGCATGGAGCTTTCCCACTGCTCATAGATGTCCTTGTGGCAGGAGCCGCAGAGCTTGGAGTCCATGAAGAAATCGGAGGGGATGGTCCGGTTCACGTTGGTGTTGGCCGAGGAAGGCCAGAAGGGAGACTTGGGGCCGGCGCCTTCTTCCTCCATGGACGTGGGGACGATGAGCGAGTTACTGATGCGGAGCTTTGGGTCGGGGAAAGCGCGCTCGTAAGCGAGCGCTCCCAGGGCGATGAGCACGGCGGCGGCGAAGGCCATCCGGTAGGCGCGCGAGGGGATGCGCCACAGCAGGAGCAGACCCGCCACGCCGATGACAATGTGTGCGGCGAGAATGGGCTGGTTCGCGATGAGCGCGCCCTGCCAGGCGAGGTAAACACCAGCCAGCGTGGACAGGCCCAGCAGCACCAGCGCCGGGCGGGGCAGAAACCGCGCCCCGGCCAGCAGCAGCGCCCCGCCAAGGAAGACGTGCGCCACCACGTTGGCCATGTAAAAGATGCTGGGCGTGGCGAACCCGGCGATATAACCGGTGCTGACAATCCACACCAGAAAGAGGACGCCGAGGGCACGCTTCATTCGGAAACCCTCCTTGGTTTCGTCAGCGCACGCAGCGGGCGCAGCGCTGGACGGCTATTCATCTGCTCGCGCCACTGGCGGTGCGCGGGAGTGTCAGGAAAGCGCTCGGCTGCACCATAGGGGTAGCCGGACATGCCATGGAAGGGCAGCGGCTCGACGGATTGAGAGAAGGCGGTGTTCGGGTCCTGATCCTTCGCCCACCCATCGGCAACCAGTACAAAACTGCGCACATGGCCAGCGGCGGGGGGCGGAAGGGACGGACCGAAGGAAAGGGCGGCTTCGTCGCCCGAGCCCATGATCAACATGAGTTCGTCCACTTTATCCAAGAGCGGAGCGACGGGACCATAGTGTGAATAGGTACCCTGTGTGGGATTCCACATCGATTCAGGCGAAGGATTGGCGTAAAAAAAACGTTCCGGATGGCGGCGGGCCGGGTCGATGAGCGCGCGGGAGAAGCCGCGGAAGCGAAGCTCAGCCGAGTCGAGCGGCACGCGGTGCGCAGGCGGGGCAGCCGTAGTGCTGGCCAGCGAGGCGGCGGTGAAGTGGAGCGCCAGGTTCGTGGTGATGCGCAGCCGGCGGGCGCCTTTGGGTAACCGGCCGGCGAGATCGACGGCAATGGTTTTCGGCTTGCCGGCTGGCATACCCATTTCCTTATATACGGTGTGCCAGCGTCCATCGGCGGTTTGAGCTTCTAGCCTGGGGAGTGTGAGCGGCGTGCCGCGTTGGGCGGAACCCAGGAAGGTGCTGCCGTCGGGCCAATCCACCCACCCGGTAAGCAGCAACATGGGCGCGACCCTGCGTCCGGCGTGAGGCGGCAACTCGATCACCCCATCGCGGAGCGCGAGAGGGGTTACGTCCGATGCCACGTGGAGTTGCATGGGCGGGAAGGGGGGCGACTGAAATTTCTCGTTCGTCACCAGGCGCGAACCCTGGGGGTGATCGACGGCGAGCAGGCTCACCTGATCCAGGTAGGTCACCTCGGCGAGTTCTTCGGTGATGCGGATCTCGTAGCGGCCCTCGCGCGGGAGTAGCGATCCGGGAGGCAGCACGATGGATTCCTCATGATCGACGGCGAAGGACTCTCCGTTGCCCGCCGCCGCGCCCAGCGGAGCCACGCCGAGGATGTCGGTGACGAATTCGAACTCGCGGCCGTTCCAGGTCCAGATGGTGGGGCAGGAGCCGGAGAGCCGTTGCGCCTCCTTGAAAATGAGAGCGCGGTTCACCGGCTGCCGGGCTTCGCTTTGGATGAGGCCGTTGGGCCAGGTGATGCGGATGGCATCGATTTCCCGGACGGCGGGGAGGTCGAAACGCAAGGGAGCGCCGTGGTAGATGCGCTTGCTGTAAAAGCTGCCCGCCTTGATCTCGACCTCGGAGCCCTCGCCGAGCTTCAGGTTCTTCACTCCGATCAGACGGACGCTCACCCAGGTGTCACCAGCCGGTTTGGGCGCGGCGGAAACCGTAGGGAAACCGGGTGCGGGCGTGGCCTCGTACCGGCCGCCAAGGCGGTCGCGGTAGAGCACGCTGGAGCGGCCGGCGTAGTGAACCAGCAGATCCATGCCGCGCGTATCGGGGACATAACGGAACGCCACGCCGGATTGCGCGTCGCCGGTGCTGAAGGGGAACCCGGCGGTCGCATCCTCGAAACCGGCCTCCATGCGATTGCGAAGCAAAACGGAGCGGGGGCCGAGGAGGAAGAGGTCGAGATCGTAGTCATGGTCGTAGTCGAGCCAGACGGCGGCCCGATAGACGCCCTGGGGTGCGGGCAGAGGCTGTTCGGCGAAACGCCTGCCCTGGGCGCGGAGCAGCACGGGGGCGCCGCCGCGAAAGACGAGTTTGTCCTGAAGGCCATCGTTGTTGAAGTCGCCCAGGGCTTCGCTGAGCGGGGCGGGGAAGGCGGGCGGCGGGGCCGCCGGACGGTCGTCGATCACCTCGGAGTAGAAGCTCCATTCCATGTCCTCGGGCGCGGGCGCGGCTTCGGCGTCCCGCTTGGCCTGTTGAAAAAGAGCAAGGCGGCGTCGCGAACCCTCGGTGTCGCCGGTCTGGCGCAGCAGGTTGAAGAGTTGGAAGTGCGGCGCGGCCAGGTGCGGGGCCAGCGCGGCGGCGCGCTCGAATTCGCGGCGTGCGTCCCCAATCCGTCCGGCGAGTTTGTAGAGCGCACCGAGGTTGTAGTGCGTGATGGGTTCGTCGGGCACAAGGCGCGCCATCTGTTCGAGTTGTACTTGGGCGCGTTCGTGGTCGCCTGCCTTTTTGTATTGAATGCCGAGGTTGAACCATGTGTGGGGAAGCGTGGCGTCGAGCGCCTGCGCCCGTTCCAGCACGGCGATGCCCTCGGCGTTGTGTCCGGCGGCGAGCAGGGCGGCGCCAAGGTTGACGCGGTCGGCCACGGTGGACAGCGGATGCGCGGCCGCCTTGCGGAACTCCGCCACGGCCTGCTCATGCGTGGTGGGGTTCTCGAAGAAGGCCTTGCCGAGGTTGCGGAAACGGTCCAGCGTGTCGCGGTCCGAAGCCGCGGATGAAGATGCCGGAGTGCCGGTCTGGCCTAGTGAAAGAGCGAGCAGGGCGAGCGTGCCGGCGGTAATGCGGGCTAACCGCGGCATCGGCGGACGGCGTCCTTCCAGCCGGAGAAAAGCCGCTCGCGCGTGCCGGAATCCATCGAGGGCGTGAAAACCCGCTCGGCGCGCCAGAACTGTTCGAGTTCTCCGGTGCCGCTCCAGAAGCCGGTGGCGAGTCCGGCGAGATAAGCCGCGCCGAGGGCCGTGGTTTCAATATCGGTGGGGCGGACGATGGGTTTGTCGAGCAGGTCGGCCTGAAACTGCATGAGGAACTGGTTGGCCGTGGCGCCGCCGTCCACGCGGAGTTCGGTGAGCTCCTGGCCCGAGTCGGCTTCCATCGCCTCCACCAGTTCCCGCGTTTGGTAGGCGATGCTTTCCAGGGCGGCGCGGACGATGTGCGCGCGCGTGGCGCCGCGCGTCAGGCCGCTGATGAGTCCGCGGGCATGGCCGTCCCAATGGGGCGCGCCAAGCCCGGTGAAGGCAGGTACCAGATAGACGCCGGCCGAGTCGGGCACGGAGAGCGCCACGGCCTCGCTTTCAGCGGCCGTGGAGAGCAGCCCGAGGCCGTCGCGCAGCCATTGCACGGCGGCGCCCGCGATGAAGACGGCGCCTTCGATGGCGTACTGCGCCTGGGCGCCGGTTTGCGCGGCTCGGGTGGACAGCAGTTGATGGGCCGAGACGGGTTGGTGCGTCCCCGTGTGGAGCAGCGCGAAGCATCCCGTGCCGTAGGTGTTTTTGGAAAGGCCCGGGCGGAAGCAGGCCTGTCCGAAGAGGGCCGCCTGCTGGTCGCCCGCGATGCCGGCGATGGGGATTTCCGCGCCCAGGTGGGATGCGGCCGCCATGCCCGCCACCGTGCTCGATGGCACGATGCGCGGCAGCAATGCCCGCGGAATGTCGAACAGGGCAAGCAGTTCGCCGTCCCATTCGCCCGTGGCGATGTTCATCAGCATGGTGCGCGAAGCGTTGGAGACGTCGGTGACGTGCGAGGCTCCGCCGGTCAGCTTCCAGATCAGCCATGTGTCGATGTTGCCGAACAGGAGATCGCCCGCCTGGGCACGCCCGCGCGCGCCGGGAACGTGATCGAGAATCCAGCGGATCTTGCTCGCGGAGAAGTAGGCGTCCACGACGAGGCCGGTTTTGGCGGTAATCATCGACCCGGCCCGCTGGGCCAGTTCCTGGCAGAATCCAGCCGTGCGGCGGCATTGCCAGACAATGGCGGGCGCGATGGGTTCGCCGGTGGTGCGATCCCACACGACGGTGGTTTCGCGCTGGTTCGTGATGCCGATGGCGTCCACGTCCCGGGCGTCCACGCCTGCGCGCCGCAGCGTGCGGCGGGCGGCGTCAAGCTGCTGTTCCCAAATGCCGAGCGCGCCCTGTTCCACCCAACCCGCCCGCGGGTAGTTGCATTCGATAGGGTTGGCTTCCATGGCCACGCGGCGGCCTTCGCGGTCGTAAAGCGCGGCGCGGGCGCTGGTGGTGCCTTCGTCGAGGGAGAGAATGTAGCGGGCCATGGAGGGTATCTGCGAATTATAATGGAAGTCGAACCATGTTCTTCCGCCGAGAGAAACCTCATGTGCCCAGCTTTTCAGAGCGCCTCGACCAGGCTCGCGGAGCGGGCTTCTCCGTGTCTTCCGGAGCGCAAGGCGCAACGCGCGTAAGCCGTGACGGCATCGCCGCCGACGTGCGCGAGAACTCCGGCGGCCAACCCGAGTTCGTTCAGGCGGGCGCCGTGACCGGAGGCGAAATCCTGTCCCTGGTGGAGCTTGGCTATCAGTCCGGATGGCAGAACGCGGCGGGCAAACGCTACCCGGCGACGGCCGTTCAACTGAAAGCGTTCCATGCCTTCACCGAGGATCTGCGCGCGGTATTCGGATTGACCAGCCTGTACAACGAAGGGTTGGGCACGGTGAACAAACTGCACCTGTACGACCGTTTGGAAGGCCGCGACGAAAAGCGCGAGAAGAAGCCCTGGGAAGTGGCCTTCCGCTAGGTTTCGCGCCGCGGCCATCGCCAACGGAGTTGGAAAGGCGTAGTGTATTGGGGCAAGGAGGTGGACCTTGCTCTCCACAACTCATCCGCGCGCGCTCAAGCGCAGACTCTTCCTGGCCCGAACGGCCGCCTTCGCCGGGTTGTTCCAGTGGACGAAGGGCGTCTCGTCCGCTCAGGCAAACGCCGGCGTGAACCGGAACTCGGCCCCGAGCCAACTGAAAATCACCGACATGCGCTCGGTGCTGATCGCCTCGAACTATGACTATCCGGTGATCCGCATCGACACGAACCAGGGTGTGTACGGGCTTGGTGAAGTGCGCGACGCCGGCCGGGAAGGCACGGCTCTGGTGCTGAAGCCGCACATCGTGGGAAAGAACCCCCTGGCCATTGAGCCCGTTCTGGACAGCGTGCGCAACTTCGCCGGCCAGCAGCGGCTGGGCGGCGGATACAGCGCGTTGGACATGGCGCTGCACGATATCGCCGGGAAGGTTTACGGCGTTCCGGCGTGGCGGCTGGTTGGCTCCAAGTACCGCGACCGGATTCGCATCTACTGCGATACCGACCAGAGCGAGGATCCAGCGGTGTTCGCCGATCGGTTGAAGAAGCGCAAGGAGATGGGGTTCACCTATTTCAAGATGGACCTGGGCACGCGGTTGGTGGCCAAACGGCCCGGAGCCGTGAATACGCGCGGCACGGCGACGGAAAAAGGGTTGGGTTATCTGTGCGAGTATGTGCAGGCCGTGCGCGACGCCATCGGCTTTGAAGCACCCCTGGCCACCGACCATTTTGGACCGCTCGATCTGAACGACAGCATCCGCTATGCACGCGCCTTTGAACGCTTCGACCTCGCCTGGGCCGAGGACATGATCCAGGTGGGCCACCTGGGGCCGGGGGGCGACGCGCCGCGGAACTGGCGGGCCTATCGCGAGTTGACAAATTCCACGGTCACGCCGATCGCCACCGGAGAGAGCCTGTTCGGACTGGAGGAAGGGTTCAAGGACCTGATCGACCATCGCGCCGTGGACATCATCCATCCCGATCCGCTCACTTCCGGCGCCATCCGCGAAACCAAGCGGATTGCCGACTACGCGGAGATGCACGGCGTGCGGACGGCCATCCACTTCGCCGGTTCCCCCGTGGGCTGCCTGGCCAGCGTGCACATGGCGGCGACGTTGAAAGACATGCTGGCCATGGAGAATCACGCCGTGGATATTCCCTGGTGGGACAGCCTGGTGAGCGGCGCGCCGAAGCCCATCGTGAACCGCGGCTTCATCGCCGTGCCGGACTCGCCGGGGCTGGGCATTGAACTGGATGAGGCCCGCGTGAAGGAGCACATTCGCAAAGGCGGGTACTTCGAGCCTACGCCGCAGTACGACGATTTCATTCTCGACCGGTTCCGCCGGGGCGGGCCGTATCCGCACGTGGACGAACACGGCAAGCCGGTGGTGAGTCTTTAGCCGGTAAGCGCCGGGGCGCGAGGTGATACGATCCCTTCGGATGGAACAAGAAGGGATGCACGCTCATGAAACGTAGAAGCCTGCTGGGCGGCCTGGCCGCCGGCGCCGCCACGTCGCTGGCCCAAACGGCGCAAACGTCGCGGACGGGAGGCAAGCCGCGCAACGTTATTTTCATCCTTGCCGACGACCATCGCTACGACGCGATGGGGTTCCTGAAGGGCCAGGAGTGGCTGGAGACGCCGCAGATGGACCGCATGGCGCGCGAGGGTTGCCACTTCCCGAACGCCTTCGTGACGACGGCTCTCTGCAGCCCCAGCCGGGCCTCGGTGTTGACGGGCAAGTACGCCCACCGCCACCGCATTATCGACAACAATACGCCCATTCCGCCGGGTACGGTGATGTTTCCCCAGCACCTGCAAAAGGCGGGCTACGCGACGGCCTTCATTGGCAAGTGGCACATGGGCGGCGAGAGCGACGCGCCGCAGCCGGGCTTCGACCGTTGGGTGAGCTTCCGCGGGCAGGGCACCTATTTGCCCACACCCAACGGTTTGAACGTGGATGGGAAGAAGGTGCCGCAAAAGGGCTACATCACCGACGAGCTTACCGATTACGCGCTGGAGTGGATCAACGGGCGGAAGAAGGACCAGCCCTATTTCCTCTACCTGTCTCACAAGGCCGTGCACGCGAACTTCGACGTGGCGGCGCGCCACAAGGGGAGGTACGCGGACAAGGAGTTCAAATATCCGGCGACGATGGCGGCTGGTGGAGAGATGGCGCGCGGGCGGCCGATGTGGGTTCGCAACCAGCGCAACTCCTGGCACGGCGTCGAATATCCGTATCATTCGTCGCTGGACATCGCGCATTTCTATAAGCAGTACGCCGAAGCGCTGTGCTCGGTGGACGACAGCATCGGCCGCGTGTTCGACGCTCTGAAGGCGCGCGGCGAGTTGGATTCGACGCTGGTGATCTACATGGGCGACAACGGCTTCGCCTTCGGCGAGCATGGGCTGATCGACAAACGCACGGCCTACGAGGAGTCGATGCGCGTGCCCTTGCTGGCGCGCTGCCCGGAACTGTTTGAAGGCGGACGCACGGCGCGGGAGGTGGTGGCCAACATCGACATCATGCCGACCGTGATGGGCGCCATGGGCTTGCAGGCGCCCGCCGATGGCGACGGCCAGAACTGGCTGCCGCTGGCGGCCGGCAAACCTGCGGCCAACTGGCGGAAGGAACTGCTCTACGAGTACTACTGGGAGCGCAACTTCCCGCAAACTCCGACCATGCACGCCCTGCGCGGCGACCGCTACAAGTTCATCCGCTATCACGGCATCTGGGATTCCGACGAGTTGTACGATCTGCGGGAGGATCCGCTCGAATCGCACAACCTCATTTACAGCGAGGCGCACCAGCCGGTGATTCAACGGATGCGTGCGCGCCTCTTCGACGTGCTGGAGAAAACCGGCGGCATGCAGATGCCAATTTGGCCGGACCGGGGCAACTCCCAGAACCTGCGCAACCCGAAGGGGTCGCACGCCGCCGATTTTCCCGAGGAACTGCTGCGGCCTCCGAAACGGCCCGCGACGCACCAGTAACGGCTGGCTTCAGGCGAGTGCGGCGCGGCAATACGCCACGCACTTCTTCACTTCGTCGAGCACGCTGGAACCGGCGGGCGTTTCGTATTCGTACTCGATGCTGCCCGGGAACTTGTACCCCTCGCGACGCATGGTTCGCAGGATCTCCTTCAGCGGCGTGGCGCCCTGCCCCCACGGCACGTTGGCGCCGCCGCGTCCGGCCTCGGGCGCCTGGCGGTCCTTCAAATGCAGGCTGGCGATGCGCGCATGGTACTTCTCGATGATGGGCACGGGCGATTCGCCGGTGACGCCGAAGTAGTGGCCCACGTCGAGGTTTAGCGCCGTGTAGGGCGAAGCGGCCAGCACCTTGTCGAACATGGATGAACCGCCCTGCCCGTGCGTGTGGAAGGCGATGGGAATTTTCCGTTTGGCGGCGAAGACGGCCACGCGTTCCAGCAGACGGCCGTTGGCGGGCAGCTCCATCGTGAGATGGTTGGCGCCAAGCGTTTCGGCGACGTTCCAGATGTACTCATACTCGGCGTCGGGCATCTCCAGGGTGGGCGGCAGTTTGAAGGCGTAAATGCGCACGCCGGCGTCGTTGTACATCTTGCGGAACGCTTTGAATCTGTCCATGGAGGCCGAGACGCGCCACTGCGACAGCGCTTCGGCGGCTTTGCGGCGGGCCTCGATCATCGCGGGCGTGGGCGCCGTCTTCTGGCCGCCCTTGGCCATGGCAGGGCCAGCGGGACGGGGCGGCGGTTGCGGCCCGCCGGCATAAACTTCAGCGACTCCGCTCATTAGCTCGATGCCGCTCACGCCGCACTCCACGCAGTATTTCAGCGTCTCTTCCGCGCTGTTGGCGCCGGGCAGGGAGCGGAAGCTATAGGTGATGACGCCGATGTTGACGCCGTGGATGGTGGAGTTGGGCTTGGCCGCGTGCGCCGCCAGGGGAATCGCGGCCGCCGCGCGCGTGAAGTCTCTGCGAGTAAGCGTCATGAAGGCCTCCTGTGCCGGGACCATGATAGTGGAGCGGCGCGACAGGCCGCCGCTCCCGTAGACTAACCGTGATGAGCAACGCGATTTTCGATTCCGGCGATTCGTCTCTGTTCGACGTCCGCACACGGCAGGCAGGCCCGGCGGGCTCGCTGCCCGTCACTCCGGAGATGCTGATTCACGGGCCTTCGGGCGATCTGTTCGGCTGGACCCAGGATGTGGGCATGGGATGGAATCCGGCGTTGTTGGGCGGGCCGGAAGTGCTGATTCTCTCCACGCACGGCGGCGTGCGCGCGCCCGACGGGCGGCCCGTGGCGCTTGGGTATCACACGGGTCACTGGGAAGTG
Source organism: Bryobacterales bacterium (assembly GCA_020852175.1). Lineage (GTDB taxonomy): Bacteria > Acidobacteriota > Terriglobia > Bryobacterales > Bryobacteraceae > JAFLBB01. The sequence goes on along the minus strand of JADZBH010000006.1, from coordinate 209,874 downwards.
GGTTTGCTGGTGGAGGAGGCGGCGCGCGAGGTGAGCGCGGAGCGCGGCGTGCCCTTCGCCGGCGCCTGCACGGATCCCTGCGATGGACGCACGCAAGGTACGCCGGGCATGTTCGATTCGCTGCCCTACCGGAACGACGCGGCGCAGGTTTTCCGGCGGCTGATCCGGTCGCTGCCTACGCGCACCGCCGTGCTGGGCGCGGCGACGTGCGACAAGGGGCTGCCGGCGATGATGATGGCGCTGGCCGGCACGCCTGGTCTGCCGTGCGTGCTGATGCCGGGCGGCGTCACGTTAGGACCCGACGATGGCGAGGACGCCGGCAAGGTGCAATCACTGGGCGCCCGCTTCGCGCATGGTGAAATCACACTCGATTACGCCGCCGAAATGGGCTGCCGTTCGTGCGCTTCGCCGGGCGGCGGCTGCCAGTTCCTGGGTACGGCGGCCACCTCGCAGGTGGTGGCCGAGGCATTGGGCATGACGCTTCCGCACGCGGCGCTGGCGCCCTCGGGGCTGCCCATCTGGCTCGATATGGCGCGGCGTTCGGCCCGCGCGGTGCTGGCTCTGGCGCGGAACGGGTGGACGATGCGGAAGGTGCTGACGGAGAAGTCCGTGCATAACGCAATGGTGGTCCACGCCGCGTTCGGCGGCTCGACCAACCTGATTCTGCATCTGCCGGCCACGGCTCACGCGGCTGGACTGCGCCGGCCGGCGGTGGCCGATTGGACGCGAGTGAACCGGCAGGCGCCGCGTCTGGTGGACGTGCTGCCGAACGGTCCGCGGGGGTACATCACGGCGCAAGTCTTCCTGGCGGGCGGCGTGCCTGAGGTCATGCTGCACCTGCGGCGCTTGGGCCTGCTCGAGTTGGACGCGCTGACCGTCGCCGGAGTGACGCTGGGCGCGGCTCTGGACTGGTGGGAGCAGAGCGAGCGCAGGGTTGCACTGCGGCGGCAACTGCGGGAGCGCGACGGCATCGATCCGGATGTGGTGATCATGAATCCGGACGCGGCCCGGCGCGCCGGACTCACTTCGACAGTGTGTTTCCCGGTGGGCAATCTCGCGCCCGAGGGCAGCGTGGTGAAGGCAACGGCGATCGATCCGGCCGTGGTGGACGCCGATGGCGTCTATCGCAAGCGCGGTCCGGCGCGCGTGTTCACCACGGAGAAGGCGGCCATCGCCGCCATCAAGAGCACCGGTCCCGGCGCGGTGAAAGCGGGCGACGTGGTGGTGCTGATGTGCCGCGGACCGCTTGGTTCGGGCATGGAGGAGACCTATCAAATCACGGCGGCGTTGAAGCATCTGCCGTTTGGCAAACAGGTGGCACTGATCACCGACGCGCGGTTCAGCGGCGTTTCAACGGGGGCTTGCGTCGGCCATGTCTCGCCCGAGGCGCTGGCGGGCGGTCCCATCGGCAAGCTGCGCGACGGCGATCCGGTCGAGATCAGGATCGACCGCAACACGCTGGAGGCGTCGATCGATTATGCGGGCGATGCGCAGGAGTTCGCCTCGCGGCCTCCTCGGGACGATTTGCGGGCCGATGAGATGCTGCCCGGCGATACGCGGCTGTGGGCGGCGTTGCAGGATGCCAGCGGCGGGCCGTGGGGCGGCTGCGTGTTCGATGTGGACCGCATCGTGGAACTGCTGCGCGCGGGCCGGGAAGCGCTGCGCCGGAAAGACGGCGCGGAAGGATGACTCGCTCGATTTGCTGGTTGTGGCTGGCCGCCGTGTGTCCGCTGGCGGCGGGAGAGTACGAACGGCGCGTGGAGGCGGTAACCAAGACGCCGGGGTTCATCGCTTTGTGGGATTTCGTGAAGCGCGACGGCGGACGGTTCGACGCCTACAAGGCCAGGGGGGAAGCCGCCGACCTGCGTCTGGATGCCGTGAACTATGTACTCGATTACTGGGGCCAGGGCCGCGCCGCCACGTACGGCGATTTTCCGCTGCTGGGCGAAGGTCCGTTCGGGCAGGCGGTGCGAATCCGCGACGAACGCGATGCCTCCTTCCGGCCCGTGCTGCTGGTTCCGCGCGAGCGGCTGCACGATTCCGGCATCGACGTGAAGGGGCCGGGGCGGAGCGTTTCCCTGGTGGTGTGGCTGCGCCGCGAGGGCGGCAATCACGCCATCGCGGGCATCTGGCACGAAGGCACCGACCTGCAAGGCGCGGCGGGCCTGGCCCGGCGAGTGGAGATGGGACGGCGCCAGTATGCTCTGTTCGCCGGTCTGGCGGCGAACAATGGCGCCGTGGCGGCTCATGTGAGCGAGAACGGCGGCAAGTCGTTCGGAGACAAATACGCTCGCAACCTCTCCGTCACCCGCCGGCAGTTGACAGGCGGGTGGGATGTGGCGGCGTTCTCCTTCGACAACAAGCGGAACACCGTCACCTCCTACCTGAACGGAGAAGCGGAGGAGTACTGGATCGACGCGCCGGAGCGGCATCCGTTCTTCCAATGGCCGGCGCGTGGCTGGCTGCAAGCGCAACTGGCGGCTGTGCCGGGCCTGCAACCGGAGGAGGACCCCGGCTTTCCGCGCGATCAGTTCTACGCGCCGCCTGAAGGCAAGCCGTTGGAACGCACGCTCATTTCGGAGGACGCGTCGCGGCGTGTGGAGTTGCACCGCTTTGCCTACACGAAGGTCCGCGTGACGCTCGGCCGCGACCGGCGCGGGCGCTGGCGCGAGGTGGAGAAGCGGGAACTGGCGAGCCTGCGGGTGAACCCGTTCTGGTTCGGCCACGACCTGTTCTCGCCGCCCGGCGCCGCCGGTGGCGGTCCGTTCACCATCGGCCGCGTGATTCACAGCGGACGCAGCGTGGGGATGACCGGGTACCTCGGCGGCGTGGCGGTATTCGGCCGCCCGCTGGATGCCGCGCGGATGCGGCGTCTGGCTTCGGTGGCGAGCGGCGGTCCGATTCGCGCGAACCGGTAATCCGGCGCGCCCCGCCGGACGCGGGATGGAACGCCGGCAGCGCCCATCCGTTACCATGGAATCATCCACACCGATTGCCCGGCAACCGCGCCGGGCTTGCGAACCCCATGGACCTTTCGACAGTCGATTTGAAGAAGACGGTGAACCTGCCGCAAACCGGGTTCCCGATGAAGGCCAACCTTCCGCAGGCCGAGCCAAAGGCCCTGGCGCATTGGGAGGCGATGGACCTCTACGGCCGGATTCGCCAGGCCCGCGCCGGCCGCCCCCGCTTCGTGCTCCACGACGGGCCGCCCTATGCCAACGGCAACATCCACCTGGGCCATGCGTTTAACAAAATCCTGAAGGACTTCGTGGTGAAGTCACGCACCATGGCCGGCTTCGATGCGCCGTACGTGCCAGGTTGGGATTGTCACGGGCTGCCGATCGAAATCAAGGTCGATAGCGAACTGGGCAAGAAGAAGGCTTCCATGACGGCGGTGGAGATCCGCCAGGAATGCCGTAAATACGCCGGAAAATACGTTGACCTGCAAAGGAAGGATTTCATCCGCCTGGGCGTGCTCGGCGATTGGAAGAACTCCTACCTCACGATGGAGGCCAGGTATCAGGCCGCCATCGCGCGCGCCTTCGTCGATTTTCTTGACCGCGGCTACGTTTATAAGGGCCTGAAGCCCGTGAACTGGTGCATGCGCGACCGCACGGCGCTGGCCGAAGCCGAAGTCGAATATGAAAATCACCAGAGCCCGTCCATCTGGGTGCGCTTCCGGTTGACTTCCGATGCCGCGGCCATCGATCCGGCTCTCCAGGGCCGCACCGTCCACGGCGTGATCTGGACGACAACGCCCTGGACCATCCCGGCGAACCTCGCCATTGCCTTCCATCCGAAGTTCGAGTACTGCGCCGTGGAGGTGAACGGCGAGGTCTACCTGGTCGCCTCCGGTTTGCTGGCGGCCACGGCCAGCGCGCTGGGTTGGGCCGAACCGAAGGTGCTGGCCCGCTTCGCCGGCGAGAAACTGGAAGGGGCGGTCTTCCGCCATCCTTTCCTGGAACGTGACTCAAAAGGGATTCTCGGCGGTCATGTGACGCTGGAAGCAGGCACAGGCGCCGTGCACACCGCGCCGGGCCACGGTCATGATGACTACGTCGTGGGGTTGCAATACGGTCTGCCGGTGTACTGCCCGGTGGATCCCTCCGGACGCCTCTTTCAGGTGGGCGGCGTCGAAGGCGACCTGCCGGAGGAACTCCTCGGCAAGACCGTGTGGGAGGCGAACCCGGCCGTCATCGAGATTCTGGGCCGGGCCGGGGCGTTGCTGGGCCAGAAGGTCATCGAGCACAGCTATCCTCACTGCTGGCGCTGCCACAGGCCGACCATCTTCCGCGGTACCGAGCAGTGGTTCATCGCAATGGACCACGACGGCTACCGGGAACGCGCCATGCAGGCGATTCGCGGCGTGAAGTGGCTTCCCGGATGGGGCGAGGACCGCATCGGCAACATGGTGTCCACGCGCCCGGACTGGTGCATCTCGCGCCAGCGCGTCTGGGGCGTCCCCATCGTTGTCTTCTCCTGCGCCGGATGCGGCGAAAAACTGACGGATGCGAAGATCCTTCACCAGGTTGTCGATCTGTTCGAGGAGCACACGGCCGACGTCTGGTACGCGCGCGAAGCGAAGGACCTTCTGCCCGCTGGGACGAAGTGCGTCCAATGCGGCGGCGCGGAGTTTACCAAGGAAAACGACATTCTCGACGTCTGGTTCGACTCGGGCTCCAGCCACCTCGCCGTGCTGAACGAGCGCTACGGCCTGGAATGGCCCAGCGACTTCTATCTCGAAGGAGGCGACCAGTACAGGGGATGGTTTCAAAGTTCGTTGCTGATCGGCGTGGCGTTGAAGGGCGGCTCGCCCTACCGCGGCGCGGCCACCAGCGGCTGGACGCTCGACGGCGAGGGCCGCGCCATGTCGAAATCGCTCGGCAATGTCATCGAGCCGCAGGAGATCATCTCGAAGTATGGCGCCGAAGTGCTACGCCTGTGGGTGTCCAGCGTCGAGTTCTGGGTGGATGTGAAGCTGACCGAAACCACCCTGACAAGGCTCAGCGAGGCTTACCGCAAGCTGCGCAATACCTTCCGGTACGCGCTCGGCAACCTGCATGATTTCGACCCCGTGGCCGATGCCGTGCCCGTCACGGAACTGCCGGGCATCGACCAGTGGATTCTCACCCGCGCCGAGGCGCTCGTGGAGCAGTGCCGCAAGCACTATGACGAGTACGCCTTCCACCGTGTGTACCAGGCGCTGTACAACTTCGCCACTGTGGAGTTGAGCGCGCTTTATTTCGACATCCTGAAGGACCGCCTCTACACGAGCGCTCCCCGTTCGATGGCCCGCCGGGGCGCGCAGACGGCGCTGTATCGCGTGCAACATGCTCTGGCGCGCCTGCTGGCTCCCTTGATGAGCTTCACCAGCGACGAGGTCTGGGGTTACATGCGGCGGCTGCCGGACGACCCCGAAAGCGTCCACATGGCGCTGTTCCCCGCGCCAGGCGAGGTGAGCCAGGGGATGGACGAGGCCGGGCGCGCCCTGGCGGCCCAGTATGAACGCCTGATGACGGTGCGCGAAGCCGTGTTGAAGCCGCTGGAAATCGCCCGCGCCGACAAGTTCATCAAGGCCAGCCTGGAAGCCAGGGTGGTGCTGCGGGCCGGCGCGGACCTGCTGCCGCTGCTGGAGGAATTCGAGGCCGAACTGCCCTCGCTGTTCATCACTTCGCAGGTGGATCTGCTGGGCCGCTCCGAAGCCGAGTTGTCCGTGGAGATCCATAAGGCCGAAGGCGTGAAGTGCGAGCGCTGCTGGAAATACACGATGGACGTGGGCCGCGAGCCCGCGCTGCCCACCGTATGCGGCGCCTGCGCGCAGGCGGTGGAGGAGGGTTGGGGCGGCGAGGTCTCTCCCGCGTGAGCCTGCCTTCCAGCCTCTGGCGGCGCTGGTGGGGACCTCTGGCGGCGCTGTCCGTCGTGGCCGCCGACCGCGTGTCCAAGCTCTGCGTGGCTTCGTCCATGGAACTGTGGAGCAGCCGCACCATCGTGCCCGGTTTTTTCGACCTGGTCCACTCCCAGAACCGGGGCATGGCCTTCGGCCTGCTGAACGACGGCGCCACACACGCCACGCGTCTGTTGCTGATCGCCGTCAGCATCGCCGTGCTCGCCTTCCTCGTGCAACTCACGCTGCGCGCCTGGCGCGATACGGGCGACGCCGTTCCCATGCCGCTCTTTCTTGTCCTGGGCGGCGCCATGGGCAACCTGTGGGACCGTGTTCAGCATGGCTATGTGGTGGACTTCCTGGACTTTCACCTCGGCGGCTGGTCCTGGCCGGCCTTCAACGTAGCCGATTCGGCCATAACCATCGGCGCTCTTTGGCTGCTGTGGGAGATGTGGAGTCCCCGCCGGGTTGGCGTGGAAAAGCGGAGCTGACGTGTTTCCCAAGCTGATCTCCCTGCCCTCCGGTTTCTTCCTGCCCGCCTACGGCGTGCTGGTGGCCGTGGCCTTCCTTGTGGCCGTCACGCTCACCGGAAGGCTGGCGCGCCGCGCCGGGCTGAATGCCGACGACGTCACGGGCCTGGGCATCAATGCCGCCATCGCCGGGCTGCTCGGCGCCAAGCTATGGATGGTCCTGCAGGATGCCAGAGTCTACCTGAACCGTCCGTCGGAGCTGTTTTCGCTGGCTACTCTGCAATCGGGCGGCGTCTTCTTCGGCGGTCTGATCGCCGCGGTCGCCGTGGCAGGCTGGACGCTGCACCGAAAGAAGCTTCCAATGCTGCCGACATTGGACGCCTTTGCTCCCGGCATAGCCCTGGGCCACGCCATCGGGCGGCTGGGCTGCTTTGCCGCCGGCTGCTGCTGGGGCGACCGCTGCGACCGCGCCTGGGCCGTCACCTTCCGCAGCCGCGACGCCGCCGAGCTTACCGGCGTGCCGCTGGACATCCCCCTGCATCCGACGCAACTCTATGAATCGTTTGGACAACTGGTGTTGTTCGTCATCCTGTGGTTCCTCTACGCCCGGCGCATGCGCGGAGGCCTGGCGCCAGGACAGGTGTTCGCGGTGTACCTGATTGGAGCCGGTGCGGAGCGGTTCCTCGTCGAATTCTTCCGGGCTCATGAATCGTTGCCACCGTTTGGCGGACCGCTGACCGTGGCCCAGTGGGTGGCGTTGGGACTGTTCGGCGTGGCGCTCTGGCTGCTGAGGCGTTCTCCCGATGACGGTCCATCGGGGGAATCCTCGAAGACCCCCTTCATTCGTACCTAGCTCGTGACAGGTATCTGAGGTAAACCGGAGTCCGGTTTCAGGCGTTCCCGTGGCGGCGCTGCGGTATCTTCCGGCCTCTGTTCACAACGTATCTTCGATGGGTTTGACGCCAGTCTCTCCGTACAATCGATCTACGGAGCCGGAAGCGGCTTGGGGCTCCGCCCATTTCGATGCCTGAACAGCCGGAACAACACGTAAACGACGGGTGCTGCAAGCACTGCGGGGCTCGCCTCAGCCTGGTGAAGAGGATGTCGCGGCAGGAGTTCTGCGGCAGCGATCATCGCGACGAGTTTTACCGTTCGCATGGCGACGCGGCACTGGGACGGTTGCAGGAGGCAGGCAAACCGAAGCCTGCCAGCGTACCGGGCCTGGGCGCGAAACCGGCAGGTTCAATCCTTGGCCTTTCGCAGCCTCCCCCTCCGGCGAATCCGCTCCCGCGCTCCGTCCAGCCTGAGGCCGCGCCCTTGGCAGCGCCGGTCCGCGAAGCACCTCTACCCGCGCAGGAGCCCCCGGCCGGAAAGAGCCCGGCGAACCCGCGCGCCGCCACGCCGCCAGCCGGTACGCCGCCGGTGACGAGCATGGCCTTGGCGCGAACCAGGCAGCGCCCCGCCGCCGCGCGTAATGCGAACCCCGACGCGGCGCTCAACCGCTTGATGGAGGCCAGCCCGGTACAATCGCCCCCCGTGGCGAGGGCTCCGATGCGGTTCAATACGCGGATGATGGCCGCGCAGGACGAACCTGAAACAATTCCGGCGCCTGCCACGCAGCCGTTGGTCCCGGAACGGGAGACCGTTGAGCGGGAGACCCTGGTCCGGGAAGCCGCGCCGCCCGATTCCGCCACCGCGAAGGCGCCGCGGCCCATACCGGCAGCCAGCCCGCTCGCACCTCATGCCGCCACGCCGGAAGCCCAGGCAACCGCCGCTCCGGCAACCGGCGCCACGCCCCAGGCTGCCGCGCCCGAGCCCGAAGGGGAAACCGTCATGGTGGAGCGCCGCGGCGCCCGTCCGCCTGCATCTTTCGTGCTGACAGGCCAACTCGCCCATGGGCCGCGAACTCCTCGCCAGGAGCAGGACGTGGAACTGGAGCAGGTGAACGGTTCTCAACTGGCGCTGCCTGTAAGCAAGTTGGACGCGGGCATAGGCGGGATGTTGAAGATCGACGGCGCACGCATCCCCGGTACGGTGGACCAGGTGCGTCCGGTGGCGGGCGATCTGATGACCATTCTCGTCGTACGGGCCACGCCGTCGCTACTTCCGGGCATGATGGAGACGCCCCGCGTGCCGGCCGTCGAGCCGCATGACTGGCAGGCGTTCGCCCAGTGGGTCCGCCAACGCATTCGCGAGCAGGATGGGCCCGATCCGGCCTGGCTGGCCGAGATGGCCGGTCCCGGCTCCCGCGACTGCGAGAGCCACTTTGTCCAGGCGCTGTTTGGCTCGGACCGCTTCTGGCCCAATCCGAAGACGTATATCGTCTATCCGACGCGTGAACTGGTGCGCCGTCCGCTGCTGCAGCACGCCAATCTGCCCGTGGAGCAGGACACCGTGCCGTTGCTGGTAAGCCGCGCGCATGAGGCCGCCCACCGCCGTGTCATGGCCGAATGGAATCCGGGCGAGACGGATGCGCCGGCGCCGCATGCGGGCGCGATGCCGCCTCCGGTGGCGCCGAAACCGGGCGGTCCCGCCGCGGGGCAAAGCCCATCGCAACCGGCGGGCATCCAGGGTCCCGCGCCGTTGCCGCAGGCCAACCGGTTCCCGGCTCCATCGCGTGTGGCCGCCGCGCCGCCGGACATGGCGTCTGGTCCGTCGATGTCTCCCGTACTGCCAGCCTCGGGCGCGGCGAGAGGCGCGGGGTTGGGCGGCAGCCTGGCGAGGTCGGGCCTCACGCCGGACACCGGGTCGTTGCCGGGCTACGTCCTGGGGCATCAACCCGGATATGAGGGCGGTGGTATCTATGCGACCGGGAGCGGATTCGCCGGCGGGATCGTATTGCCGCGGTTTGGCATGCGCATGGTGACGGCTGAAAGCCGTCCGCTGGTGGTGCTGCACCGGCAGCCTCCTGTGGCCCGGATGGTCACGCTCGACGTGGATGCGGCCGACCGGCCCGCGGCGCTGGCTCCGGCGCCCCCGCTGGCGCACGACGCGATGCAACCGGAGATCCGGCAGGCTCCGTCGGGCCGCGCGGTGGGACGACTGGGGGTTTCGCTCCGGCTGCACTCGCTCATGGAATTGGAAGGCAACGAGCGCGATTGTGGCTTTCCCTTGCGGGCCGATGAGGAGAATATGACGCTGTGCGGAACCGGCGCTCCCTTGCCGGCCGTACCCTCCGCGGCGGTTCGCATTCGGCGCGCCCATGTGCCGGTGCTGCGGACGGCCGTGCGGCTCAGTGGCGCCGACCGGGCGGCCGAACTTTTCTTTGCTCCGGCCCCTGCAGAGTTTGTCGCGACGGTCGATCAATGGAGTGGGCTGTGATGTGGCGGCCGGTGTAAATACAGGAACGGTAGGAGCGGGACGTGAAAGCGGCGATGCGCCAGGTGATTCCGATCAACTCGGGCTCCGGAGACTCCGGAACCCTGGTCGAGGATCTACGCTCGCGGCTGCGGGGTGGGGAAAAGACAGTCCAGTTGTTTGCCGCGCTCGCCGGAGAAAGCATGGCCGGGGAGAAATGGTCCGATGCCGCCGCCATGTGGGAACAGTTGCTCGAACTGGACCCGCAATCGGGGGAAGGCTGGGCGGGGCTGGGCCATTCGCGGCTCGAATTGGGCTCGCCGGCGGCGGCGCTGCGCGCCTTCGACGAAAGTCTGAGGCTGCTGCCTTCCTATGAACCGGCCCTGCGCGGCAAGGCCGAAACCATGGGGATCCTGGAACGGGATTCGGTGGACTCCATGCTGAACCTCTGGCAGGCCACGCGGCCAGAGGACCGGGAACCGGACGCGTCCGAGGAGGAAGCCGGAACACCCGGCGGCAGCGAGGAAGACCGGGAGAACGGGGACATCCTCTCCATGGTGGAGGCCGCGCTGGCGCCGCTTGAAGAAGGGTTGGCGGCGGCTGCCCTGGCCGTGGGCGACTGGCGCAGCGTGGTGCGGCACTGCCGGCGGCTGGTGGAGGCGCGGCCCAACCATTATGAAGCCTGGTACAACCTGGGAATCGCCTACCAGCAGACGGGCGAAGGCGGGGAGGCCGAAGCGGCATTCCGGCGGGCGGTGGACGCGCGGCCGGACTCCACCGACGCACTGCTGAACCTGGGGACGGTACTGCAGATGAATGGACGGGAGGCCGAGGCGCGCCCGTTATACGAACGCGCCGTGGAAGTGGAGCCGGGTTGCGTTCCGGCCCTCTGGAACCTGGGGCTGCTGCTGGAACGGTCGGGAGAAACCTTTTCCGCGGCGAACGCATACGAACAGATCACGGCCGTGGATGCCATGCATGCCGAGGCGTGGTTCCGGCTGGGCTTTTGCCGGTTAAGCGGCGGTGCGTGGACGGGCGCCGCCGAGGCCCTGGCGCGATTTCGTGAACTGGAGCCGGACAGTTGGGAGGGGGCCATGAACCTGGCCATCGCCTGCCACCGGTTGGGCCGTTATCCGGAAGCGATTCAGTTGTTTGAAGCTGTGCTGGCCGCACAGCCTGAACATATGGGCGCATTGCAGGGACTGGGGCTGGCCGCCGCCGGAGCCGGGCGGATCGAGGTAGTGGTGGGAGTCCGCAAACGGTTGTCGCAGTCTCGGGTGCCCAGCGCGGGGCTCACCTTCCAGGTGGCGCGCTGGCTGGAGGAAAAGGGCCGTCGCGAGGATGCCATTCGAGTCTATTGCGACGCGCTGAAGGAGCAACCGGTGTTTCCCGAGGCGCTGCTGAATCTCGGCCATCTTCTGGCCGCCGAGGGCAAGACGGCCGAAGCGGGCGAATGCTGGCGCCGGGCGCTGTCGCTGCGGCCCGAACTGGCGGCCGGATACTTCGACGGCATCGACTAGCCTGTCCGGACCCGCGGGCTCGGGGGAATCACCGGGAGGAACTAAGTGACAACCCGGGGCGATTCCAGCGGGTCGCCTCATTGGCTCGCCACATGGTCGCGGGTAGGGTGGAAGGTGCGGAGTCCTCTTGCCGCGACGCAAGTGGTATCGGAAATTCGGAGATCAACGATGAGAGCCATGGGCCGGAAACAACGGGGCAACGCATTTCTCGAGATGGCGTTCGTCATCCTGCCGCTGTTCGCCATCCTGTTTGCCATCACGGACTTCGGCTTCGCCATCTTTATCAAGAACACGTTCATGCACGCCGTCCGCGAAGGCGTGCGCTACGCGGTGACCTATCAAACCTTCGGCGGCTACGGCCATGACGATTCCATCAAGCACATCGTGCAAAGCCAGGCCATGGGCATGTTGCAGGGAAGTGCGAACTACGGCAAGATTCACGTTCGTTACTTCAACCCGGCCACGTTCGCCGAAGTGCCCGAGAACAACCCGGGCAACATAGTCGAGGTGTCGGTGGAAGACTTTTCCTGGGGCTGGATGGCGCCGCTGTGGCGGACGGCGACGCCCCTGAATATCTCGGCGCGTTCGTCGGACCGCATGGAGTCCCTGCCGGGAGGAACGTCGCCGCCTCCCCGCTGAGCGGCGGGAGAGGCCAGGCAAGCGGGTGCGGCCGGCCCGGAGGGGACCGGCGAGAAGGAGCAAGACGATGATGAGAAGGCGGATTCACAACAAGCGGCGCAGGGGCAACTCAATCGTGGAATTCGCCCTCGTCTCGGTATTTCTGGTGCCGCTGTTGCTGGGCACGGTAAACGTGGGCCTGACGCTGGGGCGCAGCATCCAGGTGAACCAGGTGTGCCGCGACGCTGGACACATGTATGTCCGCCAGGTGGATTTCAGCAAGGTACCGAATCAGAACGTGATTCAGCGCCTGGGCGAAAATATCGGCCTGAACGTGAGCACGCCGAACGCGAGCAAGGGCGTGGTGGTCCTCACCAGGATCCTCTATATGGGTCAGACCGAGTGCGCCGGCGCCGGGCTCACCATCGCCAACTGTCCGAACTATCATCAGCCGGTGATCACACAGCGCATCGTGATGGGCAAGTCCTCTCTTCGGGCGAGCGATTTCGGCAGTCCGTCGCAAGGCTTGATCGGCGCCGATGGCAATATCCAGCCGATCGACTACGCGAAGCTCAGCACCTGCCGCGCCAGCGTGATCACCACGCTGCTTCAAATGACGGATGGCGATCAGGCCTACATCGCCGAGACCTACTTCGAGGCTCCGGAATGGAAGTTCCCCGGCTCGTATGAACTGACGGGAACTTACTCGCGCGCGATCTACTAGTTCCGCCGGCCATACGCCGCAAGCCAGGGCGGCGCACGCCGCGCCGTCTATCGCTCAGCAGCCGGCGAACCCGCGTAGGGGAACCGGGCTAAAGGCTTGCCTTGAAAGGTTCTGCCGCCCGCTGGGGTCGCCAGCGTGAACCCCTCCACGGCCACCTCCACCATGGGAGGCGAGCCCGCCCCGCGCACCAGTTCCACGCGAATGTTCGATTCACGGAGTCCGGGCAGACGGCCTGACGCGCATGGCTCAGGCTTGCCGCAAACGGCTTGCCGCCGGACGGCCTGCCTCCACGATTCTTCCCCTTCTCCCAAGGGCGCCGCGGCGCCAAAGCGGGCGGCCTCATCCACCAACGAATGCAGTGTGTCCACCTGGTAGACGCCCCAGGCATAGCGTCCGGCCAGCACGGCCAGAGGAGCCAGCAAGGCCAGCACGAGCGCCGCCTCCAGCAACGCGCTGCCACGGTCTCCCGACGGGCCGCGCCCGGCGGACGGATTAGCGCACCAAAGCCGTCGCATAGAACCCCATTTCCCCCGCGCCGCGCCGCGCGCTCCCCAACATGTAAGCGCCAATGTATTCAGCACAGAAGGCATCGTCGCCCTGTTCGTGGTATTCGGTGGCGGGCAGTAGGAAGAAACCGCCCACATCGAGAATCCGGTAGTTGGGGTAACCGCTGTGAATAGGAACGGCCACCAGGCGGCGGCCGTTGCTCTCGCCCCGGAGAACGTACTCATCGTAGGTGGCCGCGCCATAGTCGCGGTCCTGACCGATGCGCTCGGCCAGTGCCGCTGCCTCGAAATGCCGTATTCCGGAGGGGAAGGTCAGCGGATCCCCAATGCGCCTGAGCGAAGACTGGTATTCCGTGAGAATCGCACGGCGAATGTTGCTTGCCGAGACCATCTCGATGAAACCCGCGCCTTTCATCTGATTCGCCGTGGCGCGGTCGATCATCTCCTGGCTTGCGTCGCCCGGGCAGACATTCCTGGCGGCCAGCGAGGGGGTGTCCGGCCAATGCAGCGTATAGCGTTCGCCGCGGCGCAATCCGAAATCCGGACCAGACTCGGAGTGCGCCAGCACGGCATAGGGGAATAACCCCGCTTCAAACTGTGACCGCCGGTTCTGCGTGGCCGTCGCGCTGGCCCAGGCGTGCGAACGTTGTTGCGGTACAAAGGTGCGCAGCAGCGTAAAAGGGACGTAGGTTGTACACACCACGCGCGTAAAGCGCTGATGAACCGCCGAGGCGGGCCGCTCCTGAAAGTCACCCTGGGCCGCGGAAGCGAACTCGACGCGCAGGCCCGACGCGGGGCTGCCGTCCGGGCTGGCCAGCCTGGCGGCCTGCATCGCCGCTTCGCGCGCCCGTTCCAGACCTTCCACCGTGCCGTCGAGCATGCCCACGGCTGCCAGAGCCGCGGCGTCGGCGCGCAGTTGCGCCGTACTTCTGGCGAAGTATAGACGTGACAGATCGAACAGCGCCGACAGCGCCATGCCTGCAAGCACCAGCATCATCGAGGCCAGCACGAGCACCGACCCCCGGCGATCCTTCGCCAGTCTTCGGATGTAAACCGTTAGTTTCACGCGCGACAACAATCCGGCCTGGCGGTTTGCCGGCATCCTTTCTCCATCGGCACAATCACCGGTTCCCTACACCCCGTCATCAGACTCCGGCGGGAGAAGGTCCGGCATCGTCCCTGGTTTGGCCGGGAGTTTACGCGAGAGCTTTTTTCACCAGCTCTCCATGCACGTCGGTTAAGCGGAACCAGCGGCCCTGGAACTTGTATGTCAGCCGCGTGTGGTCGATGCCCAGGCAGTGGAGCAGGGTGGCCTGGATATCGTGGACGTGCACGGGATCCTCTTCTATGTTGTAGCAATAATCGTCGGTCCGTCCGAGAACCACGCCCGCCTTGATGCCGCCTCCGGCCATCCACATGGTGAAGCATCGCGGGTGGTGGTCGCGGCCATAGTTGGTGGAGGTGAGCTTGCCCTGGCAGTAAATGGTGCGCCCGAATTCTCCGCCCCAAACGACGAGCGTCTGATCGAGCAAGCCGCGCTGTTTCAGATCCTGAATCAGGGCGGCCGAGGGCTGGTCGGTGGCGCGGGCTTGTAGGGCAAGGTCGCGCGGCAGGTCGTTGTGCTGGTCCCAGCCTCGCTTATAAAGTTGTACGAAGCGGACGCCTCGCTCCACCAGACGGCGGGCCAGCAGGCAGTGGGAGGCATAGCTGCCGGGCTTGCGCGCATCGGGGCCGTACATGTCGATGGTGGCCTGCGATTCCTTGGACAGGTCCATCAGTTCGGGTACCGAGGCCTGCATGCGGTAGGCCATCTCATATTGTCCGATGCGCGTCTCGATCTCCGGATCGGCGAATGATTCGGCCTTCAGCTTGTTCAGTTTCTGGACGGCGTCCAGCATGCGCCGGCGATTGGTGCGGTCCACGCCCGGCGGATCGTTCAGATACAGGACGGGGTCCGAGCCGGCGCGGAATTGCACGCCCTGGTAAGAGGAGGGCAGGAAGCCCGCCGACCAGAGGCGCGAAAACAGAGGCTGGTCCACATTCAACCCAGAGGTCTGGCTGACCAGCACGACGAAGGCCGGCAGGTTTTCGTTCTCGCTGCCCAGGCCATAGCTCACCCAGGAGCCGATGGAGGGACGGCCGGGCTGCTGGAAGCCGGTCTGGATGAAGGTGATGGCCGGATCGTGATTGATGGCGTCGGTGTTCACCGAGTTCACGATGCAGAGATCGTCCACCACCTTGGCCGTGTGCGGCAACAACTCCGAGAGCATCGCGCCGGACTTGCCGGCACGGTGGAATTCAAACAGCGGCGCCGCGCAAGGGAACGAGTCCTGGCCGCTGGTCATTCCCGTGATGCGCTGGCCGCGCCGGATGGAATCTGGCAGTTCCGTGCCGTGCACCTTTTTCAGTTGCGGCTTGTAGTCGAACAGGTCGATGGAACTCGGCCCGCCGGACTGGTGCAGAAAGATGACGTGTTTCGCCTTCGGAGCAAAGTGCGGCAACCCGGCGAGCGCGCCCTGCGCCTGGGGATTCATCAGGGAGCCAAGAGCGGCCGCACCCAGGCCGGTGGCCGTCCGGCCGAAGAGCGAGCGCCGTGAAAGCGTCTGCCGGAAGGAGTCGTCGAGAGGATGCGCGTGGGGTCGATCGGCCATGATGTTACTCCTTGGTCACCACTTCGTCGAGATTCAAAATGGTGCTGGCCACCATGGTCCAGGCGGCGAGTTCGGGCTTGGGAGTGTCCGCGGGCGCCTTGGATTCGCCGACATGCACCAGCGCGGCGGCCTCGTTGGGCTGTGCCGTGTAATGCGCACGCTGATCCTTCAACAGGGAGACGAGCACGGCCAGTTCCTTTGATGAGGGCGGCCGGGCGGTGGCCAGCAGAAATGCGCGGCGCAGCCGCGCGGAATCATTGGCGGCCTCGTGACGGGCGCGGACCGCCAGCGCACGGGCTGCCTCGATGAACTGCGGGTCGTTCAGCGTCACCAGAGCCTGCAAGGGCGTGTTCGTGCGCGCGCGGCGGGCGACGCATTTTTCACGGTCGGGAGCGTCGAAGGCCGCCAGCGAAGTGGGCGGCGCCGTCCGCTTCCAGAAGGTGTACATCGACCGGCGGTAGAGCGCGTCGCCGTGATCCTGCTCATACTGCTGCGCCGAGTAGACATCGCCATAGCTGATCTCTTCCCAGACGCCCGCGGGCTGATAGGGATGGACTGATTCGCCGCCAATCCGGCCGTTCAGCAATCCGGAGACCGCCAGCGCCGTGTCGCGCACCATCTCGGCGGGCAGGCGGAAGCGCGGACCCCGGGCCAGAAGACGGTTCTCCGGATCGCGCTCGTGCATGCCCGGCGGGACAATTGAACTCTGCCGGTAGGTGGCCGAGGTCACGATCAGCCGTTGGAGCGCCTTCACGTTCCAGCCCGACTCCATGAACTCGGCCGCCAGCCAGTCCAGTAGTTCGGGGTGCGAGGGCGGATCGCCTTGCGAGCCGAAATCCTCGGCCGTCTTCACGATGCCCGTGCCAAAATACATCTGCCAGAAGCGGTTCACGGTGACGCGCGAGGTAAGCGGGTGTTCGCGGCTGGTAAGCCACCCGGCCAGTCCCAGACGGTTGCGCGGAAGGTTCGCCGGCATGGGCGGGAGCATCGACGGCGTGGCCGGTTTCACCTCGACGGTCTTGTTCCGGTAGTCGCCTCGGCCCAGCACGAAGGTGGCGGCCGGGGTCTCGCGTTCGGCCATCACCATGGTGGTGGGAATCGCTTTTAACAACGCATCGCGTTCGTCACGCATGGCGCGCAACCGTGCGTAGTCCTCGCGCTCCCGGGCCGGGGCGGCGTGGCGTAGATAGTACTCGGCGATGCGCAGGCGGGCTTCGCGCGGGCGCTTGCCGAACGGCACGCCGGGCGTGAAGGCGAAGGCGGCGCGGATGGGCTCCTGCTGGCCCAGTTGCGCCAGCGCTTCCAGAGGTAACGCCAGGCTGTACAGCCGGATGTCGTCCAGCGAGCCTTTATAAGGAGAGCCCAACTCACGGTTGCCGATTTCGAGAGGGCGTTTCACGGTGACGGCGGCGGAAAGAGTGTCGCGCACGGTTTCCGTCGGCACGGCCGCGCCGTCGATGGTGATGGTGACGCCCGAGGCCTTGCCGGAGCCGTCGTAGATCACGCCCAGGTGATGCCAGGATGAACCGGCTTCCTTGGCCGTGGTGGCCACGAAGTCGCGCGTGCGGACATAGATGGCGTTGTCCGGCCAGGCGGCGGCAATGCGTACGGCGGGCTTCACGCCGCGCCGCAGGTCGCCGATGGGCTGCGAGGCTTCCAACAGCACCTCCAGTCCTCGCCGTGCATCGCCCGGCTCGCGCATCTGCAACAGGCCCATCTCCTGAATCGCCGAGGGCCGGAACCAGAGCGCCGCCGTCCACGGCTTGCCGGATGTGAATGTGCCGGCGAGGTCTCCCGCCTCCGCATACTGCATACGCGATTCTCCGCTGAAGGCGGCCGAGCGTTGCACGGCGCCCTCGGCGAAGGTCACCTCGCCGCGTTCCACCACGGCGTGCCGGTAGTGGCCGCTCGAATCGGAAAGATTGTTGTCGACCTCCAGGTGGAGCACGAGCCCTTCGCGCGCGGGGGTGGCCAGCGAGGCCAGGGCCTGCTTCTCCCATCGCTCGACGCCGGGCGTGATCGTTCGCTCGTCGGTGAGCGCCTCGTACACCTCGATATCGGCCCGCAGGGCCTTCAACCGCTGCTCCTGCTCCGCGGTGGACAGCCGCAGCAGCGGCTCCGCATTCCCGCGCCTGCCGTCGAGCCCCTTTTCGTCGATGTTGTTGAAGAAGGCGAAAAATTCGTAGAACTCCTTCTGCTTGATGGGGTCGTACTTGTGATCGTGGCAACGGGCGCAGCCCATCGTCGTGCCCATCCACACGTTCGTCGTCGTCTCGACGCGATCGACGACGTACTCCACTTGGTACTCCTCGGGTATGGCGCCGCCTTCGAAGTTAATCATGTGGTTGCGCTCGAAACCGGTGGCCAGCAGTTGTTCCCGCGTGGGCTTGGGCAACAGGTCGCCGGCGATCTGCCATTGGGTGAACTCATCGAAGCGCTGGTTGCGGTTAAAGGAGTTGATCACCCATTCGCGCCAGTGCTCCATGTTGCGGTGGGAGTCGATGTGATAGCCGTGCGTGTCGGCGTAACGGGCCAGGTCGAGCCACATCATCGTCATGCGCTCGCCGTAGTGGGGCGAGGCGAGGTAGTGGTCCGCGGCGCGCTCGTAGGCGTCCGGGCGCTTGTCGGCAAGGAAGGCGCTCAGCTCCTCCGGCGTAGGGGGAAGACCGGTGAGGTCGTACGCCAGGCGGCGGATGAGAACCGCGCGGGGGGCTTCGGCCTGCGGCGCCAGACCTTCGCTTTCCAACCTCGCCAGTACGAAGCGGTCAATCGGATTGCGCGCCCATTGTGCTCGCTTGACGGCGGGTTCCTGCGGCCGGCTCACTGGCGCGTAACTCCAGTGGGTCTCCCAGTGCGCTCCCTGATCGATCCAGGCTTTGAGTAAGGCAATCTGCGCTTGGGTAAGCAGCTTGCCCGAAGCGGGAGGCGGCATGCGCAGAGCGGTCTTGGCGTGGGTGGCTCGCACGATGAGACGGCTCGCCGCCGCGTTGCCCGGCACGATCACGGGCCCCGCCGGTCCCTTGGCGAAGGCACCCTGCCTGGTGTCCAGGCGCACCCCGGCCATCCGCGTGGCCGCATCGGGACCGTGGCAGGCATAGCAGTTGTCCGAAAGAACCGGCTGCACCTGGCGGGTGAAGTCGATCTTGCGGGATGGCTGCGCGGCCAGGATTCCCAGCAGTGGAAACATGCCCAGAATGAATGCAAAAGTTCGCATCGGTACCATTGTTTATATCATTGACTCCAGATGGCGAAAATATACCCCTTCCAGGCCTACAGGTATACGGGGCAGGCTGGCGACCCGGCCACGCTGGTCACGCAGCCCTACGACAAGATCTACCCGGAGATGCAGGCGCGCTACCTCGCCGCCAGTCCCTACAATCTGGTCCGGGTCATTCTGGGCGAGCGCTTCCCGGACGATACGGCCGAGAACAACGTCTACACGCGCGCGGCGGCGTATCTGAACCAGTGGACCGCCGGGGGCATTCTGGAGCGTGAGGACAAGCCTTCGCTGTATGCCTATTTCCAGCGGTTTCGAGATCCCGACACGGGTGAGGAACTGACACGGAAGGGCCTCATCTGCGCCGGGCGTGTCGAGGAGTACGCGGCGGGCATCGTGCACCGGCACGAACAGACGCTCAGCGGGCCGAAACAGGACCGCCGGGAATTGTTACGGCACACCGAAGCTCATTTCGGGCAGATCTTCCTGCTCTATCCCGATGAGGAAGGCGGCGTGGACGCGATTCTCGACCAGGCCGCCGCGGGCGACCCCTTGCTGCGCGTGGACGACGGCTACGGCGCGCTCCACCTGGTGTGGCGCGTGGACGAACCGTCCGTGATCGCGCGCATACAGGCGTTGATGGATGATAAGAAACTGGTGATCGCCGATGGCCATCACCGCTACGAAACCGCGCTGGCTTATTCCAAGGCGTCCCCCAAGGCCGACGCCCAGCGCGTGATGATGACCCTGGTGAACATGCACTCTCCCGGGCTGCGCATTCTGGCCACGCACCGCATGGTACATTCACTGGCTCGATTTGACGCCGCGGCGCTGGTTTCCAGCTTGCGGGCCTTGGGGCGGCTGGCCTCATTCCCTGGCGCAACGGAGTTGAAAGCGGCCCTGCGTGAGGTGGAACCGGGACGAGTGCGTGTGGGCATTGCCCTGCCTGGGGCGTTTCATGCGCTCGATGTCGAACGCACGGCCGGAATGCTTGATGTCAACTTCCTGCATGAACAGGTGCTGAGCCGGGCGCTGGGCATTACCGAGGAGGACGTGAGGGAACAGAAGTACCTGCACTATGTGCGCGGGCTCGATACGGCGCTGGAACAGGTGCGCGCCGGACAATGCCAGGTGGCGTTCCTGCTCCAGCCAACTACGGTGCGGCAGGTGGCAGAGATCAGTTTTGGCGGCGGCGTGATGCCGCAGAAGTCCACGGACTTCTTCCCGAAGCTGTTAAGCGGGGTGACAATTTACAAATTGGAGAGGTAGCGCCGATGGGGGCTGCTGGCGGTAGCACTTATTGTATATTCGTGCTACCATGCTTCTTCCCATGAAGCGCGCCCTCATTTTCCTGTTCGCCGCACTTGCCTCAGGACAGACGCCATCGTCGCCGCCATCTCCGCCGCAACCAAAAGCCCCGGCGCTTCCCAAAGTCTACGAATCCATTGTGATCACCGCCTCGCCGGTGGAGCCTGCCGTGGAGCAGCGCAACCGGGAGGCATTCGACAAGACCCTCTTTTCGCGCGACGACCAGGTATTCCACCTGCTGGAAGCGGGCATCAACGCGGGCCAGCACGAGGGCGGCGGCAAGTCGATCGAGGTGCGCCGGTACGGGTTCAACCTCGACCATGGCGGCGTCTCGGGCGGCCTGAAGGTGCTGATCGACAATATTCAACAAAACCAGTCGACGCAGGGCCACGGCCAGGGCTATCTGGGTGCGCTGAAGAGCATGAGTCCGGAACTGGTGGACGAGGTGGACGTCTACAATGGGCCGTTCCGGAGCGAATACGGTGATTTTTCCGGGCTCGGCGTGGTGCACATCCGCACGCGCGAGGCTCTGCCGGAGCAATACACGGTGCGCGTGCAGGGCGGTTCCTTCGCCAGCCGGCGCGGCTTTCTGGGCTGGTCGCCGGACTGGCGGGAAACGGACATGCTGGTGGCCTATGACGGCTCACTCACCGACGGTCCGTTTATCAAGCCGCTCGACTACCGGCGCGACAACCTGACGTTCAACCTGACACGCCGTTTGAACGACCGGCGCAGCGTCAGCGTGAAGTTCAATGGCGGCCGGAATAACTTCAACTCCTCGGGCCAGGCGCCACTGGACGAGGTGGCGGCCGGACGTCTCGATCCGTTCGGATATCTGGACCCGGGCGACGGAGGGCGCGTGAAGCAGGGCACGCTGGCCGGGTATTTCCGCCAGGAGACCGCTGGAGGAACCCTCTGGAAGTTCGACGGCTTCCTGACGCGGTCGCTGTTCGACATGTACTCCAACTTCACATTCTTCCTGAACGATCCGGAGTTGGGCGACGGTATCCAGCAGCACGATTCGCGGTTGATGCAGGGAGCCAACGCGCAGATGGTGAAGCCGCACAGGCAAGGCGCCACCAGCGGCCTGTTTACGGCGGGCGGCAATCTGCACCTGACGCAAACCCTGGTGGGTCTCTATTCACGGGTGAATCGCACGCCCTACCGGACCGATACCCTGGCCAACGCCGGCATTTCCAATGGCGCGGGTTTTGTGCAGGAGGATCTGAGCCTCTATTCCGGCCGGCTGCGGTTGGGCGGAGGTGCACGCTACGACGTGTTCCGCTTCGACGTTCGAGACCGGATGGAACCGGAGTTTTCCGGTGCGCATACCAGCGGCGAATGGCAGCCCAAGGCGCATGTTTCCCTGACGCCCAGCTACCGGATTCCGCTCACTTTGCACGCCAACTACGGACGGGGCATCTCGTCGTTGGATGCGCGCGGAGTCGTACGGTCGGAGGGCGGGCGGCGTCTGGCGACGACGGACTTCGTACAGGCAGGCACGTCGCACAACTGGCGCCGAGTGTCATTGATCCTGAATCTGTTTCTGATTAACCGGTCGAATGAACTTGTATATATCCCTGACGATGGCTCACTGGAGTTCCTGGGACCGACGCGCGCCTACGGGTGGGAGGCCAAGTCTAACTTCCGGCTGACGCGGCGTCTGGCCGTGCACGGAGGGTTCACGCGCGTGATAAACGCCTACTACCGGAATACGTTGCCACGCGAGTATGTGGACCGCGCCCCACACTTTACCGCCAACGCCGGGCTGACGCTGTCGGCCTGGAAGGGGTGGAGCGGGTCGGTCAGGATGAGGGCCATCTCCAGTTACAGGCTGGATCCGTTGGATGCCGCCAATCGCGCCGCCGGACACACGGTATTCGATCTGAGCCTGACGCGGCGCTTGATGCGAGGGGTGGATTTCCTGTTTGCCGTGGATAATTTCACGGATCGCTCTTATTACGAAACGCAGAATTATTTTGAATCCCGCCTTCGGGGCGCCGGCCCGGTCAGCCGGATCCACGCCACCCCCGGCTACCCGGTAACTTTTACCGCCGGGTTAAGTTTTCGATTTCGAGGAAAATGATCTTGATCAACAATGCTACAATTCGGATGAGCCATCGATGCGATGGCGGAACTGCTACCTTTGCCCGCCTGTGTGTGCCCGGCCGAGATTAGCTTACTGGGATAAGAGTCGCTGCCGAGCAAGCAGCCGTGAGGATTGTGATCAGATGACCAATATTTTCGTAGGAAACCTCTCCTACGCGACAACGCAAGAAGAACTGCAGGATGTATTCGGCGGGTACGGTGTTGTGGAACGCGTGAGCATTGTGAGGGATCGGGATACGGGGCAGCCGCGCGGCTTTGCCTTCGTGGAAATGACGAACCCTGATGAGGCGACGCGGGCCATTGAAGAACTGAACGGCCGCGAGTTGAACGGTCGGACGATGAACGTGAACGAGGCGCGGCCTCGGGAAGCGCGTGGTCCGGGCGGCGGTGGCCGTGGTGGCTTTGGTGGCGGCGGCAATCGGGGCGGCGGCGGTGGCCGTGGCTTCGGTGGTGGCGGAGGCAACCGCAGCGGCGGTGGCGGACGCCGCGAGCCCCGCTGGTAATCACGCCAGTCGAGTCTGCAATTAGATAACCCCCGGTTGCCTCATATCCTGGAAAGGAGATGAGCCACACCGGGGGTTTGTGTTTACGGGGTGCGCGCTACCAGGGCATGGTGCGCTTGGTGTATTTACGGCCCTTTTCGGCGGCCTCCTGTCCTCCGGAACCGATCATGACGCCCTCCTTGATCATTTCCTCGACATCGCCCGTCCGGACGGTGTTCAGGAAGGCGATCTTGCTGGCTTTGCAGGCGGCGAGCACGCGGGCGCGGGCGGCTTTCATCGCGGGATCCAGTTCGGAGTTCGGTCCATGGCCGTCGGGTTTGGCCAGTGACAGTCCCATGTCGCCCGGTCCCCATTCGGCAAACCCGATGCCCGGTACGGCGGCCACCTTTTCGGCATTGGCCAGCGCGTACTTGTCCTCGATCTTCAGCCCGAGCAGGAACTCGCCGTCGGGGTTGAGCGGCCAGGGGTCGGCCCTCTTCATGTACTCCTGCGGCGAGATGCCCCAAATGGAGGAGGGGTAGCCCTGGCTGCCATTGCCAAGCATTCCCTCGGGCAGGCCGGGGTGAGGTTTCGAGTTCACATAGCGCGCCGAGGAGACGAAGATCTTGATGGCCTCTGGATCGCGAGCGTGGCACATCAGAATGCCATGGATGCCACAGAGCAGCGCCTGTTGCACCACCCAGAAATTGGCATGCATGTGCGCGGCGCTGACTCCCAGCACGGGAAGCGTCGCGATCACGGCCGGCGTCCGGTGGCCCGAGCGCGTGGGGCCGCCATCGACCAGTCCTTTCATGAAACCGCGGAGCGCGGTGAAGTCCAGCGGGCCGTGCTCCATCTCATAGTTGATGTAGTCGGCCCAGGTGCCGGCCATCTTCTTGCCCTCTTCGTAACCGCCGTGCCCGCCCGTGTAATAAATGGGCTGGCCGGAGGCGAGCAGTTCGACGGCGCGGTTGATCCGCTTGGGTTTGTAGGTGGATTGCGCGGCGGAGACCGATGCTGCCATGGGCGCCGCGGCCAGGGCTTGGAGGAACGTGGAGCGCTTCATGGGGCCTGTTATATACGTTCGGCGGTGCGCGCGTCAATGTTTGCTTGCGATCTTCACTCGCCGCGGCGGGTCAGGTAGCGGAAGACGTAGAGTTCGCTCAGCACAAAGTTGGCCGCGGCGAGAGCGGCGATGGCGATCAGATTGGCCAGCAGGTAGTGGAGCCCCAACACGCCCACCAGCAGGCGCATGAGCACGAGATTGCCCCCCAGCGAGAGCAGACCGTTGGAGACATGGAAGCGCCACAGACGGGCCAGGCGCTCGCGCGCATCCGACCGGCGGTCGGACCAGGTCCAGAACTCGTGCCACAGGAAGTTGTGGAGCACGGCCGTTTCCACGGCAAGCGCCGTGGCCCAGAGATAGTGAGGGTCCAACAGGGGCTTGTAAATGGCGAGCGCGGCCAGTTGCACACCGATGCCGAGAGCGCCGACGGCATAGAACTTGGCGGCGCGAACGGCCACCTCCTTCACGGAAGACGCTCTTCGTTGTAAAGCCGTATCGTGTGCCGGATGGTGGCCGCGACCAACATGACGGCCATGCCCGCCACGCCCGCCGCGCCGCCGATGTCGAACAGCAGGTACTGCTGGCCGGCAATCCTGGCATGGGGACCGCGCAAGAGCAGGGCGAGGTTGCCGATGGCGAGCAGGATGCGCAACTCGGTGGGCGAAAACTTCCAGAAGCTCAGATGAAACGTGCCGATGGTGTAGGTGGTTAGGTAAACCTCGATGGAGAGCATGAAGTAGGCGATAACGAGCGCCATGGCCACGGGGAGGCTCATGTAGCCGCTCAAGCCCAATCCGCCCAGCAGGAAGAATGTGCCGAACATGTCCACCACATGATCGACATAGAAGCCGTAACGGGGACGAAGACGCTGGCGGTAGCGGGCGAGTGTGCCGTCGAGAGAATCGCCGAACCAGTTCAGGATCAGGAAGACGATCACCAACAGGAGGCCCGCGGGATTCGTGCGCGCATACCAATAGGAAAGGCCCGCGCCCAGCAGGCTGATCAGGCCGAGCACGGTGAGATGGTCCGGGTTGATGGCGGCGGGCATGCGGGCGGCCAGCCACAACAGCGTCCGCTTTTCCAGCGGCGCCAGCAGGCTGAGTTGGGCGCGCGTGGCGTCCTTGAACGGTTTCGATCCGGATGTGCTCATGCGGAGGTGATGGGGCGTTTGCGGTCTGGTTTCAGGATACGAAAGCCATGGGGAGTTCCGCGCGTTCCCGGTATGATGAGGATATGAGCAGTATCAGCCGGAGGCGCTTTGTGCCGGCCGCGGCTTTCGCGGCGATGGCCGGGCAGGCGCGGGCCGTCGAGTTGCGGCCCGCTACCCTGCGCGCTTTCGACGACTATATCGACAAACGCGAACACCGCTTGGCCTTGGAACGGCTGAATCCCGGCGCGGCGCAGTTCCTGTGGTTGGATGGACGCCCGGAGCGGCGCAGTGCCGCCCGGGAAGGCCGCGTGGCCATCGAGGCGGCGCGGAAGAAGAACCCCATCGAGGCGCCTGACGGACTGATTCACGATTGGGTGGCCGGCGTCTTCATTCCTGCCGCGACGCTGGCGCGGGTGCTGGCACGCGTGCAGGACTACGATCAGCACAAACGCTTTTACGCCCCAGAGGTGATGGATTCAAAACTTCTGCGCCGGCAGGGCGACCGCTTCCACATCTACTACCGGTTGATGAAGAAGAAGGTGATCACGGCCGTCCTGAACAGTGAGCACAGTGTGGAGTACTTCAGCCTCGGCGGCGGGCGCGCCCACAGCCGGTCTTATTCGACGAAGATCGCCGAAATCGAATCGCCGGGCGAACGTACGGAGAAGGAACTGCCTCCAGGGGGCGGACACGGCTTTCTGTGGAGGCTGAACTCCTATTGGCGCTTTGCCGAACGCGACGGCGGCGTATATGTGGAGTGTGAAGCCGTGTCGTTGACGCGGGGCATACCGTTTGGCCTCGGGTGGATGGTGGAGCCGATCATCCGTGATTTGCCTCAGGAGTCGCTTGAGAAGACCTTGAGCGCGACGCGACAGGCGATGCGAAGCTAGCTGCAACCGGCCAACGGTCCATTGCGTCTAATCCAACACGGGAGTAACCTGCAATGGTGAAGCGTTCCGGAGTGGCTGTTGGGTTGTTGATGGCGGTGGGCGCCTTTGGACAGTTGCGTCCCGGCATGGGCGGCGGCGCGGGCGGGCATGGCCATGGCGGCGGCGCGCAGGCGGGCCGTATCCACTTCCCTCCGTCACGGCCTTCCATGCCAGGCGGCGGTCCCGGGTTGGGGCCCGGCGCGGGCTTCGGCAGCGTGGTGAATCCGTCGGGCGTTCCGCAGATGTTCGGCGTCGTGAATCCCGTGTTCAGTCCGAACACCTCGTTCGGCCAGCGTCTGGGCGCGACAGTCACCGGCTCCGATTGGGCGGTGGGCGCGTATCACAGGCAACCCTGGCGCGGCGGCATCGTTCCGTACCCGGTGTTCGTCGGCGGCTACGGCGCCACCTATCAGACGCCGGCGCCGAACATCACCGTGGTCAACGCCCCGGCCCCTTCGGTGTTCATCAACAACAGCTATGCGCCGGAGCGTGCGACGCCGTCGGTGACCGAGGTGGGTCCCAACACGCCGGAGACGCTGACCACCTACACGGCTCCTGTGGCGCGGAACGAGGAGGGGCGGCCCCTGCACGAGTCCATGCGCCCGCCCTCGAACGCGGACGGAAAGCCAACGGTGTACCTGGTGGCCATGCGTTCGGGCGAGGTGTACACGGCGCTGGCGTTCTGGTTGGAAGAGGGGACTTTCCACTACATCACGCCGAAGCATGTGCACAACCGGGCGTCGGTGGAGTTGGTGGATACCGGACTGAGCCGGCAGTTGAATGAAGAGCGAGGGCTCGAATTCAATCTGGCTCGTTGAACTCGCCTTGTGCGAGCCGGGCGACGAAGTCGAGGTCGCCTTCCAGAAAATCGTAGCCGGGCAGTTCGCTGGGGCGCGCCCAGGCGATCGCTTCGAATTCAAGGTTGACCGGTGCGCCCGTGAACTCCGTCACCAGGTAGAAGAGAAGCTCAATGGCCGGACGGCCTGGATATTGAAAGGCGTGCCGCGCCAATTCGGGGCCCGTTACGGCTTCGATGCCCAACTCCTCGCGCAACTCGCGCACGGCGGCCTCGCGCGGCGGCTCGCCCGCCTCCACCTTGCCGCCGGGAAACTCCCACTTCAATTCGCCCCAGCCGCCCCGCTTGCGTTGGCCGATCAGGAACCGGCCGTCACGCCGGATAACGGCGGCGACGACGAGGATTGCGGGAGACGGGCCGCTCATGCGAGTTCGAGGTTGCGGAAGCGGTCCAGTTCGCCGGCGGGCGCTTCCGGCAGGCGCTCGGCGTTTTGCTTCCACCAGGCCCAGGGGATCTCGAAAAGCTGCACGCGCGGGCTGAACTTGGCGCTTTCGTGAATGAAGCAGGAGTGTGTGCACCAGCAGGCGTCGCGGACGATTGCCGCCGTTTCCTCGCGCATTTCGGGCGACTCCAGTGCGCTGGCGGCGTTCATGCCATGCGCCCGCAGACTGCCCGTGACGCCGCGCAACTCGCAGGCTCGGAAGCCGCCGTTGTGATCGACGACGAGAGTGGTTTGCCCGGCGGTGCAACGCATGGGCCAGCGCGTGGGCGCGTCGAAGTTGCGCTCTTGCACGTCGAAGTGGAGGCGCAGGTTGCCGAGGTAATAGGCGGTGGCGATCTGGCGCGCGCCAGCCGGCAGGTGCGCGAACAGGCGGCGCGCGTAGTGGCGATGGAGGGGCAACAGACGGCGGTGCAGGCCAGCGAGCGCCTCGCGCGTGAGCCGCTTCACGCCGGGGTCGGGCGTCGTGCCTCGCACAACCTCGAAATAATGCCCGGTGGCGTTCGCCGATTCGGCCAGGCGCAAGCCAAGCTCCACGAGTTCCCGGTAGTTCTCGCTGGTGATCACGCTGACGACGTTGCGGCGGACGCGGCGAACGGAGCCGTAGCGCGACTCGGCCTCGCGCAGAGCCTCCAGCGTGCGCTGAAAGTTGTGCGGCACGCCTCGAATGGCATCGTGCGTGTTCGCCAGGCCGTCGAGCGAGAAGTTCACGTCGATGGCCACGTTGTCATCCGTCCCGGCGAGCACGGTGTCGAGCGCGCGGAACAGCTTTTCAGGAGCGAGCCCGTTGGTGGGCAGGTTCACGTTGCGCACGCCGTTGTGGCGCGCGAACAAGAGCATGATGTCGCCCAACTCCTCGCGCAGCGTGGGTTCGCCGCCGCTCAGCCATAGTTTATGGAACGGAGGGAGGGTTGCCGACAGTTGGCGGATTTCATCGAAGGAAAGATCGTCGCGGCTGTTCAGCTTGTCGAAGTAGAAGCAGGTGCGGCACAGCGAGTTGCAACGCGAGGTGACGAACAGGAACAGCGCGTTGAACGCGGGTTTACGGACGCGTTCGGTGAGAATGCGGAAATAGGTCGCGCCTGCCATGCTTCCGTTTGAACCTCCATAATAATGCACAGGTGGTGATGCATAGCGAAAAGCTGCTGGACCATTTTCAAAACCCGCGCAACGCGGGCGAACTCGACGGGGCTTCGGTGCGCGTGGATGTGGAGAATCCGGCGTGCGGCGACCGGTTGCGGCTGACGGCGCGCATCGAAGCGGGCGTGGTGGCCGAGGTGCGCTTTCAAGTGCGCGGGTGCACGGCATCCATAGCGGCGGGCAGCGTGCTGACCGAATGGCTGATGGGACGCCGGGCGGCCGAAGCGGCGGCGCTGCGGACGGCCGAGATTGAAGACGCGCTGGGAGGATTGATTCCCGAATCGAAGCATGCCGCCGTGTTGTGCGTGGACGCCGCTCGTGAACTGGCGAGGCGGGCGTGAACGGCCTTTCGCGCGAACGGCTTCTGGCCGCGTATCGCGCCATGCTGCTGTCGCGCGGGCTGGACGACCGCGAAATACTGCTGAAGCGGCAGAACCGGATCTACTTCCAGATTTCCGGCGCCGGGCACGAAGCCGCCGGCGTGGCTGCCGGGCTGGCGCTACGGCCGGGCGTGGATTGGGTGTTCCCGTATTACCGCGACCGCGCCTTGTGCCTGATGCTGGGCGTCACGGCGGAAGCGATGATGTTGCAGGCGGTAGGTGCGGGGAACGACCCGGCCAGCGGCGGGCGCCAGATGCCTTCGCACTGGAGTTCGCCCGCCCTCCGCATCGTGAGTGCGAGTTCGCCCACGGGCACGCAGTATTTACAGGCGGTGGGATGCGCGCATGCCTCGCGGATGCTGGCGCCGGAAGCGGGCGAGGTGACGCTGGTGTGCTCGGGCGAAGGCGCCACGAGCGAGGGCGAATTTTGGGAAGCGATGAACGCGGCCTGTCTGGAGCGGCTGGCCGTGGTGTTTCTCGTGGAGGATAACGGCTACGCCATCTCGGTGCCGGTGGAGAAGCAGACGGCCGGAGGAAATGTATCGGCGCTGGTGGCGGGCTTTCCAGGCCTGCTGCGCGTGGAATGCGACGGCGCCGACGTCGCGGCCAGTCATGAGGCCATGACGCGCGCGATGGAATGGTGCCGCGCCGGCAAGGGGCCGGCCCTGGTGCACGCCCTCTGTACGCGGCCCTATTCGCATTCGCTCAGCGACGACGAGACACTCTACAAGACCCGGGCCGAGCGCGAGGCCGAGGCGGCGCGCGATCCCTTGCTGCGCTTCCCGCAGTGGCTAATGAATGAAGGCCATCTGGACCGGGCGGCCATGCAGCGAATCGCCTTCGAGGCCGAGCGGGAGATTGAAGCGGCGGCTGACAGGGCGCTGCGCGCCGAAGCGCCCGCCGCGGGCAGCGCGATGGAGTGGCTTTATTCGGATCGCGTGGATGCCGCGGGCCGCGCCTTCGCGACACAGCCGAGGTTCGCGGGCGAGCCGCGGACGATGGTGGATACGGTCAACCGGGTTATCCACGAAGAGATGGCGCGGAACCCGCATGTGGTTGTATTCGGCGAAGACGTGGCCGATTGCAGCCGCGAGGAGAACCTGCCGCTGGTGAAAGGCAAAGGCGGGGTGTTCAAGGCGACACAGGGCTTGCAGCGCGCGTTTGGTTTGGCGCGCGTATTCAACACGCCCATCGCCGAGGCGGCCATCGTTGGGCGGGCCATCGGCATGGCCGTGCGCGGGATGAAACCCGTGGTGGAAATCCAGTTCTTCGACTACATCTGGCCCGCGATGATGCAGATTCGCAACGAACTGGCGGCCATGCGCTGGCGCAGCGCCAACGGCTGGTCCTGCCCGGTCGTGGTGCGCGTGCCGATTGGCGGGTATCTGACGGGCGGAGCCATCTATCACAGCCAGTGCGGCGAAGTATTGTTCACGCACATCCCCGGCCTGCGCGTGGCCATGCCGTCGAACGCGCTGGATGCCTGCGGACTGTTGCGCACGGCCATCCGGTGCGACGATCCCGTGCTGTTTCTCGAACACAAGAAGCTGTACCGCGAGGCCTACAACCGCTCGCCGCATCCAGGTGCGGAATATTGCATTCCGTTCGGCAAGGCGCGCGTGGCGAAAACGGGTACAAGTCTGACGGTGGTGACTTACGGCGCCCTGGTGAACCGCGCCCTTACGGCCGCGGCGGAGATTGAACGGCGGCAGCCGGCGGCGAGTCTGGAGGTGATTGACCTGCGCTCTCTGGCGCCGGTGGATTGGGAAACGGTGCTGGGGAGCGTGCGCAAGACCTCGCGGCTGCTGGTGGTGCATGAGGACACGTTGACGCACGGTTTCGGCGCCGAGATCGCCGCGCGCGTTTCAGACGAACTGTTCACGGAGTTGGACGCGCCGGTTGGCCGCCTGGCCGCCCTGGATACATGGGTTGGATATAATCCCGGCCTGGAGGCGGAAACGCTGCCGCAGGCGGCTGATATTGTCCGTGAGGTGAAACGGCTGCTGCGGTATTGACTGGGCATGGCAGACACAATTTTCGATGTGGTGGTGGTGGGCTCGGGAGCATCGGGCGGCACCCTGGCCGCGCATCTGGCCGGAATGGGCGTGAACGTGGCGGTGTTGGAAGGCGGGCCTCCCATCAACACGCGCACCGATTTCAATACGCACGCCATGCCGTTTCAATTTCCCAACCGGCACATCCCCACGATGAAGCCCGGAAAGCAGGGGTTTCAAAGCGAGCGAGCGCGCGGCGTCGGGGGCAAGAGCCTTACCTGGAACGCCGTGGCGTGGCGCCTTTCCGAACGTGATTTTCAGGGACGCGCTCACGACGGCGCGGGCGAGAACTGGCCGCTGCACTACGCCGACATGGCGCCCTGGTATGAAAAAATCGAGCGCGAGGTGGGAGTGTGCGGAAACCTCGACGGACTGGCGGACCTGCCCGACGGAATCTTTCAACCGCCGGTTCCGATGAAGTGCACGGACCTGGCCGTGAAGCGGGGAGCGGCGAAGCTGGGCGTGAAGGTGATTCACGTGCGCAAGGCGACGCTGTCGCGGGCGCGCGGCGGGCGTCCGGCGTGCCACTTCTGCGGCAACTGCATGGCCGGATGCGACGTGGTGGCCAAGTACAACTCGGCCGATGTGCATTTGCGCCCGGCGTTGAAGACCGGCAAACTCGCCATTTTTCACAACTCGATCGCGCGCGCGGTGAACGTGAGCAACGAGAACCGCGTGACGGGCGTGACCTATCTGAACCGTGAGACGAAGGCCGAAAGCGTAGTGCGCGGGCGGGTGGTGGTGGTGAGTTGCGCCTGTGTGCAAAGCGTGGCGCTGCTGCTGATGTCCAAGTCGCGGCTGTATCCGGACGGGCTCGGCAATTCGAGCGGCCATCTGGGGAAACACTTCATTCCGCACTTCACCGGCGGCGTGCAGTGTTTCCTGAAGGAGTTCATTGGCAAGGGCGGCGTGAACGACGAAGGCTTTCTGGATCACGCTTATGTGCCGTCTTTCATGCACGCGCGCCAACGCGATTATGCGCGCAGCTTCGGGGTGCAGTTCAACTATCAGAACCACCGCGCGGTGGGCTGGGCGCGCAACCTGCCGGGCATGGGCAAGGCGTTCAAGGAGTCCGTGCGCGAGCGCTACCCGGCGTTTCTCACCTTTTCGCCTTACGGCGAAATGCTGCCGAATGAGAAGAGCTACGTCGATTTGGACTGGACCAAGCTCGACGATCACGGCTTGCCCATGGCGCGGAGGCATCTGCACTGGGGCGAAAACGACTGGAAGATCTTCCGGGACATGACCGCGTGGAGCGTCCGCATTCTGGAAGCGTCGGGCGTCGAGATTCTGAACGTGAACCAGCAGCCGGCGGCCAACCACGAACTGGGCGGAGCGCGCATGGGCGCGGACGCGAAGACGAGCGTTGTGAACCAGTGGTGCCAGTCGCACGACGTGAAGAACCTGTTCGTGGTGGACGGCAGCGTGTTTCCCTCGGCGAGCGAAAAGAATCCGACACACACGATGATGGCGCTGGCCGCGCGCACGGCGTCCTACATCGCCGAAGGTCTGCGGAAGAAGGAGTTGGCATGAGCGGACGGCGCGAGACGTTGAAGATTCTGGGGGCGATCGGCGCCACGTGCGCCACGCCCTATTCCTCGAACGAGTTGTACGGCCAGCACGCCGGTCACGACGGCGCGCCCCTGGTGCAGATCCAGATGCCGGCTGGGCCGAAGACGCTGACCGCGGCCGAATACGCCCTGCTGTCGCGCATGGCCGATCTGATCATTCCGGCGACGGACACGCCGGGAGCCGTGGCGGCGGGCGTGCCACGGTACATGGACTACGTGGCCGCGGTAAACGCAGGCATGAGACAACTGCTGGCGAAGGGTTGCCAATGGCTGGACGCGCAGTGCGGCAAGGCGCACGGCAAACGGTTCGTCGAACTGGACGAAGCGGCGCAGGTGGCGCTGCTGGAACCGCTGTGCGCGCGGGCGGACCGCCTGGCCGTTCTGGGGCAAGGCGCGATGGAGGAACGCTTTTTCAAGGCCGTGAAGAGTCTCACGGCCGACGGCTATTTCACGTCGAAGACGGGTTTGGTGGACACGCTGCGTTACACGGGAAACACGGTGATGGGCGAATACCCCAGTTGCGAGGGATAGCCGGAGCTACCAGTTCACGTTCATGTTCGTCATCACCTGATCCTTGATCTCGATGGACTCCTCGTAGTCGGGCGCCCCGTCGCGTTTGAGGGTGATCTTGTGGCGGCCAGCGGGCAGCGTGAGCATGGCGGGCGTGCGTTCGGCGCGGGCTTGGCCGTCAATATGGATTGCCGCTCCGGGCGGGTTGGAGCGAATGGCCAGCGTGCCCTCCGTACGCATCAGCGTGACGCGCACGGTGCTTTCCTGCGGCAGGTTCACGATGCGCGTCGTGGAGCGGTAACCGGGAAGCGAGAAGGTGAGCGTGTGGCGCCCGTTTTCCAGCGATTGCGGGCAGGGCGTGACACAGGAGCGCTTGCCATCGTCGATGGATACGGTGGCGTTGCCGGGCTCGCTGATGATGTCGACGATGGTGGAACCGGCGGGCACATCGTCCGGCGTCGCGGTGCCGCCTGGTTTCGGCGGAGCGGTCTTCACCGGTGCGGCCGCCGGAGGCTGAGGCGTGTCCGCGGAGGCGGGCGGCGCGGAGGGAACGGGCTCCATGGGGCTCGGTTTGCCCGCCGGGTTGGACGGCGCGGGTGGCATTCCGGCCTGTGCAGGTTGGGCCGGCGGCTCCGGTGTGTAGGGCCGGTTCAAGTAATAGATATAGCCGGAAGCGAGCGCGAGCAGCACGCCGCCAGCACCGGCGAAGATGGGCCAGCGGGCGGCCTTGGGTGGTTCGTCGGGTTCGCCACGCAGGGAACGCCGGGGCGGCGGAAGGGCGGCTGCCACGTTGGCCGTGGGCGAGGGCGCGGCGACGGTTTCCTGGCTGGAGGAGGCGCCCTTGGGCATCGCATGCCAACCCTTGGATTCGTTCAGCGCGGATTCAAGGGCGCGCACGAACGCCGTGCACTTGAGGAAGCGATGGTCGGGATTCTTGTCGAGTGCCTGCGCCAGCACGCGCGATACGGGTTCGCGCAGGGTCGCGTTCAGCATGTGCGGCGAGATGGGCTCCTGCTTCACGATCTGATAGAGCAGTCCGGGAATGGTGTCGCCGGCGAAGGGGCGTTCGCCGGTGAGCAGCTCATACGCGATGACGGCGAGCGCGAACTGGTCGGAACGGCCATCGATGGGGCGTCCCTCGATCTGTTCCGGCGACATGAAACTGGGCGTGCCCAGGATCATGTCGGCTTGCGTCATGTTCTGCGAGGAGATCTTGGCCACGCCGAAGTCGGTGATCTTCACGGCCCCCGAGTCGGAGATCATGATGTTGGCCGGCTTCACGTCGCGGTGGATGATGCCTTGCGCGTGGGCGTGATCGAGCGCCTCGGCGGTTTCGCGCAGCACCTGAATCAGTTGGGAGCCGGAAAGCGGCCCCTTTTCGCGCACCAGTTGTTCCAGCGTGAGGCCCTGCACGAACTCCATGGCGATGTAGGCCATGTTGGATTCCTGGCCGACGTCGTAGATGGTGACGATGGACGGGTGGGAGAGCAGTCCCGCCGAGCGCGCCTCGCGAAGCAGACGGTCGCGGAGTTGGCGCAACTCGGCCGGATCGGCGATTGTGTCGAGCCGGATGGTTTTAATCGCGACCGTGCGGCCGATGGCGGGGTCTTGCGCGCGATACACGACGCCCATCCCACCGCGGCCCAATTCGCCGGTGATCTGGTACCGGCCAATGCGCTCCATGTTCCACTCAGTGTAGCGTAAGAGCCCGCGCGGTCCCGCCGCTCCGCCACGTCCGGCTTCATGGGGCGGGGAGCCGCACGATACAATGGACTTTCCCATGATTCGATCGTTGTTTGGCTCCGGTGATTCCAAGGAGCGGGCGGAAGAAGCGACCGCGGAAGCTCCGGCCCAGACTCCCGCGGCGCCCGCCGCCCCTGCTCCCGCCAAGGCGGGTTCTCTACTGGACCGTCTGAAACTGGGCATTCAGAAGACGCGTGCGGGAATCGTGACGGCGCTCGAAGACACGATTCAAGGAAAGAAAGCGATCGACGCCGATCTGCTGGAGGAATTGGAGTTCGCCCTGATTGGCGCCGATGTCGGCATACGGACCGCCACCGAGGTGCTGGAACGTATCCGGCAGCGCGTGGACCGGAAGATGGTGAACGATGCATCGGAACTGAAGGCGCTGATTCGCGAGCATTTGCTGGAGGTTCTGCAGGCAGCCGAGCGGCCGGCCCTGCGCGCGGCGTCGCCGCCGACCGTGCTCATGATCGTGGGCGTGAACGGAGTGGGCAAGACGACCACGATCGGGAAACTGGCCCAGCAGTTGGGGGCCGGCGGCAAGAGCGTATTGTTGTGCGCGGCCGACACTTTTCGTGCGGCGGCGATTGAGCAGCTTGAGGTATGGGGCCAGCGCACGAACACCGAGGTGATCCGTCAGAAGGCGGGCGCCGATCCCAGTTCCGTAATGTTCGACGCACTGCAGGCGGCGCGGGCGCGTACCGTGGATTATGTGATTGTCGACACGGCGGGCCGGCTGCACACGAAGTCAAACCTGATGGCCGAATTGGAGAAGATGCGGCGAACCGCGCAGAAGGTGATTCCCGACGCGCCGCACGAGGTGTGGCTGGTGATGGATGCCACGACAGGACAGAACGGCCTGGAGCAGGCCCGGAAGTTCACCGAGTCGAGCGGGGTGACGGGCATCGTGCTGACCAAGCTCGACGGCACGGCCAAGGGCGGCGTGGTGGTGGCGATCGCCCGCGAGTTGAATCTGCCCATCCGCTACATCGGCGTCGGCGAGCAGGCGGCCGATCTGCTGCCGTTCGATGCCGAACAATTCGTGGGGACGCTCCTGGCATGACGGACGCACTCACGCCGTCGATGATGAGGCGTGCTCTCGATCTGGCTCGGATGGGCGTGGGACGGACGAGTCCGAATCCGATGGTGGGCGCGGTGGTGGTGAAGGACGGCCAGGTGGTGGGCGAAGGCTGCCACACATGGGCCGGCGTGAAGCATGCCGAAGCGATCGCGTTGGAGGTGGCGGGCGTCCGGGCGCGCGGAGCGGCTCTCTATGTCACGCTGGAGCCATGCGTGCATCAGGGGCGCACTGGTCCATGCGCCGAGGCGGTGATCGCGGCGGGCATCGCACGCGTGGTCGTGGCGGCGGAGGATCCGAATCCGCGGGTGTCGGGGCGAGGCCTCGCCCGTTTGCGCGAGGCGGGCATCGCCGTGGAGCGCGCCGCTGAGTTTCAGGCCGAGGCGGAAAAGTTGAACGAGCCCTTCGCGCACTTCATGCGGCGCGGATTGCCGCTGGTGACCCTGAAGGCCGCGTTGACCCTGGATGGCAAGATCGCCGCGCCCGAGGACAACCAGGGCTGGATCACGTCGGACCTGGCCCGGCGGCATGTGCAGGGGGTGCGTCACGCGCACGACGCGATTGTCACGGGCATCGGCACGGTGCTGGCGGACGATCCGCTGTTGACCGACCGTACGGGACGCGAGCGGAGCCGCCCGTTCCTGCGCATTGTGATGGATTCGCAGATGCGTACGCCGCTCCATTCGCGGCTGGTGGAGAGCGCGCACGGCGATGTGCTGGTGGCCACCACTTCGGCGGCCTCGGCCGAGCGGCGGCAGGCCTTGGAGGCCAAGGGGATTGAGGTGATCGTGTGCGATGGCCCGGGCGGCCGCGTGGATCCGGGCTTGCTGGTGGCCGAACTCGGGCGGCGGCGATACCTCTCGCTGATGGTGGAAGGCGGCAGCAGGTTGAATTGGGCGATGTTGGAGAGCGGCGCCGCGGACCGCATCTTCTTCTATTACGCGCCAAAGATTCTGGGCGGCATGTTGTCGCTGCCGGTGGCGGGCGGAGTGGGCCGGCCGAGCCGCGCCGACGCGATCCGGTTTCGCGACGTGACGCTGCACCCGATCACGCGGAACGAGTTCGCCGTGGAAGCCTATCTCGAAAAGGAGGATACGGCATGTTCACCGGCATCATAGAAGAAACGGGGAGCGTGGAGTCGATCGAGAACCGGGGGGATGGCGCGCGGCTGCGCGTTGGATGTGCCGCGGTATTGAGCGACGCCTTCACCGGATCGAGCATCGCCGTGAACGGCTGCTGTTTGACGGCGCTCGATCTGAAGCCCGGCTCGTTCGCCGCCGACGTGGCGCCGGAGACGATGCGCCGGACGAACATCGGTGCGCTGAAGCCAGGCAGCCTGGTGAACCTCGAACGGCCGCTTTCGCCGCAATCAAGGCTGAGCGGCCACATCGTGCAGGGGCACGTGGACGGGACGGGAGTGCTGGAGAGCCTGGAAACACTGGGCAACGGCAACTGGTGGCTGCGGGTGCGGGCGCCGGAGGAGTTGGACCGCTATCTCGTGTTCAAGGGTTCCATCGCGATTGACGGCATCAGCCTCACCATCGCCTCGTTGGAAGGCGGCGTGATGAGCGTCACCATCATTCCGCACACCTACGAGGGAACGAACTTGAAAACGAAACGGCCGGGCGACCGTGTGAACCTGGAATGCGACGTGCTGGCCAAGCATGTGGAGAAGTTGCTGGGACGCATCGCGATGCCAGGCGGGCTGACGGTGGAGAAACTGCGCGAACAGGGCTATTGAGCGGCGTACAGGCCGTTGGCGCGAATGTAGTCGAGCACGGCGGGGGCCAGCGCGGCGGGCGTGGAGCCGGAGCGGAGCTGTTCGCGAATGGCCGAGGAACTGACCGGTATCTCCACGTCATCGAGGCGGTGAATCCGCGCCCCCTCCGGGATGTCGTAATCCGAACCAGGGCGCGATACGACGATGAATTCCACCTCGGCCAGCACGTCGCGCCAACGGTACCAGGTCTTGATTTCGGAAAAGGCGTCGGCCCCGATCAGGAAGTACATGCGGTCGTGCGGGCGCTCCCGCTTCAGACGTTCTATGGTGTGAATCGAATAGCTGCGCGCGGAGCCTTCCTCCATCGCCGAGACGCGCAGTCCGGCTTGTCCGGCGCAGGCGAGCCCGGCCATGCGCAGGCGATGAACAAACGGTGTGCGGGTGCGGCCTTCCTTGTGCGGCGGGTTGCCGGCGGGAATCAGCAATACCTCGGCGAGAGCAAAGCGCGCCGCGGCCGCTTGGGCCACGGCGATGTGGCCTGTGTGCACGGGGTCGAAGGTGCCGCCGAACACGGCATAGGCGAGGCTCATCGTCCGGCTATCCGCTCCGCGGCGGCGCGCGCGAGTTCATCGCAACGGTTGTTGTCCTCGTGAGAGGCGTGGCCCTTGGTCCATTCCCATTTGGTTTCGTGGCGCGCCACGGCGGCGTCGAGATCCTGCCACAAATCCTGGTTCTGCACGGGCTTCTTGGCCGCGGTCTTCCAGCCGTTTTTCTTCCAGCCCTTCAGCCACGATGTGATGCCGTTCTTCACATACTCCGAGTCGGTGACGATGGTCACCTGGCAGGGCTCCTTCAGAGCCGAGAGCCCTTGAATGGCCGCGGTGAGTTCCATGCGGTTGTTGGTTGTCTGGGCTTCGCCACCCGCGCATTCGCGCTTGTGCGAACCGTAACGAAGAATGTAGGCCCAGCCGCCGGGTCCGGGATTGCCGAGGCAGGAGCCATCGGTGATCAACTGTACGGATTTCATCAGGCGGGGACACCGGCGAGTTCGCGTTCAAAAAAACGGTCGACGAGAGACCGGATCTCCTCGACGTTGTGCGACTGGTACACATCGGCGCGCAGGCGGGCGCCGTTGCGCACGCCATGGGTGAAGTAGCTGGCGAACTGTTTCATTTTTCCGATCGAGTCGGCCTCTCCGCGCTCGGCGATCATGGCGTAATAGCCGCGCATCATATCGTACCGGTCCTGTTCGGTGGGTTCGTAGTATTGTCCCGTGGCCGCGTACTCGGCGATCTGGCGGAAAATCCAGGGATTGGACGAGGCGGCGCGGCCGATCATGACGGCGTCGCAGCCGGTTTCCGCCACCATGCGGACGGCGTCGCGAGGCGTGAGGATGTCGCCGTTGCCAATGACGGGAATCCGTACGGCGGCTTTCACCTCGGCGATCCGCGTCCAGTCGGCGCGCCCGCTATAGCCCTGTTCGCGGGTTCGCGGGTGAAGCGCCACGGCGGCCACGCCCAGGTCCTCGGCCATGCGGGCCACCTCCACGTGGACCAGTTCCTTGTCATTCCAACCGGCGCGGAATTTGATGGTGAGCGGAATTGTAATGGCGCGTTTCACGGCGGCCATCAACCCGCCCATCAGCGGCAGGTCGCGCAGGCAGCCCGACCCGCCGTTGCAGCGGACCACCTTTTTCACGGGACAGCCGAAGTTGATATCGACGGCGTCAAAGCCAAGGTCCTGGCACACGCGCGCCGCGCCGGCCATCACCTCGGGATCGGCGCCGAACAGTTGCGCGGAGATGGGCCGCTCGTCCGGCGCGAAATAAAGATAGCGCATCAGCTTCGTCTGGTTGCGCAGGCGGGCCGAATGCGTGATGCCGTGCGAACTGGTGAACTCGGTCATCAGCAGGCCGCAGCCGCCCTGATTGCGGATGAAGCGCCGGAAGACCGTGTCGGTGACGCCGGCCATGGGAGCAAGCACGGTGGCCGGGCTGACACGCACGTCACCCACCGGGAATTCCCTCGGAAATGGGAAGGCTTGAGACACCTCCTTCCATTTTAACGGGATCGCGGCGCGATACGCCTTACGGCGTAAGGAAAACCGGCTGAAACGGCGCGCCCGCCCTCCGCGTTTGTTAAGGTGAGGGTTGTCATGAATTTGAAAGTGGTCATCGCCTTTCTTTTGGGCCTGATAGTGGCGTTGGGCATCGTGGTTGTGATGAAGCGCGACTCCTCCACGGCGCCCGTACCGGTGCAGACGGCGGCCGTGGAACCGCCCGCGCCCACCGTGGCCGAACCGGTTGTGCCGGGTGTGCCCGTTGCCCCTCCGGCCCAGGAGAAACCCGTGCCTGCGCCGCCGGTTGCCCCCAAACCGGCGGTGAAGCCAACGGTCAAGCAGGCCAGGCCCTCGCCGATGCCGGCTGCTGCTCCAAAACCAGTGCCGGATGCGGCGCCGAGGCCCGCGCCCCCGCCCGAACCCGTGCAAGAGGCCAGGAACGAGCCCCCTCCGCCGCCAGCGCCTGCGCCCACGCCCACGCCGGTATTCAAACCGGATCCGCCCAAGGTGCGCGTGCCGAAGACAATTACGATTCCCGCGGGCGCCTTGCTGAGCGTCCGGTTGAACGAGAGGGTTTCCAGCAACGATCACACCAACGGGGACGCCTTTTCGGCCACGTTGGACCAGCCGCTGATTGTCGATGGATTGGTGATTGCCGAGCGCGGCGCCAGGGTGGAGGGTGTCGTGGTGGATGCCACGCAATCGGGCCGCGTGAAGGGCCGTGCGGCGCTGGGACTGGAGCTGAAAAAGTTTCAAAGCTCCGATGGCCAATATGTGGCCATTCAGACCGATACTTTTCGGAAGGAGGCAGACAGTTCCACGAAGAGTGATGCGGCCAAGGTCGGTGCGGCGGCGGGCATCGGAGCAGCGATTGGGGCGATCGCGGGGGGCGGAAAAGGCGCGGCGATCGGCGCGGCCATCGGTGGAGGTGCGGGCACGGGCGGCGTGCTGGCCACGCGGGGCAAGCACGCGGAATTGCCTTCGGAAACACAGTTGAGCTTCCGTATTTCCAGCGACGTACAGGTGACCGAACGGCTGAAGTAGCGGAGCTACTTCGCCGCCGACTTATCGAAGAACTTCGTCTCCGTTTTCCATGCCTCCAGCGTGTTGTAGACGATGGGGCAGTAGCAGGCGCGGTCGGCCATGTGCCACATGCGCGCCACCAGCGACCCGGGGCCTCGCACCAGGTGCGGGAAGTCCTCGCAGGTGGAGGGCCGCACCTCGTACACCAGACAGAGGTTGCCGGAGAGAAACGGGCAGCTTCCATCGGCGTTGCGTTTCAGGATCCAGCCTTCGTCTTCGGTCATCTCCGCGTACTGGTTCAGGAATTTCTGTTCGCTCAGCTTCAGCGCCTTGGCCAGTTTGGGTAGGTCGCGGTCCTTCAGCCGCACGGTGGCCGAGCGGCAGCAGTTGCCGCACGCGGTGCAATCGATGGCGGCCTCGGTGTCCTCCGCGATGGCGCGCAGGCGGCGTTCGACGAAGACGTGACGCTTGAGGTGGCGGCGGAGCCGCTCGTTCTCGTCACGTTTCTGTTCGCCCAGACGGCGAATCTGCACGAGGTCGGTGAGCACTCTTACAGGGTACAATCCGGGAGCGGGGATTCGATGAAGCGGCGGGTTGGAGCAAGCGGCTTTGCCGGTTGAGGATGCATCTGTTGGACACAGCGAACCAATTGACGGAGCTTTTGCGCGGGCGCGAATCGGACCCCCTGTTTCTGGCGACGGCACTGGCGCTGGCCTTTTTCTTTGGCGCCGTACACGCCTTATCGCCCGGCCATGGCAAGACACTGGTGGCGGCCTATCTGGTGGGCAGCCGGGGCAGGCTGGCCGACGCCTTCTATCTGGGCGGCGTGGTGACGGCGACGCATACTGTGAGCGTCTTCGTACTGGGTCTGGGGACTCTGTACGCCTCCACGCGTGTCAGCCTGGACCGCATTCTGCCTCAACTTTCGTTGATGAGCGGAGTGCTGGTGCTGGTGTTCGGACTGTGGCTGTCGTGGAGCCGGCTGCGCGGCGCCCCGGGCGGGCCGGTGGACCATTCGCCAACGGCGGCGCATGCGCATGGGGTGGGCATCTCGCACGGACACTCGCACGGCGGGCTGCTTTCGCTTGGCGTGGCCGGTGGCATGGCCCCGTGTTCGGAGGCCCTGGTGTTGCTGATGCTCTCGGTGTCGTTGGGGCGCCTCGGGCTGGGCTTGCTGTTGTTGGCCGCCTTCACGCTGGGGCTGGCCGCGGTGCTGGTCGCCATCGGTAGCGCGATGGTGCTGGCGGGGGGGCGCTTCTCGTCGGCGGGGAGGGAGAACGCGTGGGTTCGGCGGCTGCCCTTGGTGAGCGCCGCCGTGGTGACGCTACTGGGAGCGATGATGACAGTGGAGGCATTGCGGAAAATCCATGGCTGATACGGTTCAGCTTTCCTACTGGCTGCGCGGCTACACCGAATTCAACATGTTGCCGCTGTATGAACGCGTGCTCCGCCGGTTCCCGTATTCACGGCTGGCGCCGCAAGGCATGCTGCGCGTGTTCGCGCTCGACTACGGCCAGCCGGCTGTGTTGGAAGAGGAGGTGGATGAGGCTTCCGACACGCCCGCGGTGATGGCGCTCGTCAAGGAGCACTTCCACAACGACTGCTGTTTCCAACTGGATTGCTGTTGGGACCTGTGGCACTTCAACGAGGAGTGGTCCCTGAAGCCCTGCGCGGTATCGATCGCATGTTTCGCGCCGTATTTCGAGAGCGCCTGGGGCGAGCAGATTCAATTCGACCTGGGCATGGACTCGCTCTATCTGCCGGATGGGGAAGCGCTGTCCAATCCCCGCGCCGTACGGTCGAACATCCGGAGCGTACTCCACCTTGCGGAGGACATGAGCCGGATACTGCCTGTGGAAAAGCGGAGTTTGTGGTCGGATTCCGGCGAGAATCTGGCTGGCCGGCTTCAGGCCGTCGTGGACGGCGAGGAGGAGAGTTGAGGGGGGCCCTCGGGCGCGGGGAGCAACGTGTCCAGCGCTTCCACCAACCGCGCCGGCAGGAATGGCTTTTGCAGAAAGAGCGCCTCCGGGCCCGGGAGGGCGACGGAGCGCACGGGCGGCGCCGCGCCGCTGGTGAGAACAATGGGCAGCGTGGGATGTACGCCGCGAAGGGCGTCGAGCAACGCCAGGCCGGGCATGTCCGGCAAGGTCAGGTCGAGCACGGCCGCCGCGAAGCGGTGCGGCGATTCCAGGTAGGCGGCAAGCGCCTCGGCCGCCGTGCCCGCGGCCTCCAGTCGATACCCGGCGCGCTCCAAGAAGCGGACGAGCAGGGTGCGCAACGCCGGTTCGTCTTCGACGAGCAGCAGAAGCGGTTGCCCGGAAACGGCCTGCTCCGGTTCCGAAGCCATGTGGGCTAGAAGATGTGCGCGGGCAGTTCGCCCGGCGAGAAATAGATGCCGGCCGAAGCCGAGAACCGGCCAAACTTGATGTTGTTTCCCGCCGCCTGCGTCTTGTAGATGGTCAGGTTGGAGTTGAAGTTCAGGTAGTCGGTGAGCCTGTAGGTGAAAGTGGTGCCGCCGGAATAGAGGCGGGCCTTGCCGATGGTTTGCGTGAGCGCCTTGGTTTCGGCGGCGCGCGCGAACAGCGACCAGGAGGCCGAGCGTCCCATTGTGTGGCTGGCGGTGCCGGTTACCGAGGTCATTTCGCTGGTGAGGTAGACACCGTTGCCCGGCATCACGCCGCGCTGAGCGGATACGCTCATGCCCCACCGGCGGTACTCGCCATATAGCCCCGCGCCGCCCGAAAAGCCCTGGTTGACGCCCTTGTAAATCTCCATCATCGAAGTCTGTCCGGTAAGTTGCGCGATGAAGGGATCCAGTTGCACGCGCGTCAGCCGGTCCGTCCGGGCGTTGTAGAGGCCTCCGTACACGGTGAAATTCCATGCCTTGCTAAGCGCGACGCCATAGAACCCCTGCGGTGTGTAGTAGCTGGTTTCCCCATAAGCTCCGGGGAAATAGAACGTGCCGTAGGTGAACGAGGCGCCGACATACTGTCGCCGCGAGAGCGAGTACTGGACGCTGCCGCTGCCCATGATGCCGCGCGAATCGGCCAGCAGCTTGGACCGCCGTTCGTTGCCAAACGCGCCAGCCTGCGCCGCGAAACTGAGCCGGCCGCTTTTCTGGAAGGTGATGCCGGTTCCCACGTTGGCGCGGTAGGTGCGCGTGTCGAAAATTTCGTCCTGTTGCGGGGTCAACTCGGCGAGCGGTTCGGGCGAATAGCGCGAATTGGCGAACGTCATGGCGCGGTTGGTGGATTGCCCCTGCGCGCCGATATACCAAGTGACGCGCCGGGACACCTGCCGCGAATGGGTGACCGACAGCGACTCGGAAAGCCCTTGCGAAACGTCACGCGCTCGTGTGCGGTAGTAGTTCACTCCCAAATCGACCGAAGTGGACGATCGGGCCGTGGATTTGTACCCCTGAAGACCAACCAGCCCGGACATGCCGAACGTGTCGCGCAAAGCCAGGGAAGCCGCGTTGCCGCCTCCCGTGAAGCGGTTGAGATTGGTGGAATAAATGCCGCTGGCGCCCGCGAAAAAGTTAAAGGAAACCGGGTTGGAGCCGGTACGCCCTACAGGCGATGCTCCGCCGCTCAAAATGGAGGGACCGCCGAAGCCGCCGTACTGCCCGAACACAGGCAATCCAACTGCCAGCGACAGGTAGCACAATCGGGTGAAAATCTGATTCAAGGCGTTCTCCGTTTATTCTCCGCGCGACCGGGGCCCGCCACGCGCACTC
Organism: Bryobacterales bacterium; assembly: GCA_020852175.1. GTDB lineage: Bacteria > Acidobacteriota > Terriglobia > Bryobacterales > Bryobacteraceae > JAFLBB01. The sequence continues at coordinate 165,635 of JADZBH010000006.1, read as the reverse complement.
CTCAAAGTCTGACGCCGGAAGCTACCCCTGTCAAGCTGTAATCGGTAAACAGCGGACGAAACAGTAGGTACTAAGTGCTTATTTTCGTTGTCCGCCATCTGCCGCGTTAGCATATGTTTGCCATGAACTTTCACACCGAATACCTTACCTTTCATACGCCTGTCCACCGCCAGTACCTGAACATCACGTCCGAGGTTGACGACGCGCTTCGGAAGTCAGGCATCCGTGAGGGCATGATCCTCGTCTCGGCCATGCACATCACGGCTGGAGTTTGGGTGAACGACGCCGAGGACGGCTTGCTGGCCGATATCGACGCATGGCTGGAGGGTCTGGCCCCATTCCGGAAGGACTACCGGCATCACCGTACGGGCGAAACCAACGGCGACTCCCATTTGAAGGCCCTGCTGGTGCACCACCAGGTCATTGTGCCGGTTACGGCGGGGAAACTCGATTTCGGACCCTGGCAGCAGGTTTATTACGCGGAGTTTGACGGGGAACGTCCGAAACGAGTCATCATAAAAGTCATGGGTGAGTGAAAGGATGGGGGGTGCCGTGTCATTTCCAGGGCAGGAGAGACCATGCGAATTCTGATTGCGTCGTTGGTGGCGGTGGCTTGCGCGGCCGCCGCCGAATTGAATGTGAAGCGCGTCGTGCTGTTCAAGCACGGCGTCGGGTTTTTCGAGCGGCAGGGCGAGTTGGGGCCGGGCGAATCGGCGCGGCTGGACTTCAAGTCGGAAGAGATGAACGACGTGCTGAAGTCGCTTACGGTGAACGTCCAGGGCGGAGGCGCCATCGCCGGATTGCGGTATGACTCCTCGATTCCTCTTGCGGAGAAGCTGGCCGAGTTGCCATTTCCCGCGGGAGAACGCCTGCCGTTGAGCACTCTGCTGGACCATTTGCGCGGCAGCCCGCTCGAACTGAAATTCGGAGCCCAGACCGTGAGCGGCACCATCGTTTCGGCGCGCATGGCGGCCGCGACCGAGGAGCACGGCGAGCGCGAGGTGCTGACCCTGCTCACGAACGAGGGTGACATCCGGGCTCTGGACCTGACGGCGGCGACGGCGGTGAGCTTCCTTGACGCCAGGCTGCAGCTTCAGTTCAAGGATTATCTGGCTACGCTGCTGCAAAGCCGGTCGCGCGAGCGCCGCAGCGTCTATATCGACTCCGCCGACTCGGGCCGCCGTACCATCCAGGCCAACTACATGGCGCCGATGCCGGTGTGGAAGTCGAGCTACCGTCTGGTGTTTCCGGCAACGGGGGACCCGGCGCTGGAGGGCTGGGCCATTGTCGATAACACGACCGAGGAAGACTGGACGAACGTACGGCTGTCGCTGGTCTCGGGGCGTCCCATCAGCTTCATCAGCCCGCTCTATGAGCCGAAGTACGTTCAACGCCAGGTGGCCGAGTTGAGCGAGGATGCCGCGGCCAAGCCGGAGGTGCACGCGGCAGGCGTCGCGGGCGGCGCGCCCGGCGGCGTGATCGGCGGCATTCTGGGGGCGCGTGCCAAGGCCGCTCCGCCTCCTCCCGCCCCGGCGATGGCCGCGCGCGAGATGCTGCTGGTTGACGCGCCGGAGGCGCGCGCCGAGTTTGCCCCCAGCAACCTGAACGTTTCCACGGAAGGACGCGAGGCGGGCGAACTGTTCGAATACGCCTTCACGCAGCCGGTGACGGTACGGCGCGGCCAGTCGGCCATGCTGCCGTTCCTGCAGCAGAAGGTGGCGGCGCGCAAGCTGCTCCTCTATTCCGGCGATGGCTCCGTGCATCCGCGCAGCGCGGCCGAGATCACCAACAACACGGGCAAGACGCTCGACGGCGGTCCGCTCACCATCTACGACGCCAACACTTACGCGGGCGAGGCGCTGATGGAAACCACCAAGGCCTCGGACAAGCGGTTGATCAGCTATGCCGTCGATTTGGGCACGCGCATCACAGCGGCCTTTGACTCCTCGGCCCACACGGTGCGCGAGATCAAGGCCAGCCGGGGCCTGCTGACGGCGCGTTCGGCCGTCCGGGAGACGAAGACCTTCACCATCAAGAACGTGGACGCCAGGGCCAAGACGCTCCTTATCGAACACCCGGTGCGTCCGGGCTACACGCTCATCGGGATGACGCCCGCCGAGAAGACGCCCGCGGGCTACCGCTTCCAGGTGAACGTGCCGGCCTCGGCCGAGACGAAGTTCGCCGTCCAGGAGGAGCGGCTGCTCGAAACGACGACCTCGATCATGAACATGACGCCCGATTTCCTGGGCCAGTACGTGAGCAACCGGACGCTTTCCGCCGCCGCCCGCCAGCAGGTGCAGACCGTGCTCGACAAGAAGCGCGAACTGGCGGCCGCCGTCCGTGACGACCAGGATACGGGGAAGCAGATCGAGGAGATGTTCCGCGACCAGCAGCGGATTCGTGAGAATCTCTCGGCGCTGAACAGGGTCAGCGGCCAGCAGGAACAGGTGCAGCGCTATTCACGGGAGCTGGCCGAGCAGGAGGCGCGCCTGTCCTCCCTGCGCGACCAGCAATCGCAACTGCGCAAGCGCCGCGCTGCGCTAGAATCGGAGATCGCCGCGTCGATCGAGAAGATGGAGTTTTAAGACTTCCCGCGGGCGCGGCGTACGCGTTCCCATGAAACTCATCCGCTTTTCCCACGACGGCGCCGTTCATGCCGGCGTCGTCACGGACCGGGGGATCGCTCCGGTCACCGAAATCAACGCGCGCACCGGGGGCCATGCGCCCGACGATCTGCTGGAGATCATCCGCCAGGATGCCTCGGGCCACCTTCTCACGGCCGGCGTGGAGACGCTGCCTTTTGACACGGTGCGGCCCCTGGCGCCCTTTCCAGCGCCGCCGAAAATCTGGTGCATCGGGCTGAACTACCACTCACACGCCGTGGACATCAATGCCGTGCAGCCCGAGGAGCCGGGCAGTTTCATGAAACCGGCATCGTGCCTGTTCGAGCCCGGCGGCGATATCTTTTTACCGCCGCCCGGCATTACCAACGACGTCGATGCCGAGGGAGAACTGGGAGTCATCATCGGCAGGCGCTGCCAGTATGTGCCTGCCGAACACGTGAAGGATGTCATATTCGGTTACACGACGACGCTCGATCTCACGGCGCTCGACGTGCTGGCCCGGAACCCGCGTTACCTGACCCGCGCCAAGAGTTTCGATACCTTCTTCAGCTTCGGCCCGGTGATCGTCACGGCGGACGAGATCGCCGATGTGGACGGTCTGGAGGTGATCACCGAACACAATGGCGCGGTCTTTTCGCGAGACTTTGTCCGCAACATGCGCACGCGTCCGTTCGACCTGGTGCGGTTCCATTCGGACTATCAAACGCTTCACCCCGGCGACCTCATCTCCACGGGCTGCCCGAAGGGGGCGCGCATCAAGCCGGGCGACCGCGTGCGAGCCCGCATTGACGGCGTGGGGCAACTGGAGGCGAGAGTGAAACAGGGCTCCAGGACGCCGGTTTACTGACGCCAGGCTATGCGTCCTGGCTGAGTTCGGCGACGATCTCGGCCGCTACTTCGCGGGCGCGGGCGACCTCGCCGCGTTCGAAGCTGATGGCTCCCACCCGCGGATGTCCGCCGCCGCCGTAGCGTTCGCAGATGCTGGCCAGGTTGTGCGTGGGCTCCTGGGGCGCCCACGGATTGGAGCCGACGCTCACTTTCGTGCGGAAACTGGCGATCAGAACGCTCACCGTGTAGATGGATCGCGGAAAAAGTTGGTAGGGGATGAACTTGTTATAGCCTTCCAGGCCGTCGTCAACCAGGTCGAAAAAGACGGCGTTGCCCACCAGGCGCGAACGCTTGCGGATGATGTCGATGGAGGCCAGGTGGCGCTGGTAGAGCGGATCGAAGAGCGCCCGCACCTTCGCTCCGGCCGCGATCTCCTCCAGGCGGCGGTGCGTCATCTCGCCGATGATGTGGTGGATGATGTCCGAACCCTTTGCGCCTTCGATGACCAGCACCAGTTGCGTGGCTGGCAGTTGCAAGGCCACGGCCTGATCCGCGTTCTCGTACTGGGCGCCGTCGATGATGTCGGCCCAGCGGATCAGCTCATCCAGATCCGGCGCATGGAAGCCGAAACGGTCGCGCGCCACGTGTGAAATGAATTTCGTGCAGCTCTTGTAGGTGGGGTCGTAGAAGTGGTGTTCCGCGCCAGCGGTGCGGAAGTGTTCGGCGTCCTCGGGGGTGAGAAAGGCGCTCTGGTGATGATCGAACCACCAGGTGAGCTTGGGATTCGGCGAATATTTGAAGTCGACGATGGCGTTTTCGTCGCCGTCGAACAGGTCGTCCTCGAACAGTTGCGACGCCTTATGCATCATGCCCGTGTAGGAAAACCCGGCTCCGGGATAGAAGCGTTCGCGCGCGAACCGCGTGAAGAAAGCAGCCGAAGCCGCACCGTCGAAACAGTGATCGTGGTACAAGACGCGAACTTTTTGGACCATTTGCCTGCCGGATGTCTACTGGAAAACTCACTAGATTGCACCAACGGAGGGTAAAAAAGCAAGTGGCACGGTAAAGTGGGCATGCCACGCGGGGTGGAGCCGGGCCTATCCCGGTCCGAAATAGCGCTCCACGGTGGCCTTTGAAGGCTTCGGCGTGACGAGGGAAACCAGCCAGAAGAGCAGCGCCGAAATCAGCGTCATCGGCAACACCGGAAGGTAGCCGGCGATGGCGGTTCCGGTGGCGGTGCGCTGCAGCAGAGCCAGTTCGCCGAGGGAAAAATAAGCTGCCGGAGGGCCCTTCGACGCGGGTGTGGCGGCCTGGAACCAGGCGATGCCGGCCACGGCGGCCATCACCCAAACGACGCTCGCCAGGGCGCCGTACTTCGTGCTGCCCCGCCAGTACAACGCGCCCACGAAAAGCGGAGTAAGCGCCGAAAAGCCCGCGAAGGCGTACTGTCCGGCCAGTTCGAAGATGCCGGCAGGCACGCGCAGGGCGATGAGATAGGCCGTCGCCGTGACGGCGAACACGAAGAGGCGGCCGGTGGCGATCTGCGCGCGCGCGCCATAGCGCTCCGCGTGGCCATACCAGGCGAAAATATCCTCGGTGAACATTGTGGAAAGCGCGAGAATCTGCGAATCAGAGGCCATCACGGCGGCCATGATGCCCGCGCCGAGCAGGCCGGCCAGCCACGCCGGAGCGAAGTGGTCCAGCAGCACCACCAGTACGTCGTCGCCCGATGCCTGGGCCCGCGACTGGGCCAGCGCCTCCGGAGGCAGCCGCCCCTCCGGGCTGGCCAGCAGCGCCCGTGCCGCCTGCTTGTCGCGAATGCGCGGAATCTCACGCGCGCTGTTGGCTGTCACGCCGAGAAAGACGCAGGGCAGCCAGATGAGCAGGATGCAGACCGGGTAGAGAATCACCGTCCATTTGAACTGCCGCATGCGCCGCGCGGTCATGCAGAAGATGCTGACGTGCGGGAACGCGATGGCCGACAGGGGCAGAAACGCATAGCTGAAGAACACGGACGGAGGCACGCGCTCACGCGTCAACAACCCGGCGAGCGAGGGGTCGGCCAGCATCGACGACACGGCTTGCTCGAAGCCGCCCATGCCGCGGCCGATCACCACCACCGCCACCGCGCCGAAGGTAAGGAACAGCAGCGTTTGAAAGGTATTCACCCACGCCGTGCCGCGCATGCCGCCGAAGATCACATAGCTCATGATCACCACGGCCACCAGTCCGCTGCCCGCCCAGTATGGAATCATGCCGCCGGAGAGCGTCCGCAGCACCGTGCCGCCCCCGATCATGCCGATCAGGATGTAGGGCAGCAGTAGCGCGGCCTGCAACAGGAAAATCACGGTGCCCGTGTGGTTGCATTCCCAACGGTCGCGGAAGATCTGCACGGGCGTAAGGTGGCCGAACCGCCGCCCCGCGGACCACAGCCGCGTCCCCAGCGTCAGCAATAGCAACGGCACCACCAGGGCCGAAGATGAGGCCATGAGGCCGTAGGTGACGATGCCATTGGAAAAGGCGTGTCCCGACGAGCCCAGTATGGCGAACGCCGTCATGTGCGTTCCAAAGAGCGAGAACAGAAAGACGAAGCCGCCGATGGAGCGTCCGGCCAGGAAGAAGTTCTCCGCGCTTTGGTCCGCTCCGCCACGCCGGAACGCAAATACGCCAATGTAGAGAACCGCCGCCAGGTAGAGCCCGACGAACAGGGCGGCCGTCACGCCTCGGGTCCCCGTTGCCGGTCTTCTTCCAGGTGCGCCGGCCAGGCCCACTTCACCAGCACGGCCAGCCATGCCGCCGCCGCGAGAGTGTACGCGGCGTGGTAGGCCAACCCGATGGGAAGAAAGCCGAATACCAGCGGATAGACCGTGCGCCAGTTCCAGAAGTCCTGGTGGAGCGCGAAGAGAATCAGCGTGCAGGCTGCCAGAATTACACTGCGTGCGTCCATAGGGCTTGTGTAAGAGTAACCATTATGGACCTGGGTGCGCCAAAAATGGTTACAACCCCGCTTTGGGCGGCGAGGATGGGATGAGACAAGAGACTGGGATGAGGAATCTTCGATCGAAAATCCGCTCCGGCGCCACGCACGCTGGCCTGCTTCTGGCGCTTCTGGCGCCTGGCCCCATGCTGTTGGGTCAAACGGCGGGGTCCTTGACGGGGCACGCCCGCACGGCCGATGGCCTCGCCCTGGCCCATGTGAAGGTGACGGCGGTGAACGCCGGAACGGCCGCGCGGCGTGAAACCACCACCGCAGGAGACGGCCGCTATGTGTTCGCCGCCCTGGCGCCCGGCTTGTACGACCTGCGCGCGGAGGCCAGCGGTTTCCGGCTGTTGAAGCGCACCGGCGTTCCGGTGACCGTGGCCGAGACGGTGGTGGCTGATTTGACGATGGAACTTGGCCCGCTGGAACAGGAGATTACCGTCACGGCTCAGCCGCCGCTGGTGAATACAAATACCAGCGAACTAAGCTACCTGGTGGAGGAGGGCGCCATCGGAACCCTCCCTCTGAACGGCCGGAACTACACGGACCTGGCGCTGCTGCAGCCGGGCGTGGTCGCGTATCCTCACCGCGACGGCGGCTCGGTCGTCGCGCACGGCCTCGGCATCAGCGCCAACGGGCAGGACTACCGTTCCAACGTCTATCTTCTCGACGGCACGCCGATGAACGATTTCACGAACGGCCCGGCCGGCAGCGCCGCCTCGACGGTGCTCGGCATGGAAACCATCCGCGAGTTCCGCGTGGAAACCAATGTCTATTCCGCCGAGTTCGGCCGCAACTTCGGCGGGCAGATCAACGCGCTCACCAAGTCCGGCACCAACAGCCTGCACGGCAGCCTCTACGCCTATCACCGCAACGACAACATGGACGCACGCAACTTCTTCGACCGCACCGGACGGCCCGAGTTCAAGCGCAACCAGTACGGCGTTTCCCTCGGCGGCCCGCTCAAACGCGACAAGGCATTCTTGTTCGCGGGCTATGAAGGGTTGCGCGAACGCCTGGGACGCACGATCACAGCGGTGGTGCCCGACGCCAATGCCCATGCCGGGCTGGCGCCTTCGGGCGGCCAGTTGGTGAATACCGGCGTGAATCCCGCCGTCGCGCCCTACCTGAACGAGATGCCGCTGCCCAACGCGGGCGATATCGGCGGGGGCCTGGGCCGTTATACCTTTGGTTTCGGCCAGACCCTACGGCAGGATTTCGGCCAGATACGCTACGACCATAACCTGGGCGACGACGGCCAGTTCTTCGCCCGCTACACCACCGACGACGCCTCGCAGCGGCTGCCCGTCGAACTGCCGCAATTTCCGCGCTTTTTCGAATCGCGGAATCAATTTTTCACGGCGGAGTACACGCGCCCGCTGTCGTCCCGCGCGCTGAACACGCTGCGCGCCGGTTTCAGCCGCACGCGCGTCGGCCAGGACGTGCAGGCCAACACGGCCACGGCGTTGCGGCCCTTCGTTTCCACGCGCTCGCTGGTGGGCAATATCGACATTGGAGGGGCCTCGCGGTTCGGTCCGCAGACCTCGGTGAACGTGAAGCTGACGCAAAACGTGACGACACTGGAGGACCATGTTTCGCTGATCCGCGGGCGCCACACGCTGAAGTTGGGCGGCCTGTTCGAGCACTATCAGGACAACATGCAGAACCCCACCTTCTCACTGGGCATCTACACATTTTCCGACGTGCGCGCGTTTCTGGAAAACCGTCCTTTGCGCTTTCTCGGTCTCGGGCCGGAAGGCGCCATCGACCGCTACTGGCGCTTCGACCTCCTGGGCGTCTTCGTGCAGGATGCCTGGGCCGTCACGCCGCGCCTCACGCTGAACCTGGGCCTGCGCTACGAGGCCAGCACGATGCCCATCGAGAAATACGGACGCGATTCGGCGCTGCCCGACCTGCTCGCCCCGGCGCCGGTCACGGGGCGTTTGTACAGCAACCCGCCCCGCCGGAACTTTTCGCCGCGCTTTGGCTTCGCCTGGGATCCCACCGGGCTGGGCCGCACTAGCATCCGCGGCGGTTATGGCTGGTTCATCAACACGAACAACCAGCAGAATCTGATCGTCACCGTGACGAACCCGCCTGCCACGCCGCGTTTCGTCATCACGAACAACGTCACCTTTCCCAACCCTCCCTTCGATCGCGGCGTTGGCAACACCATGCGCCCCATCGAGTGGAATATCAAGAATCCGAACCTGCACATGTGGAACCTGAACGTGCAGCGCGAACTGCCGGGCCAGTTCGTGCTGACGCTGGGCTATGCCGGCGCCCGCGGCGTCCACCTGATGCGCAACACCGACATCAACACGCCCGCGCCCGCGCGGCTGGAAGACGGCAGGCTATTCTGGGCGGCGGGCCTGCCGCGCCCCAACCGCGCCTTCTCCACCATCGAGTTGAAGAAGAGCGACGGCAACAGTTGGTATCAGGCCATGGTGTTCGAGGTGCGCAAGCGCTGGGGCCGCGGTTTCAATCTGCAATCGAGCTACACCTTCTCCCGCAACATCGACACCACGCAATCGTCCACCTTCTTCTCCGACGCCACGAACAGCATGATCTCGGCCATGCCCGAGTATTCCGGCTTCTCCTACAACAAGGGACTTTCCGACTTTCATGCCAAACACAACTGGCTGGTGAACTTTTCCTGGGAGTTCCCTTTCGCGAAGAATCTCAGCGGAGTTCCACGTACGATTCTGGACGGCTGGCAACTGGCCGGCATCCACAACTTGCGCAGCGGCTCGCCGCTCACGCTCTTCGTGCAAACCAACCGTTCCCGCTCGCTGTGGAACCCTTCCATCGGTCCTGGGCTCGGGCTCGACCGGCCCAGCTTCGCGCCCGGTTTCACGCATGAGAGCGCCGTTCTCGGTTCGCCGGATCAGTGGTTCAACCCGGCCGCCTTCCGGCTGCAGGAAGCCGGAACGCTGGGCGACATGGGCCGCGGAGCGCTGCTCGGTCCCAACCTGCGCGCCTTCGATGCCTCGCTCATGAAGAACTTCCGCTGGGCGCGTCTGGGCGAAGGAGGCCGCATCCAGTTCCGAGTGGAAGCGTTCAATCTGTTCAACCGCGCCAACTTCGGCGTACCTCGCCTGCTGGCCTTCGCCGGCACGGCGAACAACGAGGCGCCGCAAAGCTCGCTGGGTCTGGTGCAAAACACCGTCACCACGTCGAGGCAGGTGCAGGTCAGTCTTCGCGTACAATTCTAGGGCGGCCATGCTCTCCCGTTCATTCTTCGTGGTTTTGCTCTCCGTGCTGTTTCTTACCGGGTGTGGCTCTCGCGGCGAATCCGCCGCCGGAGAACCGGCGATCGAGGGAGTGCCCGTCGGCGGCGCTCCTGCTTCCGGTAACCGGGACGCCGCGCCTTCACCCTCCGCCGTCAACGGCCTGGTCGAAGGCCGCGACTACATGGTGGTGAACCGTGTCCGCTTTCTCGACCGTATGGGGTTCGACCAGCCGGTGGAAGCCTTCAGCATTTTGTTTCCCAGGGGCTGGCGCACCGAAGGCGGCGTCCAGTGGGGCGCTATTCAGGGTTGCCGGGGCGAGTTTGTCCGGAACCATGTGAAAGCAACCTCGCCCGATGGCGCCTGGCAGTTCGAGACGCCCATGATGCGGTCGTTCAGTTGGACCAGCGACGCCATGCTGCTTCAAACCATGCAGGCGGGCGCGCAGGCCGGCGGTTGCGCCATCAACCGGCCCTTCACCGCGCAGCAGTACATCGAGGGTTTCGCGCGCCAGGAACTGAAGGCGCTGGCCGCCAACATCCGTCTGGACGAGGGGCGCCTGGCGGTGTTTCGCACGCTCGACGAGCAGGCCAATAACATCGCGCGGCAGTACGGCAATCAGTCGCGCCAGGAGTCGTCCGTCGCCCAGGGCGAACTTTCCTTTCCCGACGGTTCCGAAGGGATTCTGCTGGCTACCGTCGTCAATGCCGTCATGAATAAGCCCGACTTCCTGAATGGCGGTGCGACGCAAATCACCACCACGGCCGCCATGCCTTTCGTCATGCGCTGCCCGGCGGGCCGCCGCGAGGAATGCGCGCGGATGTTCAACATGATCATGGCCAGCGACCGCGTGAACCCGGTGTGGCGCGAGGCCAAGGATCGCTTTCTCGGCCGTCTGGGCCAGATGGAACACGCCGCCAGCATGGAGCGCATCCGCCTGATGGGCGAGCAGAGCCGCGCCTATGCCCGCGCGCAAAGCGACGCGGCGGACCGGAACATGCGCGACTGGGAGAGCCGCCAGGCCAGCCAGGACCAGCAACACAAGCGTTTTGTCCAGACCATCCGTGAAGTGGAAACCTGGAAGGACTCAGGCGGCGGGAGCGTGGAACTCACCTCCGGCTACTCGCAGGCCTGGAGCCGCGGCGACGGCAGCTATGTTCTCAGCAACTCTCCCGGCTTCGATCCCAATAGCGCCTTCCGCGACCAGAACTGGAAGCAGATGCAGCGCGAGCAGTGAGCCGGACGCGGCGCGGCCGAGGGTCGTAAACTAGGACACCATGAACTGGATTTACTTCGTAGTTGGCGCGATGTTGAACTGGGGTTTGTACGGCCCGATTCTGCACAAGGGACAGGTGGCGCTCGGCAATCCGCTGCGCGCGATGCTCTGCGTGGGCGTGGCCTACTTCCTTGTGGGCGTGCTGGCCCCGGTGGTGATGCTGGGTTCCTCGGGCCAGTTAAACGGATTCAACCAGGGGGGCACGCTGGCGGCGCTGGCCGGGGGCGCATTGGGCGCCGTGGGCGCGTTGTGCATCGTCATGGCCTTCCGCGCGGGCGGACTGCCCATCTATGTGATGCCTCTCGTCTTCGGCGGCGCGCCGGTGGTGAACGTGATTTTCTCGCTGACGCTGCATCCGCCCAAGAGCCCGATCAACCCGATGCTTTACCTTGGATTTCTGTTCGCCGCGCTGGGCGGCGGTCTCGTGCTTTACTACAAGCCGGCCAATTGAGGGTCGCATGAGGCTGCTCTGGCGGATCTTCTGCCTGCTGGCATCGCTGGCCAGCACGCTCTATCTCGCCGGATGGCTGACGAACCGCTACACGCCCAGCTCCATCGACTCCGGCGTGCGGACGGCGCGCGGCGAGGCGCTGGCGGCCAACCTCGCGCTGTTGGCGGTCTTTGCGCTGCAACACAGCGGCATGGCGCGCCGGTTTGTCAAGGTTCGCTTTGGGAGGCCCTCCTACCTGCTTGCCACGGCGCTTGTGCTTACGCTGCTGTTCGTGAAATGGGAGCCGATGCCGGAGCGCCTCTGGTTCGCCGCCGGCGCGGTGGGCGCGGTATTGCGTGGCGTGCAGGCGGCGGGGCTGCTGCTGATCCTTTGGAGCGTGACGGTCACCGGGGCGCGCGCATTCTTCGGCTTCGCGCCCGAGTCCGGTTTTCAGGCGCGCGGGCCTTACCGCTGGGTGCGCCACCCGATGATGGCCGGTACGCTCGCACTGCTGTGGGCGCAGCCCGAGATGACAGAGGGGCGTCTCCTGTTCAATACATTCCTGACCGTATATGTTTGGGCGTCACGGCGCTGGGAAGAGCGCGATCTTGCGGCGCTCCACGGCGGCGCCTACACGGCTTACCGGGACGCCACGCCGGCGCTGTTCCGTTTCCCCACGCAGTAAAGCGCGCTGGTTGTCCGCAGAAAAATCTGCCCGTCGCTCACTGCCGGGGAGGCCAGCGTGTATTCGTCGAATTTATTCTCGGAAAGCACCTCGAATGCCGGCCCCGCCTTGAGCACCACCGTCGTGCCCTCCTCGTTCGACATGTAAAGCTTGCCGTCGGCCAGCACGGGCGAACTCGAATAGGTGGCCGGCGCGATGCGCTGTCCGCCATAGACCTCCTTGCCCGTTCGCGCGTCGAACACATACACGATGCCGCGGTCGTTGATCATATAGAGCAGCTTGCCGTCGGTCACCGGCGTCGGCACGTCGGGACCGTTGGGCGTAGCCCACACCAACTGCGATTTCGAGATGTCGCCAGAGCCGAACGTGCGGAAGGTCTGCATCGGGTTCACCCTCGTGGGCACGAACACCAGGTCGTCCAGCACCAGGGCCGAGGCGATGATGCGGTTGAACGGGTTTCCGCGCGGGTTCATCCCGCCGCCCCGCCACAACTCCTTGCCCGTGTTCAAATCGTGACCCGTGACATAGTCGCCTCCCGTCACGATCAGTTGCGCTTTCCCCTCCTTGTTGTACGCGATGGCGGGCGTCGTGTAGCTGTCGGGAGACTCCTGTACGGCGTCGGTCGGCCGCTCCACCTTCCACACCGTGCGCCCGGTCTTCGCGTCCAACCGCACCACATAGCTCGGATCGTCGGTGTGCATGCCGTGCAAGATCTGAATGTAGAGCCCGTCGCGGAACAGCAACGGCGAACTGCCGTAGCCGTGGTTCAGTCCGAACTTCACCACGTCGGCCTGCAGGTCGCGCATCCACAGTTCCTTGCCTGAAAAATCGAATGCTTTCACCACGCCGGTTCCGGTGAGCACCCACACGGTTTTGCCGTCGGTAACCGGCGACGGAGAGCTCATGTTGCCCTTGCGCACCTTGTGGTCGCCGCCAGCGACGGGTTGCTTCCACAGCACCGAGCCCTTGTCGCGGTCAATCGACCAAAGGTACATCCTGCCGCCTTCGGAGACATGCAGGAACACGCGGTTCTCCCACACGATGGGTGACGAGCCGGACACCTCGGGCAGAGGCAGCATCCAGGCCACGTTTTTCGTCTTATCCCAACTTACTGGCAGCCCGGTTTCCTTCGAGGTTCCATCCAGACGCGGACCGCGCCACGTGGGCCAGTTCTCGGAAAACAGTGGCAGCGCGGCGAAAAATAGGGCAAGTCCCAGGGTGCGCGAGTGCATGCCCTCATCTTATGCCTTGGTAAGATGACGAGCAAGCTATGAAACGGCGTCTTTTCCTTTCCTCCGCTTTCGCTTCGGGCGCGCTCCCGGCGTTGGCTCAGAACGCCACGCGCCCCTCCGTGAAACCCAAACCTCAGCCGCTCGATCTCACGCAGTTCGAGCCTAACAGCATGCTCCACGTGCCGGAAACACGCGTGGAACGGGCGAAGTTTCCCCTGATCGACATTCACGCGCACCTCACCTGGGGCGATCCGCAGGGCAGGATGGCAAAGCTCCTGATGCCCGTCGACGAACTGCTGGGCGTGATGAACCGCCGGAACATTCGCACGATGGTGAACCTTACGGGCGGCCGGGGAGAGGGTCTGAAACAGACGGTCGAGCTGTTGCACAAGCCGCACCCGGACCGTTTCCTCGTGTTCACCGAACCCTGGTTCACGCGCGTCAGCGACGAGGGCTACTCGCGGTTCCAGGCCGATGCCATCCAGCAGGCCCGTGCCGCCGGCGCACGCGGACTGAAGGTTCTGAAGTCGTTGGGCCTCGTGGTTCGAGAGCGTGAAACCAAGACCCTGGTGAAGCTCGACGATCCGCGCTTCGATCCCATGTGGGAGGCCTGCGGGGCGAACAAAATGCCCGTCGCCATCCACACCTCCGACCCCGAGGCGTTTTTCCTGCCCATCGACCGTTTCAACGAGCGCTTCGAGGAGTTGAACGCGCACCCCGATTGGAGCTTCCACGGACGCGACTTCCCGAGCGACCGCGAGTTGCAGGAGGCGCGCCTGCGCGTGGTGGCCCGCCATCCGAAAACGAATTTCATCGCTCTCCATGTGGCCAACTCGGAGAACCTCTCCTACGTGGGCCAGGCGCTCGACAAGTATCCAAACCTGCATGTGGAGATTGGCGCCCGTATCGGCGAACTGGGCCGTCAGCCGCGCGCCTCGCGCAAATTCTTCGAACGTTACCAGGACCGTATCCTGTTCGGCACCGACGCCGTGCCGCATGGCATTGAAACGCCCCAGCAGATTTTCGGAGACGAGCTTTACCAGATCTACTTCCGCTTCCTGGAAACCGAGGACGAGTACTTCGACTATGCTCCGGCGAAAGTGCCGCCGCAGGGCCGCTGGCGCATTTATGGCCTGGGCTTGCCCGATTCGATCTTGAAGAAGGTCTATTGGGACAACGCCGCGCGGCTGTTGGGCCTCTCTTAGGGGCCTACACCGCACCGCCCGCGTGCCGCCTACCTCGTCGCGGGTTCGTGGAAGGAGCGTTCCACGGCGTCGTTCACATCGGTGGAGAGCGGATGGTCGCGCCACAGCCAGCGCATCATCTCGGGAATGAACGGTCCGCCCGATTTCAGGCCATGCTTGCCGATGCCGAAGTGGTACGCCACGTCGTAACCCTTCTCTTCGAGCGCCTTCACCATCCGCACGTTCTGATAGAACCAGTCGCGCGTCTGATCGTAGGAGCCGTCGCGGCGTTGGCCGCGATTGTCGTTCCGCCCGTCCACCAGGAAGATGCGGATGGGCTTCCGGGGTTCCTTGCGAATGAGATCCGGGTAGGCGTGTCCGCCGCGAAGGTTCGTGAAACTGCCCACGATGCTCCAAACCTTACGGAACTGGTCCGGCCGGTGCCAGGCGACGGTAAACGCGGCGATCGCACCCGAACTGGTGCCGGCAATACCGCGCCGGTCCGGGTCCTTTGAAATGTTGTACTCCTTGTCGATGGCCGGCATCAGTTCGTCGGTGATCACACGCGGATAGCGGTCGTCCAACACGTTGTACTCGGTGGGCCGGTTCGTGGCCCGGTCGCCCCAATCGGCTGGCGACGGCTCGGGCTGGTCCGGACGCCGGCCGGGACTGATGAACACGGCGATCATCACGGGAATCTCCCGCCGGTAGATCAGGTTGTCGAGCACGTTTGGAATCCGCGCGCTGCCGTTCGGGTCCATGTGCGCCGGGCCGTCGTTGAAAATCATCAGGCTCGCCGGAGTCCTGGCGTCATATTGCGCCGGAACGTAGATCCAGTAGGTGTGCGACGTGCCCTCGTACACCTTGCTCTCAATCCGGAACGGACCTTTCATCGCACCTTTCGGCACGCCCTCCTGGGGCAGCGAATCGGGCCCGAGTAGATAGTAGCGGTCCGTGTTTGGGGTCTCCGGCGGAGGCGCCTGCGCCACGGCCAGCGCCGCCATCCATGTGCCCAGGAAGGAGAAGAGAATCGTTCTCATTGATTCCGGCCACGCTATCACAAGCGCCGCGCGCCTGTACAGGGCCGCCCGCGCGGCGGACTTCCCGCACGGACTAAAATGAAGCTTCCAGCCCATGAGATCCGCCGCCGCAGTGTTACTCCTTGTCCTGCTCGCCTCATGCGCCTACCGGCAGCCTGCCACGATCTCGCGATTCGCGCTGACGGGCGTGGTGGTCAAAGTAGATGCCGCGCGCAAGACGGCTGAAATCAAGCATGAAGACATCAGGAACGCCGCCGGGAAGCTCTGGATGGGCGCCATGACCATGGAGTTTCCGGTGAAGGACGACGCCGGACTCGCCCGCCTGCATCCCGGCCAGCACATTCGAGCCACCGTCTTCCAGGACGATTCGGATCTCTCCTATTGGCTGGGTGACATTCAGGCCGCGGCCGCGCCCGCCCCCAGCCCGTAGCAGTTTCCCCGTTGGAGCCTCAATGGGCCAGCGCCTCTGCTTCCGCGCCGGCCGGTTGCGGTGTCCACAGAATCAGCGCCGCGCACAGCAGGATCAACACACCACCAGCCTGCATCGCGCCCGCGAGGCCGACGGTTGATTTCACCAGCCCGCCGGCGTATGCGGATACTCCGCCCACCATCACACCCGCGAAGTTCATCAAACCGTACGCCGTCGCCCGCTGATCGTCGCGGACAAGGCGGCACAGCACAGGCATGACGTTGCTATCGTAGATGCCACGTCCCAGCCCGAATGCGACCAGTGCGAAATAGAGGACCAGCGGCGTCGAAGCGCTGGCTGAAAGCACCAGGAACGGGCCCGCCAGGGCAAGACCCGCCGACTGCACCCATATGCGCGCCTTGGGTTGGCCGCGCGACCACACGTCGGACACCCAGCCTCCTCCCAGAATGCCCGTCACGGCCATTGCCTGCACATAGAACGTGGACGCGAAGCCCGCACCGGCCAGCGACATCTGGAAACGCTCATACAGGAACAGAGGCAGCCAGGTATACACCAGCCAGTTGGCCAGCGAGGTGAGAGCGAACACCGCCAGGACAATCCGAAATCCCTTCGCCGCGAACAGCCCGCGGGCCGTGCGCCAGAACCCGGGCCGTTCCGGCGGCGCCGCGCGCGCCGGGCCTCGCAGCAGCCGCGTCAACAGCAGGCCGTAGGCAACGCCCACGCCTCCCAGCAGATAGAACACGGGGCGCCAGCCATAATGCTCGCCCATCCAGCCGCCGCCCGCGCCGCCAATCACAATGCCAAGATAGATGCCGCTTTGGTGCAGGCCGATGGCTCGCGCCCGGGTTGAGTCGGAATGATGAGCGCTCAGAAACGCCATCGCCGCCGGAATGTAGCAGGCTTCGCTCAGTCCCATCGCGGCGCGGGCCAGGATCAACTCGCCGAAGGTGCGCGCCAGGCCGGTGAGCGCCGTCACGGCGGACCAGATCACCAGGCTGAACAGGATCACGCGGCGGTGGCCCAGCCGGTCGCTGATGTAACCGGCCAGCGGGCTCGCCAGTCCGTAAACCCACAGGAAGGACGAACTCACCAAACCCAGTTGCGCATCGCTCAGCTTCAAATCGCCGCGCAGCAGGGGGAACAGCGAGAACACCACCTGCCGGTCAAGGTAGTTCAGCAGAACCACTACCCACAGCAGGCCCACCATCGCCCGGGCGGCGCGGCGATCGTTCATCCCACGATGCCCTGCTGGAAGCCTTCCGGCGTGAATCCGGCCCCCAGCAATTCCGCTTGCAAACTCTCCCACTGTTCCGGCGTCAAGCTCAGGCGCGGCTTCAGGCACTGTCCCGCCGCGATGCCCGACCATTCCAGCATTCTCTTCACGGCGGGCATCGCCGGATATCGCAGCGTCAGCCGGATGAGCCGGTTCACGCCATCCTGAAGCTGCCGCGCCAATGCCCAATCGCCGGCAACCGCGGCGCGTTCAATCTCCACGAACGTGCGGGGAATCAGGTTGTAGAACGTGCCGATGCCGCCCTGGGCGCCCATATAGAGTCCGGCCGCCAGCACCTCGTCACGCCCGTTCATCACGATGTGGCCCTCGCGGCGGATCTCGCCGAGGCGGTAAAGATCGAAGTCCGTGAACTTCATTCCCACGACGCCTGGAATTTCGCACAAGCTCAGAATCTGTTCGAGCGTGCGAATCGACGGCGCCATGTCCGGAAAATAGTAGACCAGCACCGGAATGTTCACGGCGGCAGCCAGGTCGCGATAGTAGGCGTGGATCTCCTCGAACGGATAGCCGCCCGCGGGCGGCAGGCTGCTGATCGCCATCGCGCCTGCCCGTTCGGCGTGGCGGGCCAGGCGAATCGCGTCCGTCACGACGGCGGCGCCCACATGCACCACCACCTGCGTTCCGGCAGGCGA
Organism: Bryobacterales bacterium; assembly: GCA_020852175.1. Taxonomy (GTDB): domain Bacteria; phylum Acidobacteriota; class Terriglobia; order Bryobacterales; family Bryobacteraceae; genus JAFLBB01. Next base: position 147,770 of record JADZBH010000006.1, on the reverse strand, counting down.
GTTCCGCACCGCCACTTCGGCGGCCTTTTCGCGAATGGCCGCGTCCATCAACAGGCCCTCGCCCGTGTTGCCGCACACATAGACACCGCCGGAACCGCAGGCATACAGCCTCTCCAGCAGTTTCTCCAGCGCCGGCACGGCCAGCGATCCATCCGCCGCGAACGGCGTCACCAAGGCGGGCAGGATGCCCTGAATCGATTGCGTCATGAGTTGAGCCACTTTCTTGGAAATCGCGCGAAAACGATGCGTTCGTACGGGCTGGCGCCGCCGCATTCGTACAGGCAAGCCAGGTCCTTTCCGCCCACGGGGGCGAGCGACGAATAGGCGGCCGGCCCTTCGTGCAGCACCTTCGTGCCCTGCCATGTGCGGCCTTCATCCCGCGAAACACGCACGGTCATCCGCTCCCGTTTCACCGACGCCGGATTGGAGAAGAACAGCGCCCCGCCGGCGGCGATCAGGCTTGCCTGGCACACGGGCTCGATCAGCGTCTCGTCCCACTCCGCGGGGGACCATGTCTCTCCCCCATCCGCGCTGCGCGCCACGGCGCGGCGGTTCCGCTTGCGATAGCTGCGCATGTTCAACAGCAGCGTGCCGCCACGCAATTCCACAACCTGGCATTCGTTCGTGCCCGCCTCCACGCTGCCACCCATGCGCCATGTAGCGCCGCCGTCGTCGCTGAGGATCACATGGGAGAAAAAATCGTCAGCGCCCTGCACGGCGTGATTGCACGGCACGACAATACGCCCGGATCTTGTTTGAATGCTTACGCCGGGTCCGGTGGCATACCAGGTCCATTCGGGTTTGCGCGCGCTGGCGGTGATATCCGCTGGCGGGGTCCAGGTGTGGCCGTCGTCATCGCTGTAGGAAAGGTGCACCGTGCGGCGCGCTTCCACCTCGCGATGGATCATCTGCCGCTCGGTCACGTTGCCGGGGTTGCCTGTGAGCGGCAGCAGGATGCGGCCCGTCTTGCGATCCTGCACCGGGCAGGGATTGCCCACCGTGTTGGGCCCCATGTCGGAGACCACCTGCAATCCGGACCATGTGCGGCCTCCGTCGCCGCTGCGCTTCATCACCAGGTCGATGTCGCCGGTGTCGCTGCGCGACGCGCGCCGTCCTTCGCAGAAGGCCAGCAGAGAGCGCCGTCGGGTCTCCAGCAGGGCAGGGATGCGGAAGCTGTGATAGCCTCCCTCGCCTTCACGGAAGACTTCGGTTTGCGTGACGGCTCCCGCCGCGTGCGCGGAACCGGCAGCGGCCAAACCTAATAACCCGCCGAGCGCATGGCGCCTGGTGATGCGATGGTTGCTCACTGAGAAGTCAGGATATCAGCGGCTTGATCACACGGCCCGCCACGTCGGTCAGGCGGAAGTCGCGCCCCGTGAAGCGGTAGGTCAGCTTCTCATGGTTCAGCCCGAGCAGGTGGAGCAGCGTCGCCTGTACGTCGTGCACGTTCGCATGGTCGCCCACGGGGCTGAAGCCGAATTCGTCCGTGCCGCCCACGACGTGTCCCGGCGGCAGACCGCCGCCCGCCATCATCAGCGTGTAGGCGTCGATGTGGTGGTTCCGCCCGATCTTGCCTTTCTCCCGCACCTCGCCCATCGGCGTCCGGCCGAATTCGCCGCCCCAGATCACCAGCGTGCGGTCCAGCAGGCCCCGCTGCTTCAGATCTCGAATCAGCGCCGCCGTCGGCTGGTCCACCTCTCTGCACACGCTGGTGAGCGGTTCGCTCAGGTCCTGATGGTGATCCCAATCGGAGTGGTACAACTGCACGAACCGCACGCCGCGTTCCACCAGGCGCCGCGCCAGAAGGCAGTTGTTCGCATAGGAGGCCTTGCCCGGCTCCGCTCCGTACATCTCGATCGTCGCCTTGCTCTCCTGGCTGAAGTCGATCAGTTCCGGACCGCTCGTTTGCATCCGGTAGGCCATCTCGTATTGCGAAATCCGCGTCTGAATCTCGGGATCGCCCGTCTCGGCCAGTTCCAGCTTGTTGATGTCGCCAATCAGATCCAGCGTGGCGCGCTGCTCGTGCCGGTCCACTCCGGACGGCGTCGAGAGGTTCAAAATCGGATCGCCGGCCGAGCGGAACGGCACGCCCTGATAGGAGGTTGGCAAGAAGCCGCTCGACCACAGCGCCGCACCTCCACGCGGACCGCGAGGCCCCGACTGCAGCACGACGAAACCGGGCAGGTCGTTCGACTCGCTGCCGATGCCGTAGGTCACCCACGAGCCGATGCTGGGCCGCCCCGGCCGTACCGAGCCGGTATTCGTGAACAGCTTCGCCGGACCGTGATTGAAGTTCTCCGTCGAAATGCCGCTCAGCAGCGTCAGATCGTCGGCCACCGCCCCGATGTGGGGGAACAGTTCCGAGAACCACAGGCCGCTTTGTCCATACTGTTTGAATTGGCGGCGGCTGCCCAGCAGCTTCGGCGGCTCCTTGGCGAAGGTGTCCATGAAGGCGAACCGCTTGCCCTTCAGGAGCGAGTCCGGCGCCGTCTTGCCATCCCATTTCTGCAATTCGGGTTTGTAGTCGAACAACTCGAACTGGCTCGGCGCCCCCGCCATGAAAAGATAGATGACACGATCGATGCGCGGCTTGAAGTGGGGTTCGCGCGTGGATCCAAAGCCGCGGCCCGCCAGCAGGCTTGCCAGCGCGACCTTGCCCACGCCCACGCCGCAATCGCGGAATAATTGCCGCCGTGTCTGGAGTCTGAGATATCGGTCATCGTAGGTCATGGCATCCGCTCCCGAGGCTATTCCCGCGTCATGAACTCATCTAGATTGAGCAGCGCCCGCACCGCCGCGTTCCACACCTTGTCTTCGGCCGCTCCTCCGGCCGAGGAGTCGCGCCGGGCGTGCAGGAACCGGAGAAAACGGTCCTGCTCGGAGGGCCTGGGATCCCGCGACAGGGCATATTCGTAGCCTAGTTTCAGCCGTTCCGCATCACCGGCGGCCTCCTTGCGGATGCGCGCCGAAAGAGCCGAGGCGAACTCCACATAGGCTTCATCGTTCAACAGCGTCAGCGCCTGCAGCGGCGTGTTCGAACGCACGCGCCGGGTGCATGACACGCTGCCGTCGGGCGCGTCGAACACGATCAGGCCCGGATGGCCCGCTGAACGCTGGAAGTAGGTGTAGAGACCGCGCCGGTAGCGGTCCGGCCCCGTCGCGGTGTTCCATTCGCGCTTCACCTGCGTCACCGAGTTCGCGCCAGCGGGCAGGGGCGGATAGACGCTCGGGCCCCCCACGGCCGGGGTGAACAATCCGCTGGCCACCAGCGAGGCGTCGCGAATGATCTCGGCGTCCAGACGCAGGCGGTTTTGCCGGGCCAGCAGTTTGTTGTCCGGATCCGCGGCGGCGGCGTCGCCGCGCACGTTGGATGCCTGCCGGTAGGTGGCCGAGGTGACGATCAGGCGGTGCATCGCCCTCCGGCTCCAGCCGCTCTTAACGAACTCGAGCGCCAGATAGTCGAGCAATTCGGGATGCGTCGGGCGGTCGCCCTGGATTCCGAAATCGCTCTCGGTATCGACGATGCCACGCCCGAAATAACGCTGCCAGGTGCGGTTCATCGTCACGCGCGCCGTAAGCGGATGATCGGGCCGCACCAGCCAGCGCGCCAGATCCAGCCGGTTCGGCCGCGCGCCGGCGGTTTGCAGTGGGGGCAGCAACGCCGACGCGGGTACGCCCGGCTCCACACGGGAGCCCTTGCGCAGGAAATCTCCGCCCAAATGGATGTAGCTCTCGCGCGGCGCGGCACGGTCGTGCATCACCAGCGCGCGGATGACGGAAGGTTTCTTCCGCCGCAGTTCGCCGGCCTGCTTCCGCATCTTTTTCAGCGTCTCGTCCTTTTCCGCGTCGCCGACGAAGGTGCTGATGTAGTTGTTGATCTTGTCCTCGAACTCCTTGACTTCGGTCTCCCAGGCGTTGTACTTCGCCACTTCCTCGCTGCTGCCGATGTCCAGGAAAGGCCGGTTGAAGTCCTTGCGGTCCGCCTCCTTGTCGATCTCGTCCACGTCGTTCAGGAAGGCGAATAGCTGGTAATATTCGCGCTGGCTCACCGGATCGTACTTGTGGTCGTGGCACCGCGCGCATCCGAGCGTCAAGCCGAGAAACGCGGCGCCAGTGGTCGCCACGCGGTCGGCGACGGCCTCCACGCGGTACTGCTCGAAATCGATGCCGCCTTCGTAGTTGCTCGGCGTATTGCGATGGAAGCCGGTGGCGATGATCTGGGCGCGCGTGGCGTTGGGCAGCAGGTCGCCGGCCATCTGTTCGATGACGAACCGGTCGAACGGCATGTCCTGGTTGATGGCTTGAATCACCCAGTCGCGGTAAGGCCACATGTCGCGCGGGGCGTCGATCGTGTAGCCGTCTGTGTCGGCATACCGGGCCAGGTCGAGCCAGTGCCGCGCCCAACGCTCGCCATAGTGCGGAGAAGCCAGCAGGCGGTCCACTACCCGCTCATAAGCGTCCGGACTTTTGTCCGCGAGAAAACCTTCCAATTCGGCGCGCGTGGGCGGCAGACCCGTCAGATCGAGGCTCACGCGGCGCAACAGCGTCGCCCGGGCGGCTTCCGGTGATGGCGCGAGGTTGGCCGCCTCCAGCCTGGCCAGCACGAAACGGTCTATCGCGTTGCGCGCCCAAGCCGTGTTCTTCACTTCAGGAAGCGGCGCGCGTTTCATGGGCTGGAAGGCCCAATGGTTGGCGCCTGGCCGTTTGGCTTTTTGATAGGCGGCCGGCATCGCCATGCCTTCCTTGATCCACTGCTCGACGGCGGTGATCTTGGCGTCGTCCAGCTTGCGGCCGGGAGGCATCTTCACGGAGCCCTCATGCCGCATCGCCTGGACGAGGAGGCTCTCCTCCGGCTTGCCGGGCGCGACCACGGCCCCGCGGTTTCCGCCCTTCAATAACGACTCGCGCGACTCCACCGAAAGACCGCTATTCACGTTCTTGTCGGAGTGGCAGGCAAAGCAGTTGGCGCGCAGAATGGGCCGGACAGTCGATTCGTAGAAGGCTTCGCCCGCGGCAGGCCCGGCCGTTTGCGCGTACGCCTGAGCGAGCGCGAGCCCAGCGCCCAGGCACACAACTCTCAACGTGTGCATTTGCTGCAAATGATATCAATTTGGGCGGGACTTCGGGCGTCTCAGCCGATTTCCGCCAGCTTTACCGGCCGCCGCTCGTCATGCGATTTGCGCGCGGCCAGCCCCATCACCACTGGCGCGCGCCCGTCGGTGCCGTTCACGGGCGTTGGTTTGTCCTCGACGATGGCTTCGACGAAAGCCCGTAACTCGTTCGCGAAGCTCTCCGTGTAGCGGTCCATGAAGAAGTGCAACGGCAGGTCGCGGCGCACCTGGCGCGCGGTGCTGATCACGGCCTGATTCGGGTAGTTGTTCGCCGTGGCGATGGAACCGGCACTACCAAACACCTCCACGCGCTGATCATATCCGTAGACGGCCTGGCGGCTGTTGTCGATGGTGCCGATGACGCCGTTCTGGAAACGCAACACGACGATGGCCGTGTCCAGGTCGCCCGCTTCTCCGATGGCCGGATCCACCATGACTCCCGCCGCCGTATACACCTCCTCAACCTCGCTGCCAATCAGGAAGCGCGCCATGTCGAAGTCGTGAATCGTCATGTCGAGGAAGATGCCGCCGGACACCTTGACATAGCTCACCGGCGGCGGGGCAGGGTCGCGGCTGATGATGTGGATCATGTGCGGCGTACCGATTTCGCCGCTGGCCACCGCCTGCCTCACGCGTGCGAAGTTGGCGTCGAAGCGGCGGTTGAAGCCGACTTGCAGCTTCACGCCCGCTTTTCGTACGGCGTCCAAGGCGTGGTCGATCCTGGCCAGGCTATGATCGACGGGTTTTTCGCAAAAGATGTGCTTGCCCGCCCCGGCCGCCCGCGTCACAAGGCTGGCATGAGTGTCCGTCGAGGAGCAGATGAGCACGGCGTCGATGTCCGGACTCGCGAAGATCTCTCCGGCGTCCGCGGCCACGCGCGGTATGCCGCAGCGCGCCGCCACCTCGGCGGCGGACTGGCGATTCACGTCCGCGATGGCGCGCAATTCGGCTTCGGGCAAACGGAACGCGATCGTCTCCGCATGAACACGCCCGATTCGTCCCGCGCCCACGATGCCGATTCCGGGTTTCCTTTTCATGTCTTGCTCCTTGCCTTACGCAATCCTCATTTCGAGCGAACGCAGATACTCACGGTTGCGGCGGGCGCTTTCCCTGGGCGCGCCCATGCCCGGCAAAACGTCCTGCTCCACCAGGGCATAACCGTCATAACCGCGCGCGGCCAGCCAGCGCAGCACGCCGGCGAAGTCCACGCAGCCCTTGCCGAGTTCGCAGAACACGCCATGCCGCAGGGAGGTGAAGTAGTCCCACTGCCCGCCGCGCGAGCGCGCCGCCACCGACGGTTCGCAGTCCTTCAGGTGGATGTACCAGACACGCCCGGCAAAGCGGTTGAGGGCCGCCACCACATCGGTATCGTTCGCGCCAAAGCAGTAGTGGCCGGTGTCGAACACAAGCCCGGTCACCTTGGGGTCGGTCAGATCCAGGAAGGTGGCAATCTCGTCCGCCGTCTCCACAAAGCCCGCGCAATGGTGATGAAACACCGTACGCAGGCCGGTTTGATCGAATACCGCGCGCGCTACTTCATTGGCCCCCGAGGCGAACACTTTCCACTCGGAAGCGCTCAGGCCCATGGCCGGCGTCACGCGTCCGGCGTTCCGTGTCCGTTCAGCTTCCGTGCCATTGTTGTCGGCGAGCACCAGGTACGGCCGGGGCTCCGCCGCCACGGCGGCCAGCAGTTTCGCCGTCTTGACAGCGTTTGCAATGCCGGGCGCGTGAGCGTTCCGGTCCCGCAGCGCAACCGGCACGAAGGCGCCGAGCATTACGAGCGAACGCTTGCCCAGTTCGACGCCGAGCGTCGCGGGATCGGAAGGCATGTAGCCCCAATCGCCCAACTCGGTTCCCGTATAGCCGGTCGCGGCCAGTTCGTCGAGCATTTGCGCATAGCCAATCTGACCGCCTTTGGCGTCTTCAAACTCCAACGTTCCCCACGAACAGGGAGCGTTTCCAAACCGGAATCGTGACATACAGTTCTCTTTCCGCGGCCGCCGGGCCGCGACCAGCCCGTTACGGGCTCGCTAGAATTTGCGGCTCCAGTCGCGCGGCCAGCGTTCCACCACCACCTTGGTCTGCGTGTAGAACTCGACCCCATGGTGCGCCTGCGCGTGTAAATCTCCGAAGAAACTCTCGCCCCAACCGCTGAAGGGGAAATGGGCCATGGGCGCGGCCACGCCTACGTTGATGCCCACGTTGCCCGCGTTCGCCTCGCTACGGAAGCGGCGTGCGTTGGCTCCGTCGCTGGTGAAGATGCAGGCCATGTTGCCATAGGCACGCCCGTTCACCATCTCGATCGCGTTGTCGATCGTCGAGGCGTGCATCAGGCTGAGCACCGGTCCGAAAATCTCAGTGCGCGCCACTTCGCCGCCCGGCGGAACGTTGTCGAGCACCGTGGGAAAGACGAAAAATCCGTCTTCGTGGCCGGATACCTGTTTCCCCCGCCCGTCCACCAGCACGGAGGCGCCCTCCTGCGCGCCCCTGGCGATCCACTCCTCGATGCGCGACTTGCTGGCGGACGAAATCACCGGGCCCATTTCGACGCCGCCGTCCAAGCCATAGCCGACCTTCCGCGCGCTGGCAATGGCGCTCATGCGCTCGGTCAACTCCTTGCGCGCGCCGCCCACGGGAATCGCCACGGACGCCGCCAGACAACGCTGTCCGGCGCAGCCGAACGCCGAATCGGCAAGGATCCTCGCCGTCATCTCCATATCGGCGTCGGGCATCACCACCACGGGATTTTTCGCGCCGCCCTGGCATTGCGCCCGCTTGCCGTTGGCCGACGCCCGCGAATAGATGTAGCGCGCCGTCGGCGAGGAGCCCACGAAGCTGACCGCCTTGATCTCCGGGTGGTCGAGAATCGCGTTCACCGTGTCGCGCCCGCCGTGCACCAGTTGCACGACCCCCTTGGGAAAACCCGCCGCCTCGATCAACTCGAACAACCGCGCCGAGGTCATCGGCACGCGCTCGCTCGGTTTCAGCAGAAAGCTGTTTCCGGTGGCCACGGCATAGGGCAGGAACCAGAACGGAATCATCCCGGGGAAGTTGAACGGCGTAATGGCCGCCACGACGCCAAGAGGCTGGCGGATCATGTGTTCGTCGATGCCCGGCGCGATGTCTTCGTTGTTCACGCCCTGCATGAGGACGGGAATGCCACAGGCCACCTCGACGTTTTCGATGGCCCGCCGCATCTCGCCCACGCTCTCGCCATAGGTTTTTCCGCACTCGTTCGTGATGGTGCGCGCCAGGGAGTCAAGATGCTCCTCCATCAGAGCTTTCAACTTGAACAGCGGCTGAATCCGGTCGCCCGCCGGCCTGCGCCGCCATTCGCGGAACGCCGCCAGGCCCGCCCGCGCCGCGGCATCCACCGCTTCGGCCGGCGAGAGTGGAGCCTCGGCCAGAACCGCCGCCGTGGCGGGATTCAGCACGTCGACACAGGCCGCCGCTCCCGCGCCCTGCCAGACGCCATCGATAAAATTTTTCAGTCGTTCCGCCATGATTGTCCTTTCTCGGCTCGCGGCCTCCGGCTACAGGTGGTACCGCTCCTTCTTGCGCGCCACTTCATAGGCCGCGCGAGCCTGCCGTACGCTCTCGCTTTCGGACACCTCGGCCACGGCCACGTCCCACCATGACTCATAACCCGGCACCTTCTCGCTCGTATCGGTCTCGACCACGATCACCGCCGTGCGGTCCAGCGTCTTGGCTTTCGCCAGCGCTTCGCGCAACTCGGAGACGTTCGATGCCTTCAGCGCGTGCGCGCCCAGGCTCTCCGCGTTGGCGGCGAAGTCCACGCGAAGCACCTCGCCGTCCAGTTGGCCCGTCCGGGCGTCGCGCTGCCGGTAGCTGGTGCCGAACCCCTGCTGGCCGAGCGACCGGCTTAAACCGCCAATGCTCGCAAAGCCGTGATTGTCCACCAGTACGATGATGAGCTTCACGCCCTCCTGCACGGAGGTGACAATCTCGCTCGGCATCATGAGATAGGTGCCATCGCCGAGGAACACATACACCTCGCGGCTTGGATCGGCCAACTTGGCGCCCATGGCGCCGGGAATCTCATAGCCCATGCACGAATAGCCGTACTCCATGTGATACCCGGTCGGCGTGCGCGTGCGCCACAGCTTATGCAGGTCGCCCGGATGGCTGCCCGCCGCCGAAAGCAGGATGTCGCGCGGCCCCGACGCTTCCCACATCGCCCCAATCACCTCGCTTTGCGCCGGCTTGACCGTCCTGTTCAGGTGGAACAGACGTTCCACCTCGGCGTCCCATTCCGCGTGCAACTCCGCCGCCTGCGACGCATACGCCGCGGGTATGGCGTAGCCTTGCAGCGCCGCCGTTAACTTCTCCAACGCGGCCCTGGCATCGCACACCAGCGGCGTCGCGCCCACCTTATAGGCATCGAACTCCGCCGTGTTGATGTTCACGAACCGGACGTCCGGATTCTGAAACGCCGTCATCGACGCCGTGGTGAAGTCTGAATACCGCGTGCCCACGCCGATGATGAGATCGGCTTCGCGCGCCAGCCGGTTGGCCGCCAACGTGCCGGTGGCGCCCACTGCGCCCATGCACTGGGGGTGATCGTAAGCAAGCGCGCCCTTGCCCGCCTGGGTTTCGCACTCCGGAATTCCGGTTGCCGCGCAGAAGGCGGCCAGCGCTTCGGATGCCTCGCTGAACAGGACGCCGCCGCCAGCCACCACCAGCGGTCTCCGGCTTGTGCGAATCTGATCCACCGCGCGCGCGAAGGAGACAGTGTCGGGTTCGGGCCGGCGAATCAGCCACACTCGCTTTTCAAAGAGCGCTTCAGGAAAGTCCCAGGCCTCGGCCTGCACATCCTGCGGCAGCGCAATCGTCACCGCGCCGCAGTCTGAGGGCGATGCCAGGACACGCATCGCTTCCGGCAGCGCCGTGATGATCTGCTCGGGACGGTAGATGCGGTCCCAGTACCGGGACACCGGCTTGAAGCAATCGTTCACGCCGGTGTCCTGCGTGGCGGGCGACTCCAGTTGTTGCAGGACGGGGGCCACGTTGCGCCGCGCGAAGATGTCGCCGGGAAGCAGCAATACAGGCAGGCGGTTGATGGTGGCCATCGCCGCGCCGGTAATCATGTTCGTCGCGCCTGGACCGATGGACGACGTGCAGACGTACGTCCGCAACCGGTTGTTCGTCTTGGCGAACGCCGCCGCCAGATGCACCGATGACTGCTCGTTGCGCATCATGATGTACGGGAAATCGGGATTCTGTTGCAGCGCCTGCCCGATGCCCGCCACATTGCCGTGGCCGAAGATGCCCAGCACGCCGGCGAAGAACGCCTGTTGGCGCCCATCCCGTTCGACGTACTGGTTCTTCAGAAAACCGATGATCGCCTGCGCGACCGTGGCGCGCCGTGTTCTCACAGTGAACCTCCTTCGCTCATGCCGGGAAGTAACGGGACACGCCATCCAGGGCGCTTCCCCGTATACCGGCCATCGACCGCAGTGCTTCTTCGACGGTCCAACCCTGGTGCACAATGCCGCCCGCGGCTTCGGCCATCGCCAGCGGATCCTCGTCTCCGGGGTACAGCACGTTGCGCCCCACCAGCGCGCCGCGCACGCTGGGGCCTGCCTGCATGGCCGAGCCCAACTGCCGGAGAAATGGGGAAGGGTCTCCCGCCGACTCGCCACCCAACAGGAGGATGGGGAGCGTTGTCGAGCGCGCCACCACCTCGTAACCATCGCAATAGGGCAGCTTCAACCACAGCAGGCGGCTGGAATCGCCCAGTGCCGAAGCCACGCCCGCCAGTTTCGCCAGAGCGCCTTTTTCCTTCACCACCACATAACCCTTGTCCGTCCTGGTCACGGGAAGCGGCTCGAGGAACGTCGGCAAACCGAGCGCGTTGGCCGCCGTGATCTCCCGCGCGCAGGCGAGCATGGTCCTGAGCGAAGCGGCCTCGCTGTCCTCGACGCGCATCAACAGCTTCGTGCCATCTAGTTTCCAGGCGTGGCAGGTGGCGGACGTTGGTCCCGTCACCGGGTCGTCCATCTCCCAACCCGTCCCGGCCAGCCCCCCACGGTTCAAACTGCCCAACAGTACCTTGCCATCCAGCAGCGGCCCGGCGCCCAACTGCTTCAGCAGCCCATCCAGCGTAAGCAGGTCCTCGAGAAGGTCCATCGTGGCCATGACGCCATCCACGCGGCTGCATTGCAGCACGCGCACGATACGCGCCAGATAGTCGCGGCGGTCGGCCATGGCCAGCGAGTCGGCGCCCACCTTGGTCACGCGGCGCGCCGGATGGTCGGCGGCGAGAATGTTCAGCTTTCCGCCCGGCGCCAGTTTCGGGCGCCTCGCGCGGGCTTGCGCCGCCCGCCAACTGAACTCGGGGTCGTTCACCCTGGTGTCCGTCAACCGGACCATGAGCGAATCGGGAAGGAATGCCGTGCTGCTGTACATGGATGCCTCTTTGCGGTTATGGATCCGGCAGCCTTATATCCGTGCCGGCTGCCGCAGCAACAATTCTTCCACTTCGGCGAGGGTGGGCATGGCCTCAGAGCAACTCAACCGGCTGACGACAATCGCCGCGGAAGCGTTCCCGTAGCGCAAACACTCCTGCAACGAGGCGCCGCGCAGCAGGGCGGCCAGAAAACCCGAGGCGAACCCGTCGCCCGCGCCGATCGTGCTCAGCACCTCCACCTTGCATGGCGGCAGGAACACCGGTTCTCCTTCCGTGAACACACACGTGCCTTCATTGCCCAGCTTCGACACAAGCGTGGGCACGCCTGCTTTCAGCAGCCGCGCTCTCGCTGAGTCCAGATCGTCCGAGCCCGCCACCAGCATCAGTTCCGGCTGGTTGCCGATCAGCACGTCGATGAACGGCAGCGCAAGCCGCACTGCCAGCCCCGCCTCGTCCGGACTGCTCCACGACATGGCCCGGTAGTCCACGTCGAACACCACGCGCAGCCCGGCCTGCTTGGCCCGTTCCAGGGCGCGGTAGGTGCTTTCCCGTGACGGAGAGGCGCACAGCGAAGTCCCGTTGGTGATGAACATCCGTCCCGACGCCGCGTAGTCGAGATCGTCCGCCGTGGCGCGCAGCATCACGTCCGCCGGATCGTGGCGGTAAAACACCTGCGGGAAGTGGTCCGGCGGCGTGATCTCCGTGATGGCAAGCGAGGGCAGATAGCCCTTGACGCGCTGCACATGCGAGGTGTCCACCTTTTCCTTTTGGAGAAAATTCAGCAGGAAATCGCTGAGCGCATCGGCGCCCAACGCCGCGATCATGCCCACACGCACGCCCTGCCGGGCCAGGCCGACGGCCATGTTCGCGCTCGATCCGCCCAGGTAGCGTGAAAACGTACGAACCTGCGCCAGCGGCACGTCCGGTTCCTCGGAATAAAAGTCATACCCGATCCGGCCCAAAACAATTGCATCCATCTTCGTGCCTCCCTAAACCACCGGTACGCGGGGATCCTTGTCCGTCCAGGCCGCGCGCACCCATGCATAGCGGGGATCGTCCGAAGCCGCCATCGAACGTGCCGAACCGGCCAGGGCGTTCAGGTAATACACGTTGTAACCGTGCGCCGCCACCACCGGGTGATACCCTTCCGGCACCAGAACCAGTTCGCCGCTCCGCACCGTGATGGTTTCGTCCAGCCGGCGGTCGGCTGTGTACACGCGTTGAATCGCGTAGCCCTCGGGCTTGTCGATCTTGTAGTAGTAGATCTCTTCGAGGTCCACCTCGCCGGGCGGGTCGTGCACGTCGTGCTTGTGCGGCGGGTAGCTCGACCAGTTGCCCGCGGGCGTGTAGACCTCGACAATCAACAGCCGTTGCGCCGGAAACTCCGGCTTCAACATATGGTTGATCTGCCGCGTGGCGTTGCCGCCGCCGCGCACCTCCACCTCCACCTCGCCGGGCCGGATGAGCCGCGCCGGGAACCGCTCCCCGGCTTTGCTGAAGCACAGGGCCATTTCGCACGCCGTCCCGGCCGCGACTTCGAACTCCGTTTCCACCGGCAGGTACAAGGTGTGCGGCTTGCCGTCGAAGACATGTTTCCGGCCCCCCACCTCGCGCCACTCTCCCGCGCTCGACCGTACCGCGCACACGCCGCCCAGCATCACCAGCGCCAGTTCGTTCGCTCCGGTCGCGGCGGAGAAACTCCCGCCCGGCTCCAGCACGCGTGTTTCAAACGACAGGTACTCGAAACCGAAGGAATTCCGCACGCCGGCAAATGCGGCCGGCGCCATTAACAATGAACTCATCCTGCACTCCTTGCCCGCGCGCTCCTGGCACGGGCGGTCCGCGGCGCGCACACCGATTCGCGCACGATCAGTTCTCCATGCACCGTCACCACGGGCGGCGCCGGCTCGCGCGCGATCAGGCGCAACAGGGTTTCCGTCGCCATGCGTCCCATCCCGGTCATCGGCTGCCGGACGGTGGTGAGCGGCGGGTTCAGATACTGGCTGATGTAGAGGTCGTCGAAGCCCACCAGCGACAAATCCTCCGGTATGCGCAAGCCCCGTTTGCCCGCTTCGTGCATGGCGCCCAGGGCGGACATGTCGTTGTAGCAGAAGACGCCCGTCGGCGCGTCGGCGAGCGACAACAATTGGCCCAGCGCCTCACGCGCGCCTTCGGGCCTGCCGTCGCCGCGAACCACCAGCGCCGGGTCGAATTCGATCCCCGCCGCTTCCAGCGCCGCCTGGTAGCCGCTCAGACGCTCTGCGTCGGACTGGTAGCCGCCGCGGTCCCCGATGTAGCCGATGCGCCGGTGTCCGTGCGAAGCCAGGTGTTGTGTCGCCGCGAAACTGCCGCCGCGGTTGTCGATCATCACCGAATGCGCCGCTTCGTTGTCGTGCTGATTGTTCAAAAGCACGATCGGCACCTCCATCCGCGACAACATGGAGACGTGCAGCGAGCCCACGCGCGACGAAGTGACGATGATTCCGTCCACCCGCCGCTCCTCGAAGCTGCGGACCACCCGCTTTTCCCGTGCCGGCTCGGCATGCGAATTCGCCAGGAACACACTGAAGCCCTGCGCCTCGGCCGCATCCTCGATGCCGCTCACCACGTCGGCCACGAACGGGTCCGAAATCGTCGTCACCACGACGCCAATCGTGTGGGTGCGCCGCGTCACCAGGCTTCGCGCCGCCGCGCTGGGCCGGTATCCGGCATCCTCGGCGATGCGGCGGATCAGGTCGCCGGTTTCCCGATTCACCAGCGGGCTGTTCCGCAATGCACGCGACACCGTGGAATTCGATACACGAGCGGTCTTGGCGATGTCCTTGATCGAGAGGCTCTTCACTGTGCTCCACACAGTTTAATGCAAACGTTGCCAAAAATCTTCAAACCCTGCATACCCAAACTCCCGATGCCTCGCGTTGTTCCCCGGCGCCCCTGCTTACCGCACACTGTACCAGCCGCGATCCCACGGGAAGGCGAAGGTCGGCCGGTTCACATATCGCGTCATTTGGCATTCGAGCCGGGCGCCTGCCCCCGGTTCCAGGCGAACCGTCGCCACGGGCGAGTTGAGCGCCACCTGCCTGCCGTTCACGGCGATCGTGTCGAAACGGTGCTCCCCATAACCGCCTGCCTGTACCGCCACCTCGCGCGCCTCCACCTGATTCACGTTCACCAGCGTCACCGTCGCCGCACCGGCCTCCAGTTTCGATACCAGAGCCGCGACATCCGGCGGAAGGCCCGCGCGCCGCCGCTCCGGATCGAAATAGCGGAAACGGCTGTGCAGCGTCCACACGCGCCCGCCGGCGAAGTAGCCGCCCATGGTCAGGTTCAGCAATCCGTTCGTGACCGCCGGATTCAGGTCCAGCAGATAGTCGGCCAGACGCGAATCGGCCGTGGTCATGTCCGTGCGAATCAGCTCCACGCGCTGGCGCACGCGCTCCAAATCGGCCCGCAGAGCCCGTTCCGGAAACTCGGGCAGTTTGCCTTCCAGGTAGCCCAGCCAGGTGGCGGAACGGTCCGCTTCTTCATATCCGCCACCCGGCTCGCGCCGGGAAAACTGTGCGGCCACCGGCAGCCGTTCCATGTCCTTGCGATCCATGGACCAGAGGTAGATCTCCATCAACCGGTCCGTGTGCAGTTGCGGCGTGAAGTGATACCAACTGGGCGGCCCGTCATACTTGTATCCGCGCGGGTCGCCGTACATCTGCGGCAGCAGCACCCGCCCGTTTTCCACCTTCATCTGCGCGTAGATGTTGTCCATCTGGCGCCGCAGCACGCCCACGAACGACTGATCGCCGCTCAGCAGCAGCGCGTTGCCGAAGCCAGGCCACGCACCCGCCGTGAAGTAATTGCGGTGGGCGATCCGCCCAAGTTCGCCGTCGAAAATCGTGAAGTTCCACCCGTAGGTGCCCTTCCACCACTGCCCGTTGTACTCGCCGCCCAGCTTGCCGTTCAACCCGATGTTGCTCGGCACATTGCCGCCGGCCTCCTCGGCGCGCTGCTTCCAGGCGTTCATGTAATCCAGCACCCAGGCTCTGTACTTCTCCTCTCCGGTCAGCGCGTAGGCGTTCAAGCCGAGAATGGTCGCCGCCAGGTTCAGTGAATTGTCGCCCGCGCTGTCCAGATATTCATCGCAGTGCGACAGCATCTTTTTATAATTGGCCTCCAGGTCGAGCAGTTTGCCCCGTCCGGCTGGGTTGTGCAGCAGGTGAAAGGCGCCCGGCACGGGATCGCCCACCCAGTCGTACGTCGTCGCCTTGCGCAGCATCGGCCCTTTGCTGCCCGTCCACAGGCTCTTGATGATCTTCAACGCCGGATCGTAGTTCGGCGCCTCCGGATCCTCGCCCATATACATCGCCGCGAAGCGCCGGATGCGCTGCCTGTACTGTTCGCCGTTCGGGTCCGACAGGCCTTGCAGGAAAAACGCGCGCAACCCTTCGGCCGTGTGGAACCAGTCCGACTGTGTGATGAACTCCCTGCTGTAGGCTCCGTTCCGGGCCAGTTCGGTCAGCTTCGTACGCAGCTCGCCATACTGCTTCAGGTGTCCTTCATAGCCTTTTTTGAACAGAGCAAGCGCCGAATCCGACCCTCCCATGGCGTGCAGCAGCGTCCAGTTCCAATACGTCTCGATGGCGTCGTCGGGACCATCCAGCGTACCCCAGCGCGGCGTATGCGCCAGGTAACCCCGCTCATCGACGAACTTTGCCGCGAACTGTTCCACGGCCAGCGAGTTGTACCGCAACAATTCACGCTCCAGCAGAGCCCACTCCGGCGGCGCCATGGGCGTCCTGACGTGGATCGTGGCCTCCTGGCGCGCCGGTTGCGCTCCAACGGCCAGGGTGAAAACAAGCAGGAGGGGGACGGCTGGCTTCATGGTTCGATACCATATCAGCTTTGTTACCCTGGCTCTAACATCATGGGTACACGCGCTCTCATTTTCATGTGCCTCCTTGGTTGGGCCGTCGCGTCCGCCGCCGAGCGTACCGTCGTTACGCCCGCGGGCTCGGCTCCGCCCACCGGTCCCTATTCGCCCGCCCTCATGGCCGGTGACTTCCTTTACGTCTCCGGGCAGGGCGCCGCCAAGTCCGACGGCAGTTTCCCCGCCACCACGGAGCAACAGGTGGAACAGTGTCTGGCGACCATTGGCCGCATCGTGGAGGCCTCCGGGCTGTCCATGCGCCACATCGTCTACGCGCACCTCTACCTGAAGGACATCACGCGCCTTGACGAGGCCAATCGCGCCTGGGCTCGCGTCTTTCCCGCCGATCCGCCCGCCCGCGCCGTGCTTGGCGTCGCCGATCTCCCTACGGGCACCCCAATCGAGATCACCGTTGTCGCCTACCGCGACCTCGCCCGCCGCCGCATCGTCACGCTGCGGGGCTACAAATCCAGCGAACCCGTCTCGCCTGCCGTCCTGGCCGGGGGGCGCCTCTATCTGTCCGGCATGACCGGCTCGGGCGCCGGCCCCACGGCGCAACTGGAGAGCGCTTTCTCCCGGATGTCCGCCACGCTGGCCGCCGCCGGGCTCGACTTCCGCCACCTCGCCTTCGTCAATCCCTATCTCACCGATGCCATGCCAATGGAGGAGATGAACCGGGCCTACGCGGCCAAATTCGAGTTCGGCAACACGCCCGCGCGCGCCACCATCCGCGTGGCTTCGCTGCCGGGCGGCGCATCCGTCGCATTTACCGGCGTGGCCGCCGCCAGCCTGGCGGAACGCCGCGCCGTGCGTCCGAAGAACATGCCGCCCAGTCCCACGGCCAGCCCTTGTGTCTTCGCCGGCGACGCCTACTACTGCTCCGCCAAGTCCGGTTTCATTCCCGGTCCCAACAGCGGCATCTACGCGAGTACCGTGGAGACGCAAATGCGGCAAACCATGCGGAACCTGCTGGACGGGCTCGAAGAAGCGGGCCTGGACTTCTCTCATGTGGTGGCTTCCAACGTCTATCTGGATGACGTCCGGGAATGGGCCGCCATGAACAAGGTGTACGCCGAGTACTTTGGCAAGGCGCCGCCCTCCCGCACCACGGTTCAGCAGGTGGCGCCGGTATCCAGCCGCCAGGCCGACAGCCGGGGCCGCTGGCCCATGTTGGAACAAATGTCGGTGATTGCCGTTAAATAGCCTTCCCGGCGGTCCAGGGAAGCTTTACAGTATTAGGGTAGGTGACCATGCTTTCCCACTTTTTCCGCGATCTGCTCTCGCTTCGCTGGCAGCGTCTGACGCGCCGCAACCTGCTTACCGCAACCGGCGCCGCCGCCGCCGCCCATCAACTGGGAACGGCGACGTTTGCTACCGCCGCCGAAGGCGCATCGCTGCGCATCGGACCGGGCTTGTTTGAATCCATCGGCGTCCGCCCGCTCATCAACTGCAAGGGCACCTTCACCATCGTCACCGGTTCGCAAAGCCTGCCCGAAGTGAAGCAGGCCATGATGGAAGCGAGCAAACACTACGTTCATCTCGACGAGCTCATGGATGCCGTGGGCGCCCGTTTGGCCGCGATCACCGGCGCCGAGTGGGGCATCGTCACCAACGGCTGCGCGGCGGCGTTGACACACGCCACGGCGGCCTGCATCGCCGGCACCGACCCGGAAAAGCTCCAGCGCGTGCCCGATCTCACCGGCCTGAAGAACGAGGTGATCGCGCCCCGGCACTCGCGCAATGTCTATGACCATGCCATCCGCATGCTTGGCGTGAAGATGATCACCGTCGATACTCCGGCGGAGATGGAAGCCGCCATCAACAGCCGTACGGCGATGGTGATGGTACTCGCCTCGCCCGCCGCCGACCGCGAACCGCTCTCCACGGAAACCGTCTGCCGCATTGCCCGCCAGCGGAACATCCCCGTGATTGTCGATGCCGCCGCCGAGATGCTCACCATTCCGAACAAGCACCTGAAGGCCGGAGCCACGATGGTCGCCTATAGCGGCGGCAAGTGCCTGCGCGGTCCGCAGGCCGCCGGGCTTCTGCTGGGCCGCAAGGACGTCGTTCAGGCCGCCTGGCTGCACAGCGCGCCTCACCATGCCTTCGGCCGCTCGCTCAAGGTGGGCAAGGAAGAGATCATGGGCATGCTCGCCGCCGTGGAAACCTGGGTGAAGCGCGACTACCCGGCTGAGTTCCGCACCTGGGAAGCCTGGCTGGCCGAGATGTCGAAGACCGTCGAGTCCGTGCCCGGCGTCACCACGCAGGTGCGCCAGCCCGACAGCCTTTCCAACCACGCGCCCTCGCTCACCGTTCGATGGGATGCCGCGAAAATCGGCATCACCGGCCGGGAACTGGAAAAGTACATGTACGAAAACGAGCCGCGCATCGTGCTCGGCAGCGCTTCCGGCGAACCCGGCGGCTCCGAGCCCAGCACCGTCGGCATCATGCCCTACATGATGATGCCCGGCCAGCACAAAATTGTCGCCGAGCGTCTCCGGTCGCTGCTCGCAAGCCCGCCCAAGATCGCCCGTCCCGCCAAACCGGCCGGCGCGCTGGCCAACGTGGACGGCCAGTGGAAACTCACGATTCAATACTCGCTGGGATCGGCCCAGCACGACCTCGTCTTTGAACAATCCGGGACGAAGCTGGCCGGCACGCATCGCGGCGGTATCACGGCGGGCGAGATCCGCGGCGCCGCCGACGGACCCGAGGTGCAGTTCACCAGCCGCCACCGCCATGAAGGCACCATGCTCCTGTACGCGTTCACGGGCAAGTTGGAAAACGGCAAGCTCTCCGGCGCCGTCGGCATGGGTGAATACGGCAGCGCCCAATGGACCGCCGAGCGCTTCCAGTACGGCGCAGGAGGCAGGCGCCAGGGCTAGGAGTCCTTACGGCTTTAGAATCACCTTGGTCAGCCCCGCCTCGTGCGCGTAGAGGCGGTCGAACATCTCCGGACCGCGTTCCAGCGGCACCGTCGCGCTAATCATCGGCTCCACGCGGAACGCGCCGCGCCCCATCAGTTCCAGGCACGCGGGATAGTCATTCGCCGAGGCGCAGGAGCCCTGCAGCCGGACCTCCCGCGTAACCACCGATTGCAGCGGCAGCGTCGTGTCCTTCGTCACGTTGCCGATCAACACCACCGTCCCGCCCTTGCGCACCGAGTCGATCGAGGCGAGCACGGTGGCGTTGGCGCCAACGGCTTCCATCACGATGTCCGCTCCCTCGCCGCCGGTCAGTTCGCGCACGCGCTCCGGTACGCCTGCGTGCTTCGCGTTGATGGTCACGTCGGCGCCGGAGGTTCTGGCCAGTTCCAGGCGGGAATCGTCCAGGTCCACGGCGATGATCTGTCCGCAGCCCTTGATGCGCATCGCCTGCACGGTGAGCAGGCCGATCATGCCCGCACCCACCACCACGCAACTCTCGCCCAGTCCGCCGCCCGCCAGGTTGGCCGCATGCAAGGCCACCGATACCGGTTCCACCATCGCCGCCTGGTCGAAGGAAACCGTCTCCGGAATGGAGTAGACGATGTGCTGCGGCACGGCCACATATTCGGCGAACGCCCCGTGGCGGCGGTAATCGCCGCAACTCACTCCCAGAACGCGCCGGTCCGCGCACAGATTCGGCTGGCCCTTGCGGCAGTACGGGCAGCGTCCGCAGTTGATCATGGAATCAAACGTGACGCGGTCACCTTGTTTGAAACGTTTGACGCCCGATCCGGTTTGGGCTACCGTGCCCGAGGCTTCGTGGCCCATGATGACCGGCGGAATGCGGCGTCCGGAACCGCCGTCGAATCCATGCACGTCCGAACCGCAGATGCCGCACGAGGCCACCCGCACCAGGATGTCCTCCGGGCCGATTTCAGGCTCTGGAAATTCCACGACCGTGAGTTTCTTATAGTCTTCGAGAAGCAGCGCTTTCATGTGGGTCCGGCTCCAGTGTATCGCGACGGCGCCGGGGAACCATGACGCGCCCGCACGCCTTAACGCCGCCAGCCGCGGCGGTGCACGATCGCCCGGGGCCGCGAGTACCAGCCCCAACCCGGGCCCCAACCCGGACCCCAATACGGTCCCCAACCCCAACCCGGATAGCCCCACCCGGCGTAATAGGGCGGCCGGACGGTCCGGCGTTGCCGCAACGAAGGGCGCTGCGCGTTTGCGTGTTCGTAGTCGGATTGCTGCGCGTAGCGGAAGGCCAGCGGCGCTCGCTCCGTGTTCACAACCACCGGATCGGTGAGGCGGAACGTGACCACGTCCTCGGGATACAGCACCGTCTGCCTGCCCCGCGTCAGAAGCACGCCGGCTAACCCGGCCGCCGCGCCCGCACCCGCTCCGGCTCCCGCCCCAACGCCGCCGCCGGCCACCGCGCCGATCGCCGCCCCCACGCCCGCCGCCGTGCCCACCGCCGTGGCGTCACGTCCCTTCGATGTGCCGCCCGCGTAACGCACCAGTTGCGTGTGGATGCCCGCCTGGCGGCCATCGGCCAGCGTCAGTTCCGTCAACTCCACGCCCAGACGTGAGGAGCCCTTCACCTTGCCCGCACGCACCACATCCGTCACGCGCCCGGTCACCATTTGGCCGCGCCGGGCCGCCACCACGCCATCGGCGATCAACGGCTGCGTCAGCGTGGCGCTAAACAGATCTCCCGGACGGGCGCTGTTGGACGACACCATCTCGTTCACGCGCACCGCGATCCATGTGCCCGGCGCCAGTTCCAGTTCCGCCGGCAGCCTGCCGTGCGGGGCATCGCCGTTGTCACGCGCTGGGTCCGCAGGCGCCCGGTCCTTTGCCTGCGCCGCCGCTGGCCACCCGTTGGTTTCCGCAGGGGCAACGGCTGGCGCCGTTGTCTGGGCGGACACAAGCGCACAGCCCAGCGCCGCCACCGGCAGCCAGTGGAAAAGTCTTCGCTTCATGGTAGGTTTCCTCTGCCAGTGGAAGATGCAATCGGCATGCCACGCGGAACTCCTTCCGTTTGTGCCGGGCCGCGTGCCGCGCGGTGGCCGGTTTCCACCATATGGTTCTTCTCGGCCGCCCGCGCCGGTTCTGCGCTATGCTTACGGTTTGACACGCGCAGTCCTTGCTTAAGACGGGTGACCGCGGCCGCGTTCGGGCCAAGCTCACCCTTCGTGTATCGCCCCTCGACACGAATCAGCAAGGAGCTTCACAGTGGATACTTCCCTTATTCCGGCGCGCGTGTGCTTTGCCTCTCGCGGCCACGCCCGCGTTCTCATCGGCGGCCGCGAGTGGGACGCTCTTCTCACAGGCCATCTCGAATTCCTGGCCGCCGGTCCGGCAGGACTTCCCGTCACGGGCGACCATGTCATGGTTCGACCCATCGACGCCGCCACCGTCATCATCGAGCAACTGTCGCCGCGCCGCACGGCCCTCTCCCGCCGTGCCGCTGGAACACGCCAGGAGGAGCAGGTGTTGGCCGCCAACGTCGATCTCGCGTTCCTCGTCACCGGACTCGACGGCGACTTCAACACGCGCCGTATGGAACGCTACCTCGCCCTGGCTCATGAGGGAGGCGTGGAACCCGTCCTGATCCTGAACAAGGCCGATGCGTGCCCTGTGCTGGCCGAACGTCTGGCGGAGGCCCGCTCCGTGGCCGCCGGTGCACCCGTGCTGCCCGTTAGCGCCCTTACCGGGGCCGGATGCGAGGCCCTCGAAGCGCTGCTCGCGCCCGGCGTCACGGCCGTGCTGCTCGGTTCGAGCGGCGCTGGGAAATCCACGCTATTGAACCGGTTGATCGGGGACGAAGCCCACGCCACCGGCCCCGTGCGGCTCTCGGATTCGCGGGGTCGCCACACCACCAGCCATCGCGAACTCATTCCGCTGGCTAACGGCGCCTTCCTGATCGACTCGCCCGGTTTGCGTGAAGTGCAACTCTGGGTGGGACGGGCTGCTCTGTCCGCGGTGTTCGACGAAATCGCCGCCTGGGCCTCTGAATGCCGCTTCGCCGATTGTTCGCACACTTGCGAACCCGGATGCGCCGTGCGCGAACACGCCAGCCCGGAACGCCTGGCCAGCTTTCACAAGCTCACCCGGGAAGCAGCCCGGCACGAGGAGACTCGTTCGGAGAAAGCCCGCTGGCGCGCCATTCATAAAGCGCAAAAGCAGATTTATAAGTGGAGGGGCCATTGATCCCGCCTCACCCGTCTCAGGTGTTCACCCGATTGCCTTGCCCCCTGATTCCGCCGATAAACGGGGCATGGACGAGGTTCCCTCACAGCCGCCCAAGCCGCCGCGGAATTTGTGGCTTGCCGTACTGCCCGGCCTGTTGGTGTTCTCGGCCGCCACCGGCATGTTCATCCGTTCATCGATGGACACGCAGGCAGCGGCCAACGCCATCGCCGGACCCGCGCAGCGGGAACAGGCGGCGGCGCCAGTGAAACCGTCGGGGGACGAACTGCTACAGTGTGTCGAAATCTATGGCGTCACCATGCACACCAGCGAGGACTTCGTGCCGGAGCACAACGGGTTTGCCACGGCTCCTCGCAAGGGTGCGCCCAATTATCTCTCCACGGTCCTTCGGGGCATGATGCGGAACAACTGCGGCCGTCCGCTGCCGCGTGTGGAGGCGCAACTTGAGGTGACCAGCGACGATGGCAAGACCGGACTCGGCTGGGTGGGCGCAGGCAACCTCGCCGTGGGCCAGGGCAGTTCCTTCGAAAAGGCCTGGATC
Organism: Bryobacterales bacterium; assembly: GCA_020852175.1. Classification (GTDB taxonomy): domain Bacteria; phylum Acidobacteriota; class Terriglobia; order Bryobacterales; family Bryobacteraceae; genus JAFLBB01. The sequence goes on along the minus strand of JADZBH010000006.1, from coordinate 124,627 downwards.
GGCCGCGTCACCAGCTACAAAGTGGTCCGCGTCCGCTGACCCCTCTTCGTCTCTTCGCCCGCCTGTCCACGCCTGCCCAATCGGGGCCACGGCGCGGGCGGTGCGGCCTCGCGTGTTTCGGCAAACCCTGTATCGGTTCTCTGCCACAGCGACGCCATGGCTCCAGCCCGCTTCGATTCGTTCGCGATCAGGTTATTCTGCTCGCAACGGTCGTTGGCCAGGTTGTACAACTCCCACGGCCCGCTCTTGCCCGCCGCGACCAGTTTCCAGTCGCCCTGCCGGATGGCCCGGTTGTTGTTGTGATTGAAGTAGAGCAACTCGCGCGGCAGAGTATCCTTTCTGAACGCCGGAGCGATGCTTTGCCCGGCCAGCGGCGGTGCTCCCGGCGCCGCGGCTTGCGAGGGCTTGCCGCCGCCGAGGTCGATCATCGTCGGCACAACGTCCACGAAGTGGCAGGGCGCATGGCGCAACTGGCCCCGCCCGGCGATGCCCGCGGGCCAGTGCGCGATCCACGGCGAGGCGATTCCGCCCTCATGCACCCAACTCTTGTGGAGACGAAAAGGCGTATTCGACGCCGTGGCCCATGCCGGCCCCAGACACAGGTGCGTCCGCTCGGATCCGGGCGCCGCTTTCGGGTCGTGCCCCTCTCCGCGAATCATGATCTCGGCGCTGGCCCCATTGTCGGAAAGAAACAGAATGAGCGTGTCGTCGAAGGCATTCATCGCCCTCAATTGCGCCAGCACACGGCCGATCTCGCGGTCCATGCGCGTGATCATGGCCGCGTGAATCGCCATTTTCGTCCGCTGAAAATCCTTCTGCTCCCGCGTGAGCGTGGCCCAGGGCACGGCGCGCGCCACCTCGCCTGGGCCGAACCGCGCCAACTGCTCCTCGGCCGTCAGGTTCCACTGCGGATACATGCCGGGCTCCATTTTCGCCAGACGGCAGTTGACCAGGCCCATCTCGCGCATGCGCCGGTGATGGCGCTCCCGCATTACGTCCCATCCTTCGGCGAAACGGTCCTTGTATCCGGCGATGTCCTCCTGCAACGCGTGCAGCGGAAAGTGAGGTGCGGTGAAGGCCAGATAAAAGTAAAACGGGTCTTCTTTGTGTGCGCGTGCGTGGCTTTGCAGGAAATCCACGGCATGGCCGGCGATGGCCTGTGTGCCGTAGAAGCGGTCCTCGGGTTTGGGGCGGGGCAGGGGCTGATCGTCCAGCAGGTGCGCCGAGGTCGTGAAGTGGTTCAACTGGTCGATCAGGGTGTAACTACGGTCGAAACCCACCGTGGCCAGGGGGTGGAAACGGATGTGCCACTTGCCCGAATGATAGGCACGGTAGCCCAGCGGCTTCAAATGCTGCGGAGCGAACCGGGTCCAGGCCGGCACGTTTCCCGCCGTCATCACGTCGCACGCCGTCTGTTGCGCGTACTGTCCGGTGAGCATGCACGCCCGCGAAGGACCGCAGCGCGCGGTGGAGTAGCCTTGCGTGAACCGCAGACCGCCCGAGGCCAGCGAGTCGATATTCGGGGTATCGATGCCGCCGCCGTAGCACCCGGCATCCGAGTAGCCCATGTCGTCGGCGAGAATCACGAGAAAGTTCGGCCGCCTGGGTTTCGGGCGCTGCGCCGCCAATGCAGCCGCGCCCGTCAGCGAACCGAAAAATTCCCGCCGTTTCATACGATATCGGCGTAGATCTCCACGATCTTTCTAATCTGAGCTTCTTCCTCTGGCGTCACCATCACCAACGGGGGCCGCACGGGGCCGCCGGGCAACCCGAGCAGGTCCATCATCTTCTTCATGACCGATACCTCGTAGCCCTTGCGCTTGTCGCGCAGGGCATAGAGCGGCAGGACGTACTTGTTCATCAGGGCGCTCATCGTGGCGCGGTCGCCGTTCAATCCCGCCTCGGCGATGGCCAGCGAAAGCTTCGGCGCCACGTTGGAAATCGATGAGGTGTAGGCCTGCACGCCGATGGCGAAGTAGGCCGGCGCGCAATCGTCGCCGATGCCGCCGATCCACGCCAGCCGGTCGCCCACTTTGTGCATGATGCGCTGATATTTGCGCGCGTCGCCCTGGCCGTCCTTCCAAAAGGTGAGCGTCGGCACGCGGTCGCACAACTGCGCCACCTGGTCCGGCGTGAATGCCGCCCAATCGCGCGAATACAACGAAAGCGGCAGGCCGCTCGATTTGCCGATCGCGGCGTAGTAGTCCAGCAGCCCCTCCCACGGCGCGTTCGTATAGTAAGGAGGCATCACCAGCAGGGCATCCGCGCCTGCCGCCTCCATGCCGCGCGCCATCGCCTGGCCCATCGGCGTGTTATACCCAACGCCGGCCACCACGGGCATGCGCCCGTTCACGGTTTTCACCACCGTGCTTACGGCCTCGATGTTCTCTTCCACCGTCATCGAGTAGATCTCGCCGGTGCCGCCCACGGCCACCTGGGCGCAAAAGCCGTAGCCGCACATCCAGTCGGCGATTCGGGCCAGACCGTCGTGGTCGATCGAAAGGTCGCCGCGGAAAGGCGTGACGGGAAACCCGAACACACCCTTGAGTTTGTTGCGAAGTTCGGAAGGGGTCATACGCAAAAGAAACCGTAGTGTATCAAAGGCTCCCGAGGCGCGGGCCCGGGCGTCGCGCCGTCATAGAATATGGCCATGATGAAATCACTTCCCTTGGTGCTCGTCCTGCCCTTGCTGACGCTGGCGGCCTACGCCGCCGAAGAGGTCGTGCTCCGCCCGGACCTTCCGGCGGGCGAGGAGTGGTACACGCCCGAGAACACCAATGTGCACGTGAAAAGCCCGCGGGAGAAATGGGTGCGCAAGGTGCGCCGGCCGGTGCTGGAAATCTACCCCGCGCCGAAGCCCAACGGCACGGCCGTGGTGGTGGCGCCCGGCGGCGGCTTCAACATCCTCGCCATCGAACATGAAGGCCGCGACGTGGCACGCTGGCTGAATTCCCTGGGCGTGACGGCCTTCGTGCTGCGCTACCGCGTGGGTTTGGAATCGCGCGAAGCCAGCGCCAGGGCGGCCATCGAGGACGGACTGCTCGCCGTCAAGACCGTGCGCGAACGGGCCTCCGAATGGAAGGTGGAACCGGCGCGCGTGGGCATCATGGGCTTCTCGGCCGGAGGCTACCTCGCCATCGGCGTGGCCACCCAGTTCGATGCCGCCAGCCGGCCCGCTTTCGCGATTCCCATCTACGCGGTCGCGCCTCCTGGCTACACCGTGCCCGACGGCGCGCCGCCGGTGTTCACCGCCGTCGCCTACGATGACAACGAGCGGATGACCACAACGGCCACCGGTCTGGTGGACAACTGGAAGAAGGCGAAACTACCCATCGAAATGCATGTGTTCGCCGATGGCGGCCACGGTTTCGGCATGAACAAGAAGGGCAAGGCATGCGATGTCTGGACCGATCTTCTCGCCGCGTGGATGAAGCGCCAGGGGCTGCTCGGCAAGTCATGAGAAGCGCTCTGTTTTTCCTTGCCGCCGTGGCCGCGGCTGCCGCGGATCCCGCGGTGATTGCCTTGCGGCCCGGCATTCCCGCCTCCGAGGAGGTCTTCACGGGTCCCAATGATACCGAACGCCGGATTCGCAGGATCGCCAGCCCGACGCTGACCGTGTATTCGCCCCGGCGGCCCAACGGCGCGGCTGTCATCGTGGCGCCCGGCGGCGGCTTCGTCCACCTGGCGATCGACAAGGAGGGAACTGACGTGGCCCGCTGGCTGAACACGCTCGGCTACACGGCGTTTTTGCTGAAATACCGTGTGACGCTGGCCGATCGCGACGCGAGCATGCGCGCCGGCGTCGAAGATGCCTTGCTGGCCATGAAAACCGTGCGTGAGCGCGCGGCCGAGTGGAAGATCGCGCCGCACCGTATCGGCTTCCTCGGCTTTTCCGCAGGCGGCTATCTCGCCATCGCGGCGGCGCTTTCGCCGGATCCGGCTGTCCGTCCCGATTTCGTCATGCCCATCTACCCCGCCGTGCCCGCGGAACTCATTGCGCCGTCCGGCGCGCCGCCTTTGTTTCTTGCGCTCGCCCACGACGACAACCGGTTCATTGTCGAAGGCAGCCTGCGGCTCGTCACCGCCTGGAAACAGGCCAAACTGCCGGCTGAACTCCATCTGTACGCAAGCGGCGGCCACGGTTTCGGAATGCGGGCCTCCGGCAAACTCACCGACACCTGGACGGCGCGCCTGGCCGAATGGCTGGCCCGTTTGCCTGCCGCGCAATGAGAAAAGGCCGGAGCCCGTAGGCCCCGGCCTTGTTCCTTCTTTCGTGGCGATTGCTCAGAACTGCAAACGCAGGCCCAACCGGAACTGGCGGTCCTGGTTGCGGTCGGCGCTGGTGATCGACATGAAGTTGTTCGCGTTCAGGATGTTTCCAGCGGCGTCACGCGTGGGCGCGCTGGCGTTGGCTCCCGGATTGGCGAACCGCGCCGTGTTCGTCATGTTGTAGCCTTCGGCCTTGAACTGCACATTCAAGCGCTCGGTGACGGCGAAGTTCTTGAAAATGCTCGCGTCCCAGCGCCAGAAGCCCGGCCCGCGAACCGCGTCGCGGCCCATCGTGCCGAAGCGGTACGAGGTCGAGGGGCGGCCCGTGTTCGGGTCGCCGAACGAACTCGGATCCAGATAGAAAGTGCCCGGGCCGAAGTCACCGGTTTTCTTGATCGGACCAAGCTGGTCGGCAGTCTGCGTGCTGCCCGGCGCGTTCAGCGACGTGCCCGAAGCCGTCACGTTGAACGGCGTGCCCGAGTAAGCGCTGAAGAAGCTGTTCATGCTCCAGCCGCCCACCAGAAAATCGGCGGCCTTGTTCGAGATGCTGAACTTCTTCCCCTGGCCCACGGGCAGTTCGTACGTCATGGCCATGGTGTACATGAACGGACGGTCGTAACCGCTCACCGCCCGGTTGCGGCCCAGCGCCGGACCCCAGTTCGAGATGGGCAGACCCACCCAGCCGTCGTCGTCGAACCAGTTGATGGTCTTCGACCAAGTGAAGCTGTTCTTCAGGAACAGGCCCGCGGCGAAGCGGCGGTCCAGCGTCGCCTGCATCGCGTGGTAGTTGCCGCTGACGAAGCCGTTCCACACGTTGAGGGCGATGTTGCCGTTGCGCGCGAAGTAGGGACGGCCCGCGCCGCCCGTGCCGGGCGCGGCGGCGTTGATGTCGATGTCGCCCATCTGCCGCGTCGTCTGCGTGCCCACGTAGGCCACGCTGCCGACGAAGCTCGACGGCAGACGCCGTTCGATGGTGACGTTCCAGCTTTGGATGTAACCGCGGTCGATGGACGTGCCAGGGGTGCGCGGACCCATGTCGACGTTCCTGGGCAGCGGAATCACGCCGCTGGAAACGTCGGGCGTCGGCACCTCGGGGATGCCCTGCGCCAGCGTGGTGAGAACTCCGAACTGATCGGCCACCGCGTTGCTCGCCGTGATCGTCGCCGGATAGAGGCCGCGCAGAGGCCGCGAGAACGGCAGCGGATTCGGCGTCAGGCCATAGCCCAGGCGGACGACGGTCTTGTCGGTGGCGCGGTAGGCGATGCCGATGCGCGGGGCCCAGAAGCCCTTCGACACCGAGATGCCCGCGTCGCGCGGCGTGTTGCCAAGGCCGCCGAGATACACAAGGTTGGTCGCCGGGTCCCAGCGCTCGATGCCGCGGTCGCCGCGGTTGATCAGCGGATAGTATTCGTAACGCAAACCCAGGTTCACCGTCAACTTGTTGTTCACGCGCCAGCGGTCGCGGAAGTACAGGCCGTACTGCCATTCGCGCGTCTGCATCAGAAAGTACTGCACCGACTTGGTCCAGGATGTCACCTGGCCCAGCAGCGCCGCCGCGTAGTTGTTCGGCACCTGGGAGATGCCGCCCTCCACCATCGTCGCGTTGCCGCCAAAGGTGATGGCGCCGCGCGGGTTGGCCGTCTCCGGCTGCCAGTGGTTCATGGCGTGGCGCACCATGTCGTAGCCGAAGCGGAACTCATGCGCTCCGTGCAGCTTGGACACGTTGGTGGAAAAGGTGTGGCTGCGGTCGTTGCGGAAGGCGGGGATCCAGGTGGCCGTCTGGCCCCAGTCCGAAAAGCCCGTGCTGAACACCGGCATGCCGCTGTAGCGGTTGTCGCTGGCGAACTGCTTGCCGCCGTTGGTGCCGGGAATCTTGAACACGTCCTGGCCCCAGTTCTTGCCAAAGTCAACGCCCGTCACCGCCTGGTCGAAACGGCTGTAGCCGTAGACGCCGTCAATGAACATGGTCGGCGAAACGGTGTAGTTGAACCCGAAGGTGGGAATCTGCACGGTGGTGTCGCCGTCGCCCGGCGCGGCTGAACCGATGGGGGCGCCGACGAGTTCGCCGAACGGTACCAGTCCGGTCACCGGAGCGTCCATGCGGCTGTACTTGCCCCAGATCATCAGCTTCTGCGTAGCCTGCCAGTTCGTCTTGAAGTCGTAGTTGTTCCGGTTCAGGGCGAAGGTGCCCGAGGCCGTGAAGTTCTGCTGCAGGCCGAAAGCGTCCGTGGCCGCCCGGTTCGGCAGCGGAGCCATCTTCTGAATCGCGTCGAAGATGGGGCTGATACGGCTCGTGGGAATGATGTTCCCCGAGAACGGCTGGCGGCCCACGCCGTTGGGCTGGCCGGTGGCCGGATCGTAGATGGTCGTCAGCGTCCGGACGCCGCTGAAATCGCCCGCGCGAAGGGCCGCCGGAGGCAGGTTGTATTGGCCCACCTGGCCGCTCCGTTCCGTCGTGCGCTCGAAGCTGAAGAAGTAGAACAGCTTGTTCTTCACCACGGGACCGCCGATGGTGCCGCCGAAGATGTTCATGTTCGCCATCGGGAGCTTGTCGATGCGGTCAAAGAAGTGGCGCGCTTTCAAACGCTGGTTCTGGTGATACCAGAATCCCGTGCCGTGCACCTCGTTGGTGCCCGACTTGGTCTGCACCGTGATGGCCGCGCCGCCCGCCATGCCCTGCTCGGCGTCCATCGAACCCGACGTGATGTTCACCGTCTCGATGGATTCCACCGGCTGTACATAGAGCGTGTGATGCGGCAGCCAGATGAACACGTTGGTGGCGCCATCCACGCGCGTGTTGTTGTTGTTCCGGTTCGTGCCGTTCACGTTCGTCGTGAGCGCCCGTCCGGGCGTGTCCACCACCGAGTTTTGGAACGCGGCCGGAGTCGCGCCCGGCACCAGGTTGATCAGCGTCTGGTAGTTCCGGTATCCCGGCAGCGGCATGTCCTGCACCGTCTTGGCGCCGATTTCCGTGGATACGTCCGCCTTTTCCGTCTTCAGCGCCGCCGTCGTGGCCTACACCTGGATGGATTCGGTGACCGCGCCCACTTCCATGCGGAAGTCCAAGGTCCGGACACTGTTCACCGTAATGTCGATTCCGGTTTGCGTGACACCCTTGAAACCGGGCGCGGCGACCGTTACGTCGTAAATGCCGGTCTGTACGGTAGTGAATGTGTACCGTCCCTGATCGTCCGACTGGCCTTCACGGCTCAAGCCGGTTCCTTTGTTTAAGATCGAGACTTTCGCGTTGGCAATATAGGATCCGGAAGGATCCTGTACCGTTCCCACCAATTGGCCATATAAGACCTGCGCCTCCAGGCGCGGTGCAAACGATAGCAACAGCAGAGTGCCAGCGGTCCACGAAAGAGCCCAACCCACAGTTGACCCACTTCTCTTATTCATAGACACCTCATCATCTGAGTTGTAAACATCAGGAGTGAAACCAATCCTGTCTGAATTTCCCCTGATAGCAAATTTGGTTGCTTCGGTAGATCATAGCGCGGTTCCCGGCCGGGGGGAACCGTGTCTTTTGCGCCCGTAGGTAAGTAATCTCTCCGAACCTGGGCGCGAGATGGTAACCCTTTTCTTTTCTAGCGCGTCGTGATATTACAGTAGCCAGGGAAGATCGAGAGAAAGAGGGTATTCGCCATGGTGAGGTCCACCCAAAAGTTCATTACGAATCATTTTTGTTGCCCTGCGTCTGGGTTTGCTTTGATTGCGTTTCTGGCTGGTTTTGGAACAACGCCGGCTCTGGCCCAGCCCACGCTTACGGTTTCCACCCCGGAACTGAACTTCCTGCAGGATGCCGGCACGCAGTCGCCGCCGTCGCAAACCTTCTCGATCACCAGCGCCCCCGCGAACGCCCTGGTGTCGCTTTCAGGTACGGCTTCCTGGCTGTACTACTCCCAATCCTCGGCAACGGCTCCCTCCATCGTCACCGTGAACGTGATTCCCACGGGACTTTCGGTGGGAGTTTACACAGCCTCGATCACGGTCAGTTCCGCGGGCGCGGTGAACCGGAGCGTGCTCATCCGCCTTACTGTCACCTCCGTCCCGCCTTCCAACGCCAATCCCACCCAACTGGCTTTCACCTATGTGACCGGTTCCGGACTGCCCGACTCGCAGCAGTTCTATGTGAATGCGAATTCCCAGGCCTTTTCGGTGAACGTGAACCAGCCCTGGCTGTTCGCCAGCGTGAACACCGCGACGAACCCGGCCATCGTGACCGTATCGGTGAACCCGTACGGACTGCAGGCGGGCACGCATAGCGGCCTGGTCACGATTACGTTCGCCACGAATCCGGTCAGCTACCAGCTTGTGAACGTGACGCTCACCGTGGATGAGGGGGCGCAACTATGGACCACGTCGGGCCCGGTCAAGTTCAACTACAAATATGGCGATGCCGCGCCCGCCTCGCAGTTCCTCTCGATCTCCTACGCCTCGGTGATTGTCTTTATCGCCGAGGTCAATTCCACGGGCGGCTGGCTGAAGATCGCCAATAACACGAATACCGGATTCACGCCCGCCAACATCGAACTGGCGGCCGACCCAACGGGACTTGTGGCGGGCACGTATAGCGGTTCGGTGGTCATCAACTCGCCCGGCGTGTTGGGCTCGGTGACGGTGCCGGTGACTCTGATCGTCACCGGGGCGCCTGCCTTGTCTGTGAGTCCCTCCACGCTCACTTTTGAAGCCACCGCCGGAGGGGCCGAGCAAAGCAAGGCCGCCAACATTTCCAGCGCCGCACCCACGGGGTATACAGCCACCGTGGCACTGGGCGCCGAATGGCTCGGCATTTCACCGGCCTCGGGCAACGCGCCGCAGGCCCTCACCGTGAAGGTTTCCCCGGCCAACCTGGGACCCGGTACCTATCGAGGCAGCATCATCTTCGCCGCTCCTGGCGCCGGAAGCGGCGGCCAGTTGCTGGGCGTGACGCTGACTGTCACCGGTACGGTGTCGCTCACGGCGTCCCCTCAGTCACTCTCGTTCACCGCGGCGGCCCCAGGCACGCCACCGGCGGCGCAGGCCATCACGGTGACATCGAATTTCCCTGCCACGGTGGCCGCGGCCTCCTCGCCCGGCTGGTTGAGCGTCACGCCGCTCAGCGGCTCCACGCCTGCCTCGTTCAGCGTGTCGGTGGTCACCGCAGGCCTTGCGGCGGGCGTCTACAACGGCACGGTGACCATCAGTTCGCCCGGAGCCGGCCAAACGGTTCAGATTCCCGTTTCGCTCACCGTGGGCGGCGCCCGGCCCACCATTCGTGAGTTCACCAACGGTGGCTCCGGCGCCGACTTCGCGCCTGGATCGCTCATGATCGTGCTGGGGACGAACCTGGGTCCCTCCAACCTGACCGTCGCCTCGCTGAACGGTTCCACGCAACTCCCCACCAGCCTGAGCGGTGCGCAGGTCTTCATCAACAACATCGCGGCGCCCTTGCTGCTGGCCAGTTCGACGCAGGTCTATGCCATGGTGCCCTTCGAGGCGGCCGGACAGGGGCGTCTCGACGTGGCGGCCGCGTATCAGGGCGTGCGTTCGGACACGCGCACGCTTTCCCTGCTCGATAACGCTCCCATCCTGTTCACCGCCGACGGTTCCGGCCGCGGCCGCGCGTCGGCCATCAACCAGAACGGCGCCATCAACATTCCCGGAGCAGGCGCGCCACGCGGCAGCGTCATCCAACTCTATGGCGCGGGCGGCGGGCTGTATGAACGCGATCTGCTCACCGGGTCCATCATCGCGGCCACGGGGCGCTTCCGTTCCACGGCTTCGGTGTTCATCGGCGGCGTGCAGGCCGAGGTGGTTTACGCCGGTCCCGCGCCGGGGCAGGTCGCCGGGCTCTATCAGGTGAATGCTATCGTGCCGCAGGACACTCTGCCGGGCGCGAACGTGCCGGTGACGGTGCGCGTCGGCGCCGGTTTCAGCCAGCCCGGCGTGACCATCGCCGTCGAGTAATTTGGAGGAAGAGGCTTACCAGCGCGGCAGCACGCGGCGCCAGTTCGGATCGACGTGCTGCCGCATCTCGGCCTCGTCGTCGCGCCTGCGCAGCGGAATCTTGCGATAGAGTTCGGCCAGGCGGCCAAGCTGATCGTAATCAAGTTCAACGCCCAGGCCGGGCTTGTCCGGAATCTCCACGCGGCCGTTCACGATCGGCACCCGTCCGCCCAGCACCACCTCGTCCTGATCGGTTTGCCAGGGATAGTGCGTGTCGCAGGCATAGGAGAGGTGCTGGCAACAGGCCGCCGCGTGCGCCATGATCATCATGCTCACGCCAAGGTGATTGTTCGAGTGCATGGAGAGGCCCATGCCGAGCGCCTCGCAAAACCTCGACAGGTGTTGCTGGTTGCGGATGCCGCCCCAATAATGAGGGTCGCTGAGCACCACTTGCACGGCATCGTGATTCCTGGCCGGGTGCAGGTGTTCAAAGCAGGTGGTCGCCACGTTGGAGGCCAGCGGCGTCTCGATGCCTTTGGAGAGTAACCCGCGGCGCACCGCGCCCATGCCCTCCAGCGAGGCTGTGGGATCTTCCAGATAGCCGCCGCCGGAGAGCTCCTCCACCAGCGACTCGCCCACTTTCAAGGAGGTCTCCACGCTCCAGGCGCAGTTGGGATCGATGCGCAGCGGATACTTCGGCCCGAATTCGGCCCGCAACCGCCGGATGGTGTCGATCTCCTGATCGGGGTCGAGCACGCCGCCCTTCAGCTTGATCTCCTCGAAGCCATACTTCGCGATCATCTGCTTGCACTGGCGCACCATCGACGGCGCATCCAGGCATTCGCCATACTCGTCCTGGCGCGCGTCGCCGCCCATGCCGCCTCCGCCGCCGTGTTTGTAGAACAGGTAGGCGCTAAAGGCCGGGGCTGGACGGGCGCGCCCGCCGGTGAGGTCGCACACGGGCAAGCCCACGGCTTTGCCGATGATGTCCAGACAAGCCACTTCGATGGCGGCGAAGGTACGGGCGTGCTGGTCGAGCGGGTTTTCGCCCGGCACCAGGTAGGTTTGGCTGCGGTCGTCGCCCTTGCCGGCCGCCTCGCGCGCGCCGCGCTCGCCCAGCTTCATCCAGAAGCCGGTGAGATCCCAAGGGCTGCGCCCGATAACCAGGTCCTTCACGGCTTCCAGAGCCGCCAACGGCCGCTCTCCTCCGTACGTTTCGCTGATGCCCGTGATGCCGTCCGTCGTCTTCAACTCGACGATGGTGCGCAACGCATACGGCGCATGGCGGCCATAGGAACTGCGCAACGGCGCGTCAGCCACTGCGATGGGGTGGAGGCGGACTTCGGAGATCAGCATGGCGCCGGACCAGGGAAAGGATGGGCCGCGCTTACTTGCGCGCGCCGCGCTGCGGGCTCTTCACGCGCGACTGCTGCAATTTCTTGCGCTTGCGCTTCGGCTTGCTGATGATGAACGTACCGCTGCCGATCGCTTCGGCGCTGTACAGCTTTTCGTTCTGCTTCTCTGCCAAGACGGTATTCTCCTGATTCACTGCGAAAGACTGAATCCCCTAGTCTAGCGCACCGCACTCGCGCGGCGTATGTATGGGCCGCGCGCATCCCGCCGCCCGGCGGGCCCGTTCCCCTGCCCGCTATCCTGAAAGCAGCGATGCCGTTCCGCCACTCCTTCCATCCAGGGCCGGCCGATGGCCCCATCATGGCGGCCGTCCGGGAGCGCCTGGGCTGATGCCAGGGCTGTTCCGCGCCCTGAACCACCGCGACTTCCGGCTGTATGTCGCGGGCCAGTTGATTTCACTCACCGGCACCTGGATGCAGTCTCTCGCGCTCAGTTGGCTGGTGTACCGTTTGACCCACTCCACGCTGCTGATGGGCACGGTGGGCTTTGCCACCTACATTCCCGTTCTGGTGCTGGGACCGCTCGGCGGACTGGTCGCCGACCGCTACCCACGCCGCCGCACCGTCATCTGGATGCAGGCCGTGCTGATGTGCCAGGCGCTGGTGCTGGCCGCGCTCACCTACACGAACACGGTGCAGGTTTGGATGATCACGCTGCTGGCGCTCGTGATGGGCACGTGTAATGCCTTCGAGATTCCGGCGCGGCAGGCGCTCTACGTCCACATGGTGGGGAAGGAGGATTTGCCGAATGCGATCGCGCTGAATTCGATGACCTTCAACGCGGCCCGCGTGGTGGGGCCGTCGCTGGGCGGACTGGGCGTGGCGTTGCTGGGCGAGGCGGCCTGCTTCCTGGTGAACGCCATCTCGTTTCTGGCTGTGCTGGCCTGCTTTGTGCTGATGCGTTCGGTCGAACCCGCACCGGCCCCGGCGGGGCAATCGCCGCTGGAACACTTGCGCGGCGGATTCGATTATGTGCGCCAGAACAGGCCGCTGCGGGCGCTACTGGGGCTGACGGCCGTGATGAATTTCGGTTCGGCGCCCGTGCTGGTGCTGGGGCCGGTGTTCGCCGATGCCATCTTTCACCGCGGCTCGCAGGGGCTGGGGTTCATTCTCGGTTCGTTCGGCATTGGCGCCGTGGTGGGCACGCTGGCGCTGGCCGGAGAATCTTCCACGGCGGTTCTGCCGCGCGTGGTGAATTTGAGCGCTCTCGGCGTGGCCACGGGACTGATGATTTTCGCCTGGGCCCCCACCTATTCCATCGTGCTGGCGGGCGCCTGGATCGGCGGTTTCTCGACGATGAGACAACTGGCCGCGACCAACGCACTGATTCAGACGATCATCGACGACCGGTTCCGGGGCCGGGTCATGGCACTTTATACGATGACCGTGGTGGGCATGCTGCCCTTGGGCAACTTCAGCGCCGGAGCCGTGGCCGAACGCCTGGGCGTGCGCTGGACGGTGTGCCTGGGGGCGCTGTGCACGCTGGCGGCCGCGCTCGCCTTCCTGCGCGCGCGGAACGAGGTGCAGGCCGTGGCGCTGCGACAATGAGGACAATCATGCATATGAAGCACACCTGGGCGTTGGCGGCGCTTGTTTTGTGGACGGCCGCGCCGCGTCTGGCCGCGCAGACCGAGCCGCCCGCCGAAATCCTGGCCGAGCTGAGTAAGATCACCGGATGGAAGATCCGTAAGCCGGTGCCGATGGACACCATGACGCGCGACCGGTTGAAGACCTATCTCGAAAAGCGCGTGGGCGAGATGGTGGACGCCGCCGATATCCGCATCGAGGAACTGGCTCTGCGGCGCTTCGGCCTGGTGCCGCGCGACTTCAACCTGAAGGAATCGACGCTCGACCTGATGGCCGAGCAGGCCGCCGCCTTCTACGACTACAAGAAGGACCGCATGGTGATGCTCGATGGACAGGGCACGCTGATGCAGGGGATCGCCCTGGTGCATGAACTGGCGCATGCGCTGGCTGACCAGCACGTCGACCTGGACCGCTACATCCGCAAATCGGAGCAGTCCGACGATGCCATGCTGGCCCGCCAGGCGGTGATGGAAGGCCAGGCCACATGGCTGATGAGCGAGTTCATGGCGCGCAAGGCGGGGCTGTCGCTGCGCACGTCGCAATCCCTGGTGGACATGATGGGACGCATGGCGGGCGCGGGTTCGGGCCAGTTTCCCGTCTTTGAGCAGTCGCCGCTCTATCTGCGGGAGAGCCTGATGTTTCCCTATGTGCAGGGCCTGCGGTTCCAGCAGGCGGTCACGGTGAAGTTGGGCAACGAAAGCTTCGAGAAGGTGTTCTCCACGCCGCCTCGATCGACACGCGAGATACTGCACCCGGAACAATACCTGGAACGGATTGCCTCGCCTCGCGTCCAACCGGGTGTGACGCTGCCGGCGCCGTCCGGCGGCGGCAAGTGGGACAAAGGATGGAAACAACTGGCGCTGGGCACCTCGGGCGAGTTCGATCACCAAATGCTGTTGCGCCTTTACGATAAGGAAAACGAAGCTGTGGCCGTGGAATGGCGGGCGGGCGAGTACGATTTGCACGAACAGAAGAAGACCGGGCGCGTGCTGCTGCGCTACGCCTCGGCGTGGTCCACTCCGGAAGCGGCCCAGCGTTATTTCGCTTCCTACCGGAAAATCCTGGCCGGGAAGTCGAAACAGTGCGAGTTCAGCGATGAGGGCCCCGAGCGGCTGACGGGAACCAACGAGGATGGCGGCTTCACCGTGACGGTGCAGGCCAACACGGTCTCGAGCGTAGAGGGGTGGCCCGCCCCGGCGCGGTGAGGCTTGGAATTTAATTTAGGATTGATACAGTAATTAAAGATGCCGACCCATACGATCAGCCGACGCCGCATGATTGCGCTGCCCGTGGCCGCGGGCCTGACTGCCGTAGCCGCCAGCGCGATGAATACGCCACAACCCGCGCCCCCGCTGGCCTTCCGTCTGGCCGACGGCAAGACGATCGACCTGGCCAGCTACAAGGGGAAAGTGGTGGCGCTCGAATTTCTCCTCACCACCTGCCCTCACTGCCAGCGCTGCTCGGCGATCATGCAGAAGCTCTATCAGGAGTTCGGCGAAAAGCAGGTGCAGATGCTCGGCGTGGCGGTAAACGACATGGCGCACATGCTCATCGCGGAGTATTCGCAGAAGCTGAATCTCACCTACCCGGTGGGTTATGGCTCGCGCGAGATGTCGCACAACTTCCTGCAGCATCCCTTCATGAAGACGATGTACATGCCCCAACTGGTGATTATTGACCGCAAGGGCGTCATCCGCTTTCATCATCCCGGGGAAGATCAGTCGTTCTACGCGAACGAGGAAGCGAACATGCGCAAGGAGATCGCCCAACTGCTGAACGAAGGGGCTCCCGCGGCCAGGCCGGGTTCGAAGAAGGCTCCGGCGAAAAAGGCCGCCAAGCAAAGCTAGGCGCGGCGAACGCGGAAGGAGAATCACGCTGATGGACAGGTTCAGCCGGAGGCTTTTGCTGACGCTGCCGGCGGCGGCGCTGGCGCCCGCGGCGCATGCCGTTCAATTGCCGCGGCCTGCCGTGCCGGTCAAGTTCACATGGCCCGACGGCCGCGAAGGAGACCTGAAAAAGTACGCGGGCAAGGTGCTCGCCGTCGAGTTCCTGCTCACCTACTGCCAGGCCTGCCAGCACTCGGGAAAGCTGCTAGACGGCTACTACCGCGAATTCAAGGCGCAAGGCTTCCAGGCCATCGGACTGGCCACGAACGACAACGCGGCCAAGGATCTGGGCAACTTCCTCAACGCATCGGGCGCGACGTTTCCCATCGGGATCGTCTCGCGCGACAAGGCGCAGGAGTTCTTGCAACATCCCATGGCGTCGATCTTCTATCTTCCGCAGACGGCCATCGTCGACCGCAAGGGGATGGTGCGCCACCAGCATGGCGGGCAGTTGAAGCCTCCGCCGGGCGGCGAAATACGCATGCGGAACGAGATCATCGCCCTGCTCAAGGCGAAGTAGCCGCCCGCTGCTACCGCGATAATTCGTCCCACAACCCGGGGATGGCGCGCTCCCACAGCGCCGATTTGCAGCACATCCTGAAGTCCGCCGTGCGCAGCAGCGTCCTGGCCTGATCCTTCGGCTTGCCTTCGCGGATCAGCTTGCCGATCTGCGCCTCCGCGTCCGCCAGTTCGCCGCGGAACGCGGCCAGATCGGACTTCTTCAGAACCGGGCCGCCGTGGCCGGGAATAACGGTCTCGAAGTTCAGTTCGAGGGCCTTGGCGAGCGTCCGCACGAAATCGCGGCCGCTTCCGCCGGACGAGTAGTCGATGAACGGGCCGCCCACGGCGAACATGTCGCCGGTGTGAATCACCTTGTGGTCCGGGAAATAATAGACCACGTCGCCGTTGGTGTGGCTGCGGCCAAAGTAGTAGGCTTCGATCGTCTTGCCGCCCAGATGGATGGAGGCGCGGTCGTTGAAAGTAACGTTTTGCAGCCCCGGCATCTTCTTTTCCACCATCAGTGCGCGGGCGTTGGCATGGGCGAACAGAACGGCGCCGGTCAGCGAAGCGATCCTGGCGTTGCCGCCCGTGTGGTCGCCGTGCAGGTGAGTGTTCAGCACATAGCGGATGGGCTTGGAGGAGATGGACTTCACCTTCTCCAGAATGCCTTCGACATTGCGGTCAAACTTGTCGTCGATCAGGATGACGCCCTCGTCCGTGGTAAGCACGCCGATGTTGCCCCCGGCGCCCACGATGACGTGGAGGTCCTCGGCGATCTTCTCGACGGTAAGCGGCGGATCCGCTGGAGTCTGTTGAGTCCAGGCCGTGTACAGGCCGGCGGCGGCAAGGAGCGCGGCGGCACAACGGGCGGGCCAGGCGAACCGGGATTGGAAACTCATGATGGGGGACAGTATAGCGTGGCGCGCGGGCGTGAATCGTACCGGGGCGCCGCGCTAAAATCAGGGGACGATGGACATTTATGGCGAGATCGTCCGGCTGCGGCGGAGCGGCCAGAAGTGCGCCCTGGCGACGATCGTGCAGGTGAACGGGTCCATCCCCAGCTATGAGAGCGCGAAGATGCTGGTGCGCGCCGATGGGTCGATCGCCGGCACGGTGGGCGGCGGCTGCGTGGAGGCCGAGGTGTGGACCGCGGCGCGCGAAGCGATGGAAACCGGACAGCCCCGTCACTTGAAATTCAACCTGGGACAGGATGCCGCCTACGACAACGGCCTGATCTGCGGAGGCCAGTTGGATATCTTTGTCGAGCCGATCGTGCCTCAGTTGTGCGCCTACATTTTCGGCGCCGGCCATGTGTCGAGATGCCTGTCGAAGGTGGCCTCCATGGCCGGCTTCGCGACGGTGGTGGTGGATGATCGCGAATCGTTCGCCAGCCGTGAGCGCTTTCCCGAGGCCGACGAGGTGATCGCCGGAGAGTACGAGGAGATTTTCCCGAAACTCGACTTGAACACCTCGTCCTACATTGTGATCGTGACGCGCGGGCACCGCGACGACATGCGCGTTCTACGCTGGGCAATCGAGCAGCCGGCGCGCTACATCGCCATGATCGGCAGCCGGCGCAAGGTTCTGGGCGTCATGAAGGAGATCCGGAAGGAAGGGGTGCCGGAGAGCGCGTTCGAACGCCTGCACGCGCCCATGGGCCTGGATATTGGCGCGATTTCGCCGGAGGAGATCGCCGTAAGCGTGGTGGCCGAGATGATCGCCGTGCGGCGCCAGCCGGAGGGCGATTGGCGGAACGCGTCGAAGTCGATCTTCGTGAATCCCGGGCGGCGGCTGGCGGCCGTGGCGGCGGGAGAACCGGTTACTCGCGTCAAGTGAACACGCCGTCCTCTCTTTCGGCCGTGATCCTGGCCGGCGGGGCGTCCACGCGCATGGGCGCGCCTAAAGCATTGCTGCGCTGGCGGGGCGAGCCGGTGGCGGCGCGGCTGGCGCGCATCTTCGTGGAGGCGGCCGGCGAGGCCTGTATCGTGCTGGGACACGGCTCGGTGGCCATTCAGGCGGAATTGCCCGCCGTGCGCGGGGCGCGCGTGGTGGTGAATCCGGAGCCGGAGCGGGGCATGCTGAGTTCATTGCAGTGCGGGTTGCGGGCCGCGCGCGGGGCCAACGGCGTCTTCTTCCTTCCCGTGGACTATCCTGCCATCGACTCGCGGACGATTGCCGCCATGCGCGCCGAATGGTATAGAGCGCCCTGGACACGGATCCTGGCGCCGCGCCACGGCGGCCGCAGGGGCCATCCCGTGCTGGTGTCGCGATGCGTGGCGGAAGAATTGCTCCGGCTCGGCCCCGCGTGCGCGGTGCACACGGTGATTCGCGCCGGGGAGGAGCGCCTACGCTACGTGGACGTGGACGACGCGGCGATTCACCGCGACGCCGATGATCCGGAGTCGTTCGCGGCGCTCGAACGGGAGTTCTCCCGATGAGCCGGAAGCTGCTGGCGGCGTGCGCGCTCGGGGCGCTTGCCCTGGCCGCCCTGGGCGCGCCTTTTCTGAAGGCGGACCGGTTCGCCGGCGCCATTCGCGCGGCGCTCGAACAGGGCCTCGGACGCACGGTGGAGATCAACGGGCCCATCCGGTTCAGCCTCGTGGGCCGCGGATTTTCCATCGACCAGGTGGTGATTCACGAAGACCCGAAGCTCGGCGCGGAGCCATTCGCCTATGTCGAGACGCTGGAGGCAACCTTACGGCTGGCTCCTCTGTTGCGGGGACGCTTCGAGTTTGAACGGCTGCAACTGGTGGCTCCCAGCGTGAATCTGGCCAAGGCGCGCTCGGGCGGGTGGAATGCACAGCCGCTGTTGGAACAGGTGCTGAAAAGCGCGGGCGGCGGCGAGTTTCCGGAGATCGGCCTAAGCGGGGCCCGCCTCAATTTCCGCATCGGAGAATGGAAGTCTCCGTACTACCTGGGCGACGCGGAATTGCGCGTGGAGGCCGCCAGCGAACAGGAACTGTCTCTCTACATTGAAGGCGAGCCGGCCCGCACGGATCGCGGTTTGCGCGGTTTCGGGCGGTTCAGCGGACGGGGGCGGGTTCGCGTGATGCCAGGGCGTGAATCGGAGCTGGACCTGAACCTGACCCTGACCCGCAGCCCGATCGCCGAACTGATGATGCTCTCCCTCGGGCAGGGTTCCAACCTCGCCGGCTTTTTCAGCGGGCGGGCATCGCTCGAAGGACCGCTGAGCCGGATCGGCCTGCGCGGACGCGTGCAATTGGAGGACCTGGAACGCTTCGACTGGCTGCTGGGCAGCGCCGGAGGACCGGGCCTGAATATCGAAGGCACGCTCAATCTGCCGGGACAGACGGTTGACTTGCATACCAGCGGCGCGAAGGGCCACTCGCCTTTCGACGCACGGCTGCGCGGGGCGGATTTGATGGGCCGTCCGCGCTGGGCCATGCTGGCCACGGCGGCCAACGCGCCGGCCGCTTCGGTGCAGCCGCTGGTGGCCGAGTTGGGCTTCGCCGTGCCGGGACGGTTCCAATGGAACGGCGTGTTGAGCGGAGCCATCGGCTACGACGAGAGACACCGCTGGCAAGGGGGATTCAGGCTGAGCGATGGCTCAGTGTCGGTGCAGGGCGGCGAAGTGGCTTCATTCGCGGAAGCGCGGATGAAGATCGAGGGCGAGCGCCTGCTGCTGACGCCCGCGGTCTTCCGCCTTCCCAATCAGGAGACGGTGCGGTTGGAGGGCGAGTACAGCCCGTCGGGATACACCCTCCGGATGCAGTCGGCGGGCGTCTCGCTGCAACATCTGAAATCGCTGCTGCCGCTGGTGGCCGAACCGGGCGGCCTGCCACTGTTGCACCGCGGAGGCGCGGGACGCTGGCACGGAAGTTTGTGGCTGACGGCCGCGCTGGACGGACCGCCGGTGTGGCAGGCCGACGGAGAGGTGTCGGGCATGAAGCTGGCCGTACCCGGCTTGGCGTCGGAATTGGAGCTGGCGCGGGCGCAGTTGAGCTGGAAGCCCCAGGACTTGACGGTCTCTTCCTTCAGCGGCCGCATCGGCGCCACGGAGTTGCGCGGCAGCCTTCGTGAACAGGGAGGCGCACGGAAGCGCCAGGAACTGGCGCTGGTCATCGAAAAGGTGCAGGCGGGCGAATTGGAGCGGCTGCTGCTGCCGGCTCTCCGCCGCCGCAGCGGTTTTCTCGTGCGAGCCCTGGGCATGGGCGCCAATGACCTGCCGGAGTGGATGTCCGGGCGGCGGATCCAGGGCGGCGTGCGCATCGGCCAGTTGGAAGCCGGGGGAAGGGAGATCGCGCAGGTTGCGTTCCGCTTCCAATGGCAGGGGCCGTCGGTGTCGATCTCGGAGTTCACGGCGCTGGCTGGAGGCGGAGTGCTGAGCGGAGCGGCGAAGGCATCGCTGGAGGGCGCGGAACCCGCCTATGAAGGTACGTTCGCGTTGCACGGGTTTCCGTGGCGGCAGGGCGTGGTGGACGGCGAGGCGGGTTTCGAAGCGGCCGGAACGGGGCAGGATTTGCTGCGTGCACTGCGCATTCAGGGAAACCTGCGCGGCAGGAACCTGGCGCTGGCGGGCGAAACGCGCTGGACAATTCAGGATGCGCCGTTCACACTGCTGCGGGAACGCGGCATATGGCGCTGGCAATTCCCCCGGCTTCAGTTGGAGAATGGTGAGGAGCCGGTACACGGAACGGGCGCATCGGCGCAAGATGGCAGAATCGTGCTGGACCTTGTCACGCCCGCCGGACGGGCCCGGCGCATGTCCGGACGGCTGGCCGAACCGGCGTGGGAGTTCGTAAGGTAGTTATGGCGACGGAACCGCAACCAATCGAGACAACGGAGGCGATCGCGGCGCGGCTGCGCGGCGACGAGCGCGTGGAGTCGGCGCGGCTGGCCCTGCGGGAACAGTTGGAAGCCGCGTGGTCGATGCGAGTGGCCCAGGCCGAGGAACTGCTGCGCGAGAGCGCACGCATCGAGGTGGAGTCGATTCTCGATGCGAACCTGGCGGCACTGGGTGAGCAACTGGCGGCGGAGCGGGCGCGGCTGGAGAAAGAGCGGGAAGAAAACCTGAACGCCGTGGTGTCGCTGGCGGTGTCGCGCTCGGCGCGCGCGCTGACGGGAAAGCTGAACGAGTGCGGTCGGCGGTTGCGGAGCGCCGGGGACGAGCAGGAGTGGGTCAGGACGCTGTACGATGCCGCGGCCCTGTTTGCTCCTCGCGTGGCGGTGTTCCGTGTGCGCGACAGCAAGCTGAGCGTGGCGCACGCACCCTTCGCGGCGCCCGCCGGGGATGTGCCCTTGAGCGGCGCGCCGGCCATTCACGATGCGTGCGAAAGCGGCGAACCGGTTGTGGCGTTGTACGCCGCGCAGGAGCTGTCGGCGGAACTGGTGGCGGCCTTCGGGCAGCCGGCGGGTTCGCGGGCGCACCTGTTTCCGGTGATGTCCCGCGGCGAGGCCGCGGCCGTTCTCTATGCCGAAGGCGGACAGGGCGAATGCGACGGAGACGCTCTGGAACTGCTGGCGACATTGGCGGAAGCGGTTTGGGAGGCCAGTGCCGGGTGGGTGAAACCGGCCTCCCCAGGCCCGCAACTGGTCACGCTTCAGGTGGCGCACGCCCATGCGGACAGTGCGGCGCCGGTTCGTTCCCCGCTCCCCGCATGGGCCGACGTGCCGGCTGGGGATCGCGACCATCATCTGCGAGCGCAGCGTTTCGCGCGCGTACGCGTGGCCGAGATGCGGTTATACAAGTCGGCGCTGGTGCTGGAAGGTCGGCGCACCTCGGCGCTGTATTCGCTCTTGAGGGAGGAGATCGACAAGGCGCGTGACGAGTTTAGTGAACAGTTTCTCGACCCCTGCGAGTCCATGACGGACTATCTGCACGCTGAACTGGTGAGGACGCTGGCCAATGACGATGCGCGGTTGTTGGGCGGCGGCTATCCGGGGCCGCTGACGTGACCTCGCCGCGCCGCGCCGGACTTCTGTTGCTGCTGCTCTCCGGCGTGTGCGCGGGACAATCGCTACGTGCGCTGTCGGAGGCGTATCAGGCCAAGCCCTCCGCCGCGTCGCGCGCCGCCCTGGCCCGCTTCGCCGCCGCGCAGGCGGGCAATCAACAGGGCGCGCTGGCGCAACTCGCGCTGGCATATACCGACCTGCAAACGAACCGGCCGGAGAGCGCCGCCGCTGCCGCCGCACAAGCGCGGCGGACGCTGCCGCAGTTGGATGACTACGCCTTGCTGCTGGAGGCGCAAGCGCTGCGCAAACTCTCCCCCGCGGCGTCTGCCGGCCGCGCCCTGCAGGTGGTGGCGCGGCCCGGGTTGTCACCCGTGGATGGACAGGCGTTGCAAACGGCGGCGTGGGTGTTGCTGGAGTCGGGTGATGCCGAAGCCGCCGTGCGCGCCCTGCAACCGGACGTGGCGCTTGTGGCGGCCCCCGCGGGGCCGTCCTTGCTCGCGCGCGCCTTGCTGGCCGCGAACCAACTGGGCGCGGCGGCGCTGCAATACCAGCGCGTCTATTACGGCTATCCGCTCTCGGCCGAGGCGGCCGATGCCGCCGTGGCGCTGGCGCGGCTGCGGGAACAGTTGGGCGGCGGCTACCCTCCCGCGATGGCCCAGGACATTCTGGCGCGCGCCCGTAAGCTGATCAGCGGCGGCGCGGGGGCGCGAGCCATCGCGGAACTGGCGCAGGCGGCCGCGGAGTTGGGCGGGCCCGAGGCCGATGGAGCACGCGTGCTCATGGGCGTTGCCCGCTACTTCCTGAATCAGAACCAGGCCGCCGCGGACTATCTGCGCGGCTTGAACGTGGCCCCGGGCGAAGCCGACGCCGAGCGCCTCTATTACCTGGCCCAGGGCCTGCGGCGATTGGAGCGTTTCGACGACGCGCTGGCCGCCATCGACCAGTTGCGCACCCTGTACCCGCAATCGGACTACACCTTGCGCGGCCTCGTCTCCCTGGCCGACGCGCACTTGGTGCGCAACGAGCCCGAGCGCTACATTCCTTTGTACTCCTCCTGCGCGGAGATGTTCCCCAAGGAGGAGCGCGGCGCCTACTGCCATTGGAAGATGGCATGGAACGAGTACCTGACGCAACGTGGCAAGGCAGCCGCCCGGTTTGAAGAGCACATCGGGAAGTTCCCCCGGTCGAACAAGGCAGCGGCGGCGCTCTACTTCCTGGGAAGGCTGCGCGAGCAGCGCGGCGACCAGGCGGTGGCGCGGGCGTATTATGAGGCGATCGCCGCCCGCTTTCCCGGCTCTTATTACAATGTCCAGGCACAACGGCGGCTCACCGGCGCGCAGGTGAAACAGGCACGTCCCGCGGCGGCCACCGTGCAGTATCTCCGGTTGCTTGCGGACGATCCCCGGAAGCCCGACTTCGCGCCGGACGCGGCCACCAGGGCACGCATCGCGCGGGCCGGATTGTTGGCTCGTGCCGGGCTGTCCGCGTGGGCCGACGGAGAATTGCGGTTTGGCGCGAAGACCGATGCCAAGGGCGCGGCGCTGGCCCAGGCGCTGGCCGAGATGGCGGCGCAGAGAGGTGATCATGCCGTGGCCGTGCGCGGCATCAAGGCGCTCGCGCCGGACTATCTGAGTTGGGACCTCAAGGAAGCGCCGTCCAGCTTCTGGAAACTCGCGTTTCCAATGCCCTACCGCGCCTCGCTGGAAAAGCACGGCAACGAACGGTCGATTGATCCAAACCTGCTGGCGGCGCTGATCCGGCAGGAGTCGGAGTTCGATCCGCGGGCCGTGTCGCGCGCCAAGGCCGTCGGGCTCACGCAGATCCTGCCGGGCACGGGACGCGAGTTAAGCCGCAAACTGAAGCTGGGTCCCTACCGCTCCTCGATGCTCACCTCGCCGGACACCAACGTGCGGATGGGCGCCTACTATCTGAGCTGGCTGCTGGACTCGTTGGATGGCCGCTACGATGCCGCGCTGGCCGCCTACAACGCGGGGAAAACGCGCGCCGTGCGCTGGCTGGACTGGTTCGGCCACGGCCTGGAGCAGGCCGAATTCATCGAGTGCATTCCCTTCACCGAAACGCGCGACTACATTCAAATCGTGCTCCGCAACGCCGATATCTACCGCCGCTTGTACGGCGGCGAGCCCGTGGCAGCGTCGGCGGTTTCCGGAACGCACATGCTAGATTCAAGCAGTGGAGCACACACTACCCGCGGAAACGCCGCCGCGAACCGCCATGCAGGCGGCCGCCAGGCCACAAGCGCGGTCCCGTTTCCGTAGCGAGCGTACCCGGCAGTTCACCGAAAGCGTGATCCGCGAGATGACGCGTCTGGCCTTGCGTCACGGCGCCGTCAACCTGGCGCAAGGCTTCCCCGATTTTCCCGCGCCGGACGTGATCAAAGAGGCCGCAAGGGCGGCCATCGCCGATGACCACAACCAATACACGGTCACCTGGGGCACGCCGCGCCTGCGCCAGGCTATCGCGGCGAAGTACGAACGCGAGTACGGACTGGCGCTCGATCCCGACAGCGAGATCACCGTGTGCTGCGGCGCCACCGAGGGCATGATCGCGTCCCTGCTGGCAACGGCGAATCCGGACGACGAAGTAGTCATATTCGAGCCGTTTTATGAGAATTACGGTCCGGATACCTGGCTGTGCGGAGCGCGGCGGCGTCTGGTGAAACTGCGAGCGCCGGACTGGTCGTTCGACCCGTCCGAGCTGCGTGCGGCCTTCAATAGCCGGACCAAGGCGATCATCCTCACTTCGCCGCACAACCCCACCGGAAAGGTGTTCCGCCGCGAGGAGCTCGAGCAGATCGCCGCGCTGTGCATCGAGTTCGACACGTTGGCGGTCACCGACGAAATCTACGAACACATACTCTATGAGGGCGCCGGGCATGTTCCCTTGATCACTCTGCCGGGCATGCGCGAACGCACGATCCTGGTGGACAGCATGAGCAAGACCTTCTCGGTCACCGGATGGCGCGTCGGTTGGGTGGTGGCCGCGCCGGACCTCTCGGACTCCATCCGCAAAGTGCACGACTTCCTGACGGTGAACGC
The DNA here is from genome assembly GCA_020852175.1 of Bryobacterales bacterium. Lineage (GTDB taxonomy): Bacteria > Acidobacteriota > Terriglobia > Bryobacterales > Bryobacteraceae > JAFLBB01. Next base: position 100,069 of record JADZBH010000006.1, on the reverse strand, counting down.
CCCCGCGCCAATGCAGCAGGCCTGCGCGCTGGCTCTCGGCCTGGACCGCGCATTCTACCGCGACCTGTCGGGCCATTACCTGGGCCGCCGCGATCTTCTGCACGGCGCGTTGGAAGCGGCGGGGTTCCGTCCCTACCGGCCCTCAGGCGCTTACTACATCATGGCGGGCATCGACGGGTTCGGCTTCGAGAACGACCGCCGCTTCGCCCTTCACATGTTGGAAACCGCGGGTGTGGCCTGTGTGCCAGGTTCGAGTTTCTTCGAGAATCCGGACGACGGAGCACAGTTGGTCCGGTTCTGTTTTTGCAAGAAGTATGAGACGCTGGAAGAAGCTCGCGAACGGCTGCTGCGTTTGAAGTAAACGCCGCGCGAGCCAGAATATCATACTCGGCGGGACACAATCATGTTTCCTACGTTTCTGGTCGAAGATGGCTTGCGGCAGTCCGATGGCGCCTCGGCCGTGCTGGACGTATCGGGAGCTTCGGACAGGCTGTTGCTGCTGACTCTGGGGATCACCAGGATCATCGAGCAGGAGAGCTTGGATATCGGCATCTGGGGCTCGGCGGATGGAGAGAAATGGGCGGAGCAGCCCCTGCTCTCGTTTCCCCAGAAGTTTTACTGTGGCACCTACGCGATCGTGTTGGACCTGACCGCGGCCGAGGATGTGAAGTACATTCAGGCACGGTGGAAAATGAACCGTTGGGGCCGGGGCGTTCCCGCCCCGCTGTTCGGGTTTTATCTGGTGGCGGGTCTGGCCAAGGTGCGTCCGCTGGCGGCGGCAGGCGCCTGAAGCGTGTGTCCGTGCGCGTTTCCTGTGAAGGCCATGACCGCGGGGTGATGGATAGACGGCGCGGCCATGGCCTTCCAGACTCACAGGAACCCTAAAGTGGGCGCGGCGAAGTTGGGCAGATTGGGGAACACAACCGGCAGATCGACCGGTTGCACGCCGAACCACTGGGCCAGCGTCGCCGCGTATTGATCGAGCGCCGTCGAGGGGATCCACAACCCGCGGGAACCGGCGTCGTCCGGGCCCTCCATTTCGAGAACGGGCAGCCGGCCGTACGCATCGCCGCCATTCACCGCTCCTCCAACCACCATCATCTGGCTGCCCCAGGCGTGGTCGGATCCGTTGCCCGTGTTCACATTGAACGTGCGCCCGAACTCGCTCTCCGTGAAGGTGGTCACCTGATCGGCGATGCCGAGTTCGACCGTGGCGTTATAGAACGCCGCGACGGCCGGCCCCAGAGCGCCGTAGAGTCCCTGCTGCGACGAGATCAGATCGTTGTGATTGTCGAATCCGCCCATGCCGGCGAAGAAGATCTGGCGGTTCATGCCGAGACTGCCGCGCGCGGCCATGATCTGGGCCACTTGCGCCAGTTGCTGGCCGAGGCCGGATTGCGGAAACACGGTGGTGATGGGCGGTGCGCTGTTCAATGCGGCGTTCACCTCGGCGGCCGCTTGCAGCGCCGTGTTCATGACGCCGCTCGCGGTGGAGATCATGGTGACGCCGGAATCGAAAGTGAGAATTTGCGCCATGGCTGCCTGGCGCGCCTGCGTTCCCTCTTCGCTGCCGAAACTGTCCACGCCGAGACGCGAGCCGGGGCTTACGTTCAGGCCCCCCGTTTGCGCGCCCAGCAGCAGCAGGCTGTTGCCGTTCACGGAGATACCGGGCGGCAGAATGCCTGTGTTGTAACTCTGGATGAGGTCGGCGCTGCGGCCTCCCCACCCGGTGCGGCCGCCGCGCGGATTGGAGGTTTGCCATTGCTGCGTCTGGTCGGAGTGGGAATACAGATTGTCCGGCACGGGCGCGCCGTTGCGAATGTCGGTCTTCGTCACCGGCCGTACGAGCGTGCCTACGTTCAACACGACGGCCATGCGTTTTTGCAGGTAGAGTTGGCGCAGCGGCTCCAGTTGCGGGTGAATGCCATAGGACTCCGCGCCAGCCTTGGCGGTGACAGCGCCGAGTTGCGTGGAGGGCAGGGCCAATCCGCCTCGCCCCCGCTGGTATTGGGTGTAGCGCGCCGTGTCCAACGGCACCACCATGTTGCCGCCGTCGTTGCCGCCAAACAGAAAGACGCACACCAGCGCCCGATACCCGCCGGCGGTCTGCGCGTTCGCGCTGATGCTGCCCAGCCGCGTGAAGCCGGCCCCTGCCGCGCCCAGCGCCGTAATCTTGCGGAGAAATTCCCGTCTGCTTCTCATCTCGATTTCCTTTCCTGACTCGTTACGGACTAGCGCTCCACCTGGAACTGCGGCGAGGCGATGGTAAGGTACAGCGCGGTTTGGGCCTTCTCTTTATCCCCGGAGGAGGCGAGTACCGCCTGCAAAATGGCCGTCCGCATCTCGGGGCTCATGCGCGAGCCGAGGAACACCTCGTTCACGTAGTCCATCAGCATGTCGGGATTCCGCGCCAGGGCGCTGAGATTGGACCACGGCACCTTGACGTTGCCGCCAAACTCGCCGCTCAGCAGTTGCGCGGCGAAATTGACGCGGGCAGTCGCGGTGACGGAGGTGTAGATCTGGAATTCGGGCGCCACCTGCGCCCCGCCGGCAATGCGGAAGCCGGGCGAGTAGTAGCTGAATACGCTCGGCGGGTAGAACATGCGCTGGCCCATGTCGGAGGTGAAGTCGGCCAGGAAGGGCGTGTCGGTGACGGGAGCCTTCAGGCCACGCACGATACTGGTGACAAACAGCGCGGGCTCCATGAGCTTGCCCGAATTGGGCGCCGCCAGGCTGGCCTCGGGATCGAGCAGGATGGCGCGGACCACCGCCTTCAGGTCGCCTCGCACGCCCTGGCCGTTGTTGGCGAACACAGCCGCGATCCGCCCCACGTAGGCTTCGCTTGGATTGCTGGTCACCAGTTGCTGGATGAGCTGCTTGCCGACGAACGGACCCAGGTTGGGATGCTCGAAGATGTTGCGCAGCGCGGCGTCCAGGTCCATCTCCGCCGGCTGGTTCGGGGGCAGCACGGCGCCATTGAACAGCCGCTTCTCGCCCGTGTCGTGATACCTCTGCACGGCCTCCATGGGGCCGCCCTTGTCGTAGTACTGCAACTGCGTGGGAGCGCCCGCCTTGCCGTCGTTGTACGTCCAGCCCGTGAAGACGCGGGCGAACTCAATCACATCGTCCTGCGTGTAGGTCAGCAACTGGTTTCCCAGGGTGTCGGTCTGCACGGCGCCGCCGGGAGTCAGGCGGTAGAGGCCCAGCGTGAAGAGTTGATTGATCTCGCGCGCGTAGTTCTCGTTCGGCATCGCGCCTGCTTCGCCCTTCTTGTTGTTCAACATGTCGAGGTACTCGCCCATGCCAGGGCTAAGCGTGACGTCCTTCATCAGGTCGAAGTAGTTGCCGAAAGCCCGGTTCAGAAGGATGCGCAGGTAGGGGACAAACTGTCTGGATTCGACGTCAAAGCCGGAGATCACCCAGATCTTGTGCAGCGTCCAGGCCACGCGCAGGCGCAGTTGATCGTTGTTCTCCAGCGCCAGTTTCAGGTAGTGCTCCTGCGTGTATTCGAGTGACTTCGAGAGCAACTCTTCCGGGATGGTGGAGGAGGGCATGGCGAACTGTTCGTTCAACCACGCCGTCTTGCCGACGCGCATGAGATGGTCGAGATCCTGTGGGCGCGGACCCCAGGTGGCCTGCCGCAAAAGCCGGTGTGCCTCGGTACTGGTGAGCAGCGGCGCTCCCCCGGAGCGGACGCGCAGGTAGGCATAGGCGCTCGAAGAGTTCGGGGAGGGGTTGGCGATCTTGAAGGCCAGGATGCTGCCCAGTTCCGCCGTCGTCGCATTGCCGGGAATCCTCAGCTCGGAATCGGAAACGTATTGCGGCGTGACCGCCGTTCCGTCCAGCGTGGCCGTGGTCGTGGAGCGGAATCCCGACCCTCTGAGCACCAGCGTGTAAGCGCCGGGAGCGACCGCGCCCGGAGACGCGGAAGTGATGCTCAGCGGTGCGTACTTGATCGCGACGGTGGTGGTGTCGGTGTCGAGCACCGTGTTCACCGCTCCAGGCGGAAGCACTTCCACCTTCACCACTGGCGAACTGGAGGGAATGCTGGCGGGCGCGGTGTAGAGTCCGGCCGTGGTGATCGTGCCCACGCTGGCATTGCCACCCACGATACTGGTGACCGACCAGCGCAGACGGTATCCGGCGGGAGCGCCCGCGACGGTGGCCGTGAACTGCTGCTTGCCGCCAGGAGCGAGCGTGAGGTTGCCGGGCTCCAGGACGAGGTTGGTGGTGTTCTTCAATTGGATCGTGGAGGAGTCCGTGGAGAGAACGCGCGCGGCCAGCCCGCCAGTGCCGGAACCGCCGGAAGAGGGCGCCAGCAGGTCGGCCCGCAGGGTAACTTTCATGTTGGAAGGTGGCGACATCGGCGCTTTATATACGCCCGCGTTTGTCACTGTGCCCACGGCCGCGCTGCCGTTGGGCAGATTGTTCACATACCAGCGGACAAACAGCGTCGCCGGGGCTCCGGTGACCTCCTTTTCGAAAGTGAAGCTTGCGCCCAGCCCGACATCCTTATACGAAGGCGTGATATTCAGCTTTGCCGTGTTGCGGATCGTCACCACCGTCGTATCGGACGCCAGTTTCTTCGCGCCATTGCCCGTGGACCAAAGCTCGGCGCTTACCGTGACCTTGCCCTCGGCCGTTGGCTGCACCGCGGGCGCATCGTACAAACCCGCCGTGGTGATGGTTCCGTAGGTGGCGCTGCCGCCGCGGACCGAGTTCACGAAATACCGGATTTCCTTGGCCGCGGGCGCGTTGGAAAGAACCGCCGCGAATTGCAGTGTCTTGTCCGGATCCACCGTGGCCGAGCCCGGTTTCAGTTCAATGCCGGGAGCCGTTGTCACGGCGAAGGCGGTATGCGCAGCCGCAAGGAGAGTAAGTGCCCAAGTTAAATTTCTCATTGATCGTGTCTCCGAAAAGTCCAAACACGGAGCAATTCCAGCTCCAATGTTGCGATTGTAAGAGTGTGCGGAATACTCGATAAATGAGGGAAATCGGAATTAGCCTTGGCGGCACAACCCTACCAGTACTCAGGTAATCGCCCGTTGCGGTAAAAAGTACTTGTAAGAAGTACACGCTCCAGGTGTTTCCTAGAGACGTGGCCTACGCGATTTGCCCGGGGCGCGGCGGCGCGCGCCTAATCGAGGCGGTTGATGAGGCTGGCGACGTAGCCTGCGCCAAAGCCGTTATCGATATTCACGACGGTGACGTTGCTCGCGCAGGAGTTCAACATGCCCAGCAGCGCGGCCAGTCCGTTAAAGCTCGCGCCGTAGCCGATACTGGTGGGCACTGCGATCACAGGACAAGAGACGAGTCCGCCGACCACGCTCGGCAGCGCGCCCTCCATGCCCGCGCACACCACGCAGACACGCGCCTGCGTCAGGCGCTCGCGGCTGGACATGAGGCGATGGATGCCGGCCACGCCGATGTCGGCAATTAGCTCCACTTGATTGCCCATCACCTCGGCGGTGAGCACGGCCTCTTCGGCCACCGGAATATCCGACGTGCCCGCGCAGGAAACCACGATCGTGCCCTTCCCGTGTACGGTTTTGTCGCGCCACACGCGGAGCACGCCGCTCAGCGGATGGTATTCGGCCTCTGGGAAGCGTTCGCGCAGCATCGTGGCCGTGGCTGGCTCGATCCGGGTGGCAAGCAGGTTGGGCGTGCGTTCCAGCAGATGGGTGGCGATGTGCAGCACATGTTCCGCCGCCTTGCCCTTGCCGAAAATGACCTCGGGCATGCCCGCCCGGATGGCGCGGTGATGATCCACCTTGGCGAAGCCGAGGTCTTCGAACGGCATGTGCTTCAAGCGTCCGAGCGCGTCGTCGATGGGCACGGCGCCGTCGCGTACCTGTTCGAGGAGTTCCTTCAGTTGGTTGCGGTCCATGGAGTGTCCGGTTGGGAATATCGCGAAGTCCCATGATAACGGCGGTGAGGCCGCTGGCGTTGGCCTGCGGAAACGGGAGCCTGCCGTACAATAGGAGTTTGGGCCTGGGCACACTGCGTTTAACGCTCGACATGATCAAGTTCGAGCACTCGATTTTCGCGCTTCCCTTTGCTCTGACGGGCGCCCTGCTGGCGATTCACGAAGTTCCGCCGCCGGGCGGCGCTATCTGGGGCAAGTTGGCGCTGATCGTGCTCGCCATGGTGGGGGCGCGTTCGGCCGGAATGACGTTTAACCGCATCATCGATGCTGGTATCGACGGACGCAACCCGAGAACGCGCGAGCGGCACATCCCCGCCGGTTTGCTTTCGCGAACCTTTGCCTGGGTGTTCCTGGCGGCGAGCGTGGCGGTTTTCGTCCTGGCTGCGTGGTTGCTGAACCCGCTGTGCCTGATGCTGTCGCCGCTGGCCCTGGCCATCGTGCTCGGCTATTCGGTGACCAAGCGCTTCACGTCCTTCTCTCACCTGGTGCTGGGCTTCGCCCTCGGAATCGCGCCGGCCGCGGCGTGGATCGCCATACTCGGTTCGCTGGACGCGCGCATCTTGTGGCTGACGGCGGCGGTGGCCTTTTGGACGGCGGGCTTCGACATCATCTACTCCTGCCAGGACGTGGAGTTTGACCGTTCGGAAAATCTGTTCAGCATGCCGCGACTGCTGGGCGTGGCCGGTGCGCTGTGGTTTTCCCGCCTGCTGCACGCGGCCATGGTGGGGTGTTTGCTCATGTTGTGGCGCGAGTTCTCCCTGGGTTGGCTGGGCTCGGCTGGAATCGTGTCCATCGCCGGCCTGCTGTTGTACGAGCATTCGCTGGTGAAGCCGGGCGATCTGTCGCGCGTGAACGCCGCCTTCTTCACCGTGAACGGCTATGTGAGCGTGTTATTCTTCGTATTTTGGGCCGCCGATGTCGTTTTGCGGCGCCGGTGGTAAGGGGCAATCGCATGTTTTCCGGCGAACCGATCTTCGAAGACGCAAGGCTGCGGCCCATCGCGGACAAAGTCCGCGCGGGTCAGCGGCTGAGCCAGGAAGACGGCCTGCGGCTCTTCCGGACATCCGACCTTCTGGCCGTGGGATGGATGGCCAATCTCGTGCGTGAGCGCCTGCATGGCGATCGCACTTATTTCAACGTGAACCGGCACATCAACCCCACCGATGTCTGTGTGGCCAGTTGCAAACTGTGCGCCTTCGGCAAGCACAAGAAAGATCCGACGGCCTACACATGGTCGCTCGACGAGGTGTGGCACCGTGCGGGCATCGGTTGGACGGAATCGATCACCGAGTTTCATATCGTGGGCGGGCTGCATCCGGAACTGACGCTGGACTGGTACTGCGAAATGCTGCGCGGGCTGAAGGAACGCTTCCCGCAGGTGCATCTGAAAGCCTTCACCATGGTGGAGATCGCCTATCTGGCCCGGCGGGACAAACTCAGCATCACCGGAACCCTGGTGAAGTTGCGCGACGCGGGCATGGATTCGATGCCGGGTGGCGGCGCTGAGATCTTTTCCGAACGTGTCCGGCGCATCATTTGCGACCACAAGATTGACGGCGGCGAATGGATCGACGTGGCGCGACAGGCGCATAAACTGGGCATCAAGTCGAACTGCACGATGCTGTATGGCCATGTGGAAACCGAAGAGGACCGCGTGGACCACCTGCTGCGGCTGCGTTCGCTTCAGGAAGAGACCGGCGGCTTCCAGACCTTCATTCCACTGGCGTTCCATCCGGACAATACGGCGCTGAGCCACATCGACCGGACGACGGGCTTCGACGATCTGAAGAACATCGCCGTGGCGCGCCTGCTGCTGGACAACATCGAGCACATCAAGGCCTACTGGGTGATGATGACGCCGCGCATCGCCCAGATCGCGCTGCGTTTCGGCGCGGACGATATCGACGGCACCGTGGTGGAGGAAAAAATCTACCACGACGCCGGAGCCACGACGAGCCAGTCCATGCGCCGCGGCGAACTGCTGCGGCTGATCACCGAGGCGGGACGGCAGCCGTTTGAACGCGACACTCTATACCGTCCGGTGGAACGCAACGAATCCGCGTTTACCATCCTGGTGTAACCCCCCATCCGTGAGGTCACTGTATGAAATTGACTCTGCTGTGGCTGTTGGCGGCCGCGCTTCCCTTGTGCGCGCAAACGTCCACACCCACGCCCAAGACGGCCCCGACGAAGGCCGTTGCGCCTAAATCATCCGCACCCAAGCCTGCCGCGCCGAAGCCGGCGGCGCCCAAGGCGGCCGCTCCCAAGCCCGTCGTTCCCGCGCGTCCCCCGGGACTCTACGCCACCCTCGCCGTGACGCAGGGTGGCGTGCCGATGGGCCGCATTGTGTTCAAGCTCTACGAAAAGGAGTCGCCGGTCACAGTGAAGAATTTCGTGGATCTGGCGACAGGACAGAAGGAGTGGCCCCACCCCGAGTCGGGCGAACGGTCGAAAAAACCGCTCTATGACGGGTTGACCTTCCATCGCGTGATTCCGGGGTTCATGATTCAGGGAGGCGATCCGACCGGAACCGGTATGGGCCGCACGGATCCGATTCCGGACGAGTTCGCGCCGGAGTTGCAGTTCGATATTCCGGGGCGTGTGGCGATGGCCAACGCCGGACCCAACACCGGTTCGTGCCAGTTCTTCATTACCGAAGTTCCCACGCCGCACCTGACCGGGCGGCACACCATATTTGGCCAGGTGGTGGAAGGACAGTCGCTTGTGGAGAAAATCGCCCGAGTGCCGCGGGGCCCCAACGACCGCCCGGACACTCCAGTGATCTTGAGCCGGGTGGCCATCGCCCGCGTGGGGCCGGGAACGCCGGTGAAGCCGGGGGTTAAGAAGTCCACTACCGGCAAGAAGACGGCGGCTCCTTCGCGCGTAACTAAGAAAAGCGTGTCACCGGCGGCCAAGTCCGCCACGCCGGCGAAGAAGCCGTGACGCCAGGTCTCAGTGCGCGGGCAGGGGGACTTCGAAATAGAAGAGATCCTCGCCGCTGGCGGCATCCTGAAGTCCGGTGACGTAGAGGGTGGCGCCGCCCCGGTGGCCGGTTTGGAAGTAGACAAAACCGTGGGCGCTTTCGCCGGGCGGCAGCATCCTGGCGGCCAGCGAGCGTCCTTCGATCTCGAAGGCGTCCAGCGGATTCTTCGGCCGTCCGCGCGGAATGGGCAGAGGGCTGGGCGTCATCTTGGGGCGCGTGGGCGAGTTGGCGTACTTGACTTCGGCGGCGGGCGTGGCTTCGATCTTCTGGCGGTTCAGGTCGATGTACTGGAACAGAGCGTGATCCAGTTTGACGGCCTTTTTCGAGCCGTTCCTGATCGACACCCAGACGGGCAGCACGCCGTAACGGTTCGGGTTCAACTTCCCGAAAGGCGGTTTACAAAGCGACTCGGTATCGAACGCCTTGGCGGCAATGGTAACGTCCGATATGGTTTGTTTGTCCAACTGATCCGGGTTGGGCGGGGTAAACTGTTCTTTCTCGCCGATTCCCCACAGCAGGGCGGCGGAGAGTAACAGGCACGCGGCGTTGCGACGGATTCTCATCATGGCACTGTACCGGGCGCTGCTGGCCGCAGCGTTTCCGGCCCTTCTACTGTATCTTGGCTGGCGCAGCCTGCGTGACCGGCGCTACTGGCGCAGCCTGGGCGAACGGTTCGGCTACCTTCCTTCCACTGTGCAACAGACGAGCGATGGGTGTGTCTGGTTGCACGCCGTCTCGGTGGGAGAGGTGCTCACCAGTGTGCGCCTGTTGGACACCCTGCGCGAGGCTCTTCCCGGCGTCCGGATGTATGTGTCGGTATCGACGCTGGCCGGCCGCGCCGTGGCGGACGAAAAGCTGGCCGGAGCCGCCGACAAGGTGTTTTATGCCCCTTTCGATTTCGTCTTCGCCGTGCGGCGGGTGCTGCGGCGGATGCGGCCGCGTCTCCTGATTGTGCAGGAAACCGAGATATGGCCGAACCTGTGGAACGAAGCCAAACGGGCGGGAGCCGGACTGATCGTGGTGAACGGCCGGATTTCGGACAAAGCGTTCCCCAAATACCGCGCGTTCCGCTGGTTCTTCGGTCCGGTGTTGAACCTGCCGGACCGGATTCTGGCACAGGGGCGTATCTCGTTGGAACGCTTCGTGGACCTGGGCGCCAGGCCGGAACGCTTGTCCGAGGGGGGCAATCTGAAGTTCGACTTTCAGCCGTCGAGCGCCGCCCCGCCAGCCGCCGTGACGGCCGTGGTGCAGCGAACCCGGCCTCGACAGGTGTGGGTGGCGGCCAGCACCATGCCGCCTGCCATGCCCGGCGACCCGGACGAAAGCGAGGCCGTGGCCGCCACCTTTCTTGCCCTGACGGCCACACATCCCGAGCTGCTGCTGATCTGGGCGCCTCGAAAACCGGAGTTGTTTGACGAAGCCGCGGCTCGGCTAACCCGCGCTGGCGTGCCATTCCTGCGCCGTTCGCAACTGCAAGGGACAGAGGCCGTGCCCCTGCCGGGCGTGCTCCTGCTGGACTCGATGGGAGAGTTGAGCAGCCTGTTCCCGTTGGCCGGAGTCGTATTCATGGGGGGGACGCTGGCTTCGCGAGGCGGCCACAACATTCTGGAACCCGCGTTTTCGGGCAAGCCAGTGATCGTTGGTCCTCATATGGAAAACTTCGCGGAGATCGACGCCGAATTCCGTGCGGGCGGCGCGCTGATTCCGATCGCGGGTGTCGAGGAGCTGTCCACGGCCGTGGCACGCGTGTTGGATGACGCCGCATACGCGCGAACCGTGGGCGAGCGGGGGCGGAGGTTGGCCGAATCCCGGCGCGGGGCCACGGCCCTGGCGGCCGCGCTCAGTGTGGAACGGTTTGACCAGTCGGTACCGAGGGCGGTGAACCACCTGGTGTCCAGAATTTTTTTTGGCGCTTGGGCAAAGTTTTGGGAGGCTGGCGTCCGGTTGCGGCGCGCCAGGCAGTCCGAGGCGGCCCGTTCGTTGCCCAAGCCGGTCGTGTCCATTGGCGGGCTGGGGATGGGCGGGGCGGGGAAGACCCCAATGGCGATTTGGGCCGCCGAGGCGCTGCGAGCAGCCGGGAACGAGCCGGCCTTTCTTACCCGCGGCTACAAAAGGCACTCGCTCGACCGGGTGCTCGTTCTGGCTCCGGGAGATCAGGCGCCACCGCGAACCACCGGGGACGAGGCCCAACTCTTGTTGCAGTCCAGGTTGGGCGCCGTAGGCATTTCCGGGGACCGTCTGGAGGCTGGGAAAGCGGTTTTGGAACTATTCAGCCCGGATGTGTTCATTTTGGACGATGGGTTTCAACATTGGCGTTTGCGGCGCGACTGCGATGTGGTGTTGCTCGATGCACTCGACCCGTTGAGCGGCGGCGCGGCATTTCCTCTGGGCCGTCAGCGGGAACCGCTGGAGGCGCTGGAGCGGGCCCATGCCGTGGTGGTGTCCCGAAGCATCCGGCCCTGGCCGGGGTTGGAGCGGATGGTGCGCCGCTACACGGACGCGCCCATTTTCCATAGCCGCTTTGTACCGCGTTCCTGGCGGCGGTGGACCGCGCAAGGTGCAAGTGCCGAGTCCATCCCCGCCTGTGAGTTTCAACCGGGCAAGGTTGTAGCCTTCTGTGGTCTGGGCAACCCGGTTTCGTTCTGGAGCACCTTGGCGGGTGCGGGTATCCGTCCGGCTCGCCGCTGGAGCTTTGGCGACCACCACTTGTACCGTCCGGCGGAGATCCGCCGCATGGTGACCTTAGCCGGGACGATTGGAGCCGGAGCCTTGCTGACCACGGCCAAGGATGTCCAGAATCTTCCCCCGGAGACTCACGCGCTCACACACGCGGCTCCGGTCTGGTGGCTCGAAATCGACATCGAGGTGGATCGCCCGGACGAGTTGGCCGGGATCCTCCAGAAGCGCATGGCAGCCGGACCGCGCGTCCGCGGAAGCGCCTAGCATTGCTGCGGGCGTTTAGTTGTGGTGGATGGCGCTCGCCAGGTGTTGGAGGCGCTCCATTTGCTCCTCTTCCTGAACGGCGCCGGACTGCGCCGTCCGATCCTGGTGCGGTACCGTCACCAGACGGAGCAGGCTGAGTTGAAACGTCATATCGTCCATAAGATGTTCCGATTCCCTCATCATTGATTCCCTCATTCGCCGTCGTTCAGGCGGGTCACTTCAACGGCGCTGCAACTTCAACGCACAGTCAAGTAGTCCATTCTGCTCTTCGGTTGTTTCATGCAAATTCTTTAGCTAGAAGTTACGCCCGGTGCACTTTCTTACCGGGCAGCCCGATCACAGCCCGCTCAGAATCTACGGTTGAACGGCATCCCCCGAATTTAGGGGGCTCAAAGGATACTGGTTGGGTGGGCCGTCTGGGGTGTGATCGTTGAGGAAAATTCCTGGCGGGACTTCAACTTCGTAGCGTTCGAGGAGGAGCAACCTTGGTCCTTTGAGCCCTTCTTTCCTTCATCGCACTCTTGCTAATGCAAACCGTGTGCCAAACTCAAACGCCCGGATCTTCAGCCTTTGCGCCTGGTTTCCGTCACCGCGTTCCAGAATGGGACCCGTGCCGGAATGCGCTGTTTCTCCTTGATACAATGTGGCCCGATGCTCCGTGTTTTCCTGCTTGCCGCCCTCCTGTGCCCGGCTCTGTTGACGGCCGCCACCGATGACGAGACCGTCCGGCTTTTGGCGCTCGCCAAGAAATCGGCTTCTGGCGCTGAGTTCCGCAAGGCGCTCCAGGACGCCGTACCTGAAAAATCGCGGAAGGAAGGAACCGCGTTGTATTACGGTGGCGACTTTCTCTATCTAATCGAGGGGTCACCTTCGGCCAAGCTTCTTGTGGACGACCGCCCGGTCCGGCTGACGCGCAGTGGGAACCTCCTCCTTTACAGGACGACGCACACGACGGGCCGCTCCCATTCCATGCAGTGGTACGCCGACGGCTCAACCGCCGGTCCGCGTGTGGACCAGCCGGCTTACCTGAGCGAGAACTACCCGCAGGCCGGTGTGCCGCAAGGGACTCTTTCGCCTAAGATGACCGGGGAGAGCAAGATTTATCCGGGGATGAAGTACGACTGGTGGACCTATGTGCCCGCCCAATACGATGGCTCAACGCCGATGGCGGTCATGATCTGGCAGGACGGAGGGGGCCACACGAACCGCACCGGAGCATCCCGGACATTGAATGTGATCGACAACCTGACCCACGCCAAGCGGATTCCCGTCATGATCTCGATCTTCATCAACCCCGGCACAGTGGGCAACGAGAGGTTGCGGAGCGTCCAGTACGACTCGGTAAACGACACTTTCGCACGGTATTTGCGGGATGAAATTCTGCCGGAAGTGGCCGGGAAGTACAAGATCCGGAGTGACAGCTACAGCCGGGCCATCGCCGGGAACTCCTCGGGTGGCATCTGTGCGTTCAACGCGGCCTGGTTCATGCCGGACGAGTTTAGCCGCGTGCTGAGCCGGGTGGGCAGTTTTACGTCCATTCAATGGAAGCCCGGCGTCTTGGACGGCGGGAATGTCTATCCGAACATGGTGCGAAAGCAGGCCAAGCGCAACATCCGTGTCTATATGACCGACGGCAGCGAGGACCTGGAGAACAGCCACGGCTCCTGGCCACTTCAAAATATTCAACTCGCCAACTCACTGAAAATGCGCGAGTACGACTTTCACTTCGTCTTCGGGAACGCCCAGCACAACGGTGCGCAGGGTAACGCGGATCTGCCTGCCTCGCTGGTGTGGTTGTGGCGGGACTACGATCCTTCGAAGACGAGCCAGGTGTACACCATGGACCCGGCCGAAAAGTCGAAGCCGTACTACCGTGTGGCGTCGCTGAACCGGGAATAGAAAACGCGCGGCTCCGGCCGGTTATTCGTCCACTTCGTAGTCGCCCGGCTCCAGTTCCACCTCCATGTGGCCGTAGGTTTCCAGGGCATAAATGACGGGTGAAACCATCTTGCGCGCCAGCATCAGCACGATTTTCTGCTCCCCCCCCTGCTTGTCCGCGTAGACCAGGGTGAGCACACGCTGCTTGTCCTCGCCGAATGGGCTCAAGCCGGGCAATCCCGGCAGGGCGGGCAGCAAGGGCAGCTTCACCTGTTTCTTCGGGGCGCTGGCTTTGGCCGCGGCAGCCTTATCCACGAACGACTCGCGGTATTTGGCGGAGCGAACCCGGTGCAGCGGGATCAGGATCTCTCCATCCTTGGAGAGGAACTGCAACTCGTTATTCTTCGGCTGGAAAAGATGGCCTTCCGTCTTTTCCGGCACGTCGCGCACGGTACCGCTCAGGTACATCACCTCGGAACCGCGCACTTTCGCCGCCACGGGCTGCGGCGTCGCAAGCGCCCAAACAAGCAAACCACCAATCCCCAGCACAGTCCGACGCATATCCTGCCTCCGCCTGAACCATCGGCCGGGCGGGAGAGGAACTTTATGCGAGCGGGAGCCTGGCCCGGTCAGCGGTATTCACGGACGGTAGCCCAGATCCTCGTAATAAGCTGCGGGAACCTCGAAAACCGGGCCGGGAAAGTAACGAGCCAGAGAACCGTTGACGTTGGGAATCGTCTCTCCTGTGCCTTCCATGTAGGTGACAGCCTGCTGTTGGGCGGCGAACCCCACCGCGCTGAAAGCGAGCGGCTCGACGGCGGCCAGGAAGGCGTGAGGATTCGCTGGCAGCCCGCGCACCTGGGCGGCAGCCAGGTCGTGGCGGTATATAGAGGTGGATTCGAGCATGTTGGCCGAGCGGATCAAGAGCGAGTTGGATGGGTTGGGCACGGTTCGGTCTCCTCGGGCGATCTGGAAAAGGGTGCGTTTGATGGGGACACCCGGCAACGTCGCTGATTTCAAATGCGGACCGAAGCTAGCCGGGGCGCCCGGCGACTCCGCCCACTCCATGGCGGCCAGAAAATCCTGCCAGGCGGCCAGGAGAGGGTTGTCAATCACGCGGACGGGTTCGTAGCGGAAGGGAAGGCCCGGTCCGCCTTCCAGTCCGGAAAAGCCCAGCCGGTCCATCAATGCACGCAACTCACCGTTCCGGTCGCCTCCGTAGAGCATCGTGGGCAGGGCTGAGCCGCCTCCCACATTCAGCGTGGCCGCGAGCAGTTCAGGCTCCACGGCATGAAGGAGCGTTCCGTAGAAGGCGCCGAGAGACTGGCCGATATAGAACGTGCGCGCACCGTTCAACTCCGACTTCCCGTCGCCGTCCAGATCGACGCCCTCCCGCAGCACACGGAGCAGTTGCATCAGGTCGGCGGCGGTTTGGCGCACGCAGTCGCGTGTAAGAACGGGTGCGTCCGCGCCGGTTTGCACACAGCCTTCTCCGGGGGCGACGCGCCCGTCTCCCGAGAGGTCGAGCCCGCGGCCGCGCGCGGGCAGCACCAGTTCCCTGCCTCCGGCGAAGGAGAGCACCAGCTTCGTCCCGGGGCCGTAACCGTGTCCGAAGGCATTCACGGAAACCACGGCGTACCCGGTAGACAGTTGGCCCACCGCAAGCACGGTCGGGAATCCGAAGCGGCTGTCGCCGAAACCGTGGCCCGCCACCAGCACGGGATAGCCGCCCGCGGGCATTGCCGTCGAGGGCAGGTAGATGGTCATCTCGATTTCGTCCTCGGCAAGAGGCGTGGGCTCGGCTGCGGTGGGCGCCTCGGGCAAAAGTCCGCGTTCGTCGAGAAACCGGGGCGAACGGAAACTGGCGGTGGCCATCCGGCGTACTCCGGTGGCGGGCAGAATCGACAGCGAAGCGGGGAAGGGAACATCCTCGGTTGCGCCGGCGGGGCCAACATCGGCGCGGAGCAGACCGCCTCTGAGATCGGAAAGATTCACGATTCCCTGTGTGTCTCGCAGAAGGCGGGGCGGCGTTCGCATCACCACCTCCCGGGCGCGTTCCAGAAAGGCGGTCGCGCTCAGCGTGGTGTAGAGGCTCGCCCCAACAAGGCGGCGGTTGGGGGGGAGCACACCGCTAAAACGGGCCACGGCGTCGCTGAGTTGCACGCAGTAGCTGCCGCCGATGGTCTTGTCCAGGCAGGCCCGAAAGCCGGCGTCCTCGGTCACGGGGTCCCCGGCCGTATCCAGCACCGCGTCCGTGATGAGAATCGCATAGCGGCGGGCGCCCTCGAAAGCCTCATCGGGCTTGGCGAAGGCGCGATTGGAGCCGGTGTCGTACACCACCTCATTGATGGGGGTAAGATGTCCCGCCGGTTGCAGGTGGTAGCGTTCCGGCTGCACCGGATCGAGCCATAGAAAATGGATGCCCGCCCGCAGCGTCTCCGGTTGAATCGCGCCGCTGAACTTTACGGTGATTCGCGTGTTCGGGGCAAAGCCGTCGAGTTGGTTCAGTGTCCGGTCGAGTGCGAACTCAAAAAAAGGGTTGTCGGGGCGCTGAATACGCAGTCCGGTTACCTGGCGCGTGTCGGGCACGGTTTGAAAGTCGGTGGGGTAGGGGCCGATGTCGGCACGGCGCGGATCGAATTCCACACGGACTCCCGCCGCATGGGCGCAGGAGAGCAGGAGCGTGGAGAGAAGGATGCTGAGTTTCCGATTCACACGACCAGAGTACGATGATCCGCAAAGCCGGGGATAATCCATTCCGATGTCTTGAGGCTGTCATGTGCTTGTTACACAACGGTTTGCTGGGAATGTTCTGATTCGTTTCCAGGGAGAGATCACCTCTGGCGCGCTCACTTCCCAGTCAGGTGAACATCACATGCCAACTTCAGCAGCAGCGCCGGCACGGGCGCACATCTCCCCACCTGATTCCCCGCAGGCGCCGGTTCCGGCTTTGGCGGAACTGGGTACGGCTATGCGGATGGCCGAGACGGCGGATCACACAGGTGCTGGCGCGGCTGCGATCGCTGCGTCGCAACCGGCGTCAGCAAGCCTCCTCACGGCTGGCGGGCGGCCCCGGCACACAGCACCAGCCACCTGTGTCTGCCCTCGCTGCTACTCGCCCGATGTGGTGCCCTCGCGGCGTCAGACGCTCACGATCCGGTTGTTGAGGGCGGCCGGGGTCGTCCGTTTGCGCTGCCAGTGTTGCGGGCGGCGCAGTTGGTGGTTTTGACACTATCGCGATGGGGCTGCCGAAGCCACCTATGTTAATTTAGGCGGATGCGATTCCTTGTTACGGGTGCGCAGGGCTGTATCGGCGCTTGGGTGGTCAAGCAACTGCTCGATCAGAATATCCCGGTTGTTTCTCTTGATTTAGGTACGGATCTGGAACGCCTGGAACTGATTTCCGAGTTGGCCTCCAGCCCGCTGTTGGAGCGCGTAGCCGGACGGATTGAAGACACCGATCTGCTCACCCGGCTGGTGCGTGACAAAGAGATTACGCATGTCATTCACCTGGCCGCCGTGCTCATGCCGTTTTGCCAGACACAGCCGGTGTCCGGGGGCATGATCAACGTAATTGGCACCTTGAACGTGTTCCAGGCTGCGCGGGATGCCGGGCGTCCGGTGCGCGTGATTTATGCTTCGTCGTCAGCGGTGTGGGGTCCAGAGGATGCCTATGGCGCACGTCCGCTCTCCGAGGAGGATCCGCTTAAGCCCGGCACCCACTATGGCGTCTTCAAAATGGCGAATGAGGGCAGCGCCCGTATTTTTTATCAGGCCAGCGGGATCAGTTCCATCGGTCTGCGCCCCTGGACGGTGTATGGCGTGGGGCGCGACCGCGGCTTGACGGCGGATCCTTCTCTCGCGATGAAATCCGCCGTACTGGGTAAACCCTTCCAGATTCGTGTCTCTGGCTTCATGGACATGCAATATGTCGAGGATGTGGCCGAGACGTTCGTGAAATGTGCGCAGTCACCGATCGAAGGGGCGCATGTGTTCAATCTGGCCGGCGATATTGTGCAAATGAACGAACTGGTGGCTATGATCGAGCGCCTCGCTCCGGAATCGCGTGGGCTCTTGAGTGTCAGCGGACCGCAAGTGCCTGTCAGCTTTCATATGGATGCGACCGCATTGCACACGGCCGTGCCGGGCATCGCGCATACTTCGCTGGAGGCGGGTGTCGAACAGACACTCAACAGGTTTGAAGCGCTGAAGCTCACTGGACGGCTGTCGCCGGACGTGGGCTGATCCGCGTCCCGCCCTGATGGCACTATGGCGATGGGGGCCAAGCGCTCATGTACGAGATTCTGAGGGGAGTCCAGCCCGGCGAGTGGGTGCTCGACCTTGGATGCCAGGCTGGGAGCTTTCCCCAGGCTGTGACGGCTGGCCGCGTGGTACGCATCGACAGGGAGTTCGCAGGGGCCATGCAGGGGGAGCGCGCGGTGGCGTGCGATGCCGCGCGGCTTCCGTTTCACGGCCGCACCTTTTCGGCCGTCATTTGCAACCACAGCCTGGAGCATATCGACCTGTTGCCCGAGGCGCTCATGGAGATCGGGCGCGTCGTGACGCCCGGGGGCGCATTATATGTCGCCGTGCCCGACGTGACGACAGTGACCGACAAACTCTACCGCTGGATCAGCCGGGGCGGCGGGCATGTGAACGGCTTCGATTCGGCGCCCAGGCTGGCGCTCCGGATCGAGGAAGCGACGGGACTGCCGCATCGCGGCACAAAGGATCTCTTCTCATCGCTTTCGTTTTTGAACCGGAATCACGCGCCACGTCCCACGCCGCGACGGCTGATGCTGCTGGGCGGCGGGCGCGAATGGACCCTCTTCCTGTATGTGGCACTCTCGCGATGGCTGGACAGGCGGCTCGGTACCCGGCTGGGGCACTACGGATGGGCGCTCTACTTTGGCGGAGTGCCGGAGCGCCTGACGCTCGATGCCTGCCCGAACGTCTGCGTCCGCTGCGGAGCGGGCCATGCCGCCCATTTCCTGCGGCAGCGCGGGTTGGTGCGGCGCACCTTCGCAAGACGGCAGGTATACGACTGCCCCGGCTGTGGCGCGGTGAATCCGCTGGTCTCGATTTAACGAAAATTGACCGAGATGGCGTGCCGCGTGGCCGGATCGTAACTCACTTCGACGGGGACGGGGGGCTTTTGCGCTCCACAGCGCAACTCCACCTCCTTGCCCGTGGCCCGTGTGCTTCGTTCCAGCACCAGTTCCTGCAGCGCACTGCCGTTCCAGATGCGTAGCAGAGGCGCCGTTCCGCGCCCGCACACCAGTTCGCGCAACTCGCCCGCGACGGCTTCCTTGCCCTGAACCTGGTTCCAGGCTTCAGGTGTCGTGACGGCGGGGCGCCTTGTCTGAACCGCTGGCGGACCGGGCGCCTGGGATCCGCGCAACTCCTCCACGAGCGCTTCGGCACGCTCGCGATCGAGCCGGTTGTTCGCGGTGGCCAGCGCGGTCTCCGCGGCCTTCTGCCCCGCCACCACCAGACCCTCCTGATGCCGGGCTAGCGCAAGGGAATACCACATGCGCGACTGCCTCGGCAGCACGGCGACGGCCTTCTCCAGCCACTCGATGGCGCGTGACGGGCGGCCCTGCGACTCTTCCATCTGGCCCAGCAGGAAGTAGGCCTCGGCGTGGTTGGGCGTGCGCAGCACGGTTTCTTCCAGCAGTTCACGCACGCGTGGCGCATTGACGCCCAGGCGCTCCCGTTCCAGCAGCGCCAACTCGAAGAAGGTCTGTCCGCGCGCGGAGGTGCTTTGCGCGGCCTTCTCGAAGCGGGCGCGCGCCCCGGCCTCATCGTGGCTGGCCAGCGCCAGCAGTCCCGTTTCGTGCAGCACGCCAGGGTCGTCGGGATGCGCCGTCTCGGCCCCCGTGAGCAGGGCGCGCGCATATTTCACGCTTCCCACGCGCAGTGCCAGATCGGCCACGGCCAGCAGCGCCTGGGCCTCGGGGATGGCCTCCTCTTCCACGGCGGCAGGCGGGTCGGGTTTGCGCCCCGTCTTCCAACCCGGCGACGGCCGACGTAAATACTGAGGCAGTTCCGCGATCAGCGGACCAATCTCGGATTCCTCGATGGGAGCAAACGGAGGCATCACATGCCGCATCGCCCCGCCGCCCCGGGCCTGTATAAGGTGGATGAGCGCCCAGGATTGCGCATAAAACAGCGGCACGGCGCGGTTGGGTAACGCCGTCATGTCGCCGCGCGCGGCGGCCAACATGCGGGCGGCGTCCAGCGTGCCTTCGACGCGCAGCATCGCCACATGCCCGGCCACCGGTTCGCCGGTCACGATTTCACCGTCGGCGCGGAGCGTGGAGTGGAACTCGGCGATGCCCTCTTCCTGCCAGCGCGGAAGCGGCCCGGCGGCATGGTGCAGCACCAGGTGGGCAAACTCGTGAACCGCTCCTCGCAACGTCCCGTCGCCCGCGTCGAGCAGCACGATATAGTCCCGGTCGGCCCCAGCCTGGAAAAAGCCCTTCGTGGAGGCATCGCCGCGCAACGGTGCGAACTGGCGCTCGTCGCTGAACAGCACCACGCGTACGGGCAATGGCGGAGCGCCCCAGGATTGGAAATGCTGGCGTGCCAGTTCCATCCGGCGCAGCATTTGCACGGCCCGCGACTTGCCTGCGTCCGTGTACATCTCGAAATGCGCGGACTGCGCGCGCCGCCATTCGCCGCCCCACGCCGCTTGCGCGCACAACAGGGCCGCCCAGATCCAGCGCCGTCTCATGACGGCTCTCCTACAGGTGGATGCAAACAGGACCCGGGCTGGTCCGCGTGGCGAGTGTGTGTCACGGTCATCCCTACCATCGGATGAAGGGGGAGAGGAGCTATAGTGGGGAGCGCCCGGCTCACGCTGACATGGTACTAGTTTGGTATGCGTGCGATTTTCGTGGTATGTTCGCTGCCGCGCGGACAGCCGCGTTCCGGCGAGAGTGGAAAAGGTTTCCGATCATAGGCATAAGAAATTTCGATTGGACCGCCACTTACGCGCATGCCTACCCTGGATCCATGCTGGCCGAACCAGGACCTGCTCAGGTCGAACTGTTGCACTGCGTTAGCGGGCTCGTTAGCTCCGGCATCCCATCGGAGGAGCTGCTGGACGGAATTGCCAGCCTCACCGCGCAGGCCACCGGGTGCGACGCTTGCCTGGTGTATCTGGTGGACACGCCGAATGGAGAGCTTGTTCTGAAGGCATCGCATGGGCCCCACGCGCCGGAGTTGGGAGCGCTGCGAATCAAGCTGGGCGATCGGTTGCCGGGCTGGATCGAGGAGCATGGCAGCGTGACGGCCATCGCCCGGAATGCCGGAGCCGATCCGCGTTTGGCGCGGTTCCCGGCCCTGGCGGAGAAGAACTTTCAGGCATCGTTGTCCGCGCCTCTGTTGAGGAAAGGGCAGGTGATCGGTGTCATCGACGTCCACCACGGTCACGAGCGCCACCACACGGCCGGGGAGATCGCGCTGGTGAGGTTCGTGGGCGAGCAACTTGGCATCGCGCTGGCGTGCGGCCGCCTGGAGGAGGAGGTCGCGCGTCTGGCCGCCGAGAAGCAGGAGTTCGAGCATGAACTCATCACCCGCAAGCTCGTGGAACGCGCCAAGGGCATTCTGCAGCACAGCGAAGGACTCACCGAAGAGGAAGCCTATCTGAAACTGCGCAATGAGAGCCGGCGCATGCGGCGTCCGATGAAGGAACTGGCCGAGGCCATCATCCTGGGCGAGGAGGCGCGCCGGAAGGCCGGCGGCGACGCCCGGGCGGGGTAAGCGCCGGTGTCGCACACTGCGCCGCCCCGTGCGGTGCAGTATAGTATCCCGCATGAACCCGTGGCTTTTCCTGTGTCTGTTGGGGACCTTTCCTCTGGTGGCGCAGACACCCCGCGGCCTGCTTCTGCACGCCTCGTTCGAAACCGAACCGGCGAAGGTGGCACGTGGCGACGCGAACCTCTACTCCGCGCCCAATTACAAACAACAGAGCGCGGCCAAGGCCGGACTGGCCGCCGCGCCCCATGTCGCGCTGGCTCCCGGCGAGGGACGCCACGGCTCCGGGGCGTTGCTTTTCAAGGCGAAGAACGAGAACGCCGTTTTTTACAAGGCTGCCGGCAACATGAGTTTCCGTCCGAAGGATTGGACGGGCACGATCTCGTTTTTCCTGAAACTCGACCCGGATACCGGTCTTGCGCCAGGCTTCTGCGATCCCATACAGGTGACCGACAAGGCGTACAACGACTCGGCCATCTGGGTGGACTTCACCAAGGACGACCGTCCGCGCCATTTCCGGCTCGGCGTCTTCGGCGAACTGAAGGGTTGGAACACGGCCGGGCAGACCACCGGCGTGAATCCCCTGTTCGAGAACCGGCTGGTGGTGGTGAAGAAGCCTCCGTTCACCCGCGATGCCTGGACGCACGTGGCCATTACGCACACGGCGCTGGGAAGCGGTAAGGGCGCGGCGACGCTCTATGTGAATGGCGAGGCCGCAGGAACGACGCCGGCCATCGCGGAACGCTTCGCCTGGGACCCGGCGCTGGCGGCCATCCGCCTAGGCGTGAACTACACGGGGTTGATGGACGACGTGATGGTGTTCAGCCGGGCTTTGACAGCCGCCGAGGTGAAGGCGCTGGGGCGTTGAGCGGGGCCGCGGGCGCGTGGGATAATCGAAAGACACATGGAACTGCGCGAATACCGGCCGCAACTGGGCCCCGCCGATGGGATTTTCGACCGCATCGACTCGCCGGACGGGACGGGCTTTGAAGACAGCATCCTGACCACGACGGTGGACGCGGCCATCAACTGGGCCCGCAAGAACTCCATCTGGCCGATGGCGTTCGGCCTGGCCTGCTGCGCCATCGAGATGATGGCGATGACCGCCTCGCGGTTCGACATTTCGCGCTTCGGCGCCGAGGTGTTCCGCGGGTCGCCGCGGCAGTCCGACCTGATGATCATCGCCGGACGCGTGTCCAACAAGATGGCGCCGGTGGTGCGGCATCTTTATCAACAGATGCCGGAGCCTCGCTGGGTGATCTCGATGGGCGCCTGCGCGACATCCACCGGCGTGTTCAGCAACTATGCCCTGATTCCGGTGAACCAGGTGATCCCGGTGGACGTGTACGTGCCGGGGTGCCCTCCGCGCCCGGAGCAGTTGATCTACGCCATCATGCTTCTCCAGAAGAAGATCGAGAAGGAGAAGGGCGTGGCGATGAAGGTATTGAACCTGGACTAGGGGCCCGGGGCCTCTCCCCAATCCATTTTTTTCTCACTATTCCCCGCCTGAAACCGATATGAAGTTTCAGGAAGCGAGGGCGTTCGCCTCCGGGAGGTAGAGATGGAACTCTCAGCTTCACGCATTCAGCTTGCCGCGCCGGCCGGGACGCCGGTGCACGAGCGGCGTTTGGAACTGCAGCAACAACAGCAACTGATTCAGGCGGTAAAGAAGGTGAACGAGACCGAGCTTCGCGGATCGAATCAGGAGTTGCGCATCGTGGTGGACGAGGACAGCCGGAAGCCGGCTGTGTGGCTGGTCGACCGGGAGACGCAGGAAGTGTTGCAGCAGTATCCGCCGAAGAGTATTTTCCGGCGGGCGCGGAAGATGGCCTGAACGCGGTTCGTGCGAGTGCGGTTCAACGGATCCACGACAGGGGAGAGAAACGGGATGAATCCGTATGCAAGTCAAGCCTCGTTGGAATGTGAAGTCCTGCAGGCCGATCCGGTAGGGTTGATACAACTGCTCTACCGCGGCGCGCTGGAATCGATTCGCGGCGCGCGGGAGAGCCTGGCCCGGAACGACCAGGCGGAGCGGTCGCGGCACATCAGCCGGGCCGGTGCGATTCTGGCGGAACTGATGATGAGCGTCAGCCGGGAGCAGGGAGGCGAACTGGCCGCGAACCTGATTGAACTGTACGACTATGTGCTCCACCTGGTGACACAGGCCCACATCGAGCAACGCGACGAGCCGCTGGCCGAAGCCGGCCGGCTGTTGCAGACGCTGCTGGAAGGATGGAACGCCATCGCCGGACAACAGACACAGCTCGCCGCCGGGGCCGAACCGTTGCTGGCCACCACCGGTTACTACTGAGCCGCCGGGCTGGCCGCCGCGTCGCGCACCAGCCACACCTCAGCCACCTGGATGCCGCGGCCATTGCCGCCGCCGCCGGAAGGACGTGACCATTTCAGTTCCAATGTGCCGCTCGCGGTAACCGTCCTCGGCAGGGAAAATTCCAGCCGCTCCGGGGGCAGCGGCTTGGCACGTTCCTCGTGCACGATGTGCGCGCCGTTGGCCGTCAGCTTGATCGGGGCCGTCGTCCGCTCACCTCCATACACGATACGCAGCCTGTAGGTGGCCGACGGATCCAGCCCCGTGTAGCGCATCGCCATGGTTTCGTCCCACAGCACTTCGGAGTGGTTCATCCAGGAGTAGCGCCATGTCTTCGTGAAGGGAGCCGTGGGATCGCCAAAGCCCGTGAATGGCGCGTTGCGGGACTCCGGATCGGGATGCTCTGCGCGCACCAGGTGAGGCGAGGCCGCCGGGTTTCCCAAATCGTCGTAGAAGCCGCCGGGACCCGGGTTGGTCCAGTCGAGGATCCCGCCAATGGCCGTAAGCCGTTCTGGTTCGCTCGCCAGTTCGCGAATCTTTCCAAACTGCTCCAGGAGCCAGGCGCGGTTGTTCAGCGGGGTGTCGATCAGGTCGAGATTGGCGCCGCGTCCGGTGGCGATGGCGCCGTAGTAGGGCACGCTCAGTTGCATGTGGATGGACTGAAAGAGCGCTTCGGCCAACTCGAAGGTGCGGGCCCGCCAGGCGGGCGCGGGACGCCGGGTGATGGCGCGCTCCAGAATGGCCGCGGCCTGCTCGACGGCGCGCAGCGAGCCAAGCTCGGAGGCCTGCCGCAGGCGGTCCATGGCCTGCTGCTCGATCCCGGTTTCGTGCAGCAGGCGGGCGCGGACGTAGGCGTCATAGTGGGCGCGGTACTGCGCCTGCTGGAATCGCCAGTTGCGTTGCACGGCGGGAGTGGCTTGTGAGTCCATGGTTTCGAACTGTTGCAGCGTGGTGGTTACGCCGGAATTCGAGGCCAGCGCTCCCGCCCAGTTGCGTTCCAGCGAGAAGAGTCCTTCGGCGAACGTCCCGGCCAGGCGAGGGTGGATGAGCAGGCGTGCATAGTCGCGCAGGGCCTCGTGCAAATCGGACGCGGGGTCCCAGCCCAGAGTGCTCCACAGGAACTTGTTCACGTCGTCGTTGCAGCCCTCCGAGTAAGTGATGAAGCCGATGGTGTGCGGTGCGGCTTCGTCGAACATGCGCTTCATGAAAAGCGGGCGCGGGTTGATGGGCTCGCGGTTGAGCGTCAACGGGAAGGCTGTGTCCCATTCGGGCACGGGAAACTGGCAGCGGATGGTGTGGGTGATGTCGGGGTAGTTCCGGATGGGGTAGCGGGCGGGAATCTGTTTGCGAAGCTCGCCCACCGGGATGCGGATTTGCGGACCATGGACGATGCCGTGCAGCCAGGGCGGGTTGGCGCGTACGAGCGCGTGGAATTCCTCCATCCAGGCGGCGGTGAAGCCTTGCGGCGCGATCCACCAGGTGGCCCTGGGATGTGTGCGGCGCAGCAGTTCGGCCTGTTTGGCCAGCATCGGGAAGAGGTGCTTGGGGTGGGTGTGGCCGGGGTCGCCCCCGGGCACCAGGATGGCGTCGATGCGGGGCAGTTTGCCGAGCACTTCGGGCCATTCCTTCAAGGCGGCTTCAACCCATTTGGGGTCGGCGTAATCGGGATCGAGCGCGGGATACCAGATCCACAGGTCCAGCCCGTACCGGTCGGCGATGCGCGACATGGCGATCATCATGCGCAGGGGCGGGACGGGGAAATGGGGCGAATCGGCGGCATCGTCCGAACGGGGCGGGATGAGTTCGATGGCGTTCGTGCCAAACAGGGCCAGTTCGCGGATGTACTGATCCCATTGCGCCTCGTCCCACCCGTCGTAGGAGTTGGTTTTGGGCCGGTAGCCAAGCTGATGGCCGCGCAGGCGCGTCCGAGGCGCGGTTTCCAGGTTAAGCGGCTGGGGAAGCTCGACACGGCCTCGCTCCAGTTCAAGTTTGCGGAGCAGATAGCCGGCGCCGTACAGGAGCCCGCGCTCATCGTTGCCGGCGATTGTGACGCCGGACTCCCCGGTGGCGATGCGGAAGCCCTCCGGCGCTCCGGAACGGGCGTTCACGAGGCGGATCGCAGTTCCCGCGGCCGTGGCCGAGGCGGGCAACTCGATCTGCGTGCGCTTGGCGATCTCTTCGCGCAGCACGCGGGCGGTGAGTTGTTCGCGCGCGGCGGCGTTGGGCGCGATCACGATGGTGGCCTGAGTGAGGTCGAGTGCCGGCAGCGAGGCTGTCAGCAACAGGGCGGGCAGGATGCCGCGAAGGAGCATCTGCCGATTGTACAAGGGCGCGGACTTAGCTCGGATCAGCGGTTCGCCGCGAGAATCGCGGCCGCGGACTCCGGAGCGGCCGGCCACTGCTGGCCCCGGCGAGCCGCCATCTCGCCCCCCATGGCATCGCACGCCGCTTTGTCGAACTCCGCCGCCGCCACCGGAAACACCTCGCGCTCCTCGGCGGCGATGTGGCCTTTGTAAAGCTCCCGCAACGCGGCAATCAGCCCGGCCATGCGCGCCGCGTCTTCCGGCGCCAGCGTTCCAGCGGCCAGCCAGGCCTGCCCCAGCCGGTCAATCCCGGCGTGGCTCTCATCGGCCTGTTCGTGCTGCGCTTCCAATTCTTCCACTCTCGCCAGGATGGCCTTCGCGGCGGGACTTTCCAGCGTCCGCAGACGCGGGAACAGTGTCTTTTCCTCATCCGCCGTGTGTTTCGGCGCCGCCTCGCGGAAATAGCGCAGGGCGGTATCCAGGGCGCCCCGCTGCTCGCTGGTGAGCGGTCCGCCGCCCGCCAGTTCACACACCCGCCCGAGTACTCCCAAAAACCGCTCGATGCGGCGGTGGCAGTCGGTCAACAAACCCACGGGGTCTCCAAAGCTGCTTTCTTGCTTGGCTCCGATGACGATCGGCATCCTCACACTCCTTCCAAAACCATTCTCCCGTACTCGTGTCTGGGCGCGGCTATGCCGGGCCTGCGGCCGCGGTGGCCTGCTCCCGCAGATGCGCCGGCGGTTGCAAGAACGTAAGCCCCAGATTCACCGCGAAAAGCGTAACGGCGGTCATCTCGATCACCGCGGAAACAGGCAGCAGCGGCCAGAGCGAGGGCAGGTATCCCTCATACGCGCCTATCTCTGAGATCACGCGCAGCGTACAGCCGGCGTTCAGCAGAATCAGACTTGCGAACATGAGCCGCGGGCTGAACAGAAGGCGCATTCCACAAAAGGCGGGCAGGATCCGCTGCCCGATGGCAAATACCATGGTTGAGATATATCCCACGGTGAGCGCATGCCTGGAGGCGCCCCACAGGCCGCCGGCCTGGTCCCAGGCCGCCGCCGCCAGCGACAGTACAGCCGACACCAGGAGCCAAACGTAGGCCACGCGCACGAATGCCGGGAATGTGGGATGGACGCCGGTGATCTTCGGCGGACGCACGCTGCGTTGAAATACTTGAACCGCGAAAGTGGCCAGAGTGGCGCCAGCCAGGAACAGGAGAGTTGCTGGAATCCAGGCGCCCATCATCGCCACCGCCACGGCGGATACGTTAACCAGGATGGCCGCCACGAGCAGTTTGGGGACCGGGTTTTGTAAACCCAGGAAAACCGGCAGCCAGCGGGCGCTGAAACCCCAGATGGTAACCACCGGAAAGGCCCAAGTGAACAACGCGAGCAGCCGCTGATTGACGGCGTGCGGAATCGCCGGACCGGCTCCGTGCAGGGAGGCTTGCGCCACCACGATCAGGTTCGCGACAAGGCTCAGCAGAAACCCAATCGATCCTGCGATTACCGCGCCCATCCACACGCGCGATTCGGAAGTTCCGCCCGCCGGGGGCGTCTTTGGCGAGCGATGGCGGCTGACCGTCAGGAAGAAGATCAGAAAACCCGCCAGTTCCAACACCGCCGAGAGTGGGAGCAGGCAGCGCCAATGCCACTCCCACAGGTTGGTTGCCCATCGAAGCAACACGCCGGCCGTCCATACGAACCAGCTCGCCCAGGCGCGGTTCACGGCGAACCGTCCCGCGCCTCCCATCTTCGACAGCGAGTAAAACCCGATGCCGAGAATGAACGACCCGATCCAGCCGAAGATCTGCGCGTGTCCATGAGCCTGTAGCCAGGATGGATCGAGACCCGCGGCTGTATGCGCATCGGAAATCGCGATGAGGTTCCAGGCGCCGAGAAAGGTGCCGGGAAGCAGCATGAACAGCAGTCCGGTGACGATCCACACGGTCACCGACCGTTGCAGCGCGGCTTCGTGCTGCTTGATTGCTTCGATGGGTTCCATGCGCGGCCGGGATCAGCCTTTGGACGCTTCGAGCTGCAAGGCACGGGGAAACAGGATGTTGTTCTCCAGGTGGACGTGAACGTGCAGATCGTGTTCCAGGTCCTGAAGGCCCCGCATCAGGGCGCGATAGGTGACGCAGGCATAATCGGGCAGGTGGTAGCCGCCGGTGATCCTGCGGATCTCCGCCAGGCTACGGCCCGCATCGTCATGCTCTGCCTCCATCACGCGAATGGGAGTGGCCACCGAGCCGAGCGGAGACGCCGGCTGGGACTGGCCGGACTTCGCCGCCGCTTCCGAAGCGGTGATCGCCGGAAACAGCATCATCTCTTCTTTCTGTGTGTGCGCCTCCATCTCCGAACGAAGCCCGGCGAATGCCTCCGGCAGGCCCTGCAGGGTGGGCCCGTAGCGCTCGTTGTACACCCGGTACACCTTGTCCAGTCGCATCTGGATCGCCGGGAATTCCCGCCGCAGATAGTCGTGGTGGGTTGAAACGATGTGGGCGATCAAACCTTCGAGCGGCGCCGTGTTCCAATCCACCTCGGATGCCGGAGCCTGCCGGGCAGCCTCCTCCAGCTCCCGTTCGACGGCCTGCGTATCGTAGCCCTTCTCACGGCATACGTCGGCCAGCGGCCGCTTTCCGCCGCAGCAATAGTCGATTCCCAGCTTTTCAAAGACGCGAACCGCCGCGATGGAACCCGCGGCAATCTCCGCAACCGTTCTTGTATCCGTTACTGGCATAATTGCAATCTCCTTATTTGTTAAGCAATACCGATGAACTAAACTTCCATGCCGTGCGAACCCCGCCAGCGGACCGCATTACCGCAACACGGGCCACTCCGGCGGAAAGCACTCCGGGCACTGTTGATCCACGAATCGGAGCCAGTCCAGCAGGACGGCCACCGTGGGCGCGGTGTCTCCGCGCGACGCCTTGCAGGTGAACACCACCTCGCCCCAGCGGTCGGTCACAAACAGGGCGAGACGAGTTTCACCCGCACCGGACGATAGCTTGCGCCGAACCGTACCGGCCGGATCCACCACTACGTCGAAAGGCCATTGAGCCGCCGCGGGCAACGGGCGCGGCAAAATCGCGATGAGATGTCCTTCATTGCTTCTGACCTCCTCATCCGCAGCAGCCAAGGACGCCAGAAGGTCTTCGCCCTCATTGCCCGCCAGGATGATCACCAGGTTCTTCCGGTCCTTGAAGTCCGAGAGCCGCCGTTGGACGCCGAGCGTGGTGACATACTCCAGGTCCGGCAGGCAGAGCCCAGGCTCGAATCCGTACTCGGGACCTTTTCCACGAACCGCTTTCACGGATTCCATGCGATTTCTCCGTTCTTTCCCGTCCGCCGTCAACTGGGCCTGCTTTCCGCCAACTCGATGTTCAGCAGCGATTCCAACCGGGCCCGGTTTTGGAGCAGATCGGCCAGCGTGTGGCTGTCAAGGACATCGAGAAACGCCTCCACCGCCTTTTCCAGCACCTCCTGCAACCGGCAGGCTGGAGTGATCACGCAATCGCCACGCCGGTCCGGATCGAAGCACTCAGTGATGGCAAAATCAGGCTCCATCTGCCTGACCACCTGTCCAAGGTTGATCTGCTCTGGCCCCCCGGCCAGCTTCATTCCGCCGCCTCGTCCGCGGACGGTTTCGATGTAGCCCAGCTTGCCCAGGTTGTGGATGATCTTCATCAAATGGTTGGCCGACACGCCATAGGTCTCGGACAGCTCGCGAATCGTCGCCAGCCTCCCGCCGCGAAGGCCGAGGTAGATGAGGACGCGAAGACTGTAGTCGGTGTAGGCGGTGAGCCGCAACGGGAAACCTTCCTTGACATCAAAAGATGTATTTCACATACTTGTTATACAAGCTCTGCGCGATCTTTGCAAGAGCGATTCGCCGGAAACGCCCAAAATACCGGCGGACAGGAGGCGATGGATGGTCACGCCAGCGAAGCCGCCGGATCAAGATGGCACGATCGTGCCGCACGATCTCACGCTCACTCTGTACAGGAAGATGCTGACCACGTTTTATGTGGACGAACGGCTGAAAGTCTTCGCCCGGCATGGAAAATGCACGTTTCACGCCTCGACGCGAGGCCACGAAAAAATCCAGGCCGCGATGACCCTTCTGCTGCAACCGCGCAAGGACTGGTATTTCACCTATTACCGGGAGAAGGGAATCGCCCTTGGCTTAGGCCTGCCTTTGCGGGACCTTTTTCTTGCCATGCTGAGCCGCGCGGGCGATCCGAGTTCCAACGCGCGGAACATGCCGGAGCACTTCTCGTCCCCTGAACTGAATCTGGTCTCGCAAACCGCCTGCACAGGAACGCAATATCTTCCTGCCGTGGGCATGGCCCGGGCGTTGCGAAAAGAGGGTTCCGATGCCGTCGTCTACGTTTCCTCGGGAGAGGGCGCCACGAGCGAAGGCGAGTTTTTCGAGGCGCTGAACTGGGCCGCTCGCGACAAGCTTCCTGTTCTCTTCGTGATCCAGAACAACGGCTACGCCATCAGCGTTCCGCAATCCAGCCAGACCGTATCGGAGGTTCACCGTATAGCCCGCGGCTTCGGGATGCCGTCCTACGACCTGGACGGCACATGGTTCGAACCGATGTACCAGACCCTACCGCCGGTGATCCGGAACATGCGCGAAGGCGGCGGTCCGGCGCTGGTCGAAGCGCGCGTGGTGCGGATGGATTCCCACTCCTCCTCCGATGACCAGAGGAAGTATCGCAGCGCGGAGGAGCTGGCGGAGTTGTTGCCTCGGGATCCCATCCACCAGACGGAGCAGTATCTCCTCCGGCACGGCGTTCTCAGCTCGGAGGAGGTGGCCGGAATCCGGGCCGCGATCCGGGAAGAGGTCGATCGCGCCGCGGACGAGGCGGACGCCGCTCCCATCCCCGAGGAATCCGGTGTGATGGCGCATATCTTCGCCGGGAATGCTCCGGAGACGGCCCGCCAGGCGCCTCCCCGTTATCTTTCCGATGAACCGGTGGCCCTGATCGATGCCCTGAACCATGGCTTGCGGGAAGAGATGGAGAGCAACCCCAAAATCGTCATGTGGGGCGAGGACATCGCCGATCCGAAAGGAGGCGTGTTCGGGGTTACGCGGGGGCTCTCCACGGCCTACCCGGAACGCGTCCGGAATTCGCCCCTGGCCGAGGCCAGTATCGTGGGCGTGGCCGGCGGCATGGCGATCGCGGGGTACAAACCCATCGTCGAAATTCAGTTCGCCGACTACCTGTGGCCCGGCTTCATGCAACTTCGCGACGAAATCGCCACGGTCCGCTGGAGAAGCCAGGGGCAGTGGACGTGCCCGGTCGTGGTCCGGATCGCCGTGGGGGGCTACATAAAAGGCGGACCATGG
Organism: Bryobacterales bacterium; assembly: GCA_020852175.1. Lineage (GTDB taxonomy): Bacteria > Acidobacteriota > Terriglobia > Bryobacterales > Bryobacteraceae > JAFLBB01. The sequence continues at coordinate 68,582 of JADZBH010000006.1, read as the reverse complement.
CATTCGGCCTGCGTGGAAGCGGCGTTCGCGCACATCCCGGGTTGGTACGTCGTGTTCCCGAGCTGCGCCGAGGATGCGAAAGGCTTGATTAAGACAGCGGCGCGTTCGGTGGATCCGGTCATCTTCCTGGAACATAAGGGGCTGTACCGCCGCGTGCAGGCCAGGTCTCCGGAACCGGACGGCAGCTACCTGATTCCGTTTGGCCAGGGGCGTGTGCGCCGGGAAGGGAGCGATGTGACTGTCGTGACCTGGGGCAGCGCCGTCTACCTTGCTTTGGAAGCGGCCCGGCGGGCTGAAAAACGTGATCTTTCGATCGAAGTTCTGGATCTGCGGTCCATCGTCCCGCTTGACGAAGAGATCATCCTGAAGAGCGTCCGCAAGACGAACCGGGTGGTGGTGGCGCACGAGGACACTTTGACGATGGGCTTCGGAGCCGAAGTCGCGGCCCGCATCGGCGAAAAGTTTTTTGAACACCTCGACGCACCTGTCGTGCGCGTCGCCGCCCGGGACACTTTTGTTCCCTCGGCGGCCAATCTCGAACTGGCGGTGTTGCCTTCGGTGGAGGATGTGGAGCGGGCGGTGGAGCAGGTGGCCGGCTATTGACGGCGCAGGAAGAATGGCGGTGAGGGTGGGATTCGAACCCACGGAACCCGTAAAGGTTCAACGGTTTTCGAGACCGCCCGATTCAACCGCTCTCGCACCTCACCGGGCCTTTGCGCCTACCGGCCCGTTGGCCGTACGCTCCACCCAATATAGCAAGGACAGGCCCCGCATGTCCGCTCCATTTCCCCTGTCCACTTTCCCTGTCACGCCGTGTGCGCGGTTGCATCTGCACGGGTGGAGGGCGACCAACCGCCATGGAAGTTCATATTCGTCATACCGCGGGCGCCGCGTTCCTAGCCTCGGCGCGCGGCCATGAAATCATCTGTGACCAACCGAAGGAGAACGGCGGCGAGGACGGCGGCATGACGCCGCCGGAGTTGCTGCTGGCCTCGCTCGGAACCTGCGCGGGATACTACGCTTTGCAGTACCTGCGCGCGCGCAAACTGCCGGAAACCGGGCTCGCCGTTCGCGTCCAGGCCGAAAAGGCCGCCGCGCCCGCGCGCCTGGGCCGTTTCACCATTCATGTGGACGCGCCGCCGCTGGAGGGCCGTCACGAGGAAGGATTGCTCCGCGCCGTCCGCGCATGCCTGATTCACAATACGATGCTCGTCCATCCGGAAATCGAGACCATGATTCACATGCGGCCGGTTCCACTGCCGGAAGCTACAATGAAGGCGTGAGCACGGTCGCGCCGAGTCCGCAACGAGCCATCGAAATTGAACTGGCGCGGGACCTTCTGGCCGGCAAGCCGGAGGCCTTCGACCGTTTTGTCGAGATCTTCCGTTCCAAGCTGTTTCAGTACACCTTTCTCGTGTGCGGCCAGCGCGAGGACGCCGAGGAGGTGGCCCAGGAGACGCTGCTGAAAGCGTTTGAACGCTTCCGGCAATTGCGCGAGCCGGAACATATCCGCTCGTGGATGTTCACCATCGCCCGCAACGAGTGCATGATGAAGCGGCGCAGGAGTCTGTTCGCGCCGGAGCGCGAGTTGTCGCTCGACGAATCCGGGCTGGATCAAGTGGTGTCGGGCCGGGACAGCCTGCCGGACGAAGAGTTGCTCCGGGCCGAGTTGCGCGAGGTGCTCCACGATGCCGTTTCCTCGCTGCCGGAAAACTACCGTCCGGTGCTGCTGCTGCGCGACGTGGAGGAGCTTTCCACGGCGGAAACAGCCCAGGTGCTCGACTTAAGCGAGGACGTAGTCAAACAGCGCTTGCGCCGCGCCCGGCTGATGCTGCGGGAACGCATCGAGGCCCGCATGTTCCGCCGTTCGCCCGTGGAGGATGCTCCCGGCGTCACGTCCGAATCGCGGGAACAACTGCGCCAGGCCTTTCTCAAAGGCTGCCGTTAATCCGCCGAGAGTTTCACCAGTTGCGCCGCGTGTTTCAGCGCCTCCGGAGTCATCTTCTGTCCGCTCAACATGCGCGCGATCTCCCGCGTGCGCGCCTCTCCCGTGATCGTCTCCACGCCGGTCACCGTGCGTCCCTGCGATTCGCTCTTTTCCACCACGAAATGCCGGTCGGCGAAGCTGGCGATCTGTGCCAGATGCGTTACGCACAGCAGTTGATCGTGAGCGGCCAGACGCTTCAACCGCCGCCCCACGGCCGCGGCCGTCGCGCCGCCAATCCCGGCATCCACCTCATCGAAGACCAGCGTGCGTGCGGCGCCGGTCTTCGCCTGCCCCTTGCCCGTACAGGTTTTCAGCGCCAGGGCGAGCCGTGACAACTCGCCGCCTGAGGCGATCCGCTCCAGGGGTTTCGGTTCTTCCCCCACATTCGGCGCGATCAGGAATACCACGCGATCCGTGCCCGATTCGCTCCACTCCTGCTCGCTGAAGGCGGCGGTGAACAGGGTGCGCTCCATGGCCAGTTCCGCGAGTTCGCCCTGCACCATGGCTTCGAGCCTCTTCGCCGCGCCGCGCCGCATCTTGCCCAGTTGGGCCGCCGCCGCCGCGTACTCCCTGCCGAGCGCCTCCTGCTTGCGGTGCAGCGATTCGCGCAGTTCGTCGCTGTTCTCCAGGTTTTCCAGTTTTGTGCGCGCGACGGCTCCGAACGCCACCACGTCGGTCAGCGCCGGGCCGTACTTGCGCCGCAACCGTTCGAGCGATGCCAATCGCGACTCAATCGCCTCCAGGCGCGCGGGATCGGCTTCGAGCTTGCCCAGATAGACGCGCAGCGTGTGCGCCGCGTCATCCAGGGCGGCCTCCACCGGCGCCAGGGCTTCTGCCAGGGGCCCAAGCGCCGCGTCCACGCGGATCAACTCCTCGATGTGCCGGCGCGCCTTGCCTACCAATCCGGCCGCCGAGACGTCGCCGTCGTAGATCTCCGCGTAGGCCGCCTGCGCGTGCTCCTGCAACCGGCTGACGTTCATCAGCACGCGGCGCTCGGATTCCAGCGCGGCATCCTCGCCCTCCCGGGGCGCCACGGACTCAATCTCCCTGCTCTGGAAGCTCCACAGGTCCTTTAGGCGGAGCGACTCGGCGTTGGATCGCTCCAACTCCTCCAATTCGCGCGCCACGTCCCTCCATTGCCGGAACAGCAGCGAGACCTTTTCACGCAACTCCCGCGCGCCGGCAAAGGCGTCCAGCGTCTCCAACTGCGCCGCCGGTTCAAACAATTTCTGCTGATCGTGCTGGCCGTGGATGTCGCCCAGATACGGCGCCAACTGGCGCAGCACCGCCGCCGTCACCGGGCGTCCCGCCGCGAAGGCGCGTGATTTGCCGTTGGCCAGAATCTCCCGCTCCAGCAGCAGTTCGCCGTCCTCCAACTCGAGACCGCACTCCTCCAGCACGGCGCGAAAGGCCGGCGTTACATCCGTCTCGAAGATGCCCGCCACGCGCGCCCTGCCGGCTCCCGCCCGCACGGCGCCGGCCGAGGCCCGCCCGCCGAACAGCAGCCCGAGCGAGTCCACCACGATCGATTTTCCGCTGCCGGTCTCCCCGGTGAGCAGATTCAGGCCCGCGCCAAAGCGCACGCGGACGCGCTCCACCACGGCATAGTTCTCGACGATCAACTCGACGAGCATCGCTAGCGATTATACGGCGCGCCCGCCCGGCGGCCGCCTCCTTGAAACGGAAGTTTCATAAAATGTTTCAACGGCCTATGGCCTCCACCCGCCAGCGGTGCATAATGAAGTTTGGCGGCTTTCCCATCTGAAAGGAGTTCGCCCAGTTGCCTGCGACCCTGATTCTTCTCGCCCAGGTCAATTCGTGGGATCTCATCAAGGAAGCGAAACCCGTCCCCATGGCGGTGATGGCGTTCCTCCTGCTGATCTCCATTCTCTCCTGGGGCATCATATTCTCCAAGTTTTCCACCTTCCGGAACGCCCGCGCGGGCAACATCAGTTTCCTGCGGGCCTTTCGACGGGCCACCGGAATGGAAGCCGTCGCGCTGGCCGCCGAGCAGTTCAAGTCGGCTCCGCTGGTGGCCGTGTTCGATTTCGGCTATGAAGAAGTGGAACGCCAGGTGAAGGCGCGCGGCGCGCTGCGCAACAAACTGGCCATTGAACGCGCGTTGCAGTTGGGCATCAGCGAGGAAATCGCGCACCTGGAACGCAACATGAGCTGGCTGGCCACCACGGCCGCCATCTCGCCCTTCATCGGTTTGTTCGGGACGGTATGGGGCATCATCGACGCCTTCACCGCGCTCGGGCTGGCCGGTTCGGCGAGTCTGCGCGCCGTGGCGCCGGGCATCTCCGAAGCGCTGTTCACGACCGCGCTGGGACTGGCCGCGGCGATTCCCGCCGCCATCGCCTACAACTATTACGGCCACCAGCTCAAGGAACAGGGCGCGCGCATGGACGACTTCTCGCTCGAATTTCTGAACCTGGCCGAGCGCCAGTTCGAGGATTAGCCGATGGGCATTTCGCTTGGCTCCAGCATGGGCAACGGACGGCGCGGGCGGCGCATGGGCGCGCCGGCGCTGGCCGAAATCAACATCATTCCGCTTGTGGACGTCGTCCTGGTGCTGCTGATCATTTTCATGCTGACGGCGCACGTGATGGAGTTCGGGTTGGAGGTGGACGTGCCGCGCGTGAAGCAGGTGAAGAACTCGGCCAAGGAACTGCCGGTGGTGACCATCACCAAGGAAGGCGAGATCCAACTCAACGAAAAACCGGTGAACGTGAACGTGCTCGGCGCTGAGATACGGCAGCGCTTCCCGGGGCAGACGGGCGTTTATGTCCGGGCCGATAAAGCCGTCATCTGGGAGTCGCTCGCCCATGTGGTGAGTGAACTCGGAGAAAGCAAGCTGCAGGTGCAGATGGTGACGCAGCCCGTGGACGAGGCATCACGCAAGTAGGAGACCAGGGGCGGCATGACGGCACGGCGCGACATCCTGGACGAACGCGAGCCGATGAAGCGGTCCTACGCCGGTTCTGTCGCCCTGCATTTGGCCGTTTTCCTGGCCGCGGCCGCCTATAACTGGCTGGAGGGGCGTCCGCGCGACAGCTTTGGCGACCCCAACGCGCTGGGCGGCATGTCCACGGTCATCACGCCGGTTTCCAAGATTCCGCTGCCCCCTAGAAGTGGTCTGGTGAATCCGGTGGCCAACGACACCGAATCGCAGGTGCCCTCGCCGCCGAAGCCGGAGAAGAAGACGCAGCAGGAAGACCGCGACGCCATTGAACTGGCCACGCGGAAAAAAGCCGAGACGGCCAAGAAGAAGACGCAGGCATCGAAGAATACCTATCAGAATCCGCTGGCCAACCGTCCGAACCAGGTGTACTCCACGCAGGGCCAGGCCGCGGTTTCACCGCTCTACGATGTGAATAGCAGCGGCTCCGGCGTGGGCATAGGCCAGGGCAACCCGTTCGGCAACCGCTTTGGCTACTATGCCAACATCATCCGCGAGCGCGTGGCCCAGTCCTGGAAGCCAAACCAGCAGGACCCGCGCGCGCGCATGGCGCCGCCCGTGATCCTCACCTTCTCCATCTATCGCGATGGGCGCGCGGGCGACGTCAAGATCCGGCAAAGCTCCGGCAATCCCACGCTCGATTACTCGGCGCAACGCGCCATCCTGGAGGCGAGTCCGTTCCCGCCCCTGCCGCAGGGCTTCGAGCGCAACTATGCCACTATTGAATTTCAATTCCAACTGAAACGATGACCAAGAAATCCATCCTCGTCTTTTTCGCCGCGTTGTCACTGGCCGCTCTTGCCCTGGTGGGCCAAACCGACATGGTGCTGCGCATCATGAAGTCCGGTGAACTGGCCGTGATCGCCGTGCCCGATTTCCGCGGCGCCGGCGAAGCCCAGCAGTACATGGGCATCTTCAACGCCACGCTTTTTCAGGATTTGCAGGATTCCGGCTACTTCCGCATGGCGCCCAAGTCAATGTACCCTTTGCAGGCGCCGCAGCGCGCGCAGGACTGGCGCCCGCCCGCGGGCACGCCTCCGCGCAGCCAGGGCCCTTGGCTCACCGACTGGAGCAACCCGCCCGTGAACGCCACCTATGTTCCCATCGGCTACACGGGCGCGCAGAACGGCCAGATGGTGCTTTACGGCTGGTTCTACAACGTCACGCAACCCGACCTGGCCAACGCGCAGGTGTTCAACAAAACCTACCTGGCTCCGCTGAACGAAGAGGGCGCGCGCAAGCTGGCGCATGATTTCGCCGCCGACATTCTCTCCCGTCTCGGCGTCCAGACGCTGGCCGGATCGAAAATCTACTTCACCTCGACGCGCGGCGGCGGCAAGGAGATCTGGTCCATGGATCACGACGGCGCCAACCAGAAGCAGATCACGCGCCTGGGCTCCACCACCAGCTTTGCCTCCGTCTCGCCGGACTCGACGCGCCTGGCCTTCACCACGTTCGCCCGGGGCAATCCCTCGATCATGGTCTATTCGCTCGAAACCCTGCGCCAGTTGCCGTTCTACAATCAGCGCGCCTCGCTGAACGCCACGCCTTCCTTCACGCCCGATGGCAAGCAGTTGATCTTTTCATCGACGGCCGCCGGCGGCGCCGCGCAACTTTACATGTGTAACGTAGATGGCGGTGGCTTGAAGCGAGTAACCTTTTCCAACGCGATCGATATCGAGCCTAAGTTCAATCCGAAAAACCCGCGCGAGATGGTTTTTGTTTCCGGCCGCAGCGGTCCGCCGCAGGTCTACAAAATGAATGTCGACGGCGCCGACGTCGCCCGGCTCACCTCGGGCGAGGGCGATGCGGTGAACCCGGCCTGGCACCCCGATGGACAGATCATCGCGTTCAGTTGGACCAGGGGGTTCGCCCCGGGCAATTACAACCTGTTTATAATGGACGTGGCCACCAAAGAAATCACGCAGTTGACACACGGCGCGGGGCGGAACGAAAACCCCAGTTGGGCGCCGGACGGACGCCACTTGGTGTTCTCGTCCAATCGCAGTGGTTCGACACAAATTTGGACGATGCTGGCGAACGGCACGCAAGTGCGCCAGCTCACCACGCAGGGACGCAATGAAAATCCTGTGTGGAGCAAGTAGATTTTTTTGAAGTGAGGCGCCCCGCCCTGGGAGGCACCGTCCCAGGGCGATGTAGCGCTACAGAATAGTAGAGAAGAGAATTCGGAACTGGATTCCGGGAGGGATTGCTCATAATGTTACGAACGAAGAAGTTCAATTGGTTGATTCTGGCGTGCGTGCTCCTAGCGTTCGCGGCCGGTTGTAAGAAGAAGGCGCCGCCGCCGCCGCCGCCACCACCCCCGCCGCCGCCCGTCGCGGAGAAGGCTCCTCCAGCCAAGCCCGTGGTTGGTTCGTTTAGCGCCGAACCGGGTTCGATTCAGCGCGGACAGAGCGCCACGCTCCGTTGGAACGTCTCCGGCGCCGATTCGGTTTCGATCGACAATGGCATCGGCGTGGTATCGGCCAGCGGTACTCGGTCCGTGTCGCCCTCCAGTTCCACCACCTATACTTTGACGGCGCGCAACGCCGGAGGTTCCATCACGGCTTCGGCCCGTGTGAATGTGAGCGAACCTCCGCCGCCTCCGCCGCCCCCGGCGCCGGCTCCGACCGCCACGCTCGAAGAGCGTCTGCGCAACGAGGTGTCCGACATCTACTTCGACTATGACAAGTACGATGTCCGCGAGGATGCCCGCTCGGTCCTTTCGCGCAACTCCGACGCGTTGAAGCGCATTCTGGCCGACTTCCCCGGCGCCAGCATCAGCGTGGAAGGCCATTGCGACGAACGCGGCTCGGCCGAATACAACCTCGGCCTGGGCGACCGCCGCTCCACTTCGGCCAAGGAGTTCCTGACCCAGCTCGGCGTCTCCGGCGACCGTCTCCGCTCCATCAGCTTCGGCAAGGAAAAGCCGCAGTGCACGGAAGCCACCGAGGACTGCTGGCAGAAGAACCGCCGCGTGCATTTCTCCGCGGGGCAGTAGCCCATCGCTTGTAAATCCAATGCGGCATGGCGCGCCTTCTGCAAAGTGGGCGCGCTATGCCGTATTTTTGTTTCAGGAGGACCACCATGCGTCTGATCCGGATCCTGTGGGTGGCCGCGCTGGCCCCCATGCTCGCATTCGCGCAAAAGAAAGAGGTCCAGGAGATGCAGCGCGACGTGCTGCTCATGCAGGACCAGATCCGCACGTTGCAGCGGACCGTCGATGAGAAGATGGCCGCGCTTACCGTGCTTGTACAGCAGACGCTCGATTCGGCCACCAAGGCCAACACAGCCGTGGCGCTGCTGGAACGCCAGATGGACGAGCGGTTGAAGGGACAGGAAAAAAGCGTCGCCGCGCCCGTCGCCGGACTCGGCGCCAAGGTGGATTCGCTTTCCGACGAATTCCGGTTCGCTCGCGAAACCATCAACGAGATGAACTCGAAAATCTCGAAGCTCTCCACGCAGATGACCGACGTTTCGCAGACCGTCGCCGCGATTCAGGCGCCCGTCGTGCCTCCTCCCGGCGATGCAGGCGCGGGCGGCGGGACTTCAGCCACGCCTCCGCCCGGCGTCACGGCCGAATCGCTGTACCGCGCCGCGCTGCAGGACAAGTCCAGCGGAAAGGCCGATCTCGCCCTGGCCCAGTTCCAGGACTTCCTGCGCTGGTACGACAATACGGACCTTGCTCCGAACGCCCAGTTCCACATCGGCGACATCTACTATTCGCAGGGCAACTATGACAAAGCCATCGAGGCCTTCAACGCGCAACTGGAAAAATACCCCGAGAGCGCCAACAAAAACGCCGACGCCCTGTTCATGAAGGGCCGCGCGCTGATGCAGTTGGGACGCCGCGGCGACGCCGCCACCGAGTACCGCACGCTCATTCAGAAGTACCCGCGCGCGGAATCCGCCGACAAGGCCCGCGCCGAACTGAAGAACATGGGCCTCAGCGCCACGCCGCCCGCGGCGAGGAAGCGCAGATAGCCCGATGAACCGTCCCGCCGCGTTGCTTGCCCTGCTTTCGCTAAGCCTGCTGCGCGCGGGCGAGTTTCCCAAATCGATCAGCGCCTTCCCGGGTTCCACGCCGAAAATCGACGGCGTGCTCTCGCCAGGCGAATGGGATGACGCCACCACTTTCACAGGCGTCTCGGAGTGGATTCCACAGTTCACGCCCACCTACGACGGCCGCGACCTGAGTCTGCGCGGGTGGGTGAAGCACGACGGCCGGCGCCTCTACTTCGCCTTCGAGGTGAGCGACGACGTTCTCTACGGCATCGACACGGAACGCTGGCTGCCCGCCGAGAATCCCAAGGCCCACGAGTTGACGCGCGAGGGCTTCCCCTGGTTCGGCGACGAGATGGAACTGCTCGTCAACGCCTCGTACAAATGGCGGGCGAACGAGAGCGTGGCCGGCGACGGCTCATCCTGGCAGATGGTGTGCAATCTCACCAAATCCCGGCTGGGCGGCGTGGGCAAAGGAGGCCTGCTCGAAGGGGAGCCGCGCCGCTCCGAAGCGGCCTGGAACACCTACCGCCGGTGGATTGAAACGCGCGCCATGGAGGCCGCCGCGCGGGTGGCCGCAGGCCGCGCCCATCCGCGCCGCTACGTCATCGAATGGGCCGTGAACTTCGATCCCTGTCTCGAAGTGGAACCCGGTATTTTCTATTCCGCCGCGCTCGGCGACAGGCCGGTGGGACTCAACATCGCCCTCGGCGACCTGGACGAAAAGGCTCGCGGCGAGGGAAATTTCGGCCACTTCCATCATGAGGACTGGTGGGCCGGGGCCAAGGACGTGCGCACACAGTTACGGCACTTTGGAACGCTATGGATCAGGACAGGCCAGCGATCGAAACCGCCGACGCGCTAGCCGCGTTCATCGAATTGCCCCTGCTGGCTCCCGTGCTCAGCGAGGAGCAGGTGCATGCCGGGCTTACCGTCGCGCGCGCGTCCGCCATCGCGGCTGTGTGCGTGCGTCCCTGCGATGTCGATCTGGCGGTGCGGGACCTTTCCAACAGCCGCGTCCGCGTCGCCGCCGCGGTCAGCTATCCCGATGGCGGGTCCACGGCAGGCGTGAAACTCTACGAGGCGCGCGATCTGCTGCGCCGCGGCGCGCGCGAGATCGACGCCGTGGTGAACCTCGGCATGATGTATTCGCGCCAGTTTGTCCGCGTCGAAAGCGAACTGCGACAACTGGCGGCGCTGTGCCGCGAACGGCAGGCCGTGCTGAAGGCGGTGTTTGAATTTTCCGTGATGAACCACGAACTGCGCATCATCGCCTGCAAGCTCGCGCGCCGCACCGGATGCCACTTTGTGTGTACCGCGACGGGGCGCGTGCGGCAGGAGGATTTCGACGCGAGCGTGGACCTGGCCCTGTCGCGCCGCTACGGTTTGTTCGAGGTGAAGGCCGCTGGCGGTGCGGAAACTCCCGATGACGCGCTGTCGCTGATCGGCCGCGGCGTGTCGCGGCTTTCCGTCCGGCGGCCGGAAGCGTTGCTCGCGGCCTTCCAGAGGCGGTTGGAAGATGCCGGAGCCGCTCCCCCCGGCGGTGGGGGCTCTGTGAGCCAGGTCACACCGCCTTCCGTGATATCCTGAACAGCGATTTTTTCCCCATGCCTACCCGGAGTCAACTGCCCAAAGTCTGCATTGCCCTCGGTTTTGCCGACACGGCGAGCCTGCTGCGACACGCGCGCGCGGAGGTGGATTCCGGAGAGACCTTCCTCGAGTTCCGGCTGGATTATCTGCCCAATCCGATCGATGGCATCGGCGCCATTCGCAACTTCCTGGCCAGCTTCCCCGAATGTACCGTGATGGCCACCTGCCGCCGCCACCAGAACCACGGCCGCTTCAACGGGAGCATCGAAGAGCAGATCCGTATTCTGGATGCCGCCATCTCCGCCGGCGCCAAGGCGATCGACATTGAAATCGAATCCGCGGAAAACGCGATTGCCCGCGTGGAACTCCTCCGCAGCCGCGCCCTGGTGGTGGTTTCCTTCCACAACTATGGGGGCACGCCCGCCATCGATCCGGTTCTGCGGCGCATGATGAAGGTGCCGGCCGACTGCTTCAAGCTGGTGACCACGGCACGCAAGCCATCGGACAACTTCCGCGTTCTCTCGGTCGCCAAATCCTATCCCAAGGTGCCCACCGTGCTGCTGGCCATGGGCGAGATGGGCTTGCCCACGCGCGTGCTTTCGGCCGCCATGGGCGGTCTGTACACCTACGCCGCGCCGAATGCCGCAGAAGGCACGGCGCCGGGGCAGATCTCGGCCCGCCTGCTGCGCCACATCTACCGCATCGACAAGTTTTCCAAGGCCGCCAAGGTGTATGGCGTGGTGGCCGACCCGGTCCGCCACTCCATCTCGCCCGCCGTCCACAACCGCGCCTTTCAAAGCCGCCGTCTCGACGCGGTCTATCTGCCCTTTCTGGTCCACCCGGCCCAGTTGAAGGATTTTTTCACCATGGCCGTGAAGATGCCGCTGCACGGGTGCAGCATCACCATTCCGCACAAGCAGAAGGTGATGCGCTATCTGGATTGGATTGACCCGCTGGCCCGCCGCATTGGCGCCGTGAACACCATCACGCGCCGGGCAGGAAGGTGGCGCGGGACAAACACCGACGTGGAAGGCATCCTGGTTCCCCTCAAGAAGAAAATCAACATCCCGAAAAGCTCCATCCTGGTCGTCGGCAACGGGGGCGCCGCGCGGGGCGCCGCCTTCGCCCTCACCGGCTCCGGAGCGAAGGTCTCCATTGTGGGCCGCAACCCGGACCGTGTCCGCGCCCTGGGCAAGGCCTCCGGCGCCACCCCGCTCATGAAGGAGCAGCTTTCCAGCCTGCATTTCGACGCCATCCTTCACGCCACGCCGCTGGGCATGTATCCGCACGCCGGCGAGTGTTTTTTTGAAGACAGGATTCCCGGCGATCTTGTCTTCGACATGGTCTACAATCCATTGGAAACCCAGCTCATCAAGCGTGCGCGCGATCAGCGCAAGGAGGTCATCCCGGGACTGACCATGTTCCTGGAACAGGCAGCCCACCAGTTTGAAACCTGGACGGGAGAATCGGCGCCGCGCCCGGCGATGGAGAAGGCCGCCCTGGAAGCGCTCAACGGCAACGGCCACCCTGCCGTAAAATGAGGGAATGGTGAGGGTGAACCGCCGCCAACTGACGGGCGCTTTGCTGGCAGGAGCCGCCGTGCCGCAAGGGAACGCCCAATCGCCGGCCGCGCAACCGGCCGGAGATCAACTGCTCGCCGAAGCCAAGGGGCAGGTTGCCGCCAACCGCGCCACGTTGCACCGGTTCCCTCTCCCTATGTCCACCGAGCCCGCCAGCGCCTTCAAGGCATCCTGAGGACTCTCCATGCCTGTCGCCGACGAATCCATCTTCTGGTTGACCATCGCCGAGTTGAGCGCCAGGCTCCGGGCCAAGGAGTTCTCCTGCGTCGAGTTGACGCGAGCCTTCTGCGACCGCCTGGAAAGACATGCACCGCGCTACAACGCCCTTGCCGTGTCCCTTCGCGAGGATGCCATCCGCAAGGCCAGGGAGGTTGATAACGACCTGAAACGCGGCCGCCACCGGTCACCGCTTCACGGCATTCCCTACGGCGCCAAGGACCTGCTCGCCTATCCCAATCACCCCACCACGTGGGGCGCCAAGCCCTATGCCGGACAGGTGTTCGATGCGCCCGCCGCCGTGTTGCGCAAACTGGATGGCGCCGGCGCGGTGCTCACCGGCAAACTCTCCATGGTGGAACTTGCCGGTGGCGGCGGTTACCTCTACCCCACGGCCTCGCTGCAAGGCCCCGGTCTGAATCCCTGGGATACGGCGAAATGGAGCGGCGGCTCTTCGTCCGGGTCTGGCAGTGCGGTGGCCGCCGGACTCGCCACCTTCGCCATTGGCTCGGAAACCTCGGGCTCTATTCTCACGCCCGCCGCCTTTTGCGGCCTCACCGCCCTGCGCCCCACGTATGGGCTGGTCAGCCGCGCCGGGGCCATGGCGCTTTCCTGGACTCTGGACAAGCTTGGCCCAATGTGCCGGTCCGTCGAGGATTGCGGACTGGTGCTGCAGGCGATCTCGGGCAAGGACGGCGACGATCCCGGCAGCGCCGGCAAGAGCTACTACTACGCCCCGCAGTTCACCAGGAAGTTCTCCGATTTGCGGGTAGGCTATGCTCCTTCCGATTGGGACTCCCTTCCTTCGTCCGATGCCCGCGCGCCGCTGCAAACGGCCCTGGACGCGTTCAAGACGATGGGCGTTCAGTGGAAGGAGGTCGAGTTGCCCGCGTTCCCGTACGGTCCGGTCCTCTCCATGGTGCTGGGCGGCGAAGCGGGCAGCGTGTTCGAGGAACTGATCACCTCGGGCAAAGTGGATGAGCTTGCCGACAAGAACCAGATCGCCGGTTTGAAGTCTTACCTCGACATCTCCGCGCGTGACTATCTGCGGGCGATGCGTGTGCGCTCGCTGATGCAGGCGGAGATTCGCAAGATGTTTTATGACGTCGATGTGCTGATCACGCCCACGCGCTCCACCACCGCCCCCGCCGCCAGCGAGCCTCTGCGCCGCGCGCCCGCCGCCGCGGCCCCGTCCGCGCCCCCAAACGCCGGGCCGCGCGGGTTGCGCGAGCACATTCCAGCGATGAACCTCGCCGGCTATCCGGCGCTCACCATGCCCTGCGGCTTTGCCGGGGCGCTGCCGCTGGGCGTTTCTCTCATCACGCGGCCGTTCAACGAGAACACGCTGATCGCCCTCGGACTGTCCTATCAGTCGAACACCGATTGGCACAAACGCCATCCCAAGGTGTGAACACCGCGCTCCGGTGCTAGCATCGTGGCATGTCCGGTCGCGAAGAGGTTCCCGTCCGCTCCCAGGAAACCGATCTGGAGCGGGATCTGGCCGTCTATTTCGTCCATGTCGTCGAGGAAGCCGCCATCGCCGCGTCCCGCACCATGGGACAGGGCGTCGCCGATACCTCCGATCAGGCAGCCGTGCAGGCCATGCGCCATGCGTTTGAGCGGGTGCCCATCGAAGGTACGATCGTCATCGGCGAGGGCGAGCGCGACAAGGCGCCCATGCTGTACATTGGCGAACGCGTCGGCGCCGCGCCTCCCGCCGGCGTCCGCTACCCCAGCGTCGATATCGCCGTCGATCCCCTGGAGGGCACCAACCTCTGCTCCACCGGGGCCTCCAATGCCATCGCCGTGCTGGCGGTCAGCGAACCCGGCGGGCTTCTCCACGCGCCCGATTGTTACATGGAGAAAATCATCGCCGGTCCCGCCTGCCGCGACGCGCTCGATCTGGACGCCACGCCTGGCGAGAACCTGCAGTCGATCGCCCGTTGCCTGGAACGCGCCGTCGGAGACCTGACCATCGCCGTGCTGGACCGCCCCCGCCATGCCGCGCTGATCGCCCAGATCCGCCAGGCCGGAGCCCGGATTCGCCTTCTTCAGGATGGCGACCTTTCAGCCGGAATCGCCGCCGCCGTTCGCGGCGCCGGCATAGACGCCGTGATGGGAACCGGCGGCGCGCCCGAAGGTGTCATCACGGCCGCGGCGCTCCGCTGCCTGCATGGGGAGATGGTAGCCCGGCTGGTGGTGAACACTCCAGAACTGGAGGCGCGCGTGCGCAAGATGGGGATTCAAGACCCCCGGCGCATTTACCGCGCCGCCGAACTCGCTCCGGGGCGCCGCCTGATATTCGCCGCCTGCGGCGTCACCCAGGGCGCCCTGCTGAACGGCGTCCGCTTCTTCGGAGAGGGCTGCCGCACGCATTCGCTGGTCATGACGCGGGAGCCCAACGCCGTCCGTTTCGTGGATGCCGTCCGGCTCTCCAAACCGCCCGGGCCGCGCGGTGTCCGTCTCTATTGACGGCGCCGGCAGACTTCTCTTGAGTCGCCGCGCCAGCGCGCCGCGTCAAATAGAGAAGAGTTAGTCTAGGAGTAGTTCCCATGGCCGACGAACAGGGCATGATCCGTCGATTTGCTTGCGCCGAAAAAGTACCGGACACGGGCGCCGGAATCAGCACCACGTCCGGATACCGCCTGCCCGCGGACTTTGTCGAGCGCTCCGTCGCCCGCCTGGTCCGGGTGAGTGCCATGTACGCCGGCTTCTTTCTGGTGATGTACATTTTGCACGCCGTCACGCCTTTAGGCCAGAGCCTCCCCCGCGAACTCAAGGTTTTTTATGGAATCACGGCCCTGCTTGGCGTGGGGCTCGGCTTGGGCGTGGCGGCGTTCACTTACGCCAGCAAACTCCCCGGTATCGTCAAACTGGACATCGGCCTTGGTTTTGAAATCGCCGGTGCGCTGCTCATCTCGCTCGCCGAATCGCGATATCCGCTGCACAGCGCGGAGATCATCCGCGGCCACTCCTCCATCGCGCTCTGGCTGGTCTTCTTCGTGCTGCTGGTCCCCACCTGCCGCGTGCGCTCGGTGATGGCTGCGTTCCTGACGGCAGCCATGGGGCCGCTCGGCTATTGGATCAATATCCGGCTGTTCGACATTCCAGCCCCCACTTTTTCGCAAGCCGTATTTCTCTACTCCGGCATCGTCCTGTCGGCGGCCATCGCCCTGCCCATGAGCCGCATCATTTACAGCTTGGGCGCCCAGGTGAGCAAGGCGCGCGAGCTGGGCAGCTACGAGATGATCGAGGTGATCGGCCGGGGCGGCATGGGCGAGGTGTGGCGCGCCCGGCACCGTATGCTGGTCCGGCAGGCCGCCATCAAACTAATTCGCCCTGAGTCCCTGTTCGGCGGCGGCAGCGGACAGCCCGAAGCCGCCAGGCGCCGCTTCGAGCGCGAGGCCCAGGCCATTGCCGGTCTTCAGTCCCCCAACACCGTCACGCTCTACGATTACGGCGTCAACGACGAGGGAACGTTCTACTACGCCATGGAGCTGCTCGACGGCCTCGACTTCGATTCTCTCGTGCAGCGCTTCGGCCCGCTGCCGGCCTCGCGCGTGGCCTACCTCATGGAGCAGGCCTGCGACTCGCTCGCTGAAGCCCATGCCCGGGGCCTTACGCACCGCGACATCAAGCCAAAGAACATCTTCCTGTGCCGTCTCGGCCTGAACTACGATTTCGTCAAGGTCCTCGACTTCGGACTCGCCAAGTGGAAGGATTCAAGCGCCGACACCCGGCTTACGCGCGAAGGCGTCACCACCGGAACGCCCGCCTTCATGGCGCCCGAACTCGCCCTGGCCAGCGACGAGATCGACTCCCGCACCGATATTTATGCCCTGGGTTGCGTCGCCTACTGGCTGCTTACCGGCAAGCTTGTCTTCGAGGCTTCCACGGCCATGGCCATGGCGCTCGCCCACGTCCAGACGGCGCCCGTGCCGCCCAGCCAGCGCACCGAACTGGAGATTCCGCGAGCCTTGGAAGACCTCGTGATGCAATGCCTGTCCAAGGCGCCCGATAGCCGCCCGCAATCGGTACGGGAGATTGCCCGCCACCTCTCCCTCATCCGGACCGCCCACCGCTGGACCTCGGCCGACGCGGAGGAGTGGTGGCATGTCCACCATCCCTCGCCCTGCTGCAATACGCAGTCTCCGCAAGAAACGGCCGCCGATTCAGCATCCGCCATGGCGACCGCCAACTGAGGCGGCGGTTCCAGGCGGGCGTCCCGCCCGGCTACCCGACACCCAGGCTTTTCGCGCAAAACGGCAGTCCCTCGACGCCGTGGAACTGGTGCTCTCCCGGGAACACCTCCTGCTTTGCCCGGCCGCCCGCTCCGAACACCTCGTACACCTTCGCCACACGCGCGAAACTATCGCGGCTGGCCTCCACCGGAAAGATATTGTCCTTGTCGCCAGACTCGACGAACAAAGCCCGCGGCGCGATCAGGCCGGCCACGTCGTACATCTCGCACCAGTTCAAAATGCCCGGCACATAGTTGTCGATGCAGTGTGCCAGGCTGATGATCGACGCGAGAAACGTGTTCAGGTAGCCGCTAATGAACGCGGTATGAATGCGCGGTTCCAGCGCCGCCCCAAAGGTAGTCACCGTTCCGCCGCCCGAAATGCCCATCAGCCCGATCCGCCTGGCGTCCAACTCGGGACGCGTCTCGATCCAGTCGCAGACGCGCATCACGTCGTACACGCGCCAGCCGATCATGGTCTGCCCGAACAGAAATGCCGCACCGGCCGTTGGCTGGCAGGCGCTGTTGCTCAACCCGCGGCGCCGGGTCAGCGCATCGCGCCGGCAGCCGAACGCCATGGGCTCGATGGCCACGGCCGCCATGCCGTGTTCCACGGCCTGAATCGCGAAATCGTATTGGTAATGGGCTTTTCCGGTGCGGTCGCGGCCCTTGTCGTCGATGCCCACGATGTCGTCCACGCCCCGGCCATGACCCGGCACGCAGATCATCGCCGGGTGTGGCTTTTGCCGGTCCTTCGGCGTCAGCAGGTACCCCAGAAGCCCCATGCCCTCCTGCGTGGCGATGACAAACTTTTCCCGGCGATACCGGGGGAACTCACGAACCTCCAGCGTCTGTGGGGCCAGCGGCGCACGCCGCGCGGGGAAGCCGCCCACCAGTTCCACCAGTTTCGTGCGCAGACTCTTCTGCCACGCCAACGCCCCGGCTTTCGTCGTCGCCTTGAACGTAAGCGCCAACGGCATCTGCTTGTAGCGTTCCCTGGTCCAGGCCACCGGGTCGAACGCCCCCATGTTCACCTGCGGCTCAAACCCATCCAGCGCCGACGCGTATGCCGCCACGGGCATCTGCGCCAACGCCTGCTGTGCCGCCGCCAGGCCTGTGGCCCCGGCCACCAGTTGCCGTCTGGATACCTTCGATTTCATACTCAAACAGTCTATGCGGAAAACCTACTTCACGACAGCCATCCCCATGCTCGCCCTGCTTTGCGCCACATCCTGCGCCAGACCGCAAGCCGATGCGGGGGCAGCCGGAACCTCCATCACCGCGGCCGGACTGATGGCCCACATCGAAAAACTATCCTCCGATGAGTTTGAAGGCCGCGCCCCTGGCTCCAAGGGCGAGGACCTCACCGTCGCCTACCTCGAAACCGCATTTAAGAATCTCGGACTGAAGCCTGGCAACCCGGACGGTACGTTCATCCAGAATGTGCCGCTGGCCGGCATCGACTCCACCCCCTCCGGCTCGTTCACGATCAAGGGCAGGGCCATCCCGCTCACCGGTGGCAAGGATTTCGTCGGAGCCTCCCGCCGCTTCGTGGAAAAGGTGGAGGTGAAGGACTCCGGACTCGTCTTCGTGGGCTATGGCGTCGTCGCGCCCGAATACGGTTGGGACGACTTCAAAGACGTGGATGTGAAAGGCAAAACTATCGTCATGCTGGTGAACGATCCACCGGTGCCGGACCCGGCCGATCCCTCCAAACTCGACGATAGATACTTCCGGGGCCGCGCCATGACCTATTACGGACGCTGGACCTACAAGTATGAGATCGCCACGGCCAAGGGCGCGGCGGCTGCCATTCTCATCCACGAAACGGGGCCGGCCGGCTACCCCTTCTCCGTGGTCACCGGAAGCTGGGGTGGCGAGAATTTCGACATACAGACCCCGGACAACAACATGGGCCGCGTTGCCGTCGAAGGCTGGGTTTCCCTGGACAAGGCCAAAGAGATGTTCGCTGCGGCTGGCATGAAGTTCGATGACCTCAAGAAGGCCGCCGTCAACAAGGACTTCCGGCCCGTGGCCCTGGACGGCAAGGCTAGCTTTACCATTCTGAACAAACTCCGGAAGATTGAATCGCGCAACGTGGTAGCCAAGGCGGAGGGCTCCGATCCGGTGCTGAAAGACGAGTATGTCATCTACACGGCGCATTGGGACCACTTGGGCCGCGACACCTCGCTTCCAGGCGACCAAATCTACAATGGCGCCGTGGACAACGCCAGCGGCACGGCCGCCCTGCTCGAACTGGCGCGCGCTTTTTCCACTCTGAAGCCTGCTCCCAAGCGCAGCATTCTTTTCATTGGCCTCACCGCCGAGGAGCAGGGACTTCTGGGCGCGGCCTGGTATGCCCGGCATCCGCTCTATCCCCTGAAAAAGACGCTGGCCAACATCAACATCGACGGCGTCAACCAGTGGGGCAGAACCAGTGACATCGTCGTGATCGGCCTTGGCAACTCCACCCTGGACGATACGCTGGCCGCCGCGGCCCGCGAACAACACCGCACGCTCGTACATGATGCCGAACCCGAAAAGGGCTTCTACTACCGGAGCGACCACTTCGAGTTCGCCAAGGAGGGCGTCCCCGCCCTGTATATCGAGCCCGGCACCAAATACATCGGGAAACCAGATTCGTTTTCAAAGGAAAAGCGTGATGAGTATACCGAGCACGACTATCACAAGCCTTCCGACGAGATCAAACCCAACTGGGACCTCTCCGGCGCGGTGGAAGACATGAGGCTCCTCTTTCAGGTGGGGTACCGCGTGGCGCAAGGAGACCGGTTCCCCGAATGGAGGCCCGGAACCGAGTTCAAGGCACTTCGTGAGCAAATGTTGAGATAATAAGGGTTGGAGGAGAGTTTAAGAAATGAAACTATTCTGGGCTTTAGGGGCGCTTACAGCCACCGTTCTATGCGCGCAATCCAACGTGCGCGTTTTTTCCGCGGAGTTGTCCGCGCCGTTTGGAGCCGTTCCTGGAAAGGTGGTCGTGCATGACACGATGCTCACCTTTGTCGATAGTGAAAAACCGGAATCATCCTTCAGCGTGGACAAGGCCAACGTCCAATCCATCACCCGCGCCAACGACTCGTTGGTGGTGCAGCTTAAGAAGGCCGTGAAGGACCGCGTGGGCGAGTCGAACCGTCTCAGCCTGCGGCTTTCGGTGCCGAGTGAGTCCACCGTGGTGGAGCAGTGGCTGGAAAAGGGCGCGGGCCTGCCTGCCCCCGCTTCCGCGGATGCCGCGGCGGCCCCTGGGGAGGAGCGTTGGAGCTATCCGGCGCGCCGCAGCAAGCGTATCGGCGGCACCGACGGCACGCTCATCATCACGCCGGGACGTGTGATCTTCGAATCGCTGGACAAGGTGGAAGACACGCGCCGCTGGGAGATGCAGGAGATCAAGGAACTGAAGCGTAAGAACCCGTACCAGTTGGAGGTCATCCCGTTCCGGGGAGAGAAGTATTCGCTAAAGCTTTCCGGTTCCGGCATGGAAACCCAGCAGTACCGCGAGCTGGTGGACCGCATCACCAAGGCCCGCTCCGCCCGGCCGTAGCAGCCATTCCTACTCGGGCCGGCTCTTCCGGCCCCTGAACAGAACAAGCGGGGCCGGCTCTTCCGGCCCCTTACTGATTTACATCCACGGTTTCGTCGAACAGGCCCTCCGGCAGGGCGATGCCGTATTGCTTGATGCGCGCCAGCAGGCGCGGCTCCCGCCACACGGTCCGGAACCGGCCCATCACCTTGCCCGCGTCGTCGACGCCCGTGCGTTCGAAGGTGAAAATCTCCTGGATCCGCACCGCGTCATCCTCCACTCCGGTCACCTCGGCCACCGAGATGATCTTGCGGGAACCGTCCGACAGGCGGGACACCTGAACCACCACCTTGATCGCGCTCGCCAGTTGATTGGTGACCACGCGCGTGGGCAGGTCCAGGTCGGCCATGAGCACCATCGCCTGCAAGCGCGAAAACGCATCCTTCGGCGAGTTCGCGTGCACCGTGGACATCGACCCCTCGACGCCCGTGTTCATCGCCTGCAGCATGTCCAGCGCCTCCGGACCGCGGCATTCGCCCACGATAATCCGGTCCGGCCTCATGCGCAGCGCCGTCCGCACCAGTTGCCGCTGATTGATGCCCCCCTGCTTGTTCAGGTTTGGCGGGCGCGTCTCGAACTTCACCACGTGCCGCTGTTGCAACTGCAACTCCGCCGTGTCCTCGATGGTGATGATTCGCTCCTCCTCCGGAATGAACCGGGACAGGGCGTTCAGCGTCGTCGTCTTGCCGGAGCCCGTTCCGCCGCTCACCAGAACCGTGCATTTGCACTGTACGCACGCCGCCAGGAATTGCAGCATGCTCCGCATCACGGTCCTGTTCGCCACCATCTCGTCGGAGGTGATCACGTGGCGTCCGAAGCGGCGAATCGACAGCGCTGGTCCGTCCAGGGACAGGGGCGAGATGATGGCGTTCACGCGCGAGCCGTCCAGCAGGCGCGCGTCCACCACCGGATTGGCCTCGTCCACGCGCCGCCCCACCTGGCTCACGATCTTCTCGATAATGTGCAGCAGGTGGTTGTTGTCCTTGAACCGGACCGGCGTCAGCGACAGCTTGCCCGCCCGCTCGATGTACACCTTGTCATAGCCGTTCACCAGGATGTCGGAGATGGCCGGTTCCTTTAGCAGCGTCTCCAGCGGCCCCAGTCCCAGGACCTCGTCCAGCACCTCCTCGATGATCCTGTTTTGCTCTGCGGTGGTCATCGGCACGCGTTCTTCCTCGAGCAGGCGCTCCACCACGCGCCCGATCTCGCTGCGCACGCGCTCCTTGGGAATCGACGACACCCGGTCCAGGTTGATCACGCCGATCAACTTGCGGTGAATCTCGCTTTTCAGCTCGAAGTAGCGGTCCGCCGCCCGAGACGATCCGCCAATGGTGGCCGCCGTCCCGGGCGCCGTCGCGACGGCCGGAGCCTCGCGGGCGGACGTCCCCTTCGGCTTGGCCGGCGCGGGGGCCCTCTTCGGCGAACCCAATCCGCCCGCGGGACGCGGCGGTACCATAGAATCGTTGCTGGCCAACTTTACTCCTTGCGTTACCTATTCTAGACGCGCCGCGCGCCCGTCGCGCCGCCGTTGCCGCCTATGACCGCTCCTGATGGTCCCGTTACTCTCCACCCCATCGGCCGCGTGGTGAACTCCCTGGTCCGGCGCAAGGACATGCCGACCTTCGGCGTTCCCTCGCGCATCGAACTGCTGCCTGAGTTCGCCTCCGGGCTTCTCCATCTCGGCAAACACACGCACCTATGGGTGCTTGCCTGGCTCGACGGCGCTGCTCGCGGCGTGTTGCAGGTGATTCCTCGCGGTCTCAAGCCTCCGCCCGGCGAGGATCCCGACCCGCGCAACCTCCACGGCGTGTTCGCTGTGCGTTCGCCAGCGCGCCCCAACCCGATCGGGCTCACCGCCGCCGCCATCACGGCCATCGGTCCTCATTTCGTCGATGTGGACCGTCTCGATTTTCTCGACGGCACCCCGGTGGTGGACCTGAAACCATACTTCTCCACGCGCGACTGCCTGTTCGCCGCGCGCAGCCTCCAGGTGGGCCGGAACGCCTCCATGGAAGCCGTCCGCCAGTCCGTGCTCGCGCAGGCTCTCGCCTTCTGCGGCGCCTCGACTCCCGACCTCGAACTGGCCGTCGATATCCTGACCCACTTCCGCTCCGAGGTGCTGGAATTTCACGATCCCTCCGAATGGAGCATCACCGTTCCAGCCACGCGCCACCGGATTTGCGACACCCTGATGGGCGTTACCCGCGCCATGCCCGGCAGGGGCGAAATCCGTTTCCATCCGCACGACGCGGTATTGTTCGAGCACGAAGGCTCGCGCTACGAATATCAACTTCTTCCCGAAGGAGGCTTCCGGTTTTGGCCCCACTAACGCTCTCCCGCCGTTCCCTGCTGGCGGCGCCCGCCGCGCTGGCGCAAACCGCCGCCTCCATCCGCCGCGAAGTGTTCCTCCCCTCGCCCGCCGCGGGCACTGCCGTCATGGCCTATGGCTTCTACACAAGACCAAAGGGGCTCGATATGCTGTCGATCGAGCAGCGATGGACGCGCTCGGATACGGTGGACGCCGCCTTTTACCGGCGTTCGGCCGACAACGGCCACACTTGGTCGGCGCCCGAACCGCGCGTCACAGGAGAGAAAACCTCGCGTGGCATGCTGCGCCGCCATCCCCGCGCCGGTTTCGCCGACCCGCACACGGGCTGGTTCCTCGATTTCTGGACCGAAGGGACACTTCCCAACGACGACCCTCTGGAGGGGCTCCGCCAATGGAACATTTTCTATCGCATCTCGCGCGACGGCGGCCGCACCTTTGGCCCGCCGGTTCAAGTCATTCACGTTGGAGACGAGTTCAACGCCACCCATCCCATGCCCGGCGTCCACACGGGCCGCAACTGCATCATGACGGGCGACAATACGTGCGTCCCTCTGGCCGCCCCCGGCGGACGCCTGCTGCTCCCCGTGCAACTCACCATCGCCGCGCCCGATGGTTCGCTCTACAATCCGGGCGGCGGCTACACCTGGACCGAGGCGGCCGTGCTGCATGGCCGCTGGCGCGAAGGCGCGCTGGAATGGCGTCTGTCCGCGAGGGTCAACGCGCCGCCCGAGGCCACCACGCGCGGCATGGTGGAACCCACCCTGGCTTTCCTCGACGATGGCCGCCTGATGATGGTGCTGCGGGGCTCCAACGATCGCAAGCCCGAACTCTCCAGCTATAAGTGGATCTCCACATCGAGCGATGGCGGCTTCACCTGGTCCGCTCCGGCGCCCTGGGCCTACGACGATGGTTCGCGCTTTTTTTCTCCCAGCGCCTGCTCGCAACTCCTGAAACACTCTTCAGGCCGTTTGTTCTGGCTGGGCAATATCACCGGCGAGAACCCCCGCGGCAACCGCCCCCGCTACCCCTTCGTGACCGGTGAACTCGACCGCCGCACGGGGCTTCTTCGCCGCTCCAGCATCCGCACGGTGGATACGCTCCAGCCCGGCGAAAACGGCCAGCTTTCTCTTTCCAACTTCCACGCCCGCGAGGACCGCGCCACGCGGGAAATCTGCCTTCATATGACACGCTTGTTTGCTTTGCCCGCGGGATGGCAGGGCAATGCGCTGCTCTACCGCATTCCTGTGTAGCGGGAGCGTTTCACGGCCACGAGCCTCATTCCGCGCCTACACTGGTGTCAGAAGGAGGCTTTCCGATGAACGATCCCAAGGACACCACGCACGCCGCCACGCTCCACGCCTCCACCGAGGTGCTCACGCGCGGCTTCGATCCCCGCCTCTCGCTGGGCTCCGCGCGTCCGGCGGTCTTCCGTAGCTCCACCTATGTTTTTTCCAGCCCCGAAGCCGCCGAGCGGGCTTTCTCCGTCGCCTCGGGCCGTTCCCGCGCCGCCGACGGGGAAAACGTCGAACTCATCTACGCACGGTTGAATCACCCCAACGCCCAGATTGTCGAGGATCACATGGTGCCTCTCGAATCCGGCGCGCGGGCCGCCGCCGTTTTCAACTCCGGCATGGCCGCCATCATGACCGCGATCACCACGTTCGCGCTCCCCGGCGACAGTATTGTCTACACCGTCCCCCTATATGGCGGAACACAGCATCTCATTCACGAGTTCCTGGAACCCTTCGGGCTGCGCGGTTTCCCCGTCCCGGCCGGCAAAGAGGCGCAACTCGACGACGCCATCCGCTCCGCGCCCAACCTCCGCATCGTCTTCCTGGAAACCCCCGCCAACCCGACGCTGCTCATGACCGGCATCGCACGCGCCGTGGAAACCGCGCGCTCCCGCCCCGACGGCCTCAGCGGCCGCGCTCCACTGGTCTTCGTGGACAACACCTTTCTCGGCCCCGTATTCCAACATCCGCTGCTCCATGGGGCCGACCTGGTTCTCTATTCCGCCACCAAGTATCTTTCCGGCTTCAGCGACCTGCTCGCTGGGGCCGTCCTGGCCCGCGATCCCGCCCTCATGGAGCAGATCAAGGCCCGCCGCGTGATCTTCGGCAACATTCTGCCCCCGGACGAATGCTGGATGCTCGACGGGCGGCTGCCCACGGTGGCCCTGCGCATGAATCGCGCCAGCAAGAATGCCCAGCGTATCGCCGAGCATCTGCGAGCGCACCCGAGAGTCGAGCGCGTGCACTACCCCTCGCTTTTCGAGGACCCCGTGCAGATTCGCATCCGCGATGCCCAGTGCGACTATCCCGGAGCGCTTTTCTCGCTTGAACTGAAAGGGGGCAAGCCGGCGGCTTTCGATTTTCTCCGCCACCTGCGGATCGCCCGCGATGCCGTTTCGCTGGGCGGCGTGGAAACGCTCGTCTGCCATCCGAAGACGACGACACATTCGCCGCTGTCGGACGCCGAGCTAGCCGAGGCTGGGGTGGGAGACGGGCTGGTCCGGATTTCGGTGGGCACCGAGGATTGGCGGGACCTGCTGCGGGACTTCGAGCAGGCGCTCAATAAACTCTGACTGCCGCCGCTAAGACGCGTCGCTCTGGTGCGTCATCCGGCGCGGGTCGAACAGGTGCAGTGGCTTGAAGGATCTCTCGGTCCACTTCTGCCCTGGCGCGAACTCGATGCCCAGGAAGTAACCGATCTCGCGATATACGCAGTACCGTACCTTACCGTCCAGGTCACCCCGTCCATACCGGATGCGCACCGCCGTTTGCAGCGGAATCGACAGGTCCAGTTGCAGACACGCGCCGGATTGCGAAATGTCCTCCAGATTGGCCACCGACCGGCGCTTGCGGCCGCTCTTATCTTTCCATTCGACCTCAACGAGGTCCGCACACAGTAGGCGTGTTTCTGTACGGCGCTCTTTCATAACAATCTCTGACACCACACATATCGTCAGCCTGACTGTCGAGGTTTAGTAGAACCCCTGTAGACGAAAATACCTTAGATCTCCCAGGAGTACTAGCCCCTGGTGCATTTTTCGTAAGCAACTTACTCAAATGCGATTGAACTGAGCAACCGCCTTACCGAGCGCCTTCAACCGCTGAATCAGGGGTACCATCCTGGTTTCCCGTTCGTCGATTTCCTGCGCCCGTTTCAGCACTTCCATCGCTCGTCCTTGTGGCACCACCACCACGCCATCTTCACCAGCCACGATGAAATCGCCGGGGGACACCTCAACGCCGGCGCAGGTCACCGTGATGCCGTTGGCCACCGTCGCCCAGCGGCCCACCGAACTGGAGGGCACGACGCTGCGCGAATACACCGGCAGCCGCAGAGCGCGCACCTCGGACACGTCGCGCACGCCGCCGTCGATCACGATTCCCGCCATGCCGCGCGCCTTGGCCGCCGTGCCCATCAGGCCGCCCAGGCCCGCCACATCCAGGCCGTTCTCAATCACGATCACGCCCACTTCGCCCGCGGCCGCCGTGTCGATCATCTCCACCGAGTGCTTCGCGCTCACCGTCGGTCCCGCGTTCTCCGGCGCCGCCTGGCGCAGCAGAGCCGTCCGCGCGCGTCCCACGAACTTCCCCTCCACCCGGGGCCGCATATCGTGCGCCATGAATCCCCGTTTGCCGATAATCTGGTCCACCGCGTCGGCCACGCTGGCCACCGTCGACTTGCTGAACCCGGCGATCAACGGATCCGCGGGCGCGGCGGGTTTCTTCAGGGCTTGAAATCCATACCCGGCCATCGCGGCCGACAGGACCATCACGGACATCACTACTTTCCGGCGTGTCATAGCGCTGCAAACTCCTTACACTGAGTGAGGGAATGTCGTTGCCATTGTATCGCGAGGGCGCGCTCGAAACCCTGCGAGGCGAACTTGCCGGCGCTCCGTCCAGCGCCGGTGGCGCGGCTGGTATTGTCTCCCTTGCCGCCCTGCTCGCCGTGCTGGGCGTCTACTTCCCCTGGCGCCTCGGGTTCGACTTCATGGACCCGTTCCTGCAGGCGGTCTACGCGGGCTCGGCGCCGTTGTTCCAATCCCGGATGACGCTTGCCGCCTTCAGCGAGGACAAGAACCGCCGCATGTTGGAGGGCTGGTGGGAGCCGCCCTGTCCGCAACCGGGCTTCCTCATGGGCAAGATCGCCGCCACCGCGATTGCCGGCTATGGCGGCGCGCTGGTGCTGTACGCCCTCTCGCTGGCCACGCTGACGCTGGCGCATGGAAACGGCCGCCTGCTGATTCCCGGCGCGGCCTTCCTGATCCCCCTGCTGCTTTCCGGAGCGGCCTTCAGCCTCTTCACCGCCCACGCCGGCGCTCTGCTCGCCCTGCGCGTGCAGACCCCCTTCGAAGCGCGCCGTTCCATCCGCATGGCCTTCGCCGCGTTGCTGGCCGTCCTGCTGCTGCTCGGTCCCTATGCGCCCAACCCGGTGAAGGGCGCGGTTTCCTCTCTGTTTTTGCCCGAAACGTTTCCCTGGGCCGCGGTTGTGTTCTCCGCCGCGTGCCTTGCGCTTTCCGGCGTTCTCTGGCGCTGGTGTCTCCATCGCATCGCCACCGCGCGCCTGAACGCCGCCCCGCTCACGATATCCTAACTAGTTTGTATGAAGCTCTCCTCGAAATCCCCTTGCCGTGTCGATCTGGCCGGCGGCACTCTCGACATCTGGCCCCTGTATCTGTACCATCCCGACGCCTGCACGGTGAACTTCGCCGTGGACCGGTACACGCATTGCACCCTGGAAACCCGCCGCGACAAGCAGATCGTTCTCCGTTCGCGCGATCTGGCCCTGGAAGAGAGCTTCCCCACGCTGCGTGCGCTCGCCGAATCGAAGAAGCAAAAGCTGCCGCTGCTGGCCTGGCAACTCCGTTTCTGGGCTCCCGCCACGGGCATCTCCGTCGATACCCACTCGGAGGCCCCAGCGGGCGCCGGCATCAGCGGGTCATCGGCCCTGATGATCTCCATCGCGCACGCCTTCAACCGTCTGGCCGGTTCGCCGCACTCCACCGAGAAACTTCGTGAAATCTGCCAGAACATCGAATCGCAGGTGATCCGGGTTCCCACCGGTTCGCAGGACTACTATCCGGCCATGTACGGCGGAGTGAGCGTCATGGAAATGTCGCCCGCGGGTATTCGCCGCATCGAGATCCCCGTGAACCAGGACGAGTTCAACTCACGTTTCGTACTGGCCTACACCGGCGTTCCCCGCAACTCGGGCATCAATAACTGGGAGGTCATGAAGGCCCACATCAACGGCGACAGGCAGGTTCACAGGAACTTCGAACAGATCGCCGCCATTGCCCTGGGCATGCGCCGCGCCCTGGAAAAACAGGACTGGACCGAGGCCGCCCGCCTGCTGCGCGAGGAGTGGTCGCACCGGCGCAAGAACTGTCCCACCATCACCACGCCGCTGATCGACCGCCTGATCGAGGTGACGCGCAAGGCCGGCGCGCGCGGCGCCAAGGTCTGCGGCGCGGGCGGCGGCGGTTGTGCCGTCTTTCTCGTGGAACCTGACGCCAAACGGCGCGTCAGCGACATCATCGCCGCCGAGGGCGCCGAGGTGCTCGACGTGAAAATCGCCCCCAAGGGCGTGCGGGTGAAGGTAGCCGCGTGATTCCTCAGAGCCAGCCCGCTCCGGCTTCCGAGCCTGAACGCGGGCTGGCGCCCTCCACCGCCAGCGTCATTATCCGCATCTTTATTTACGCCTTCTTCTGCTGGTTTGGCATGCTCCTGCTGGCGCCGCTGTTCTATGTCGCCGCCGATACGCTCATCACCTTCGTCGCCGCCACGTTCGGCGCCGCCGCCATCGCCAATACCCTCTGCCTGCGCATTTACGAAAGGCGCTCGCTCGCCGAAGTCGGTTTCGGCTGGAACAGCGCGTCGGCGCGCCATCTGCTGACCGGCGCCGGAGCCTCGGCCGCCGTCGCGGCGCTGATCGTCGTGCTGCCCGTGCTGCTCGGCCTCGCCACCTGGACACGGTCCGCCGAACAGCCTTCGGGCTGGGGTACGGTTGCTTACACGTTTGTCCTGCTCCTGTTCGGCGTCGTGGCCGAGGAACTCATGTTCCGGGGCTACGGATTCCAGATCATGGTGCGCCGCTTCGGGGCCTTCGCCACGCTGCTGCCCATGGGCGTGCTGTTCGCCGCCGCGCACTCCAGCAACATGAACGTCTCCTGGATCGCCCTGGTGAACACGTTTCTTTGGGGAGTCGCCCTGGGCTGGAGCGTCTTGTGTTCGGGGGACCTCTGGCTTGCCATCGGCATTCATGCCGGCTGGAACATGGCGCTTCCCCTGCTGGGCGCCAATCTCAGCGGCTTTGCCATGCGCGTCACCGGAATCGAGCTACAGTGGAAGTTGAGCCCCCTCTGGTCGGGCGGCTCGTATGGCCCCGAAGGGGGCCTGCTCAGTCTGGCCGCGCTCCTGTTGCTGCTGGCCGGGCTGTACAAGGCGCCTCTCGTTCCGCAGCGCCTCGCGCTGCTCACACCGGAGCCGGTACAGGAAAGGAGCCCTTCATGACCACGCGCCGGGCAATTCCTCTCGCCGCACTCGCCCTGCTCCTGCCTCCCTGCGCCCCGGCCAGGAATAAGCTCACCCCCGAGGAGCGTATCGAAATCATGCGTGGGCTCACGGCCGAGTACGCCACCGCTAAAATCGGCCTGCCGCGTTCCAAGAAGCCCCTCCCCCTCACCCCCGAAGGCAAGATCGGCGACCGTGAAAAATGGGACGACGCCGCCCGCGAACTCGGTCCGGCCGCCCGCTCCGGCGACCTTGTTCAGATTACAAAGGTGGAGGTGGACGACGATCAGGTCAAACTTGAGATCAACGGCGGGCTCAAGAGCGGCCGTAAGTGGTACGAACGCATCGAAATGGGCGCCGGGAACCGTACGACGCCGATCGGGCAGAGCGGAAGCCCCACGCTTGGCACGCTGCTGGTGGTCGAATTCCCCGAAGGCGTCCCGCCGGTCAAGGCCGCGGAGTTGAAAAAAATGCTCCGGCCCGTACTGGATTTTGAAAAGCGCTCGGCCACGGAGAACTACGTGGAGAACCTTCCGGAGCCCATCCAGGCCGCCATCCGGGAAAAGCGAATCATCGAGGGCATGGACAAGGAACAGGTGCTGCTGGCCGCCGGGCGTCCCCGCGGCAAGTCGCGTGAAACCGTGGATGGCGTTGAGCTCGAGGACTGGGTTTACGGACTGCCCCCCGGCAAGATCACCTTCGTCACGTTCAACGGCAGCAAGGTCATCAAGGTGAAGGAGTCCTACGCCGGTTTGGGCGGGTCCACGGCCGAACCGCTGACGCCCCGGTAGCCAGGCCGGACCCTACGCGCCGTCCGGTTCCGCCTGCGGGAAGCGTTCCCACAAGCGCTCCAACATCTTTTGTGCCGCCAGTTGTCCGGCCGCTTTCTTGGAGGTTCCCTCGGCGCTTTCGGCCCATTCCAGACCAACGCGCGCCTCCATGGTGAAGGTCTTGCGGTGCTCCGGTCCGGCCTCGCGCACGGTGATGTAGCGCGGCGATGGCAGGCGCAGCGTCTGCGTCATTTCCTGCAGGGCCGCCTTGTAGTCCACCACCAGCGACTCATCCTCGCCCGCGGCTTCGTCGAACTCGCCCACGACGTGCAAGAGAACGAACTGTGTCACGGGGCCCATGCCGCCGTCCAGATACATCGCCGCGATGATCGCCTCCATCGCATCGGCCAGCAGCGCCCGCTTCTCCCGTCCGCCGCTCAACTCCTCGCCCCGCCCCAACAGCAGGAACTCACCCAATCCGAGGCTTTGCGCCGACTCATGGAGATGCGTCGCGCTCACCAAAAGCGCTTTCAGTTGCGATAGACGGCCTTCGGGGAAGCTCGGGTGGCGGGCGAACAATAATTCACTGATGAGGAACCCGAGAATCGCGTCCCCCAGA
Source organism: Bryobacterales bacterium (assembly GCA_020852175.1). GTDB lineage: Bacteria > Acidobacteriota > Terriglobia > Bryobacterales > Bryobacteraceae > JAFLBB01. Next base: position 38,168 of record JADZBH010000006.1, on the reverse strand, counting down.
AACTCCAACTGCTCGTTGTCTCCCGTGCGTTCGGTGGAACCGGCGGGTCCGTTCTCGAACGCACGGGACTTGTGCGTAAGCGCGCGCAGCAACAGTTGCTTGCTCTGAAACTGGTACCCCAGCTTCTCTTGCAGTGCCGCGAGCGCCTCTTCCATTGGCTACAGGGGCCCCTTGCGGGGCTTGAAATCAACCTATTTCTTCGTCTCTTTCAACTTCGCGGCTTTCAACTTCTCGTTCGTCGCGGCATTCCGGATGGCCGGGTTCAATTGCGGGTCGGCCAGAGCGGCGTCCAATACCTTGATCGCGTCGTCCGGACGTCCGGCCGTGTTGTAGGCCGCGCCCAGACGCACGCGGTCGACCGGATCCACCTGAGCCGCCGACGAAATCGCCAGTTCGTACTGCTGAATCGCGACGTCATTCTTCTTCCGTACCGTCGCCGCGATAGCCAGCGCCTGATGGCCTTGCGCCACGAAGTCCTTCCTGGCGGCCTCCCACTGCGCGTCGTCCAGGTCCGGCCGCGGTTTTGGCGCGACCTTCGCCAGTTCCATGGCTTCATTGGCGTACTTTTCCGCCCGGCCCAGCTTTTCTTCCTTGTCCAGATCGAACTCGCGCGTCTTGGCCGAGATGTTCCGCGCCATGATCAGCATCACGGCGTAATCCTTCGGATTGGCCTCCAGCGTCCGCTCGCCGTACAGCAGAATCTTCTCGTAATCGCCCTTTTCCTCGGCGGAGATCGTCTGCATGTAAAGCGCGATCGCCTTGAAATCCGTATCGGCGAACTTCTTCAACAGTTCGTCCGCGGCTGTGATGCGCGCATCCGGCGTCGTGGCGTTGAACATCGCCTGCAGCGCTTCCACCTCTTTTTGCGACTTCGGCTGCGGCTGTTTTTGTCCCAATGCCAACGCAGCCGCCAGCGCCACTCCCACGGCAACCCTGCCGATGGATACCAGTTTCATGTTCTACTCCTTCTTATTCAGTCCTTGCTCAGCGGCCTTACGCGCGGCATCACTCGCACCTTCCACGCTCAGCGCCTCCTGATAATATCGCTTGGCCGGATCGCGCTCACCCGCCGCCTCGGAAAGCCGGGCCAGATACACCAGCGACCATGCCTTCTCCTGCGCATCCGGCTCCAACTCCAACGTTTGGGTAAACAGCTTTTCGGCCATCGCCGGATCGCGGTTCAGGGCTGCGATCCTTGCCAGACCATAATACGCCTTGGCCTGCATCCGTTTCTCGCCGGATTGCTCCAGCGCCTTCAGAAACGCCTCCCGGGCCGGACCCAACTCCCGCTTCCGGTACAGCTCCTCGGCGTCTTCCAACTGCCTGGCGGCTCCGGACAGCGCCGGTTGCTCCGGTCGCGCCGCTGGCGTGACCACCTTCATCGGCGCGGAACTGAGGAATCGCACTTTTTCCAGCCGCTTATCTTCTTTCTTCAGATCGATGGATGTAATCAACTCGGGGAAGTACAGCCGCATGGCCCGCTCATCCTTTTCGTAGGCCGGCAACTGTTCGTAAAAATGCGCCGTCAGGATGAAGCCCTCGGCCATCGCCTGGTCGATATGCGTTTGCCGGGCTGCCGCGCCATAAGTCAAGCGCGCTTCGATGGCCTTGATGAGGCTCCGCGTCACCAGCAGAAGAAAATCGTCCTTGAAGTGCGGCGCCAGCGCGGGCGCGGCCGCGGCGAACTCCGACAGCGCCTTTTTTTCGTTGATCTCCCGGGCATACTTCGTCGCCAGCGGATCCAGCAGGAAATGCAGCCAGGCCTCGCGGATCTCCTCGATCTTCGGTTCGGCCGAATGCGTCACCACCAGGAAGTAATCGTCCAGAAACGTGGCGAAGTGGACCTGGTTCGGGGCGCCAACCAGGTCTACATAGACCTGAAAGTGGCGTCCCATATAACCGCCGCTCAGCGGCGACCGCAGATAACCGCTGGATTCCTGCACCGCATTGATCACGCCGCCCTGATACCGGGCCAGTTCCTGGTCGATGGCCGGTTGGGAACGCGTCCACAACTCGTCGATATTCGTCTCGGTGCAAAACTTCCGCAACAGCGGCGCCAGTTCCGCCAGCGAGGCCACGTCCGGGGGCAACTCGTGCAGACGCATCTTCGGTTTGAACTCCGGCGGTCCGTCCGTCAGCAAGCCGTAGGTGATGTACAGCCGCATGGTCGCGGCGGAGGAATCCTGCCGGTGCTGCCGGAAAAACTCCCGCAAATCCCGCACCGAAGCCAGCCGTCTGGCCTGAATCGCCTCGCGCACCGCCTTGCGCAGCGGGTGGTTGGACGGCGAGTCCGGTTCCGGCGATTCGCCGGCCGCGTCCAGAGCCGCCAGCACGGTGAACAACGACTTGCTTGCGTCCAACTGGTCCTGCGGCTGCGCCCGCAATCCCGCCGCCGCCACCAGCGCCAGCGCGGCGGCAGCGGCGCAACTAACGCGCACCGAACACCACCACTTCCACGCCTCCCATCACGCCACGTCCAGGCATCGCCACTCCAAAAATCTCCTGATAGTGAGTATCCGTCAAGTTAGAAACCTGGAAGAAGGGATGTAGCCGCCCCCGCGTCCTGGCCACATAGACGTCGGCCACTCCGTACGCGTTTCTCGCATAGCGCTGTACCGCGCCCACACGCACGCGCGCCAGCATCCCCCCGGGCAGCGAACTCTGCCATCCGGCCACGCCCGAATGAGTAGGGTAGTTGAAGGTGTACTTTGAAAACACGCCGTCCAACTGGTTCTGCGCCCCGTGCAAGCCCGTGTAACGGAAATCGAACAGGTGCGTCCGCGCCGCTCGCACCGTGATGCCCGCCTCCACGCCCTGAAACCGCAAGCGCTGGAAGTTCGTCGCCCGCCAGATGTCATTCAACGAACGCCGGACGTAGTCGATGCCGTCGCGCTCGCGCCGCTGGAAGTAGGTCAACTCGCCACGCACGTGACCGCCCAGGTTCCAATCCAGCCCCGCCTCGCCGCTCCAGGCGCGTTCCGGACGCAAGCCGGGAGAGCCCAGATTGGCCGGATCGTGGTAGTAGAGGTCTGTGAACGTCGGCAAGCGGAATGCCCGGCTAAGGCTGCCGCGCAGCTTCAATCGGGGTGTCAGCCACACGCCCGCCGCCGCCGTCGGGCTCACCTGGTGATTCGCCGAAGCATACACCTCGTCCCGCACTCCCAGGGTGAACGAAAACCGGTTCAGCGCGCGCAGGTCGAAGGCCGCGTAAGCCGCGCCGCGCGTCCGCGAGTGCGCGCCCAGGTTGTTGCTCTCGATTCCGTCATGTAAGAACTCGCCGCCATAGTAGAGCCGCGCGTTGGTTCCGAACTTCTCATGCCGCCGCGCCACCGCCTGCCAGCTCTCCGCGGCATGACGGTTGGTGAACACCTGGGGACGGTCCCGGTAGAGCACGAACAGGTCCGTGTGCCGGCGGTAGCTCAAGCTTGCCTCGGTACGTTCGCCGAATGTTTGCCGCAGGGCGGAGTACCACGTCTTCGTGCGTTCCCAGGAGTTGTAGTTTCCATAGAACTGCTCCGCGCCGAAGGGTTTGTCGGCGTGTCCCAACACCAGTTCGGTATGTCCCAGCGCCGTATCGCCGCGCGTGGTCGATGACAGCGCCAGGCTGCGAAAGTCGCGGTTCGGCATGAATCCCGTGGAAAAGTCGCGATACGCGGCCAACTGCTGGCTCCACTTCCGGCCCACCCACGCCCCGCTTGCGCGCTGCTGGTTCGCGCCCCAACTCCCCAAGGCGCCGCGCAGACGGAACTCACTGGTCTCGGGTGGTTTCGTGATCAGGTTGACGACCCCGCCCACCGCATCGCTGCCATACAGGGTCGAGCCCGAGCCCTTCAGCACCTCCACCCGTTCCACGGCGTCCAACGCTACGGGGATGTCCAGGTTGTGATGTCCGCTTTGCACGTCGTTCAGCCGCAGGCCGTTCAACAGAATCAGCGTCTGCCCGAACGACGAGCCGCGAATGGAAACGTCGGTCTGAATGTTGCCCGGTCCGCGCTGCCGCAGATCCACGGAGGGCTCCAGGTTCAGAAAGTCGATCACGGAATTCGATACGAGCGACTGTTCGCCCCGTACCTCGACGGCGCGCACGCTGCGGTCGGCCTCTTCGAGCGGCACGGGTGTGTAGGCGCCGGTCACGACGACAGTATCCTTGCGGGCGGGTTCTTCGCCCATCAGGAGAAGCGCCGGAAAGGAAACAGCCAGAAGCAAGCTAGCGAGTGGTCGGAGTGAAACGGCCATCGGGATGTAATACATATTGTCGCCCACGCCACCGGATCGTGTTGCCGAAGAACCCCGCCGCCCAGAACAGGCAACTGAGCAGATCCTGCACCGGCAGCAGCCACCAGCGCCGCGCCGTCAACGGGTCGCGCAGCACGGGACCGGCCGTGGCCCAGGCGGCCGCCGCCCGAAGCGCCGCCGCGGCGGCACAAACCGGCCACCAGTGCGGCGCCAGCGCCAGCAGCAGCAGGATGAGCGGCGTGGGGTTGGTGAACACCTGGCCCACATAGCCCGCCGGACGCGAGCACCGGGTGGACCGGCACCACCGCAGACGGTGGGTGAAGTTCTCCCGCATCGCCGTTCCGCCAATGTGATGGTCCACGACATACCGCGACAGCCCCACGCCCAACCCCGCCTCGGCCGCCAGCCGCCCCAGCATGAAATCCTCGGCCAAGTAGTCCTTCACGCGCACCCACCCGCCAATCGCCGCGATGGCCTGCCGGCGCGCCACGATCGTGGGCCCCACGGCGAAGCGCATGCCTTCCAGAAGCCGCGCCACCATCACGCCGGACAGGAATTCGGTGTTCGCGCCCATGGCTTCCAGCGTGGACCATAAGCCCCGGCCCGGAACCGCGCGGTACGGGCACGTCGTCAAGGCCAGTCCAGGATTTTCAAACTCTCCGGCCATCCGCCGCAGGAAGTCCGGGCCCACGCCGATGTCGGAATCGCACAGGGCCAGCAGTTCGAAGCGCGCCTCGGCCGTCATCCGCTCCAGGCTCCACACCTTGGCGTTCGGCCACTCCGGTTCGCCCGTCAGGATGAGCCTCGACGGTACATGCGGGTGTGCTTCGGACAGACGCCGCACCACGGCCGCGGCCGGGTCGCTCCCGGTCCGCACGGCGAATATCAGTTCGTAGTTGGGATACTCCTGCGTGAAGAAGGTTGCCAGCAGCGATTCCAGCCCCGCCTCGGCGCCGTACAGCGGTTTCAACACCGAGATGGGCGTTACGCCGCGCGCGCGCGCCACAGGCTGGCGCAGATAGGAACGCACGGCCACCAGGGTCAGCACGCAATAGACCGACGCGCCGGCCACAAGCGCCAGCGCCACCAGGGTTGCCGCTGTCCAGAGCACTTTATTCGAACGGCGTGCGTTCGGTGATCAGCTTCATCGCCTCGGCGATGAATTGCGAAACGGGCTTCGCGCCCTGGTCGCCATGCCTGCGGTTGCGCACGGACACCGAGCCCGACTCCACCTCTTTGTCGCCCACCACGAGCATGTAGGGGATCTTCGCGAGCTGCGCCTCGCGAATCTTCATGTTCACCTTCTCGCTCCGTTCGTCGATGGTGGCCCGCAGACCGGCCATCTTCAACTCCTGCAGCACCTTCCGGGCAAAGGGAGCATGCCGGTCCGAAATGGGCAGCAGCGCCGCCTGTACCGGAGCCAGCCACACGGGGAACGCCCCGGCGTAGTGCTCCACCAGAATGCCGAAGAACCGCTCCACGGAGCCGAACAGCGCACGGTGCACCATCAGCGGCTGATGCTTCCGATTGTCATCGCCCGTGAACTCAAGGCCAAACCGGCGCGGCAGCGTGAAGTCGAACTGCACCGTGGACAACTGCCACTTCCGCCCGATGGCGTCTACCAGCTTCACGTCGATCTTGGGACCGTAGAACGCCGCCTCGTCCGGCATGAAACGTGCGTTCCAGCCCAGGCGTTCCGTCGCCTTTTTCAACGACTTCTCGGCCAGATCCCACAACTCCGGCGCGCCGTCGTACTTGCCCGAAGCTCCGCCGTCCCACGTGCTCAACTCGGCTTCGTATTTTTCGAAACCGAACGTGTGCAGCACGTCGCGAGCGAATTCGAGGCAGGAAACCACCTCGTTCTCAATCTGATCGGGTGTGCAGAAGATATGGGCGTCGTCCTGCGTGAAGCCGCGCACGCGCAGAAGTCCGTGCATCGTGCCGGAGCGCTCGTAGCGGTACACCGTGCCCAACTCGCCCAACCGGACCGGCAGATCCCGGTAGCTGCGCGGCTTGGACCGGTAGATCAGGATGTGCCCCGGACAGTTCATCGGCTTGAGCTGGTACTCGGCATCGTCCAGTTCCATCGGTTTGAACATGTTCTCGCTGTAAAAGTTGGCGTGCCCGGAGGTCTTCCACAGGTCCAGGCGCGCCACGTGCGGCGTGAACACCAGGTCGTAGCCCCGCGCCACATAGGCGTCGCGCATCCAGTCTTCCAGCACGCGGCGCACCGTCGCGCCCTTCGGCAGGAAGAAGATCAGCCCCGGGCCCGCCAGCTCGTCGATCATGTACAGCTCGAGATCCTGCCCCAACTTCCTGTGATCGCGCTTCCTGGCCTCTTCCAGCATCTTCAGGTAGCCATCCAGGTCCTTCTGCGAGAACCAGGCCGTGCCGTAGATGCGCTGCAACTGCTTCCGCTTCTCGTCGCCCTTCCAATAGGCTCCGGCGACCGACAGCAGCTTGAAGGCCTTGATCCGTTTGGTGGAGGGCACGTGCGGGCCGCGGCAGAAGTCGATGAAATGGGGTCCCAGCGTGTACTCGCTGAACTCCTCGCCGGCGCGCTCCTGGATCAATTCGCACTTCATCCAGGCGTCCTTGTACTTGGAAAGCCCCTCGTCCTTTTTCGTCCACACGCGTTCGTATGGCAGGTCGCGCGCCTGGATCTCCCACATCTTTTTTTCAATCCGTTCCAGGTCCTCGGGCGTGAACGGTTCCGGCCGGTCGAAGTCGTAATAGAAGCCGTTTTCGACGGGCGGACCGATGCCCAGTTTCGTCTCCGGAAACAGTTCCAGCACGGCGGCGGCCAGCAGGTGCGCCGTCGAATGCCGGTAGACCTCCAGGGACTGTGGATCCTTCGACGTCAGAATCCGCAACTCGGTGTCTTCGGTCAGCGGGCGCGTCAGGTCGCGCAACTCGCCGTTCACCTGCGCAACCACGGCGTCATCGGACAAACGGGGGCTGATCGCGCGGGCGATCTCAAGCGGAGAAATCCCGGCTGGATGGGACTGCTGACTGCCATCCGGCAGCGTTACGGAAATGCTGGACATGGAGTTAGGGGTACAGTCTCAGCGTAGCATGGGGCGGCGGAAGGTCTCGCCCACTTGGGGCGCCAGGAACACCGAGGGCCTCTGCGGCTCGGCCATGGGCACGCCAGCGGGAAAGTTCGGATGAATCAGGCTCTTGTACGCCGTGCAAACGCCGCCAAACTGCGACGGTTGGCAGATCTCTTTCAGGAGATCGTACATCTCCGAGATGCGCGTGTTGTCCGACCGGTGCACGTCGAAGTGATCGATGAGACTCTGCGACAGCAGTCCGGATGCCCCCGATGCCATCGAGAGTTTGGCCAGGGCTCCGGCGCCCGCGTAGGGGTCGTAGCCGGCAACCAGGTTGAACAACATGCCAAACGCATCGGCATCCAACTCCGGATTGGAATTGAAGAAGGCCCGATTGCCCAATCGCGCCCGAATGATGTGTCCCATCTCGTGTCCCACGATAAATCCAAGCTCGCTGGGGGAGTCGCTGATGAGCTGCGACAAGGCCAGGTTGATCTGTATGTAGTCGCCGCCAAAGGCGAACGCATTGATCTCGCGCGCCGGATCGATTCGAAGCCCCACCAGAGGACTGAATAAGTTCAACCCCAGGGAACTCCCTACCGTCTGCTGCGCCGCGTTCAACACCTTCCAATAAGCAAGCCAGATTCGATCATGGTGCGAGATGGGCCAGGCGGCGGTTCCAACGGGCAGGCTGCTGAGGACGCCATCGGACGCGTTGAGAGTCCATGCCACGAAATAGTCGCGCCCGCCCGGATCAGCGCTCGTTTCCATGGATACGGTTCCCTTGAAACCCGGGGGAAGCGCCGGAATCAGCGTCCGGAGGGTCGCCGACCTGTGTCCCGCCGGGGGAAGTGGCACGGAGCCTTGTCCCACCTTCGCGCCCGAGGAATCGATCGCCGAAAGCATCACGACGATCTGCGCATCCGTGTAGGGGTTGCCGAGGGCAACGCCCAGGTCCGCGTTCGCGATGGACAGGTAAGAGTGGCCCGGCAGCACGGGCGGAGCGGTGACGTCCACTTTCGGGGCGCCCTGCTCGATCGACCGGAAAATTGCCGTTGCCTGAACGGGTAAACTGGCGCTGCCGTAGGCCCAGCCAACCACGGTGCTTGCCGCCGCGCCCGTTGTCGCGAACGACCGCGACCCGCGCGGTGGAAGGGTGAACGATAGCCGGCGCGTTGGCCCGGCCCCGAAGTTCAACATAAGGGGCGATCCGCTGTCGTCCATGAAGTCCACGAACACGGCGGCGGGGAGCTGGGTATGGGGATTCATGAATTCAAACCGGGTCTGCCATCGTTGAGAAAAGTTGCCGCCATCGGCGATCTGGGGAAAATACAGACTTACATGGGCGGATGCCGGTTCGATTTGAGCGGTCAGCGGGTACTGGCACGGGATCAATAGAATGGCCGCCAAAGCGCGGATTGTCGCAGACATGGTGCCCGTCGAGATCGCCGGAATCGCGGCGGCACTTTATGGCGAACTTACAAGGAATCGCGGCGTTAGTTGGCCGTACATAGTAAGAGTGTGAAGTAGCTCACGGTTTGGCGATCGGATCAAACCGGCGAGTGGGGAAGGCGCGCCGGCGGAGCCCGAGCGGCTGGCGCACTGGCCATGGCCGCGCGACTCCCGCCCCGCACCCGGTGCTACCCTGAAGGTTTCCATGGCAACTTCCGGAACACCCCCGTCCGCCGAGTCCGCCCTGCCGCTGGCAGGGTTGGACGACACGGCTCTGGTGGCCCAAACCCAGGCCGGCAATGTGGACGCCTTCGCCGAACTGATGCGCCGGCACGACCGCAAGATTTTGCGCCTGGCCCGCCACATCACGGGCAACCAGGAAGACGCCGAGGATGTCCTGCAGGAGAGCTTCCTCAACGCTTTCTCGCACATTGGCAACTTCGCCGGCAATTCCAAGTTCTACACATGGCTCGTCCGCATCACGGTCAACCAGGCCCTGATGAAGCTTCGTAAACGGAAATCCGACAAGCAGGTTTCCCTCGATGAACCCGTCCAGGGCGATACGGATGACCTGGTTCGGGAGATCGCCGTCTGGGATGAAACCCCGGAGCGCACATATTCTCAAGAAGAGATGCGACGTATTCTCGACGACGCCATCGAATCATTAGAACCCATCTACCGCACGGTCTTTGTCCTGCGGGATGTGGAAGAGCTTTCCACCGAAGAGACGGCGCAGACGCTTGAAATTTCGGTTCCGGCCGTAAAGAGCCGGCTGCTCCGTGCCAGGTTGCAGCTACGGGAAAAGCTGACCAAATTCTTCCGTCGAGGGAAGGGAGACGACGCCTTTGCTTTCCTGTAAGGACTTTCTCGGGTGGTTGAACGACTACCTGGATGAAACCGCCGACGACCAGGTGAAGGCCCAGGTTAAGGAGCACATCACCAACTGCCCGAACTGTTGGGTGGTGTACGACACAACCAAGAAGACGCTTCAGGTGTACAAAGGCATGGAGCCCAAGGAAGTGCCTGAATCCCTTCGCAACCGGCTGATGGAAGCGCTGCTGAAGAAGTGCGGCGGAACCGGCTGCTGAGCGGGTAGACCGAGATGAAGCGGCCCCAATCCCAAACGGAGCATCTCTTCCCGGAGATGGTGGAAAATCCATGGCGCACGTGCGCCGCGCCTGAGACGATCCGGATCAGGCAGTCAACCGGCCTGACGACGTTGGAAGTGTGCGCGGGCGCGGGTGGGCAGGCAATCGGGCTGGAGCAGGCGGGGTTCGAGCACCAGGGACTTGTGGAACTGAATCGGCATGCCTGCGCCACGCTCCGGCTGAACCGTCCGGAATGGACTGTCATCGAGCAGGATCTGAATTCGTTCAACGGCGCGGACTTCAAGGGTGTCGACCTCGTCTCGGGCGGCTTGCCTTGTCCCCCGTTTTCGGTCGCGGGAAAGCAACTCGGCGGCAAAGATGAACGGAACCTGTTCCCGGCCCTGATCCGGTTGGTCGATCAAATCCGGCCGCGAGCCGTGATGATCGAGAATGTGAGGGGGTTCCTCGATGCGGTGTTTGAAGACTACCGCATGTTCGTGAAAACCGAACTTGCCAAGCTTGGCTACCAGCCTGGCTGGAAATTGATGAACGCTTCGGATTTCGGCGTACCGCAACTGCGTCCCAGAGTATCCTTCGTCGCGGTGCGGAAGGACCTGGCCGAACATTTTTCCTGGCCTTCCCCGGTTGAACGCAGACCGGCGACGGTCGGAGAGACTCTGTTGGACCTCATGGCGGCCAATGGATGGGCGGGCGCGAAGGCGTGGGCGCGGTCCGCGGATGAAATAGCTCCAACCGTTGTCGGAGGGTCGCATAAGCATGGCGGGCCGGACCTCGGACCAACCCGCGCCAGAAGGGCCTGGGCCACGCTTGGCGTGGATGGGCTTGGACTGGCGAATGAAGCTCCAGGACCGGACTTTCCCTCCGGTGCTATGCCGAGGCTCACCGTCCGGATGGCCGCCCGGCTACAGGGCTTCCCGGATGAATGGGTGTTCGCGGGTGGGAAAACCCAATCCTACCGGCATGTGGGGAATGCATTTCCCCCGCCATTTGCCCGGGCCGTGGCGCAGCAGTTGGCCACCTGTCTCACGCGCCCGAAACTGATCCGCGTCGCGGGGTAAAATGCTCGGATGCCATCGGAGCGTGGTGCTGGAGCGCGTGCGAAGTTACGCCGTCATTTTCTAGGGAACCTCGGCCGCGTGATGAATTCCGAGGAACTCCGGCGGATCGCCGGAGACATCAGCGAATGGGCCCGGCGCGTCCGTGAACTCCGGTCCAGGAGGGTTACCAGATCCTTACTCACAACGACAGAAGCGATTTGAAGCCTGGGGAGTATCTGCTCCTGGAGCCGAAACCCTTGCCCGCGTTTGAACGCGGCATCTCGAAAGAGACCCGGGCCTTCGTCCTCGACCGCAACGGGTTCACGTGCCAGATGTGCGGCGCGGTTGCCGGGGAAGCGCACCCCTATGATCCATCGCGCAAGACCCGGCTCCACATCGGCCACATCGTGGACAAGAGCATGGGCGGCGGCGACGATCCCTCGAACCTGAAGGCCCTCTGTTCCATATGCAACGAAGGCGCGCGGAACCTGACGCACGACAGGCCCTCTCACCAGAAGTTGCTGATTCAGGTGCGCCGCGCCACGGGCGCCGGCCAACTGGAAGTGCTCAAATGGCTACTCGCGAAGTACCGCGAACAAGCCGCCGGAATGCTGAACAATCAGGAGCGGTAACTGGACAACCTGACGCCGGCGCGGCGCTCGGGCAATATGCGCCGCATTCAAAGCCGGGACACTCTTCCTGAACTCGCCGTTCGCCGGCTTGTCCACGGGATGGGCTTCCGGTACCGCTTGCACGCGGCGGACCTCCCGGGCAAGCCGGACATCGTCCTGCCCCGCCTGCGGCGGATCATCGACGTTCGCGGATGCTTCTGGCATCGGCATCCGGGGTGTATCGATTCCCACATCCCGAAATCGCGAACCGGCTACTGGCGTCCGAAGTTGGAACGGAACCGGGCGCGGGACATAGCCAACACACGCAAGCTTCGCCGCCTTGGCTGGCGTGTGTGCGTGGTCTGGGAGTGTGAGACGAAGTCGCCAGACAAACTGGCGCGCCGGCTCAGACGCTTCTTGAGCGGCTCACCCTCCGGCCGTCACCTTCCGTAACGCCTCCTCGTCGAACTCCACGCCAAACCCCGGCCCTTCCGGCACGCGCGCGAAGCCCCGCGTGTACGGAACCGGCGTCCGCAACAGAGCGTTCCCCAGCGGCCCCGCCATCAGGTTGCCCCCCTCCATGATCACGCAGTTTGGCGTCGCCACGGCCATGTGCACCGACGCGCTCCAATACAGCGCCGTTCCCGTGCTTACATGCGGCGACCACAGCACGCCGTGCGCATCGGCCAGCACGGCGATCCGCCTGCATTCGCTCACGCCGCCCGCACGGCAGATGTCCGGATTGATGATCTCGGCTCCCTGTACCGCGAACAGGTCGCGGAACTGGAACCGGTTGGAATAGGTTTCTCCGACGCAAATCGCCACGTCCAGAGCCTCGGCCAGTTTCGGATACGAAGCCACCTCCTCGGGCATCAGGGCGTCCTCCCACCAGCCGATGGCCTTCATGCGGTCCAACTCCCGGCCAACGGCGACCGCCTCGTGCACCTTATATCCGCCGAGCGAATCCACAAGCAGTTGCCCCTTGCCGCGAATGACATCGGCGGCCACCGCCGCGCGGTCCACGTCGCGCGTACCGGCCCCTTTGCTCAATCCCATCTTCATGGCCGTGAATCCGTCGGCCAGCGCGCGGACCGCATTTTCGCGCAGCTTTTCCGGCGTTGCGCCGCCCAATCCGATATAGGTTGGAATCGTGTCCCGGTACTTGCCTCCCAGCAACTGGTACACAGGTTGCCCCGTATACTTCCCCAACAGGTCCCACAGAGCCAGGTCCACGCCGGCGATCGCCTCGGTGAAGAACCCGCTCGAATAGCCGCGCAGCCGCTCACTCGAATACATGCGGTCCCAGAGCGCCTCCACGTTACGCGCATCCAGCCCCACCAGCAGCGGCGCCAGTGCATCGCTGATGACCCTCTGGTGTACTCTCGGGGCTGCCGGCGCGTGGCATTCGCCCCACCCGGTGAGCCCCTGCGCCGTGGTTACCTTCACCAGCACGGCCTGCGTCCGCCCTTTGAACCGCGAAGGGGAGGCGTGGTCCAAACGGTTCCACAATCCCACGCCGCCTGTCGTCGCTCCCGGCGGTGGCATTTCGATCAACGACCCGGCCGGCGCCTCATCGTTCGGCGTACGGATGACGATCCCTTCCACGCTCGTGATCTTCAATGGTCCGCCGCCGGTCTTCTGCGCCAGCGCCAAGCCGGGGAACAGGCCCAACAGTTCTCGCCTTCTCATGCCGCCCATCATATGAAATGCCGCCCTCCAGCTGTGTGAAACGCCGCCCTCCGGGCGTGGAAACAGACCCGTCCGGCCGCGGGTGCCGCCGCCTTCCGGCCAGGACCAAGTACAGTATTCCTTATGCGCCTCGCCGTCCTTCTTCTACTGCCCGCGCTGCTGTGCGGGCAGGGCATCGACTACATCAAGGCCCACTACACGAAGTACGAATACCAGATTCCCGCGCGCGACGGCGTCAAACTCTTCACGGCCGTGTTTGCTCCCAAGGACGCCACCAAGACCTACCCCATCCTGCTTACCCGCACGCCGTACTCGCTTTCCCCCTATGGCGTCGACAACTACCGGTCCGGACTTGGCCCTTCGGAGGCCTTCGCCAAGTCCGGCTACATTTTCGTGTACCAGGACGTCCGCGGCCGTTGGATGAGCGAGGGAGCGTTCGAGCACATCCGCCCCCACAACCCCAATAAACAATCCTCCAAGGACACCGACGAATCCACCGACACGTACGACACCATCGACTGGCTTCTGAAGAACGTGAAGGGGCACAACGGGCGCGTGGGCATGTGGGGCATCAGCTATCCGGGCTTCTATACGGTTCATGGCGTGCTCAGCCGCCACCCTGCCCTGAAAGCCGCGTCCCCGCAAGCCCCGGTCACCGACATGTGGCAGGGCGACGACTTCCATCACAACGGCGCCCTCTTCCTGCCTCACGCCTTCAACTTCCTGATCAACATCGACAAGCCGGGCGGCCACGAACCCACCCGCTTCGCCGTTCCGGGTTTTGAACACCGCACCACCAGCGGCTACGACTTCTTCCTCCGGCTCGGTCCCCTCGCCAACGCCAACGAGAAGTATTTCAAGAATGCCTCGGCGTTCTGGAACGACATGATGAAACACCCGTCCTACGACGCCTGGTGGCAGGCGCGCAACACGCGCGCGCACCTGCGCTCCATCGAGACGCCCATGCTGACCGTGGGCGGCTGGTACGATGCCGAGGACCTGTTCGGACCGCTGCGCGTTCACGAAACCGCCGCCAGGACCTCGCCGCGCGCGCCGAACCTGATCGTCATGGGGCCCTGGTATCACGGCCAGTGGTCCGGCGGCGACGGCAGTTCGCTGGGCTACGCCAACTTCAACTCCAAGACGAGCGAGTACTTCCGGGATAAGCTCCAGTTTCCGTTCTTCGAACACCACCTCAAGGGCGCCGCCGACCCCAAACTCGCCGCCGCCACCATGTTTGAAACCGGCACCAACCAATGGCGCGAGTATCCGCAATGGCCGCCCGAAAACACGGCGCCGGCCACCTTCTATCTCCGCGAGTCCGGCAAACTGGCCGCTTCGCCCGCTCCGGCACAGGCGCCCGCGTTCGACGAATACATCAGCGATCCCGCCAGGCCCGTTCCCGTCTCCGACTACGACTCCATCGGCATGACCCGCGAGTACATGACCGGCGATCAGCGCCACGCCGCCCGGCGCACCGACGTGCTCGTCTACCAAACCGAACCGCTCACCGAGGACTTCACCGCCGCCGGACCCATCAAGGTTTCGCTGCTGGTCGCCACCACCGGCACCGACGCCGATTTCATCGTCAAGGTAATCGACGTCCTGCCGGACGACTACCCCGAGCCGGCCGCACCCGCCAATGCCGCTCCGCGTCCCGATCCCAAACGTATGGCCGGTTTCCAGATGCTGGTTCGCGGCGAGCCTTTCCGAGGCCGTTTCCGCAACGGATTGGACAAGCCCGAGGCATTCACGCCCGGCCAGGTTTCGAAAATCGAGTTCGAGCTTCCCGACATCAACCATGCCTTCCGGCGCGATCACCGCATCATGGTCCAGGTCCAGTCGACATGGTTCCCCCTGATCGACCGGAATCCGCAGAAGTTCATCGACATCGCCAATGCCCGCGAGGCCGACTTCCAGAAGGCTACGCACCGCGTCTATCACACGCCCGCGCAGGCCAGCACGGTGACGTTCCCGCGGTTGAAACCCTAGCGCGCTTTACGCGATTACCGCCGCGATGCACTCGATCTCCACGCGCGCATCACGCGGCAGGCGCGCCGCCTGTACCGTGGCGCGGGCCGGCGGATTCGACGCGAAGTACCGCCCGTACACCTCGTTCACCGCCGCGAACTCGTTCAAGTCGGCCAAAAACACCGTGGTCTTCAGCACGCTGTCCAGCGACGCGCCGGAGGCTTCCAGCACGGCGCGGAGATTGTCCAGAACGCGTGCCGTCTGCGCGGCCGCATCGCCCGCCACCACCTGACCCGTCGCCGGGTCCAGGGGAATCTGCCCGGACAGGTAAACCAGCCCGTTGTGCACCACGGCCTGCGAGTACGGTCCCAGGGCCGCCGGCGCGGCCTGCGTCGCTACGATTCGTTTGGCGCTCATTGTTCCCTTAGCGTAGCGCGAAGAGAAGCGGCCGCTATAATGGCGTGACCATGTCGCACCATCCGCCAGCCCGTAAATCCAATTACCGCTGGTGGATCGTCTCTCTTCTCTTCCTTTCCACCGTCATCAACTACATCGACCGCCAGACGCTCTCCGTCCTGGCGCCCATCATCAAGAGAGAACAGGGATGGAACAACCAGGATTTCGGCCTCATCGTGATCGCCTTCCGCGTGGCCTATACCATCGGCCAGTCCCTCTCCGGCCGCATGGTGGACCGCCTGGGCACGCGCCGCGGCCTTTCTATTGCCGTCGCCTGGTATTCCGTGGTGGCCATGGCCACGCCGCTGGCCAGCACTCTGCGAGGGTTCTGCGCCTTCCGCTTCCTTCTGGGGCTTGGCGAATCGGCGAACTGGCCCGCAGCCGCCAAGGCCGTCTCGGAATGGTTTCCCAAACGCGAACGCGCCCTGGCCGTCGGCATCTTCGACTCCGGCTCCTCGATTGGCGCCGCTGTCGCCCCGGCCCTTGTCCTTGCCATCACCGCCTGGTTCGGCAACTGGCGCGCCGCTTTCGTGGTCACCGGTTCGCTTGGCTTCCTGTGGTTGATCGCCTGGCGGCGCATCTCGGCCGCTCCCATTCTCGTGGACACCGGCCAGGCCGGACCGGCGGCCCAAACGCCCTGGCGGAAGCTCCTCGCCTACCGCCAAACCTGGGGTGCGATCTCCGCGCGCGCGCTTTGCGATCCCGTCTGGTTCTTCATCACCGACTGGTTCGCGATCTATCTCACCTCGAAGGGCTTCAAACTGGAGGAAAGCCTGCTCGCCTTCTGGATTCCCTTCCTTTGCGCCGACCTTGGCAACTATGCCGGCGGCGGTCTCTCCAGCTTTCTCGTCCATCGCGGCTGGAGCGTCGGCGCCGCGCGCAAGGCCATTTTCGTGCCCGGCGGCATCGGCATGGCGCTGCTCATCCCCGCCGCCTATACCTCCGACCTTGCCACCATCACCGCCTGCTTCGGAGCCGCCACCTTTTCCTACGCAGCCGGTTCCACCATCGCCAACACGCTGCCCGCCGACCTGTTCGAATCCTCCTCGGTGGCCACCGTCAGCGGCATGGGAGGTACGGCCTCGGGGCTAGGGACCATCCTGTCCACCTACCTGATCGGCTACGTCGCAGACCACTACGGGTTCCAGTCCATCGTCATCGCCGCCAGCATGATTCCGCTTTTGGCCGTAGTCCTGGTTCTGATGCTTGTCCGCAATACGGAAGCCTCGGGGAAGGGAACCGTGGTGGCGGTGTAGTTTGGTTGGAGTGTGATGGATAAGTCACACTCCGGGGGGCGCACCCCCGTTGACTGCCGGCTCACGAATCTCACCGGTTTCGCCGCTCGCGCCCGCATCCTCACACGGCCTCGGTGCGTCGAAGCCGGTAACTTCGGCGATTACGGGCCTGTTGGCGCGGGTGTCCACGAGTTCCGCGGCATGACCGGCCCCGGCCTCCGCGTCTATTTCGGTTTCGACGGCCCAACCCTCGTCGTTCTCTCCGGCGGTGGCGGCAAGGCCACGCAGCGCGCCGGCATCCTGCGTGTGCCCGGCCTCCGCCTCGCCGTCGAAGACGCTCCGCCTGCCCCGCCCGGACGCGAACTGCCCCTGCTCGCGGCACGGAGGCATTAGGGAAGCGGACCAGAGTACGGCCTGGGCCCCTGGCAATGCCGGAAGCGATTCGAGGAAGGTGTTCACGCCGGGACAGTGGGGCCCTCCGCGGCCCGGCTTCCCTGGCTGCTCCCCTCCCTCAACCTCTTTACATACTCCCTCGCCGGGCCCCGCACCGCCGATCCGTCCTTCAGCAGCCACAGCCGCGTCGCCACCGCGTCCACCCGCAACTCCCGCGCCTGTCCCCAGAACCCGGGTGGCCGGTTCTCGAAAATGTCCAGCAACAGCGCGTGCAGCATCTCGTGCGTGCACGTGTTGACCGCCACGAACGGAATCCAGTGGGCATGCGCCCGCGCCACCGACACCATGCACAGGTGAAACCCGCGGTACAGCGTCGTCACGCCCGCCAGTCCCCGCCCGCCGTCCCATTCCACGGGAATCCGGTCCGTCACCACCAGGTTCAACCGCCCGCGGGCCAGCCCATGAATCACGGGAGTCCGGCTGGGCGGCCTCTCCACCTCGCCCTCGGAGTATGTCATTACCATGCGAACCCCGCAGTGCGCCAGGTCTCCCGCCGCCTGCGGCCAAATGCGCCCCCAATAGGCACGCTCGTGCGGCCTCTCGTGCCCCGCTTTACGATCCAACACCTGGTGCACCGGCAACACTGGCGGCGCCCCGCCCGCCCATACCGTCTCCACACCCGCCGCCATCGCCGCCAACCACTGCCGCCGCGTCATGCACGCCCCCTCACGGCTACCTGTACACCCTACCTCCCCGGGAACTGGAGCGTGCCGGTCAATGCGCGCGCCGTGGTTCCCTCCACGGCCAGGAATTGGCCCAGTTCACGGGCGATTCGTTCGCACGAGGCCGGGTCCCAGAAATTCGCCGTTCCCACCTCCACCGCCGTCGCGCCGGCGATCAGGAACTCCGCGGCATCCTCGCCTGACGCCACTCCGCCCAATCCCACCACCGGAATCTTCACCGCCCGCCAGGCCTCATGCACCATCCGCAGGGCCACGGGCTTGATTGCCGGTCCGGAGAGTCCGCCGAAGCCCGCTCCAATGCGGGGCCGCCGTGTCCGCGCGTCCACCGCCAGCGCCACAAACGTGTTCACCAGTGAGATCGCGTCAGCCCCCGCCTCCTGTGCCGCCACCGCCAGCGGTTCAATCCGGGCCACATTCGGCGACAGTTTCACCAGGAGCGGCCGCTTCGCCACGGCCCTCGCCGCACCCACCACCTCGGCCAGCAGCACCGGATCGGCGCCAAACTGCACGCCCCCATGTTTAGTGTTCGGACAGGAGACATTCAATTCATAGCCGGCCAGGCCGGGCGCATCCTCCAACGCCCGCACCACTTCCACATAGTCCTCGATGGCGTAGCCGAAGACGTTGGCGAACACCGGGCACGGCGCCCCGGCCAGGGCTGGCAATTTTTCGCGGATGAACGCCCGTACTCCGATGTTTTGGAGGCCGATGGAGTTCATCATCCCGGCTTCGGTCTCCCACAAACGCGGGGGAGGGTTCCCCGCGATGGGCTCCCGCGACAACCCCTTGACGACAATGCCTCCCAGCCAGCGCCAATCCAGAAGTCCTTGGAATTCCACCCCGTACGCGAAAGTACCGGAGGCTGCGAGTACTGGCGTGGCCAACGTAATGCCACACAGGGTCACCGAGAGACGGGAATCGGGAATCATCTAAGGCGAGGGCGGCTCGATCCGAGTCTAGCAAAGGCCGCAAAGCTGGAGATTACACGCGTTCGCAGAATGATCAATATTTCTTTAGACTACGGGGATATCGGGTGAAATCTAAGGCCTATCCCTCATAGGAGTTCTGAGAGAAATATGGGATGAAAGGGTATGGGCGATCGTCCGGCGGGAAATTCGCCTGTAATGCAGCCTACAGCCAAAGGCTCGCTGGCACGCCGCTACTCGGTTTTCACTACCCTGCTGGTGGCGTGGGTGTCCTGCGTCTATTTCGGCCTCGACCTGATGCGGAATCAGTTCGACGTGAGCAAGGTGATCTTTCTTGCCGTCGTGCTGGGCGTGGTGGGCGGAGTGGTCGCGCTCTATTCCCACCATCTGCTCGCCAAACCGCTGCATCAGTTGCAGCGCGGCATCTCGGCCGTGCGCGAAGGCCGTCTCGAACCCGTCCAGGTTTCCCGCACCGGCGACGAGGTGGAATACCTCGGCCACAGCCTGAACGCCATGATCGAGGTTCTGAAACAGTCGCGGGAAGAGGTGCGGGAGTACCAGGAGGGGCTCGAGCACAAGATCCGCCAGCGTACCGAGCAGCTTGAGGAGACCATGCAGAAGGCGCTGGCTGCCAGCCGGGCCAAAAGCGAGTTCCTGGCCAACATCTCCCACGAATTGCGTACGCCCATGAACGGCGTGATCGGCATGATCGAGATTCTGCTCGAAGAAAACCCGGCGCCGCGGCAGCGCGAATATCTGGAAACGGCCCATGGCTGCGCCAACACCTTGCTTTCCCTGCTCAACGACATTCTCGATCTCTCCAAGATCGAGGCCGGCCGCATGTTGCTGGAGAAGATACCCGTCGACATCGCCGCGGTCGCGGGCGACTGTGTCCGCAGCCTCTCCGGGCAGGCCAAGGCCAAGGAGATCGACCTAAAACTGGAACTCGCCCCGGACCTGCCGTCCCGCGTGGTCGGCGACCCGTTGCGTTTGCGCCAGGTCCTCTACAACCTGCTCAGCAACGCCGTGAAGTTCACCGAACGCGGCTCGGTGCAGTTAAAGGTTTATCTGCGCAAGGCGTCCGTTCCCGGCCAGGCCACCATAGCCTATGAGGTGATCGACACCGGCGTGGGCATCCCGGCCGACAAACTCGCCGCCATTTTCGAGGAGTTCACCCAGGTGGACGGCAGCATCAGCCGCAAGTACGGCGGCACCGGACTGGGGCTGGCCATCACGCAACGTCTGGTCGCGCTGCACGGCGGCCGGTTGACCGTGCAAAGCGAACTGGGCGTGGGCAGTTGCTTCCGCGTGGAACTGCCCGGGGTGGAATGCGCTCCCCATCATCAGGCGGGCTCGCCGGTTCACGACACCGGCGCGGCCGCTACCAGCCTGGGCGGCATCCCGAAGCTGCGCGTGCTGCTGGCCGAGGATAATCTGGTCAACCAGAAGGTGGTCACCGCCGTCCTGCGCAAGCGCGGCTACCTGGTGGATGTCGCGGCCAATGGCCGCGAGGCGCTCACGCGGCTGGAAGGCCGCCCCTACGATCTGGTTCTGATGGACGTGCAGATGCCCGAACTGGACGGGATCGAAGCCGCGCGCGCCATCCGTTCCAATGACCGCTGGCGCAACCTGCCGATCGTCGCCATGACCGCGCACGCCATGACCGGCGACCGCGAGCGGTGTCTCGAAGCCGGGATGAACGACTACCTCTCCAAGCCGGTTGCTCCGGCTCATCTGATCGAAACCGTGGAAGCCTATGGCCGGCGCTCGGCCGGGGCCACGCCCCACGCCGAGGCCTCGCCGCGAGGATCGCAGGAGCAAAGCGATACCGACCTGCTGGCCGGAATGGCCCTGCTGTTCGTTCAACTCGCCCCCGAGCGCATGCAAAAGCTCCATTCGGCCGCCGTGCGCATGGACGTTGCCCAACTTCGTCTTCTCGCCCGGAAGGTCGAGGTATCGGCCACGCGCATCGCCGCCTCTGAGGTGGCCCGTTGCGCCGCCGACGCGGCCGACGCCGCCTCCTCGGAGAACTACACGGTCATCCAGGACTCGCTGCTCCGCCTCGACCGCGAGATCAAGCTGCTGGACGAACGCCTGGGCGGAGCCGCGCGTCCGGCGTTGCACGCCACTACTTAGGCCGCGCCCGCCAGGCGGTCCGCTTCGCTCTGAATCCGCGCCCAGGTTCCCCGCATGTCCTCCGCCGTGGTTTGATAGTTTCCGATCGACAGCCGGATCACGAACCGGCCTTCGATCGCCGTATGCGAAAGGAAGGCATGGCCGCTCGCGTTGACCGCCTCCATCAGCGCGCGCGACGCCTCGTCGCCCACCTTCAGACGGAAGCACACCAGCGAAAGTTCCACCGGCGCGCACAGCGCGAACCGGCTGTCTGCGCTAACCCAGTCCGCCAGATCACGGGCCATCCGCAACTGTTCCCGTAGCAACGCTTCCAGCCCCTCGCGCCCATAGGAACGCAGCACGAACCACAGCTTCAACGACCGGAAACGCCGCCCCAGCGCCACGGAATAGTCCATCAGGTTGGGCGCCGCGCCATCGGTAGCCGTTCTGAGATATTCGGGCGACAACGACAGGGCGCTCCGCATCACCTCCGGCCGCCGCGTGTACAGTACGCTCAGGTCGATCGGCGTCAACAGTCCCTTGTGCGGGTTCAGCACGATCGAATCGGCATCGCTCCAGCCCGCGCGCAGCCAGGCCATCTCCGGCAGCACGGCGTAGTTGCCGCCATAGGCCGCGTCCACGTGCAGCCACATGCCTTCCCGCCGCGCGAGGGCCGCCAGGGGAGCCACCGGATCGACGCTAGCCATCGACGTGGTGCCCACCGTCGGGCAGAGGCAGCAGGGCCGCAGTCCCGCCGCCCTGTCCGCGGCGACCAGCCGCTCCAGCGCCTCCACGCTCAGGCGGAATGCCGCATCCACCGGCACTTTGCGCACCTGTTTCCGTCCGATCCCCACGGCGATGGCGGCCTTCTCCACCGACGAGTGAGCATGTTCGCTTGTGTAGACCGTCAAGCCCGCCGGCGTACCCTGCTCGCGCGACCCCGGCGCCACATATTCACGGGCGGCCAGCAGGGCGTGCATCGTGGACATCGACGCCGTGTCGTGGATGATGCCGAAAAACTCCTCGGGCAAATCCAGCCAGCGGCGCAGCCAGCCGAGCGTCACCAGTTCCAGTTCGGTCACCGCCGGCGAACTCTTCCACACCATCCCGTTCGTGTTCAGCGTGGCGATCAGCATCTCCGCCAGAATGCCCGGCGGCGCGCCGCTGACGCTGAAATAGGCGTGAAAGCGGGGATGGTTCCATTGCGTGCTGGCGGGCACGATCAGTTCGCGGAAACCGGCCAGGAGCCGTTCGGCGGGTTCTCCCTCGCGCGGAGCCTCAACGGGCAGCGCCCGCACCAGAGATCCCGGTTCCATGTTGGGCAGCACGGGCAACTCGCGGATGTGCGCCATGTAGTCCGCCATCCAGTCGACGGCTTCATGCGCGGCCCGGCGGAACTCTTCCGGTGTCATGGTCTTAGTCTTTGCTCTGGGCCAATTTTTCAACCCAGGGGGTGAACCATTCGTGGTATTCGCGCAGCTTGGCCTGCATCTCCGCGCTCGGCGGCACGGCGTGAGGGCCGACGGCGAGGCAGCGCTCGGCGAGCGCCTCGCGAATGCCCACCGGAACCGGGAATTCATCCAGCCAGCCGATAAACCGCGCCAGGTGTCCGGACAACTCCTCTACGCGCGCGGCGTCGTTTGCTAGCACCGCCCGCCGCAAGGGCAGCATCAGTTCCGGAGCGGCTACGGCGCAACCGGAGATGCCGCCGTCGGCGCCCATCGCATGGCCGTGCACATAGAGGACGTCGTTGCCGACAAACACCTGGCAGCCGCTGGCGCGTTTGGTTTCCAGCAGGCGGTCGAAGTATTCGCGGTTGCCGCTGGAGTCCTTGATGCCCGCGTACACGCCGGTGGCGAGCAACTCGTGCGCCACCTCGAAGGGAATCCAGTCGGTGAACGCCGGCAGGTTGTAGAGCAGCAGCGGCACGCGTCCTGCCAGGGCCTCGGCGAAGGCCAGGAAGAAGGACTTCAACTCGCTGGCGTTGTGGTGGAAGAAGGGAGGCGGCATCAACATCACCGCCGCCACGCCCGCGCTCGCGGCGGCTTTGCCCATGCGCACGGCGTCCTGCAACACGGTGTGGGAACAGTTCACGATCAGCGGCAGATCCGGTTCGGCGGCCGCGGCTTCGATCAAATCGAGGCGCTGCGGCGTCGAATAGTCCAGATATTCGCCGGTGGCGCCCAGCAGGGCCGCGCCGGCGCAACCCGCTTGACGGGCGAACCGCGCGATCTTCAAAGTCGCGGGAATGTCGGGTCCTTCGCCGTTCTGACGGCGCGAGGTGACCAGGGCGGCATAAATGCCGGAAAGCGTTTGCGGATGGGACACGGGCTGTTTTTCTCGTTTCCCCGGCGATAGAATGAAGCCGCCGGAGATCTCACAACATATGAACGATTCCCACAATAACGCAAACGCCTGCCGCCGCACCTTTGACGGCCTTGCCCTGTCGCGCCGGGTCCTGATGGGCGGCGCCGCCGCGTTTCAGATCATTCGTCCCGAACTGGTGCGCGGACAGGCGCCGGAGAGGTTGAAGGCGGGACTGGTGGGCGTGGGCGGCCGCGGCCGCCAGGCGATTCAGGACCTTCTCACCGGCGACGCCAACGTCGAGGTGGTGGCCCTTGCCGATGCCTTCGAGGATCAGCTCGAACGAAACCTCCGCTGGTTGAAGGAGGACCGCGCCAACACCGCCATCGCCTCGCGCGTGAAGGTGAACCCGGACATGCGCTTCGTCGGCTTTGAAGCGTACAAGAAGCTGCTGGCCACCGACGTCGATATCGTCATGCTCGCCACGCCGCCCGGCTGGCGGCCGCTGCACTTCGAGGCAGCCATCGAGGCCAGGAAACACGTCTTTTGCGAGAAGCCCTTCGGCACGGACCCCGTGGGCGTGCAACGCTTCATGCGCGCCGCCCGTAAGAGCGAGGAGTTGAAACTCACCGTCGTCAGCGGAGCGCAACGCCGTTTCAACCGCTCCTACCAGGAGACGGTGAAGAAGATTCAGGACGGCGCCATCGGCGACGTGCTCGCCACCTATGCCTACTGGGTGGGCACGCCGGTGATTCAACAGGCGGCCGGCCGCAAGCCCAACTGGGGAGACACCGAGTGGCAGCACCGCAACTGGTACTCGAACCTCTGGCTATGCGGCGACCAGGTGGTGGAACAGCATCTCCACAACATCGACGTCATCTGCTGGGTGATGGATACGCACCCGGTGTCGGCGGCGGCCTACGGCGGCATCTCCTGGCGCCCCCAGGACGACGTTCACGGCAACATCTACGACCACCTGGCCACCGACTTCGTCTTCGCCAACGGAACGCGCCTGTCCAGCTACTGCCGCCAGTATCCGCGCGGGCTCTATCAGAACATCGGCGAACTGGTGGTGGGTTCCAAGGGCCGCTCCAACTGCAAGGACATGGGCGGGCAGCCCGGCGCGAAGGACTACGTGGCCGAACACACCGCGCTGGCGAACTCCATCCGCGGCACAGGCCCTTACATCAACCACGCGATGAAAGTGGCCGAATCCACCATGACCTGCATCATGGCCCGCGAGGCGGCCTATTCGGGCCAGCAGATCACCTGGGACATGATGATGAACTCGAAGCTCGATCTGTCGCCCAAGGAGGTTACCGGCTACGATTCGCCGATGTCACGGCAGCCGCTCCCGAAGCCGGGTACATATAAGTTCGTGTAGCGCCTACCAGTGCACATAGCCGCCGTCGACCATCAGTTCGGCGGCGGTGATGAAGCTCGCCTCGTCGGAGGCGAGAAAGAGGATGGCGTTGGCCGCCTCCGCGGGGTCGCCCAGGCGTCCCAGCATGTGCCTGGAGGCGTTGTCCTTGTACCAGTCCTCGAACTTCAAGCCGAGGCGGTCCACTTCGCGGTGGCTGGCCTGCGTCACGATGCAGCCAGGGCAGACGGAGTTCACGCGGATCCTGTGCGGCGCCAGGTCGAGCGCCAGCGAGCGCGTCATCATGATGCCCGCCGCCTTGCTGGTGCTGTAGCTGGTGAAATTCGGCTGGGCGATGATGCCGCTCATCGAAGCCACGATCACGATGGCGCCGCCGCGCTCCTTCATGTGCGGCACGGCATACCGGGTCACCATGGCCGTGCCGAAGACGTTCACGCCGTACACGCGCTGCCAGTCGGCCAGGGTGGCGGTTTCCAGCGGCTTCTGCGTGAAGTCGGCCGCATTGTTCACCAGGATGTCAATGCGGCCATAAGCCCTCATGGCGGCGCTGGCGATGGAGGCGGCCTGCTCCTCGACGCTGATGTCGGCGGGCGCCGTCACGGCATGGCCTCCCGAGGAGCGGATGCGCCCGGCCACGCGGTCGAGGTTCGCGGCGTCGATGTCGTTCAGCACCAGGCGCGCTCCTTCTTCGGAAAAACGCACCGCCGTGGCTTCGCCGATGCCCGACCCGGCGCCCGTAATAATGGCAATCTTCTCTTTCAGTCGCATGGGAGAACCGATAGCGTAGCATGCGCGGCCGGGCCGGGCGCGCGGGTAAACCCGATATACTTTGACTGCGTTATGAAGGCATCCCAGTATCGTGAAAAGTTCAACATGGGCGTGGCCGCCTGCGTTCCCAGGGCGCCCGGCGCGGGCGAAGTGCAACTGGCCGTGAGCCACTGCGGCCTCTGCGGCACAGACCTGCACGTCTTCCAGGGCCACATGGATCATCGCGTGAAAACGCCCGCCGTGCTGGGCCACGAAATGTCGGGCGTCATCGCCGCCGCGGGCCCGGGCGTGGACGGCTGGGCCGCCGGAGACCGGGTGAGCGTGATGCCGCTCGACCCCTGCTCGTCGTATCTGGCGCGCGAGGGCGCCGGGGGCGAGCCGTGTCCGGCCTGCCGCGCCGGCCATTCCCACATCTGCCAGCGGCTGCGCTTCATCGGCATCGACGTGCCAGGCGCGCTGCAAGGTTTGTGGACCGTGCCCGCGCACACGCTGCACCGCTTGCCGGACAACCTTTCGCTGGAACATGCCGCGCTGGTGGAACCCATCGCCGTGGCCTGTCACGACGTGCGTCTGGGCGAGGTGAAGCCGGGCGACTACGCCGTGGTGATCGGCGCCGGACCCATCGGTACGCTCGTGGCACTGGTGGCTCAACACGCCGGCGCGCGCGTGCTGGTGACCGAGGTGAACCCGTTCCGGATTCAACTGGCGCGCGATCTCGGGCTGAACGTCGTGGATGCGCGCGAGGTGGACGTGCCGGCGCTGGTGGCGGAAGAAACCGGCACGGCCGGCGCCGACGTGGTGTTCGAAGTGTCGGGCTCGGCGGCAGGCGCGGAATTAATGACGAAACTGCCCCGTACGCGCGGCCGCGTGGTCATCGTGGCCATCTTCGCCCAACCGCCCCCGGTGAATCTGTTCCAGTTTTTCTGGCGGGAGTTGAAGCTGTGCGGCGCACGGGTGTACGAGCACCAGGACTTCGACGAAGCCATCGACCTGGCCGCTTCCGGCGTGATTCCCATCCCCCGGCTCATCTCGGGCGTCTACGGCTTGGACGGCGTGCAACAGGCCCTGGAGCAGATGCTGAAGGGCGGCGCGGTGATGAAAATCCTGATCGACTGCAAGAGCTAAACGATGAGCGTACTGGACTGGTTCAAGCTGGACGGCAAGACGGCGCTGGTGACGGGCTGCCGCCGGGGCATCGGACGCGGCATGGCCGAGGCGCTGGCCGAGGCGGGCGCCAACATTATTGGCGTAAGCGCGCAAATGGAGGGCGGGCAAAGCGAGGTGGGGAAGGCCGTACGGGCCGCGGGCCGCGAATTCTGGGGCTACGCCTGCGACTTCTCCAACCGTAAGAGCCTTTACGCCTTCATCGAAACGGTGAAGGCCGGGCACCCCGTGGTGGACATCCTGTTCAACAACGCGGGAACGATTCTGCGGACGCCGGCGGCCGAGCATCCGGACGAGTACTGGGACAGGCTCGTCGAGATCAACCTGAGTTCGCAGTTCATACTGGCGCGCGAGATCGGCAAGGGAATGCTGGCGCGGCATTCGGGCAAGATCGTCTTCACCGCCTCGCTGCTCACCTTCCAGGGCGGCATCACCGTGCCCGGGTATGCGGCGTCCAAGGCGGGCATCGGTTCGTTGATCAAGGCCCTGGCCAACGAATGGGCCTCGCAGGGCGTGAATGTGAACGGCATCGCGCCCGGCTACATCGCCACCGATGTCACCGACGCGCTGCAAAAAGACCCGGTGCGGAACCCGGCCATTCTTGCGCGCATCCCCGCGGGACGATGGGGAACTCCCGCGGATTTCAAGGGCGCCGCCGTGTTCCTGGCGTCGAAGGCGTCCGACTATGTGAATGGAGAAATCCTGGTGGTGGACGGCGGCTGGATGGGCCGATGAGGGTAGAAAGGCTCGCCGACGGCGTGGCCGAACTCGATGTGACTCTCGATTTCGGACCGCGCATCATCCGCTACGGCTTTGCCGGCGGCCAGAACCTGATGCTGGCCATCCCCGAGGAACTTGCCCCGGGCGGCGGCGAGGCGGAGTTCCGCTGCCGGGGCGGCCACCGTTTGTGGGTGGCGCCGGAGCTCGTACCCGGAACATATTTCCCCGATAATGCTCCGGTCGCCATCGAACGCGGCGGGAACTGGCTCGCTGCCTCCGCGCCGGTGGAGGCGGGCGGGCTGCGGAAACGGATCCACATCGCGATGCACGGCGAAGGACGCCTCCGCCTGGCTCACCGCCTGGAGAACCAGGGGCAGTGGCCGGTGGAGGTCTCCATCTGGGCGCTTACGATGATGGCGCCCGGCGGGCTTGGCCTGACGGGTTTCCCCCCGCGCGGCACGCATCCCGAACAACTCGCTCCCACCAACCCGCTCATCATGTGGGCGTTTTCCGATTTCACCGACGAACGCCTGCGCCTGACGCGCCAATATCTCACGCTGCGGCAGGACCCGTCGATCACCCGCCCGAACAAATTCGGTCTTTGGAACCAGAACACCTGGGGCGCCTACCTGTTGAACGGCGAGTTATTCGTGAAGCGTACACGGGCAGTCGCTGGCGCGCGGTACCCGGACTTTGGCGCTTCATTTGAGATGTGGGTGAACGGCGGAACCTTGGAACTGGAAACGCTGAGCCCTCTGCGGACGCTCATGCCGGGCGAGGGAATGGAGCACGTCGAGGAGTGGTCGCTGCATCGAACCGGCGCGCTGGAACGGGTGAGCGACGATGCGATCGGCCCCCTGTTGCGGGCCGCCGGCGTCACGGTGTGAACGGGATTCACGCACAGGCGTGAAGAAACGCCCGGATTGCAACAACGCCGCTCCGGCCTTTGACGTGCTGTCTCCCGGTCATGATTCGATGGCTTCTTCTGCTCTCCTGCGGGGCCGCGCTGCATGCGCAGCCGCTTTCCTACGGTTTCAAACTCGGCGTGCCGGTGACGGACGCGCCCGCCGCCACTCCTTTTTCCACCAATACGCAAAGCCGCTGGATGGGCGGACCGGCCGTGGAGCTACATCTGCCGCGCCGCCTCTCGGTGGAGTTCAGCGCGCTGCTCCGCACCAGTACGGAACAGTCCACGATGAGCTTCCCGCTCGGTACCTCGGTGAACCCTTATCTGGTGTCGATGACGGACAAGGTGAAAACCTGGGACTTCCCCTTTCTGCTGAAGTACCGGTTCACCCAGGGCCGCGTGCGGCCGTTCCTTGGCGCGGGCGGCGCCTGGTCATACCGGCGCAGCGAGCATCAGTCGGCATACACCTGCATGGGGCCGCAGGGTTCGTGCCGCCCGCCGGAGTTTCCCAATGAATTGCAGGGCGGAATCCGCGATGCGACGCTGACGAAGTTCGGTCCCGCGGCCAGCGCCGGCGTGGAGTTCAAAACGCGGTATGTGACCGTCGCGCCAGAGGTGCGTTGGAATCGTGCCTTCTCCGGCGCGCCGGTGCGCAATCAGTTCATGTTTGGTGTTGGGTTTTCGTTCGGAAGGTGAACCGCGCGCCGCTCCCGGCGCGCGGATGCCTCTCTATGAGCGGAGCCCCTGTCCGGCCAGAGCCAAGGTCTCCGCGCGCGGACCGGCGTCAGCCACGCGGGGCACAGCGGGCGCCCAGAAGGCGTACATGCCGGGATCGAGCGTGCGAGTGTAGCGGTTCCGCAGATACAGTGTTCCGGTTCTGCCCTCCTCCACCAGCACACCCACGATCAACGGGAAAGCGCCCGTGTGGGCGATGGCGCGCAGCACCTCGCGCGGAACCTCGGGAGCGGCGTGCACGTCGATGATGCGGACGCCGATGCTGGCCGCCGATTTCCAGTAGAGAGCGCATGAACCGGGGCCGTGAATCTCCAGGAACCTGCCATCGGCATACACAACGGCCACTTCGCGGGGGCCGGTGGCGACGGTGACGAAGTGGCGTTCAGCGATGTCGCGGCGCTCCCTGGCCAGGAATCCGGACCAGGCGCTCGACAGCCGCCGGTTGTCCAGCGTGTGGCGCTCCACATCGACCGTGTACGGCAGCGCGGCCACGAAGTGCGTGCCGGATTCAAGAATGCGCAGAAAGCGGCCGGAGCGAATGACGAGGGCGCGTTCGCGGTCGCCAACTACAATGCGCTTCAACATAAATAGCGTCCTCCTTTGAATTGACGAACGAAAGTCAGGTTTGTTGTTGATTATTTTTGGAATTGTGCCCGGAACTCCACCCGCTGGAGACATCGCTCTTACCAGGGCAGGATCGCTGTAAGCGCCATGCAACGCTCAAACTGTCCACTGAGTCAGAAACTTACTGCGAATATAAAAAAGAGAACGGGAAAGGGGCCGGGCAAGCCCTGTTGTTAACGGACCGGGCGAAAGCCGGTTGCCGCGACGCCGGCAGCATCCGCGGACGCCTGTTGCGTCTTCTGCCGGGATTCAGCCTTGCAACGGACTGTGGGGACGAAGCTGTTCAGCAAGCCGGCAACCGGATTCAGGCGGCGGTCGCGCCAATCGGATTTGCGAAGCCTGAACATTTGGCAGTACAGCATCATGAAAGTTACTCCGTCTTTAAGACACTACCAGGGGGTGGTGCTTCCGGTCAAGAGAAAATTCGATCATGTGTTACACGGCCTAATTAAGAAACCTATTCACGTCATGCGGCGAACCTTCTTGGCCCCATGCCGTCCCACCCCCTGTGTTCGCGCCTGCTGGCTTCGATATACTACTCGCCTGCCAGGAGGTTGACGATGCAGACAACGACACGACGGACGATGCTGGGCGCCCTGGGCGCCGCCGCGATGGGCACGCGTGGCCAGGGAGCCACGCCGGAGAGGCCGAACATCCTCTTCATCTACACGGACGACCACTCCTATCGCACGTTGAGCTGCTATGAGGAAGCCTATCCGTGGGTGAAGACGCCGAACATCGACAAGCTGGCGCGCGAAGGGGTCCGCTTCACGGCGGCTTACAACGGCGCCTGGTGCATGCCGTCGCGCGCGACCATGCTCACCGGGCACTTCCAGCACGCCGTCGAGTCGATGACGATGGAAGGTTCGTATCCCGGCAGCAGCTACGATCCTGCGAAATGCCCGTTCTGGCCCAAGGAACTGCGCAAGCACGGCTACACGACGGCACAGATTGGCAAGTGGCACACTGGTACCGATACCGGCTTCGGCCGCGACTGGGACTTTCAAATCGTCTGGAACCGGCCGAAGTATCCGGAGACTTCAACTCACTACTATTACGACCAGCCCATCACCTACCAGGGCGGCAAAACCGAGATTCTGAAACGTTATTCCACGGATCAATATACGGACTGGGCCGTTGACTTCATGCGCGGAAAGGGGCGTGAAGCCAACAAGCCCTGGTATCTTTGGCTCTGTTTCGGCGCGGTGCACGCTCCGTACACGCCTGCCGAACGGCACATGAAGGAACTGGCGGGCATCGACCTGGATACGCCGAAGGATATCTTCCCGCCCCGTCCCGGTAAGCCGGATTGGGCGCAGAAAATTGAGCAGTGGAAGAAGGACGCCAACGGAAAGCCCGTGGCGGGCGGCAAATCGTTCATCGAATGGGTGCGGCAGTACCACCAGGGCGTGCTGGCGCTGGACGAAGCCGTGAAGCGGCTCATGGACACGCTGGAAGAGACCGGACAGCGGAAGAACACGGTGGTCGTGTTCACCTCGGATCAGGGGCTTGCGTTCGGCCAGCACGGGTTCCGCGGCGTCAAGATAGCCGCCTACGACGCCAACGTGCGCTCCCCGCTCATCTTTTCGCAGCCGGGCAGGATACCCCAGGGCAAGGTGTGCCGGACGCCGGTAACGGGCGCCGACATCGTTTCGACCATGCTCAAATTCACAGGAATGAAGGAGCCATGGGAGATGCACGGGCACGACCTGTCGCCGCTGCTGAACAACCCCGAGGCGAAGTGGGATCATCCGGCGATGCTGGTGGCGACGGGCCAGACGTACGGCTCCGACACCAACACGATTCCGGTAGGCGCCAAGGTCATGCATGCCAACGTGCCCTGGTACGTCATGATTCGCGACCGGCGGTACAAATACATCCGGCCTCTCATGCACGACCTGGAGGAACTCTACGATCTGCAGACCGATCCGGACGAGTTGGCCAACCTGGTGGCCAAGCCCGAACACAAGGAGCGCCTGAAGCGGATGCGCGCCCAGTTGATCGCCGAATTACGGCGGACCAAATGCGGCTTCGTGGACCGGATGCCCGCCGTACGCGAGGCGTAAGCCGTCGCGGGCGCGGCTTTCCCGGGCCCGCCCGTGTTCCAGCGTAGAATAGTCTCGTTTCCAGCATGAGATCCACCCGGTTCCCCTTCGCAAAAGCGCTCGGCGCGCTGGTGTGTGCGTGTGTCTGCCCGCTGTGGGGGCAATCCTTGCAGGGCATTGGCGACGGCTCCCCGAACGATGGCATCCGGATGGGCTTTCAAACGGCGTTTACCAGGGGAAGGTTCAGTAACCTTGCCGTCCTGCCGCCCTTGTCGAATGTGAGGAAGATGGGGCCCACGGGACTGGTGCAGGAGTTCGGCGACGTGACTCTGGGGGCGTCGCGGAAACATGCTCTCGTGCTGCCGAACACCGCCGGGACGGGAACGGCTGGCGAAATCTGGCAGGTGCACGGCCCTCTCTACGAATTCTGGACCAGCTTATCGGCGTCCACGGCGGGATATCCGGCGGAAGATACTCAATCCTGCCCGCCGGCGATCACGGTCTGCCAGTATCAGACCTTCGATAAGAACTACATCCTGTTCGTTCTGACCGCGCAGGCCTCCGGCGCGGAATATTTCATCGAGGGGAACTTTTTCACCAAATGGACCGGCAGCGGCGGCATGAACACGTTCGGCCCCGCCATTTCGCAGGCCGCCGCGGTGGCCTCGGGCGCAAAGACGGGCACGACGGCCATCCGGCAGCGCTTTTCGCGCGGTGAAATCGTCGAATGGACCAACGGCACGAACCTGGGACGCGTATACGCCGTCTACGAGCCGGTTTACAGCTACTACTTCGAAACCAATGGCGGCGCCACGGGCCTGTTGGGGCTGCCTACCTCGGATGTGGCGGTATTGAGCGGAGGACGCCGCCGGCAAACCTTCGAGGGCGGCGTCATCGAGTATGTGCCGGGCCAGGAGCCCACGATTCTGTATCCGGTGGCCGCGGTGCTGCTGTCAGCGGCGTCGGATACGCTGAACATGAAGTTGGGCGACACGGTGGAGGTGACGGCCTCCACCTACTCGGCCCTCGGCCAGGAGTTGACGGGCCGCATCGTGTCCTGGATTACCTCGAACAGCCGCGTGGTGTCGATTGAAGCCAACGGGCCGCGGGCCCGCCTGCGCGCGGTGGGCGGCGGCAGCGCGGTGGTTACGGCGGTGAGCGAAGGCAAAGCGAGCCGGACGCTTCCTGTGTTCGTGTCGGCTCCCTGCTGCCAGCCTGGCGAAGGGGCCCCCAGCGGGGCCATCGCCCAGGCGTTCACCGACGCGATCGCCCGTGCGCGATTGCAGGTGAAACTGCCCGCGGCGGCCCGGGCGCGGCGGGACGGGTTGGGTTACACGCAGGAGTTCACCTCGCTGGATGGCACGGTGCGCTATCTGCTGGCCAAGCCCGATACGATGGCCTCGGCATTCGTTCTGACGGGCGCGATTCTGAGCAAATACGCCGAGTTGGGAGGGCCTTCCGGCACGCTGGGCTACCCTGTGGCGGACGTGGCGGGCGGCGCGCGGCAGGCCTTCCAAAACGGCGTGCTGGCGGGAGTTCCCGTGCAGTTGGTGGTGAACCCCGTACTGGCGCGTTGGGCCTCGCTGCAATTTGAGACGGGCGTGGCGGGGGCGCCCGTGGGCGTCACCGAACCTGCCTTGAGCTTCACGGCGACGGCAGCACTGGGGCAGCCGTTCGGCAACGGCACATTCTATTACGCCGTCTCGGGCGAACGTGCGAATCAGGTGTTCCTGGTGAGAACGCAAATGCTTGCCGCCTACCGGAACAACGGCGGCGTGACGGGGAAGCTGGGCTTGCCCCTGGGTGACGAAACCGCGGCGGCGGGTGTCCGGCGGCAGGAGTTTGAAGGCGGCACGCTGCTGCTGGACGCGGCGGGCGCCGCGCAGGTGAACGAACGTGCGCGCACGCCCCGCATTACGGCCAACCCGGCGAATGTGGCGGCAGGCAGCCGCGTGCGCCTGGCGGCGGGAGGCTTTCCCGCGGGCGCCACTCTGCGCGTCTCGGTAAGCGGACGGCCCGACTTCCTGATTCAGACCGTCTCCGGCGCCTATGCCTGGGAGATGGTGATACCAGCCTCCACGCCAACCTCGCTGGTGACCCTGCGCGCCGTCGAGGTGAACGGCGCGGCCGTCGCCGCCGGTTCGTTTGTCGTGCAGGCCACCGCCGAAACACTCGTGAAACTCTCCAAACTGCGCGGCGATTTTCAAACCGGCCTGCCGGGAGCGCGTCTGCCGCTGCCATTCAGAGTGTCGCTGCAGGATGAGTTCGGCGCGGTGCTGGCCGGCGTCGCCGTCCGGTTCACGGCCTCGCCGGGCGCCAGAGTGGAACTGGCCGATACGGTCACCAACGCGCGCGGCGAGGCGCAGGCCTACCTGCGGATGCCCTTCGCCGAAAGCGTGGCGCTGGCCACGGCCGAGGCGGGCGGCCAGGTGGTGACCTTCAGCGCCCGCGCGGCGGCGTCGTCATTTACGAATTTCCCGAACTTCACGCAGTCGGGGAACGGCTCGGAGCTGGGGCCCGGGCCCTCAACGGTAGCCAGCCAGGGCGCCCTGCTCGTGTCGGCGGCGAATCTGGTGCGCTACATGCAAAACACGGGCGAACTGCCGTCGCCCCATGGAGCCGCCGATCCTGTGCTGCTGAACTCCTTCATGAAGAACTTGTGCCAGTTCGACGCCTCGGGCGCGCAGGTGTGCGACGGCTTCCTGGCGCAGGACGGCGCTGCTCCCGCGCTGAACCTGTGGCGTCTCGGCATGTTCACGGGCGCGCCCATCCGCGTCACGCCGGTCGAACCGGCGGCGGACGCCGTGCGCGATGCCCTGGCCGCCGGGCGCCCCGTGCTGCTGGCCCTGAATCTGACCGTCGCGGGCGCGCCTGCCGGAGCCCACTTCGTGACGGCCATGGGCGTGAACGCCACCAGCGGAATCCTGGTGCGCGACCCGAATCCGAAGCTGGCGCGTCCGGCTTTCGAGGACTATGCCGCGGGCTTCCTCTCCGAGGCCGGTGCTGCCAGGGCGGCGCTCGCCGCGGCGCTGGTCGTCGAACCGGACCCCGGGGCCACGCCCGGCTTCCTGGTGTCCGGAGCAGCCGTGGACTTCGACCTCACAAGCGTCAGCGGCCGCTGCGGCCAAACCGCGGCCTGGCCGGCCTGGAGCTTCAACGGCTCGGATCTGCCCGCAAGCGCCCCGGCCGCGCTCAGCTTCCGGTATTGCGACGGCCTGGAGAACTCCTACCAGTTGGACGCCACGGCGAACGGCGAGCGCGGGCTGACGCTGACCGACCTGGGTTCGCCCCCCGGACGCCAGGGCGTGGGTGTCAGCGGAGCGGCGTCCTTCCGCGTGGCGCGGGAGGCGGCGGGCTGGCGCGCCGGCCCCTTGTCGGTGCAGTTCACGGCGGCTTCCGTGGTCAATGCGGCCAGCTTCCGGCCGGAACTCTCTCCCGGTTCCCTGGCGACGGTCTTCGGCTCCGGACTGAACGGCGCGGGCGGCTCCACGGAGGTTGAGGTCGCCGGCCTTCCCGCCCAGGTGCTGGCCAGCTTCCCCTTTCAGGTCAATTTCGTGATCCCGCCGGGCGTGACGCCGGGGAGCCAGCCGGTAACCCTCCGGTCGCCCTACGGGAGCTTCGCCCAGACTGTCGAGATTCGACCCGCCTCGCCCGCCGTATTCTTCCTGAGTGCGACGCAGCCGGCGGTTGTAAACCAGGACGGCTCCCTGAATACCCCGTCCACCCCCGCAACGCGCGGGGAAGCGATCACCGTGTATGCGACGGGCTTTGGAGCAGTGGAGCGCAGGGGGAACCTCGACCATGTGGTGGCTACCGTGTCGGCCACCCTGGGGGGGCGGCCCGTGGGCGTTCAGTTCGCCGGGTTGGCGCCGGGATACATCGGACTTTATCAACTTAATTTAATCATTCCCGCCGATATGGCCCCCGGACTGAGTCAGGATCTGCGTCTCAGCGTGGCGGAAAGCAACGCCGCGGCCGGTTCCATCGCCGTTCAGTAGCGGAAATGCGCAAACTACTGAAAAAACTTGACCGGACGGGCAGACCATGGTTAAATCGAACGTTGATCGCGAATGGCGGTCATGGCGGCATACCTTGCTCGTAACTGGGCGGGGTTGCTTGACTTGCTGCCCTGGACAGTGTTATGAATAATCTGACTGCGTCCAAGTGAGATCCATCACGAGGCATTCATCCACGAATGAATCCCGAGAGCACAACAGAAAATAAAAAACAAAAAAGAAGAAAACACTAGAGCTTGCAGGTGCTGATGTATCAAGGACAACGGAACGGAAAAAGGGAAGCCGGCCTAACCGGGCCGAGCGCCTCCGTGACAACCGAAGTCCGGGTCTCGCGACCTTTTGTTCGAGCGGGATTTTGAGGCTCAGGTTGAAGAAGACTCCCATCAATTCGATTTCTCAGTTTGCACAAGGAGAAGGAAATGCTTGATTTTCGCAAGTTGTTTCTGACCGTTGTCGCGCTGGCGCTGTTTGCCAGCATGGCGTTTGGTCAGGTTGTTGCATTTGAGCCGCCGCTGTCCTGCACCGCGCAGGCCGCCGGCACGCCGTCTATCCGTGACAATGGCGTCGCGGAAATGGTTGGCGATGTGCTCATCATTTGCTCCGGTGGCCGGCCCCGTCCGACCACGGAGGTTCTGCCCCAGGTGAACATCCAGGTGTTCACTTCGCCGGTCATCAATATCACCAGCCGCATTACGGGCACCACGGGTGCCAACTGGTCGGAAGCTCTGCTGTTCGTTGACGAACCGCAGCCCAACCAGCAGACGATTTGCGGTTCCACCAACTATCCGGAATCGGTTCCCCCGGGCAGCCCGCAGGTCCAGACGATCGGCGTCTGCGGCGCGCACGTAGGCACTGGCTTCGGCTTTGCTGGACCGGGCGGTGGTTTGTACGGCACGGGTATCGGCGCTTATAACCCGGCTACCCCGGCCCCGAACTTCACGGCGACGACCTTCCCGCTGGGTACCAACCCGGCAGTGGGTGGCTCGGCGACCTACCGTGGCAACGCCTACCAGGCTCGCTACTCGGGTAACAATTCGTTGATCTGGCAAGGTGTGCCGATCGATCCTCCGGGAACGAACAGCACCCGTGTTTTCCGCATGACGAACGTTCGCGTCAACGCGACCCAGTTGAACAATCCTCGGGGCAACCAGAGCTCTGTTCTCCTGATCGTGTCGACCAACGCTTCCGGTGTGGCGAACCCGATCGCGATGCCGATCACGAACCCGAGCCCGACCGTGGCCATCGCGCAGACGCCGATGGACTTCTCGATCGGTGACGGTCCGGACACGTTCCTGCAGTGCGAATCGCAGAACTACGCGAGCGGCCGCCGCTTCGCCACGTCGCCCTCCGACCAGGCTCTGGGCACGCTGACGGGTGGTATCCAGAACTCGCAGTACTACCTCCGCTATTCGGAGCGGTTCCCGACGGTGTTCCGTCGCCGTTCGTCCGCTAACCCGGTCGCCGGCACGGATGATTCCCCGACGCCGGTCTCCTCCGATCAGCTCGGCCTGCCGTACCAGACCGAAACCGGCCACTACAAGGCTGTCGCCAACCCCGGCGCATGGCCGCTGAACTCGACCAGCTCCGCTACCCGCGGCAACCTGACCAACGAGTTCACTGGTGCTGGTATCGCCACCCACGGCACGCGCGTCATCGCCCGCTTTGCCAACCTGCCCCAGGGCGCCCGCTTCTTCGCTGGAGCGAGTGTGATCCTGCGCGCGGTTGACAGCACGGGTACTGGTGTCGCCACCGGTTGGGCCCGCGCGGTTGTCACCGACGCCAACGGCTCCGCGCCGTTCGCCAAGGCCAACATCGTGGCTCCCTTCCCGGGCGTCCTCGCCCTGAACGGCACCTCCGCTGGTTACATGGCCGCCACCTCCGGCAACGGTTTCGTCGAAATCGTTCCGGTGGGCAACGCCGGTACCCAGGCTTGGGAAGTCCTGCAGACCGACACGACGGCTTACGAAGACATCCGTATTCCGTTCATCGTCGCCTACCAGGCCAACACGAGCAGCAACCTGCCGACCCTCGGCACGGCGACCGCTTCGGGTCAACTGGGTCCGCTGTCCACCACGGCCACGGCCTCCAGCTCGGCTCCGATCCCGCGCTTCGTCGAGGATCCGACCAACAACAACAAGAACATGTTCACGATCAACGCTTGCGTTACGAACCTGCTGTTCCCGTTCGTGACCAACCAGGGTCCGTTTGACACGGGTCTTGCGATCTCGAACACCTCCCAGGATCCGTTCGGCACGTCTCCGCAGACCGGCCTCTGCACGGTGAACTTCTACGGTTACATCGGCAGCAGCAAGGTAACGTTGGCGTACCCCTCGCCCTCCATCACGGGCGGCGAGCACTTCGCCTGGTCGCTTTCGACCGGTGGCGCTGTGACGGCTACGGCTGGCTTCCAGGGCTATGTAATCGCCCAGTGCGCCTTCCAGTACGCCCACGGCTACGCCTTCATCAGCGACCTCGGTG
>JADZBH010000005.1 GCA_020852175.1 Bryobacterales bacterium | reverse complement strand
TCAACCGTTCGGCTTCATGCACCTGGAAGGTCATTCGCCTGTTGCATCGGCGCTTCTCCGACTCCAGGCTCATCCCGCATTGGAATCAATCTCCTCCTCCAGGCTCATTGCGCATTGGAAGAGTCTGCCCATGGCGCATGGCGGCTTTCGCATGGTATGTTAGGAAAAGCGCACTCTGCTCCGGCACAGTGTGCCACCACCCAGTGCGGGGACGTAGTTCAGCTGGTTAGAACGCCGGCCTGTCACGTCGGAGGTCGCGGGTTCGAGCCCCGTCGTCCCCGCCATCTTGCCCTTACCTCCTGAGCCAGTATTCGACTCTTTCCCGTCGCGTGAGAGTGTGCCCGTCCGCCGTCTTCGCGGCGCGGTCAGCTCAGGGATTTCCCTGAGTCACCCCCACGATGCCCCTCAGACGTGGGGGCAGCTTACGGTTTTCGTTGCAATTCTGCGGCCAATCTTCACCTTCTTGGGTCTGTTTTCGCATTTTTCCACGTCATTTTGAGAGACCCAAGACTATAATGGGGGCAGATGAGCTTACTGTCGCCCCGGCTCCAACTCCATGTCGCGCAGAAGCAGATTCTGACCCCTGGCCTCGTCCAGATGGTGTCGCTTCTTCAGATGAACCGTCTGGAGTTGAAGGAACTGATCACGTCGGAAGTCGCGCAGAACCCGGTGCTCGAAGAGGGCGCCGACGGCGAGGAGTTGACCCCGCAGGAGGTGCAATCGCTGCTGGAACGGGAGCGCACGTCCGACCCGGCCGATCAATCGCTGCTGGATATTTCCGAATCGGCGGCCGCCATGCAAGGCTCAGAGGCGCGCGCCTCGGAGGTGCTCTCCGAACCGGTGGTCCATGCCGAAGACGGCGAACCGGCCGCGGCCGCGGAGCCTGCGACGGCCCCCGACCCGTTCGACGAGATCGATTTTGGCAGCTTCTTCGATGAGTACCTTGACCCCGGGTTCAAATCGCCTGCGGCCGAGGTCTCCGATAAACCCTCTTTCGAGACGTTCCTGTCGTCGCCCGTCACGTTGTCGGACTATCTGGAATCGCAGTTGAGCCTGGTCGTTCTGAACGACGATCTGCGCCGCGCGGCCGATGTAATTATCGGGAATCTCAATGAGGCGGGCTATCTCACCGATCCGGTCGAGGAACTGGCCCAGAACGAAAACCTGACGGCCGCTCAACTGGTTGAAGCGCTCGGCGTGGTGCATTCGCTCGATCCTGCGGGCGTGGGCGCGCGCAACGTTCAGGAGTGCCTGCTGTTGCAGTTGGAAAGCAGGAACGGCAAGGGAGGCGTCGCCTGGCAGATTGTCGCCAACCATCTGAATCTGGTCGAATCCCGGCAGACGAAGGAATTGGCCCGCGCGATGGGACGTCCTATGGGCCATATCGAAACGGCACTCGAGGTAATCCGCCAGCTCGACCCCAGGCCCGGTTTGCGATATTCCGGCCCCGGCGCCAGGCAGATCGTTCCCGATGTTTATATTACGAAGGACAGCGACGGCTGGATCATTCAATTGAACGACGACGACCTTCCCGTGCTGCGCCTGAACTCGCAGTACCGCCGGCTGCTCGACCGCGACCAGGAGCCAAGCAAAGAGGTTCGCAACTATGTGAAGGAGCGCTTCACCAGCGCGCTTCTTCTTATGAAGAACATCGAGCAGCGCAAGCAGACCATCATGAAGGTCTGTGAATCGCTGGTAAGGCGCCAAACCGAATTTCTGGACTATGGTTTGGACCAGTTGAAGCCGATGATGATTAAGGAGATCGCCGAGGAAATCGGCGTTCACCCGTCCACGGTCAGCCGGGCGGTGGCCAATAAGTACGCGCACACCCCGCAGGGGGTTTTCGAGCTGCGATATTTCTTCTCGGAAGCCGTGCAAGGTCCGGCCGGCAGTGAGACGCCTTTGCTGTTGTTGAAGCGCAAGGTAAAAAAGATGATCGAGGAGGAGGATACCCGTCACCCGCTGACCGACGATCAGATTACCGCGTTGCTGCGCCAGGGCGGCATTCAGGTTACCCGGAGAACCGTCGCCAAGTACCGGGAAGACATGAAAATTCCCTCCACGCACCAGCGCCGAATTCGCAGTTGATTCCAACCCGGCAGCGTTGCCACGAGGTAGGTCTGGCTGCACCGCCGGGAAGAGGAGGACCGATGAAAATCG
This sequence comes from Bryobacterales bacterium, assembly GCA_020852175.1. Taxonomy (GTDB): domain Bacteria; phylum Acidobacteriota; class Terriglobia; order Bryobacterales; family Bryobacteraceae; genus JAFLBB01. Next base: position 348,205 of record JADZBH010000005.1, on the reverse strand, counting down.
CCTATACCGGAAGACTCGAGAAGCTGGATCCGGTCTCACAAAAGAAGTTGGACGCGCGCGTTGCCAGGCTGGACAAGATGCTGGATGGGCGCGCGGAAAGGGACGCCCGCGTGGTACTCACGCGGCAACGGCATCTGCACCATGCCGAAGTCGCGGTGAACTACTACGACCATCCGTTGGTGGGCGAGGGCGCCGCAACGGAAAAGCTCTCCGCGCTGCTGCTGGCTTTCGACAAGCTGGAAAAGCAGCTGGTCAAACATCGCACCAAGTGGCACGATTCCAAGCGTAGCGGTTCGGGGACCATCCGCAAACCGGCTCCCGCCCCTGTTCCCCCCGCTGAGGAAGAGAGCCCCGCGCCGCGAATCAACCGCGTGCGGCTGAACCGCAAACCGATGAACGCCGAAGAAGCTCTGCTCGAATTGAACTCGAAAAAGGCTTATATCGCCTTCCACGATTCCGATTCCGGAGGTATCTCGGTTCTCATCCGCCGGCCGGACGGCCACTTCGACCTCGTGGAATCCTGATTTATCCATGGCAGCCCGGAAACGGAACGGTACGGAAGCGGATTCTGGAGGTAAGGCCGGGGAGGCATCCGCTTCCCCGGCCTCCCGCCCCGCCAACCACGATCCCGAGTTGATTCTTGTAACCGGGCTGAGCGGCTCCGGCAAGGGCACCGTGATCCGTTGTCTGGAGGACATCGGATTCTATTCGGTGGATAACCTGCCGCTCGAACTGATGGAGAAGTTCGCGGCGCTCACCAAGGACTCGCCCAATATCCGCCGCGCCGCCCTGGTGGTGGACGTGCGCGAAGGGCGCAGCCTGGAACGCTTCCCGAAACTCGTCGCGGCGCTGCGGCGGAAGCTGCGCTGTACTCTTCTCTTCCTGGAGGCCGACCGCGACGCGATCGTCCGCCGCTTCAGTGAAACACGGCGCCCCCACCCGCTCGGCACCGAACGCTCCGTGAGCCGCAGTGTGCTCATCGAGCGCGAACGCCTCACGCCGATCCGTGCCCTGGCCGACGTCATTCTCGACACCTCGAAGTTCAATGTTCACGAACTGAAAGAGGTGGTGAAAGAGAAATTTGGCGGCGGCAAAACGGAGACAATCCGTGTTTACGTCACCAGCTTCGGATATCGCAACGGCGTGCCCCACGATGGCGACCTGGTGTTCGATGTCCGCTTCCTTCCCAACCCCAACTACATTCCTGAATTCAAACCTCTTACCGGCCGTAACCCACGCGTGGCCCGCTATATCCGCAGTTTCCCGCAAACCCAGGAATTCGTCACCCGTATTTCGGAGATGCTGGTTTATCTTTTGCCGCACTACATTCGTGAGGGCAAGAGCTATCTCACCATCGGGTTCGGCTGCACGGGCGGGCAGCACAGGTCCGTTTTCATCGCCGATGAAATCGGGAAACAGTTAAAGCGTGCCGGTTTTCAGGTTCGCACAACCCATCGCGACGCCCCGAAGTCCCGCTAATTCGCACGGTTAGTACCAAACTAAAACCCACGTCAACGTGGTGGCTGTGAGAAAATAGCCGATCATACGGCGAATACCAGCCCTTCTGCTCCCCACCAGACCCCCTCATTAACGGGTCAAATTCCGGCCTGGCTCCAGTACTTTCTGAAGTTTCAAGCGATTGAAAAATCGTCGAAACCATCTCCCCATATAGTACTAAGCATGGTTTGTAACTCGTTGACCTAATAGTACTTTTGCATTTTTGCCGTATCGTTTTGGACCTGGATTGGACACACTTCGGTCTGTACACTCGTTGACTAGAGTTGTCTGCAAACTCTCAGTAACTCCGGAGGAAACGGTAAAATTATGAAAAAACTTCTATATACGGTGGGCGCAGCAGTTTTGCTCGCTGCCAACCTGGGCGCAACCACGATTGCGGGCGCTTGCACAGCCGACACGTTCGCCAACTACATCGAGAACTACGGTCAGGGTCTGGGCACGGGCTGCCAGATCGATGACAAAGTCTTCTCTGAGTTCTTCTCCTCGAACGCGGGTGCGTACACGGATGTGAATCCGCTGAACCCCGATGCGTTCCATCAGGGCTTCCAGTTCAGCGGCGTCTTCGCCGCGCTTGGTGGCACCAATTTCACGGCTTCACTGGAGTACGTTGTCGAGACCGTGGATGCGCAGGCGCTGATTAAAGACATGGCGCTGAAGATCTCCGGTATTAGCGCGGTTCCGCAGGGCGCCCATGTCCTGGTCAACGAGAACATCTGCGCCGATGCCGACTGCAACGTGATTCTGGCAACGCTTTCGGTGGGCAACGGAAGCGGCAGCCTGGTGCTGAGCGATACGGACAACTGGAATCCGGTGAACAAGATCTATGTTTTCAAGGACATCACGATTACCTACGATCGTGGCTACACCGGCCCTGCGGTGAACTTCTCCGAGATGCGCCAGATTGTGTCCCAGGTTGAGGGCGAGGTTCCCGAGCCGGGCACTTACGCGATGCTGGGCGTGGGCCTGCTCGGTTTGGCCTTCATCCGCCGCCGTAAAGCCTGAGTGGGCGAGATCCCCAGACAACTCTTTTGAGACGAAAGCCCCCGGTTACGGCCGGGGGCTTTTTTGCTTGCTAAAATCGGCGCATGGCCTTTTGTGCGTCCTGCGGAGCCGAGGCTCGTGGGAATTTCTGCGAACGATGCGGCGCGCCGCTCCAAACACCCGAAGCCACCATCCGGCTTTCCAATGAAGAGGATAGCGCTCACCTTCCGGACAACGTGGCGTGCGCGCTTTGTTATTTCTTGTGGTTCCTATCCGGTGTGGTCTTCCTGATGCTGCCCGCCTATCAGGGCAACAGGAAGGTCCGCTTCCACGCTCTGCAATCCATCTTCTTTTCGGCCGCCTATCTGCTGCTTGTCTTTGCCATAGGGGTGATCCTCCCCTGGTCGTTTTCTCAAATTCTAGCCCCTGTGATCCAGTTGGGCAGCCTGGCCCTCTGGCTGCACATCATGTGGCGCGTCTATCACGGCCACGACGTGGTGCTCCCCCTGCTGGGCGACGCCGCCAGAAAGCAGGCGTAGCCGGAAACGCACGGTCTGCGTCCAATATGACAATGCTCAAAGTCTGCCTGCTTCTCGCCATGGCGGCCGTTCTGCTTACGGCCCAGGCGCCCCGGATCGGCGTCATCGACTTCTACGGGCGCAGGACCGTGTCCGAAGAGAAGCTGTTAAAGGCCTTGGGCAAGCAGCCCGGCGACGAACTGCCGAAGTCCAAGGGAGACGCCGAGGAGGCCCTGGAACGGGTGGACGGCGTCGTCCGGGCCAACCTGGAAGCAGCTTGTTGCGAAGACGGCAAGGCGATCCTTTATGTCGGCATCGAGGAGAAAGGCGCACCTCATTTCGACTTCAATGCCCCTGGCGCCGAGGCAATCCTGTTGCCCATGGAGATTCACGACGAATACGCAGCCTTCCTTTCCTCCGTCGGTCTGGCCGTCCGGGCCGGAGAGACCTCGGAGGATCTGTCGGAGGGCCACTCCCTGATGGCCAACGCCACCTGCCGCGCCCATCAGGAAAAGTTCCGTGCCATGGCCGAGGCCGAGTTGCCCCGATTGCGCGAGGTGCTGCGAAAATCGTTCAACGAGGAGCACCGCGCCATCGCGGCCTACATTATTGGCTATGCGCCCCGGAAGGATGCCGTGATCGGGGATCTGCAATACGCCCTCCGCGACCCGGACGACACGGTACGCAACAACGCCATGCGTTCGCTGGCGGCCATCGCCATACTTGCCCAGCGGAAGCCCGGGCTGGAGCTGAAAATCTCTCCCACCTGGTTCATCGAGAGCTTGAACTCGATCATCTGGCAGGACCGCATCACCTCGGCAAACACATTGGTGACGCTCACCGAATCGCGGGATGCCTTACTGCTGGATCACCTCCGGGAACGGGCGCTTCCCGCCATTCGGGAGATGGCCGGTTGGCAGCACCTGCCGCACGCCCTGCCCGGGTTCATACTGGCCGGCCGGCTGGCGGGCCTCGGCGAAACTGAGATTCAAGACATGTGGAAGCGTGGGGAGCGTAAACAGTTGCTCGTGAAACTCAACGCTTCAGGTAAGCAATCAAGGCAGCCGGGTCGTCGGTGATGATGGCATCGACGCCCGCGTCCACCAGCCGCCTCCAGGTGGCTTCGTCGTTGGCCGTCCAGGGGATCACCTGCAAGCCCGCCTTGTGCGCGCGCGCCACCAGTTCGGGCGTGATATAGGAGTAGTGCGGCGAGCTGATCACGGCGCCCGCCGCCAGCGCTTCGTTCACCACGTCGTGACCTCCCGGCTCGAACAGCGCCGCCATGCGGATGTCCGGCGCGATCCCCTTCATGGCAGTCAGGTTCCGGAAATCGAAGCTCTGTACGTTTACTCGATCCGCCAGTTTGCGGGCGTGGACCGCGTCAGCCACCATGCGCGCGAATTCGGCGGCGGGCGGCGTCTGCTCCGGCCGGCGCGGGTTGCTTTTCAACTCGATATTGAAGTGGAACGAGCCTCGGGGCGCCAGCGCCAGCACCTCATCCAACGTGGGAACGCGCGTACCGGGCACGGCCTTCTGCCGCGGGAAATCGCGATTCGCGGGCGTGCCGCAATCCCACCGCTTTAATTCGGCCAGTGTCATTTCGCGGATCATGCGCGTGCCTCTCCATCCCTCGGGCGCGGTGCAGTACTTGGGATTCATCGTCGCATCGTGGGACACCACCAGCACGTTGTCCCGGGTGACCGCCAGGTCGAGCTCCAGCACGTCCGCGCCCGCGCGAATCGCATATTCGAACGCGGGCAGAGTATTTTCGGGCAGAACCATGCGGGCGCCGCGATGGCCTTGCACCTGGATCGCGGAGGCGGAGGGGGAACTCATGGCACTCAGAAAGAGCGCGAGCGCGCTCAGTAGCGGTTTCATCACTCTCAGCCTATATTATGATGAACTCGGCATTATGAAAGTCCCAACTTCTTCACCGCTTCCTTCCCGGCGCAGCTTTACCCGCGCGGCTGCCTCCGTGACGGCACTCAGCTATTCGCGCATCCTCGGGGCCAACGGCCGCCTTCGCATGGGGTACATCGGCGTGGGGAATCGGGGCGACCAGGTGCATGACGGATTTCTTGAACACGGCGACCAGGAGACCGTGGCCGTCTGCGACCTGCGCGAAGACTACATGGACTTCGCCGTGAAAAAGTCGCGCGCTCATCCGAAGAAGTACAAGGACTACCGCCAGGTGCTCGACGATAAGAATGTCGATGCCGTGGCCATCGCCACGCCGGACCACTGGCATGCCATAATGTTCATCGCCGCCTGCAAGGCTGGCAAGGACGTGTACTGTGAAAAGCCTCTCTCCTTGACCGTGGTCGAGGGACGGCGCATGGTGGACGTGGCCCACGAAACCAAGCGTGTCACGCAGGTGGGCATTCACCGCCGCTCGGGCAAGTTCCTGCAGGAAGCTGCGCGGCTGGTGCGCGAAGGCGCCATCGGGCACGTCACCGTGGCACGCGGCTATCATCTCCAGAACGAGTGGCCCAAGGGTATCGGCAAGCCGGCCGACGAGCAGCCCTGGGACGCCGAGGCCTGGGACAAATGGCTCGGTCCCGCACCGAAGGTTCCCTACAACAAAAACCGGACGTTTTATAACTTCCGCTGGTTCTACAACTATTCCGGCGGCCAACTCACCAACTTCGGCGTCCACTACATGGACATGCTGCGCTGGTGTCTCGGCAAGGAATCGCCCAAGGCCGTGGTCGCCATGGGCGGCAAGTATGTCATCGACGACAACCGCGAAATCCCCGATACGCTCGAAGTGATGTGGGATTTCGGCGGCACCATGATCAACTTCGTCCAGTACAACGCCAATCGCGCGCCCGGCAACGCGAAAAACAGTGAAATGGAGCTGCGCGGCACCAAAGGAACCATGTATCTGTACGGGAACCGCTGGGAGATCGTGCCCGAAAGGGTGAGCGATTCGCCGCGGCCCGGGCGCTCGCCCATCGACCGCCAGATGGAGAAGAATGTCGGTACGCTCTCCGAACCGGTTCAGGCCAGTTCCATGCAGGGGAGCGCCGACACGGCCTTCCACGCGCGCAATTTCATCGATTGCGTGAAGAGCCGCGCCAAGTGTAATTGCGACATCCTCGACGGCCATCTCTCCACGGCGGCCACCCTCATCGGCAACATCGCCTTGAAGACGAAAAGTTACCTGGAATGGGACGCCAAGGCCGAGAAGTTCACCAACAACCCGGCCGCGAACAAGTGGCTGCACTACGAATACCGCGCTCCTTACAAGCTGGGTTGAAGTTGCGAGCGGCGCCGGACAAGGTAGTACACCACTGGCACGGTGACGCGCGACAACAGCAGCGAGGCGATTTCGCCCGCCATGAGTGCGATGGCAAGACCCTGGAATATGGGGTCGAACAGAATCACGCTCGCGCCCACCACCACCGCCGCCGCGGTCAACATCATCGGGCGGAAGCGCACGGCTCCGGCGTCGATCACGGCCAGGTCCAACGGCATGCCTTCCTTGAGTCGCAACTCGATGAAGTCCACCAGGATGATCGAATTTCTCACCACGATGCCCGCCCCGGCGATGAAGCCGATCATCGTCGTCGCCGTGAAGAAGGCGTTCAGCAGCCCGTGCGCGGGTAGAATGCCCACCAGCGAGAACGGAATCGCCGTCATGATCACAAGCGGGGTAATGAAGTTGCCGAACCACCCCACCACCAGCACATAGATCAGTACGAGGACGGCGGCGAAGGCCAGGCCCAGGTCGCGGAACACCTCATAGGTGATGTGCCACTCACCGTCCCACTTCATGGCGTACTTCGAGGCGTCCTCGGGCTGCGAAGCCGTGTACTGTTCCACGCGATAGCCTTCCGGAATCCGGATCGCATCCAGCTTGGGCGCCAGGGCGAGAATCGCGTAGACCGGAGCTTCCATCGCGCCGGCCACATCGGCCGTCACATAGGTCACCGGCATCAGGTTCTTGTGATAGATGCTGCGGTCTTCCACCGTCTCGATCGTGCGCGTGACCTCGGCCAGCGGCACCGCGCCGCCTGTCCGGGTGGGAATGCGCAACTGGCGCAAGCGATCCACGTCGGAACGCGCCGCACGGTCCAGCCGGACCATCAATGGCACGTCCTCCTTCGCGGATGCGTCGTGCAGCAGGCCGGCCGCCTCGCCGGCGGCGGCGATGCGCAGCGTGCGCGCCAGGTCGCCGTCGGTGATTCCGTGCAACGCGGCCTTGTCGCGATCGAGAACCACGCGCTGCTTGGTCTGCGGCTCCTCGACATACCAGTCCACGTCCACCACGCCATCGACGCTTTCAAACTGCCGCATCACCTCGCGCGCCAGCTTCACCCTGCGCTCCTCGTCCGGTCCATATACTTCGGCCACCAGCGTCTGGAGGACGGGCGGGCCGGGTGGCACCTCGGCCACCTTCACGTTGGCTCCCAACTCGCACGCCAGCGGCGCGATCGCCGTGCGCACCGCCTTCGCGATATCGTGAGACTGGCGCTTGCGCCGCTCCTTGCCCAACAGGTTCACCTGCAAGTCGGCCACGTTCGCGCCCGACCGCAGATAATAGTGCCGCACCAGGCCGTTGAAGTTGAACGGCGAAGCCGTGCCCGCATAACTTTGCACGTCGATCACCTCGGGCTCGCGCAACACCACTTCGGCCAGACGGCGCGCCACCATCGCGGTACGCTCCAGCGTCGCGCCCTCGGGCATGTCGATAATCACCTGAAACTCGCTCTTGTTGTCGAACGGCAGCATCTTCACCTGCACGAACCTGATGTAGACAAGCGAGCAGGCCGCCAGCAGCAGCGCCACGACGCCGGCGAGAAAGCTCCAACGAAGCGCGGGCCTGTGAATCAGCCTGTCCATCCAGACACGGTAAAGATGCGTGAAACGGTCTTCCTTCTCTTCCTGGCCGTGATGGCCGCTCTTGCCCAACAGGCGCACCGCCGCCCAGGGCGTCACCAGGAACGCCACGATGAGGGAGAAGACCATCGCCGCCGAGGCGCCGACGGGAATCGGACGCATGTAGGGACCCATCAGCCCGCTCACGAAGGCCATCGGCAGAATCGAGGCGATCACCGTCAGCGTGGCCAGTATCGTGGGATTGCCTACTTCGTCCACGGCCTCGACGGTGATTTGCGAGAGCGATTTTCTTCCGCTGCCCGGCAGGCGGCGATGTCTCACCACGTTTTCGACGACGACGATGGCGTCATCGACAAGGATTCCAATGGAGAAGATCAGTGCGAACAGCGTGATGCGGTTCAGCGTGTAGCTGTAGAGGTAGAACACGGTCAGCGTTAGCGCCAGCGTCACCGGAATCGCCAGGAACACGATCAGCGCCTCGCGCAGTCCCAGCGCCAGCGCGATCAGGATGCTCACGCTCACCACGGCGATGCCCATGTGATAGAGCAACTCGTTCGACTTCTCGGCCGCCGTTTCGCCATAGTTGCGCGTCACCGTCATTTCGACATCGGACGGCACCACGCGCCCGCGCAAAGCCTCCACGCGCTGCAACACGCGATGCGCCACGTCGATGGCGTTCGTGCCCTTGCGCTTGGACACGGCGATGGTCACGGCCGGAGCGAACCCGTGGCTCGTGCCGTGCTGAACGTACTGCACGGGATCCTCGCCGCCATCTTCCACCAGGGCGACGTCGCGTACATATACGGGCTTTCCGTTGGCCACCGCGATCACGACGCCGCGCACATCGTCCGCCGTGCGCAGGAAGTCACCCGCCTCCAGCACGAACTCACGGTCCGCCGCGGAGAGCTTGCCCGCGCTCAGGCGCTGATTGGCGGCTCCCAGCGCCCGCGGTACCTGCCCCGGAGCGATCGCATAAGCCGCCAGGCGCGCGCCATCGAGCGTCACCTTCAACTGGCGGCGCTGTCCGCCGATCAATGTCACCGCCGACACGTCCGGCGTCTGCTTGATGGTGTCATGCACCTGCGCCGCCAGGGTGCGCAGGCGGTAACCGTCATAGCCCTTGCCGTGCAGCGTGAGTGCGAGCACCGGCACGTCGTCGATGGATCGCGGCTTGATGAGCGGCTGAGTGGCGCCGGGAGGAATCAGGTCGAAGTTGGCGAACATTTTCTGATTCAGCCGGACGATGCTCTTCTCCTCGTCCTCACCCACCTTGAACCGCACGATGGCCAGGGCGCCGCCGGGACTCGAGGTTGTGTAGATGTACTCGACGCCGGGAATCTCCCACAGCAGCTTTTCCATCGGCGTTGTGACGCGCTCTTCCACTTCGCGGGCCGTCGCGCCCGGCATGCCGACGAAGACGTCGATCATCGGCACGATGATCTGCGGCTCCTCTTCGCGCGGCAGATTCACCAGGGAGAACAGGCCCGCGGCCAGAGCCGACACAATGAACAACGGCGTCAGCGGTGAATGCATGAACGCCTGGGCGATGCGTCCCGCCGCGCCCAGTTTCCCCGGCACGGTTCCCATCAGCGCACCTCCACCGCAGCGTCATCGGCCAGGGAAGCAGGCAGGGGCGAAACGATACGTTCGCCTTCGGAAAGGCCGCTGAGCACCTCTTCGGCGCCGCCGCGGGCCGCGCCAAGCGTCACCAGGCGCAGGCGCGCTTCGCCCCCGGCGACGGTCATCACATAGCGCAGCGAACCCTCCGTTCGCACCGCCGCCGCCGGTACGGTCAAGGCTTGCCGTTTGCCGCGCGGGAAGCGGGCCTTGCCGGACATGCCGGAGCGTAGCGTCACGTTTCCGGGTAGATCGAGCTTCACCGTGAACGAACGCGAGGCCGCATCCACGGCGGGCACGATCTCCCCGACGCGGCCCTGTACCTCAACGCCGGCCGCATCCAGCCACACCGGCACGCGATCCCCCAGCCGGATCGTGCCGAGCAGCGATTCCTCCACGGGAGCCTCCAAACGATAGACACCCGCCTGTTCGATGTGCAGCAGTGGCTGGCCGGGCGTGGCCAGGTTCCCCGGCTCCACGCTGCGTTCGATGACGCGGCCGGCGAACGGCGCGCTCACCTCCAGGTAGCCGCGTTGAATCTTCGCCGATGCGACGGCTTCGGCGGTCTGCCTTCCGCGCGCCTCCACCTGGTTGCGCTTGGCGTTGGCGCCCTGGACAGCGGCCTCGGCCATGCGCAACCGCGCTGCCGCCTCATCTAATTCCTGTTGTGTCACGGATTTTCGCTGGAACAGATCCGACATGCGCCGGTGGGTCACCGTTGCCAGATCCAATTGCGCCTGGGCCGCGGCCACTGCCTGTACCACCTCGGCCTGGGCATCGCGGGCCTCGGCATCCATCGCCTCGGCCTGCCGCACGGCCGTCTCCAGTTCCCTGGCCTCCAGCCTCACCACCACCTGCCCGGCGCGCACCGTGTCACCCACGCGCACGCTCACGTCGCGCACATAAGCCATCGTGCGGCTCGCCACCACTCCGGTTTGCCGCGCACGAACCGTTCCGCTCACCTCCACGTCGTCGCTCCATTCGGTACGCGCCGCGGCCACGGTGTGCACGGGCACGGAGGGCCCTCCCTTCTTCCCGCCCTGCGGCGCGGGTTCCTCGCCGCCGCACGCGGCCAGCGCGAGCGCCAGGCCCGCCAACAATCCGGCTTTCATTGCAAAACCTCCGACTCCGGCGTCAGCGTTCCGCTGGCCAGCTCCACTTGCACCGCGGCCACGCACTGATCGTGCACCGCCATGACACGTCTCAACCCCGCCTCCAGGTGCGCATTCTGGGTACGCAGCAGGTCAGTGACGGTCGCCAGGCCGTTCTCATAGCGGTCGCGCGTGATGCGCAGGCTTTCGGCTGCTTCGGCCACGGCGGCCTCGGCAGTCATGGTCCGCTCCCGCGCGGCTTCCAAGCGGGCTTCCGCCGCCTTCACTTGCAGCGCGATGCCGCTTTCCAGTTGCCGTTTCCGCGCCTCGCTCGCGCGTTCGGTCTCGACGGCCTCGCGAATGGCGCCCCTGCTCGTGTACAGGCTCGAAATATTCCACCGCAGGCTGACGCCCGCGAACCAGTTCCCGCCGTATTGGCGGACGAACTGGCCCCGATTGGCCTCGCCGGCCACGCGCGCGGTGACCTGTGGCAGATAGGCGCTGCGCGCGGCGGACTCCTGCACACGGCTCATCTCCACGGCGAGTCCAGCCTGTTTCACCTCGGGCCGGACGGCCTGCGCGCGGCGGGCCTGCCGTTCGCCGGACACGGCGGCCGCGGCAACCGGGCGCAGCTTCGAACTCAATTCGAGCGGCTCGTCCAGAGGCCGCCCCAATGCTTCGTTCAGGGCCGCGCGGGCCACATCGCGCTCCGAGCGGCGCACGATCGTCTGCTCGCGCACGGCGGCCAGATGAACCCGGACCGAAAGCACGTCGGCTTCGGTCGCCATGCCCGCGTCGCGCCGCGCCAGGGCGCGTTGGAGGTCCGCCTCGGCGCTGGCACGCGATGCTTCGGCCACGCCGAGAGCCTCCCCGGCCAGGAGCGCTCCGTAGTAGGCGCGGGCCGCTCCGGCCACCAGCTCCATGTCGCTGAGTGCCCGCTGCTCGCTCGCCAGGCCGACGCCCAACTCCGCCGTCCTCACCTGCCGCCGCGTCTGTCCGCCGTCATAGATGGGCTGCTCGGCGCTTACCAGCGACTGGAAGTTGTGCACGCCGCCCGGCCGGTTCAACGAGCCAATGGCGAAGTTGGCTTCGGTGAAGCGCCGCTGCACGAGCAGCGTGGAGAAGACAAACACGGGATTGTTCGACGCCTGCCACGATTCCTGATAGCTCAACCGGGGCAGATAACCCGTCCGCGCCTGCTCCAGGCGTGCTTCGGCCGCCCGCACGCCGGCCCCGGCCGCCTGTGCCGCGGGGTGCTTCTCGACGGCCATGCGCGCCGCCTCGCGCACGCTGATCGGCTGGGCCCACAGCAGAGGCCCTCCCAGACACACAACTCCCACCATGCCCGTGAACCACGTCATGTCCGGCTCTTCCTCTATGGTTTATTCGTGCGCCGATGGATGCATCAGCCCTTCACTCCCAGTTTGCGGAGCAGGGCCATCATCGGGCACCAGTTGGTAAAGGCGGACTGAAACAGGTTCAACCCGATGAAAGCGGTGAAGTAGTACCAGTTCTGGTTCACATAGTGGCCCAGAGCCAGCGTCGCCAACACCATCGTGCCGGCGATCATGCGCAAATACCGGTCAACAGTCATTTCCTTATCCTCGACAATCCAGGATGCGGACCGCGGGAAAAGGTGACAACGTCTCTCGCCGTTCCCGGCGGGCCGTTACTTCTTTGTCTTCTTCACCCAGTCGCCATATTGCTTGGCCAGGCCGGCCGAAGCGGTATCGCCGGGGTGAATGACCACCCGGTAGCGGAAGCGCCACGTGGCACCCGGATTCAACGTCAGAGAGCCGTCGCGCGTCTTGTCGTTGAAGAAATCGTGTTCGCCGAAGATGTTCGCGGCAAACAGGCCGTAATCGCGGGCGTGCCAGAACGTGGGGTGTTTCGGATTGCCCGGATGGTCGAAGAGGGCCACGCCCAGCGGCTGGCCTTCCACCGTACCGGCGTAATCCACCCATGGGAATGCCTTGCCCCACACCTGTTTTTCTCCCACGGCGCCCGTGGAACTCGTCATCCTGCCGGTGTGCCGCCCGTCCAACGGCGCCGTCAGGCGCATGGCGAAGGTTCCCTCCTTCGTATCGCCAAACTTGGCCGGCTCGGTGGAGGTGAGCAGAATGTCGAAGTCAATCACCCGGAGTGTAGGGTGGGAATAGAAGGTCATCGTCCGGGCCTCGTTGACCAGCACCTTGCCGGCAGGGGTCACCCATTCGAAGGTGGCGGCGACCGTACCTTCCTTCTTGCCGCTCTTCAAGTCCGTGATCCGCTTGGTGCGGATGATCCCCTGCTTGCCCTTTTGCTGCGAAGGGTCGTTGGCCCAGAAGTCGAAGCCGTTCACGTCGCCATGGGAAAACCACAACCCGCGGTGGTGGATATGGTCCTTGGCTTCGCCTTCTTTTTCTTCCATTGGCCAGACGCGAGTCACGATGACGCCGGAAGCGGCGCGCAGCGGATGCAGATACGGTTTTGTGCCTGCGGCGCTTGTGAACAACGCGGTGAACGGCTTGCCGTCGATGTCCACCATCACGCGGTCCGAGCCTTGCGTGACCTTTACCTGGGCGGAGGCGGCGGCAGCCAACGCCGCCAGGGAGACGGCGAGGACGAAGCTTCTCATGTGAGCCAGTAGACCACACGCGGGAAGCCGCGCTCAAGCCAGGGTCTCTTCGCCGCCTGCCGTGTCTTCCTGGATTTGCTCGATGCGCACGCGGGCCACGCGATTGCGGTCCATCTCCAACACGGTGAAGCGCCGTTCGCCCTGCACCACGGCAGCGCCCGTTTCGGGGATCTCGCCCAGCCGGAACATGAGGAACCCGGCCAGGGTCTCGAAGCCCGTCTGCGACGGCAACTCGATGCCGTACATCGTTTCCAGGTCGCGAATCGGAATGGCGCCGTCGAGTTCCAGCACGTCCCAGGCCGCGGGCAGTGGAGGCAGACGCACGTCATGCTCGTCCTCGATCTCGCCGAACACCTGCTCCATGGCGTCTTCCAGAGTGACCAGTCCCACCACGGTGCCGAATTCGTCCACGGCCAGCGCCATGTGGGCGTGCGAACGGCGGAATTCGTCGATCAACCGCGGCAGCAGCTTTGTTTCCGGCACCACGAGCGGCTTCCGCAAGTAGCGGCTCAGGTCGAACGGCACGGGCGGATAGCGGCGTTCGATGGCCAGGCGGCGCTGTTGCCACACCTCCAGCATGTCCTTGGCATAGACGATGCCATGAATGTTCTCGGGGTCGCGCTCATACACCGGAATCCGAGAGAATTTCGCGTCGCTGAACGACTTCAGCACCTCATCGAGCGTCGAGGTGATGGGGATGCTGGCGAAATGGTTGCGCGGCACCATGATCTCGCGCACGATCAGGTCGCGCAGATCCAGCAGGCGGTGCATCGCATCTTCCTCGAACGGTTCGAGCAACCCGTGCTTTCGCGACGCCGACAGAATGTACTTCAACTCCTCGGGTGAATGCGTGCCGGGCGCATGAGACCCGCTGCCCGCCCCCAGCAGGCGCGAGACGTACACGGAACTGCGCTCGATCAACGTGATGAACGGACCGCTCAGCCGGATAAAGACCATCAGCGGCGGTGCCAGCAGGGCCGCCATGCGGTCCGATTTCTCCATGGCGATGTTCTTCGGCACCACCTCGCCAATCACCACGTGGACATAGCTGATGCCGAGGAAGGAGATGGCGAAACTCGCGCCGTGCAGCACGGGTTCCGGCACGTACTGCGCGGCGCCGGCCAGCAGCGTCAGCAGCAATCCGTGCACGGTCGATTCGCCCGCCCAGCCCAGCCCGAGGCTGGCGATGGTGACGCCCACCTGTCCGGCGGAGAGCATACGCTCCGGGTTTTCCAACAGTTCCAGCGCCGTCTGCGCTCCGGGTACGCCCTCTTCCCTCAGTTGTTTCAAGCGCGAAGGCCGCACCGCCAGCAGCGCCACCTCCACGGCGGAGAAAAAGGCGTTCGCCGCGATGATCAGCAGTAGCAGGAGAAGCCGGTATCCTAGATGGAGATCCATGAAGATTGCCCGGTGCGAGCGTATCCAAGCAGGAGGGACGCGGCTTGACGGGGCCAAACGGGTGACAATTGAGCCGGTTCCTTAAATATATCAATGTTTTGATTGGTCTGGCCATGCTGGCGGCGCTGGGCGCCGTCTGGTGGTACGCATGGCGCGTGCTGCCGGCCACAAACGGCACGATCGTCACCGGCGTCCGCGCACCCGTTACCGTCACGCGCGACGCGCAGGACGTTCCGCACATCAAGGCCGCTTCCATCGAGGATGCCTTGTTCGTGCAGGGTTACATTACGGCGCAGGAGCGTATCTTCCAAATGGACACTATACGCCGCATGGCCGCCGGCGAGATGGCCGCGCTGTATGGGGGACGGGCGCTGGCCTCCGATCTCGATACGCGCCGACTTCGGATGCGCCGGGCGGCCGAAATGCACGTCCGCGTGCTACAGCCCGCCGAACGGCTGTATCTCTCCGCGTATGCCCGCGGTGTGAACCAATATTTACAAGAGAACGCAGGCCGTTTGCCGGTTGAATTCGCGTTGCTCAAGTACGACCCGGCGCCGTGGTCCATCGCCGACACCGTGCTGGCCGGCATGGAGATGGCGCGCACGCTCAGCCTCAGCTACCGCGAGGAGCTGCTGAAAAGCTCGATGCTCGACGCCGGGGAACCGGCCCTGGTGAACCAGCTTTTCCCGCTGCGTACGGGTCTGGAGCCGCAGCCCGGTTCGAACGCATGGGCGGTTTCCGGCGCGCACACCGTCAGCGGCAAGCCGCTGCTGGCCGGAGACCCCCACCTGGAATTCACGCTGCCGGGCATCTGGTATCCGGTTCACCTGGAAGCGCCGGGGTTGAACGTCACCGGCGTCTCGATCCCCGGCTCGCCCGCCGTCATTCTGGGACATAACGATTCCATCGCCTGGTCCACCACGAACCTCCATTTCGATGTCTCCGATCTCTACCGCGAACAGGTCAGCCTGGCTGCCGGGGTGGCGCGGTTCGAGAACGGATTGGAGCGTCTGCGCATCGAACAGGAGGTGGTGAACGTGCGCGGCGGTTCGCCGGTGCCGGTCACCATCGTCAGCACGCGTCATGGTCCCATCATCGCCGTCGAGGGCCGTGAACAGTTGGCGCTGCGTTGGACGGCAACCGAACCGGGCGGCTTCACCTTCCCCTTTATCGAGATCAACCAGGCCTCCAACTGGAACCAATTCCGCAAAGCCGTATCGCGCTACGCCGGACCGGCCCAGAACTTCATCTACGCCGACCGCGAGGGGAACACCGGCTATCAGGCTTCGGGCCGCCTGCCCATCCGCGAAGGTTATACAGGCGACGTTCCCGCCGACGGCGTCTCGGGACAGATGGAGTGGAAGGGCTACATTCCGTTTGAAGAACTGCCGTCCTATATGAACCCGCCTTCGGGCTTCGTGATCTCCGCCAACGAGAATCCGTTCCCGGCAAATTACAAGTACGCCGCCGCAGGCTACTTCGCGCCGCACTACCGCGCGCGCCAGATTCGCGACCGTCTCGAAAAACGCCCCAAGTGGGACGCCGCGGGCATGGCCAGCATCCAGCGCGATGTCTATTCGGCGTTCTCCCACTACCTGGCACGCGAGTTGGCCCGCGTGGGCAAGGCGCGGGGCGCGTCCAACCCGGCCATGATGGAGGCGAGCGAACTGCTGGCCCACTGGAACGGTCTCATGTCACCGGACCTGCCCCAGCCCTACATCGTCGAACTTACTTTCACCCACCTGCGCAAGGCCATCATCGAGCGTGCCGCTCCAGGCCGGGGCCAGGCGTACAACGAGTCCATCGGGCGCGCCGTGGTTGAGCGCCTGCTGCGCGAACGTCCCAAAGAATGGTTCGGCGACTACGATGCCCTGCTGCTCCGCTCCTTCACCGCGGCGCTGGCCGAAGGCGACCGGCTGCTGACGCTCAACCCCGGCCGCTGGCGCTACGGCAGCAGGAACCAGTTGAAGCTCTCTCATCCGCTGCTCGGCGGCCTGAAGTATGCCGGCTGGTTGTTCACCATCGGTCCCGTGGCCATTCCGGGTTCGCCAACCACTGTCTTCCAGTTCGCAGGAAAGATGGGCCCGTCCATGCGCATGGTGGCCGACCTGGCCGATTGGGATCGCTCCACGCTCACCACGCCCACGGGGCAGAGCGGGCTCGTGCTGTCGGGCCACTATCGCGACCGCTGGCCCTCTTACTTCGGCGGCCACGAGATCCCCTGGAGCTTCACCCATGCAAAAGGGGACGAGTTGACCTTCCGGCCTCGCCCGTCCCCTTAGAATCACCTGAAAACCGCCGTCTCGCGGCGCCTACCACTTGATCTTGTTTTCCGTGTCCGAGATCTTTTCCCGGTGCACGTCATGGCAACCCTTGCAACTGCCTCCCAACGCCCGCATGCCGGCCTGTACGCCCGCCGTGTCGCCGCCAGCCGCTGCCTTGGCAATCGCATTGGCAGCCGTTACGCCCTCCTCGCTCGCTTTCACGCCAGCAGGCAGCTTCTTTTCAGAGTAGAACTTGCCTACTTTGGCCATGGTGTCGGCGACGTGCTTGGCGTTGTTCTCTACGTCTTCGCCCTTCTTCATGCGGCCCGTGGCTTTGGCCACGCCCTTCATCCAGTCGATGTGGGCCTGTGGCGGGTCAATCGACTCGGCTAACAGGAAGCCTCCCATCAGCGCCAGTGAGGCAATGCCCAGTACCGGTTTCTTCATCTGCGGTGTTCTCCTTTAGTGTCCCAGTTGGAAATCCCGCCTATTTTACCGAATAGCCCGGTGCGGCGGGGAATGGGGAGGCGGACTATTTACAAAATGGCTTTGCAGGGTGAGGACCAGCGACGGGGCTCGCATGATCCCTCTTTCAATGACCAAGCTCACGCAGTAGCGCGGATGCCCCGTACACCGTGCGCAGCGCCTCGGTGATGCCCGCCGTCGAGACGTGTACGCTACGCTCGCGGCGGTCCCGGTAGACGAAACGGTTCGGCAGGCTCTCGATGTTGCCGTCGAAGAGAATGCCGATCACCTGTCCGCGCACGTTCACCGTGGGCGAACCGGAGTTGCCGCCGTGCGTGTCGGCAGTGGTGACGAAGTCGAACTGTGTGTTCAGCCGCAACCTCTTCCTGGCTGCCAGCCAGCGTTGCGGAAGCGCGTACGGTTCGTTGCCCGTGGCGCGGCGGAAGAGTCCGGCGAAGGTGGTTTGAAACGGTACCTCCTTCCCTTCCGCGTTCCGGTAGCCTTTCACCGGCCCATAACTAAGGCGCAGCGTGAACGTGGCATCCGGATAGGCCTCGGCGCCGTACCTGGCGAAGCGGATGTGGGCGATCTTCGAGGCGCTTTCCAGGATGGCCGACTCCACCTTGTCCTCGAACCGCGTGCGCAGGCGGCGCGCCTCGGGGTCGATGCGCCGCGCCAGTTCGAGCATCGGATCGTGGCTCGCATCGAGCGCCGCGCCGTCAACCAGCAGCCGCTTGCGGAACTCCACGCCGCCCAGCTTCGAGCCTTCCACATAGTGGCGCGCGGCATCGTCCGGTGACTGCCCCCCCAGCACGGATTTCACAGTGGCGTCGTCCGCGCCCAGGGTGTCTCTTAGCGTCCGCAGATAGTGAGCAACCACCAGCGTCTCGTAGGAGGGATACACCGGCAGCGTGGATTCGATGAACTGCTTTTTCGGCGGCAGGGCCGTTTCGCGGTAATCGCGCAGCCGGCTTTCGTTGGGCTTCGCACCTTCCTCGCGCATGCGCACCAGCGTGCGCGCCAGGGCAAACAGCGTGGAGCCTCGGGCCGGAGATTTCTCCAGCAGCGAATAGGGTTTGTAAAAGGTGGCGAACCCGGCATAGGCGGCCGCCACGGCGTTCCACGTCCCGCCATAGGACTTGGCCAGCTTCGCATCCGACGCGGCATAGGAGCGCAGGGTCTGCTCTTCGTCGCGTTTCAGCGCCATCAGGTCCGGGTCGCGCAAACCGGCGAGGAAGCCCGAGTACGCCTTGTAGGAGTTCTGAAAGCTGAACAGGTCGTCGGCGGCAATGCGCTTGTGCTCGGCGCTCGTGGCGCTGTAGGCAAGCAGGCTGTCAATCAACGATCGCAGCGAATCCACCGCGAAGGGGTAGGCCACATCGCGGTCGAACATAAGTTCGGACATCGTCGCCAGCCGTCCAGTGGTTCCGGGGTGTCCGCTCACTAGCGTCAACTCTCCCTGGCGCGCGCCCCGGCGCGACCAAGGCAGATATTGCGCCACTCGCGCGGGCGTGCCGTTCTCGTACGCGCGCAGAAAGCTGATGTCCAGGCAAAAGCGCGGGTAAGTGAAGTTGTCCGGATCGCCGCCAAACATCGCCACGGCGTTTTCCGGTGCGAATACCAGCCGCACGTCGGTGTACTTCTTGTACTGGTAGAGGTGAAACACCTCGCCCGAATAGAGCGTGACCACGTCGCAGCGGTTGCCCGTCGTGTCGGCGCACTGCTTTTCGATAGCCGCCATGCGAGCGCGCGTCAGCCGTCCCCCAACGGCGGCATCCCCTTTGGTTTCCTCGCTGGACGCCTTCACCTGCGCGGTCACATCCTCGGTCTTCAGCAGGACGTTCACCTCCAGGTCCGGGCAGGGCTTTTCCGCGTCGCGAGAGGCCGCCTGAAAACCGTTCTTCAGATAGTCGGCTTCCTTTGTGCTCAACTGCTGGATGCATTCGCTGGCGACATGGTGATTGGTGAAGATCAATCCATCGTGCGAAACAAAGGAGCCCGAACCGCCATTGTTCATGCGCACGGAACTGCCGCGGATCCGTTCCAGCAGGGCATCCGGCAGTGTCACCCCATACGCCTTTTGGACCCGTGCCTTGGGAAACCGGTCGAAAAGCCAGATTCCTTCGTCACCCCACGCACACGTGGTGGCAAGCAGGATAAGTGGCAGAAGAGAGCTTCGAAGACGCATCATCGTATTCGTTACCATTATGGACGAATCAATTCGGGCGACGGGTGCAGTGGGCAATTGGCTTGTTCGCAGAGTTTGCAAAATAGCTTGCAAGAATGATGTAAGGTGCTACGAGTCATAGCTTTACGGTTAATCTTTCATTACAGTCGATTTGGCAACCACATATTATTGTGAGATACTGTTCGATAACTCTGAGCAATCCGCTCCAACGAAATGACCAAGCTCGACGAGGCTTTAGCACGCTTTGACAGGCTAATCCACTCGCCGGCCTATCAGGATTTGGCCTGGGCCCACGCCCTGCAGAAACAATTGGCCGAACGGCAGTTAATGCCGGGGGGCCGGGCGATTTGCCCTGTTCTGCGCCCTCACCTGCTCAGCCGGCGGCAGTACGATTCGCTGCAAAAGACCGCCGCCGTACTTTCGGCGGCCATGGACCGTGTCAGCGAACAGGCTATCGCCGACCCCGCTCTTCTGGCGCGCCTGCAACTGCTTCCGGCCGAGCGTATGCTCGCCGCCGTCAATCATACCCACGGACGGGCCGCAGCCATTACACTAACCGCCAACTGCCCGGCGGCGGGGCATTCTATTACAGGTGTCAGCGCGGATCCGCCGGCCAGCATTGTCTACACGGAGCAGCTTTCGGACCTCTTCTATGAGAGCGCTCCGATGAAAGAACTGCGCAAGCGCCTGAAGTTCACCCGCGGCAAGTCGGTGAAAAAGCTGTTGCAGTCCGTACTGGCGGCTTACAAGGGGCACGGCAAGAAGAAGTTTCCCTGCATCGGCGTGGTTGAGTTCCGCCAGTCCTTGAAGGCGGCGCCCAGCACCGAGGCCCTGTTGCTGGCCGAACTGTTCCGCTCCAACGGCTATCCGGCTGAAGTGGTAACGCCCGAGCAACTGGAATATCGCAACGGCGAACTCCGGCGAGGCGACTTCACCATCGACATCGTCTACCGCCGTGTGTCGGCGCAGGAACTGCTGGTGCGTTCCGATCTGAATCATCCCCTGCTGCGCGCCTACCGCGACCATGCCATCTGCATGGTGAACAGCTTCCGCGCCGAGGTGGCCGGCAAAGCGACGATTCTGGCTCTGCTCGGCGACGAAACCATACTGGCCCAGTTTCCCGCCGCCGAACGCAAACTGCTGCGGCAGCACATTCCCTGGACCCGCTTCATGGCGAACGCGAAAACAACGCGCGGCAACGAGCAGGTGGACCTTCCGGAATGGGTCGTCCGGAACAAGGAGAGTCTCCAGTTACGCCCGCTCGATACCGGCAGTGATTTGCACACCTTCGACGGCGCCACCCTGGAACAGGGAATGTGGGAGCGCGCCGTGAAAACGGCTCTTCGCTCGCGCTACGTCGTGCAGGAGAAGACACCTACCGAGCGCGCCCGTTTCCCCGTATTCCAGTTCGGACGCCTGGAAATGCGCGACTTCCGCGTCTCCGTGCAGCCCGCCCTGTTCTCCGGGAAAATGGACTCAGCCGCGGCCGACGTCGAGGATGTCACCAGCACCTTTTCGCTGCTGAACGGTCTTACGCCCGCCTTCGTGCTCGAATAGACGGCAGCGCTTACCGGCCTTCCACTGTCACTTCCGCCCGCAGGTTGGCCACGCCTGCCGTATAACGCGTGTCGGCCACGGAGAAGGCCACGGCATCCTCCATCCAGTCGTGCCAGACCCCATCCCGGTCGTGCGAGGCCGCTGTCAGGGTGTACTCCTGCGGGCACAGCGCGCAGGAGAACCGGAACACCACCGTACGCACGTCACCCGCCGAGCAGGGTCCCAGAGTGATCTGCTCCAGTTCCGTGTTCGTGCCGAAGACCTCGAAGCCGATTCGCGTCCGGATCATAATGCCCACCACCGGATCCTCGACGGCCGCCTGATACCGTACCCGCACACGCACCGCCGCCGGTTCGCCGCTGCGCCACACCACCGCCGTCCGGCCCTCACCATCCAATGTTTCCACCGCTTCCAGAACGGCCCGCCCGTCGCCCCGGCGCAGCGAAGGGTGTAGCACGGCGCTCCGCCCGGCCGCCCAGGTGCGCACCCTTTCCATCGACGCCCTTCGGTACAACGCCAGCACCTCGGGCGCCGCCCCGCGCGCGGCAACCGCCCCGCCATCAATCCACCACACTTCGTCGCACACCGCCGTGAGCAGTTCCGGTTCGTGGCTGCTGCACACCACTACCGTCCCGGCCCGGCGCAACTCCTCCAGCCGCGCACGCTGGCGCACCCTCTCCTGCCAGCCGCTGCGCGAGAGCAGGTGGGGTAGCGCCAACACCGCCGCCTCCTCCGGCCACTCCTCGCCGGGACCGGCCCATACCTGCGCGCCGTCGGCCGTCACGCCGCCCCGCTCCGGCCGCCGCACGCCTCCCGCCAGTTCCAGAATCGCTGTCATGGCCGCCGACTCCTCGCCCACCAGCCCCACCACGGATCCGGCGGGCAACTCGACCGTCACGGGCGACAGTCCATCCACGGACGCTTCACGGAATCGTAATGCCATCAACGATAGAATAGCGTTTACATGAGACTCATCTGGCTGCTCGGAGGCATCTCGTTCCTGATGTTGACCGGGTGCTCCACTCCGGCTCAAAAGTTCGAGAAATTAGTTGCGCAGGGCGGCAAGGTGTATCTGCCCAAGGGCGTGCTGGAACTGGCACACCCCATCGAAATCACGCCAGCCGTCCAAAACCTCGAACTGATCGGCTCAAAAGAGACTGTCATCCGGGGCAGCGCTGACTTTCAAGGTCCTGCGTTCTTCCGTTGCCGCTCCTGCAAGAACGTACGCTTCCGCGGCTTCGTCATGGAAGGTTCAGGCGCCAGCGCCAGCACCCTGCCAGTGAACATGCCGCCCAGCGATGTGCCCTTCATCACTCATTTCCAGAACAACGGCATCACCATCGACGGCGGCGAGGGCGTTCTGGTGAGCGGTGTTACCTTCCGCGACATCGCCACCTTCCCTGTGCTGGTGTCGCGATCCAGGAATGTCCGCATCGAAAAGGTGGCGGTCATCAACTCGGGGTCACGGAATTCGCACGGCCGGAACAATACCTCCGGCGGCATCCTCATTGAAGAAGGAAGCGACCGCTGGGAGGTGCTCGATTCCACCTTCGACAAGGTGCTCGGCAACGGTGTCTGGACCCATTCCCGCTACAACTCTCCGCGCAACACGAACGGCCTCATCAAGGGGAACACTTTCCACACCATCGGCCGGGACGCCGTCCAGGTGGGTCACGCCAACCGTGTTCAAGTGATCGCCAATAGGGGCAAGTTGATCGGCTATCCGGTCGACATCGTGGATGTGGAGAACGGCGGCACTCCCGTGGGCGTGGACACCGCGGGCAAGGTGGACGAGTCCAACTACTCCGGCAACACCTTCGAGGAAGTGAACGGGAAGTGCTTCGACCTGGACGGTTTCCACGACGGCACGGTGTCCGGCAACACCTGCATCAACCGCGGCCGTCCCGAGGATTACCCGCAGGGCCACTTCGGTCTGGTGATGAACAATACCTTCCCCGAGATGCGTTCGCAGCTTATCGTCGTCCGTGACAATGTCTTTGACGGCATGAAGTTTGGCGGTCTGTTCGTGATCGGCTCGGGACATAAGATTCTGAACAACCGCCTGTTGAACCTGAACCGGGCCCACTGCAACGAACGAAAAGCCGACTTCGGTTGCGTGGCCTTCCCGAACGAACCCGACGTGATGCGGGCGGGAATCTATCTGGGCCAGCGGGCCGAACGGCCCGATCCCGCCGAAAACATTCTGATCGAGAACAACATCATCACCGGCTTCCAGATGAAGGCTAACTGCATTCTCTATGCCCCGAACGTGAATCCATCCACGCTCACGTCCCGCGGGAACACATGCACCGATGTCACGGCCAAAGACGACCCGGCGCTAACAATGCCCGGCAGGTCCACAGCCCCCACACAAGGCGATGAGTACCGCGTATTGCCCATGCCGGAAGTGAAGTAACCATGTCCGCATCAGGCCCTAATTCGCTCGACGCCGTCCGCACCCTGATGCGCGAGGATTGGAACGCCCGCGCCGACGAAGACGCGCATTATTATGTTGCCTTTGGCCGCCGGAACCAGACTGGCGATGAGTTCTTCGACACAGGCGCGGAGCAGGTGGCCGGACTTCTCCGCGAGGTAAAAAGACTGCCGCCGGCCTTGCCAGGAGCACGGCGGGCTCTGGAGATCGGCTGCGGCCCGGGCCGCCTCATGCGCCCCCTGTCGCACCACTTTGGCGAGATCCACGGCGTGGATATCTCCGACGGGATGATTGCCCGCGCCCGCGCCAACCTGGCCGGCGTGCCCCACGCCCACCCGCACCACGCTCCGAATTCGAACCTGGAAGCCTTCGCCGACTCCTCCTTCGACTTCATCTATTCCTACGCCGTTTTCCAGCACATTCCCAGCCGCGAGGTGGTGATGGGCTATTTAGACGAAGCTGCTCGTGTGCTAAGACCCGGCGGCATTATCCGTGTCCAAATCAACGGCCTACCGCAAACGGCACGCCAGTACGACACCTGGAGCGGTGTACGGATTCCACCTGATGATATTCGCGAGTGGTCACTTTCAAAAAATTTGCAGCTACTTGCTCTGGAGGGGGCAGACACGCAATACATGTGGGCTACCTTGCGCCGCCCCACCCTCGAAGCCAACACATCTGGTGCCGTTCGGATCCATCGTGTCACGAATGCCCATTCCAGCGAACCGGCTGCCCCTGTCCGGGGCCGCTTCGCTGTGCTCTCCCTCTGGCTGGGAGGGCTGCCGGACAACGCCGACCTAAATCATTTGAAGGTAAGTGTTTGTAATAAAATCTGTGTACTTACTTATCTTGGACCAGTGGAATTTGACGGGATCAGGCAATTGAACATCGAATTGCCGGAAGGGTTGCCAACCGGGTTAGGGCCCGTGTCTTTATATGCCGCTGGGACGCCTGAACGCGCCCAGGCGCTTGTACGTCTCATCTCGCCCGGACCCCTGGTACCCCGTGTGCTATCGGTCACGGATGGCATCGACTTGTTGTCGGGTTCACGAGTGGTGACTGGTTCGGTGAAAGCAATCCTCGAAGAGGTGGAGAGTCCGGAACTTCTTTCCATAAGCGCCGGGGGTGTTTGTATCCAGACCTTGGATCACTTCTGTGTTGACCCTCGCCCTCCCCGTCACGAAGTTAATTTTGAGTTACCACATACTTATCCAAACGGTCCGACACAAGTAACGATACTGCTTGGCTCACGCAGGCTGGGAGAGTTCCCCATCGAAGTCAGCCGTTAACGCACCTTTCCCAGGAACCGTCCTACGCCGCGAGCAGCCTTCCTGAGAAATCCAGCCGTCTCCGACGCCCCGGCTTCCAGCGCGCCGTCCGTTTTCCGAACGGCAGTATCGACTGCGTCTACGGGCTTTTTTCCAACAGCCAGAGTGGTTTGAGAGCCTTTTACGCTTTCTGACGCACGGACCAGGCCCTCATTGGCATCTGCTGAAGTGAGTAAATACTCATGAAAATCTGAATCGAGCTTTTCTGCCAGGGGCCACTGGGTAGAAAGCACCCACTCAAAGCCTGGCATCGGGGCATCCTTTTGGCCCACGTTCACCAGCCGCTTTACATGCAGTACCTTCGTCTCCTGGCATTTGTCGCCGCCGCAACCACCCCGGTTACAGCTCTCCTTGCTCAGGAACGAGGCATGCTTCCCGGAGGAGATCCAAACCTCGGCGCGCGCCTCCACTCCCGCTTTCCTGACCATACTCACATCGCATACCGTACTTTCATGAGCGGCCGCATACCAATATTCAGCGCGCCACACACCCCCTGTCCGACTGACCAGAGCCGACACATGCTCCGCGTCCAGGTCATGTCCTCCACGGCCGCAGTCACGCGCCCAAAGGTGGTGATAATGTAGCTCCACCCATTGCCCCTCACGCTGCCGCTCCACCGGGAACGCCTGGCCGTAGATGGTCCCATTTCGCTCTCCGGGGCGAGGTGTGGCGCCCGGCAGAAATTCGGCGGGCGACACGTCGCACTCCTTCCGGTCCAAATGGAAGCGGGGTAGGAACTGCTCCAGGAGAGCCTGCTCCTCGGCATCGTCCAGGCCGTCCCGATCGAGGTCCGCCGCATTCAGCAGGAGGGGCATGGTCAGCAGCCAGCATAGACGTGTCACATCTCCAGACTAGCGCGGCCTCCGCGTGGCTGCCGCCTGTGACGAGGGTCACTGCCCTTTATGGCCCTTCGGTTGCACTCTGGAAGTGTCATGACGCCCACCCTCGCGCCGCCCTCCTCTCCCGAGGGACGTGGCTTCAAGAGCCGCGATGGACGCACGTTGCAATCGCGTCCTGTCGAGGATCCGGCGAAGGGAATCCGCCGCTGGGTGCAGTGGGGGTTCCTTGCGCTGAACCTCTGGCTGGGGTGGTCCTTTTATTCTTGGGTCCGTCAGTTTGAAACCGGTGTCCGTTTCGCTTCGTTCGAACGTCCGGCAGGCGTGGAAGGCTGGCTGCCGATCGCCGGCATGATGAACCTGAAACTCTTCCTCCACACGGGCGAGATTCCGGCCATCCACCCGGCGGCAATGGTGCTGTTTGTCACCTTTGCCACGCTGTCGCTGCTGTTGCGCAAATCGTTTTGCGGCTGGCTCTGCCCTGTGGGAACCATTTGTGAAGCCTTATGGCGGTTTGGGGAGAAGCGGCTTCGTTTCGGCGTGAAGCCGTGGAAGTGGTTGGACATTCCCTTGCGGTCGCTCAAGTACATCCTGCTGGGATTGTTCCTGTACGCCGTCGTGAGCATGAGCGCCGTGGGTCTGGCGGCATTTCTTCAGTCGCCCTACGGTCTGATCGCCGATGTGAAGATGCTGAACTTCTTCCGCCACATGGGCCAAACGGCCGCCATCGTGATTGCCGTGCTGGTGGCGGGTTCGCTGGCGATCCGCAACTTCTGGTGCCGTTACCTGTGCCCCTATGGCGCGCTGATGGGGCTGTTGTCGCTGGCCAGCCCGCTGCGGATCACGCGCAACGCCAGTTCCTGCATCGACTGCGGCGCTTGCGCCCGCGCTTGCCCCTCTTATCTTCCGGTGGACAAGCTGATCCAGATCAAATCGGCCGAATGCATCGGATGCCAGGCGTGCGTGGATGTCTGCCCAGTCTCGGATACGTTGTGGATGCAGGCGCCGGCGAAGCGCCGCGTCACCAAACGCGCCATGGCCGCCTGGACGTTGGGCCTCTTTCTGGCGGTCGTGAGCCTGGCCAAATTGACCGGTCACTGGCAGAGTCCGATTTCCGACGAGATGTATTTCCGGTTGATTCCCAACGCTACCGAGTTCGACCACCCTCGCTAATGAGCTGCGCCCGTTCCGGTCATCCCGGCTCTCTCCGCGGACCCGTGTCGTAGAATATGAGGGAGAGAAGGGCTTGCGGCCCGTTGAACGGGTAGCTTGCTTACGCCCTTTGCAGCAACAGTGAGGTTTTCGTGAAAACGAGCGCACATTCTGACTACGAGATGAAGAACTCCATATTGGTGCCCATGGTGGTGGAACAGACCGCTCGCGGCGAACGGTCCTTCGATATTTATTCGCGCCTGCTGAAGGAAAATATCATCTTCATCGGCACTCCGATCGACGACCAGGTTGCCAACCTGGTGATCGCCCAGATGCTCTTTCTGGCCTCGGAAGATCCGGAAAAGGACATTTCCCTCTATATCAACTCGCCCGGCGGCTCGATCACGTCGGGACTGGCGATTCTGGACACGATGAATCTCGTGGAACCCGACATTGTCACCTACTGTGTGGGCCAGGCGGCCTCCATGGCGGCGGTGCTGCTGGCCAGCGGCAAGAAGGGGAAGCGGTTCGCCCTGCCCAACGCCCGCGTGCTCATCCACCAGCCCCACGCCAGCGGCATTGGCGGGCAGGCCACCGACATCGACATCTACGCCAAAGAGATTCTGCGCATGCGCGAGATTCTGAACAAGATTCTCTCCGACGCCACCGGCCAGCCGCTCGACAAGCTCCAGCGCGACGTGGATCGCGACTACATTCTGGAAGCTCCGCAAGCTGTGGAGTACGGCCTGGTGGACAAGATCATCAGTTCGCGCAACGAAAAGAAGTAGCGCGGCGGCCGCTCAGGCCGTCATCCTCAGCTTTAGAAACCGTTCATACGCCGCGTCCCAGCCGGACCGTTCCGGATCAGGACGCGGCGTAAATGTTTCCACAGGGAAGCTGCGCCGGATCACGCGCCGGATGCCCGGCAGCCCCTCCAACTCGCCCGCGCCCATTGCCTGCACCAGAATGTTGCCCGCGGCGGTGGCTTCGTCCGGCCCGGCCACCACCGTGCGTCGCGCGCAATCGGCCACCATCTGATTCAGCAGCGCATTCCGCGAGCCGCCGCCCACGATGTGCACCGTGCTGATGGGCCGCCCCGTGAGTTCCTCCAGGCTTTCCAGCACCTGACGGTAGCGAAGGGCAAGGCTCTCCAGAATGACGCGAGCAAACACGCCGGGTTCGTAAGGCGGCTTCTCGCCATGCTCCATGGCCCAGCGCGCGATGCGCTCCGGCATGTGGCCCGGCTCGAGAAACGCATCCGGATCGATCACCGCCGAAAACGCGGGGGCCGCCGCGGCCAGCCCGGCCAGCTCCGCGTAAGAGTAAGCGCGGCCTTCGCTTTCCCACGCCCGGCGGCACTCCTGCAACGGCCACATCCCCATGATGTTCTTCAATAGCCGGACCTTGCCCTCCACTCCGATTTCATTGGTGAAATTCATTTCCCTCGACCGGCCGTTGATGATGGGCGCATCCAGTTCCACGCCCATCAAGGACCATGTGCCCGAAGAGATGTAACACCATCCGCCCTCGGCAAACCCTCGTTCGGCTGGCACGGCGGCAACGGCGGAGGCCGTGTCGTGACCTCCGGTGGCGAAAACCGGAGTGTCCGGTGCAAGCCCGGCCTCCTCGGCCACGTCACCACGAATCGGGCCCAGGCGTGCGCCCGCCGGAACAATCTCAGGCAGGATTTCGGCGGGAATGCCCAACTCGGCGAGCAGCGAAGTGGTCCAGTGTCCGGTGGCCGGATTGTAGAACTGCGATGTCGAGGCGATGGTCTGCTCGGCGCGGATCACTCCCGAAAGGAAGTAAGCGAACAGATCGGGCATGAACACAAGCGAGCGAGCCGATGAAAGCGCCGGCGAACCGGCCAGCCGCAACGCGTTCAACTGGAACAGCGTGTTGAACTGCATGAACTGCAATCCGGTTTCGGCGTAGATCCGTTCGCGTCCCACGGCGGCGCCGGTGCGCTCGATCATGCCGTTGTTCCGCGAGTCGCGGTAGTGGCGCGGATTGTCCACCAGCGCGCCTTCGGCATCCAAAAGGCCGAAATCCACTCCCCAGGTGTCGACGCCCACGCCCAACACTTCGTAGCGCTTCTGCCGCCCCGCGATGGCGAGCCCTTCCTGAATTTCATGCCACAAGCGCAGCGTGTCCCAATACAGCCCCGTCGGCAGGCGCACGGGCGTGTTCGCGAAGCGGTGCAACTGTTCGATCGCCAGGACGCCGCCTTCGAGACTGCCCGCCATGACGCGGCCGCTTTCGGCGCCCAGGTCCACCGCCAGATACCGCTTCATTGCCGCACCTCGATCAGAATCTTGCCCACCCCGCCCCCATACCCGGCCAGAAGTTCGAATGCCTCGGCGGTCCGTTGCAGGGGGAAGCGATGCGTGATGAGGTTTTCCGGTATGCGTCCGGCGCGGATCAGCTCAATGGCTTGCGCGCCGCGATGGTTCGAGCGCTTGATCGTTTGCAGCCGCAACTCCTTCATCATGGCCGTGTGGATGTCGAGCGAGAATGCTTTTTCCGAAGGGATACCCACCAACACCAGTTGCCCGCCGGGCCGCGCGCACTGAATGCCGGCGTGGACCGTGTCCTGGCCTCCCGCCGCATCGAGAATCACGTCGGCGCCTCGTCCGTTGGTCCATTCCAGGATGGCCGCGCCGGGATCGAGCGCCGCGGCGCCTGCAAGAAACGTTTCGTCCGCACCATTCGCGCGCGCCTGCGCCAGCCTGTGCGCGACACGGTCGACAGCCGCCACGCGCGAGGCCCCCGCCATCTTCGCGAACAGGATGCAAAGCTGGCCGATGGGTCCGCAGCCAAACACGGCCACCGTCGCGCCGACAGGGATGCGGATCAGCTCCATCACATGGCACAACACGGCCACCGGTTCAATCAGCGCCGCCTGCTCCGTCGAGAGACCTTCGGGCACGATATCGGCGTTGCGCGCCGGTACCACCGCTTTCTCGCGATAAAAACCCGGCGAATGAATGCTGCCCATGAAGACGCAGTGAAGGCAGTTGTTCGGGCGTCCGGCCACGCAGAATTCGCAGTGGCCGCAGGTGATTGAAGGTTCAATCGATACGCGCTGGCCCACGCGGTGCGTGGCGACGCCTTTCCCCACCGCGGTCACGATGCCCACGGGTTCGTGGCCCAACACCATCGGGTAGACGGCATCGACGTGGCCCACGCCGCCATCGCAATACCAGTGCAGATCGCTGCCGCATACGCCAACGGCCTGCAGATCCACGGAAACTTCGCCCGGTCCGGGCTCGGGGGGTTCGGCCACGACGCGAGGTTCCAGAACGCGCCGGGCAACAAGAGGGACGGCCAGCATAACGAAGCAACCAGTGTATCGTCAGGCTGGCCGGCCCGTGACACCGCGCGCTACAGTGTGCCTTCGTCGCCCGAAGGCCCGTAAATAGAGGGTACAGGCACGTCGAGCATCCGCAAATACACGCTTAACTGGCCCCTGTGATGGACCATGTGTTTCAGCACGAACGACCGGTAGACGGCGATCCTGGGCATCGACAGAACGGGTGCCCCGTTCTTCAACAGCGTCCAGGTGTGCATCATGGCGGCGTCATCCGTCCTGGCAAGCCAATCTTTCAATTGCACGGCCTGTGTGTCGAAGTGTTCCAGCACCGCGGCGATCGACTCCGCCGTCTTCGGCAGCCAGGCAGGCGTGCCGCCCGGCGCGATGTCGAGTTCGTCGCGGTCGAAGATCATGGCGCCCCACATAGGAAGTTGTGAGATGTGGTGCGCCAGTTCACCTGCCGGAGATGACGTCGGATGCGGTCGAAACGCAAGCGCCGTTTCGGGCACGCGCTCAAGGCACCGGCGCGTCGTGACAAGCTCATGCTCAAGTTCGGGGAGTAAGACTTCGCTGATGGACATGGTAGGTTCCGGAATTTCATCCTAAGGGAAAAAAGGGCGAATGTCGATAGTTATGAATTGATTTTTTGTGCGCTGCGACTCCCGGACCACACACGAAAAGGACCCTGAGCGGAAAGGGGCTCAAGGTCCTTATTCGTTCGTTCCGAGCTTGCAGGGGCTCGTTGCGGAGAAGATCGCAGCCGCCGGATCAGTTGCCCGGACGCCGCTTCAGCGTGGGGCGTTCGTCTTCGTCCTCGGCCTTCGGTTTCTCATTCCCGTCGGAATCGATTTTGCCGGAGCCAGCCTTACGCAGGCGCGGCTTGTTCGGATCCTCGGTGTCCGGCTTACGGCGGTTCAGCATGGAGGTCAGGCGCGACTTCACATCGTTGAACTCCGACGTGGTCACCACGTATTCAGGCTTTGCGTCGAGAATCTCCTGGATGTTCTTCTGTGAATTCTTGATGCGATCTTCCGTCATCGGGTGCGAGCTGAACACTTTGGCCATTGTGCCGGGCTTGCGCTTTTCGTCGGATTGCAGCTTTTCAAAGAAGTCGACGAAGGCCGTCGGATCATAGCCCGCCTTGTAGAGATATTGCAGACCCAACAGGTCGGCCTCGCTTTCAAACCCGCGCGAAAAGCTAAGGAAGCCGATGGGGATCAGCACGCTGGCCGCCTGGCGCACGCCATAGCCGGCCCAACCGCCCATGAAGATCAGCGGAATGCTGGCCATGTTGGCGATGGTGCCCCGCGTGGCCTGCCGGGTTCCGTGGCGTGCAGCGATGTGGGCGATCTCATGCGCCATGACGCCCGCCAGCTCGGCTTCGGTCTCGGCGCGCAGCAGCAGACCGCTGTTCACGAAGAAAAAGCCGCCGGGCAGCGCGAAGGCGTTCACCTCTTCGGCGTCGATCACCTTGATCGTCACCGGCACCTTCACGTCGGAGTTCCGCACCAGGTTCTGTCCGAGACGGTTCACGTACTCGGCAACCACCGGATCGTCGATGATCTTGGCCTGGCGCTCAATCTCCTGCGCCAGTCCCTTGCCCAGGGCGATCTCCTTCTCCAGCGAGTAGAAGTTCACACCTTTGCCGACGTCGCGGTTTCCGATTTCGTCGGGATCCTTTTTCTTGTCCTTGGCCAACCCAACGGGAGCCGCCAGCGCCAAGGCCAGTACCAGGCTCGTGCCAATCTTCCACATCCGGTTTGTCACGGCACTCCTCCCAGTCTCAATTATAGGACCGCCGCGGCCCGGCGCCAGACGGTTTCGCACGCCCCAATTGCAAATTCTCCGCCCTTGTTCATCCGCCACCGCCGCCGGGTACACTACGCGTTCTGGAGAGACTTCATCATAATGAACGTGTGTCTTCCCATTCCGGTTTCGCCGGGAATGAGGCCGGTTCGCCGCTTTGGCAATCTGTTCGCCCCTCGTTTCCCGTCACACAGAACCTGATTTACCTGAACCACGCCGCTGTCGCCCCTTTGGTGGCTCCCGCCGCCGAAAGGATCCGCTGGCTCGCCAGCGATGCGCGCGACTTCGGCTCCCTCCACTATGACCAATGGCTGGCCGCCTACGAAGGACTTCGCATGGCGGCGGCACGGCTGGTGGGCGGCCATCGCGACGAGATCGCCGTCGTGAAAAACACCTCGGAAGGAATCGCGACGGTGGCGCTCGGGCTGGACTGGAAGCCGGGCGACCGCGTCGTCGCGTTCCGCGAGGAGTTTCCGGCCAACTACTATCCCTGGCAACGGCTGGAACGCCGGGGCGTCACCGTGCAGTGGCTCTCGATCCACGACTCCCTCGACACGATCGAGGAGGCCGCCCGCGGCGCCAGGCTGCTCGCCATCAGCTTCGTGAACTACCTCTCCGGCCACCGCGTGGACCTGGAGGCTATTGGACGCATCTGCCACCAGCAGAACGTCTTTTTCTTCGTGGATGCGATTCAGGGGCTGGGCGTTTTCCCGCTCGACGTCGATCGGGCCCACATCGACGCTCTTGCCGCCGACGGTCACAAATGGCTGCTCGGCCCCGAAGGGTGCGGCATCCTCTATGTGCGCCGCGAATGGCAGGACCGCATCGAGCCGGTTGAGTTCGGCTGGACCAACGTAGCCGGTTTCGCCGACTACGCCTCGCGCGACATGACGCTGCGCGCCGATGCCGGGCGGTACGAATGCGGCACGTTGAATACCGTGGGGATTTTTGGACTGGAAGCCTCCATCGCCTACCTGTTGGACATTGGCGTCGAGCGCGTTTCCAGCGCCGTGACAGCGCTGGCCGAACGTCTGGCGCACGGCGCGGCTTCGCTCGGATACGACGTGCTGGGCCTGGATGACCCGATTCACCGCTCCGGCATCGTCACCATCGGCAGGAAGGATCTGGACGCGCGCATGTTGGTTTCGCGCCTGAAGCAGGCGGGCATCATCGCCGCTCCGCGCCAAGGCTACGTTCGCCTGTCACCCCATTTCTACATCGCGCCGGAAGAGATTGACCGCACGCTCGACCTGCTAGGGTGAGGGATGGACAGGATGCTTCGAGCGGTGGAGGGCAGCGCACAATCCGCGGTGCGCGTGGTGATCTACGAGGACCTGGCGTGCCAGGATTGCGCCGGCTTTCGCCGCGTGATGGATGAGACGCTGCTGCCGCGGTTCGGTTCGACGGCCGCGTTTGAACACCATGACTTCCCGCTGGCCCAGCATGTCTGGGCCAGACGGGCGGCCATCGCGGCAAGGCACTTCGATGGCGTGGAAGCCGGACTGGGCATGGCCTGGCGCCGGTTCGCGCTCGAGAACTTGCACGGCATGGATGATGCCGGCTTTCCTTCCTGGCTCGATCGCTTCACGGAAGCGCAGGGAGCCGGTGCGGCGGCGGCGGCACGCCAGGCGTTGTCCGATAGCGTGCTGGCCGGGGCGGTGGACCGCGATCAGGCCGCCGGAATTGCCTTGGGCGTGAAAAAGACGCCCACCGTGCTCGCGAATGGCGTGTGGTTCGTCGAGAGGTTCCCCGTGGAGGATCTTGTGAAGGCAATCGCGGAAGCAGTGAAGGAGAGGGGCCAATGAACAGACCTGTGGCGGTGGTGACGGGCGCAAGCCGCGGCATTGGCCGGGGCATCGCGTCCGAACTGGCCCGGACGCACAACGTGGTGGGCACCTACCGGGGGCGGCGCGACGCGGCGGAAAGCCTGCAAGCCGAGACGGGCTGCGAGATCGTTCAATGCGACGTTGGCTCGCGAGCGGACCATGCCGCGCTGCTGGCCTTCGTGCGCGACAAATTCGGCCGTGTGGACCTGCTGGTGAACAACGCCGGCATGGCGCCGCGCGAACGCCGCGACGTGCTCGATGCCACCGAGGAGAGCTTCGACGAATTGATCGCCACCAACCTGCGCGGTCCTCACTTTCTCACGCGCGACGCGGCGCGGATGATGACCGGGCAGGGCAGCGGCCGTATCGTGTTCATCACCTCCATCAGTTCCTACACCGCCAGCGTGAACCGCGCCGAATACTGCATCTCCAAGGCCGGCCTCAGCATGAGCGCGCAAACCTTCGCCGCGCGGCTGGCCCCGGAAGGCGTGCTGGTGTTCGAGGTGCGCCCCGGCATCATCCGTACGGACATGATCGCGTCGGTGGAAAAGACTTACGACGAGAAGATCGGCGGGGGGCTGCTGCCGCAACGGCGGATGGGCGAAACCAAGGACCTCGCCAAGGTCGTGCGGGCCATCGCCGAAGGCTATCTGGACTACTGCGCCGGGCAGGTGATCAACGCCGACGGCGGCTTCCATTTGCGGACGCTCTAGAAAAACAAAAAGGGGAGCGCGCGCGGCGCCCCCCTCCGGTTCCCTTCAACTTCCTAGCAGGTGACCGCGCCCTTGGAGGCCGAACTTACCGACCGGTAGTACTTCGCGTAGACACCCGACTTGTACTTCATCTCCGGCGCCTTGAACTCCTTCAGGCGCGCGGCGATCTCGGCGGCCGGAATGTCCAGCTCGATAGTCCGCTTCCCGATGTCGATGGAGATCGGATCGCCTTCGCGCACGATGGCGATGGGACCGCCATCGGCCGCTTCCGGCGCCACGTGGCCAATCATGAAACCGCGCGTGGCTCCGCTAAACCGGCCGTCGGTCAGCAGCGCCACCGTGTCGCCCAACCCCGCGCCGACAATGGCGCTGGTGACGCCCAGCATTTCGCGCATGCCCGGTCCGCCCTTGGGTCCTTCAAAGCGGATCACCACCGTGTCGCCGGCCTTGATCCGGCCGTGTGTCACGGCATCCATGGCGTCTTCCTCGCGGTCGAACACGCGCGCCGGACCGGAGTGGCCCTTGCGTTCGATGCCCGTCACCTTGATCACGCAGCCTTCCGGCGCCAGCGAACCCTTCAGAATAACCAGGCCGCCCGACTTCTTGATCGGCTCGGACACGGGCCGGATCACGTCCTGCCCCGGCGTCTCACGGGCTTCGGCGGCTTCTTCGGCGAAGGTGCGGCCTGTTACCGTGATGCAATCTTTGTGAATGTAGCCGCCCTCGGCCAGGCGCTGCGCGATCACCGGAATGCCTCCCGCGCGGTCCACGTCGACGGCCGTGTACCGGCCGGCGGGCTTCAGGTCGCACAGCAACGGCGTGCGTTCGCTGATGTGCTGGAAGTCGTCGATGTCCAGCTCGATTCCGGCGTCGTGCGCCATGGCGAGCAGGTGGAGCACGGCGTTGGTGGAACCGCCCGAGGCGGCCACGCTCGCGATCGCGTTCTCGAAGGCCTTGCGCGTGCAGATGTCGCGCGGCTTGATGTTCTTGGCGACGGCGTTCATGATCAGTTCGCCGCAGCGCATCGCCACGTCGCCCTTGCGCTCGTCCACCTGCGGCACGCTGGCCGTGCCGAACGGCGACAGGCCGATGCACTCCATCAGAGTGGCCATCGTGTTCGCCGTATACTGGCCGCCGCAGGCGCCTGGACCGGGGCAGGCGTGGTCCTCGATGGCCAGAAGCTCGGCATCGGTGATCTTGCCCGCTGCGTGCGCGCCCACGGCCTCGAACACGTCCTGCACGATCAGTTCCTTGCCGTTCAAGTGGCCGGGCATGATCGTGCCGCCGTACAACAGCACGCTGGGCACGTTCAGACGCAGCAGCGCCATGGCCGCGCCGGGAATCGTTTTGTCGCAGGCCACCAGCGCCACAAGGCCGTCGAACATGTAACCACGCGTGCAAAGCTCGATCGAGTCGGCAATCAGGTCGCGCGACACAAGCGACGCTTTCATGCCTTCGGTCCCCATCGTGATGCCGTCGCTGATGGCGATGGTGTTGAACTCCATCGGAGTTCCGCCCGCCTTGCGTACGCCTTCCTTCACGTGCTCGGCCAGCAGCCGCAAATTGTAGTTGCACGGCATCGTCTCGATCCAGGTGTTGGCGATGCCGATGATGGGCTTCTTCAGATCCTCGTCCGTGAAGCCGATGGACTTGTAATAGGAACGCGCGGGCGCGCGCGTGGGGCCCTGCGTAATCGTGTAACTTTGCAATTTCATGGCGACATGTCTAGTGTATAACGAGGGGGGTGGAACCGCCCGTGAACGCCTGCCGCGAATTTAGTGGAAAACGCGGCCGCAAGGCGTCGCGCGTCCGCCGCCGTATGCTCACACTATGGCCCGCATTACTTGTATTCACGCTCATCCCGACGACGCTGAAATCTTTTTGGGAGGCACGCTGGCCTTGCTGGCGCGCAGAGGTCATGAGGTCACCATCGTGACCATGACGCCCGGCGACTGCGGCACAAAGGAACATTCGCCCGATGTAATCTCACGGATGCGCCGTGCCGAAGGCGCCGCCGGAGCCGAAAAGCTCGGAGCCAAATATTTGTGCGCCGAATTCCGGGATATGGCGGTGTTCAACAACGATGAGTCGCGCCGCCGCGTCACCGCTTTGCTGCGCGACCTGCGCCCCGATCTCGTCCTTACGGCCTCGCCTTCGGACTACCACTGCGATCACGAAGCCACCTCCCACCTGGTGCGCGACGCCTGTTTCGGCGCCGCCTGCCCGAACTACGACTGCACGGCCTTTTCCGCGGCTCCGGCTCCAGGAGCCATCCCGCACCTTTACTTCGCCGACCCCGCCGAGGGCGCCGACCGTGAGGGCCGCATCGTGCGTCCCGACTTCGTCGTGGACATCACCTCGGTCTTCGACCTCAAGCGCGACTCCTTGGCTTGCCACCATTCGCAGCGCCAATGGCTGCTGGATCATCACGGCATGGACAACTACCTGGACGAGATGGAAAAGTGGACCAAGGCCCGGGGCAAAATGGCCGGCGTCACCTACGGCGAGGGCTTCCGGCACTACAAGATTCACCCTTACCCGCAGGCGCCCCTGCTTGAGGATCTGCTTGGCTCTGGCCTGGTGAACCGCTTCGTCTAGTCACCGGCCCGGCGCGAAATTCATCTCTTCCTCCGTGAATCACTTGGACCGCCCCCTGCGCCGTGCGGCGCCAGGGCCGCTGGTACCCCAGAGCCTGATGAAGGAACTGGACCGCCTGCGGAGGAACGAAGAAAAGCTGGCCGAACTCTACCCGGCCTTTGCCGTGCGCATCCGCCGCGTGATCGAGGCGTTGGAATCCGCCGGCATTCGCCCCCGGATTCAGGAGGCCTACCGCCCTCTGGCGGAACAGCTTCGGGCCTACCGGTCGGGCCGCTCCCAGGTAAGGTTCGGTTTTCACAACGTCACCGGCGCGGAGGGTGAAAAGGAAGCTCTCGCCGTGGACCTGCTGGACGACGACGCGCCTCTATCTCCTTCAACTTCCTACCTGCTGCGACTGGCGGCCGAGGCGCGGGCGCAGGACTTGCGGACCGGACTGCCCTGGGGACTGCCCGCGCGGCAGAGGCAAACCGTGGAAAAAGCGGTCGCGGAGCGAAACTTCGCCGCCAGGATCCGCCCGGGCTGGGACCCCACGCATGTGGAGCCGGCCGGACTTACGCCGGCGGAGGCGCACTCGGGAAAGCGGCCTGTCTGGAAAGGCTAGTTCGAATGGGATGATACGGCGCTGACGCCATGGGCCGGCTCCGCCGTTTCATCGAGCGGCACCTCGCAGGAGCAGCAGTCCGAGCAGCGCTGGCAGCGCGCGCACAGATGGTTCTGGCAGGTGTCCTTCGTACAGCTATGGCAGATCTCGCTCGACGGCTCGTTGCAAATCGAGCAGGCAAACTTGGAGTCATTCATGGCTTCGCTCCCTGGGGCGCCGGAGCCTTCGGCCGGGGCGCGGGGCGCGACGGCGATTGCCGGATCAGCATCCCGCGGCATCGCTGCGCCTCCTGGTCGATGATCTTCATCTCACGCTCTTTCATCGTGGCCAGTTCCACCAGATAATTCCTCAACCCCGCGCGAGGACCGTCTCCTTCCAGCTCCACCGACTCCAAAAGATCCGCCAGCGCTGGATTCTGGTAGGTTCGCACGCCTTGGGCGATGGAACGGAACATGCTGCGGCAGGCGTCCAGGCGCATGAATAGCTCGAACGCCTTTCCCAGGTCCGAAGCGTCGCGTTGCAGTTCCTTGGCCGTGCGGGCGGCGTAGCCCAACTCCGCACGCAGGTCGCGCAACTGCCCGATGTAGGCATCGGGAGCGCCCTGGCTCACCCATTCCTCCGGTTTCAGTTCATCCAGAAGAGGAAGCAGCCGGCTGGCCTGCGTACCGACGGCGTGAATGGTTTTTTGAATGTTCCACTCGGTGGTGACACCTTCGTTCGCCACGGGCGGAGCAGGAGCGTTGGCCGCTGGCTGTTGGGGCCAGGCCGCCACGCCGGCCGCCAACACGAGGGTTAATAAATGCTTCATCCCTGACACCTATTCCGTAGTGTCGCACGGGACACTCTCACAGACGGGCGAGGGTTGTGCGAAATGGGTTACGCCTGGAGACACGCCAGCGGCAGGTTAGACGCCAGGAGGTGGCGGCGGCGGAGCGGACGCGCCTGCATCGCCGGGTGGGGGTGGCGGCGGTGGCGGCGGTTCGGCGCCCGTATCTCCCGGCAATGGCGAACCGCCTCCGCCAGGGACGCCCCCGCCGGAACCAGGGCGAGGACCGCGCATCATGATCGTGTAGAAGGCTTCGGCCAAAGCATTTGCCGCGCGGTGTGCCACGGCTCCCTTATCGATGCGGGATTTGGCCAACGGAGTGTTCTTGTACACGCGTACCGATTCGCCCGGATTCACGATTTTCATCGAATCGGAGGGGATCAGGCGATGACGAACGCCCACCTGGCCCTCCTCGACGCCTACATAAGTAGTGTCTTCATCCTCCAGGGCGACATCGAACACCGTGCCGCGCACGGAAATCACCGCCGTCGGCGTGTAGATGCGCGCCGGGTTCGGCTGTCCGCCGAAGCGCCGGATGTACACCTTCACCCTCCCCAGCCACAGGTCGAGCAGATCGCTCCAGGCGCCGGGATTGTTCCGGAAGGTGACGCGCGAATTCGGAAACACCTCGAACGTGCTGCCGTCGGAAACCTGGAAGACCGCGAACCCGTCAGGACCGCTCAGGACCACCTGCTTTTGCTGTACGAAGTCACCCACGTTCAACACCCAGGGCTGCGAACCGCGCAGCACCGAAACCTGTCCGGAGATGGACTGCACCTTGGCGGCACTCTCATTCAGGCCGGTGAAGGAAGGATCGTAGTGTACGTCAGGCGGAAGTGGTTGAATTTGTTGAAGCGGGGTTTGCGCGGAGCACACGGCGAGCGTCGCTGCCACCAGCAGCCACCCAACCGCCGGACGCAAGGTGCTCATACGGAACATTCAGTCTACCATCAAACGTGCAAGCAACTAGAAGGCCTAGTCGGGAATCTATCGGCAAGATCGCATCGAATCAATAGTTTTCCCTGCCAACATCCGATAGAGAAAAGGGATTGAAAGGGTAGAATGGGTGCATAGCATGTGTCCCGGTGCCACAACTTGGGCCAATTGGGCGCGTCGCGCGGGGCTTCTGGCGCTTGCGCCGCTGCCGCTGCTTGTCCCCGCGGGTGTGCTTTCCGCCCAGGAGGGCGCCGGCGCCCGGCTCGACTGGCGGCAGTT
The DNA here is from genome assembly GCA_020852175.1 of Bryobacterales bacterium. Classification (GTDB taxonomy): domain Bacteria; phylum Acidobacteriota; class Terriglobia; order Bryobacterales; family Bryobacteraceae; genus JAFLBB01. The sequence goes on along the minus strand of JADZBH010000005.1, from coordinate 308,501 downwards.
TGGGAACCTCAGCATCACCGGTCCGGCCGTGGCCGGGTTGGCGAGCGGCCCGGTGAATCGTGTCTGGTATTCCTCCATGGGTGACCGTCTGGCCGTCCTCACCGCCGCCGGGCAAACCTGGGAAACCGCCGATTTCGAATCCTGGAAAAGTGCGGCCTTGGCCCCGCCCTCCCGCGTTGAGGCGGAAGCCAGCGCGCTGCCCGAACCCGGAGCTCATGTGCAGGCGGCCGGCCCCCGGTTGTACGCAGCCGGGGCCTACGTTTGGAGCAGCGAGGACGAGGGACGCACCTGGCGCAATCTGACGCAATTCGCGAAGTTCTCCATCCTGGGCGGGCCGCTCACGGACCTGGCCATCTCGCCCGCCAATCCAGACGACATCGCTGTGGCCAACATCCGCGGCGTGTGGCGCTCCCTCGATGGCGGCCTAACCTGGGACAGTCTGAACGCTTTATTGCCCAACCTGCCCGCCCTCCGCCTGTTGCAGACACCGGAACGCGGCCGGGGGCTGGCGCTGGCGTTCACCACCGGCGAAGAGGCCGAATGGGCGCCCGGGGAGCGTACCGGATGGCGGCCTTTGGAAAGCGCGCGGCTGGCGGCCGAGCGCAACCTCGCCTCCGGCATTGCCAGCGCTACCGCTTCCGCGCCGTCGCGGGCGATGCGCGTTGGAACCTATCTCTACGCCGGCACAGCCGACGGACGCCTGTTCAGTTCGAGCGACGAGGGCCTCACCTGGCGCGAGTTCCGCTTCGCCGAAAACGGCCGGGTGGAATCTCTGTATGTCGATCCTCGCGAGCCGCAGATCGCCCTGGCGGCCGTTGCGCCCGCCTCGGCAAACGGCGTGCGGCTGCTTCGCACCACCAACGCCGGACTTTTCTGGGACGACCTGAGCGCCAACCTGCCCCCCGGAGCGGCTCACGGCGTCGCGGCCGACCTCGCCACCGGAACCATCTACGTGGCAACGGAATCAGGCTTGTTTCTGACCGTCACCAACTTGCGGAACGCCAGTCCGGCCACGCGATGGGAGCGGATCGACAACGGACTGCCGCGCGCCCCGGTCCAGGATGTAATGCTGGATGGCGACGGCAATCAGTTGTATGCCGCGCTGGCTGGCCACGGCGTGTTCCGCACGCTGGCGCCCCACCGTCTGGCCGACCCTCGCGTGGTGAACGCCGCCGATTTCAGCTTCCGCGCCGCCGCCCCCGGTTCCTTATTGAGCGTGCTTGGCCGCCGCGTCGCCTCGGCCCGGATGGGTGAAACCGAGGTGCCCGTGCTCGCCGCCACAGAGTCGGAATCGCAAATCCAGGTACCCTTCGAGGCCAGCGGCTCGACCCTGTCGTTACATCTCGCCGATGGCACTCCGGGCGGCCGCCGCCTGGCTCTGCCCCTGCGTCCGCTGTCGCCCGCCATCTTCGTTGACCGTGACGGCACGCCTATGGTCCTCGATGCGGACCGCGGCCTCCTGCTCGATGCTCAGACGCAAGCCAACGGCGGCGGACGGATTCAAATACTTTGTACCGGGCTTGGCCGGGTGTCACCGGATTGGCCCACCGGCCTGGCTGCTCCCGTCGAGGGTTTGCCGCGTGTCACCGCCCCGGTGACGGTCTACCTGGACCGCACCGCGCTGAGGGCCACCCGCGCTACCCTTGCCCCCGGCTACATCGGTTTCTACCTGGTTGAAGTCGAGTTGCCCGTGGTGGTGAACGCTGGACCGGCCGAGTTGTACATAGAGGCCGCCGGAAGCGAAAGCAACCGTGTTACGTTATACTTACGGCCTTGACGAAGCGCCCATCCGGGCACAGTACACTGGAGCAGGGGGTAAACCATGATCACTCGCCGCGCACTTGTCGCCCTGGTTCCCGCACTGGGTTTCGCCCAGGTAAAGGAAGAGAAAAAACTTGCTCCGTACTACCCCACGCCGGAGACGATTGTCGAACGGATGCTCCAACTGGGGAGTCTGAAAGCCGGGGAGAAGATGTTCGACCTGGGCTCGGGCGACGGCCGCCTGGTGATCATGGCCGCCGAAAAATTCAAGGCCGATGCGACGGGCGTGGAACTGGACGACGACCTCTACAAACAGAGTGCCGAGCGCATCAAGCGGCTCGGGCTGGAGGGAAAGGCGCGCATCGTTCACGGCGACGTGCTAACCCAGGACTACAGTCCGGCTGACCTGCTGACCGTATATCTTCTACCTAGCGCTACCGAGAAGTTGACGCCGATTCTCGAGAAACAGCTCAGGAAGGGCACGCGGATCGTGAGTCACGATTTTCCCTTCAAGAACTGGCAGCCGGAAAAAATCGAAGACATTCCCGACGACGGAGAGGGCCGCTCGCACACGCTGTATCTTTACCGGCGGTAAAGGCTGGAGCGGGCGCGGGAAAGGCGAGTTTTGGCTGGAGAACACGTTTTCGTCCCCTTGCTATGGCGCCGGTCGAGCGCCATCACCCGTGTGCTGTTCGCCGTCGGCATGGTGGCCCTGGCCAGCGTGCACGACGCGCCGCCGCTGGCCCGCGTGGCCGCCAGCCTCTACCTGGTTTTCAGCGCCGCGGTACTGCTGCTGCGTTTCCTGCAACGACCGGCCGGCACCACGGCGGCGCTCGTCGTGGACACCTTCGCCTACCTGGTGTCGGTGACCCTCGTCGCCAACGGCAACCTTTGGATCATCCTTCACCAGTTCTGCTTCCTGGCCCTCACCGTGCTGCTGCTGCACCACTGGCAGCAACTTCTGGCCGTGTTTGGCACCTGCATCGCCTATTTCCTGCTGGTATCGCCGCCTGCCGCGCGCGAGGCGCTGCCCGGCCTGGTGGTGACGTCCCTGGTGGCGGCCTTCGCCCTGTGGCAGAAGCAGGTGATCGAAGACCGTCTCTTCCAGACCTCGCGCCAGGCCGTGATGTACCGTTCGAGCGCGGAGAACGTCCGCTTTCAGGAACGTGCACGCATCGCCGACGACTTCCATGACGGCCCTCTGCAAATGTTCATGAGCCTCAATGTCCGTCTCGAGGTGCTGCGCCGCATCATGGAAAAGAAGCCAGCCGAGGCGCAGACCGAGCTGGCGCAGTTGCAGGAGGTTTGGAAAAAGCAGGTGACCGAGGCGCGCGAGTTCATCCACACGATACGCGCCGCCACCACCGTCGAGGAGAACCTGGCCTCGGCGATGGAGCGCCTGGTGGAGTTGTTTGAAAAGGACAACGGCATTACCTCCACGCTGAAGATGCAGGGAAACATCTCCACCGTGGAGTCCGAGCTCACCAGCGAGATGCTGCAAATGACCCGCGAGGCGCTGCATAACGTCTGGAAGCACGCCAAGGCCGCGGAGATCCAGGTGACGCTGGAGCAGCGCGACCATGAGTTGCTGCTCACCGTGGCGGACAACGGCCAGGGCTTCCCGTTCTCGGGTTCCTACACGTTGGAGGAGCTGGATCTGTTGCGCCTGGGGCCGGTGAGCATCAAGCGCCGCGTGAACGCGCTGCAGGGCGGACTCATCCTGGAATCGCGCCCCGGCAATGGCTCCACGCTGCGCATCCGCATTCCCCAATGAAACGAATCTTGCTGGCCGCGGCCCTGCTTGCGGGATGCCGTCCCTACGCCGATTTCACGCTGCCGGCGCCCGAAGGCGCGCGGCGCCAGGTGCAGGCACGCGTCGCGGTGCGGCCGGAACCGGTGCTGGGGCGCGGCGCGGCGGGCGAATTCGACGCGGTGGATGCGCTGAACCCGTCGCTGGTGTGGCGGGACGGCCAATGGTTCAACTTCTATTCGGGGTTCGACGGCACGGCCTGGCACACCGGGCTTGCCACCTCCGCCGATGGCATCGCCTGGACCAAACAAGGCAAGGTGCTGTCGCCTGAAGCCGCCACCTGGGAAGGAAGTTATATTGCCGCCAATGGCGCCGCGCTCTGGTTCCACGACGAGTTCTACTACTGGTATCAGGCCGGTTCGCCACCCCGGATCGGCCTGGCCCGTTCCCGCGACGGCCGGACGTGGCGCAAGGAGGCCGCGCCCGTGGTTCCCTTCGGCCCGCGCGGGGCCTGGGACGAACGCGCCACCGCCGATCCCTATGTGATTCAAGCGGGCGGCTGGCTGTATCTCTTTTACCTGGGTGAGGATCGCGCGCGGCGGCAGCGGCTGGGCGTGGCCCGCTCCCGCGATGGCATCGCCTGGGAGAAACTGCGCGAATCGCCCGTGATGGAACTGGGCGCCCCTGGAACGTTCGACGAAAACGGCTTGGGCGAACCGGCGGTGTGGCAGGCCGAAGGCTGGTGGTGGATGCTCTACACAGGGCGCGACCATGCCGAAAAGCGCCGGATCGGCCTGGCGCGCTCGGCCGACGGCGTGCGCTGGGAGCGTGTGCGCGAATCCGCCGTCTTCGCCGGAACAGCGCCGTGGATGGCTCAAGTGGTGTGCGACCCGCATGTGGAGCCGGGAAATGATGGCACGCTGCGCATCTGGTTCGGCGGCGGCAGCATCCCACACCCAGCGGAAAACATCGCCGGTGCGATCGGTTACGCCACGTTGCGTTGGGAACCGGCCGTGCGATGACCTTTGACGAGGCGAGGATGAGAATCGGGATCACCTGTTACCCCACCTATGGCGGAAGCGGCATTGTGGCCACCGAACTGGGCCTGGAACTGGCCTTGCGCGGCCACGAGATTCACTTCATCAGTTACGCGCATCCCATCCGGCTGCCGGTGGAATCCGAGCATATTCATTTCCACGAGGTTGAGGTCGCCAACTACCCCCTGTTCGCCTATCCGCCCTACTGCCTGGCGCTGGCCGGCCGCATGGCCGAGGTGGCCGAGCGCTACGAACTGGACCTGCTGCACGTCCACTATGCCCTGCCGCACGCCGTTTCGGCGCTGCTCGCCCGCCAGATGCTGGCGGCGCGGCGGAACCTGCCGTTTGTCACCACGCTGCACGGCACCGACATTACGCTGGTGGGCCAGGAGCCCTCCTACTTCGCCATCACGAAATACTCCATCGAGTCCTCCGACGGCATCACCACGGTCAGCCAGTATTTGAACGACCGTACACGCGAGGTGTTCGGCATTGAAAAGCCGATGCGGACCATCCACAACTTCGTGAATTGCGAGTTGTACCACCCTCGTGAGCGCGGTTCAGGCGAGGGACGCCGTCCGCGGCTGATCCACATCTCGAACTTCCGTCCGGTGAAACGGCCAGCGGATTGTATTCGCATACTGGCCGAGGTGGCCCGGACGGTCGATTGCGAGCTTTGGATGGTGGGCGACGGCCCCGAGCGCGGCCCCTGCGAGCGTTTGGCGCGCGAACTGGGCGTCAGCCAGCGGGTGGAGTTCTGCGGGAAGCAGGACCACATCGAGCGGTTGCTGCCCGGCGCGGACGTGTTGCTGCTGCCGAGCGAACACGAGGCGTTCGGACTGGCGGCCCTGGAGGCCATGGCCTGCGGCGTACCTCCGGTGGCCACGCGCGTCGGGGGCGTTTCCGAACTGGTCCGCGACGGCGTGGACGGCTATCTGGAGGCCGTGGGCGATACGGAGGCGCAGGCGGCCCGGGCGTTGCGGTTGCTGACGGACCCGGCGCTGCACCGCCGTCTCTCGGAAGCGGCCCAGCTTGCGGCCCGCACCCGGTTCGACTCCCGGCACATTATTCCCCGGTATGAGGAATACTATCGCGAAGTGATTGGGAACTTTCCGGCCCGTTCGGGTGTCTGAACAGGCAGGGAACCTCGAAGTGAAGTTCCGGGCTTGACTGGTTCCGTTCGGGACTACAATTGGGGTTGAGGGTACGCAAAGACATGGCCGACGGAACGGTCAGCTTCGAAACGGGCATGCACGCCGCTCCCTGGGAGCCGGCGGAGGCCGATCCGGCTTTGCCGCTGACGGCGGGGCCGCAACCGCGGCTGGTCGAAGGGTTGAAGCGTGGCGATGACGCGGCCTACGAACAGCTTCTCGCACTCTACGAACACCCCGTGTACAACCTGGTGTACCGTCTGCTGGCGAATCCGGCCGACGCGGCCGATGTTGTGCAGGAGGTCTTCCTCAAGGTATTCCGCAATATCGGCTCCTTCCGGTCCCAAAGCAGTCTCAAGACCTGGATCTACCGGATTGCCGTGAACGAGGCGCACAATCACCGGCGCTGGTTCGAGCGCAAGCGGGGCCAGGAGGTCGGGCTGGAGGAAGAGGTAAGCGAAGGAATCCATTTTCACCAGGTATTGGAGGATAACGAGCGGTCCCCGTTTGACTCGTTCGCCAACGCGGAGGCGCGAGCGATGATCGAAGAAGCGCTGTCGTCGCTGAAACCGGCCTTCCGCTCGGCTGTTGTGCTGCGGGATATCGAGGAGCTCAGCTACGAAGAGATCGCTGATATCTTGCAGGCCAACCTGGGAACGGTGAAGTCACGAATTCTGCGCGGGCGGGAAGCTTTGCGCGAGGCGCTGGAACTTAGACTGCAAGGGCGGCGGGGATCCGGCTTCCGGCTCTGCGCCGCCGAATGAATAAGCCAGGAAGAGGAAGGCGGACATGCCGTATAGCGAGGACAGATCCGGTACCCAGAGCGAGCTTCGCGGCGACGCCGCGTTGAGCGCCCAATTGGCCGCGCTGCCCCGGCACGAGCTGCCTTCGCGCCTGGGGTCGCGTTTGCGCGTGATGGCCTCCCGGGAGGCGCAGCGGCGGCGGATGTGGGCGAACCCGTCCAGCGCCGCCGCATACCTAGCCGGGCGGTTCCGTCTGCTGATGAACAACCTGATGCGCCCCTATGCCGTTCCGGTGACGGGCGGACTGTTGAGCGCCGTGGTGCTGTTTTCCATGGTGCTTACCAGCTATCCTGTGATCGGCGAGATTCAAAGCGACGTGCCGACGTCGATGTCCACCGAGCCGGGCGTGGTGAGCTCGCTCGCGTTCGGATTGGGCGACGAAGACATCGTGGTGGATGTCTCCATTGACGAGCAGGGACGGGTGATGGAATATTCGCTGCCCGCAAGCCAGCGCTGGACTACGGATCCCGTGCTTCGCCGGAGCCTGGAAAACACGCTGCTGTGCACGCGCTTCCAGCCGGCCACCCGGTTTGGCCAGCCCTCCTCGGGCCGTGTGCGCATTACCGTCCGGCGCAGCCAGATGGACGTGCGCGGCTAAGCGCTCCACGCTACTCTGAGGATTGCCACAGAAATTAGGCCAGCACTTTCTGCGCCGCCCGGCGACGCTGGAAAAAATCGCCGCCGCGGCCATTCCCGAACATGCCGATCAGGTGATCGAAATTGGAGCCGGCGAAGGCGTCCTCACCGAGCGTCTGCTGGAACGTGCCGGCAAGGTGTACGCGATCGAAGTGGATCCCGAACTGGTGGCCCGGCTGATGATGCGTTTCCGGGGCGAACCACGCTTGAAGATCGTGGCGCAGGACGTGCTCGCCACGGACTTGACGCAGTGGGGCCGCGCCGTGGTGACGGGCAACCTGCCCTACTACATCACCTCGCCCGTCATCGAACGCACGCTGGCGATGGGAAAGCTGCTGGAACGGGCCGTCTTCCTGATCCAGAAAGAGGTGGCCGAGCGTGTGACGGCCAAGCCCGGCTCTCGCGATTACGGCTTCCTGACGGTAGCCACGCAATTGCACGCTCACTCGAAGCTGCTGTTCAAAGTGCCGCCAGGCGCCTTTTCCCCGCCGCCGAGAGTGGATTCGGCGGTCATCCGCCTGGACCCGCTTCCGGCGAATGAACTTGGCGACCCGACTCCCATGCTTGCGTTCCTGGGACTTTGTTTCAAACATAAACGCAAGACTTTGCGAAATAACCTGGCGCCCATCTTCGGCCGCGAGACGATTGAATCGCAGCCCGAGGCGGGCCTCCGCGCGGAGCAGTTGACCCTGGAGCAGTTCCGTGATCTGTACCGCCGGATGACCGGCGGGTGATGCCCGGCGCGCCCGCGGCATGGCCCCGAAGCCGGGCCCGCGCGCGGGCCGCTACAATGGAAGGTTACCCCCAACACACATGGTTAGAGTTCGTTTTGCGCCTTCCCCCACGGGCTACCTCCACATCGGCAGCGCCCGCACCTTCATTTTCAACTGGCTGTACGCCCGGCATCACCAGGGCGTCATGGTTCTGCGCATCGACGATACCGACGTCGAGCGCAATACGGAGGCTTCGCTGCAGTCGATTTACGACGGGCTGCGCTGGCTGGAACTGGATTGGGACGAGGAGTACCGGCAAAGCGACCGTCTGGAACTGCACACGAAGGCCGCCTGGGCCATCTTCGAGGCGGGCCACGCCTACCGCGACTTCACGCCGGCGGCCAACACCGGCGAGGAGGCTCCCTCGTCCGGTTCGGGCAGGGGGCCGTGGCTGTACAACCCCGGCATGCGCGAGTTGACGCCGGAGGAGAGCGGGCGGCGGGCGGCGGGCGGCGAGCCGTTCGTGCTGCGTTTCCGCGTGCCCAGGGAGGCGGAGCGCACGATCGCGTTCAAGGACGGCGTCTACGGCGAGCAGTCCAAATCGGCCGGCGACGTGGAGGACTTCGCGTTGCTGCGCTCCAACGGAATGCCCACCTATCACATGGCCTCCTGCGCCGACGACGCCGCGCTTCGCATCAGCCATGTCATCCGGGGGCAGGATCACCTGTCGAACACTTTCAAGCACATCCTCATCTTCGAGGCGCTGAAGGCGGAGCTTCCGGCCTTCGCCCACCTGCCGCTGCTGGTGGCGCCCGACGGCGCGAAGCTTTCCAAGCGCAAGCATGGCCCGGTGGTGAGCGTGACCACCTACCGCGACGCGGGCTTCCTGCCGCACTCGTATGTGAACTTCCTGTGCCTGCTCGGCTGGTCGCCTAAGGACAACCGGGAACAGATGTCGCGCGCCGAGTTGCTGGACTCGTTCTCGCTGGGCGGCGTGAACCGTTCGAACGCCGTCGTGAACTTTAGCGACGAGGATCCGATCGACCCGAAGGCGCTGTGGCTGAACTCACAGCATCTGCGCGCCTGGCCCGTGGAGGAGCTGGCGCCGCGCGTGAAGGCTGTGCTCGAAGCGGCCGGTCTGCCCGCGCTGGAACCGGAGGAGCATTTCCGCTGGGTGGTGGACACGATCCGTACGCGGTTCTTCACGCTGAACGATTTCGCCACCAGGGGACGGGCCTATTTCGCGGACGATTTCCCCATGCAGCCCGAAGCTCTGGCGAAGCTGGACGCCCCTCAGGCGCGTGAGTTGCTGCGCGAACTGGCGCCGCGGATCGCCGCGCTGCAAGAGTTCTCCGAGGCGGGCGCCGAAGCGGCGTTGCGCGAGTTGGCCGGAGAGAAGGGCGTGAAGGCGGGGCTGCTGATCAACGGATCGCGCGCGGCGCTGACCGGGCAGACGGTGGGCCCCAGCGCGTTCGCCGTGTTCGCCGCCCTGGGCCGCGAACGTGTCGTGCGGCGGCTGTCAGGTGTCTAAATCAACATGATCATTCTTGGAATTGGCGGAATCCTGAACGACCCGGCCGTGGCGCTGCTGAACAACGGCGTTCTGGCGGCGGCGGTGGAACAGAAGAAGGTGGCGCGGACGTCGCGCGCGGGCGAGTTGCCGGAAGAAGCCATCGCCGAGTGTCTCCGCCTTGCCGGCGTGACACCGGAGCAGGTGGAGTGCACGGCGCTGGCGAGGCCGCTCGGGCTGGCCGCCGAAGCGGCGCTGCACCTGAATCTGCGTGCGTTGTTTCCAAACGCGCAACTGGTGGTGGTGGATCACCACACGGCGCACGCGGCGTCGGCTTACTATGCCTCGCCGTTCGAATCAGCCACGGTGCTGACGTTCGACCGGCTGGGCGATTTGCGCTGCGGGGCGATCTGGGCCGCCGAGGGAACCGACCTGCGCGTGGAGCGTGAGTTGTACTATCCGGATTCGTTGGGAGACTTGTATGGCCGTGTGACGGCGCTGCTCGGCTTCCATCAGAGCGCCGATGAACACAAGGTACAGTGGCTCTCCTGCGGAGGCACGGACCGTTTCGCGCCGTTGTTTCTCGACATTCTTCAATACACGCCAGGCAAGCTGCCGCGCGTGGACCGGAGCTATTACGACAACCACCGCTTGAGCAACGGCGGGTTCAGCGCGAAATTTCATGAGCGGCTGGGTCTGGCGGGCGGCGGGGCGCCGCCTGCCGCCATGCACGCCGATATCGCGGCCGGCGTGCAGAAGGCCGTGGAGACCGTTGTGCTCGACATGGCGGGCAAGGGAGAAAACCTGTGCATGGCGGGAGGGCTGGCGTTCAACGCGCTGCTGGTGGCCGCGCTCGAGCGGAGCGGCCATTGGAAGCAGGTATTTGTACAGCCGGCCTCGGGCAACACGGGCACGGCGATTGGAGCCGTGTACCATGCCTGGCACCGCACGTTGCGCAACCCGCGCAGCGCACCGATGCAGTCGCTGCTGCTCGGACCGGAGTATTCGTCCGAGTCGATCAAGCAGGTGCTGGAGAACTGCAAACTGCGATTCAAGTATCTGTTGACGACGGGCGAGTTGATTGAACGCGCCGTCGAGGAGTTGAACACGAGCAAGATCATCGCCTGGATGCACGGGCGCATGGAGTTCGGCCCGCGCGCGCTGGGCAACCGGAGCATTCTCGCCTCGCCGCTGAACCCGTATTCGACGGAGAACCTGAACAGCTTCATCAAGCACCGCGAACCGTTCCGCAAATTCGCCTGCTCCGTGCCGTCCGAGATCGCCGGCGAGTATTTCGAAGCTGGCCCGAACGCGCGAAACCTGGCCACTGTGGGCCGTGTGAAGCCGTCACACCGGAAGACGTTTGAACCGGCCGTGCTGGGGGATGGCCTGGTGCGCGTGCATGTGGTGCGCCGCGAGGAAAACCAGGTGTTCTGGGAGTTGCTGCACGCCTTCGGGCGCTCCACCGGCCTGCCCGTTTTGTTCAACACGAGCTTCAATCTGTTCAGCGATCCTCTGGTGTGTTCGCCGCGCGACGCCGTGCGCAGCTTCTATTCGAGCGGTATCGATTCACTCTTCGTCGGCCAGTTCCAGTTGCAGAAATAGCGCCCCGGCGATGGCATAATCGAAAGGCCATGCTGAGCAGGCGCGCCTTCGTGTCCACGAGTCTTTCCGCCGCCGCCGCGCCTTCGGCTTCCGCGCGGGACCGTCCGTTGAACTTCGTGTTCATCCTGATCGACGACTACGGCTGGCGCGACACGGGCTTCAACGGCAGCCGCTACTACGAGACGCCGAATATCGACGCTCTGGCGCGTTCGGGCATGACGTTCACCGATGGCTACGCGGCGGCGCCGGTGTGCTCGCCCACGCGCGCGGCGCTGATGACGGGCAAGTGGCCGGCGCGGCTGCACCTGACGGCGCATCTGCAAGGCCACGCGAGCACGCCTACCCATGCGAAATTGCGCGCGCCCGTGACGCGGAAGGAACTGCCGCTGAGCGAAGTGACCATCGCCGAGATTCTGAAGCGGAAGGGGTACGCGACGGCGAGCATCGGGAAATGGCACCTGGGCGATCCCGGCTTTCTGCCGGTGGATCAGGGCTTCGACGTGAACTTCGCGGGAACCTGGGACGGTTCGCCAAAGAGTTTCTTTTATCCGGAATGGGAGGGGAAGCCGGCGGGCGTACACGGACGTCCGGGTGAATATCTCACCGACCTGCTGACGGACCGGGCCTGCTCCTGGCTGAAACAACAACGTACGAATCCGTTTTTTCTCTATCTGCCGCACTATGCCGTGCACGTGCCCATCGAGGCGAAGAAGGAGATCACGGCGCGCTTCAGCCGCAAGCCGCCCGCGGGAGGCCAGAACTCCGCCGAATACGCCGCGATGATCTACAGCGTGGACGAATCGGTGGGCCGCGTGATGCGTACGCTCGGCCAGATGGGCGTGGCCGGAAACACGGTGGTGTTTTTCACCGCCGACAACGGCGGGGTCAGCTCGCGTGAATGGCGGCAGAGGCAGGTCACTTTCAACTCTCCCCTGCGGTTGGGCAAAGGGCACCTTTACGAAGGCGGAATTCGAGTGCCGGCGCTGGTGCGCTGGCCGGGTGTGACAAAGCCCGGTTCGGCCTGCCACGAGCCGGTCTACACATGTGACTACTACGCCACGATGGCGGAGATGGCGGGCGCGCCGCTGGACGCCGGACATCGTCCGGACGGGATGAGCATCGTGCCGGGGTTGCGCGGAGGCCCCCTGCGCGAGCGAAGCCTGTACTGGCACTATCCGCACTATAGTCCCCAGTTGGGGCGCCCGGCCAGCGCGATGCGGCATGGCCCGTGGAAGCTGATCGAACACCTGGAAACGAACCAGGCCGAGTTGTATCACCTGGGCCGCGACATTGGCGAACGCAACGGGCTGGCGGCGCACGAGCCGGAGCGCTTCGAGTCGATGCGGGCGGAACTGCACGCCTGGCGCAAGGAAGTGAAGGCGCAGATGCCGGAGCCGAATCCGGACTTTGACCCGGCGCGCGAACCGAAGCCGCCCGTTGAACCGGTAGCATGACGCAACCGCAAATGGCCGTGCTGGCGGCGCTGGCCGTGCTGGCGGGCGCGTGGGATTGGAAGTGGCGCCTGATTCCGAACTGGCTGACGGTGACGGGCGTGGCGGCGGGCCTGCTATTACATTCACCGTTGGCGGCGATGAAGGGCATTGGCCTGGCGCTGCTGGTGTACCTGCCGCTGTACCTGCTGCGCGCCGCGGGCGGGGGCGATTTGAAGTTGATGGCCGCCGCGGGCTCGGTCGCCGGGCCCGATGTGTGGCTGGTGCTGTTCGTGCTGTCGGCTGTACTCGGCGGCGTGGCCGCGCTCATCCTGGCAGCGTCCAAGAGACGGCTGCGGCGGACGCTCTCCAACGTGGGCCACATTCTCGGTTCGGCCGTACGCGCCGAAGCGCCCCATGCGCGACGGGCCGAGTTGGACATCGCGGACCCGGGGGCGCTCACGCTGCCGCGCGGCACTGTGATCGCAGCCGCGACACTGCTCTACCTGGGCGTCCAGTGGCTGTGACGCCGCCGGAAGATACAACGGATTTCATGGTGAATCCGTGTGGTGCGCGAAGCGAAAGCGCTATACTGCGCCTCATGAAACGATTCTTTACCTTACTTGGGATCGCGGCGGCTTTGCTGCTGGCGCCCGCCGTGGCACAGGACAAGAAGGCCGGCGTAAAGGCGGCGAAGAAGGCCGTCGAGCTGCTGGATCTGAACACGGCGTCGCTGGACCAGTTGAAGGCGCTGCCAGGAGTGGGCGAGGCTTACGCGGCCAAGATCGTGAAGGGCCGTCCGTACCGTGCCAAGAACGAACTGGTGGACAAGAAGATCGTGCCGGAGGCGGCGTATGAGAAGTTCAAGGCGCTGGTGATCGCCAAGCAAAAGTAGCGGGCCGCGCGCGCTACCATACTTGCGAATGAATACACGACAGCCCGTGCACGTCCTGTATGGGGGCGCGCACCTGTTCCGTCCCGATACGGTGGAAAAGATGGGACGGCTGGCGTTGCGTTCGTTGGAAGATGGCGCGTTGGATGAGCTGGTGGAGGCCAAGGTCGCTTCGCGCGTGCGGGCGAAGCTGAAAGCCGAGCCGCTGGAGGATTTGCGGATCGATTTCGAGGACGGCTACGGCATCCGGCCCGACGGCGAGGAAGACCGCGATGCCGCCGAAGCGGGCCGGCGGTTTCGGGAGGCATACGATGCGCACGATTTGCCACCGCTGTCCGGCATCCGTCTGCGCAGGGATTGGCGGCGGGCCGAGCGTACGTTGAAGCTGTTTCTCGATGCAGCGGGCGTGACGCCCGAGGGGTTCGTGATCACGCTGGCTAAGGTGAGTTCGGCGCACGAGGTGGAACGGGCCGCGCGCGCCGCGCCCGGTATCGCGCTGGAAGTGATGATCGAAACGCCGGAAGCGTTGCGCGACGCTGCCGCCATCGTGAAAGCCGGACCCGTGGTGGCGGCGCACTTTGGGCCGTACGACTTCACGGCGTCGCTGGGCGTGCCCGCGCCGGCCCAGAGCCTGGCGCATCCGCTGTGCGATTTCGCCCGGCACACGCTGCTGGTGGCGCTGGCCGGAACGGACGTGCGTATCTCCGATGGGCCCACCGCGCAACTGCCGTTGGGAACGAAGGTGGAGGTGCGGGATGCCTGGCGCTTGCATATGACGAACATCGCTCGCGCACTGTCGTGCGGCATTCATCAGGGTTGGGATCTACACCCGGCGCAACTGCCGGCGAGGTATGCGGCGGTGTACCGCTTCTACCGGGAGAACCTGCTAGCCAGCGCCGAACGGCTGCGCAACTATCGCGAACAATCCGAGCGGGCGGCGCGCGTGGGCCAGGCCTTCGACGACGCGGCAACGGTGCGCGGACTGGAATCGTTCTTCGCGCGCGGCGTGGCGTGCGGGGCATTGGACGCGGAGGAGGCGCCGCTATGAACTATACGGAACTGCGGTACGAAGTGACGAATTCCGTCGCGTGGATCAGGTTGAACCGGCCCGAGCGTTTGAACGCCTGGACGCGCGTGCTGGAGGAGGAGTTCCACGCGGCGTGCCAGGCGGCCGGAGCCGATGAGCGCGTGCGCGTCATCGCCGTGACGGGCGAGGGCCGCGGCTTCTGCGCGGGCGCCGACATGAGCCTGCTGAGCGGCGCGGCGGAATCGGGAGGCAGCACGGTGCTGCACCGCGACTACTCCTGGCTGGCACGGCTCGGCAAGCCGGTGATCGCTGCGGTGAACGGCCACTGCGTGGGGTTGGGCTTCGTGATCGCGCTCCACTGCGACGTGCGGCTGGCCGCGGACACGGCGAAGTTTTCGACGATCTTCGCCAAGCGCGGATTGATCGCCGAATACGGGCTGGCCTGGACTCTGCCCCGGCTTGTGGGCGCGGGGCGGGCGCTGGACCTCTTGTTGAGCGCGCGCCTGTTCGATGGCAGCGAAGCGGCGCGCATCGGGCTGGTGGAACACGTGTTTCCTGAAGTAGAGTTCGCGGCCAGGGCGCGGGCGTATGTCGAGGAGATGGCGCAGGGCGTGTCGCCGCGTTCGACGAAGGTGATGAAGGCGCAGGTGTACGCGGCCCTGGAGCAGCCGCTGGAAGAAGCCGTGGCGCGCGCCCATGAGGAGATGCTGCCCAGCCTCGCCTGCGAGGACTTTCGCGAGGGCGTGGCGCACTTTCTCGAAAAGAGGCCGCCGCGATTCACCGGACGTTAATCGTAGCGGCGCAGTTCGAGTTTGGCGATGGCGTTGCGGTGAACCTCGTCGGGACCGTCGGCGAGACGCAGTGTGCGAGCGTTGGCCCAGGCCTCGGCGAGGAAGGTATCGGCGCTGACGCCAGCGGCGCCGTGCGCCTGAATGGCGCGGTCGATCACACGCAAGGCCATGTTCGGCGCGACCACTTTGATCATGGCGATTTCGCCCTGCGCGGCCTTGTTGCCTTCGGTATCCATCCGGTAGGCGGCCTTCAGCACGAGGAGGCGGGCCTGTTCGATCTCCCAGCGCGAAGCGGCGATATCCGCGCGAATCGTGCCCTGTTCGCCGAGCGTGCGGCCAAAGGCGACGCGCGATTTCACGCGGCGGCACATCAGCTCAAGCGCGCGCTCGGCCTGGCCAATCAGGCGCATGCAGTGGTGGATGCGCCCGGGACCGAGACGGCCCTGGGCGATCTCAAAACCCCGTCCTTCCCCCAGCAGCAGGTGCGAGGCGGGCACGCGCACGTTCTCGAAAGTAACCTCGGCGTGCCCGTGGGGCGCGTCATCGTAGCCGAAGACGCTTAACATGCGTTCCAGCTTCACGCCCGGGGAGTCGAAGGGAAGCACGATCATGGACTGCTGCTTGTGCCGCTCCGCCGAAGCGTCGGTCTTCCCCATGAAGATGCAGACCTTGCAGCGCGGATCGCCGGCTCCGGTGGACCACCACTTGCGGCCGTTCAGCACATACGCATTGCCGTCGCGAACGATACTGGCCTGAATGTTGGTGGCGTCCGAGCTGGCCACGCCGGGCTCGGTCATGGCGAAGCAGGAGCGTACGCGGCCTTCCAGCAGCGGCTCCAGATAGAGCGCCCGCAACTCCGGCGTGCCGTAGCGCTCCAGCACCTCCATGTTGCCGGTGTCGGGCGCGGAACAGTTGAACACCTCGGACGCCCATGAGACGCGTCCCATCACCTCGCACAGCGGCGCATACTCCAGGTTGCTGAGCCCGGCGCCGCGGTGCGATTCAGGCAGAAAGAGATTCCACAGGCCTTCGCCGCGCGCTTTCTCCTTCAACGATTCCACCAGGGGAATCGTCTTCCAGCGGCCCCCTTCCTCCACCTGCCGCTTCCATTCGGCCTCGTTCGGTTCGATGTGCTCCTTGAAGAAGCGCGTGAGACGGGCAAGCAGTTCCGTTGTGCGGGCGGAGTAGGCGAAGTCCATGGCCGGTGGACAGGATATCGCAGCACGCGGCGTACCGGGTCAGCGTCCCGCTTTTTTCAGCAGGGCTTCCAGCGACTTGGTGTCGTTCTCGATCTTCTTGCCCAGTTCCTTGACGTCGCCGCTCTTGGCGTCGGGACCGTTCTTGAGCGCCTTGCCGGCTGTGTCGAGCATGGTGCGCTGCCGGACGGGCTCGTACGCCTTGTACGGATTGTAGAGCACGGAGGCGTCGTAGAAAGCCTTGGCCATGCCCAGTTCGAAGCTGGCGCGTGGCACCGTCAACGGCAGGGTCTTCATAAGCTCCTGGGCCTTGGCGGCATCGCCGGAGGCGCCCACCACGTCACAGACGGCGCGCAGAACGCCGCGCTGGAGCATGGCGTTTTCCACCGACGCGATCTCGTCGTCGGTGGGCACGTTCCCCTGGGCGATTTTCAGCACGGCGGGCGGCAGGCCCATGGCGCCGCGGCCCGGATAGGGAAAGCTAATCTCGATATCCCCTTTCGGCTGATCCTTGATGAGATCGCCGTATGAGTCGGCCAGGGAGATGGCGGCGCGGGAAGCCATGCCGCGGTAATTCGCGGTGAGTTTACGGAAGGTGCCGGGGTTGGCTTTGTTGGCGCGGCCGCCGAGTTCGCACTGGTCGGCCAGTTCGCGGTAGCCGTTCATGAGTCCGGCCAGCAGGGCGATCCGCCAGGGACGGGCCTTGGCCTTGAATTCATTGTCGGTGCGCATCAGGCGCTCCAACTGGTCGGAGGTTTTCAGGTAGTCGCCCTTCGGAAAATTCTCGTTGGCGGCTTGCCAGAAGAAGGCATTGGTTCCGGGCTTGACTGGAGCGGGTCCGCCGGAGCAACCGGCGAGCAGTAGGGATAGGAGGACGGGAAGAGGAGCGAAGGCAGGTCGCATGTGGTTTCCTTGGCCAAGGGTTTATCAGATGGAGCGGCGGGTGGCAAGCCTGAAACGGGTTGCCGGCGGCGTGTGGAAGCTGAAGCGGGCAGGATACGCTGAAGAGATGCTTCCTTGGCGCGAGTTTCGGCAGGAGCTCCCGCCGCTGATCCGGCTTGCCGCGCCGCTGGTGATCGCGGAACTGGGTTGGATGACGATGGGCGTGGTGGACACGATCATGGTGGGCCGCCTGAGCAAGGAGGCGATGGGCGGCGTCAGCATCGGCGGCATCCTGTTCTATGCGATCGCCGTATTTGGAATGGGCGTGCTGCTGGGCCTGGACACGCTGGTGTCGCAAGCCTTCGGCGCGGGGCGGCTCGAGGAATGCCACCGGTCGCTGGTGAGCGGGCTGTGGCTGGCGGTGCTGCTGAGCGCGCCGCTGATGGCTCTGGTTTCCCTCGGCATCCATCCGCTGCGGTGGCTGGGCATCCAGCAGGCGATTCTCGCGCACGCCAGACCCTATCTGGATTCGATTGTATGGAGCCTGCCACCGCTGCTGATCTATGCGGCGCTGCGGCGCTACCTGCAAGGCATGAACCTGACGGCGCCGGTCACGTTCGCCCTGTTGTCTGCGAACCTGGTGAACGCGGTGGCGAACTATGCGCTGATCTTCGGCCACTGGAACATGCCGGCGCTGGGCGCGGCGGGCGCGGGGTGGGCGACCACGATTTCACGCGTGTACGTGGTGGCGGTACTGGCAGGCTATGCCGCATGGTGGGACCGGCGCGTCAACGCCGGCTTGCGGCGCGTTTCGCCGGCGCCGGACTGGGCGGGGATCCGTGCACTGTGGCGCCTGGGCCTGCCCGCGTCTGCGCAGATCACCCTGGAGGTGGGAGTGTTCGCCTTGACAGGGGCGTTGATCGGACGCTTTCCGGCGCAGTACATCGCGGCGCACCAGATCGCGTTGAACGCGGCGAGCATGACCTTCATGGTTCCGTTGGGGCTGGGTTCGGCGGCGGCCGTGCGAGTGGGGCAGGCCGTTGGCCGCGGCGACGCGGCTGCCGCCGCGCGCGCCGGTTGGATGGCGATCGCGCTTGGCGGCGCGTTCATGGCCCTGGCGGGAGTCTGCTTCCTCGCGTTTCCCCGTCTCATCGGGAGGGCGTACACGAACGACGCCATGGTGATTGAAACCGCGACGGTGCTGCTGTGGATCGCGGCGCTGTTCCAGTTTTTCGATGGATTGCAAGGGGTGACAACGGGCGCGTTGCGCGGGTTGGGCGACACGCGGACGGCGGCGGTCACGCACCTGGTGAGCTACTGGATCATCGGGCTGCCGCTGGGCTGCTGGCTGGCGTTCGGCCGGAACTGGTATGCCGCCGGCATGTGGACGGGCCTGTGCGTGTCCCTGGTGGCCATCGGCGTGGTGCTGGTGGCCGTGTGGAGGCGGCGTGTGAGCGAACTGCGGCTGTCGCCGCTGGCGGTCAGCTCTTCTTCCGCCTGAACAGAGCCGAAGGGTCCTTGAAAATGCTGGTCACCAGCACGACGAACAGCAGCATGAGCGCCGCGAAGGTGGCCAGGGTGCCGATCACCAGATAGTCGGTTTCCTTACGCGGTCCGGGGATGACCCGCATTAGAATCGCCACTGCCGTGATAAACACGATCAACATGCCCGCGCCCAAGGGCAACGCTTTCCGCATCCGGTCTCCTTTGTACGAAGGGGGCCCCAGCGCCCTAATCGTACTTCTCATACACGATCTGTTTGCGATCGAGACCAAGCGACTTCGCCAGCGCCCGGACCTCATTCACCATCGCCGTCAGACCGCAGACAAACACGTCCGCGTCCAGCGTTCCACCGAGAGCTTCGGCCAGGCTTGCCTGCACATAGCCCCGCCGCCCGCTCCAGCCTTCGCCTGCACGGCTGAGAGTGGGCCAAAAACGGAAGTTGACGTGCTTCCGTTCCCAATTCTCCCATTCCTCGCGGTAGAGAATCGACTCTTCGTGCCGCGTGCCGAACAGGAGCGTGACCGGATGCGCCCCGGCGGCGGCCAGAAGCCCGGGGAGCAAGGCGCGATACGGTGCGATACCGGTTCCGGTGGCGGCAAGGACGGTGGTGCGGACCGTGGGGCGGGAAACGAAGTAACCGGTTGGACCGGTGAGTTCGACGGAGTCGCCGGGCGCGAGCGCGAAGAGATGGGGCGAGAAGCGGCCGCCTTCCACTCGATTCAAGCAAAGTTCAATCCGGTTTCCCGAAGGAGGGGCGGCCAGGGAATAGGCGCGCGTAATCTGTTTGCCGTCGAAACTGCCGTGCAGGGAGACGAACTGGCCGGGCGTGAAGTCGAACCGGCCGCTGCCTTCAATCTCCAGGACGAAATGGCGGACGGCAGGTGCAAGGTCGCGTGTTTCTCGCAGAATGGCGATCAATTTGGGTGTCCCCCTGACGTGGGAAGGGAATGAAGCGATTGGCGGGCGCGGTCGAGCAGAATCGCCGCAAGCGAAGGGTGGCCATCCAGGGGTGGCGCCACGGTGAGCTTCACTCCCGGGAATTCGCGCTCCACGGAAGCGGCCATGCCCGGGAGATCGCGTTGAAGATGGATGCCAAGCGTGAGGAAGTAGGGCAGGACGTGAATCTCGCGGGCGCCCCGGCCGGCGAGCAAACCGACAGCGCCGGCAAGGTCGGGCTGGCCCCCTTCGAGGAACGCGGTCTCCACCTGTGTGTAGCCGCCCAGCCGGGCGAACTCGGCGGCGACCAGACGCACGGCCTCATTGGCCGGTTCCACGCTCGACCCATGGGCGAAAATGACGATTCCAGGCTGCGATTCGTTCGTTAACAAGCGCTCTGGATATAGCTTCTCATATGTTCCAGTTCGCTCGTCTTTTCGTCGAGATGCAGGCTCATGAGATCGCGCATGGAAACCATGCCGACGACGCGGCTGCCATCCACTACGGGAAGATGGCGGCAACCGACGCGTTCCATCTTCGACATGGCGGCTTCGGTGGTGTCCGCCGGGCCGGCCGTGGCCAGCTCGCGGGTCATCACCTCTTCTATGGCCGTGGAGGCGACGTCGCGTCCCGTGAGGACGACACGCACCATCAGGTCACGTTCGCTGAAAAGGCCGCGCAACTCGCCGCCTTCCAAAACCAGAATCGCGCCCACATTGAACGCGGCCATGGTGTTCACCACGTTGGCCACGCATTGTCCCGTTTCGACCGAAAATATGGGCCGGTCCGCCAGCAGTTGATCCAGTGTTTGCATGACTGCCTTCCTTGTAATGAAAGGTAGTGAGCATTCCCGAGGAAATGCTCATGGAGTGTCGGAATACTTATCACATTCGAGCGCCGGTGAAAAGGGGAAAAATGAAGAGGGGCTTCGAATCGTGCAGTGTCCCGCGAGCCCGCCCTACCGGACCCACACCTGGACACCGCGTCGGCTGGTGGCGCCGTCGGAGGTAACCAGCACTTCAGCCGGTCCGCCGGGCAGACCGGGCGGAACAAGCGCATTGATCTGCACGGCCCCTTCGATCAGGCCGGGCGCCTGGCCGGCGTAAAACACCTGCGCCGTGCGCCCGCCAATCAGTACGCTCGTGACGCCCTGCCGGCTGATGCCCGTCCCATAAAGTTGGAGGACGGTGCCCGCCGCGGCAGGACTGGCGGCTGTGTTCAGCGAATAGTCCTGATTCAATGCGGCGGCGGCTCCCTGGCCGGAACCGTTCTGGGTAAACAGACCGGGCGCGGCCGTGGCGGTGCGCAGTTCAAAGGTGGCCAGCGCCGAGCTGCCGTTCAACACCTGTACCGTGGTGGGACCGGCGGGGAGGTTGGGGATGGAGAAGTTAATCTGCCCGGGCGACGTGAAGAAGACGTTCGCCGGGGCGGGCGGCGTGGACGCATTGCCGAACAGGACGCTGGTGCGCGAGGTGAAGCCCGAACCGAACAACGTGGCCAGCTCAAAGGGCGATACGGCGCCGCCCAGCAGGGTGGCGGCATTCACGAGCCCCACGCCGCGAACGGGCGGAGGCGTGGTTTCCAGCCGGAAACGGGCGACGGGAATGTCGTGGTCCGAGGCGCGCTGCGGGTCCTCGGTGGAATTGAAGTCGATCACGGGGTAGGCGGCGTTCGTGTGGGCCACCTCGTAACGGGAGAGCCGGGCGTTCAGGCCGGATGAGACAAAGATGTGATCGAGTTCCTGGATCTGGCCGTTCTCGATGTAGGTGAACGACTGGGCCGCCGGAAGCATCGCACCAAGCCGCGAGTAGCCGGCGTCGAGCAACGGTTGCAGCATATTGCCGTTGCCGTCGTCGAAGGCGTGCGCGTTGAAATCGCCCAGCACAACCGTGTTTTCGTTCCGGAGACCAGCGGCGATTTGCGCCACCGCGTTGGCCTGCGCCTGGCGCTTTTCGCGCACCTGCGCATCGCCGGCATTGATGAGAGAGCGCTGATGGACGGTGAGAACGGCGATGGGCAGCCCCTGCACCGTGGCGCGGAGCAGCAGCGGCGGACGGTCATGAATGGGATTCGACTTCTCCAGTTGCGTGACGCTTTGCACGGTGACGCGGGCCGTGTTCACGAGAAAGCCCACGTCGATGCCCGAAGGGTCGTTGCCCTCTTCGAGGTAGGCCCGCCAGGAACCGCCGAGCTTGGCGGCAAGCTGTTGCAGGGCGTACAGCGTATCGGCCTCCTGCACGGCGATCAGGTCGGGCGAACGGAGCAGGCCGGTGATGTGAAGTGCGGTTTTCGTCAACCGGCGCTGGAAGGCCGCGGCGGTAAGTACCGGGTCGGCGACGCCAGGGTCATCGCGGTCGTCGAAAAAGCGCCTGAGGTTAAAGCTGGCGATGGTCAACTCGTCGGCGGCGGGTTCGAGAACGGAGGGCGCGGGGTCGGGCTGGAAGAAGGCCAGCAGGGTCTTGGCGGTGATGGACCAGGCGCCGCCGGTGAAGTCGAGGCCGCCAGAGACCGTGGCGAAGGCGTCCACCGCGCGGATGATGCCGAGTTCGGAGTCGATACGGATGCGCTCGGGGTTTCCGTCCGCGGGCGCGGGTTCAGCCTGCGGAAGCGGAAGCTCGCGCGGAATGGCCCAAAGCACGCCGTTCGTCGTCGCCGTGGCGGTGGCATCGTTAATGGAGCCGCCTGAAGGCGCGACAACCCGCAGCCCGTCGATGCCGCGCTGCATCCCCTCATAGCGTTCCCACGTGGAAACCGGCGCGCCAGGTTCCAGACCACCCGGCACAATGACGACACGTCGCGGGGTTCCATCGCGGAGCGCCTCGACGGAAGGCTCGGTGATCTCGGTCATGCCGTTGAACTCAGTGACCGTGCCGCCGACACGGACCACCTTGTTGACGGCCGCCAGAGCCGGCGGAGCGGAAACCGTGTAGACGAAGATGCCCTCGCTGGTCGAGGGATCGCCATCGTCGGCGGATGCTTCGGATTCGATATAGAAGCCGTTGCCCCGGCGCTGGGCGACTATGCCAGCGGTGGTCACGGCCGTATTCGCATACGGCGAGACGTCGCCGGAACCCTGTATTTGCGAAATGGTGAGCTCCTGCGCGGGCGTTGGCGCGGCCTCGCAGATCTTGAGAGGCGAGCCGGAGTTGCGCGGCGTGGGCACGCCGGTAAGAAAGCTGTCGCCGCACCCGGCGCCGCCGCGGAAGTAAGCGGTGGTGTTGGAAAGACCGGCATAGCTCACCAGCTCCACAACGGACGAATCGGCACGCTGGATGCGGACGCGCGCCGAGGTGGCGCTCATGGCGATGGAGCCTTGCACCTCGGGCGCGGGCAGATTGTCCGTGCCGCCCGTGCCCTGCGCTTGCCCGATCAGGTAGTAACCGTTGGCGGGAATGGTTCCCGTAAGCGCGGTGGATTGATTGAAGTCGCCCGTGGCGCTGGCGTATTCCATGCGCCAGCCTTCGACCGAAACGGGGGATGCGGTGCGGTTGAAGAGCTCGACATAGTCGTTCTTCAGGGTGGCGCCGGCATTGCCTCCCCCTCCATAGATCTGGCTCACAACGACGCCCTGCGTTTGGGCGCTGGCGGCGGGAAGGAGGAGTAAGACTCCGATCCAGACAATTCGCCCCATGCCGTTACAATAGCAGTTTGTACAAGGACCTTCGCATCACCGTCATCATTCCCTGTTTGAATGAAGAACAGGGAATCGAGAAAGTTCTCCGGCGCATGCCGCCGTTCGTGGACCAGGTGATCGTGGTGGACAACGGTTCGACGGACCGGACCTCCGAGGTGGCGCGAGAACTGGGAGCCGATGTGATTCGCGAAGATGTGCGCGGCTACGGGCGGGCGTACAAAACCGGTTTCTCCAAGGCGACCGGGGACATCATCGTGACGCTGGATGGGGATCACTCCTATCCGCCCGACGCCATCAGCTACCTGATTGAAGCCTTCCTCCACCTGGAGGTGGACTTCCTGAACGCCTCGCGGTTCCCGGTGCGCGACAAACGGGCGATGAGTTTCAAGCATAAGTTCGGAAACTTCGTGCTGTCGCTGGCGATGTCGCTGCTGTTCTTCCGCTGGGTATCCGATTCGCAGAGCGGCATGTGGGTGTTCCGGCGTTCGATTCTGAGCGGAATGAAACTGGAAAGCGACGGGATGGCGTTCAGCGAAGAGATCAAGATCGAAGCGCTGAGGAGCCCCAGAATCCGGTTCGAGGAGATTCCGGTGCAATATTCGAGCCGGTTGGGGGAGATCAAGCTGAACCCCTGGCGCGATGGGTTTCATAACCTGTGGTTCCTTCTGCGAAAACGGTTCGCCCGATGAGCGAGGTGGTTCTCGTCATTCCGAACTGGAACGGCGAAAGCCATTTGCGGCGTCTGTTTCCGTCTCTTGCATCCCAGACACGACGCCCGGGGCGGATCCTGGTGGTGGACAATGGCTCGACCGACGGTTCGATAGCCTATGTGCTGGAACAGGGAGGCGAGGTTTTGGTTTTGCCCCACAACCTTGGGTTTGCAGCCGCTGTCAACCGGGGTATCTCCTCTACTTCAGAGCGGCTAGTGGCAATTTTGAACAATGATGTGGTGTTGGAACCCAGGTATCTAGAGATTTTGGAGGATTCACTGGAGCGTGGTGCTGCATTTGCGACAGGTAAAATTTACCAACCCGGTAGAAACAATGTCCTGGATGCCACCTGGGACCTGGTAACGCGATCGGGTTTACCCGTGCGTTGCGGCCACGGCGTTCAAGATGGAACCTTTTGGAATGAAGCGCGAGAGATCGCGCTGGCGCCATTGACGGCAGCACTGTTTCACCGGTGGGTGTTCGATCGTGTGGGTGAGTTGGACGAACGGTTTGAATCCTACCTGGAGGATGTCGATTTCGGCTTGAGATGTGCGATTTCCGGGCTCAAAGGACGGTATGTGCCGGAAGCGCGAGCAGAACATATTGGGAGCGGGACGCTGGGAGCCTGGCATGCGGCGACGGTGAGGCGGATGTCGCGGAACCAAGTGTATCTGGTTGCGAAGCATTTTCCGAGTGAGTGGGCGCTTATCATTAGGCGACCGGTTGTGGCTGGTCAATTGCTCTGGGGATTAGCTGCGGCACGGCACGGACGCGCTGCGGCGTGGCTCGCGGGGAAGCTCGCGGGGGTATGGAACTACAGAGCGATGCGCGCTTCAGTGGAGAGCCTCACGGCGGGGGAACCCGTATTGCCTCTTCTGGACCGCTTCGAGCGGGAACTGATTGAAATACAGATGAAAACGGGCACGGACCGGTTCTGGTCGTGGTATTTTCGGTGGACAAGGTGATGAGCGGTTCCACCGGGGTAGTGATCGTCAGCTATAACTCCGCCTCCTGTCTGGCTTCCTGCGTAGAGGCTGTTTTCCGCCATTTTCAGGAGGTCGTGGTCGTCGATAACGGATCGACGGATGGCTCGGCGGCGAAAGCCCGGGGTGTGTCCACACCTGACGGTCGGCGTCTGGACGTTTGGGAAGCCGGAAGAAACCTTGGCTTCGCGGGAGGTGTGAACGCTGGCGTGAGGCGGCTCCGGACGGCGAACGTTCTGGTGCTGAATCCGGATGTGAAACTGGCTTCAGGGGAAGGATTGCGCGCGGCGCTGGAAGAGGCTCTCGCCCTGGAGCGGACGGGCGCGGTGGCCGGCGTGCTGCGAGAACCGGGACGTGGTCCTCAGGCGGGGTTCACGGTGCGTAGCCTGCCCAGGGCACGGGACCTGATGATGGAATCGTTGGGGGTGAATGCCCTCTGGCCGTCCAACCCGGTGAATGTGCGATACCGGTGCCTGGATCTGGACCTGAATCAGGCCCAGGAGGTGGAACAGCCCGCTGGAGCTTTTTTCATGTTCCGGAGAGAGGCTTGGGAGGAGCTGGGCGGATGGGACGAGAGCTTCCATCCGGTTTGGTTCGAGGATGTCGATTTTTGCCAGCGGCTGAAGCGGGCGGGGTGGAAGATCCGGCTGGTTCCCGAGGCGCGTGCCGCGCACGAAGGCGGGCATTCGGTGGAGAAACTGCTTCCGGCATCCCGTGCAAGTTATTGGTATGGTAGCCTACTAAGGTATTCGGCAAAGCACTTGGGGCCGTGGCGCACACGGGCAGTGGCGGCTGCGGTTTTGTTGGGAATCACCGGCAGAATGATATTAGACACCGTTAATCGGCGGCGTGGGGCCGGCGCAGGATATTCAGCCGTGGCCCGCATGGCGGCACGAGCGCTGGTCACGGGCCGGGCGCCTGCGGCACCCGCAGGCGGCTCACAGCGAGCGAACCAGGGACTTACGACACGTCATCTCCATGGCCTATAACGATCTGGTTTCGGTCACAATCGTAACCTACAACAGCGGACGGTTCATCCGGCGGTGCCTCGAGTCCGTGCTGGCGCAGGATTACCCGAATCTGGAAATTGTCGTCATCGACAATGCCTCCACCGATGGCACAACCGATATTCTGGAGCACTTCGAGGAGAGGTGCGAGATTGTTTACAACCAGGAGAACCTCGGTTTCGCGGCGGCGCAGAACCAGGCCATCGGCCTGTCCAGCGGCGAATGGGTGCTGACGCTGAATCCAGACGTGCTGCTGGAAACCGATTTCGTTTCCATGCTCGTGCAGGCAGGGCAGTTGGATAAGAAGGCGGGGACGATTTGCGGGAAGCTGCTCTCGCTGACGTCGAACTTCGATTTGCCCGAGCAGGCTCTGGTGGATTCCACGGGCATCTACTTCACGCCGATGCTACGGCACCTGGACCGCGGCAGCCAGGAGATTGACCGCGGACACTATCTCAAGCACGAGTATGTGTTCGGCGCGACGGCGGCGGCGGCGCTCTACCGGCGCAAGATGATTCTGGACATCGCCGTGGAGGGCGAGTTCTTCGATACGGACTTCTTCGTGTACCGCGAGGACGCCGACGTGGCCTGGCGGGCGCAGTTGCTCGGCTGGCGGTGTCTATACACGCCGCTGGCGCGAGGCTACCACGTGCGGAGCGTGCTGCCCGGTAACCGCCGTGCTCTGCCTTCGGCGATCAACATGCATTCGGTGAAGAACCGCTTCCTGATGCGGATCAAGAACATCACGCCGAGCCTGTACCGGAGACATCTTCTGTCGATCTCCTTCCGCGACGCCGTGGTGCTGGGCTGCTGTCTGGTTCGGGAGCATTCCTCGCTGAGGGCGTTCAGCTACGTGCTGAAGAACTGGAAGCGCGTGCTGGAAAAGCGGCGCGAGATCATGCGGCGGAAACGGGTCACCGACGAGTACATGGATTCGTGGTTCCGCTACGAGCCGGTCAGCCACCCCGTAAGGGTCTCGGGCAAGCTCGCCACTGCCCGGACAACGGTGCGGCAGCGCACGGCGAGCCGGTAGCGGCGGCCGATGCGCATTGCCATCGTAGGCACGCGCGGAATTCCGGCGCGGTATGGCGGTTTTGAAACCTTCGCCGAAGAGTTAGGACGCCGGCTGGCCGCGCGCGGGCACGACGTGACCATCTATTGCCGGCAACGGCACGATTCCACACATTACCTTGGCTGCCGGTTGGTTTATCTGCCGACGCTGCGGCACAAGTATCTGGACACGGTGGCGCACACCTGTGTCTCGACGCTGGACCTGGTGGCGCGCCGGGCCGACGTGGCGCTGTACTGCAATGCCGCCAACGCGATTTTCACCTGGCTGCCGCGATTGTCGGGTATTCGCGTGGCGTTGAACGTGGACGGCCTGGAGCGGAACCGGAAGAAGTGGAACCGCTTGGGCCGGCTCTGGTACGAATGGAGCGAGCGGTGGTCCACCTGGTTCCCCAATCGCGTCGTGACCGATGCCGGGCAGATCAAGACCTACTATCGCGAGACCTACGGAGCGGATTCCGACTTCATTCCCTATGGAGCCGATCAGGAGATGCTGGCGGCGCACGGCGTGGTGGACTCGCTCGGGTTGCGGCTGGGCGGATATTTTCTGTATGTGTCGCGCATGGAACCGGAGAACAACGCGCTGCTGGTGCGCGAAGCCTTCGAGCAGGTGGACACGGACCGGCAGTTGGCTCTGATTGGCGATGCGCCCTACGCGGCGGAGTACATCGCGCAAGTGAGGAATACGAACGACCCGCGAGTGGTCATTCCGGGCGCGGTGTATGGCGAGGGATACAAGCAGTTGGGTTCCCATTGCTTCGCATATATCCATGCGACCGAGGTGGGCGGCACGCACCCTGCGTTGATTGAAGCCATGGGTCGCGGCGCGCTTACGCTCTACCTGGATACGCCGGAAAATTCAGAGGTGGCGGGCGGCGCCGGGATCCCGTTCACGCACGGCAACCTGGCTGCGCGGTTGCGCGAGGTGATCGCGATGAGCGAGGCGGAGCGGGAACGTTGGCGGGAGCGCGCGAAGCAGCGCGTTGTGGAACGATACAGTTGGGACGCCGTCACGGATGACTATGAATCGTTGTTCCGGCGCCTGCTGGGACGGTAGCGGCCCCTAGAGTGTCCGGATCCGCACGTTTTTGAACATCACCACGCTGTTGGGGTCGTGAAGTTGGAGACCGATGGGCCCCTTCTTCGGCCGTGCCGGATCGCCCGGATGCTCGCACACCTTTTCCCCGTTCAGGTAGGTACGGATCATTTCGTTCCGGGATTCCAGACGCAGGCGGTTCCAATCGCCGGCCTTCTGGAAGCCGGTTCGTGCCTTGGCGAACAGATAGACACTGCCTGTGGGGTAGGGATCGTCGGCATAGCCGTTGGAGATCTGGATTTCGTAACCGTTGTGAGAGGGTGTGCGCTCGCGGTCGTGGTTGGGGTAGACGGCGTATTTCGCGCGGGTATTGTCGCGGAGGCTGATGCCGGAGTTGCCGCCGAGACGGGTCCAAAAATCGAGTTCGAGATCGAACGCGCCGAACTCCTCGCGAGTGTACACCCAGGCCTGGTCGTGGGACTGTTTGGGCGTTCGGTCTCCCAACAGTGTGCCGTCGCTCA
Source organism: Bryobacterales bacterium (assembly GCA_020852175.1). Lineage (GTDB taxonomy): Bacteria > Acidobacteriota > Terriglobia > Bryobacterales > Bryobacteraceae > JAFLBB01. Next base: position 279,919 of record JADZBH010000005.1, on the reverse strand, counting down.
TAATGCTCCACACGCCGTCGCCAATCTTCTCCCAGCCGTCAAGATTCTTGCCGTTGAACAGCGGCCGCCAGGCAGAGGGGGCGGCGGAGAGAAGCGGCGTAGTCATGGCGGCAAGAAGAGCGCGCCGTCGTGTTGCGGACATGGGGAGTATTGTAGCGCCAAAGTGGGAGGAAAGGGCGGAAGGAGAAACGGCCGCCGGGTGGTAAGGCCAGCGGCCGCGGAGCGGTAGGAATCAGGAGGGATTTATGCGGCTTTGTCCCGGCGGGAGATTACCGGGAAGGATCGATTCGGACGTTCGGGCGACGAACGTGGAGACAGCACCACCGGTTCTTCGGTCCGGCGGCTGGCGCCGTTGAAGTATTCGTCCAGCGGGAAGAGTGCATAGGGCCGGGTTTCACGGAAGGCGCGTCCCAGCTTCTGCTGGATGCGGTAGACGGCGTGAAAGAAGTTACCGCGGTCCATCTTCAGACGGCGGCAGCAAAGTTTCCAATCGGCGCCCAGTAGGAAATGGAATTTGAATATCCGATATTCATTCTCATCCAGGTTGCGTTTGGAGACGAGCGTGAAATCGGCGATGTACTCCTCGTCCTTCCGGCCCCAACTCATCCGCTGCGACCTGCCCCCCATAAGGTGAAGCGTGACGCGGCTGAGATGCTTCTCCTTCTCGACACTCCGGCGAAAGCGCGCGTAGCAGGCGCGAAACACCGAACGCAACACACAGTTGCAGGGTGTCTGATGAGCTTTGCGTCCCAACAGCAGGCCGAATCCGTGGCAGTACGCGCACTGCTGATGAGCCAAGGCGAGCGATTCAGATCGTGTCCATTCCATGATGTTATCCGTGTTCTCTCTCGAGTGTCCGTCCGTGTTTTCGGGAGGACGTGACCAACAGTTCAAAGCGTACCGGAAGAAGGGAAATCGTCAATATCGGCTGCAATTCAAAGTTTACGTATACCCGCGTCTGAGGGGTATGGCAGCATGATCGTACTGAAAACAGCAGTGATAGCTGAGCTTACTCAGTTAATTAAATAATATTAATATAAGAGAATTTATTACACTGAATGTACTTCTCGTGGGCTATATTTCAAATAGCTATCGAACTGGAGCGACACCCGTCATGCTGATGCAGGATCTGTTGGACGCCTTGAAATCCCAATTGAATGGCCGCATCCGGAACGGAGAACTGACCGAGCGGAATCTGGCGAAGCGAATCGGACTCTCCCAAGCCCACATGCACAACGTACTGAAGGGCACGCGCATTCTGACAGCCGAGGTGGCCGACCTTCTGATGCTGGAATTGCACCTGAGCGTAGGGGATCTGGTGAACACGGAGGAGTTGCGGCAGCCAAGGAAGCCGCCGGCGAGCGAGTTGGGGGCCAAGCGGATTCAGGAATGGCGTTTGGAAAAAAGCGAGGCCACTTCGCGGTAGGTGGCGAGAACTTCGCGGGCTGTTCGATCCCAGGAGAAGTCGTGTACGCGTTCCTTGCCCCGCTGGATCAGGCGGGCGCGGAGTCCGGCGTCCAGGAGGATTTCCTTCATCCCGCGCGCGATTTCAAATACGTTTTCCGGGTTGACGGTAAGGGCGGCGTCGGCAACCACCTCGGGCAGTGAACTGACATTGGAAGTGAGCACGGGCGTACCGCAGGCCATGGCTTCGAGCGGAGGCAGGCCAAACCCTTCATACAGCGACGGAAAGGCGAAGAGGCTGGCCGATTCGTAAAACCCTTGCAGCATGTCCTGGGGCACGAACCCCAGGAATCTGACGGAACCGCCGATGCGCATCTGGTGAACGGTGCGGCGGACACTGGGGTGTTGCACGATATCGTCACCGATGATGATGAGGCGGAGGTCGCCGTACTCGGGATGCCCGGCAAGTTCGCCCCGGAGGACAGCGAAGGCCTCGATGAGCCGCGGGATATTCTTTTGCGGCTTGATATTGCCTGCGTAAAGAACGAAGGGGTAGTTCACCTGGTAACGGTCGAGCATACGGCGGCGTTCTTCCCGTCCGGCGGCATCGCCCGCCAGGGCAAGGAAGCGGGGATCGAGTGCATTGGGGATGGTGCGGAGGGTGCTGGGGGGGATGCGGAAGACCTCCTCGACATCCCGGCGGGTGGCGGTGGAGACGGTGAGGACGCGCGCGGCTCGCAGCAGACCGTGGCGGCTTTTCCACAGGCTTACCTGGCGGTGGAGACGCGAATCGGTGGAGTAGAGGTGGCGGCTCATGTCGTGGATGGTGACCACATAGGGCCGCACCATCCAGTACGGGACACGGTTCAGCGGCAGGTGGTAGACGTCGGCGTGGAACTGTTTCAGGAATATGGGAAATGCGGCGTTGTCCTTGAGCGCCAGGTCGCTATGGGGGTAGGGGACAACGTGGAAGTTGGCGGGCAGACCGGCGAAGTCGGCCTCGTTGGTGGTGGAGCAGACAAGATGGAACTCGTCGTCGCGCTCGATGTGCGCGAGTGTGTGGACGAGGTTCCGGATGTAAGTTCCGATACCGAAGTCGCGAATATGCCGGGCGTCAAGGACGATGTGCACGTGGGAGACTCCCGGAGCGGACGGTCATGATCAGGCCGGGCTGTGGGCGAACTTCCACGCGTAGAGCGGGAAGCGTTCGGTCAGCGTAGCCACCTTGCGGCGGACGGAGGCTTCGGCCGCTGCCAGCCGTTCCTCGCCCTGTGGAATGGCGGTGAGCACTTCGGCGATGAGCGAAGCCACCTCCTTCATTTCGGCCTCGTCGAAACCGCGCGTGGTGACCGCGGGACTGCCCAGGCGGATGCCGCTGGGGTTCATCGGCGGATTGGTGTCGAAGGGGATGGCATTCTTGTTGGCGGTGATGAAGGCGCGGTCCAGCGCGTGTTCGGCTTCCTTGCCGCGGACGCCTTGCGAGAAGACATCGACCAGCATGAGGTGGGTGTCGGTACCACCCGAGACAACCTGGAAGCCCGCGTCGATCATGCCCTGGGCGAGCGCGGCGGCATTGGCCACCACGCGCTGTTGATAGGCCGCGAATTCGGGCTGAAGGGCTTCGAGGAAGCAGACGGCTTTGGCGGCGACGATGTGAACCAGCGGTCCGCCCTGATGGCCCGGAAAGACGCTCTTGTCGATGGCGGCGGCCAGGGATTCACGGCACAGGATGAGACCGGCGCGCGGACCGCGTAGCGTCTTGTGGGTGGTGGAAGTGACGATGTCCGCGTATTCGCAAGGGTTCGGGTGGACTCCTCCGGCGACCAGACCGGAGAAGTGAGCCATATCGACCATGAAGAGCGCGCCGGTGGCATCGGCGATCTGACGGAAGCGGGCGAAGTCGATGATACGCGGGTAGGCGCTGCCGCCGGCGACAATCAGTTTGGGCTTGTGCTGGGCGGCGAGATCGGCCAGTTTGTCGTAGTCGATGCGGTGATCGCCGGCACGGACTCCATAGCCGACGATATTGTAGAGCTTCCCGGAAAAATTGAGTTTGTGGCCGTGCGTGAGGTGGCCGCCGTGGGCGAGATCCATGCCGAGAATGGTGTCGCCGGGATTGAGGACGGCGGAGTAGGCGGCGGCGTTGGCTTGGGAACCGGAGTGGGGCTGGACGTTGGCGTGTTCTGCCTTGAAAAGCCGTTTGGCGCGGTCGCGGGCGAGGTTTTCGACGATGTCGGCGAACTCACAGCCGCCGTAGTAGCGTTTGCCGGGGTAGCCTTCGGCGTATTTATTGGTGAAAACGCTCGATGTGGCTTCGAGGATGGCCTCCGAGGTGAAGTTCTCGCTGGCGATCAGTTCCAGGCGGGTATTCTGTCGGTCGAGTTCCTTCTGGATGGCTTCATAAACGGCGGGATCGGCCTGGGACAAGGGGCGTGACATCCGCTGCTGTTCCTGGGAATTGATGCTGGACATGGGCTGAAACTCTCCTGTGGCCGGGAGAACGTTTATTTTTCGTTCTCCAATTGAGTAATTTTGTTGACGCGGCGGGCATGGCGGCCGCCTTCAAAGCTGGTGCCGAGAAAGACATCGAGCAACTGTTTGGCTTCGGGTTCCGGTGTGAATTTCGCGCCCAGGGTGAGGACATTGGCGTCGTTATGGCCGCGCACAAGGGCAACCTCCTCCGCGTGTGTGCCCAGCGCAGCGCGGACGCCATGAATCTTGTTGGCCGCGATGGACATGCCCACGCCGGACGAACACACCAGCACGCCGCGTTCGGCTTCGCCGGAGGCGACCTTGTGGCCGACGGCCGCCGCGTAGTCGGGGTAGTCGGTGGACTCGGTGGAAGCAGTGCCGAGGTCGGTGACTTCATGGCCGGCGGCACGCAGGTAATCGCGCAATTTTTCCTTCAGCGCGAAGCCGGCGTGATCGGCGGCGATGGCGATTTTCATGGGGGTAGGCTTCGATTTTAACATGCTAAAATCGGGGTTTCCCAAACCCGGTTCCAAAGGGCCGGCCCGTGGACGAACGGGCGCCCGAGGGCGGGTGGAAACCCCGACGGACATACTTTTCTTTATGCTTTGGAGCCAGCTTTTCATCCCCACTCTGCGCGAAGACCCGGCCGACGCCGAGGTGGCCAGCCACCGCCTGATGGTGCGCGGCGGTTACGTACGCCAGCTTTCGGCGGGCATTTACAGCTATCTGTTTCTGGCGCAGCGGTCTCTGTTGAAGATCACGCGCATCGTGCGGGAGGAGATGGACGCCATTGGGGCGCAGGAATTTTACCTGCCCGCTCTGAATCCGGCCGAGGTGTGGCAGGAGTCCGGCCGCTGGGACGTGATGGGAGACAACATGTTCCGGCTGAAGGACCGTTTCGGCCGGCCGCTCTGCCTGGGCATGACGCACGAAGAGGTGATGACGGCCGTGGCGCGCGGCGAACTGCGCAGCTACAAACAACTGCCCCAGATCTGGTACCAGATTCAGACCAAGTTCCGCGACGAGCCCAGGCCGAAGAGCGGATTGCTGCGGACGCGCCAGTTCACGATGAAGGACAGCTACTCGTTCGACGTGGACGCGGCGGGGCTGGACCGCTCGTTCGACCTTCACCACGCCGCCTACGGCCGCATCTTCAGCCGCTGCGGGCTGCGGTATTTCGACGTGCAGGCCGATTCGGGCGCGATGGGCGGCTCGCAGTCCAACGAGTTCATGGTGGTCACCGACGCGGGCGAGGATCTGGTGGTGCATGCGCCGGAGTCGAGGTACGCCGCGAACATGGAGAAGGCGGTAAGCGTACCCTCCCAACCGGCGGCGCCCGATCCGGAAGGCGATCTGGAGCCGGAAGAGTTCCACACGCCGGGCCGGAAAACGATCGCCGAGGTGAGCGCGTTCACGAAGCTGCCCGAAACGTCGCAGATGAAAAGTCTGGTGCTGGCGGCCGATGGCAAGCTGGTAATGGCCGTGCTGCGCGGGGATCACGCGCTGAGCGAGACGAAGATCAGCTCTCTGCTGGGGGCGCAGGAGTTACGGCCGGCGCATCCCGAGGAGATGCGGGAAGCCCTGGGCGCCGATGCGGGGTCGCTGGGTCCGGTGGGCGTGAAGAAGCTGCGCGTGGTGGCCGACGCGGCGCTGCGGGGCCGGCGCAACATGATCTGCGGCGCGAACAAGGACGGCTACCACCTGAAGAACGTGACGCCGGGAGAGGATTTCCAACCCGAGTGGGCGGACATCCGGCAGGTGAGCCCGGGCGACACATGCGTGGGCACGGGAGAGCCTCTGCGGATTGAAAAGGCGATGGAGGTGGGCCACATCTTCAAACTGGGCTACCGCTATTCCGAGAGCATGGGGCTGCGCGTGCTGGGCGAGGACGGCAAGGAGTTCACGCCGATCATGGGCAGCTATGGCATCGGCATCGAGCGGATTCTGTGCGGCGCCATCGAGTTGTATAACGATAAGGACGGCATCGTGCTGCCGGTTTCCATCGCGCCTTTCACGGTGGTGGTGACGCCGGTGAACATGGCCGACGAAGCGCAACGGCTGGCGGCCCGGTCGATCTACGCCGAATGCAAGGCGCTGGGGTTGGATACCCTGATGGACGATCGCGACGAGAGGCCGGGCGTGAAGTTCAAGGATGCCGAGTTGATTGGCATTCCCTACCGGATCACTGTGGGCAAGAAGCTGGCCGAAGGCAAGGTGGAGATCGCCGTGCGCGCCGGCAAGACGATGGTGGAAGCCGCGGTGACCGAGGCCGCGGCGAAGGTAGCGGAAATGGCCGCCGGGGCGATGCCCAAGCCGGGGGTATAACGCCATGGCCGTCGATTGGGAGGCGGTGCGAAACGAGTTTCCGGCGCTGCGCGATTGGACCTTTCTGAACACGGCGACCTTCGGACAGTTGCCCCGGCGCTCGGTGGAGGCGATGAACGCCCATTTCGCCCACCGCGACGAGCTGGCCTGTTGGGACTTCCTGGACTGGTTCGACGAAGCGGACCGGATGCGCGCGGCGATAGGCGCGTTGATTCACTGCGGCGCGGAGGACGTGGCGTTCTTTCCCCATGCGTCGGCCGCGTTGTCCCTGCTGATGAACGGCATGGAGTGGCGCGAAGGCGACCGCGTAATCACCTTCCGGAACGAGTTCCCGAACCATCTGTATGCACCGTCCCTGCTGGCCGCGCAAGGCGTGGAGTTCGTGGAGACCGATTGGGAAGGCCTGCCCGGGGCCTGGAACAGCCGCACGCGGCTGATCGCGGCCAGCACGGTGAACTACACGAACGGCTTCCGGCCGCCGCTGGAAGAGTTATCGCGGATGGCGCGCCAGCGCGGCGCACTGCTTTACCTGGACGGCACGCAGAGCCTGGGAGCGCTGCGGTTCGACGTGCGCGCGGTGCGTCCGTCGGTGTTCGCCGTGCATGGGTATAAGTGGCTGGTGTCGCCTACGGGCGCCGCGTTTGCCTGCATTGCGCCCGAGGTCAGGGAGTGGTTGCGCCCGGACGTGGTGGGCTGGCGGAGCGACCGTGACTGGCGCAACGTGAATGCGCTGCACCAGGGCGCGCCGAGGTTCAGCGGCACGGCGGAACAGTACGAAGGCGCGATGCTGCCGTTTCCACTGCTCTACGGCTTGGATGCGAGCGTACGGATGCTGCTGGAACTGGGACCCGATGCCGTGGAACAGCGCGTGCTGGATCTGGCGGAGAGGTGCCGCGGCGTGGTGCGCTCATTGGGCGCCAAACTGCTGTACGACGAGAGTCCGCATTTCGATTCCGGCATCGTCGCGGCGCGGTTCGAGGGACGCGAAGCGGGAGAACTGGCGCGGGAGTTGAAGCAGCGGCGTGTGCTGGTTTCGGCGCGCCACGGCAACCTGCGAATCAGTGTACACTTTTACAATAATCAGAAAGATTTGGATCGGTTGGGGAACGAGCTTGGAAACCTCGTATAGATACTGATCCACCGTGAATACTAACGACGTAGAAGACCAGATTCAACGAATCGCGGCCAGCCGCCCGTTCCGCTCGAGCAAGCGCATGAAGCGCTTCCTGGAGTTTACCGTGCGGCAAGCGCTGGAAGGCAGATCCGGGGAGCTGAAAGAGGCGCTCGTAGGCGTCGAGGTGTTTGACCGCCCGGCCGATTACGATCCCCGGCTCGACCCGATTGTGCGCGTCGAAGCCAGGCGTCTCCGGCAGAAAATCCAGGAATATTACGCCACCGAGGGCGCGCGCGATCCGGTGCGGATCGAATATGCCAAGGGCGGCTATGCGCCGGCGATTGCACGCGCGGTTCTGGAGACCGAAAACGGCTCCGCTTAGGCTTCCGCGCGGCGCGCGACGGAGTTCCACTTCATGCGGCGTCCGGTGCGCAGCGATTCGATGGCCATGCAAAGGACAATGTTCGTCGATTGCCCGGCTTCGACGGGGGCGTTGGGCTCCTTGCGGCTGCGGACACATTCGAGGAAGTTGCGGATGTGGTCGCGTGTGGCGGAGTTGAAGGAGCCGGGCGCTCTTTTTTCGCGGCTGGGCTTCATATCGATGGCGTTGGATTGCGGATAGAGCGAGTACCATTCGCGGCCCACGTCAAGACGGGCCTTGTCGCCGTGGAACTGCTTGCACTGGTCGTTGAAGGCGTTGTAGTGCATCGCCTTGTAGCCGACGGTGAACACGGCCAGGTAGTTCTGCGGATACTCGATATTCATGCAGGTGGTTTCGGGAATTTCGACGCCTTCGATGTTCACGCGGCCGCCCGATGTTGTGACGGCGAGCGGTGCGTCCGAACCCATGTACCAGTGGATGGCGTCGACGATGTGGGCGGCCTGGCCGATCATGAGGCCGCCCGAGTAGTCCCAATAGTAGTACCAGTTGCGGAAGCGCGCCGGGTCGAACGCGCGTTTCGGCGATGTACCGAGCCACTGCTCCCAGTCGAGCTTGCCGTCAACGGGCGCGGTGTTGATGGATGCCTGATTGTTGTACCACCAGGAGTTGACCAGGCGCACGGCGCCGAGTTCGCCCGAGCGGGCAATCTGCTGGGATTCCATGAACAGAGGGGCGCTGCGGCGCTGCGTACCCACCTGAACGATGCGCTTGGTGCGGCGCGTGGCTTCAATCATGCGGAAGCCTTCGGCGATGGTGTGCGCCAGGGGCTTCTCCACGTAGACGTCCTTGCCTGACTCGACGGCATCGACGGTCATCTGGGCGTGCCAGTGGTCGGGCGTGGTGATGAGCACGGCGTCGAGGGACTTGTCCTCGAGCAGGCGCTTGTAGTTGCCGTAGGGTTTGGCGCCGGTGCTGGCGGCCTTCAGACCCGCCTCCAGGTTGGGCTCGTAGACATCGCACACGGCGGCCATCTCGGCGCCGATTTCCTTGAACTCGCCGGTGACAAAGCGGCCGCGTCCTCCGGCGCCGATCACCCCCGTGCGGATGCGATCGTTGGCGCCAAGGATGCGCTGGTAGCTGAAGGCGGTTTGGGCGGTAAGGCCGGCGGCCGAGGCGGTGACAAAAGAACGGCGGTTCATATCAAGGCTCCTCAACAACGACGCGCCGTCCTTCGATGCGGTACCGGCCGGACAGCACAATGCGGATTGCTTCACTATATACCCGGTGTTCCTGTTCGAGGATGCGCGCCGAGAGGCTGCCGGCATCGTCTCCCGGAAGGACGGGCACGGCGGCCTGCAGGATGATGGGTCCGTTGTCGAGTTGCTCATCGACGAAGTGAACCGTGCAGCCGCTCACTTTCACGCCGTACTCGAAGGCCTGGTGCTGGGCGTCGAGTCCGGGGAAGGCGGGCAGCAGCGAAGGATGGATGTTCAGGATCCGTTGGGGGAAGGCGCGAATGAAAATGGGACTGAGCAGGCGCATGTAGCCGGCAAGGACAACGAGTTCCACCTCATGGCGGCGGAGGACCTCGACCAGTTGAGTGTCGAAGACTTCGCGCTCCGTGCCTTTTGAAGGCAAGGCGACGGCGTTCAGGCCGAGCGAACGGGCGGCGGCCAGGCCGGGGGCGGACTCGCGGTTGGAAATGACGACGGCGATTTCCGCGTCGAGCGCGCCCCGCCGGACGTTCCGGGCGATGGCTTCGAAGTTGGACCCGCGGCCTGAAAGGAGGATGCCGAGGCGTTTGCTCATGGAGATTTATGAGAGATAGACGACGCGCCTGGCGCGGGGCTTGGCGGCGACGATCTGTCCAAGGGGGAAGTAGGGCGAATGGGCTTTCTTGAGCGCGGCCTGAGCGGCGGTGGCGCGGCGCGGATCAACGGCGAGGATCATGCCGATGCCGAGGTTGAAGGTGCGGCGCCAGTCGTCCAGGGGAACATTGCCAATGGAACGGAGCAGTTCGAACACGGGCGGGACACGCCACGAGGAGGTGTGGATTTCAGCCGCCATGCCTTCGGGGAGGATACGCGGCAGATTGTCCGTGATGCCGCCTCCGGTGATGTGCGCCGCGCCTTTCAGCAGGCCGGCGTCGCGAAGGGCGGCGATGGGTTTGGCGTAGCTGCGGTGAACCTTGAGAAGTTCCTCGCCCACGGTGCAGCCGAGTTCGGGCAAATGGGTATCGACGGTGGCCTTGGCTACATCGAAAAGGAGCTTGCGCGCCAGCGAGTAACCGTTGGTGTGCAGTCCCGTGGAGGGGAGGCCATAGAGGAGGTCGCCGGGTTTGATGGCCGATCCGGTAAGCAGCTTGTTGCGTTCCACCGCGCCGACGATGAACCCGGCAAGGTCATATTCGCCCGGCAGGTAGAGGCCGGGCATCTCCGCCGTTTCGCCGCCAATAAGGGCGCAGCCGTTGGCGCGGCAGCCGCGGGCGATACCGCTAATCACATCGGCTGTAATGCCGGCTTCCAGGGCGCCCGTGGCAAAATAGTCGAGAAAGAACAGCGGCGTGGCGCCCTGCACCATGATGTCGTTCACGCAGTGATTGACCAAGTCTTCTCCCACCGTGTCGTGACGGCCGGTCAAGAAGGCCACCTTCAGCTTTGTACCGACACCATCGGCCGAGCTGATCAGAACGGGTTTGCGCCAGCCAGCCAGGCTGAAGGCGGCTCCGAAGCTGCCTATTCCCGTGAGGACATTCGGCGAAAAAGTGGATTTGGCCAGGCGCTTGATGCGCGCGACGGCACGGCCGGCCTCATCGATGTTCACGCCTGCGTCTTTGTAGGAAGTGGTTTGAACGCGTGGCGGGCGAGGCGGCTGCTTTCCGGAAGGCATGGGATGGAAACCCCTATAATAGCGGATTCAATGCATATGAGACATGTCGTGTTCGTCCTCGTGACAGCGCTGGTTGCGCCTGTGTGCGCGGAAACTCCGGGTGTGCTGGCGGTGCGGAATGCCCGCATCTTCACGGCAAGCGGTCCGGCGATGGAGCGCGGAACCGTGGTGGTGCGGGATGGCTTGATCGAGGCCGTGGGCGCCAACGTACCGGTTCCCGCCGACGCCTGGGTGATCGAAGGCGCGGGGTTGACCGTGTATCCCGGCTTCACCAACGCCTTGAGCGCTTGGGGCATCCCCAGGCAGGCGGACACCGCGCCACCGGGCAGAAGGCCCGTGGCGGCGCCGCTAGGTCCGGTGGCGAGAGGACCGGAGGACAGGCCTTTGAACACGTCTTGGGTAACGGCGCAGGAACTGGTGCAGCCAGGCGATCCCTCGATTGAGCGGGCCAGAAGCGGCGGATTTACCTCGGCCGTGGTGTTTCCCGGCGCGGGCATCTTTGCCGGCCAGGGCGCCTGGATGAATTTGGCGGGCGAAAAGGCGGGACATATGGTGGTGGCCTCGCCCTTGGGTCAACATCTAACACTCCGGACTTCGGGTTTTACCAGCTTCCCCGGCTCTCTGATGGGTGTGTTCGCCTACATCCGGCAGGTGTACCTGGACGCGGATTACTACAAGGCGTCACGCGAGATCTATGCGAAAGAACCGCGCGGGATGAAGCGTGTTGACTATGACCGCGCTCTGGAAGGCGTGCTGGCGGCGCCCCGCGTGCTTCTGCCCGCCGTGACTAAGGTGGAACTGGAGCGCATGGTGCGCTTCGGCGCGGAACTGAAACGGCCCGTGGTGTTGTATGGAGGTCACGATGCGGCGCGCGCCATGGAGGCGGTGAAGGCGAGCGGCTTCCCCGTCCTGGTGAACCTGCAATGGCCGGAACGGCCGCGGCAGGCCGACCCGGCGCAGGAGGACAGTTTGCGCACGCTGGAGTTGCGCGAGGCGGCGCCGGCCGCGCCCGCGGCACTGGCCAAGGCAGGCGTGAAGTTTGCCTTCTATACCGGCGGCCTGGAAAAGCCGCAGGAGATTCGGGCGGCTGCCAAAAAGGCGGTCGACGCCGGGTTATCGCGCGAAGAAGCGGTAAGGGCTCTCACCCTCTCGGTCGCCGAAATTTATGGCGTGGCGGACCGCGCAGGCAGCATCGAACCGGGCAAGATCGCGAACCTGACCATCGTGGATGGCGACTGGTTCCAGGAGCGGGCCAAGGTGAGGGCGGTCATCGTGGATGGCGTGAAGTATGAACCGGCGGCCGAGGCGGAGAAGAAGGAGGAACCGGCGAAGTGAAAACGTTAAGACTACTGGCGGCCCTGGCCGCGATGGCTCCGGGCGCGTTGCAGGGCGCCGATATTGTCATTCAAAACGCGAAGATTCTGACGGTGACCAGAGGCTCGCTGGAAGGTTCCATCCTGATCAGCAATGGGAAGATCGCCCAGGTGGGCGAGAAGCTGATGATTCCAGCCGGTGCACAGGTGGTCGAGGCTTCGGGCCGCTATGTGATGCCGGGAATTATCGACTGCCATTCGCACATTGCCGCCGATGCAATCAACGAGGGCAGCGTGTCGGTAAGTTCGATGGTGGGAATTGAAGACGTATTGAACCCCGAGGATATCGATATTTACCGGGCATTGGCGGGCGGAGTTACCACGGTGAATGTGCTGCACGGCAGCGCGAACGCCATAGGCGGGAAGTGTTCGGTGATTAAGACCCGGTGGGGCAAGAGCGTGCGGGAATTATTGTTCGAGGGTGCGACGCCTGGCATCAAGTTCGCGCTCGGGGAGAATCCGAAACGACGGGGCAGCACGCCTTCGTTTGGAGCGACGGCGCTGCGCTATCCGGCCACGCGCATGGGCGTTGAGGATGTCATTCGCGAAGCGTTCACCGAAGCCAGGAAGTACCGGGCGGAGTGGAAGGCATATGACGCCAGAAAAGCGAAGGGGGAGCGCGCCCTGCCGCCAAGGCGCGATTTGAAGCTAGAGCCGCTCGTGGAGATCCTCGAAGGCAAGCGCTTCGTTCACGCCCACTGTTACCGCGCCGATGAAATTCTGATGCTGCTACGATTGGCCGATGAATTCGGGTTCAAGATCCGTACGTTGCAACACGTTCTGGAAGGGTACAAAGTGGCAAACGAGATCAAGGCCCACGGGGCGGGAGCTTCGACGTTCAGCGACTGGTGGTCCTACAAAGTAGAGGCCTACGACGCGATCCCCTACAATGCGGCGTTGATGCACAAACGGGGCGTGCTGGTATCTTTGAACTCCGACTCGGCGGAATTGATGAGGCACCTGAATCTGGAAGCGGCCAAGGCCGTGAAGTATGGCGGACTCACCGAGGATGAGGCGTTGGCGCTTGTGACCATCAATCCGGCGAAACAACTGGCGATCGATTCACGCGTCGGCTCGATTGAGGCCGGCAAGGATGCCGATCTTGTCCTATTCGATCAGCATCCGCTGTCGAATTACTCGAAAGTAGTGAAGGTATTTATTGATGGAGAATTGTACTTCGACCGCGAGGCGGATGAGAAGGCGCGCATCAAGGACGAGTTGAGGAAGAGGTCTCTCGAAGAGAAGCAAAAAAAGCAGACGCCCGCGCGGAGGCCCGCATGAAGAAACTTTCGATGGCGGTGGCCGGCATCGCGATGGCGTTCGGCGCGGCGATGGCGCAGGATACGATTCTGATTCGGAATGCGCACATCCACACGGGGGCCGGGCAGGAGATTCCCGGCGGCTTCGTGCTGATTCAGAAGGGTAAGATCGCCGGTGTGGGAGCCAAACTGGCGGCTCCCAAGGGCGCGGCGATCATCGACGCCAAGGGGATGCACCTCTACCCGGGCATGATCGATTCGGCGACGGCGATCGGTTTGACTGAAATCGGCGCCGTCCGGGAGACCAACGACACGAACGAGTTGGGTGAATTTAATCCCCAATTACGAGCGTTGATCGCCGTTAATCCGGAGAGTGAGCACATTGATGTTACTCGCGCGAACGGAATTACGTCCGTTATGACGCTTCCGGCGGGCGGGATCATTTCCGGCCAGGGCTCATTGATTCATTTGGATGGCTGGACGTGGGAAGAGATGAGCCTGGCGCCCAATGTTACGATCCGGTTAAATTTTCCCGTCATCGCACCAATCAGCGCAGGGCCGGGAAACCGCTCATCATCGGGTTACGAAGATGCCAGGAAGCGGTATGAAGAACAATTGGACCGGTTGCGTTTATTCCTGGAAGAGGCACGTCGGTATGAGAAGGCGAAGCGGGCGGGAACGACGGCAATGCAGTCCGATCCCAAATTCGAGGCCATGCTACCAGTGCTTACGGGAAAAACTCCTCTCTTTGTGTTCGCCGCGAAGGAACGGGCCATTCTGGATGTGATCCAGTTCGCGCGGCGTGAGAAATTGAAGATCATTCTGGCGGGCGTGCGTGAACCCGGCAAGGCGTTGGCTGAGATTGTGAAGGATAAGATTCCCGTGATCCTGCCGGAAACGCACTCCTTGCCGCTGGAGGAGGACGACGCCTACGACAGCCAGTACACTCTGCCCGCCGAGTTGCACCAGGCAGGAGTCAAGTTCGCGTTTGGTTCGTTCGACACACAATTTTCGCGCAATTTGCCCTATCAGGCTGCGGCCGCGGTGGCGTTTGGGTTGCCTAAGGATGTAGCTCTCAAGGCTGTAACTTCGAATGCGGCAGAGATTTGGGGGCTCGGCAGCCAGTTAGGAACAATCGAAGAGGGCAAACTCGCGGACTTGATCCTGACCGATGGGGACCCTCTCGAAGCCCGCACGCAGATTCGTCAGATGTTTATCGCTGGCAAACCGGTGAGCCTGGAGAGCCGGCATACCAGGTTGTACGAAAAATATTCCAAGCGTCCCCAGTAACTGAATTGTAATGGGAGGGATCAACAGATATAGCCGCGCCAGGTACGGCCCTTGCTATCGCGGAGCAGCACGCCGAAATCGTCGGAATAGCCGCTGATGGCGTTGCCCTCGGCGTCGCGAAACCGGTAATGGAGAGAGTCGTCGCCCTGAACGTCCACCGTGCCCTGCCACATATTGCCGTCCTCATCCCGCAACCGGATAAACTCCCCATCTCCAAACCCCTGGGCCGATTTTCCGGCGGTTTGCAGATGGTAGTATCCTGCTGGAGCTCGCCGCCCGCCTCTCCTGCGCCGGTAAATCATGCTGTCAATTATCGTTGGGCGCGAACGCGCCCGCCCTCGGAGAAACCACTTAGCCAATCGCTGAAAGCAACTGATTTCGTTATGCCGGACCATGAAGCTCCGGAACAATGGCGGGTAGGGGAGGGTTTTCAATGAGAGCGGTGGTGCAGCGAGTGAGCCGGGCCTGGGTAGACGTCGAGCAGCAGCGTGTGAGCGAGATTGAAACCGGCTTGCTGGTGCTCGCCGGAGTATCCCGGACCGATACCGAAGCAGACGCGGATTACCTGGCGAGGAAGATTGTGGGGCTGCGAGTGTTTCCGAACACGGAGGGCAAGATGGACTGGACTCTCGCGCAAGCCGCAGGCTCGCTGCTTGTGGTTTCACAGTTTACATTGTGGGGCGATGTTAGGAAAGGTAACCGGCCTTCCTTCGATCAGGCGGCTGGGGCGGAGGAAGCAAGAAGACTGTACGAGTACCTGGTGAATCAGTTGGAGAGAATGGGAGTGGAGGTGCGAACGGGCATTTTTCAAGCTCACATGGAAGTGGGGCTCGTGAATCAAGGACCGGTTACCATTCTTCTTGACAGCAAAAAACAATTTTGAATAGTAATTTTTGTTACAGTGGGATAGAATCTTGAACTGAGGACACCTATGGCTCGACAAAGGCAAGTAATCAGCGATCCTACGCTGCTCGCGGCAGCATTGGAGGGCCTGATCCTTCAAAAGGATCGGATCGAGGAACAGATCCGGAACCTGCGCGGCATACTGGGCAAGCGGTCTCCAGGCCGTCCGGCCAAGGCGGCGGCCGCCGCGGCGGTGGACAGTGACTCGGCTGAGAAGCCGCGCAAGAGGCGCAAGATGAGCGCAGCGGCGCGAAAGCGGATTGCCGAAGCGCAAAAGAAGCGCTGGAGCGAGTACCGCAAGCAGCAGAAGGCTGAAGGTTAAGCTACAGCCTTACGGGGCTTTGTGTCCGCGGTAACACGCGGTCGTGGCCGCAGGCCGGCCGCCGGTCTCGCGACAGGAAGCCCCGGCCAGGCTCGGGGATAGATTCACAATGGGTGAACTGAGCCGGATTGGGGTCGCGATTGACACGGCCTTGTTGGAGAAATTTGACGAACTGATTACAGGACGGGGTTACACGAACCGTTCCGAGGCATTTCGCGACCTGATTCGCGATGAACTGATTCGTCAGGAGTGGGAAAGTCCGGACGCGCAGGTGGTGGGTACGGTAACACTGGTGTACGACCATCACGTCCGGCAACTAAGTGAACGCCTGACGGGCATGCAGCACGATCATCATCACAACATACTTTCGACGTTGCACGTCCACCTGGACCATGACAACTGCCTGGAGGTGCTGGTGGTGAAGGGCCGTTCGGAAGCGGTGCGGAGGATCGCCGACGCTCTGATCGCGACCAAGGGTGTGAAGCACGGCCGGTTGACGATCACGACGACGGGAGCTGGGCTTTGATTCTTGGCACCGGGATCGACCTGGCCGAGGTGGACCGCATCCGGCGCTCCATCGAACGGTTTGGGGACCGGTTTCTCAAACGCGTGTACACGCCGGGCGAGATCGCCTATGTGGAGCGCAAGGCCAACAAGTATGAGCGCTATGCGGCGCGTTTCGCGGCCAAGGAAGCTGGCATGAAGGCTATAGGAACGGGGTGGCGGCGGGGCGTGACGTGGCAGGATTTCGAGGTGGCCAATCTGCCTTCGGGCCGGCCCACGTTGCGGTTGCACGGCGTTGGAGCGCGCGTGGCCGGGGAGCTGGGCGTGAAGCGGGTGTCGCTGTCGCTGACGCACACGGCGGCTCAGGGGATGGCGTTCGTGATACTCGAAGACTGATTCGCGGCTCTCAGGCGCGCGCGGCCCGTTCGGTCTGCGTGACGGAACGGAGTTGGGCGTCTTCGAGCCGCTTGGTTTCCTGGTAGGTGAAAATCATGCGGTGAATGACGGTGATGTTGCCCAGCACGGCGATCACCCACAGCACGGCGGGAATGCGGTTGAACAGGGCGCCGATGATGAGCAACACGATGCGCTCGGGGCGTTCCAGGAAACCAACCTTGCATTTGGGAATCGTGTTTTCCGCGCGCGACCGCGTGTAGCTGATCATGACCGAAGCGGTCATGACTATGGCCGTGAGCACGACGTAGAGAGGCCGGTTGATGTTGGCATAGTAGACCAGCAGGCCCATGAGAAGGCCCAGGTCGGAATAGCGGTCCACCACGGAGTCGAAGAAGCCGCCGAAACGGGTAACCTGATTGGACTCGCGGGCCACGCGGCCATCGACCATGTCGAAAATGGCGGCGCCGGTGATCACCCAGCCGGCGGCGAGAAAGCGGCCCTGGGCCAGCAGCACCGCGGCAAAGATGTTGATCACCAACCCTATGAGCGTCAGCACGTTGGGATGGATGCGGAGCGCCGTGAAGAGGCGGACGATGGCGGAAATCACCTGATTGCAGGTGCTGCCGATCATGCTGGTTACGGTCATCTCGAATCCACTCCCGCCTTCCGGCAGGCGCCGCTACACCTGATCGTGAATGGTGGTGAGCTTGAGAATCTCAAACTCCCTGGCGCCGCCCGGAATCACAATTCTAACAGTGTCGCCGACCTCCTTGCCCAATAAGCCCTTTCCGATGGGCGAGGTGGTGGAGATGCGTCCGGAGTTGACATCGGCTTCTTCGCTGGTCACGAGTTTGTAGCGGATCTCTTCGTCTTTCTTCAGATCGAGCACCGTGACTTCGGAGCCGAGTCCCACCTTGTCACGGGGGATGCGGCTCATGTCGATCATGGAGAAATCGCGGAGCCGCCCCTTGAGCTGGGACAGCCGGGCATCGACGTAGCTCTGGCGTTCCTTGGCCGCTGAATACTCCGCGTTCTCACTGAGGTCGCCATACGCCCGGGCGCGCGCGATCTCCTTGGGGAGCTCAACGTGCATTTCGTACTCCAGGGCGGCGATCTCCTCCTGCAGCTTCTTCTTGAGATCTTCCATGGGGAGGGCTGGGTTTCTGAATTTTTATTATACGACGGCTGAAGCACGGCTCACGAATGCACGCGGCCGCCTCCTCTTCTCCGTTTCACCACCAGGAGGCCACTTATTCGACCGGCAGACTGGAGGCTTTCCCCGTAACGTTGCCTGACCGGATGACCACCGGTTGCAGGCCGGAGGCAACGCCCTCGGGAACGCGGACGTTGATCTGGTACAGGCCGACGATGCCGGGCGCCAGGCCGGCAAAACTGACCTCGGCGGGCTGTCCTCCGATGGTGACGGCGGGCAGCGCAGTGACGCGAGCGAGAGGGTTGGCCGAGGAGGGCTCGCCGGAAGCCTGGGGATTATCAACGGGCCCAAGACCGTTGCAGTAGATCTGGACGATTTGGCCCTTCCGCGCCTTGTTTGCGTCGTAGACCAGAGCGTAGTTCGAGTCGAGCGCCGCGGCGAGGCGGCGTCCCGTGCCGGGGTCGGTGAACTCGAAGGCGTTGGGCGAATAAGCGGCCAGCGACAGGCTGTACAGCGCCGAGGAGTAGTCGCCGATAGACACCTTCATCTGGACGGAGTTGAGCCCGGCAAGCTCCCAGGGTATTTGGACATTGATTTGGCCGGAACTGACAAAGTGGAGCCGGCCGGGGTAGCTGAGGCTGCGGTTGGGCACATCGAAGCTGACGCTGGCGCCAGCCAGGGAGAGGGGCAGCGACTGCGTGACGCCGGCCCGGGTCACGTCGCTGAG
Organism: Bryobacterales bacterium; assembly: GCA_020852175.1. Classification (GTDB taxonomy): domain Bacteria; phylum Acidobacteriota; class Terriglobia; order Bryobacterales; family Bryobacteraceae; genus JAFLBB01. The sequence continues at coordinate 261,406 of JADZBH010000005.1, read as the reverse complement.
ATTCTGGCCGTAAATGGAAAGATAGCTGCCGGGAGCGAGGCCGCCCTGGATTGTGCCGCTGGCGGCATCAACGACACCGCCCGTGCGAATCGTGGGGCGCAGGCGGGCGCGGCCCGGGAAGGAGACTTCGATGGTCTTGGGCGCCGTGCCAACCACTCCGGTAAACTCCTGTTCGCCCACTTCGGGACCAAGGAAGCCGTCGCGCACGGCGGCGATGCCCAGTACGTCGGTGGTGTCGGTGGCCACCTCGATGCGTCCGCCGCCCAGGGTGGCGAGATAGCGGACGGGCAGCTTATCGAGCGGGATGCCGTACTGATCGGTGGCTTTCAGCACCAAGCGAGTATAGGAGCCGCCGGGGATGGCCTCGTTCGCGATGCCTTCGAAAAAGTAGTTGGTGATGGGGAAGGCATCGAAGAGCACGCCATCGGAGCGCAGGTAGAGGTAGGGCACGCGGATGGTGGTGACGCCGCCGGTGATGACCAGTTCTCCTTCCCAACTGCCGGCGCTGGGGGTGCCTTCCAGCGTGGCCGTCACCTGTTGCGAGGCGCCGGGAGCGATGGGGAAGGCGAGCGTGGAAAGAGTGATGCGCGAGTTGTTGGAGAAGTTTCGTGGGCGGTTGTCGATGCGGACGGTGATGGTGGAGTCGCCGAGATTCCGGAAGACGAGAGTTTGCGGACCGGGAGCGCCGGCGGCCGTGACGACGCCGAAGCTGAGCGTGGATGGCTCCACCACCAGCGTGGTGCGAGCGGTGTCGTTCACGTTCACCTTGCCTGCGCCCATGGCGGTGACACGAGCCGGGCTGATACGGTCTCCGTCGATGCTGTCGTCAATGTCGGCGCTGGCGGCGTTGACCACGGCCGATTTCACCACGGCCGGGCTCGCGTTGGGGAAGCGCTGTTTGAAGATAGCCGCGACGCCGGCGGCGATGGGCGCGGCAAAACTGGTGCCTTGCGCCGTAACCCAACCGGAGGGATCGTAAAGCGCGCCGTTGGGATCCAGTTTTTGCGTCGCCATGTACAGGGGAAGGCCGGGAGCGACCACCTCGGGCTTGATGGCGCCGGTGCGGATGTTCGGGCCGTAGGAGCTGAAATAGGCAACGTAGTTGGCGTCCTGCGCTTCGGCGCGGAGCGCGGGGTCGAAGGTGAACGTGCCTGAGGGATTGGAGCCGAGATAGGAGCGGATGGCGGCGCCGGGCTTGGAGGCGATCATGGCCAGCGGTATGCCGGTCTCTTCAAGGCCGGTGGGCGGGAAGATGAAGTCGGAGTCGCCCGACTGCACGAGGATGACGCCGATGGCTCCGGCCTGCTGGGCATGGACGGCCTTGGTGGCGATCTGGCAGCCGCCACGGTCAATGAGGGCGATGGCGCCGGAGAGCGAACCGTTGGCGAGCGGCGCGCACACGGCGCCGTCGTTTTCCAACGCGCGCGCGTCCTTCACGATCGCGGCAAAGGCCGCGGCGGGTTTGGGACCGTTGCCGAGGAAGGCGGCGATCTGGGAGATGGCTTGGGGAGCGCCCGCCGGTCCGCGAATGGAAGAGACGTAGCGCTGTGAGTTCGTGGTGGCGCCGGCGGAAATGGCCGACGGGGCCGTGGCGGGCGAGTTGATGGTGTTCAGGGTGGGCGGGTAGAGGCCGAGGTCGCCATCGTTGCCCGCGGAGATGACCACGGTGAGCCCGGCGCGGGTGGCGAAAGCGACGGCGTCGGCGCTGTAGTCGCAGGGGTTGCTGCCCGCTTCGTCGCAGGTGGCGCCACGGTCGCCGGGCCCCCACAACGCGCCTCGTCCGTAAGAGTAGACGGCGATGTCCATCCCGTCCTTGACGGCGTCGTCCAGAGCCTGAATGAAGACATCCTCGAAGGTGACGTCGTTCACGCCGGGCGAACCCACGATCTTGTAGTTGCCGAGCCAGGCTTTGGGAGCAACGCCGGAGGCCTGGCCCAGCGGACTGGAGACTTGATTGCCGGCGGCGGCGAAGGCAACGGCGGTACCGTGGCCGACGCGGTCGCGGGGGGTGAGATCGTCGGGCCGGGATTGAGAAGGATTTTCGGGAAGCACCAGAAGACTGACATAGCTGCGGACGGCGATGATCTTGTTGGTCGCGTAATCGCAGTCGCCGCCGGAACATTTGGGATAGCCGGCGGGCATGGAGAGCCCGGCGTCCTGAAAGGCGGGATGGTTCTTGTCGATGCCGGAGTCGAGGATGGCGATTTTCACTCCGGCGCCGGCGCGTTCGGGGCCGCCGACGTTGTTCCAGCCGGTTTGAGCGCGAATGAGATCGAGCGCCTTCACCATGTGTGGCTTGTGAGCACGCATCGGAACCACGCGGCGCACGCCGGGCAGGGAGGCCAGTTCATCAGGCGAATCGCTATGGACAAAGACGGCGTTGGCGACGGTATCGGCGCTTCCAAGGACTTCGATCTGGCGTTCGGCCAGCACGGAGCGAAGGTTGTTCTGCGCGGCGGCGGCTCGGGAACGGGCATCGGCGGCGGCGGTACGCGCGCCTGCCTTGCCAAAGCCTTCGGCGGCGGCCAGCGGCGGATCGTTCAACAACAGAGCGTAACGGTTTGTCCGTTCCTGCGCCATCAATGGCAAACACGCCGCGGCGATGAGACAGAGCGCCTGGATTCTCACGGGGTAGCTGACGCGCGATGGTTTCATTTCGTTCCTTTTCTTTATCTCCCATCCAGGGGGACCTGCGCAGGCGCGGCCGCGTTACCCTTGTGCTTGACGATGAAGTTAAAGGACCTGGCCGAGACACTGGGATGCCGCCTGGAAGGCGACGGCGAGTTGGAGATTCGCGGCGTGCGCGGCATGGAGCAGGCGGTCGAAGGCGAACTGACGTTTCTGGCGAACCCGAAGTATGCGCACAAGGTGAAGGACACGCGGGCGTCGGCGATTCTTGTGCAAACGCCGGTGGCCGCACAGGCGATATCGAGCCTGGTGAGCGAAAATCCGTATCACGACTTCGCCCGGGCGCTGGCGCTGTTTTATCAGCCGCCTCGGCCCAGGCCGGGCGTGCACCGGCTGGCCTCGGTGGCCGCCACGGCGGTGATCGGCGAGGGGGCCTCCATCGGACCGTTCGCCGTGGTGGGCGAGCATGTGCGAATTGGCCGCGGCGCCATTCTGCATCCCCACGTGGTGATCTACGATGGCGCCGAAATTGGCGACGATTTCACGGCCCATTCGCATGCCGTGGTGCGCGAATTCTGCAAGGTGGGCCATCGTGTCGTGCTGCAAAACGGCGTGGTGGTGGGCGGCGACGGGTTCGGCTTCGCCAAGACGAAGGAGGGACGCCATTTCAAGATCGTGCAGTCGGGCATCACGGTGATCGAAGACGACGTGGAGATTCAATCGAACACGTCGATCGACCGGGCGACGGTGGGCGAAACCCGCGTGAAGCGCGGTGCGAAAATCGATTCCCTGGTACAGGTAGGGCACGCCTGCGTGGTGGGCGAGGACAACATTCTCTGCTCGCAGGTGGGGCTGGCGGGAAGCACGGTATTGGGGAAGAATGTGCTGCTGGCCGGGCAGGCGGGCGTGAGCGGGCATCTGGCCATTCACGACAACGCGGTTGTCTACGCGCAGGCGGGCATTGGCGGCGATGTCGCGGCGGGCGAGATGGTGGCGGGCTCGCCGCACTTCGACATGAAGACCTGGCGGCGGGCGGTGGCGGCGTTTCCAAAGCTGCCGGAGCTTGTTCGTGCGGTGAGACAATTGGGGAAGCGTCTGGACGCCATGGAGGGAAACAAGGGCGGCGGACGCGCCACGGAGCCAGCCACCGATGAGTGATCCCAATCAACCAGCCAGCAAAGCGAACGGTCTGCCCCTTGCCTATCTGAACGAGGAGTTCCTGACGAGCCGGGAAGCACGTTCGATCCGGATTTTGGCCGAGTATCTACATCCCCTGTCGCACTTCCGGAGGGAGCGCGTGCATGACACGGTGGTCTTCTTCGGCTCGGCCCGCATTCACGAGGGCGGACCGATGGGCCGCTATTACGACGAAGCGCGCGAACTGGCGCGGCTGGTGACGGAGTGGTCGCTGCTGCTCGATCAGCACCGGCAGAGGTTCGTGGTGGCCTCCGGCGGCGGACCGGGCATCATGGAGGCGGCCAACCGCGGGGCGTACGACGCCGGCGGCAAGAGCGTGGGATTGAACATCGGCCTGCCGTTCGAGCAGGCGCCTAATCCCTACATCACGCCGGAGCTGAGCTTCGAATTCCACTACTTTTTCATGCGTAAGTTCTGGTTCGCCTATCTGGCCAAGGCGCTGGTGGTGTTTCCGGGAGGCTTCGGCACGCTGGACGAGCTGGGCGAGGTGCTGACGCTCGCGCAGACGCACAAGCTGATGAAGAAGATGGTGATCGTGTTGTACGGCACCTCGTTCTGGAAGGAAGTGCTGAACTTCGAGGCGCTGGTGAAGTACGGCATGATCAGCCCCGGCGATCTCGATCTGTTCCAATTCGCCGACGATCCGCGCGAGGCGATGGCGCTACTGCGGGATGGGTTGACGGAGCATTACCTGCGCGGCGTCGATCACGGGCCGGAGCTGGCCGAGGAAGAGTCGCCGGCGATCGCCAAATCGCGCATCTAAGCGCAACGGGAGCATATGAACGGGGACGCGGGTCCACAGGTCGGCCTGAGCTGGCGGGACTGGCTGCCGCGATGGGAGGCCTCCGAGAAGCTGACCCTGGCCGGGGCCGCCTTATGCGTGGCGGCGCAGCTTGCGGGGGCGCAGGTGGGGTTGCTGCTGCTGGCGTTGCTGCTGACGGCGGCGGCGTTCGGATGGTCGTTCGTGAAATGGGCGCGGCGGCTGTTGCGGCATTTCATCTGGAACCTGCGGAACCGGATGCTGGTGGCGTTCCTGTTCATCGCCGTGATTCCGCTGCTGCTGGTGGTGGGCTTGGCGGGCTACTCGGCGAAGGAGACAGCGGGACAGTTCGCGGTGTACCTGGTGCATTCCGAGTACGAGCGGCGGATCGCGCAACTGATGCTGGGCGCCGAGAGCCTTGCGCAAGGGCCGGACGACGCGCTGGAACCGGCGGTGGACCGGATCGGCGTGGTGCACCGGCAGAGCTTCCCCGGACTGCGGATCACCGTGCACGCGCCGTCGCGCACGTTCGCGTTCCCAGGCGGTTCGGAGCCGATTGAACGTACGCCCGCTCGCGGCACGGCTTCCGGGCTTGTCGTGCGTGACGGATACCTCTTCGGCTGGGCGCATGTGCTGACGCCTCGGCGCGAGGTGTCGCTGCTGGCGCCGCTGAGCCGGAAGTTCTTCAGCGACCTGGCGCCGGGGCTGTGCGAAGTGGGCGTGCTGCACTTCGATCCGGCAGCGGCGCAACCGTTCAAGCGGAGGCCGATCGGGTTCTATCCGCTCAGCTCGCGCGCGGAAGAGGAGGAAGCGGTGCAGGCGGTGCCGCCACCCGTGAACCGGTTCGACTTCGAGCTGTTGTGGGCGACGCAGGTTCCCATTTATTTCTGGGACAACCTGGCGCAATCGGACACGGCGCTGTTGAGCGTGCATTCGCGCATCAGCGCCGTGGCGCGAACCTTGTTTTCCCGGCGCACCGAAAGCGGACTGGCGGCTTACATGTACACGCTGGGGATCCTGCTGATCGTGGTGGAATTCATCTCCATCTTCATCGGCGTGAGCATCACCACCACGATCACGGCCGCCGTGCAGGACCTGTACGAAGGAACGCAGCGCGTGATGAAGGGCGACTTCAGCCACCGCATCCGCGTACGCGGCGGCGAGCAAATTGCCGGGTTGAGCCGCAGCTTCAACCACATGACGGAGAACGTGGAGCGCCTGCTGGTGGTGGCCAAGGAAAATGAGCGGATGCAGGCCGAGTTGCAGATCGCGCGCGAGGTGCAGGACCAGTTGTTCCCCAAGGCGCCGCCTGCCACGCCGGGACTGCGCGTGGACGCGCTGTGCCACGCGGCGCGCACGGTGTCTGGCGATTATTACGATTATCAGGAGTTGGAGAGTGGGCGCCTGGCCGTGGCGATCGCCGATGTGGCCGGCAAAGGCATCTCGGCGGCGCTGCTGATGGCAAGCCTCCAGGCTTCGCTGCGGCTGGTGATTCACGACGTGCAGCGGCTGCTCGCCGGGAGCGGCGGCGGCGGGCCGTTCGGGGTGTTTCCCACTTCGCAACTGGTGAGCCGGATCAACCGGCAGTTGCATGCCAACACCGCTCCGGAAAAATACGCATCGTTCTTCTTCGCCGTCTACGACCCGCATTCGTCGCTGCTCACCTATACGAACGCCGGACACCTGCCGCCGGTGCTTGTACGCGAAGGAAAGGCGTCGCTGCTGGATGTGAACGGCACTGTGGTGGGGCTGTTTCCCGAGACGCCCTACCAGGAGAGCCGGCTGGAGTTGAAACCGGGCGATGTTCTGGTGTGCTACACGGACGGTGTGACGGAACCGGAAAACGAGTACGGTGAAATGTTCGGCGAGGCGCGGCTGCGCGAGTTGGCCGAACGCTGCGCGGGCATGGAGGGCGATCAGATCATCGCCGAGGTGATCGAAGCGGTGAAAACGTTCACCGGATCGCAGGAGTTGCAGGACGATATGACGCTGCTGGTGGTGAAAAGGACGTAGGCGATGAAGGTTCTGACAGCGCCGCAGATGCGGGAGATGGACCGGAGGACGATCGAAGCCGGCATTCCGGGGTTGATCCTGATGGAGAACGCCGCGATGCGCGTCGTGGAGTTTCTTGCCCGGAGATATGCGCCACTGGAGCGGCACCGCATCGTGGTGTGCTGCGGGAAGGGGAACAACGGCGGCGACGGTCTGGCGATCGCGCGGCAGTTGCGGACGCGGTTCGCCGCGCGCGTCGAGGTGGTGCTGGCCTGCGAACCGGAGGAGTTGCGCGGCGATGCTCTGGCCAACTGGCGGATGCTGCGCGTGTGCGGGTGCCCGGTGGCGGATGAGCTTGCCCCCGAGGCGACCCTCATCGTGGACGCGCTGCTGGGCACGGGAAGCGCGGGTGCGCCGCGCGGTCGCGTCGCGGAATTGATCGGGGCAATTCACGCGGCCGGCCAGGCTCGCACGGTGGCCGTGGACCTGCCGTCGGGTTTGGGCTTCGGCGGCGTGCGCGCCGAGGCGACCGTGACCTTCGCCGCGCCGAAAGTGGAACACTACTTCGGCACGGAGACGGAACGCGTGGGCGAACTGGTGGTTGCGCCCATCGGGATACCGGAGAGCTTCATCGAGGAGGAGCCGGAGCACTGGTTGCATCTCATCGAGGCGCGCGACGCGGGCGAGGCGCTCGGGCCGCGGGCCTCCGGGAGCCACAAAGGCACATACGGCCACGTGTTGATCGTGGGCGGAGCGGCGGGGAAGTCAGGAGCGGCGGCCATGGCGGGGCTGGCCGCGTTGCGGGCGGGGGCGGGACTGGTGACGGTGGCGTGCGAAGGCGCGCCACCCATGGCGCCGGAATTGATGACGGCTCCGCTCGACGAACCGCCGGTGGAAGGCAAGACGGTGCTGGCCGTGGGTCCTGGATTGGGCACCGAGCCGGGCGCGGCGGCGCTGCTGGGAAAGCTGCTGAGGGCGCCGGCGCTTCGCGTACTGGACGCCGATGCGCTAAACCTCGCGGCGGCGGAAGGGTTGGATGTGAACGGCTGCATCCTGACGCCGCATCCGGGCGAGATGGCGCGGCTGGCAGGCCTGAGCACGGCGGAGGTACAGGCGGACCGGCTGGCCACGGCGCGGGCTTTCGCGCGGGAGCGGCGCTGCACGCTGGTGTTGAAGGGCCACCGGACGCTGATCGCATTCGCCGATGGCACGGTGTGGATCAACCCGACGGGGAACCCCGGCATGGCCACAGGCGGCTCCGGCGATGTACTGACGGGGCTCATCGCGGGGCTGCTGGCGCAGGCGCCGCTGAGACCGCGCGAGGCTGTCATCGCGGCGGTCTGGCTGCATGGCCGGGCGGGCGACCTCGCGGCGGCGGAATTGGGCGAACGGTGCCTGATCGCGACCGATCTGCTGCGGTATCTGCCCAGGGCGATGGCCGATGCACGCGTATAAAACAAATTCGGCCGAGGAGACCATGGCGCTGGGCGAGCGTTTGGCGGCCTCGCTCCCCCGGCGCGGAGTCGTCCTGCTGTCCGGCGGCCTGGGCGCGGGAAAGACGACACTGGCCAAAGGCATCGCCGCGGGACTCGGCGCGGCGAAGGCCGACGAGGTGTCGAGCCCCACGTTCACGCTGATTCACGAGTACGGCGAGCCGGTGAGCCTCTATCACATCGACCTCTACCGGATCGAGGAGCCGCGCGAGCTGGCGACGCTCGAACTGGAGGATCTCATGGACCGCGACGCTCTGGTGCTGATCGAATGGGGCGAGCGGTTTGCCCATCTCATGCCGAAGCCGCGCCACGAAGTGCGGATCGAACGCTCCGGCGAAAGCGGGCGCACGGTGGAGGTGCGCGAGATTTCCTAGCCGACGCGCTTGGCGAAGGCTTCGTAGCTGCCCGGCGCGCGGTGGTTCATCCACTCGATGAAGCGCCGGGCCACCGTTTCGAGGTTGTGATAGGCGAAGGGATCGTTGTTTGCCTTGCGCACTTCAGGGATGAGTTTCTCGATGCGGACATAGCACAGCAGCAGTTCGCGGGTGTTCTCGAAGAAAAGATCGTCGTAGAGCACGCCGGAGGTCACAAAGGAGGCGACCATCTCCCAGTAGCTGAGCACCTGGCGGATGCTGGCGTTTTCGGCCGACCCGTGAGGCCACTTTTCCAGGGTCTCGGCCCAGGACTGGGGGCGAAAACTGGCCGTGAACCAGGCGCGCGCCTCGCGCATGCGCGTCTCACGGCGCATCTCGTAGAGGCGAAGCAGGAGATTGACGTCGTCGTAAGTCGCCTGGGAGCGAATCGGGGGCATAGGGACAGTGTAACGCGAGGCCGCCGCGGTTCCGGCGCGCTGTGTTAGCCTGAAAATGCACATTTCTCGCAAGGAGTTCTCCGCTTCCATGTTTCGTGTTTCCCGTCTGTGTCTTGTCGCGTCCCTGTTTCTGGCCGTTGCGGCCGCTCAGGCCCAGTCCAAGGTGGCCATCATCAACCTGCAAAAGGCGTTGCTCGATACGGCCGAGATGAAAAAAGCTCAGTCCGACATGGAGACGAGGTACCGTCCCCGTCAGGAAGCCATCGACAAGTTGCAGCGCGAAATCGCTGAGATTCAGCGAAATCTACAGACCAACGCGGGCAAGCTGCAGCCAGCGGCCGAGCAGGACATGATGGTGCGGGCCCAGCGGGCGCAAGTGGAACTGAAGCGCCAGACCGAGGACATGCAAGCCGACGTGGAGCGTGACCGCAACGACATTCTGCAACGCGGCGGGCAGCGCATCCAGGAAGTGATCAAGAAAGTGGCTGAGGCGCAAGGCGTTGACGTAGTTGTGGATTCGGGCAACACGCTCTACTTCAAGCCCACGTTGGACGTGACGCCCGCCGTGACGGCGGAGTACGACAAAGCCTATCCCGCGAAGTAGGAGGTCACACGTGGCCGACTACATGAGCGGATACGGCGTCGAGGACGAACGCCGGTCGGAAATCAGAAGAAAGATCGCGCTGACACTGGTAGCGGTGCTGGGAGCGCTCTTTATCTGGTGGATGTTCTTCCGCAACTTTAGCGAGGAGCGCAGGCTGAACGAGTTCGTGGAAGCTCTCAAGGCCAGGAACTACCAGAAGGGATACGCGATGTTCGGCTGTACGAGCCGGACGCCGTGCACCGACTACGCGTACCCGAAGTTTCTTGAAGACTGGGGCCCCGAGGGCCGGTTCAAGAATGCGGGCCAGGGCGTGATTCTGCGCAGCGGGCACACGGGCGGCGCGGCCCGGCGGTTCCTGTTGCGCTTCAAGCCACCAGACGATTGTGCCGGGAGCATCATTCGCGTGCTCCGGTTCGACGATACGGAGCTGAATCTGATGGTGAACCGGGAGGACGGAGCGGTCGGATTCTCGCCGTGGCCCGTGTGCAGTCCCCGGTTGAAGTTCTAGCCGCGATTCAGCGGGCGGCGTGATGGCCGCGAATCCGGTAGGGCGGGCAGTCTTCGAGGCAGCGGCGCACCTCGGCTCCAATTTCGTTTCTGTCGAGAAACGGATAATCCCGCATACGCTCCCAGACGGCCTCGCGGCAATGCGCGGAGCGCGCGGAGTGCCATTCGAAGCTGGCCAGCAACTCGGCATCCAGGGTGAAGCGCGGCCGCATGGCATCCCAGTTGCCGCGTTCCTCGCGCAGGGTGGCGAGCAGGTCGCGGCGGATCTCCCGCAGGGCCGGGTGAGCCGGTTCGGCGGGCAGGGCGGCGGAGACGGCGTTCTCACTGGCCGCGCCCGTGAGGAATAGCTCAATCTGTTCCAGAAGCCGCGCGGCGAAGGTGATGTCGTCGGGAGTGGCTGATAAAGGCTGCTGCGTCATGAAAGCTCTATTGTACGGGCAGGTACGCGGGCAGGGCCAGAAGGGCTGGTTCAGGAGCGCTTGGCGCGCGCGCGGGACGGTTTGGCGGGCTTGGATTCGGCGGCGGGACGCGAGAGTGTCACCTCGGTCATGCGCAGCACGGGGACGAGCGAGTTCGCGGGCTCGGTGTCGGCTTGCGGGACGCGGTGGGCCAACTCGTGGTTGAGCGTGGAGATGAACTCTTCCATCTGCCGCTGCATGGTTTCCATCCGCGCCCTCATGTTCAGGATGATTTCGACGCCGGCGAGGTTCACGCCGAGGTCGCGCGTCAGCTTGAGGATGATCTCCAGGCGCTCCAGGTCTTCATCGGTGTACAGGCGCGTGTTGCCGTCGCTGCGGGAAGGCTTCAGCAAGCCTTCGCGCTCATACAGGCGAAGGGTTTGCGGGTGGATTCCGTACTGTTCCGAGACGGCCGAGATCATGTAGGCCGCCTTGCTGCGCGATCGTTTCATCGTTTTCGCCCGTCTATATCTTCGCCCACATTTCGGCTCTTGGGTCCTCTTCATGCAGTTGCGCCAGCTCGCGAAGAATTTCGCGGGTGCGTTCGTCGTGGGCCTTGGGGGCCTGGACGGCTACTTCGACAATCTCGTCGCCGCGCTTGCCCTTGCGGGCGTTGTTCACGCCGCGTTCCCGCAAACGGAACCGCTGGCCGTTCTGGGTGCCCTGCGGAATCTTCAGCAAGGCACGGCCGTCGATGGTGGGGACCTCGATTTTCGTGCCCAGCGCCGCTTCCCATACCGTCACGGGAATCTGAATGCGGATATCGTCGCCTTCGCGCTGGAAGAAAGCATGCGGCTCGACGTTCACGGTGATGTAGAGATCGCCCGACGGAGCGCCCATGGTGCCGGCGTTTCCCTTGCCCGCCACACGCAGGCGGTCGCCGCCCTGCACTCCGGCGGGAATGCGCACATCCACGGTCTCGCGCGCGCTGATCCGGCCATCGCCGTGGCACTGCGTGCAGACGTTGCGCAGCCGGCCCGTGCCATCGCAGCGCGGGCAACTCAGATTGAAGCGCATGGCGCCGGCCTGCTGGGATACCGTGCCGCTGCCGTTGCATCCCGGACAGAGCACGTTGCCGCCGCCGGACTGGCCGCTGCCATGGCAGGTGGCGCACTGCTCCTGGCGGTCGATGTTCAGCTTCGCCTGGGTGCCTTTCATGCTGCGCCAAAAGTCGATGTTCAGGGTGTATTCCAGGTCGGCGCCCTTTTCGGGCTGGCGCTGGCCGCGGCGGTTGCCGCCGAAGAACTGGCTGAAGATGTCGCTGAACTTGTTGCCGCCGGCATCGTGCGCGAAATCTTCCGGGCGTGCGCCTGCTTGAGCGCCGCCGCCCTTCCCGAACATGTCGGTGAAGTCGAAACCGCCGAAACCGAAACCGCCGGGATTCTGCTGCGCGCCCGCACCCGCGCCCGGAAAGCCTGAATCGGAATAGAAGCCGAACTGATCGTACATCTGGCGCTTCTTGGAATCGCTCAACACATCGTAGGCTTCCTGGACATCCTTGAAACGGTCCTCCGCCGCTTTGTCGCCAGGGTTCACGTCGGGATGGTGTTTGCGCGCCAGACGGCGGTACGCCTTGCGGACCTCGTCTTCGCCCGCGCCGCGCTTCAGCCCCAACGTCTCGTAGTAATCGTGTTTGGGTTTCATGGCCGGCGCCGGAGAGAGGATGCGCCCCTCTCCGGCCCTCCCTTAAGAACGCTTACTTCTTGTCGTCGACATCGACGAACTCGGCATCGACGACGTTGTCGGCGGGCTTACCGCCGCCCGGAGCGCTGCCCGCCCCGCCCGGAGCGCCCTGGCCCGGCGCCGCGCCGTCGCCGCCAGGCGGCGTCGAGGACTTGTACATCGCCTCGGCCAGCTTGTGCGAACTGGCCGTGAGCTTGTCCATGGCTGCCTGGATCTTTTCCTTGCCGCCTTCCTCGACCGCTTTCCTGGTTTCGGCCACGGCCTCTTCCACTGTCTTGGCGTCGCTTTCACCGATCTTTTCGCGGTGCTCGCGAAGCATTTTCTCGACACTGTAGATCATCGAGTCGGCCTGGTTGCGCAATTCGATCTCTTCCTTGCGCGTGCGGTCGTCGGCCGTGTGCGACTCGGCGTCCTTGGCCATCTTCTCGACCTCATCCTTGCTGAGGCCGGAGCTGGAGGTGATGGTGATCTTTTGTTCGTTGTTCGTGGCGCGGTCCTTGGCGCTCACGTTCAGAATGCCGTTGGCGTCGATGTCGAAGGTAACCTCCACCTGCGGCACGCCGCGCGGAGCCGGCGGGAGGCCGACCAACTGGAAGACGCCCAGCAGACGGTTGTCACGGGCCATGGCGCGTTCGCCCTGGTACACCTTGATCTCCACCGACGTCTGGTTGTCGGCCGCGGTCGAAAACACCTCGCTCTTGCGGGTTGGAATGGTCGTGTTCCGCTCAATGAGCTTGGTGAACACGCCGCCCAGCGTCTCGATGCCGAGCGACAGGGGCGTGACGTCCAAGAGAAGAACGTCCTTCACCTCGCCGGCGAGCACGCCACCCTGCACGGCGGCGCCGACGGCCACCACCTCGTCCGGGTTCACGCTCTTGTTCGGATCCTTGCCGAACAGTTCGCGCACCAGCGTCTGGATGCGCGGAATGCGGGTGGAGCCGCCCACCATGACGACCTCGTCGATCTGCTGCGGCGTCATACCGGCGTCGGCCAGCGCCTGCTTGGCGGGACCCAGCGTGCGCTGGAGAATGTTCTCCATCATCTGCTCGAACTTGGCGCGCGTGATCTTCAGCACCAGGTGCTTGGGACCGCTGGCGTCGGCGGTGATGAAAGGCAGGTTGATCTCGGTTTCCAGCAGGGTGGAAAGCTCGATCTTGGCCTTTTCAGACGCCTCCTTCAACCGCTGCAGCGCCATCTGGTCCTTCGACAGGTCGATGCCCTGCTCGCGCTTGAACTCATCGATAATCCATTCGATCAACCGCTGGTCGACGTTGTCGCCGCCCAGGTGCGTATCGCCATTGGTGGACTTCACTTCCACCACGCCGTCGCCCACCTCGAGAATCGAGATGTCGAACGTGCCGCCGCCGAAGTCGAACACGGCGATGACCTGGTCCTTTTTCTTGTCGAGACCATAGGCGAGCGCGGCCGCCGTTGGTTCGTTGATGATTCGCATCACTTCGAGACCGGCGATCTTGCCCGCGTCCTTAGTGGCCTGGCGCTGCGCGTCGTTGAAGTAGGCCGGAACCGTGATCACGGCCTTGGTGACCTTCTCGCCCAAGTAGGCTTCGGCGGCCTCCTTCAGCTTGGTGAGCACCATGGCCGATACCTCGGGAGCCGATTGTTTGGTTCCGGACACCTCGACGCGCGCGTCGCCGTGGTCGCCGGAAACGATCTTGTAGGGCACAAGCCTGGTTTCCTGCGATACCTCGTCAAAGCGGCGTCCCATGAAGCGCTTAATCGAGTAGATGGTATTCTCGGGGTTGGTTACGGCTTGGCGCTTGGCCACCTGGCCCACCAAGCGTTCACCCGATTTGGTGAACCCAACCACGGACGGGGTTGTACGGCCGCCCTCCTGGTTTGGAATCACCACCGGTTGGCCGCCTTCCATTACGGCAACCACGCTGTTCGTCGTTCCTAGGTCAATTCCGATGATCTTGCTCATGGCTCGCAATAACCTCCCTGGCTGGCGCCCGGCACTCGATGCCCAGACGCACCGTTCCTTCCTGGATCTGACGGCGTTCGCGCACGCTGTCCGCCTCTTCGTTCAATCGGCGGAAACGTTGCTTCAATTTAGCCTGATCCTATTATTTAGTGTGAGTGGATCATTGTCAAGTTTGAAGGCGCAAACCCGCACACTCACCGTAGCAGCAGCTTCTGATCTTCTGCCAGTTGAGAAGGACTTAACTTCAGCATTCCAAATGGAATATAAGATTTCAATCCGTTGGGTACCGGGTTCCAGCGGAACACTGGCACGGCAGATTCGCAACGGGGCCCCCTACGATGTTTTCCTGAGTGCCAACTACGAATTTCCCTCCGAACTGGCCCGTTCCGGCCACCTCCGGCCGGACTCTCTGCGGACGTACGCCCTGGGGCGCCTGGGCCTTTACTCTAAGCGATCCAGTTTCAAAACGTTACCTTCTCTCGCCGGACCAGGTCTGGTCCATCTGTCCATCGCCAATCCGCTGCACGCCCCCTACGGCGCCCTGGCTCGTGAGGCGTTGCGGAAGGCCGGATTGTGGGAGCAATTGGGACCGAAGCTCGTCTTCGGGGAAAATGTCGTTCAGGCGTTCCAACTGGCATCCAGCGGCAACGCCGACGCGGCACTGGTCTCGTGGTCGCTTGTTCACGATAAGGGTGGAGTGCCTGTGGACCCAAAACTCTATACCCCACTGCGCCAGACGGGAGGCGCGACGACCGAGTCTCCGGCGGAGGCCAGCCGTTTCCTGGATTGGCTAGTGGGGGAATCCGCCCAGTCCATTCTGAAAAGGTACGGTTTCTCCCCTGCATTGCGTCCGTAATTGATCCGCTATACCCTACAAGCATCTCCTTTAGGGAAAGGGATCCATGACTTCGCTATCTCGCTTTCTTTCAGCGGCCCTGCTACTGAGCACTGCCGTCTTCGCACAGGACACAGCCCGCCTTTCGGGTAGTGTCGTGGATGCAACTGGCGCGCCGGTTCCCGGTGCAACGGTTGCTCTTCGGCTTGCCGGGGGAACCGGCGTCATCGCCAGCACCGCCACCACGCAGGAGGGCCTGTACTCTTTCATTGGGTTGCGGCCGATCTCGATTGACATCACGGTGGAGGCCGCCGGATTTCAAAAGCAGACCATTCGCGGCGTAAAACTCGATTCCGGACGTGAGACGAGCCTTCCGGCCGCGAAGCTGGAGGTTGGCTCCGTTACCGAAAGCGTGGACGTGACCGGCACCATCCAGTCCGTACAAACCTCGAACGCCGAAGTTTCCAACACGATTTCCATGGAGCAGGTGCGGCGGTTGCCGATTCTGAACCGGAGCGTCATCAGCCTGATTCAGTCGCAGGCCGGCGTGGGCTCCACGGGCCGTACGACCACGGTGATCAACGGCATGCGGACGCCGTTCGCCAACTCCACCTATGACGGTATCAACGTTCAGGACAACTTTATCCGGTCCAACGCGCTGGACTTTCAGCCGAACCGGCTGTTCACGGACCAGGTGGCCGAGGTGAGCATTGTCACCTCGAATGCCGGAGCGATGTTCGGCGGCGGCGCGGCGCAGGTGGCGTTTGTCAGCCCCTCCGGGTCGAACAATTATCACGGATCGCTTTACTGGTACAACCGCAACAACGCCACGGCGGCGAACACCTGGTTTAATAACCAGTCCGGCGTCGGACTGCCTTTCCTGAACCAGAACCAGGGCGGCGGCGCGTTCTCCGGTCCCGTGATCAAGGACAAGCTGCTGTTCTATTTCAACTATGAGGCGTACCGGCTGAACCAGCAGACCTCGGTGAACCGCACGATTCTTACCGACGATGCGCGCAAGGGCATCTTCACCTACCAGACCGCCGCGGGAGCGGTGCAGCAGGCCAACGTGCTGTCACTGATGGGCGTCAGCGCGGATCCCTATGTACAGCAGGTGCTGGGCCAGTTGCCCGGCGAGGACAAGATCAACAACTTCAACGTGGGCGACTCGCGCTCGAACCTGATGCGCAACACGGGCGGCTACCGGTTTCTGGCGCGGAACAATACCACGCGCGACAACCTGCTGGCCAAGGTGGACTACCTGATTTCTACCAGGCATACGCTGTCCGGCAGCTACTCCTGGAACACTGAGCGGACGGACCGCAACGACTCCACCATCGCCAACGATTACAGCCTGGTGCCGCAGGTGTACAACGACACCAGCCGTCCGCTGGTCTCCATGGCGTGGCGCGCCAACCCGAGCCCGCGTTTGACCAACGAACTGCGCGGCGGCTTTTTCTTCTCGCCCAGCACCTTCATCAGCGACACCAAGTTTGGCGACAGGATCATCACGGGCTTTGTCTTCTCGAACCCGTTGAACACTTTCCGCAACCAGGGCCGCTACACGGACACCTACAACCTTCAGGACAACGCCAGCTACACCTTCGGCCGGCACCAGCTTCAATTCGGTTACCAGTATCAGGGTATTCGGGTGGATAGCTACGACCAGGCGGGCACCATTCCGACCTATAGCATCGGGATTGGCGCGGGGAATCAAGGTTTGGTCGCCGCCCAGTTGCCGGGCATCAGCGCCTCGGACCTGACCGCGGCGAATAATCTTCTGGCCTCGCTGGGAGGATATGTCACCAGCTACTCGCAGAACTTCGAAGTGCGCGACCGCACGAGCGGCTTTGTCCCTGGCCAGGAAAACCGGCGCAACCTCAGGCTCAGCAACCATGCCTTCTATGTGCAGGACAACTTCAGGGTCCGTCCCGGCCTGACGGTGAACCTGGGCATGCGCTGGGACTACTGGACGCCCGTGGACGAGCGCGACTCGCTCTACCTGCTGCCGGTGCTGAAGGGCAACGTGATCGAAACCATGTTGAACGCGGACGGCACGCTGGATTTCGCCGGCAAATCCGCCGGACGCCGCTGGTACAACCCGGACCGCAACAACTTCGCCCCGAACATCGGACTGGCCTGGGACATCTTCGGCAACGGCAAGACCTCGTTGCGCCTGGGCTACACCATCAGCTATGTGAATGACGAGATGATCCGGTCGCTCGACAACAACGTGGGCACCAATGCCGGCCTTTCCACGGCGGCCACTCGCTCCGGGCTGTCGGCCCGAGCCAGCGGCGTGCCAGCCGTGCCCACGCCGGCATACAAGGTGCCGCGCAGCTTCGCCGACAACTACGCGGTGAACTCGCAGGCGGCGCTCGGAATGCCCGAGCCGAACCTGGTGACGCCCTATGTGCAGCAGTACTCCATCGGCATTCAACAGGAGTTCAAAGGTTTCGTGTTGGAGGGCCGCTATGTGGGCAACCACGCCACGAAGATGTACCGAGCCTTCGATTTCAACCAGGTGATGGTGAAGGAGAATGGCTTCCTGGACGAGTTCAAGCGCGCGGTGAACAATGGCAACCTGGCCCAGGCCGCCGGCCGCGGTTTTGACGTGCGCTACAACACCGCCGTTGCCGGCAGCCAGCCGCTGCCCGTGTTCGACCGGCTCGCCAGCGGAGGTCTTCTCACCAATTCCACCATCCTCAACCTGATCCGGCAGAACGCCGTGGGCGAACTCGCCAATACCTACGCCATCAATGGGTTGAACGGCAGCGTCCAGTTCTATCGCAACGCGAACGCGCTGGGCACCAACGTGATGACGAACTACTCGAATTCCACGTACAACTCGCTGCAACTGGAGGCCCGCCGCCAGGTGCGCTCGGGACTGTTCTTCCAGGGCAACTATGTGTTCTCCAAAGTGCTCACCGATACGCTCGGCGACACGCAAACGCGATTCGAGCCCTTCCTCGACCTTCAAAATGGCGCCATTGAACGCGCCCGCGCGCCGTATGATCTGACTCAGCAGTTCAAGTTCAACTTCGTGTACGACCTGCCCATCGGCACGGGCAAATGGCTGAGCACCAGCGGCCCGCTCGACAGAATCCTGGGCGGCTGGAGCATCTCCAGTTTCTTCACCTGGCAAACCGGCACTCCCTTTTCCGTGCTGAGCGGACGGGGCACCCTGAACCGCGGTGCGCGCTCCGGCGGCAACACGGCCACCAGCACGCTCGACAAAGCCGGCCTCGACGATGCCCTCGCTTTCCGTATGTCGGGTACCGGGCCGTATATGGTGAACTCGAATGCTCTCGGCGTGGACGGCCGCGCCGTGCAGGCCGATGGCGCTTCGCCCTTCGCCGGCCAGATCTTCTTCCAGCCAGGAGCGGGAGAAATCGGCGCGCTGCAGCGCCGCATGTTCAACGGCCCCTCCGGCTGGAGCATCGACAGCGCCGTGAATAAGCGCACGCGCATCACCGAGCGCGTTTCGCTGGAGATCCGCGGTGAATTTTACAACACGTTCAACCACCCCACCTTCGACATCGGCGACCAGACGGTGACCAGCGTAACGTTTGGGAAGATCACGGGTAATCTCTTCGGGCGGCGTCTGATTCAACTGGGCGCCTATCTGAAGTTTTAGGCTCGGCAGGCCCGTCCGGTCCTCAGACCGGGCGGGCCTTTTCACCGCTTCGCTTCAAAAAAGTGCCGCAGCAGTTCCGCGCACTCCGCCCCCAACACGCCTTCGGTCACCTCCACGCGATGGTTCAGAATCTCCGAATCGGCGATTTGAAACTTGCTCCGCACGCCTCCGAAACGCAGATCGCGCGCGCCGTACACGATGCGGGCAACACGCGCCTGCACCAGCGCCCCCGCGCACATGACACAGGGCTCCAGCGTGCAGTAGAGAACCGCCCCTTCCAGCCGGTAATTGCCCGCCTTCGCACCCGCCGCACGCAAGGCTCTTACCTCGGCATGGGCCGTTGGATCGTTCGTGGCGATTGGACAGTTCGCACCCTCGCCGATCGCCTCGCCCCCCAGGACCACCACGGCCCCGACCGGAACCTCTCCGAGAGCTTGTGACTGGCGGGCCAGACGGAGCGCCTCACGCATCCACATTTCGTCGTTTGTTCGCTGACTATTTACGAATTCGCCTTCTTCTTCGGATCGTGGGAACATCAATGTACCCCTCACCGTAGAATGTTATCAATGTGATCGCGTTTCTCCCGTTGATTCTTCGAAACAGTGTCCGGAACCGGAGACGGAGCCTGCTCACGATTTTGAGCGTGGCCGCGTCTCTCTGCCTGCTTGGGGTTCTGGGCGCCGTCTACAACAACTTCTACTACGCCGAGGCCTCGCCGGATCAGGCGCTGCGCCTGATTGTCCGTAATCGTGTCTCGCTGGCCAATCCGTTTCCCATCGCCTACCGCGCCCGCATTCTGCAAGTGCCCGGAGTCGATGAGGCGGTCATCTACCAATGGTTCGGCGGCGTGTATAAGGATGCGCGGGACACGAACAATTTTTTCGGCCGTTTCGCCGTGGAGCCTGACCGCATCTTCCGCGTCTACCCCGAGTTCAAACTGGCGGACGCCGAACGGCTTGCCTTCCAACGCGAGCGCAGCGCCTGCATTGTAGGACGGAAACTGGCCAACCGTCTCGGTTTCAAACTGGGCGACCGGGTTCAGATCGTGGGCGACATTTTTCCCATGACGCTCGAACTGGTGATCCGGGGCATCTATGATTCGCAAGCCGACAACGAGAACCTGTTCTTCAATTTCGAGTATTTGAACAAGGGCTTCGGCGGCAGAAGGCAGATGGACCGCATCTCCACTCTCGTCCTCCACGTCCGTTCCACTGACCTTGTACCCACCGTTTCGCGCCAGGTGGACGACCTGTTCCGCAACTCCGACGTGCAGACCCTCACCGAAAGCGAACACTCCTTCCAACTCAGCTTTCTCGCCTTTCTCGGCAATGTGAAGCTGTTCTTCCTGATGATCTCCAGCGCCGTGGCTTTCACCATGTTCCTCATCACGGCCAACACCATGGCCATGAGCGTCCGCGAACGGACGCGCGAGGTAGGCATCCTGAAGACCATCGGATTCACGCCGTCCGAGATCCTGCGCATCCTCATCGGTGAATCGGTGACCATCGCCCTCATCGGCGCCGCCGCGGGACTGTGGCTGGCCACCCTGCTCGTCAACCTCCTGCGCAGCGCGCCCTCCACCTTCGCCGATCTCAGCACGCTGCGCATGCCTCCTGAAATCTATTGGCTCGGTTTCGCCTCGGCCGCGGTATTGGGCTTGCTGGCCTGTTTTTTCCCGGCCTGGAGCGCCTCCCGCCTTTCCATCATCGACGCTTTGCGCGTTACCGACTAGAGCATGCTGGCCATTCCCATCAGCTACAACCTGCGAAACCTGACGGCGCGCAAGACAACCACGGCCATGACGGCGCTGGGCATTGCCTTGACCGTGGCCGTGCTGCTGAGCGTATCGGCGCTGGTGCAAGGTCTGCGGACTTCTCTGGCGGCAAGCGGAAATCCATTACAGGTTCTGGTGTTGCGCAAGGGGGGCACGGCGGAATTGAACAGCGTGATCACGCGTACCGCCTACCAGGACATCCTCGCCCGCCCCGGCATCGCACACGACGAAGCGGGGAGGCCGATGGCATCGCTGGAGGTGGTCACCGTCATCGTGCTCGAATCGAAGGAGAACCCGTCGGGTATCAACATCAACCTGCGGGGACTCACGCCGATGGGCTTCCGGCTGCGCGACGAGGTGAAGCTTACGGCGGGACGGATGTTCCGCCCGGGCCACCGCGAGATTGTCGCTGGCAGGAGCCTCGTAAGCCGCTACGGCGTTCACCTGGGCCAGAAGTTGCGTTTCGGCCGGGGCGAATGGGAGGTTACCGGCATCATGGACGGCGGCCGCACCTCCGCCAACAGCGAAGTGTTCGCCGATTTGAATCAACTTGCCGCCGATCAGAACCGGTCCACCGCGCTCAGTTCCGTGCTGCTGCGGGCCGAAAGCCGGGACGGCGTGCAGACGCTGATCAATGACCTGGAAACCGACAGGCGGCTGAATGTCGACGCCATGACCGAACCCGCCTACTATGCCCAACAAACCTCGTCGGCCATGCCGATTCAGGCTCTGGGCACCTTCGTGGCGCTCATCATGAGCATTGGATCGAGCTTCGCCGCCATGAACACCATGTACGCCGCGGTGGCGCGGCGATCGTCCGAAATCGGAACCTTGCGCGTGCTGGGCTTTTCCCGGCGCAGCATCCTGCTGGCCTTTCTGCTGGAATCCACTCTACTTAGTCTCATCGGCGGCTTTCTCGGCTGCCTTCTCGTGCTGCCGTTGAATGGACTGGAAACCGGCGTCGGCAGCTTTGTCACCTTCTCCGAACTGACCTTCAGCTTCCACATCACGCCTCAGGTAATGCTCACCGGCGTGTTGTTCGCCCTTGTCATGGGCGTTCTGGGGGGCATTCTGCCCGCGGCTTCGGCCGCCCGCAAACAGATTCTGTCGGCGCTGAAGAGCGCCTGAGCTTCGTTACCAATCATGACCACCGACCTCGACTCACTCCGTATCGACAAAGACAAGAAGCCCGCCGCGCGCCCTTCTCGATGGTCGTCGCGATGGATCGTGGGCGGCGTCCTGCTGTTTCTGCTGTTTGGCGCGGTTCGCTTTCTGGGGCCCAGGTTGTCGCAACCGGCGGAGGTGCAAACCGTTCGCGTCGTAGCGGCCGACCCTGCCGGCGTGCGTGTCATCCTCAACGCCACCGGCTACATTGTGGCCCATCATAAGATTCAGCTTGCTTCCAAAGTAGTGGGCAAAGTGGCCTGGATTGGCGTGGAGAAGGGCGCCATGGTGAAGCAGAACCAGGTGGTGGTGCGCCTGGAAGATGACGAATACCGCGCGCAATTGCAGCAGTCGCAAGGCCAGTATGCCTCGTTGGAGGCTCGTCTGAAGGAATTGCGGAATGGCTCGAGGCCGGAGGAGATCGCCGTGGCCAAGGCCAATCTCGATTCGGCACGCGCCGACCTGGCGAACGCCCGCGTGAGCCTGGAACGGACACGAAAGCTGGTTTCCGAGCAGGTGCTGTCGGCGCAGGCGCTCGACGATGCCCAGGCGCGCCACGATATGCAGGAAAACCGCATCCGGTCGCTCGAACGGACTTATGAACTGGTCCGTCTTGGACCACGCGCCGAAGTGATTCAACAGGTGCAGGGGGACATCATTCGCGCGCGCGGCGCCGTCGCGCTGGCCGAGACCCAACTGGCCAACACCGTGATCCGCGCTCCGATCGCAGGCACCATTCTCGACAGGAACGTCGAGCGCGGTGAGTTCGTCACGACGGGTTTCGTTGGAGATCGCGGCGCCAAGGGCTTCGTCGTTTCCATGGCGGACCTGAACGATTTGCAGGTGGAACTGGACATCAACCAGAACGACTTCGCCCGCCTGGGGCCCAGGCAGAAAGCGGTGATCACCACCGACGCCTATCCCGACCGCAGGTACGATGGCGTTATCGACGAGATCGCGCCCGAGGCCAATCGTGCCAAGGCGACGGTTCAGGTGAAGGTGAAGGTGCTGGCGCCGGACGGCTACTTGCGTCCCGAGATGAACGCCAGTGTCGCCTTCATCGAACAAGGCTCGCCGGAGGGTTCGACGGCGCGGCCTTTGATATTCGTGCCCATCACGGCCGTGCGCGACGATGCCGTCTTCGTGATCGAGAACGGCAAGGCCGTGCGCAGACCGGTGAAGACGTCGAGCAACACGCCCATGGGGTTGCGCATCGAGGAGGGTTTGCGGGCCGGCGAACAGTTGATCGCTAATCCTCCAGCGGAGTTAAAGGAAGGCGATGCGGTGACGGCCAAGGGCGCCACAGTGAAATGAGCGCAGCCACGCCACAAGCGGTGATCACCACGCGTGCGCTGACGAAGGAGTACCGGCGCCAGGAGTATCACGTCTATGCCCTTCGCGACGCGAGCATCGACATCAACGCGGGTGAATTTGTCGCGCTGATGGGGCCGTCTGGCTCCGGCAAGTCAACTCTGCTTCACCTGATCGCGGCGATGGACAGGCCGACCGGCGGCGAGATTCTCGTGCTGGGACACGATCTCCGGGCGATGAGCGAATCCGAGGTGGCGCGCTGGCGGAACGCCCACATCGGATTCATCTTCCAATCGTTCAACCTGATTCCCGTGCTTACAGCTCTGGAGAACGTGGAATTGCCGTTAAAGCTCACGCGGCTGTCGCGGCGGGAACGGCTCGACCATGCGCGCCGCGCCCTGGAACTGGTGGGGCTGGGAGACCGGCTGGGCCACACGCCCAGGCAGATGTCGGGCGGGCAGGAACAGCGCGTCGCCATCGCGCGCGCCCTGGTGACCGACCCCGACCTGATTCTTGCCGACGAACCCACGGGCAATCTGGACGCGAACTCCGCCAAGGATGTGCTGAGCTTACTGACGCGCCTGAATGAGGAGTTCGGCAAAACCGTGGTGATGGTGACGCATGACCCGCACGCGGCGCGTACGGCCAGTCATGTCCGCTATCTGGAGAAGGGCCGTCTGCTCCCCAACGGCGAAGTGCCCGAGGACTGGGCGCCCATTCACGCCTAGGCGCCTTCCACCGCCGCGAGCGTGCGCTTCAGGAAGGGCAGACCTTCCCACGGAATCGAATCGGGCGTTGCGGCGAAGTCGCGCCAGATACAGGCCGGCGCGATCAGTTCCGGAATGTGGAATCCGAAACTTTCGATGGAGCACACGCCGCCGTAGCCAACCTCCTTCAATGTGGAGAAGACCTCGCGCCACTCCACATGGCCGGAGCCTGGAATGCCGCGGTCGTTCTCGCAGGTGTGGACGTGCGCGATCCACCGCCCTGCGTCACGAATCGCCGACGCCTGGCTTTTTTCCTCGACGTTCGCGTGGAAGGTGTCGTAAAGGATGCCGACGTGCTTGTGGTTCACCTCGCGGCACAGCCGCGCGGCATCGGCCATTGTGTTCAGAAAATAAGTTTCAAAGCGGTTCAACGGCTCGATGGCGAGCGTGACTCCGGCCGCATCGAGAAGCGGCGCCAGGGTATGCAGCGCTTCGATCTGCCGCTTCCACTCCTCCTCCGTGCGCCGGCGTCCATGGTGCTGGCCCACCGGTGCGTAGAGTGGACCAACGAGAACTTTGCCACCAGCCTCGGCACAGCATTGAACGGCTTGCCGGAGATAGGCGAGCGCTTTCGCCCGCTCGCCCGCATCGTCATGCAGCAGGCTCAGCCCCGGCATCGCCGTGCACGTCAAGACGCCGATGCCCGCCGCTTCAGCCGTCCGGCGGATCTCCGCCGCCGGAAAGCCGTCCCAGTTGAAGCGCGCCACCTCGACATAGTCGAAGCCGCGTTCCGCGCTCCGGGGAATGAGGTCGAGATGAGGACGGTCGAAGTGCGCCGTCCAAATCAGAGTGTTGACTCCGAACTTCATGCCGCGCTCACGAACTTCGCCGCGCCGGGATTGCCGGGCCCGAAATGCTTCAGCATCACAAGCGGTTCGCAATCGCTCTCGTTGGTGACCTTCACGCCGTTGGCGGCGGCAGCCGCCGTGACGAACAGTTCGTCCTTCGTCATCTGGCCGTAGCGGATGAGCGACGGCGTTTCCACGGCCATCCTGCCCACCGAGCCGCGTCCCTGCGTCAGGATCATGCCATACGCCGCCGCGTCCTGGACCACGACGCTGCGCCCCGGCGCCACGGTGAGTTCCTTGGCCGAGTAGTGTCCCGTCGAGTAGACAACCCAATTTTCCGCATACCCTGCTTCGGCCATCGCTTGCGGATCGCTCACCGCCGTGGGGTGGAACAGGTTGTGCTTCATGAACTCGGGGTCAGTGTTGGCGTCCCAATCCAGCATGTCGAGAATGTAGTCGAGGTCGCGATGATGCTGTTCCGGCACGTCCTTCACCAGCAGGTCCCACGGCACGGCGCGGCCTTCCACCATGGACTGGTACATGGCGAACACGTCGGAGTTCACCTGTGGCTCATAGGTAACCAGCGAGCCGGGCGCATGAAGGATGCCGGCATTGATCTGCCATCCCGTGCCTGGTTTCAGGCGGTAGGCGCGTGACAGGTCGAGAATGCCGTTGTCACCCTCGTTCCAGCGTTCGAGACACCTTCGAATGTCGTTCCGCGTTGTGCCGGGTTCGAGACCCATGAACGTGTAGGGGAAGTTATTCCCCTTGAAGTTGTACTGCGGCGGAAAGTAATACGCTTCAGGCTTACCCTTCTGGCCCACGCGCTTGGCGAACTCGTCGCTCTGGTGCAAGTGGTGCGGAATGGGCCCCAGATTGTCGAAGAACTTGCACAGCAGGTTCCAACCGCCTTCGCGCGACATGACATCGGCTCCAAGGAACTTATCGCCCGCGGTCTCGATGGCCTCTTTCAACAGCACTCGTTTGCCATTGAAGTCGATGTAGGAGAGTCCTTCGTCATCGGCCGTCAGTGGACCGTTGGCCGCCTTGGTGGTGGAGGAAAACCAGCGTTCGTCGATGCCGCCGCGGTGGGCGCCGAGGATGTAAAGGTCACGGGGATCTAGTTTCAAGCGCCCGCCGGGCATGAGGAATGCGCGCGGGACCCAACAAGGGGCAAGGCGGACGATACCCTCACCCGCGGTGAGGGCGTCTTGGATTAGGGATGAAGAAGACATCCCTTAGAGTCTATTTCGGCGCGCCTGAGTGTTCAAGCCGTCCCGCTGGTTTCGCCGCCACGCGCGCGGCGGGCCGCACCCTCACCAGCACGGGCTCCGCGGAGGCATACATGTTCTGCTGCGTCGAGCGCGTTTCGATCCGCGCCGACAGGTAAATGTAGCCCTCCGCCGGTTCGGCGTTCGGCAGCGCCCACAGCCGGAATGTGGTTGTTTCGCCGGCTTCGTGAATCAAGACGCCGTTCAGTCCGGAATCTGTCACGCGCACGCGTGACGGAAGATCGCTCACAATCACCGGAACCCGTCCCGCGAAGCCGTTGGCGCGCTCGGCGGCGACGGTCACCTCGGCTGTTTCGCCGGGCGCTAGTTCCACCACCTTGGTTCGCGTGAGCAGCCGCACGTCCGCCGTCGGCATGAGGGCGATCAATTTCATGGGATCGCCGGGATTCGCTTGATGCGTCAGTTCGCGCCCGTTCACGCGCGCCCTGCCCGTGATGGTGAATGGCGCGGCATCCGTCATTTCCGCGGTCTCACTGGCCGTAAGCAGCAGTGTTACCGAGGTAAGTCCCGGCGGAATTGTGTTCTTCGTCGCGCTGAGCCCGGCGGGCAGCGCGCCGAAGCTCACCTCGATGGGCGCATCCAGGCCCTCGCGCCGCAGAGCCGTGACGGTAACGGGCACGGACCCGCCGCGCGGCACGTTGGGATTGCGAGGCGAGACGCTCATTTCAAAGTCGGGACGCGGCTCACGAACGCTGAGGCGGTATGCGAATTCGCCTCCGCCCGCTCCCCGCACATCGCGGATGCGCGCCAGGTATTGACCGTCCACCGGGGCGGTGAAATCCAGCAGGCTGTCCTTGCCATAGCCCGGGCCGCCATCGTCGTTGCGGTAGTACAGCCGGACCTGTGGCAATCCGCTTGGCGAAAAACGCGCCCCCGCCGGGTGCATCTGAACCTTGTAAACCGGGCGGTCCATTCCGTGCGCTTCGCTCGACGTGTTGAAGTAGGCTTGCCGTTGTCCGCCGAAACTTTCCACCGTCATGTCTTCGTCCGGACCGTCGGGCACTTCGTCCACACGGACGATTTCGCCGCCCACCAGCAAATAGTCGCCAGTGGCCAGCCCATTCCACGCCTGGATACGAAGTCCGCGCGTGGCCGAGTCGTGATCGCGCAGTACAAGGAACGTCTCCCACGTCGCGCGGGCCACGGCCTGCTCCACGGGTTGGCCAGAAGCGTCCAGCACCTCCACGAGCGAGTCGAGCCGTGAGCCCATCCGGTGCGCGTTCACTTCCAACATCACTCGCTGGCCCTTCTTCGCCGCGAAACTGTAGTAGTGTTCCTGCGCCACGCCACCCTTCGGCGCGCCGATCATGCCGTTGATCGTAACGGGCAACGTGAGCGCTTGCGCCGTACCGGCGGAATGGTTGGCGCCGTTGGCGGTCACCTCAGGGTCGTCGCCAAGCGCCAGGCGGAAGCGATTGAAGGATGGGCCCAGTGCCGACGCCGCGCGCAGTTCCTCCACGGGTTCCCCCTGGTTCGTGAAGCGAGCGTCGAAAGTTTGTGGCAGGTTCTCTCCACGCAAGGCGACTCGTGTCTCCTTTCCTCGCCTGACGCCCAGCGGAAACGCCGAGGTCACCACGGGAAACTGGCCCGCGAGGATCCGGTAGGTGTTCGTGGCGCGGCCGCTGCTCTCGAAGTCGCCGATACGCAAGAAGTAGGTCCCAGCGTTGGGAAACTTGTGTGCGAACGTATGCCGTGCATCGCCTCCGTCGTAACCGTATTCGGCGAGCACTTTCATTCCGGAATCCAAAAGGCGAATCACCGGTTGCAGCGTCGAACCATTCTCCGGCGCTTGATTCAGGAAGACGACCTCTTCCCCCGCTGTCGCCTGGAACTTGAAGAAATCCACGTCGCCCGACCGTGTGATCGCTCCCGGCAGCACGGCGGGCAGAATGACCTCCACCGCCTCTCCGGCGGAATCGTTCGGCTCGCGGTCCATCATCCCGGTCTTGTAAGGCTCAACCACGAACGAGCCATCGGGGCTGGTGCCGAGCGGTGTCAGCAGGCGAAAGCGAACGGGCCCCACGTTCGTCCCCGCAGCCACATCCACCGCCACGGTCACTTGATTGCGCGGAGGCAAAGGTCCCACGTCAATCGTCGAGGGCGTACCGTTCGAGCCCAGACGGATGTCCGGCAGGTCCGGCAACTCCTTCACCCGCACGATGCGGCCTTTGATACCCGGTTCGCTGAAGTAGATGGCCGACGCCTGCGCCAGGTTCAATCCCTCCACGGTAATCTCCGTGGTGAGGCCTCGCGTGACGCCGCGCGGGTTCACGGAGGTGAGCGTCGGCGGCGTGATGCGCGGTCCTGTCGAGTGGCTTTGTGCGAAGGCTGCCGTGGTTAAGAGCAGTGCAATTACAGTTAGACGCATAGCGGTTCACCTCACGCCGGCTCGTACGGTTTCCAGGGTGTCGCGATAAGTGGATGAGTCATACACGCTGAGCGAACCATCGAAGCGCCCGGCGGCGATGGTTTTTCCGTCGGGTGAAAATTCAAGTCCAAACACCCAGTCCGGCTGTCCCGCGAGCAGTTTCACCTCCGACAGGTCCGAGGCGCGCAGCACTTTGATGGTGCGGTCGGCCGCGGCCGAAGCCAGCAACCCGCCATCGGGCGACCAGGCCAGCTTCAGGATCGCGTCCTCATGCGCCATGAGCGAGGCAAGCAGGCGCGGTTCCTTTTCGCCCAATTCCCAAATGCGGATTGACTTGTCCAATCCGCCCGCCGCCACCAACCGTCCATCCGGAGAAACGGCAACCGTGTTGATGCCGTCCAGCGGTTCGCTCATTGTGTACAGACGCTCGCCCGTTTCCGGGTTCCACACCTTGACGCTGCGATCCGCCGCCCCCGACACCAGGCGCCGGCCATCGGGCGTGAAGGCCAATGCATACACGGCGTCGATATGATCCTTCAGGGTACGGATCTCCTTGCCGGTGGCGGTGTCCCACAGCTTGATCAGCTTGTCGTAGCTGGCCGTCGCCAGTGTCTTTCCATCAGGCGAGAACGCCGCGGCGTAGATGCAATCCGCGTGGCCGTTCCATGTGAGCACGGTCTCGCGGCGGGCCACGTCCCACAGTTTCACTTCGCCGCTCCTGCCGGGAATGCCGCCAGCGGCCGCGAGCCTGCTCCCGTCGCGCGAGAAGGCCACCGCTCGCACCGTTTCGGCGTGGCCTTCCAGGGTGGCCATTGCCTTGCCGCTGCGCCCGCCGGCCAGTGTCACGCTCTTGAACCGCGCCAGCGCCAGCACGGCTCCATCGGGCGACCACGCCATGGCGAACACGCTGGGCCGAACCTCTCCCTTCGGCTTCACCGCCGCTTTCACGGCTTTGGTCCGCGCCGCTTTCAACTGCGCAGCTTCCTCCGGTGAAGGTCCTTTCGCGCCCGCGTCGATCCAGCGAACGAACAGATCGATCTGTCCTTTTGTCAGGTGGCGGCCGTCCATCGGCATCGCGGGTTGCAACTCACCCGTAAAGAATTTCACGAGCCGGCTTTCACCGCTTTTTCCCGGCACGATGATGGCGCCGCGGCTACCGCCCTTCACCAATTCCTCGTAAGTATCCGTGACGAGACTGCCCATCTTCACCGCCGGGGCGTGGCAACCTGTGCACCGCTCCTCGAGAATAGGCGCGATGTCTCGGGCATATGTGGGAGGCCCGCCCGTTTGGGCGGAGACAACGGCGGCGGCGAGCAATCCAAACAGTGCGGTGCGCATCAGTGATTAAAAAGGAATTCCTTGCTCGTCAACAAGGCCCACGCCATGTCTTCCAGCGCCTGTGTCCGCTCTTCGCGAATGGTTCCGGCCGCCGCGCCTTGCGTTCTGGCGGCACTCCGGGCTTCCGTCAACGCACCGGCCAGCGTCTTTCGCTCCGTTTCCGTGGGATAGCGTCCAAAGGCGGCCAGGATGAGGTGCTCCATCACGCGCGCATCGGACAGGCCAAGCTTCTGGAGCATGGCGAGCGCGCCCCCTGGAGCGCTCAGCTTCTTGTTCAGCGTGACGCCGTTGATCACGTGCAGCGCCTGGGCGATGGAGGGATCGACACTTCGTTCGCCCGCATCGCAAATGATCCGCTCCGGACGGCCGAAGGCACTGAGGAATTGCGACTGCACGCGCACGTCGGGCAACTGCATGGCCCGCGTACCCATGGGATAGCCGGCGAAGGACGACGGTACGCCCGTCACCTGCGACATGGCGTCCAGAATGACCTCTCCGGGCAGCCTTTTCACGATGTACTTCGAGTAAAAAACATTGTCGTTCTGATTCGTGGCATTGGCTTCGGAGCTGAGTTGATAGGTGCTCGAATTGGCGATCGTGCGAATCAGGTGGCGGATGTCGTAGCCGTGCGCGATGAAATCCTTCACCACCGCGTCAAACAACTCCTCGTTCGAGGCGGGATTCGTCGCCCTCACGTCGTCCACAGGATGAACCAGCCCGCGTCCAAAGAAGTTCCCCCACACGCGGTTCACGATGTTGCGCGCAAAGTACTCGTTCTTGGGACTGGTCAACCACGCGGCGAAGGCGATGCGGCGGTCGGCGGGGTTGTCCAGCGCGGCGGGCGCGCCATCGAGAGGCGTGGGAGCGAGCGGCCGCAGCAGGCGCGGATGATTCACATCGCCCGTTTGTTTCGGATAGATGATGAATTCGCCGGCGCTGTCGCCATTCTTCAAGCCCACGCGCGCAAACAGGTTCGCGAACTGGTAATACTGCTTTTGGGTCCACTTCTCGAGAGGGTGATTATGGCAGCGGGCGCACGTGAGCCGCTGCCCAAGGAAGGCCTGTGTGACATTCTCGCTTAGTTCGATCACGTCCTTGTGCTGCACGAAGTAGTTCAGCGCTCCATTTTCACGGCTGGATCCAGCGCCCGTGAATATGTCGCGGGCGAACTGGTCCCACGGTTTGTTGGCTTTCACGGAATCGCGAATCCAGTTATAAAAGGCCCACATGTTGTTTGTCCGCAGCTTGCGCGAACTCACCAGCAGCAGATCGCTCCACTTGTAGGCCCAGTAGTCGGTGAACTCTTCACGCTGCATCAGGCGTTCCACCAGCCGCGCGCGTTTGTCCGGACTCCGGTCCGCGAGAAACTCCTCCGTCTCCTCCACGGTAGGCAGAATGCCCGCCGCATCCAGGTAGAAACGGCGCAGGAAGGCCGCGTCGGTTGCCTGCCCCGAGGGCGCCAGACGTAACGCCCGCCACTTCTTCAGCGCCAGTTCGTCAATGAAGTTCGCGGGGTGGAACCGGGCGTAAGCGCCCGTTTCCACCGTATTGCCGAACGGGACGGTAACGCGAGCGTAGAGCACCCGGCTGGAATACCAGAGCGTGATCGCCGCTTCGCCCTGTCCGGTCATCTTCACCAGGCCCTGATCGCTGGTTGTGGCCACGCCTTCGTTGCTCGACGTGAACTTCACCCATCGCGTGACATCCTCGACGCGGCCATCGGTATAGCGCGCGCGCACCACCAGTTGCTGGCTCGCCTCCGGAGCGAGAACAGCCGCCGCCGGGTAAACCTCCAGCGCCGCGACGTCGGGTTCGTTCGCTTTCGGCGGAGCCGCGCCATTGGCGATCCATTCCGACAGGATGCGGTACTCCAGCGAATCCGTGTTAAACCGCTTGCCGCCTCCATGCGGCATCGCGAAGGTGGCTTTCCTCAACAGCAGGCTTCCGGCGGGATCGGCCAGCGACACGCGGCGCCCCAGCGACTGCCGCGTGATCGTGTCATAGTCCACCTCGGGATCATATCCGCGCAGCGTGAGCTTGAAGCCGTTCTTGCCCGCGAGCGCTCCGTGGCAGGCTCCCTGGTTGCATCCCATCTTCGTGAATACAGGAATGACGTGGTTTTTGAAGCTCCAGGCGAAGGGCGCGGACATGCCCTTCACCGCCACTTTCACCGTTGCCGTGTGGCCGTTTGCCTTGGCCGTCACCAGCGCCTCTCCATCGCCGGCAGGCTTGACCAGACCCGTCTGATCGACCGCGGCCACGTTTGGATTCGAACTGGACCATTGCGCAGACCTCGTCCAATCCTCCATGTGGCCGGCCACGTCCGCCTCGACGATCAACTGCTGGCGTGACTCGGAAGTGGCCAGGGCCACCTCGCGCGGCAGTACGGCCACGGTCTGCGCCAGAGCCGCCTGCGCAGCCCACATCCAGAGAAGCCTCTTCATGATGCCTTCCGTTTCGCCGCGAACTGTTCGCGGAACTTCGCCACTTTCGGCGACACCACCGCCATGCAATACGGCTGGTAGGGATTGTTGAGGAAATAATTCTGGTGATAGCCCTCGGCGGGCCAGAAGGTTCCGGCGGGCGTCACCTCGGTAACGATGGGAGCGCCGAAGGCCCTGGCCTGTTCGAGTTCCTCAATGACGGCTCGCGCCGCCTCCTCCTGTTCCGGCGAATGAAAGAAGATGGCCGAACGGTACTGCGTGCCTACGTCGTGGCCTTGCCGGTTCAAGGTGGTTGGATCGTGAATGGCGAAGAACACCGCGAGAAGGTCGCGAAAACCAAGACGCGCGCCATCGAACGTGATCTGAATCACTTCGGCATGGCCCGTCGATCCCATACACACGGCTTTATAATCCGGCCGCTCCACGTCTCCACCCATATAGCCGGAGACCACGTTCCGCACGCCATCGAGTTCCTGGTAGACGGCTTCCAGACACCAGAAGCAGCCGCCCGCCAGGGTTGCCGTTTCGTTCATACGAACAGTTCCCGGATGGGTCCTGAGCCGCGGTCGACGAGCGGAATCGGCCGTCCCTGCGCTCCGGGCAGTTCTGTTTCCAGGTCGATGCCCAGGCCGTGATAGATGGTGGCGGCGACTTCGGCGGGCGTTGCCGGACGGTCCTTCGGATAGCCCCCCGTCTCGTCCGACGAACCAACGACATTGCCGCCCTTGATGGGACCGCCCGCGGCCAGCACCGTCCAGCACTGGGGCCAGTGGTCGCGGCCGCCCGCCGGGTTCACTTTCGGCGTGCGCCCGAACTCACCAACGCCCCATACCATCGTCGTCTTCAGAAGCCCGCGCTCATGCAGGTCTTCGAGCAGCGAGCTATAGGCCATGTCGAACATGGGACCCACCAGGTCGGAATAGCACGAGATGGGGCTGAACGGTTTCGACCCATGGATGTCCCAGGTGATTTCGTCGAACACCGTCTCGAACATATTGACGGTGACGAACCGTACGCCAGCCTCGATCATGCGCCGCGCGAGCAGGCAGCTTTGCCCGAAGCGATTCCTGCCGTACTTCTCACGCACCTTTTCCGGTTCCTGGTGCAACTCGAAGGCTTCGCGCGCCTTCTGGGAACTCATCAGGGTGTAGGCCTGCTGGAACGTGGAATCGAGCAGCCGTGCGTCTTGCGAAGTCTCGAACTCGCTCACGGACCGGTCCACCAGGGCGCGCCAGTTGCGCCGACGGTCCACGCGCAGCGCGGAGAGGTAGTCCGGCGGCAGCATGTCGGGCACCCGAAAGCCGGGATCGCTCGGGTCGGCGTTCAATACAAACGGGTCATAGGACTTGCCCAGAAAGCCGGCGCTCTGGCCGTGAGGCATGTTGCCGCCCGTGTTGCCGATGGGACGGGGCAGGAGAACGTGTGGCGGTACGTCGCCTTTGGGACCTTTCAGCTTGCTCAGCACGCAGCCGAAGTGGGGATGCTCGACGCCGCCCTGGAACAGGCGGCCGGTTTGCATCATCTGGTGGCCGGTGTCGTGCACCGCCGCCGCCGTATGATACATGCTGCGCAGCAACGCGAACTTGTCGGCGTGCCGGGCCATCCGCGGGAAGGTTTCGGAGATCTCGATGCCGGGAACGTTGGTCTTGATTGGCTTGTACGGGCCGCGAATCTCCACCGGAGCGTTGGGCTTCATGTCCCACGTGTCCAGTTGCGACGGTCCGCCCACGAGCATCAGCAGGATGCAGTTCATGTCGGACTTGGCGGAGTCCACCGCGCCCATCGCCTTCAGGCCGAACAGTTGCGCAAGGCCAAGCCCCAGCGTGGAAAGCGAACCCGCATGCAGAAAATCGCGCCTGCGCGTGCCATCGCAGAATTGCACGGCACGGTCGGCATCCAGACGGAACATGCCCAGTCACCTCTCGAAAAAGATGACACCATGCTACAGCAGCGCGCGCAGGGAGGCAAAGGACCCTGGCGCGGCCAGGCCGGGGCGGAAGAGCTTACCGCTTCACGAGCGCGGCCACCTTGGGCGCCAGCTCCTCGTAGCTCATACGGCCCGGATGATACAGCCGCACCACTCCGGCACGGTCAATCATTGCCAGCGTGGGCGTGGTGGAACATCCCCAGCTCCTGAAATTCTCCTCGCTCAACGGCACGGCCATATGCAGCGAACCGTAGAACTGTTTCCGCACCTGGCCGATATAGCGGACCTCCTCGTCCGGTGGCGCATCCACCCCGCCGGCCACATAGCCGTAGCGCTGGGTCGGCCCGACGATCACCAGGTCCGTGGCCTTGTTCTCCTCCTGCAGCCTCGCGAGCACCGGCGCCTGCTGTTTGCAGTCTCCACACCAGTGAGCCCAGAAGAACAGGATGACCGGCTTGCCTTTCAAAGCCGCCAACGCCGGGCCGGCCGGACCGATGAACTCCTTCGTCTCCAGCGCGGGCGCGGGCTTGCCCTCCAGCGTGAGCAGGTTCAGGTTCTTCTGAAGGCGCGCGCGAATGGAGGCGCCGTGCCAGTTCTTGATCTCACGACGGAGCAGGGCGACGGCCTCCGTGCGCTGGCCTTGCCCGGCGAGCGACAGCGCCTCCACTTCAATCGCCGCGCCCAGCGCCAGGGGCAGTTGCGGTTCGGCATCGAGCTTGCGCTGCTTGAGAGCCGCATCCGCCAGTTCCCTCGTATGGGAAGCCTCGCGGAGAGCGCGGTCCCAGTCGCCCGCCGCCTGGGCGCCCCGGGCAATCCAGCTTTGCGCCAGGATCGCTTCCGGCGTCCACCCGTTCTGCTTCTGGAAATCGGCCACCAGCTTTCCGGCCAGTGTCCAGTTCTTCGCCGACGCCGCAGCACGTACGTCCTGAATCACGCCCCCCCAGACCGGTGCGGCACACAGCGCCACCCACACAAGAAATTTCATGCCTTCTCCATCACTCCGCGCGTCCAGCGGTAACTCGCTTCCAACTCCTCCCGTTCGGCGGCCAGCACGAGGTCCTTCGGCGTATCCTTCGGCAGCGGCGTGCCCGCGGACGGCTGTCCCTTTTCAGCCAGCGCGAGAAAGCGCACGAATTCGTTCGCACGCACGTCTTCATAGCCGTGCCAGAAGGCGCGATCGAACACTTTGTAGATGCGCGGCGAGGGCAGGGAGATGATTTCGAGCGCGAGCGTCACGCCGGGGCAGAGCCGGAGAAAATCCTTCACCCACTGTTCCATGCCCACGTTGCCCTCACCCATGCGCACCCAGCGCACGGCGATGCCTTCAGCGGTGCGCCACAGAATGGAATCGCGCACACCGCTGGCCAGTGCATACGGCGCCAATGTTTCCAGCGTCACATGCGGGTCTTCCAGACACCATGTGGAATTTCCCGAATCAAGCGTGCATCCGGCAATGTCCTTGCCCGCGGCATCCAGCAACTGGCGCAATCCGCGCGCCTGGTAGTCGCCCGCGTGATTCTCGATGGCCATTTTCAACCCGGCATCCAGCAGCCGCGTCCTCACCGAACGCAGCACCTTCAACGTTTCCTCGGCGTGGCGTTCCAATCCGCCAGGCGTTTTGCGATCCTCGCCGCGCCCCTGGTAGCAGCGGATGAAGGAGACGCCCAATGCCTTGGCGGCGGCCATCGCCTGGACAATCTGCTCCTCGGCGGTACCCAGTTCCGGTTTGAACATGGTGGATGTCGGGCAGATGGAGGTCATGCCCAATTCGAGGACGATGCCCTGCTTCGCCGCGTGCTCTTTCACCTTCCGCAGGTGATCGGGGCTGGAGCCGCCGAGAAAGCGCAGTTCGCTGAAGAAGCACACCTCGGCGCCAAGCCGCGCGCAATAATCGAGCGATTCAAACGCCGTCCAGCCTTGCGACCGCAGGCTAAACAGGTCGATGCCGAGCTTCGGCTTCTTCGGTGGCGGTTGCGCGGCGGCGGTAGTCATGGCGGCGGTGGTTCCGGCGAAGACACGTCGCGTCATCTTCTCAACTCCTTGGCAAGCCAGACAATATAATCCGAATTCCGGCGGCGTGTTTCGGCCACCAGTTCGGAAGGCATCTCGTCCAGCTTATCCTTGAAGAACCGCGTATCGCCATCCGGTGCGTTCACGTCGCGGCTGCCGTTGATGTTACCGATCCAGAACACTAGAAAAAGGTTGCCGTCCACGCGCCCACGCGCCTCGTCCCCCAGATAGGAGCCACGCCCCATGTCCATGTACTTACGGGCCAACTGGCTTTCGTCGCCGAACGCTTGGGCGGCGGCGAATTCATTGCACCGGACCACCATCCGCTCATACAGTTGCCGCCACGGAGAACTCTCGGGCTGCTCGCGCAGCACGTCGAACATCTGCAACTGCAACTCGCCCGAGATCTTGTAGTTCAGCCGTCCGCCCGTGGCGCCGCCAATCAGGTTCAAGACTTCGGCCTGTTTGCCGGAGCCCGAATGGATCGACAGCGTCGCGTTGAAATGCCGGGCCACATCGGCCAGCGCCCGCACGCGATGCGCGAGTTCCTGCAATGGCTTGCCTTCAAATTCGCCTTCCACGCGGGGCAGCAGTTCCGGCCACATCTTGTGCCACACATAATCGCGCAGGCCCACGCCCTGCTTCGCGGAAGTATCCATCGCGGGCGGATACGCCTGGCGCTTCTTGAAGCCCAGGTTGGGCGGCACCAGTTGGGCCGGCCTCCCCCGCGCTTTCAGCCAGTGCATGTAAAAGAGCAGTTCTTCCGGCGTGGTCAGCGTTTCCGCCTCGTCGATGGAGGGTTCAAAGTCGAAGGCGCGGCCCATCTCCGACATCGTCTTCTCGCGGCGGATGAAATCGTACAGTTCCTCATTCAGCAGGAGGCTTTCCCCGAACTTCACGGCCAAACGCTTGATGGTGGGCGTGTCATACCGGTAGCTTGCCGCCGGCGTCTCGAACGGCTTGGAAAACTCGTCGAGGATCCAACCCTGCAACTCGCCGCGAAACAGTTCGCCGTAGCGCGACTCCACCTGGGCGTCGCTCCAGGCCTGCGGATGCCGCGTGTCGGCGCGCAACTCGAACAGGCGTGACGTGTCGGTGGTGAACTTGGTGAAACCCGCCGCCAGGTGGATGCACTGCTTCGTGAAGTCGACACTGGCGCGAATGGCGTCCGGAGTGTCGCCGGTAATGATGAAGTGATCAGCCTCGGCGTTGTAGCCCTCGCGCCAGCCGGCGCGGATGGCCGCCCACAAGCCCGTCTCGAACAGGTGCGGAATCGACACCCGGGTGTGTCCGGCCGCCACGGGGTTCTCGCCGTCGCGCGCGGCAATCGCTTCGGGGACGGTCATTTCGCGCGTCGCCGAAAGCTGGACGGTGGAGGCCATGTTCACGCCGGTCGATTTCAAGATTCTGCCGAAGGCGTCAAAGGCCGCTGGCAGGCTCACCTCGGGGTGACGGTTGCCCACGGCGATGGCTGGCAGCGCCGCCTGCGGCCGGGGCAGAAAGGCGCGGTCCACCTCGGTCGCGAAGGTCCGGATGGCCGCCGAATCGTAAGAGGAGAACGGAATCGCGTTCACCACCACCTCGCGGGCGCCTCCGGGCCGCATGCGCCCAATCAGGATCGAGTTCGGAAACAGGCCGCTGGACGGAGAGGAGGCCAGCGCCATCCGCAGCAGGTACGAACCCGCCCCCGGGCTCGTGTCCACAGCCATGTACCACGTGGAGGCATGAATCGGGTCCTGCGCGAGCGAGCCCCAATGGGGTTTCAACGTGGTCAGCCCCAGCGACGCCGCCCGGGCCGGAATCCGTTTCCTTGCTTCGTCTGAAAAGCTCTTTCCATCGGTGGCCTGGAAAATCAAATCGGCCAGCGCGGCTGCCTCGCTCGCCTTCATGGGGAGCTCGAACGGAATGGTGGACACGGTCAAAACCTCTCTCTACAGGCTAAGCGTCTTGAGATACTCCCGGAAGGGACCTCCCAAGTCGTTCCGGCGCAGGGCAAATTCAACAGTAGCTTTTAAAAAGCCCAGTTTATCGCCGGCATCGTAGCGCTTGCCTTCGAACTTGTAGCCGTAAATGGGACGGTTCCGCAACAGGTGCTTCAAGGCGTCGGTCAATTGAATCTCGCCACCTGCTCCCGGTGGAATCGCGTTGATGCTGTCGAAGATCTCCGGCACAAGAATGTAACGGCCGATAATCGCCAGATTCGATGGTGCTTCGTCCGCCTTCGGCTTCTCCACCATGTTGCGGATCCGGAACAGACGGTCCCGCGCTCCATTGTGATCCACCGGCTCGGCATCCACCACGCCATACGCCGAGATCTGATCCGTGGGCACCTCCATCAGGGCCACCACGGAGGCCCCGAAGAACTCGTGAATATCCAACAACTGCCGCAGGCAGGGAATTTCGGCATCGATCACGTCGTCGGAGAGAACCACGGCAAACGGCTCGCGGCCCACCAGTTCACTGGCGCGCAGAACCGCATGCCCCAACCCGAGCGCCTCCTTCTGGCGCACATAGCAGACGTCGATCATGTCCGAAATGTCCCGCACCAGCTTCAGCAGATCCTTTTTCTTCTTGCTCTCCAGGAGGTGTTCCATTTCGAAATTCACGTCGAAGTGGTCCTCGATGGAGCTTTTGCCCCGGCCGGTGACGATGATGATGTTCTGAATGCTCGATTGGATGGCCTCTTCCACGCCGTACTGGATCAGGGGCTTGTCCACCAGCGGCAACATCTCCTTGGGCTGCGCTTTGGTGGCGGGAAGAAAACGGGTTCCCAGACCCGCGGCGGGGAAAACGGCTTTGCGTACCTTGGGATGCATGTCTTATCCATTGTATGGACGGCGAGCGCAAAGCGAGGTTCCTGGCCGGTTGGCCCACTCACCCCTCACCCGGCCGGAGCCATCGTGAGAATTCGATCCGCGGCCCGGCAGGGATGCGGGAAAAGCTCCGCCCCGCGCCAACCTGGACGCGCAATCCTATCCTAAGAATTCGGCAGGTTCGCCCATCTTCTTTACTCCAGAGCGTTTACCGCCACCCTGCATACCTTCGCCCCGGAGCGATCGGTCCGCGTACTTCCCGCCGGGAGCGCCTCACGCGAGCGTTCCAGGATCTTTCGAGCGGGTTCCTGTTCTTGGAACAAAAACCGGACGATCCCCCGCCCGGCCGCGCCAGCTAGCGCATGGTCTTGATGTAGTCGCCTGTGGAGGCGTCCACATAGATGGAGAAGTTGCTTGTCGAGATGCTGGTCCCCCATACGACGCGCCAGGCCGGGTTCTGCAACTCCTTCGTCTTTTCGAGCATGAAGAACACTGGCTTGTCCGGGTTCTTCTTTACATATTCGGTGGCATCCTTGGTGGCCAGCGCCAACTTCAGCGCCTCGTCGGTATCCTTCTTCAACGCCTGCATCGGGAAGGGAGACTGGTTCCCGCGCGGTCCGGAGTAGCTCTCCTCGTTCCGGCCGTAAATGCCCTTGTTGATGCCCCCATCGCCGTTGGCCACGGCATAGGTATAGGTTTTCGACTGGCGTCTGGACTCCGAGACAAAAGTGCAGTTCCACAGAGGGTACTTACCTTCGCCCGAGGGAATGCCGGTCATCTCCTGGCTGTGGCAGCCGAGGGGAACCAGGTCGGCGGCCCAGGGCCGCGCGGCGCTATACATCTGAAAAAATGCCTTCAAACCGGTGACTGGTTCGGGAGCTTTGGCCGGCTCCTTCTTGACGGCGGGCGGTGGTGTGCCTCCGCAGGCGGAGAGAAGCACGGCAAGAGCCGCCGGCAGGAGCCCGGCACGGAGAAAGAACACGGCCTTCATGACCTTACAGTGTATCGCGCGCCGTCGCGGATGGATGGTCGAGGCCGCGAGGAGTTGACAGGACGCCTCATCGATCCCACCGGCTAGATTCCAGCCCTCACCAGAAACTCGCGCAGTCCCGCCGCGAAGCGTTCCGGGTCATCCAGATGGGGGAAGTGGCTTGCTCCAGGCCAGCATTCGTAGTGCAACTTGCGGCACCATTTCTCCATCCATTCGCGGTGTTCGCCCCCCACGCGCGCCATCACGCTGGGTTCGGCCCAGAGCGCCCACACCGGCACGTCCACGCGATCGTCTTCCGTGCCAAACCAGGCGCAGGTATCGGAATCGTTCAACGACTCCAGCGCCCGCAGGCCGTCGCCCTCCGCCGTTTCCAACATTTTTTCTTTGACCCAGCCAGGAGTCGCCGGACCGGCCAGTGTGTCGAT
This sequence comes from Bryobacterales bacterium, assembly GCA_020852175.1. Lineage (GTDB taxonomy): Bacteria > Acidobacteriota > Terriglobia > Bryobacterales > Bryobacteraceae > JAFLBB01. Next base: position 221,447 of record JADZBH010000005.1, on the reverse strand, counting down.
ATACCGGCTGGCTGCCTCTGCGAACCCGGTACGAAACGGCGCCAGGAAAGCTTCGCGGCGAGCCGGGTCCGGCGGGAACTTAGGCAGATGGCCATCCACCAGAACCGCCGCGGCGATGGCGTCCGGACGGTGGCGCAACAAACGGCGGGCCAGGGTTGCTCCCATGCTGTGTCCGGCGACAACACACCGCTCGGGTAGCTCCGGCAGCGAACCATCGTGTGTAAGTTGTGGAACGATGACCGTGTAGCGCCCTTCCAGCAGCCGCGTCACCGGTTGCCAGAAAGCCGGCGAACCGCACCAGCCGTGCAGGAACACAATCGGCGGTGTGGAACGGGCCATGATGCGTCAGCTAACGGACCAGCATGGCGCTGCGGTTGGCGAATTCGAGCACCGCCGAAGGAAAGACGCCGAGAATGAATACGCCGATCGCCGACCCGATCAGGGCCAGGCGGATGCCGCCTGGAATCGAAGCCGTTTCCAGCGCCGCCTCTCCCGGTTCGTGAAAGTACATCACGACGATGACGCGCAGGTAATAGTAAGCAGCCACGGCGCTATTCAGCAGGCCGAGCACGGTAAGCCAAATGAGGTTCGAGTCGATGGCCGATTTGAAGATGTAGAACTTGCCGAAGAATCCGCCGGTAAGCGGCACGCCGATCATCGACAGCAGGAACCAGGTAAACAGCGCCGCGGCGAACGGCTGTTTCCGGGCGAAGCCGGCCATGTCGTCGATGCCGACATAACGTTCGCCCTTGTTCACATAGTGCGTGACGATGGCGAACGCGCCCAGGTTCATCAGCGCATAGGCGGCCAGGTAGAACATGGCGGCGGCCACGCCGGTTTCCGTGTGCGCCACGACGGCGACCAGCACATAACCCGCGTTGGCGACCGACGAATAGGCGAGCATGCGCTTGATGTTGTTCTGGCGCAGGGCGGCGAAATTTCCAATGACCATCGTGGCCAGGGCCGAGGCCCAGAGAATCGGCTGCCAGCTCTCGGTGAGGCCGCTGAATGCGACCGAATAGACGCGCAGGAAGACGGCGAACGCGGCCGCCTTGGGGGCGGCGCTCATGAACGCGCTCACCGGAGCGGGCGCGCCCTGATACACGTCGGGCGCCCACGCCTGAAACGGGGCGGCCGAAATCTTGAACGCGAATCCAACAAACAGCATGGCGGCGCAGGCGCCGACCATCAGCGGTGAATAAGTGCTTTCTGGACTGCTCAGGAAGCGGTGAATCTCCTGCAGGTTCGTGGTTCCCGTCACCCCATAGATCCAGCCAACGCCATACAACAGGAAGGCCGTTGCGAAGGAGCCGAGCAGGAAGTACTTGATGGCCGCTTCGTTATTGCGCTTGTCCTTCCGCAGAAACCCGGCCAGAACATAGGTGGCGATCGAGCTGATCTCCAATCCGATGAAGACCATGATCAGTTCATTGGCCGAAGCAAGCAGGCTCTGGCCGCACAGCGAAAACAGGATCAGCGAATAGTAGTCGGCCGAATCGGCGTTTTCGCGCGTCAGGTAGCTGGCCGAGATCAGGACGCTCAGCACGCCCACGACGAGCACCAGCAGACGGAAGAAGGTAGCGTAGCCGTCGACGATCAGAAGATTGGTGAAGGCCGGGCCGGGATTCATGCCGGCCAGGACGGCGCCGCCCATCGCCAGCAGGAGGAAGACGAGGGCGAGCGGAGCCATGCCTCTCCTATGGCGTTCGCCTGCGAGACCTTCGGCCACCATCAGGATCGTGCCGCCAATGGTGAGCACGATTTCCGGCAACACCCGGATGTATTCGCCCGTCGCGGGAGGTACGAAGTTAACGGGCATCTGCCACCTCCACGCGGGCGGACGGAGCGGGTGGCGTGGGAGCCTTTACCTGGTACTCCACGTTCTGTTTGGTTTGTTGCAGAATCCGCGCGTTCACGGCCGTGATCGGCTTCAGGAAGAGTGAGGTGCCCGTCCCCATCCACACCATGAGTACGACAAGAGGCGCGAGGGCCAGCAGTTCGCGCGCATTCAAGTCATGGATGTGATGGCGGACCTGCTCACCGGCTTCGCCCAGGAAGGTCCTCTGATAGAGCCACAGCATGTAGCACGCCGAAAAGATAACGCCCAGCTCGGCGAAGGCCGCATACTTCCAGTTCACCAAAGCCGCGCCCTGTAGGACAAGATATTCGCCTACGAAGTTATTCAGCGCCGGCAGTCCGATGCTGGCCAGCGTCGTGATCATGAACACCACGCTGAACACGGGCGCCACGTTGGCCACGCCGCCGAAAGCCTTGATCTCCAGCGAATGGCGTCGCTCGTAGAGAAAGCCAACCAGGATGAAGAGCGCACCGGTGGAGATGCCGTGATTCAACATCTGGTAGACCGCGCCGTCCAGACCTTGCTGCGTGAAGGTGAACACGCCGAGCACGACGAAGCCAAGGTGGCTCACCGAGGAGTAGGCGACCAGCTTCTTCATGTTCGGCTGCACCAGGGCGACCAACGCTCCATACACGATTCCGATGATGGCCAGGATATTGATGACCGGCGCGCATTGATGCGCGGCGTTGCCGAACATCGGAAGGCAGAAGCGGACGATTCCGTATGTGCCCATCTTCAGCATCACCGAGGCCAGCATCACGGAACCCGCGGTGGGCGCTTCCACGTGCGCGTCCGGCAGCCAGGTGTGCAGCGGGAACAACGGCACCTTGATCGCGAAGGCGATGAAGAAGGCAAGGAAAAGCGGCAACTGTTCCGCGGCGGTCAATTCCAGGCGTCCGCTGGAGAGAAGTTGCAGGATCGTCGGGTAGTCGAACGTGCCCGCCTTGCTGTACAGGTAAAGGATGGCGGCCAGCATCAGCAACGATCCGGTCATCGTATACAGGAAGAACTTCACCGTGGCGTAGATGCGCCTGTCATGTCCCCAAATGCCGATCAGGAAGTACATCGGCACCAGCGTCACTTCCCAGAACACATAGAAGAGGAACAGATCCATCGAGACGAATACGCCGATGACGCCGAATTCCAGCAGAAGCAGAAAGGCGTAGTATTCCTTCACGCGGTCCGTGATGTAGTTCCAACTGACGAGCACGCACAGCGGCGTCAGTATGGTGGACAGCAACACGAGCCACAGGCCGAGTCCGTCGAGTGAAACGTGATAGCGGATGGCGGGGGAACTGATCCAGATGCGGTTGGTTTCCAACAATGCTCCGGCGCCGGGGGAACCCGCCACCTGCGCCGCCAGTCCAAGCGAAACGACGAAGATGCCGGTGGAGGTGGCCAGGGCCAGCGTGCGCGAAAGCGCGCCCGGCAGGGCCAGAATCACAAGAAATGCGGCCAGCGGCAGGAACAGGACAATATCGAGCAGTGTCACCGGAGGCCTCCTTGCGAACCGGCAATCGCTCCAGCCGCGATGATGAAGATGACCGCTCCGGCAACCACCCAGGCGGCGTAAGCGCGGATGTTGCCCGATTGGAGCATGCGCAGGCCGCCGCCCAGCCAGCGGGCAAGGCTGCCAGCGCCATTCACCATGCCGTCGATCAACCAGACATCGGTGAACTGCCACAATCCAGTGCGCGAGCCGTTCACGATCGGCCTCACCACGGCGGCATCGTACGCCTCGTCCACGTAGTATTTGTTATAAACCAACCTGTAAACTCCTCCGAGCGACGTAGCAATGGAAGCGGGCAGTCCGGGGTTCGCCACATACATCACATAGGCAAGGCCAATGCCGAGAAGCCCCGCGCTGGACCCGATCACCTCCAGCATGAAGTCGTGCTCACCGTGGCCTTGCGGGAACATCGGTTCCAGAATGTGCGGCACGTTGAAGAGCGCGCCACCGGCCAGCGACAGAACCGCCAGCGCGGCTAGCGGCAGCCACATCACCGGGGGGGATTCGTGCGGATGGGCGTGGCCCCGGTACTCACCCCAGAAGGTCATGAACATCGAGCGGGATACATAGAAGGCTGTCACGGCGGCGGTAGCCACCCCGATCCAGTACATGAGCGGAGAATGATGGTGCACGGCGCCAAGAATCGCTTCCTTCGAATACCAGCCCGACGTAAAAGGCACGCCGGAGATGGCCAGCCACGCACAGGTGAGTACGGCGAACGTAATGGGGATTTTTTTCCGCAACCCGCCCATGTGGCGCATGTCCTGTTCGTGGTGCAGGGCGTGAATCACGCTGCCCGCGCCCAGGAAGAGCAGGGCCTTGAAAAAGGCATGCGTCACGACGTGCCAGATGCCCGCCGAAAAGGCGCCCACTCCCAGAGCCAGGAACATGTACCCTAGCTGCGAAACGGTCGAGTAGGCGTACACTTTCTTGATGTCGTATTGCGTGATGCCGATGGTTGCCGCCATGACCGCCGTGGCCAGGCCGATCCACGCCACCGTTTCCATGGCGATAGGCGCATGGAGGAACAACGCTGCCGAGCGTGTCACCATGTAGACGCCCGCCGTCACCATCGTCGCCGCGTGGATCAGCGCCGAAACCGGCGTCGGGCCTTCCATGGCGTCCGGCAGCCAGACATAAAGAGGTACCTGCGCCGATTTGCCCGTGGCGCCCACCAGAAGAAGCAGGCAAATGCCTGTGAGGATGCCCGCTGAGGTTTCCACCGGCAACGCCTTGGCCGCTTCCATCACCTTGGGAAAATCAAGCGTGCCGAACGTCAGAAAAATGAGGAAGACCGCCACCGCGTAGCCGGCATCGCCGATGCGGTTCACGATGAAGGCCTTGTTGCCCGCCGTCGAGGCCGAGTGTTTCAGGAAGTAAAAGCCGATCAGCAGGTAGCTGCACAGGCCCACGCCTTCCCAGCCGACGAACAACAACAGATAGTTGTTGGCCAGCACCAGCGTGAGCATGAAGAACATGAAAAGGTTGAGATACGCGAAGAAACGGTAAAACCCCTCCTCCTCGTGCATGTACCCGGTGGCGTAAATGTGAATGAGCGAACCGATGCCGGTGACGACCATCAGCATGATCGCCGTCAGGCGGTCCACAGCCAGTTCATAGGGAATGACCAGCGAGCCGGACTGGATCCAGGTGAAGTAGCGTTCCACGTGGGCGGTTTCAAGCGGCGCCAGGCCGAACAGCGCCTTCAGCGCCCAAAGGAAAGACAACACCACGCTGCCGATGGCCACCATGCCGACCGCGCCCTTGGACAGGCGCTTGCCGAAGAGGCCGTTCACAAGGAAACCGGCGAGCGGGAAAAACGGGATGAGCCAAAGATGGTGCATCGGAGTTTAGAGTTTCAGCGAGTCGATCTCATCGACGGCGAGCGTGCCGCGATTCTTGTACACGGTGAGGATGATGGCCAGGCCGACCGCGGCTTCGGCGGCGGCCACCACCATCACGAAAAATGTGAACAGGTGGCCATCCACCTGCCTGTGCTGGTAAGAGAACGCCACGAAGGTGAGATTCACGGCATTCAACATCAGCTCAATGCTCATGAACACCGTGATCAGGCTGCGGCGGAACAGGAAGCCGGCAACGCCCAGCGCGAACAGCACGGCGCTCAAAATCAGATAGTAGGAAAGCGGAACGGCCGCCGGAACGGGCAAGAGAGGCATCGGGTTAGTCCATCTCCTTCCGCGCCAGCACGACGGCGCCGATGATGGCGATCAGGATCAGCACGCTGGTGACCTCGAAGGGCAGCAGGTAACGGGTGAATAGCGCCATGCCCACATCCTTCGGTCCGCCGCCGGTGAACTCGCCGAACTTCACTAGGGGCGAGTCCGGAAAGCCGCGCTGGATGACGTAGCTCACAAGACCGAGAAATATCACCAGGAGAGGCATGGCCACGACGGTCAGAATCCTGCCCTTCCGGGAGGATTTCTCGGCACCGGTGTTCAACAGCATGATGACGAACACGAAGAGCACCATGATCGCGCCCGCATAGACGATCATCTGGGCCGCGGCGATGAATTCGGCGCCGAGCAGCAGATAGAGCACGGCGAGCGAACCCATGACGCCGACCAGCGAAAGTGCGCTTGAAATCGGGTGGCGCTGCACGACGACGTTGATCGCCGAAATCACGGCGATGGCGGCAAACAGAAAGAAAAGTATGGCGTCCATGGTTACTTCAACAGGGCCACCAGAAGCGCGGTGGCGAACAGATGAACAACCGAAACCGGGAACATGACCGCCCAGGCGAAGCGCATGAGCTGGTCATACCGGAAGCGGGGCAGAGTGGCGCGCACCCAGATGAAGAAGAACAACAGGATGCCCACCTTGGAGACGAACCAGAAGAGCGGTTGCAGCACCGGCTGCAGGACTGGAATCAGAAACGCGAAGCCGGCCAGGAGGAAGACGGCGCCGAACGCGGGCATCGTATATTTGTCCCATTTGCGCGCCGGCTGCAACCCGTGGAAAATCAACATCGCGCCGGCGGCCCACAGCAGCAACGGCGGAATGAAGCCGGCCGCGGGCGGCGGGACAAGAGGATGCCATCCGCCGAGGAACAGCAGTGTGGCGACCGAACAGAGGGTCACCATGTTCGCGTATTCGGCCATGAAGAAGCTGGCGAACTTCATCGAGGAGTATTCGGTGTGGAAGCCGGCCACCAACTCGTTTTCGGCCTCCGGAAGGTCGAACGGCACGCGGTTGGTTTCGGCGAATCCGGCGATCATGAACAGCACGAAGGCGATGATCTGCGGCGCGGGCATCTGGAAGATGGACCAGCGCGGAATGAAGCCGAGCATGAAGCCCGCCTGCGATTCGGCGATCTCGCGCAACGACAGCGACCCGGCCAGCAGCAGCGGCGAAGCGATGGACAAGGCCAACGGCAACTCGTAGCTGATCATCTGCGCCGAGGAGCGCAGACCGCCGATGAGAGAATACTTGTTGTTCGACGACCAGCCCGCCAGCGCTATGCCGTACACGCCCATGCCGGACAGCGCCAGCAGATAGAGCAGCCCGATGTTCAGGTCCGTGAGCTGCATGTAGGTTTCGATTCCGAAAATGTTGATCTTCGGTCCGAACGGGATGACGGCGATCGCGCTGAGGGCGAAAAAAACGGCCATCATCGGCGCCAGCATGTAGAAGAACTTGTTTACGTGCGCCGGAATCAGGTCTTCCTTGGTAAGCAGCTTGATCGTGTCGGCGAGCGGCTGCAGCAGTCCGTGCGGCCCAACGCGCGTGGGGCCCACGCGCAACTGGATGTGCGCGATCACCTTGCGCTCAATCCATTGCAGGTAGGCCAGGGCCGTCAGCAATACGAACGCCACCAGGGCCAGCTTGATGAGCGTCAGAACGTAAAAGTTGCCTAGGATCGACGTAAGATCGGGATTCATGGCTTATAGAGTTCGCCGGGAGCTTCGAGGACGAGGTTCAGAGTCTTCGAGTAGCGGGTCAAGGAACCCGAAGTAAACAGGGTGTCGCGAGCCGACTGGATCACTTGCGCCTGGCCGGCGACAGGTATGCGTCCATGAACCGGATCGGTCATCGCCGCTCCTCCCGTCGCGATGACTGGCAAGGGAACATTATACCCGTGCACGCTGGCACGGATCTCCTCGAACACCTGATCGGGAACCGCGCGTCCCAGATCCAGCCGCATGCCTCGCGCCAGCAGGCCGAAGATGTCGAGATCCGCCTTGACCCCCATCACGCTGATTGCCTTGCGCAGGCGCTGCACCTGGCCGCAGGTGTTGGTTACCGTGCCCGTTTTTTCGTAGGCCGAAGCCGACGGCAGCACGACATCGGCGCGTTGCGCGGTTTCGGTGAGGAACATGTCCTGCACGACGACGAACGCCTGCTGGGATGCAAGCGCCGCGCCGGCCAAGGGGTTCGCACCCACCACCCACAGGGCGTCGAGCGCAGGGTCGGCCAGCATCTCCGCCTGGCCCATGCCGGTTTGCGCCGCGGCTTGATAGCCAGGCCCCAAATGCGGCAGCAGACCCATATCGCAGGTGCCGCGTGAATTCGAGTAGTCCACCAGGCAGATGTATTTCGCCGGTACGCCCAGGGAATCGATGAAAGACACCAGTTCGCCCACGGCCGCGCCCTGGATGGAATCGCCAAACAGCACCACCAGCTCGCCCGCCGCTTTCAGGTCCTCACCCAATGTTTTTACGACGGCCAATTGGCCGGCAGGCCCGGCGCGCAGCTTCTTCGCCGCCACCTTGTCTTCCCGCACCGGACCTTCCGTCACGGTGAACACCTTCGCCTGGTGATGACGGGAATCGGCGCGCGTCTGGAAGGCCAGCAAAGGATGCTGCTGGGCAAGGTCGGCGCCGATAATCAGCACGCCTTTCGCGTTGTACAGATCGTCCACCGTGGCCAGCGCGCCCTGACGTCCGTGAAGGGCGTCGAGCAGCGCGGGAACGTCGCCGGACCGGCGATGGTCAATGTGCGGCGTGCCCAGTCCCACGCGCGCGAACTTCTGCAGGTAGTAGTTTTCCTCGTTCGTCGAGCGTTCGCCGCCGATCACGCCGAACCTGCCTCCGGCGGCCTTGATTTCACCGAAGCGTTGCGCCACGAAGGCCAGCGCCTTGGACCAGCTCACCTCTTCCAGCTTGCCGTCCACGCGGATCATCGGCGATTGCAGCCGTTCGGCATGGCTCACGAAGTCGAACGCATAACGGCCCTTGATACAGAGAAATTCGCCGTTGATGCCGGAACGGTCGCGGTTGTTGCCGCGCAGAATCTCGTCGTTCTTCACGCCCAGCGTGGTTTTGCAGCCGTCGCCGCAGTGGGAGCAGATGGCGCCGATGTGTTCCATCTCCCAGGGCCGCGTCTGGTAACGGTAGATGCCGCTGGTGAGCGCGCCCACGGGGCAGATGTCGATGCAGGCGCCGCATTCGTCGCAATCGAGATGGTCGCCCTTGTTCGGCGTGATTTCGGAGTAGACGCCCCGGTTGGTGACACCCAGCGCCTTCACGCCCAGGCCTTCGTCGCAGATCCGCACGCAGCGGTAGCAGAGAATGCAGCGCGGCGCGTCGAAATAAACCACCGGAGACCACTGCTTCTCGTCCACGTGCTGCTTCATTTCGGTGAAGCGGCTTTCGCCGGCGCCGTAGCGGAACGACATGTCCTGCAGTTCGCACTCGCCGCCCTTGTCGCACACCGGACAATCCAGCGGGTGGTTCGTCAGCAGGAACTCGAGCATCGCCTTGCGCGCCTGAACCACCACCGGCGATTCGGTCTGCACCACCATGCCTTCGGCCACGGGCAGCGTGCAACTGGCCAGCAGTTTCGGCGCTTTTTCCACCTCGACCAAACACATGCGGCAGGCGGCTTGTAGCGCCAGGCCCTCGTAATAACAAAATGCGGGAATCTCGATGCCCGCGCGCTTGCAGGCGTCGATCACCAGCGTGCCCGCCGGAGCCTGCAAACTCTTGCCGTTGACTGTAAAGGTTACTGGATCCGCCATGGATTTCCTTTAGCCGGTGATCGAAACCAGTTGCGACAGCCCGGCCATCGAGACCGTCTTCCGCCCCAGCTTGGCTTCAAACTCGTGCCGGAACTTGCGCACGATGCTCATGGTGGGCATGGCCGCCGCGTCGCCCAGCGGGCAGAACGTCCGTCCCAGCATGTTATCGGCGAGATCGCCCACCAGGTCGATGTCCTTCACCGTTCCCACGCCTTCGTCCAGCCGCGTCAGCAGCTTCTTCAGCCACATCGTGCCTTCCCGGCAGGGTATGCACCAGCCGCAGCTTTCATGCTGGTAAAAGCGAATGATTCGCAACGCCGCCTTCACCATGTCCGTGTCTTCGTCCATCAGCACCACGCCCCCGGAGCCGAGCATCGTCTTGGCCTTGGCCATGGAATCGTAGTCCATGTTCAATTCCCACGCCTCTTCACCGGTGAGAATCGGGCAGGAGGAGCCGCCCGGAATCATCGCCTTCAATTTCTTTCCGCCGCGGATGCCGCCCCCGATGTCCTCGATCATCTTGCGCACCGGATATCCCAGCGCCAGCTCGTAGACACCCATGCGGTTCACGTGGCCGGTGAGGCAGGTGAGCTTCGTGCCGCCCGCCTTGGGTATGCCCAGAGCCGCCCACGCCTGCCCGCCCATGCGCAGAATGCTGGGCACGGCGGCGAACGTCTCCACGTTGTTCAGGATTGTGGGGCACTGGAAAGCGCCCGAAACGGCGGGGAAGGGCGGACGGATGCGGGGCACGCCGCGCTTGCCTTCCAGCGACTCCAGCAGCGCCGACTCCTCGCCGCATTCATACGCGCCCGCTCCGGTATGCGTCGAAAGCTCGAAGTCGAAGCCCGTGCCCTGGATGTTCTTGCCCAGCCAGCCGCGCGCATAGGCTTCGGCGATGGCCTCGTCCATGATGTCGATCAGGTAGCGGTACTCACCGCGAATGTAGATCCACCCGCGATGAGCGTCCACCGAGCGCCCGGCGATCAGAATCCCCTCGATCAACTGGTGCGGGTCATATTGAATCAGTACGCGGTCCTTGCAGGTCCCCGGCTCGGATTCGTCGCCGTTCACAACGATGTACTTGGGTTTCGGCGACTGGCGCGGCACGAAGCTCCACTTCAGGCCCGTCGGAAAGCCCGCGCCGCCCCGGCCGCGCAGATTCGAAGCCTTCACCTCGTCGATAATCTGCTCCGGCGTCATCTGGGCCGCCTTGAGGAAGCCCTGGTAGCCTTCGCTGGCCAGATAGGTGTCGATGCGGCGCGAATCCGGCAGCCGGAACCGCTTGCCCAGCACGATCTGTTCGTCCGGGTGGGGAGTTTCGTGGAGCAGGCTGGGATACATTTACGCGTTCCTCAAATCGTCGATCAGCTTGTCCAACTGTTCGGGCGTCACGTGATGTTGAAAGTCGTAGTTCACCTGAATGGCCGGAGCCCAGGAGCAGGCCCCAATGCACTCCACTTCCTCGAGCGAGATCTTGCCGTCGGCGGTCACTTCGTTGTGTCCGATGCCCAGCTTCTGGCAGGCGCGCTCCCACAGTTGATCGCCGTCCCACAGCAGGCAACTGATGTTCGTGCAGATTTGCAGGTGCGTCTTGCCCATGCGCTTCTTGCGCATCATCGTGTAATAGCCCACCACTTCGTTCACTTCGAGAACGCTGATGTTGAGCCGTTTGGCGACCTCTTCCTTCAGCTCCTCGGTCATGTGGCCCACCTCGTCCTGGGCGTACATGAGCATCGGAATGAGACAGGCTTTCTGGCGCCCTTCGGGATATTTGGCCGCCATCTCGGCGAAGCGTTTTTCCAGTTCCGGTGAGAAGGTCATGGGCTGTTTACCTGTCTGTGTCTCCCAGCACGAAGTCCATGCTGCCGAGGGCCGCGATGGAATCGGCGATCAGCTTGTCCTGAAGCATGGGCCCCAGGGCGATCAGGTTGCCGAAGCTCGGCGTGCGCATGAACACCCGGTAGGGGTTTGTGGCGCCGTCGCTGACCACGTAGTAGCCGAGTTCGCCGCGGGGCGATTCCACGGCCACATAGGCTTCGCCCGGCGGCACGCGGAAGCCTTCCGAAATGATCTTGAAGTGGTAGATCATGGCTTCCATCTGCGTCTTCATCGCCTCGCGTTCGGGAAGCACGATGCCGGGCGCCTCCGCCTGGAAATCGCCTTCGGGCATGCCTTCCATGGCCTGGATCACGATCTTCGTGCTCTCGCGCAGTTCGTCCATGCGCACCTGGAAGCGGGCATAAACGTCGCTTTCCGTACGCGTGGGCACCTGGAAATCGAATTCGTCGTATGCGCTGTAGGGCTCGTCTTTCCGGATGTCCCAGGCCAGACCCGCGGCCCGGATCATCGGCCCCGTCACGCCCAGATTCAGCATCTCGTCCAGCGTCATGACCGCGATGCCCTTGGTGCGCTCCATCCAGATCGGATTGGCGTTCAGCAGGTTCTCATACTGCTCGATCGAATCCGGAAACGCGCGGATGAACTTGCCCACGGCATGCTGCCATCCCCTTGGAGCCTCCAGCGCCAGCCCGCCGATCCGGAAATAGCTCGTCATCATCCGCTGGCCCGAAAACATCTCGAACAGGCGCAAAATGTTCTCGCGCTCGCGGAAGCAGTAGAAGAACATCGTCATCGCGCCGATATCCAGAGCGTGCGTGCCCAGCCACACCAAGTGCGAATTGATGCGCGTCAGCTCGGTGAGCATCACGCGCATCCACTGCGCGTGGCGCGGAATCTCCATCCCCAGCAGCTTCTCCACCGCGAGGCAGTAGGCAAGGTTGTTCGAGAGGTTCGCCAGGTAATCAACGCGGTCGGTCAGCGGCACCACCTGCTGCCAAGTCCGCACCTCGCACTGCTTCTCAATCCCCGTATGAAGAAAGCCTATGTCGGCGACGGCCTTGCGGATCACCTCGCCGTCCAGGTCGACCACGATGCGTAACACGCCGTGCGTGGACGGGTGCTGCGGACCCATGTTCAGGGTCATCGTGCGCCGCTTGCCGGCGGACTGCTCCTCCTGGGGGAGGGCAGCCTGTTCGTCCGCGCTGGTCTGCTCGCTCATCTCAACTCCCTATGGACGCCCTTCGCGCCCAGCCTTTCTTACATTCACACGACGCGCTCCCGCGCCCCTTCCCCTCGCCATGCCGGCCGCGATGGACCTGGGCGTGCCGTCCGCGTTTCATTCGGCCCGGTAGCTGTACTTGTGCCCGTGAACGGGGAAGTCCTTGCGCAATGGGTGCCCCTGCCAGTCGTCGGGCATGAGAATGCGCTTCAGGTTCGGATGGTTGCGGAAGGTCACCCCAAACAGGTCGAACACTTCCCGCTCATACCAATCGGCGGCGCGCCAGACTTCATACACGGACTCTATCCCCGGATCGCCGCCTGGCAACCGGCACTTCAGCTTCAGACGATACCGGTTCCGGATGGAATGAATCAGATAAACTACCTCGAAGCGCGGCTCCATAGGGTACCAGTCCAGCCCGGTGATCCCGCTCAGACGCTCGGCGCCGAACTCGTCCCGCAACTTCCGGCACACCGCGACGATGTGCTCCGGATCGATCGTCAGCGTCACTTCGCCAACGTGTACCGTGGCCGTTTGTAGGGCGCCCGGCATGGCCGCGATGGCCTGCACATGCGGAATCCGCTGCAATTCTTCGGTCAGCATTCTGGTGCGTTAATCCTCGTCCTGGGTCTTCGACCAGTCGAGGACCCCCTTCTTCCAAATGTAGAAGAAGCCGCTGAGAATGAAGATGACGAACACGAACATCTCGGCGAAGGCAAACATTTTCAGATCGCCATAAACCACTACCCACGGATAGAGAAACACGGCTTCAATGTCAAACAGGATGAACAGCATCGCCACCAAGTAGAACTTCACGCTGAAACGCTCGGTGGCCGTGCCGATGGGAACCATGCCGCTCTCATACGGCATGTCCTTCACCTTGTTCTTCAGTTTCTTGCCCAGCAGGAAACTGGCCCCCACCAGACCGCCCGCCAGCGCCGCGGCCAGCAGGATCTGGATCAGAACCGGAAAATAAACCTCAAGAGGCGAAGTTGGCATGATGAACGCGATCGGAGATTACGCGGCTAACCTTTGACTATAATAATCGGCGTAAGCGGGTGTCAAACGGGAGGGCCGTGCCCGCTGTTCCGCCAATGACTTCCATTCCTGCGAACCAAATCGAAATCGTCTTGAACGGACAGGCGCGCCATGTGCCTGCCGGCCTCACCCTGGCCGCTTTGCTGGACCACCTGGGCATTCCCCGGGACCGTGTCGCCATCGAGTTGGAACGCGAAATCGTCGGCCGCGCGCGCTGGGAGCAAACACCCGTGAATGGGGGGGCCCAGGTCGAGGTCGTCCATTTCGTCGGCGGAGGCTAAGGCCGGCCATCGCTTCCACCGGGGCCCCAAAGGTTGAGTGCCTTGGGCGAATGAAGCGCAAGATATTGTATTCATTCGGGTTGTCCTTGACACACTTTCCCATTCCAGTAGAATCGAATTCGGCATCCGAAACTGCACGGAACAGGTGGATTATGTTCAAAACAAAAAAGAGCCGTCCTGAAGCGCCTCCGATGGACCGGACCTCGACCAGCGCCGATGTGGCGCGTCTGGCCAGCGTCTCCTTGCGCCAGCTCCAGTGGTGGGACGAACAGAAGGTGGTCAGCCCCAGGCATGAGGGCCACCGGCGCATTTATTCGCCCGCCGAGGTGGTGGAAATCACGGTCATCGCCGAGTTGCGCCGTAAGGGATTCTCGCTGCAGAAGATCCGCCGCGTGCTCCGTTTCCTGCAAAAAGAGATGGGCAAACGCTTGGCCGACGTCTTCTCCGGAGCCGACATGCACCTGCTCACCGACGGCAAATCGATCTACCTGGAGGACAGCGAACGGCGCGTGATCGACCTGTTGAAGAATGCCAAACAGCCCATGTTCCTGGTCTGCGTGAGCGACCAGGTGAAGCGCTTGCAGGCTACGCACCGCAAGCCGGCGCGCACGGAAACGGCTCTGCCGGCGCGCAAATCCCGCGCCGCCGTTTAGGGGTGCGCGGAGTTTCGGAATTCCGGTATACACTGACGGCATCATGAAAAAATTTGTCATTCTCGCCATGGCAGCGGGCCTGCTGGCCGCGCCCACTTGGGCACAGGGACAAAAGAAGGCGGGCCGGATGGCCAGCGCCGCCGCGAAGGCGCAAGAGGACACCTGGGTCGCCGCGGTCCGCGCCAACGATCTCGCGGCGCTCGACAAACTGCTGGCCGACAATCTCATTTACACGCACTCCACCGGCATCGTCGAAACCAAGGCGCAGTATCTCGAAAAGCTGAAAAGCGGCGACCAGAAGTACGCCAACATCGAGTACAGCGACGTGAAGACGTTCCACCTCGGCCGCGCCCAGGTTGTGTCGGCCACCGTCCGCATGACGGGCGCCACCAAAGGCGTTCCGTTCGACAACAGGTTGAAAATGCTGCATGTTTGGGCCGTGCAACCGGACGGTTCCATGCGCTTGGTGGCTCACCAGACCACCCGGCTCCAGTAGGGCCCGGGTGGAGTTTCCCGCCGTGTGGCCCGGTGTCTTCCTCGTCTTCGAGGGCATTGACGGCACCGGCAAATCAACCCAGATCCGGCTCCTGGACGAGCGTCTGCAAGCCGCCGGGGAGACGCCGGTGCTGTCCCGCGAACCCACCGGGGGAGCCTGGGGACAACGTATCCGCGAGAGCGCCACGGCGGGCCGCATGACGCCCGCCGATGAGCTTCAGGCTTTCATTCACGACCGCACCGAACACCTGCGCGGCCTGATCATGCCCTCCCTCGCCGCCGGACGAATTGTCATCCTGGACCGCTACTTTTATTCCACCATCGCTTATCAGGGCACACGCCCGGGCGGAGACACGGTGGCCGTCCGCCAAACAATGGAGTCCCTCTTCCCGCCGCCGGATCTCGTCCTCTGGCTCGACCTGGATCCGGCCCAGGCGCTCCGCCGGATTACGGCCCATCGTGGCGAGGTCCCCAACGAGTTTGAACGGCAGGAGGGTTTAGAGAGTGCGCGTGAGGTATTCCGCTCGCTTGCCGGTGATCGTTTTCGCCGGATTGACGCCGCATCTGACGAAAGGGCGGTGGCTGACGCCGTCTGGCACGAAGCGTTGCCCGTAATTCAGGCAAAACGCCTGCTGCGGGCTGCGCGTCTAAATCCCTGATGGGAACGGGAATGCCTTAGGGCGGAGGCCCTTGCATCCGATATATACTGAAGGCAGGCTGGGAGGTTTACCCATGGTCGCACGCCGTTGGCGTTCTTTTGTCTTTGCACCCGCGATTGTGATCGCCTGTTCGCTGGCTGGCGGATTGGTCGGGCCGAACCTGACCGGTGTCAGCGCGGCGGGTTCCGAAGACGACATCAAAGCTTCCATGAAGACCTTCAGCAAGGTGTACGACCTTCTGGAGACCAGTTTCGCGGAGAAGGTCACCGCCGATAAGGCCATTTACAAGGGCGCCATTCCGGGCATGCTGCGCACGCTCGATCCTCACTCCAGCTTTTTCGACCCTCGCGATTTTCAACTCCTGCGCGAGGACCAGAAGGGCCATTACTACGGCGTTGGCATGATGGTGGCGCCGCAGAAGAACCGGACCGTCGTCATCGCTCCGTTCCCGGATTCGCCCGCCTCGAAGGCCGGCATCCGTCCCGGCGACGTGATCATGTTCGTCAATGACAAGAGCACCGAGAATCTGCGAACCGACGAGGTGGCCGACCTGTTGAAGGGCCCCAAAGGCACGCAGGTACAGGTGCAGGTGTCACGGGAGGGCGTGAAGGAGCCGCTGACGTTCAACATCACGCGCGGCGAGATTGAACGAAAAAGCGTGCAGGACGCCTTCTGGCTGAAACCGGGCATTCTTTATCTTGACGTCGAACATTTCAACGAGAACACCTCGCGCGAAGTAGAGGAAAACTTCAAGCGCGTGGGAGAGGCCAACGTGAAGGGCCTGATTCTCGATCTGCGCGACAATCCCGGCGGCTTGTTGAACGAAGGCGTCGCCGTGGCCGACCGGTTCCTGCAAAAGGGACAGGTCATCGTGAGCCACCGCGGACGCGCCTCGGCCGAAAAGCGGTACACGGCGCGTCACGGCCGCACCGGCGCCGAGTATCCGATTGTCGTGCTGGTGAACCAGTATTCGGCGTCGGCGAGCGAGATCGTCTCCGGCGCGTTGCAGGATCATGACCGCGCCTGGGTGTTCGGCCAGACCACGTTCGGCAAGGGCCTCGTGCAGACGGTTTATCCGCTGAGCGAGAACACGGGCCTCGCGCTGACCACGGCCAAATACTACACGCCCAGCGAGCGCCTGATTCAGCGCGACTACCAAAACACTTCGTTCTTCGATTATTACTACCGCAAGGGCACGGGCAACAACAACAAGCAGGATGTGAAAAGCACCGACAGCGGCCGCACGGTGTACGGCGGCGGCGGCATCACGCCCGACGAAACCTTCGAAATTCCCAAGGGTAATAAGCTTCAGGCGCTGTTCGTCCGCAACTACGTATTTCTGAACTTCGCGGCCAACTACTTCTCCACGCATGACCGCAAGCAGATCACCAAGGAGTGGGCGCCCAGCGACGGCGTGGTGCAGGATTTCCGCCAGTTCGCCTTGAAGCAGAACATCCCCTTCACCGAGTCCGAGTTCAACGAAAATCTCGACTGGATCAAGCAACAGATTCGCCGCGAGGTGTTCATCAACGTCTTCAACATGGAAGACTCCCGCCGGATGAACATCAGCACCGATCCCATGGTGTTGAAAGCCATCGACTCTCTCCCCAAGGCCAAGGCCCTGCTGGAGACTGCCAAGAAGATGATCGTGCAGCGGACCGCTCCGCGGCGCGGCCAATAGATGACCGAAGACAGACCCCTACCCCAAGTTACCGTTCTCGACGCCGGCGGCCAGTACTGCCACCTGATCGCCAGGCGCATCAGGGAACTCGGCGTTTACGCCGAAGTGAAACCTTCCGACACTCCCGCGGCGGAACTGGCCGGACGCAAAGCCATCATCATCTCCGGCGGCCCGAGCAGCGTGTATGAGGCGGGTAGTCCGGGTATGGACGCCGCGGCGTTCGGCTCCGGCGCGGCCGTGCTGGGCATCTGCTACGGGCTCCAGTTGATGACCCGCCTGATGGGCGGCCATGTCCGCAAGGGCGAGAAGGGCGAGTACGGCCATGCGCGCGTTGCGCTGACCCTGGGCCATCCGCTTTTCGAAGGTCTGAAGGACACCGAGCAGGCCTGGATGAGCCACCGCGACCGTGTGGAAAGCGTTCCCGAGGGGTTCTCCGTGTTGGGACGGACGCTCACCTGTCCCATCGCGGCCATGGGCGACCCGGCCCGCCGCCTGTATGGCGTTCAATTTCATCCCGAGGTGGTTCATACGCCAGGGGGCCAGCGAATCCTGGAGAACTTTATCTTCAGCGTGGCCGGCTGCGTCCGGGATTGGGATCCGCGCGGACGGCTGGGTTTGCTGGAGGAGAAGATCCGCAAGGTGGCTGGCGCCCGCAACATCTTCTTCTTCGTCAGCGGCGGCGTCGATTCCTCGGTGGCCTACACGTTGTGTTTGCGCGCGCTCGGTCCTGAACGCGTGCACGGCGCATATGTCGATACCGGGCTGATGCGCGAAGGGGAAACGGATTTCGTTCGGGGCGTCTTCACGTCGATGTCCCGGGACACCTTCCGCGTGGTGGACGCTTCGTCCGAGTTCGTGGGGGCGTTGCAGGGCGTCGTGGATCCCGAACGTAAACGCCACATCATTGGAGAGATGTTCGTGACGGTGCAGGACCGCGTGCTCGCCACCGGCCCGTACACGGGCGGGGATTGGATTCTGGGACAGGGAACCATCTACCCCGACACCATTGAAAGCGGCGGAACATCCAAGGCCGATCTGATCAAGACGCACCACAATCGCGTCGCCGGCATCCAGAAACTGATCGACGAGAACCGCCTCATCGAGCCGTTGACCTCGTTCTATAAGGACGAGGTAAGGGCCATTGGCCGGGAGTTGGGCCTGCCGGCGGAGATGCTCGACCGTCACCCCTTCCCTGGGCCGGGGCTGGCCATCCGCCTCCTCTGCTCGAATGAGGCAAAGCCCGTCGTGAAGCGCGGCGAGGGCTTCCTTCTGCCCGTACGCTCGGTGGGCGTGCAGGGAGATTCGCGCAGCTACCGTTCGGCTTTGGCATTGGAGTCCGTCAGCCAGGCCGCGGTGGATGAAGCAGCCGAGACGATCAACCGCGTGGCGGACGTGAACCGCGTGGTGGGGTTGGCTGGTTCGCATGCGCCTCTGGCCTCGCTCTCCGCGACGCCCTGCTGGATCGATTCGCCGCGGCTCGCCCGCCTGCGCCGTGCCGACGCCATTGTGCGCCGCATCTGCCTGGAAATCGGCTTTGAGAAGAAGGTGTGGCAGTTCCCCGTAGTGGTCGCGCCGCTGGGCGTACCGGGGCGTCCCGATAGCGTCGTGCTGCGCCCCATCGATTCCATCGACGGCATGACGGCACAGGTAGTCGTGATGGATGAGGCCCTGCTGCGGCGGATGACGGCGGAACTGCTGGCCGTTCCCGGGATCTGCGCCGTGTTCTACGATTTGACGCACAAGCCGCCTGGCACCATCGAGTGGGAGTAGCGGCGGCTACATCCTGTGGAAGTTCTTCAGGATCTCGCGTGTCGCGTAGCGTAACGCGATGGGCCGGCCATGCGGGCAGCTCATGGGAAATTCGCAGGCGGCCAGCGTGCGCAGCATCCATTCCATTCGCTGCCGGTCGAGCCTCGTATTGATTTTGATGGCCGCCCGGCAGGCAATGGAGGCCGCCATTTCCTTGCGTAGATCCTCGTAGCTGGCCTGCCGCAACTCCTTTTCCGCGATCTCAAGGATCTCAAACACCACCTGTTCGACTTCGGCCGCGCCCAAGGCGGCGGGAGCCGATTGGATAGCGATGGCCCGGGGCCCGTACTGCTCCACATCAAAACCCGTTTGCTCCAGATCCTGTCGAATCCTGTCCAGTTCCGCGGCCTGCGAGGGAGTCAATTCGAGCACAAGCGGAATGAGGAGTTGCTGGCTCTCCACCTCGCCCGCGGCCATCTGTCGCAGAACCTGCTCGAAGAGGATGCGTTCGTGGGCGACGTGCTGATCGATCACCCAGAGGCCATCGGCTCCGGCGGCGACGATGAAGCTGTCGTGAAGCTGGCCGAGGGGCTGCAAATCCCTAAGGATGTCGAGCGAAGCTTGCGGGTCCGCCGCCAGTCCGGGCGGTAGCGGACCGTGCGTGTCGGGCACGCGGCGCAGTTTGCCCGAGGCGGCCGGCGGAAGGTGCGTGTCAATGGCCAACGGCGGAGCATCGCCGAACTCCAGCCGCGAGGAGAACGCGGGTTGGGGCTGGCGCAGGTGGAAATGGGGCAGAATGCCGATGGGTTCGTTAGCGCCCTCGCCGGCGGTGCGCGCCGGATCGCTCAGCGCCACCGGCAGCGGAGCGTTCTCCAGTTGTTGTGAGAACTCCGAGTAAGGAAGGCGGGCGCCAGGTTGACCGGGCGAAGCGAACGAACCCAGGGGAGCGCTGGGAACGGGTCTTCCGGCCAGAAGAGCGTCGCGAAGGGCATCCCTGACAAAATCGTGGACGAAACTGCCACGCCGGAAACGCACCTCCGTTTTGGAGGGGTGCACGTTCACATCCACCTCTTCGTAGCTGCACTCCAGAAATAGCAGGGCGAAGGGGAATGCATGTGGCGGCATCAGGTTCTGATAGGCCGCGTGCAGGGCGTGCAGCAGGAGACGGTCCTTGATCAGACGTCCGTTCACGAACAGATAGATCGAATTGCGGTTGGATTTCTGGATCTGCGGCGGTGAGATGAAACCGCGCAGGGTAAAGAAGTGAACCGGTTCCTCGCCGTCCCCGGCAGGCACGTCGCGCGACCGCTCGCCGAGGTCGATGAGATCGTCGAGGATCTGCGCGCCAAAGATCTGAAAGACGCGTTCCCGCAGTCCGTCCACCGGCACGGCGGCAATCAGTTCTCTGCTCTCGTGGAAGAGTTCGAAGCCGATGCCAGGATAGGCGAGCGCGTAATGCGTAACGAGCGAGGCGATGTGAGCCAGTTCGGTCTGGTCCGACCGGAGGAATTTCTTGCGCGCGGGAACATTGAAGAAAAGATCGCGCACGGTGATCACGCTGCCTTCCGTGAGCGCGGCTTCGGTACAGTTCTGCAACTTTCCGCCGGCGATCTCGATGCGCGTCCCCGTGGTTTCCTCCCTGGTGCGCGTTTCCAGCGTCAGGCGCGATACCGAGGCGATCGAGGGCAGTGCCTCGCCGCGAAAGCCCAGCGTGGCGATGGAGAGCAGTTCCTTGACGTCGCTCAGTTTCGACGTGGCGTGACGTTCAAAGGCGAGCAGTGCGTCGTCGCGCCACATGCCGCAACCGTCGTCGGTGATCCGGATCAGGCGGCGTCCGCCAGCTTCGGCCTCGATCCGTATATGCCGGGAGGCCGCGTCGAGCGCGTTCTCCAGAAGCTCTTTCACCACGGAGGCCGGACGCTCCACCACTTCGCCCGCGGCGATCTTGTTAGCGACAACGTCGGAAAGTACGCGGATGCGGCCCATGAAAGAAAAGCACGCGACCGCGAGGGCCGCGTGCCTGAGTTCAGTGTAGCTTGCGGTTCCTGGCTAGTCGATGACGACGCCGCGATCCTCCAGCAACTGTCCCGTGACACGCTGGAGGTTCAACAGGTTTCGACGGTACTGGACGCTCTGCTGCACCAGATCGGCCTGCGCGCTCACCAGGTCGTTCTGCGCCTGGATGACAAAGAAGATGGTGGTGACGCCAAGGTCATAGCGCTTCTGCTCGGCTTCGACGCGCTTCTGCGAAAAGTCCAGGCGGACCTGGGCGAGTTTCACGCTGGCGCGGCTGTTCTCCACCTGGTTCACTGCGTTCAGCACGTCCAGGCGGATGTTCTGTTCGGTCATGCGGGCGCGCAGCGTGTCGAGCCGTTTGCTGACAACGGCATCTGCGAAGTCGGCCTGGGCGCGGCGGTCGCGAATGGGCAGGCGCAACGTAAGGCCGAAGCCATAGGTCGGATAGTTGAAGTTGAAGGTCTGGTTCAAGGCATCGCCGATGCCTCCGGGGATGACACTGACGATGGTGCTGGAGGTGCCGTCACCCTGGAAGACGTTTTCCCGCTGGTAGAAGGGGCCGCCGCGGCCCGAGCTGGTATATGTACCCGTGAGGGAGAGATCGGGGAGTAGCGAATTTTTCGCCTGCTTCAGGGTCAGGTCGTCCACCTCGATGCTGGTCATCGTCGCCCGCAGATCGGGGCGCTTCTGGAGGGCCAGTTGAACGGATTGCTCCTTGTCGATCGGGCGTTCGTCGGCGGGTGGCAGCACCGTTTCAGTCAGGTTAATGGGCATGGCGCGGTATTGCGAATCGAGGTCCGCGCCCATTTGGCGGCGGAGGCCGTCTTCGGCCTGAGCCAGGCGGTAGCGGGCCTGGGTGACGAACACCTCCTGGCTGGCATACTGCTGCTGAGGCTGGTAGATTTCCAGCGGAGAGATAGCGCCGAGGTCGAGTTCCCGCTGGGAACGCTTCAACAAAGTGTCGTATAGCTGAAGGGCCTGTTCCTGCACCTTCAGCGATTCGCGGGCTTCGATGACGGCCCAGTAGGCAAGTTCGGCGGACTGCAACAGGCGCATCACCTGGTCACTGAGGTTGAACTGCGACGAGCGCAGGCGGGTCTTGGCGATGACGATGGGCAGGCGGTTCACATCACGGCCGCGGTTGCGTAGCAACGGCTGAATGAA
This sequence comes from Bryobacterales bacterium, assembly GCA_020852175.1. Taxonomy (GTDB): domain Bacteria; phylum Acidobacteriota; class Terriglobia; order Bryobacterales; family Bryobacteraceae; genus JAFLBB01. The sequence continues at coordinate 199,308 of JADZBH010000005.1, read as the reverse complement.
GTTCACGTTCAGGCCCGTGCTGATGGATGGATTGAAATTGGCGAAGGCCGAGTTCGTCGAGTTCTTGTTCGCGCTGAAGCCGACGTTATAGATGGTGCCCGTATCGAGCGTCTGGTTGTAGTTGAGAGCGAAGGGCTGCGTGAGCTGGTTCAGCGTTGCAGCTCCCGCCAACGCATCGTTAGTGGGGTTCTTCGCGCGCGTGGAGCGGAACGACGTGGTGGCCACCGGATCGAATGCCGAAAAGGCGCGCGTGATGGCGTTGCGCTGCGTTTCGACGGTGAGCTTCTGGATTTGGATGTCGGTATTGTTGGCGAGCACCAGTTCCAGATAGCTGCGCAACGACAGTTCCAGCTTATCGCCGGTAACAAAGTCCGGCAGATGGGTGGGCGGCTGTAGCTCCACGTGTGGAATTGGTTTGTCGAAATGCTGGCGAAGCCAGGTGCCCGACGGAAAACGCGGCGCATCGAGATAGGCCGAGGAACCGGGTGTGAATTGCATTTGCTGGCCGGGTGAAACGGCGGCCGCGACGAGCATAAGGGAAAGGAGGGAGCGCATCCTGTTATGTACCGTAAGAGATTTCGAAATTTCTATTCGTAGCGGATCGCCTCGATGGGGTCGAGTTTGGCCGCCTGCATGGCCGGATAGATACCGAACAGCAGGCCAATGCCCACCGACACGGTGAAGGCGACGGCGATCGAGGTGGTGGTGACAACGGTGGACCAGCCAGCCGCGGCGGCGATGATCCAGGAAAGGCTGAAGCCAAAGGCGATGCCGATGAGACCGCCGACAATGGAGATGAGCACAGCTTCAGTGAGAAACTGCCGGATGATGTCGGCCTGCCTGGCGCCAATGGCGCGGCGGATACCGATTTCCCGCGTGCGTTCGAGCACGGTGGCGAGCATGATGTTCATGATGCCGATGCCGCCCACCAGCAGCGAAATGCCGGCGATACAGATCATGACGATATTGAAAATGCCCAGCGTGCGGGCGCGCTGTTCAAGCAGGCCGGCCGGAACCACGACGGTGAAGTCGCCCGCGTCCTTGTGGGTGGCGGTGAGAATCGCGGTGACGACGCCGGCGGTTTCAATGGAATCCGTGCCGTCCTTCACCTTGATGTAGATGCCGTCGATCTCATCCTTCAAATAGCTGTTGTTGTCTTCAAACCGGCGCATCACCGTATTCAACGGAGCTATGACGAGATTGTTCCGGTTCACGACTTCCAATCCCTCGACTTCGGTGTCGGCCGATGCCTGAGGAGCCAGCACGCCGATCACCTGCAGCCAGGTGTCGTTGATCTTGACGAATTTGCCGACGGCGCGGTCATACCCGAGAAGGTTCACTTTAGCCGATTCACCGAGTACGCACACGGGGATGGAGTCGCGATTTTCTTCGTCGTTGAAGAAGCGGCCTTCCACGATTTTCAGACTTTGGATATCCAGGTAGGTCGGCTCGACGCCGATCAGCATGGGAGATTCGTTGGCCGTCTTTGGCAGCACCTTCTGAGGCTTGAACCGCTTGCGCGGGGTGATCGCCTGAATGCCGCCGACGTTTTCGGCGATGGCCCGGAAGTCGCGGAAAGTGAGGCCGGGGGAGATCAAGCGGCGCGCCTGAAGCTCGTTGCGGTCCACGGCTTCCTTGGCCTCGATGAGAATGTTATTCACGCCGAGCATGTCGATGGAGGACAGGATGTCCTTTTGCGCGCCGGCCGTGATGGAAAGCATGGCCACCACCGCGCCGACGCCAAAGATCATGCCCAACATGGTGAGCAGGCTGCGCAGTTTGTGGACGAGGAGGCTCGAAAGCCCCATGTATAGTTCGGGGAGAATTCCGGAGAACGCTGACATGCCCGATTATCCTTTCTTGCCGCCGGGCATGGTGCCGATGGCGCCGCCACCGCCACCCTTCCCGTCCTTCTTCTTGTCGCCGGGCTTGGCTTCGGGATCGGCCATGGCAACCTCGTCTCCGGGGGCGACACCGGACTCGATGACAAACACGTTTTCACTGCGCTTCTTGATGTGAATTTCGCGCGGAACAAACCTGCCGTTCTCTTTCACGTAGACCACCATCTTGTTGTCCTTCTGGAAGACGGCCTGCGCGGGCACGTGAATGGCGTTGGGAATCTTTTCGACGATGATCTCCACGTCGGCCAGCAGGCCGGGGCGGAGGAGAACGTCAAGCTGGTTGTCCTGCTCGGGAGGCGGAGGCAGCTTGGCGTTATTCATTTCGGCCTGGCTGTAACGCTGTCCGGTGCCGAAGCCGAGCATCGGCATGCCTGCGGCGTCTCCTTCGCCACGGCGACCACCGCCCGCGGCATCGCCGCCAGGGCCGCGATTGCCGCCACGGCCGAAGTTGGCCGGCGCATTGATGCCCGCTTTCTTCAATTCGGCCTGAACCTTGGCCAGGGCCTGGGTGCGTTCGTCTCCGCTCAACTCCTGAAGGCTCTTGCCGGCCAGGACCTTCTGCATGATTTCACGCATCTTGGTACGTTGCTCCGGCGTGAGGCTGGAAGCGCCGCCGGCTCCCTGTCCACCGCCAGCGCCACCGGGCCCGCGGAACTGCACCATGGCGCCCGGAGGCCCACCACCTTGGTTGCCGCCGCCGCCGAAGCCGCCACTCCCGCCTGGGCTGCCGCCGCCCAACTGCGGGCCGCCGGGGGCTCCACCGGCCATATTGACGGCAAGCAGGCTCGTGGAGGGGGCCAGAGGCGCCCGTTTCCGGTTCGCTTCCGCCTGGGCCATGATGCGGGCGATCTGATCCTTGCTCGCGCCAAGCGCTGTCAGAAGCTGGGGCATGTCCACCGTGAACAGGACATCGAACTTCTTCGCCGGGTCGCTCGAAAAAACGTTGGCGCTGGCCGTTCCCGACATGGATTTGATTTTGCCCGAGAGCTGCTTTTCCGCCAGTGCGTCCAGCGTCATCACGACGTCCTGTCCCTCGTGGAGGTTGGCGCGGTCGAGTTCACCCACGCGCGCGATCACTTCCAACTCGGAAAGATCGAGGATGTCGGCCACGGGCATGCCGGCCTGTAACTGATCGCCTTCTCGGATATCGGGAAGTTGCATGCCGGGCATGAAGAAGGTGGGCCGCGTCTGGCGGATGGCCACCAGTCCGCTCATGGGCGCCAGCAGTTTCACCTGGTTCAACCGCATTTTTTCGCGGTTCAGTTCGAGCAGCGCCTTATTCTTCCGTTCCCGCAGAACCGCCAGTTCGGCTTCGGCCTGCTCGCGCCGGCTCTTGATGTCGCTTTCCAACTGCGTCAGACGCCGTTTCGCCTCTTCCAGGTTCAACAAGTTCTTCTTGGCATCGATCTGAGAGAGCAGTTCGTTGCGCTTCACTTCCAGTTCGGCACGGCGCACGGAATAGCGGGTGCGCAGCAGTTCCACGTCGTCCTGGTTATTGCGGATGGCCAGGTCGGCTTGCGCTTTCTTCAACTGCTCGTCCACCTGGTCGATTTCCAACTGCTTTTCCTCAAGCCGCGATTGCAACTCGGAATCGTCGAATTCGGCGATGAGATCCTTGTCCTTTGCCAACGCGCCAAGGGCCGCCAGGCGGGTCACCTGAATGGTGCCGAACAGGTTGGGAGCGGTCAGCGTGGCCGATCGAACCGCGCGCAATTCGCCTCGGGCATAGGTGCGCACCACCACGTCGCCCTGGCGTACCTTGGCCGTGGGCAGGGAGGCCACCTTTTGTTGGGGGATCTGCTTGTAAACTGTGTAGCCGCCCCACGCAGCCACGGCCAGTAGGCCCGTGATGAGGAGCCTGATGACAAGTTTCTTCATGACAATGTTCCTTGGTTGCGCCTGGCCTTCGCCGCTATAGCTTCTTGGCCCGTTTCAGCGCTTCCGCCGGGCTTTCCAGCGTCACCTGTTCGCCTTCGGCGAGACCTCCTACAACCACTATGTCCGTATCGTTACGACGGCCCACTTCGATCGGTCGGATCGTGAAATTGGATCCCCGTTGCACATACACGGCGGGTTTGCCGTTGTGGGCGAAGCTCGACCGGGCGGGAATCAGCAGGACGTTGGGCTGGCTTTCGATGATGATTTCGGCGCTGCCGCTCATGCCGGGACGCATGCGGGGATCCACCGAGGACAGCGTGGCGCGCGCCGGAAACGTTTTTTCCGTGAGCCCCATGCCGCGCCAGGTGATGGCCGCGATGGGACTGATCCAATCCAGTTCGGCCGTGAACTCCTTCTCGGGAAGCGCGTCGACGCGAATGCGGACCTTCTGGCCGAGCTTTAGCTTGCCGCGGTCCACCTCGTCCAGCTTCAGTTCAATGCGCATGTGGTCCAGGTCTGGAATTTCGGCGATGGCGGCGCCGGTCCAGGCGCGATCCCCTTCACGAAACGGAGGAGGCGTCGATCCGAACGACCCGGAAGCGCGGAAATTCGGAAGGATGTTCACGATGCCGTCGATGGGCGCGCGGATGACCATCTTCGACAGGTAGCCCTTCGCGCGATCCAGGTCGCGGAGGGTTTTGTCTTTCTTCTGGCCCAGGCGTTCCAGGTCCGCGCCTTGCCCCACCTTGTGGGACCCGATGGTGGTGTTCACCTGGCTCAGCTCACCCTTGCTGATGCCGACATCGATGCGGTTCTTGGCGCCTTCGATTTCGCTCACCACCTCGGCTTTGCTGGCCTCCAACTCGGTGCGCTGCACGTTGTATTCGGAGGTCATCAGGTTCATGCCGTCCATCTCATTCACCATCCGGTGCGAAGCCATCAACTGGACGATTTCGCTATCGACGGTGCGGACGTTGGTGCTGCGGTCGAGATAGTACTGCTCCTGCGAAGCGGCGTCGAACTCGACGATTACGTCGCCCTTCTTCACCGGTTTTCCCGACTCGGCCAGCGTCACGATCTTCTGCTCGGGAACCTGCGGGGCGGAGATCAGCACGGAGTTGACGCTGCGCACCTCGCCACGCGTCTTCACGCTGATGACGAACTCGCCCTTGCGGACGCGGGCAACGGGCACCTCCACGGTCGTCTTGCCCGTGTACCGGTAGGCCGCATAGGACGCGCCCCCGCCTATCAGCGCGACCAACACGCCGATGATGAATTTCCTGGATTTGCCTTCACCGGCCTGGCCCAGCCGTTGTTTCGGTTTTACGTCTTTCGAGCTCATGATTTTTCCTCTGATAGTTCCGGGGCAGGCGGTCTTGTCAAGATATATTGGCTTTTGGCGGCGGCTCCAGGGCCACCACCTCACCCGGCTTCACGCCGGAGCGGATGCTGACCGAGGTGGCGGTAACCATTCCCAGGGTGACCTTGCGGCGCTCCCAGGCCGGACCGCTACGGACCCACACATAGGGCTCGCCGGCCTGCGACGAGGCGCCCGGCTCGTACTGAATGGCTTCGCGAGGCACAAGCGTCGCATTTTCCTCGTTACCGAGCACGACATCGACGCTGACCGAAAGATCGGGGATCACGCGCGGGTCCATGCCGTCGAGCTTCAGCACAACGGCCATTTCCTTGATCCAATCCGGGCGGTAGCGGCTGGACTTGGCGACGGTTCCGACGGCGTGTACCGTGGCGGGCAGGGCGAGATCGGGGAAGGCATCGAAGCGTACGGTGGCTTTCAGGCCGATGCGCATGCGCTCCACGTCCACTTGGTTTACGTTCGCGTTGACGACCATCGAGGAGGTATCGACAATTTGCATGAAGGGGAAGCCCGGGAAGAGCTGATCGCCCACTTTCACCTGGTCGAACTCCGAACCGCGGAACATGTTCTGCATGACCACCATCCCGTCGATGGGCGCTTTCAACACCATGCGGTCGGCGTTGATTTCGGCGCGTCGCAGCTCGATGCGGGACTGCTTCAGTTCGATTTCGGCATTCTTGATTTCCGAGCGCAGGCTGTCCTCCATGAACTTCACTTCCTTGAGAAGCTGGTCGTACCGGGCCTGTGCTTCTTCAAGAGCCAGCTTGGAGCGTTCGGTTTCAATGGCGCCCATCACCGGGGCCGTGCGCATGGTGAGTTTGGCTTTGTCCAGATCGCCCAGGGCGGAGTCGATGGTTTGCCGGTGCGCTTTGCGGGCGACCTCCAGTTCGGAGGTCAGTTTCTTGAAGCTGGCTTCGGTTTGAATCACGCTGGCGCGGTAGTCGTCCAGGCGCGTGAGCATGTACTGGCGGTCGAACTCAGCAACGGGCGTGCCCTTTTTGACTGAGCTGCCTGGCTTGGCGGCATCCTGAAGGACGAGGCTGAATTCGCCGCCGCCGCCGCCCCCGCCGCCGCGGGTGGCGCCCCCGATGGCGCCGGGACCACCGGATCCGCCGCTCAAGGAGTTCGACGTGGAGCCCAGGCCCTCCGCCCCCATTGTGGACGACCCGCCCGCCGCGGAGGATCCACCCCGTGAGGAGGACGCGGCCGGGGAACTGGAGGAGCTGGAACTGACACGGCTGGTGGCCGAGCGCATCGCCGAGGAGCTGCGCGAACTGGATTGGGCGCCGCTCGAGCTGGAAACCGTCAGGGAGCCGTCGGCTGCCACCGTCGTGGAACCGCCTCCGGAGGAGCTGCCGCTGGAGGTGCCGGCAGCCCGCGAAGTGACCTGCGTGTTCGAACTGCGCGAGGAGTTGAACGACCGGCTGTCGCGTCCGAAACCCGAACGCGAACCGTGAAGCTGCGGCGCCAGAAGCTGGGAAAATCGCTCCGCGCCCGTGGAACCTGTGAGGCGCAACGTGCTGTTCAGCGTGCCGGCGGCGGCTTTCACCGATCGAATCTCGGGCGCGGACTTCGTCCCCTTTTCTTGTGCCGAAGCCTGGCGGATGTAAATCCCTGCGCCGGCCACGGCCAGCAGTGAGGCGCCGAGAAGCCACTTTCCCGCCCGGGTGCGGGCGTCTGTCTGCGAAGCTGCGTTAACTGGGGGCTGCATCGAAAACCTTGTTCTTTCCGCGAAGTGAGTAGCGCAAAGACACTACGGTTGCCTTGGCCTCGCGGGCGAGTGGAGCGTCTTCAGCTATAACAGACGTTATTGTAAGCCACTCGGTTATTCGGGAGTGGAGGAATCGCGGAGCCTGATAACAATTTGGAGGCCAATCCGTTCAGCCGGACCGGCCCCCAAGTATCGTCTCTTTCAAAAAGGTGAGAGAAATAAAGGAGAATTTCGCGAACTAGCCGTTCATGCTGGCCAGGAATTCGGCGTTGCTCCGCGTCTTACCCAGTTTGTCCAGCAGGAGTTCGACCGATTCCACGGGAGACAATGGGCTGAGTACTTTACGAAGGACCCAAATGCGGTTCAGATCCTCTTTCGGAATCAGTAACTCGTCCTTGCGCGTGCCGGACTTGTGGATGTCCAGGGCGGGGAAGATTCGCTTGTCCACCAGTTTGCGATCCAGGTGGATTTCCATGTTGCCGGTACCTTTGAACTCCTCGAAGATGACGTCATCCATGCGTGAGCCGGTATCGATGAGCGCCGTGGCGACGATGGTCAGCGAGCCGCCTTCCTCGATGTTGCGGGCGGCGCCGAAAAAGCGTTTGGGCCGCTGGAGGGCGTTGGAATCGACACCGCCGGAGAGCACCTTTCCCGAAGGCGGCACCACGGCGTTGTAGGCGCGGGCGAGCCGGGTAATCGAGTCGAGCAGAATGACGACGTCTTTCTTGTGCTCCACCAGCCGCTTGGCCTTTTCGATGACCATCTCAGCCACCTGGACGTGCCGCGAGGCAGGTTCGTCGAAGGTGGAGCTGATCACCTCGCCGCGCACGGAGCGTTGCATGTCGGTGACCTCTTCCGGCCGCTCGTCAATGAGCAGGACGATCAGGTTCACCTCTTCGTGGTTGGTGGTGATGGAGTTGGCGATGCTCTGCAACAGCATGGTCTTGCCGGTGCGGGGCGGGGCGACGATCAGGCCGCGCTGGCCTTTGCCAATGGGCGTCAGCATGTCCATCACCCGGCCGGAGTAGTTGTCGCGCGTTGTCTCCAATTTCAGCCGCTTCTCCGGATACAGTGGCGTCAGGTTGTCGAAGAAGATCTTGTTCCGGGACTCTTCGGGCGCCTCGAAGTTGATGGCGTCCACCTTGATCAGGGCGAAATAACGCTCGCCTTCCTTCGGCGGACGGATCTGGCCGCTAATGGTGTCGCCGGTGCGCAGATCGAAGCGGCGGATCTGCGAGGGCGAGGCGTACACATCGTCAGGACCCGGCAGGTAGTTGTACTCGGGAGCACGCAGGAAGCCGAAACCGTCGGGCAGGCACTCCAGCACGCCTTCGGCGAAGATGAGGCCGGATTTTTCGGCCTGTACCTGGAGGATTTTGAAAATCAGGTCCTGCTTGCGCATGCCGGCCATGCCGGTTACGCCCAGATCCTTGGCGATCTGCTGCAGGTTGACGATGCTCATCTCCTTCAGTTCCACCAGATCGAGAGCGGGCTGCTGATCCTTACCTTGCGGACGGTGATGGCGGCGGGATTCGCCGGGAAGATGCGTGGTTTCGCCCCGCGGCTCCGGCTTATCGCTACCTCGGTCTCCGCTTTTGTCGGCGGACCGGTCGGCGGGCTTGTCATTGCCGGCGGGCTTGTCGTTGGGCCTGTCGTTGCCTGCGGGCTTCTCGTTGGCGGCTGGCTTTTCCGCCGCGGCCGCCTCCTTGGGAGCAGCGGCGGGTTTGGCAGCCCTCGGCTGATCGGCTTTGGGCCGGGGCGCCGTCTCCCTGGTTTTCCTGGGTTCTTCTGATTTGGTTTCGGTGGGCGTCTTGATGTCGGACGACATGCTGACCTCCGGGGTGGATTGTGTAGGCGGGACGGAACCGGTTGCCGGTTCCGCTACTTCCTGCTGTGGATTTTCGAAATCGCTTGCCAAATTTCCCTCACTCCCTGGCCTGTCAAGGCCGAGAAGAGCACCAGCTCCGTGCCGCCGAGATGCGCCTGGAGAGACGACAACGCTTGCCGCCGTTCTTTCTGGTTCTTCAGTTTGTCCATCTTTGTTGCGATGACCATGCATCGTATTCCTTGGTGTTGCAGCCAGTGGTGGAGATCGATGTCTTTCTCCATCCAGCCGCGGCGCGCATCCAGGAGGATGCAGCACAGAACCAGCGCCGGCCGCCTGGTCAGATAGTCTTCAATCAGCTCTTTCCAGGAATCCTTCAGGGCGAGGGGAACCCGGGCATACCCATACCCCGGCAGATCGACGAAGCACCAAGTGTCTTGTACTCGGAAAAAATTGATGGCTTGCGTGCGACCTGGAGTGGAACTGGTGTGCGCCAGACCCTTCACCCCCGTGAGCGTGTTGAGCAAAGTGGACTTACCCACATTACTTCTGCCCAGGAAGGCAATTTCAGGAAGCTCCTCCGGTGGGAGCGCTCCCGGTCTGACTACACTCAGTATAAACTGTGCTGACAACTTCCGCTTGCCGGCAGGCCGCCCGTTTCCGGTTCGTCTCCGGCAGGTGAGCGATCGACCGTGCCTCCTAACTGGCGAGAGGAACCGGGACCGCTCAAGGCAGAGAGGGTCCCGGGTGTCTCGAACCTAGTGCGTGACCTTTTCATCGGCCGGGCGCGCGGGCGTTTCCACGGCGTACCGCGCGGCAATGGCGGCCGGGTCGATGGGTGATTCCAGGGCGATCCGCAAGACTTCGTCCATCGAATCGACAAAGTGAAGTTTCATTTCCTGGCGGATGAGATCCGGAATATCTGGCAGATCCTTTTCATTGTCGCGTGGCAGAACGGCTTCCTTGATGCCGTGCCGGTACGCGGCCAGGAGTTTTTCCTTCAAACCGCCGATCGGCAGCACCTTTCCGCGGAGCGTGATTTCACCGGTCATGGCGATGTCGGCCCGGGCCGGAATGCGCGTCAGCGCGCTGCAAATGCTGGTGGCCAGCGTGATGCCCGCCGACGGACCATCCTTCGGAATGGCGCCTTCGGGCACGTGCACGTGGATGTCGATGCTCCGGTAGAAGTCCTTGGGCAGGCCCAGGGAAAGCGCGCGCGAACGCACATAACTCATGGCCGCCTGCGCGGACTCCTGCATCACGTCGCCCAGTTTGCCCGTGATGGTCAGCTTCCCCCGGCCTTCCATGATGATGACTTCGGTTTGGAGAATCTGCCCCCCTACCTCGGTCCAGGCCAGTCCCGTCACGGCGCCGATCTCGTTCTTCTTCTCGGCCTGCAGGTCGCGATACTTCTGCGGCCCCAGCAAATCGGCCACCTTGGCGGCGTTGATTACCTGCTTGCCAGTCTTGGTCTGCTTGGTGGCGGTGACAACCTTCCGCGCCACTTTGCGGCAGACATTGCCCACCTCGCGTTCCAGGTTGCGCACGCCGGCTTCCCGCGTGTACCCCTGGATGAGCGCCATCAGGCCTTCGTCCAGGAATTCGATCTCCTTGGACGAGATGCCGGTGTCCTTCATCTGTTTCTTCACGAGGAACCGCTTGGCGATCTCCATCTTCTCGATTTCGGTGTAACCGGATAGCCGGATCACTTCCATGCGGTCCTGCAACGCGGCCGGAATCGTGTGCAACACGTTGGCCGTGGCGATGAAAAACACCTGGCTCAGATCGTACTCAACGTCGAGATAGTGATCCTGGAACATCCAGTTCTGCTCGGGATCGAGCACTTCGAGCAGGGCCGCCGACGGATCGCCGCGGAAGTCCATCGACATCTTGTCGATCTCGTCGAGCATGAAGACCGGGTTGCGCGTGCCAGCCTTCTTCATCATCTGAAGAACCTGGCCCGGCAGGGCCCCGATGTAGGTGCGGCGGTGGCCGCGAATCTCGGCCTCGTCGCGCACGCCGCCCAGCGACAGGCGGACGAACTTGCGGCCGGTAGCCTTGGCGATGGACATGCCCAGCGAGGTCTTGCCCACGCCGGGAGGTCCGACAAAGCAGAGGATCGAACCCTTCGGATTCTTCACCAGGCGGCGGACGGCGAGAAACTCAAGGATGCGTTCCTTGATCTTCTCCAGCCCATAATGATCCTCTTCGAGAATCGCCTCGGCGAACTTGAGGTCGCGAATCTCCTTGGATTTCTTCTTCCATGGCACGGCCAGCAGCCAGTCGAGATAGTTCCGCGACACGGTGGACTCGGCCGACATCGGGGGCATTTGCTCCAGACGCCGCAACTCCTGCATGGCCTTATCCTTGGCGTCGGAGGTCATGCCGGCCGATTCGATCTTCTTCTTCAGTTCATCGATCTCGTTCTTTTCGCCCCGGCCCAGCTCCTTCTGAATCGCCTTGATCTTTTCGTTGAGGTAATACTCTTTCTGCGCCCGCTCCATCTGCCGCTTCACACGGCCCTGGATCGTCCGGTCCATGTTCAGCTTTTCAATCTCGATGTCGAGCATCTCGGCGACGCGCGTCAACCGGTCCACGGGATCGAAAATTTCCAGCAGCTCCTGCTTCTCCTCGATCGTGAGTTGCAGATTCGCGCCCACGGTGTCGGCCAGCTTCCCAGGATCGTCCGGCCGGATAGCGGCAAGCATCGTCTCGTAGTTCAGATTCTGGCTGAGCTTGACGTACTGTTCAAAGAGCGTGTTCACACGCGATATCAGGGCTTCCAGTTGCGGGCCCGCTTCCGCTTTGTAACTCGCCGTGCGGACCACCACGCGGTAAAACCCTTCGTCGTCGGTGATGGAGACAATCTTTCCGCGTTCCACGCCTTCCACCAGCACCTTGATATTGCCGTCGTTCAACTTAAGACTCTGAACGATGCTGGCCACAGTGCCGACCTGGAAAATCTCCTCGGGCGCGGGTTCGTCAATCGAGGCGTCGTGCTGGGTGGCCAGGAAGATCTTCTTGTCGCCGGCGAGCGCTTCCTCGAGCGCGCGCACGCTGGACTCCCGCCCGACGACGAACGGCGTCATCATGTGCGGGAAGATCACCACGTCCCGGATGGGCATCATCGGGAGACGCTTCGTTTCAGGCTTTTCCTTCGAAGTGATCATGGTGTGCTTTGAGAATAAGAAATTCGGGGTGGGATGAAAAGCGGCATAAGCCCTTTTCCATCCGGTACTCGGTTGGATGCCTCAATCGGGCGTCCAGTTGCGTTGGTCCGGACTTAGCCTGCCTTCTCGAGAAGCGTGAGGTTGATCTTCTGCGTCATCACCATCTCCTTGGTGACGACGAATTCCCGCACCTTCTTATTGGACGGCAGATAGTACATCAGGTCCAGCATGAGATCTTCCAGGATCATGCGAAGACCGCGCGCTCCCAGCTTGCGGTCCATCGCAAGCGCCGCGATGGCTTCCAACGCATCGTCTGTAAACCTCAGTCTAACATTCTCAAACTCGAACAGGCGCTGGTACTGCCGGCTGATGGCGTTCTTCGGCTTGGTGAGAATTTGCACCAGAGCGTCGCTATCGAGTTCATCCAAGGTGCCCACCACCGGCAGACGTCCGATGAATTCCGGTATGAAACCGAACTTGATCAGGTCCACCGGCTGGATTTCGGCGAACAGTTCGCTTTCCCGACGGGCCCGCTTCACCTCTTTGCCATCGCTTTCGTGCGTGAAGCCGATCGGCGACTTGCCCACGCGCCGCCCGATTACCTTCTCCAGCCCGACAAAGGCGCCGCCGCAGATGAACAGAATGTTCGTCGTATCCACCGGAGTGAATTCCTGGTGAGGGTGCTTGCGTCCACCCTGAGGAGGCACGTTGGCGATCGTGCCTTCGAGAATTTTCAGCAATGCCTGCTGGACGCCCTCGCCCGAAACGTCGCGGGTGATGGATGGATTCTCGTCCTTCCGGGCGATCTTGTCGATTTCGTCAATATAAATAATGCCCTGCTGGCAGCGTTGCACGTCCCAGTCGGCATTCTGAAGAAGGCGGAGAACGATATTTTCCACATCTTCGCCCACATAGCCCGCTTCTGTCAGCGTCGTGGCGTCGGCGATGGCGAACGGGACATCGAGCACCTTGGCCAGCGTCTGCGCCAGCAGCGTCTTGCCTGTGCCCGTGGGTCCTATGAGAAGAATGTTGCTCTTGCCCAGCTCCACTTCCGCCGTCGTGCGCTTGTTCATCTGAATGCGCTTGTAGTGGTTGTAGACAGCCACGGCGAGCTTGCGTTTGGTCATCTCCTGGCCAATCACGTATTGGTCCAGGTATTCCTTGATTTCCAGTGGCTTAGGAAGCTTGTTCGGCAGGCCGGCGGCGGGCTCGTTCCGATCGTCCTCCAAAATCGAGTTACAAACGGCGATGCACTCGTCGCAGATGTAGGCGCGGGGGTAATCGCTGGGGGAGCTGATCAGCTTGCCAACCGCGTCCTGGCTTTTATGGCAAAACGAACAACGCAGCGTTTCGTCGGAGCCGGACCTTTTCAATCAGAAACCTCCCTGGCGCGGACGGCGATGCGGTGCGACCAATCCCGCCGGCTGCCTCCATTATCACCTGAACCGGGCGGTTGGGCAATTCTTCTGGAGCGCGCTCCAGGCATGTTTACCCGGCGGAGGGTGTTTCGCCCGTTACCTTCTTGGACTGTTCGAAGAGGAAGTTCAACACCTTCCCGGTGCGAATTTGAAGCGCGATGCGCCGCAGCGAGCCACTCTCATCCAATTGTTTACGGATGGCGGCGGCGGGCTGCCGCTCGCGGCGGGCAACCGCGTGCACTTCGCGGTCGATCTCGTCGTTCAACACCTCGATGGCTTCCCGCTCGGCGATCTTCTCCAGTAGCAACGATGCCTTTACTTCGCGCGTCGCCCGGTCCTTCTGCGCGGAACGAATCTCTTCCCACTTCAGATTCAGCTTCTTCACGTCCACGCCGGCGCCGGCCAGTTCGTAGAGCCGCGATTCGACGTTCGCCTGAATCTGCTGGTCGACGAAGGCGTCCGGCACGGCGAACTCGTGCGCATCCACGATCTGATCCACCAGCTTGTTCTTGGCCTCGTTCTGAGCCTGCGTCTCACGCTCGCGAAGGATGGTCTTGCGGATCTCCTCCTTCAGTTCGTCCACCGTCTTGAAATCGCCGATGTCCTGTGCGAAGTCGTCGTTCAGTTCGGGCAGTTCTTTCTTCCGCAGGCCCTTCACCACCATGTGGAACTTCACGGTCTTGCCCGACAGACGTTCGGCGCCGTAGTCCTCGGGGTAGACCACCTCCACGTCGGCTTCGCCATCGGGTGACATGCCGCGCAAGGCTTCCGTATAGGCGGGAATCGTCTCCTCGCCGCCGACATGAAGCATGATTTCCGGCTGCTCGATGGGTTCGCCCTCGACGCCGGACACGCTCGTCAGGCTGACTACGGCGTAGTCGCCGTCTTCCACGGGCCGGGGGTCGATATTCACATAGTCGGCCTTCTGCTCCCGGATGGATTCCAAGCGCTTATCGACATCCTCGCCGGTTACCGAGGGCTCGTCGTAGGGCACCTGCAAACCCCGGTACTCTCCGAGCTCGAACTCGGGCATCACCTCGAATTCGGCGTTGAAGCGAATGGGCTCGTTGTCGTGGAAGTGGATGTCGGTGATGTTGGGGTTGCCCACCACCTTCCAGTCCTCCTGATCCGCCCGGGCGCGGAACGCCTTGGGGACCAGTTGCTCCACAACCTCCTGGCGGATGTCCTCGCGAAAGCGGGTGCGGATGATCGACAGCGGCGCCTTTCCCGGGCGGAATCCCTGGAGCCGGACTTTCTGCTGCAGCGAATTCACCACCTTCTCCGCGGCTGACTGCACCTCTTCCAGAGGAATGGTGATTTCCGTAGTACGCTTGACGCCTTCTGTGTCGCTCAAGTGATTGCCTTCCTAAACGTCGGAAAGGGCCGAAGCCCGCTCGGGACCCCGGCCTTTCCGGTGTGTGCTTCTCTTTCGGCGGCTCCGGGCCGCCCTCCATCCTATCCGCGAGGTTCGAAGCCTAGCCGCGGGCTGAAGCCGTGGCGCCGGCGGCGGCGCGCAATTCTTCGGCCTTGGCCGTGCTTTCCCATGTAAACGTGCCTTCGGTGCGGCCGAAGTGGCCGAATGCGGCCGTATCACGGTAGATCGGGCGGCGCAGGTTCAGGTGCTCGATCATACCCTTGGGCGTCAGCGGGAACACGTCGCGGACCACGGCCACCAGGCGCTCCTCGGGGAGCTTGCCCGTGCCGAAGGTGTCCACACGGACGCTTACCGGTTCGGCCACGCCGATCGCGTAGGCCAACTGCACCTCGCACCTGTCAGCCAGACCGGAGGCCACGATGTTCTTCGCCACATAGCGCGCCATGTAGCAGGCCGAACGGTCCACCTTCGTCGGATCCTTGCCGGAGAAGGCGCCTCCGCCGTGACGGCCCATGCCGCCGTAGGTGTCGACGATGATCTTCCGCCCCGTGAGGCCCGTATCGCCATGCGGACCGCCAATGACGAACCGCCCCGTCGGATTGATGTGGAACTTGGTCTTCGAATCGACCATGTTCGAGGGCACGATCGGATCGATAATGTGTTTCTTCACCTGAGCGCGCAGCTCCTCGGTGGAAACGGTGTCGTGATGCTGGGTGGAGATGACCACGGCATCCAGGCGCACCGGCTTGCCGTCGGCGTATTCCACCGAAACCTGCGACTTGCCGTCCGGCCGCAGGAAGTTCAGCTTGTTGGCCCTGCGGACGTCGCTCAACTGCCGCACCAGCTTGTGAGCCAGCATGATGGGAAGCGGCATCAACTCGGCGGTTTCGTTGCAGGCGTAGCCGAACATCAGGCCCTGGTCGCCGGCGCCGCCCGTATCCACGCCCATGGCGATGTCGGGCGACTGCGTCTGAATGGTGTTCAACACCGCGCAGGTGTTGCTGTCGAAACCAAAGCTGGCATCGTTATACCCGATGTCATGGATTACTTCACGCACCAGTTTCGGCACGTCGACGTAGGTCTTGGTGGTGATCTCGCCGGCCACAAGCGCCATGCCGGTGGTAACCAGCACTTCGCAAGCGACCCGGCTGGTGGGGTCACTTTTCAGGGCAGCATCCAGGACCGCGTCGGATATTTGGTCGGCGATCTTGTCCGGGTGCCCTTCGGTGACCGATTCAGAGGTGAAAATGTGACGCATGCCGTCTGACAATGTCTTGCGTCCTCCTCGTTGTTCAGGATTCTAGCCAGGAAACTCCAGGCGTTGTGCCGCCCTCTCACAAAACTCCATTCTGGCGTTCAATGGGGGTGAACCGGGAGGGATTCCTACCTTACCAAGTGTAGATGAGGCCCCGTTTGGCGTCAAACGGGTTCCAGCGGGCGGTGGCGTCGCGGAGGGAGCGGTCAATAGCAGGCCCTCAACTGCGAAACCCGGCGGCCGATAGGGAGCCGCCGGGCTGAAAGGTCCAGCCTGCGAACCAGGCTGGACAGGCGGATGTCAGAGCGTTTCCGGTTGAGCCTTGCCGCTCTTTACAGCCTCCTTCAACAGCTCCTTCAAGCTCCTGCGCGCATCCTCATTCATTTTTCGCATTTGTTCGCCCCTCTGTCTCATCTCCTCGCCCCAGGCTTTCATCTTCGACTCCAATTCGCGCATGTTCTTCTCCATCTCCCCTGTGATGGGTTTCAGCCGGCTCTCGAACTTGCGTGCTGTCTCGGCCATCTCCCTGGCCAGCTCTTCGATGCGTGCTGTGTCCCGGCGAAGGGCAGCCGAGTTGATTTGGTTCTGCAACGGTTGCATCGCCCGGCGCAGCTCGTCGCCTGCCTCGCGGTGCTGGTTGCGGCTCACCTGTGAGTCGGCGCGGGCGGCTTCGCGCAGCTTACGTCCAATCTCCCGCTGTTCCTTGCTGAACTGGCCGGATCCCGCGAACAACGAACGGGCTTGCTGGATGAGAGCCGGGTCGCGGATGACATAGTGTTTGCCGTCTTCGATGAAACGAATGGCATCGTTGCTCATTTGCACGCGGCCCTCACCCGAACGCGACCAGTCCCAGTTCCAGGTATGGCTGCGAGTGGGCGGAGCGGGTGGTACTGGCGGCGCGGGCGGCCCGGGCGCGGCCTGCGGAACCGCTGGCGCAGCGGGCGGGACGGGCGGCACGGGCGGCGCCGGCGCCTGGCTGTCCTGCGAGTCTGCGTCCAACAGCGCGGAGATTCTCATGGCAACGGGCTCCACTCGTGCCGGTGCACTCCTGGCGCGAAGAGCCCTTGGCGCGCGGACGGGCTCCTCATCCAACACCATCAGCGTATCCAGCCGCGCCGCGGTCCAGGTCCGCGCGGGGGTGGCGAGATCCCATTCCGGCTCGAACTGGCTGGCGACCGCGGCCTGATACCGCGGGCTTTGCAAAAGCAGCAACCCCACGGTGAGCACCGTAAGCGCCACGGGCGTCCACGGGTCGCTGGCCTCTTCACGCAAACCCAGTATGCGGCGGATGCGGGCGGGCAGATTGCCGCCATTCGCGGCCATGGCGAGCGTAGGAAGCGAGGCGCGGCTCTCTTCCAGCGCCACCAGCGTCCTCGCATAAAGCATCGGATCGCCACAATGCGCGATGGCAATGTCGTCGCAGCAGTGCTCCCGTTCGGAGCGTATGCGCGCCGAGAGCCACCAGACCGCCGGATGGTAAAAGAGGATGGCCTCCATCACACGCTGGAACAGGTTCACCAGGGCGTCATAGCGGCGGACGTGCGCCAGTTCATGCGCCAACAATACCTCGGCCTGTTCCGGCGTTAGCCCCAGCATGTGGAGCGGCATGACAATCACCGGACGGAGCCAGCCCGTCACGGCAGGCGCATCGACCCGTTCGGTGAACACGAGGCCGACGCGGCGGCCCACGCGGAGCAGCGCGCGCAGGCGTTCCACGTGTCCAAGCCACCGCGCTGGCGTGGAAATGGAGGAGGGACAGCGCAGGCGAAAAGTCAGCGTCCAACCGGCAAGCAGCCGCAACAGAAGCAGAACAGCGCCGGCCAGCCAGACGGTCACCAGCAGGGGCATCCAGGCGGGAGGTACGGCCGTGGCGGCCGCGCTTTCGGTGATGGCTGCGAAGGAGGAGTCGGAAAACTGGGTCAGCGGGACGGCGGCAGGCGCTACCTGCAACCAAAAGTAGGTTGCAGCGGGGGCGGCGGCCATGCCGAGCAGGCACAGACAGGCGGCTGTGTACCGTGCTCGTGCCGTGGCGCGGCGCAACGCGTGGAGCAGACCGGCGGCCAAAGCGCCGATCAACGCGCCTTCCCACAGAAAGTGCAGCAACGTGTTGCCGAGCGTGTCCACCTGGCGGCTCATGTCCAACAGGAAAGTGGTGAATGCGGTAATCATGACTTCCTCCCCGTTTCGAATTCGTCAAGCAGCTTGCGGAGCTCGGCCAGCTCTTCTCGTGAAGCTTTTTTCGCGGAGAGTGCGCCCAGCAGCAGATTGCGGGCCGAGCCTCCAAATGCGCGATCCAGGAGATGTCCCGCCAGTTGCGTCTGAGTCCGCTCACGCGGCTGCCGCACGGAGTAGACGTGCGACCGGGCGCTCTCGTCCCGCTCCAGCAGCCCTTTCTCCGCCATGATCTGCATCAGCTTCAAGGTGGTCGTGTATTGAATGGGGCGCTCTTTCGAAAGAACGTCGTGGACCTCGCGGACCGTGGAGGGTCCCAGGCGCCAAAGTACGCTCAGAATCTCCAGTTCCGCGTCGGTGGGGCGTGGCGGCGTTGGGTGTGGGGGCATGTTGGGCTCCAGATTACTACGAAGTATTTCGTATTGTCAACGAAGTTCTTCGTACGATGAGACGGAGAGCATGGGAACCGGTTGGGTGTCGAGACAGAGAAATTTTCGCCCGCCCCGGCTGAGGCACGTCTTCCCGTTCCGTGCTAGGATGGCAAGAGGCTCCGTTCACGGAGTCCGGACAGTCGTCGTATGGCTAATCACTTTTCAGCACTCGAGAACACTCGCAAGATCGAACGCCGCACCGCGGTAAACCAGCAGCGCCGCACGCGCCTGCGCAATCAGATCCGCGCCATGCGCCGGGCGATGGACGGCAAGGACGCCAAGGCCGCCGAGGCTCTGCTGCCGAAGACGTTTTCGCTGGTGGATCGCGCCGCCAAGTGGGGCGTGATCAAAGTAAACACCGCCTCGCGGTATAAAAGCCGCATGCACAATCGTCTGAAGAAGATGCAAGCGGCCGCCTAAGAGCGCCGGACACCTGCGCGGGCGGCATCCCGGTCGCCCCGGACGTTTTCCTACTTCGTCAACCCCAGGACGAACTCTTCCAGCACGACGCGGTCATCGGGCCTCGTGTCTCTCAAGGCGCGATCCGTGGCCGCAATCCGTTTGATCCCCTCCCGCAACTGCCCTGGACTGAACGCCGCTGCCGACTGCCACACCTGCTCGGCGCGCGACGGCCACATGGGCACACCCATCCTCTGAAAATGGCTTTGCACCTGGGAAGCGCCCCGCAACCCGGCTTCACGCGCCACCAGAGCCTGCCGGAACTGTGTCGCCAGAAAACCCAGCGCCAGCGGCAGGTACTCGCCGTCGCTCAGCAACGTGTCGAGGAGGTCGAGCGCCCGAGAACGGTCCTTGCGCCCCAGGGCGTTCACCAGGGCAAAGATCGTCGTGGATCGTGCCTGCGGCACCAACCGCTCCAGGTCGGCCACCGTGAGCCGGCCCGTCGCCATGGCGCCGGCATAGTTGCGCAGTTTCTCGATCTCCGTCTCGATCCGTTGCGCCGAACCGGCCGTGGCTTCCACCAGCAGGTCCACCTCGTCGTTACCCAGTTCGATTCCGGCGCTTTTGGCCAGTTCCACCGTCAGACGGCGCACGCGCGCTTCGTCCATGCGGGGAAACTCCACCACCTGCGGCACGGCGGCAAAATATTTCCTGAGCCTTTCGACGCGCGCCTTGTCCTCGCCGTCGAACTCATAGCGGCTGGAGTCGAACACGAGCACCACGCCTGGGGACGGGTCCTTCATATACGCGGCAAGCTGCGCCGAGCCGTCGCCGGCGGCTCTGGCGGACTCCTCCTCGCCCGTCTCGTCTTCGGCCGTCGCTGCGCGCCCCCGGGGCAGCGCCCCCTCGACACGCGTCACCCAGATGACACGCTGCGGGGCGAACAGCGACATGGCGCGGGCGTCGTCCAGCACTTCAGCCATGGTGAGTTCATCCAGGCTGTGGCGTGTGAAGGCGTCCTCGCTGGCCCCGGCGCCGAGAAACCTGTCCACCAGCGCGCGGCGGCAGGCGTCGCGCCCATACATTTCGGGTCCCAGAAAAAAATAGGCGGGCGCGGCGGGCTGGCGGCTTATGTGCGAAAGGAAGCTATCGCTCGTGAAGGCCACTAGAAGTTCTCCAGCACCGCCGCCACCAGCGTGCGCGCCGTCTCCAGGGAGAGCCGCTCGATGGCCTGGCCGGACTCCTCGAAGTAGGCAAGCTGATCGAGGCTGATCTCATACCGCTGGCGCGCTTCAAACGCCGGCCGCTCGAACAGAACCTTTCCGCTGGCCCGTTCCGTGAGCCGCACCTGCATGACGGCGATCACCTGTACGGCCGAAGGGCGGCCGGTGGCCTGGTCGATCAGGATGGGGTAGCTGTTGTACTGGGTGATGGCTCCGCTCAGAATCGCGTCGGCCTGGTTGGGGTCGGCCACGATGCGGTAGCGCGTGCGGCGCAGGAACTCACGCGTGAGCGCGGAGGGCAAGGAATCGCTGAACTGGACACGCGTGGTGAGGTTGCCAAAAGCCGGAATGGCGATGGTGTGAATCTCTTTCGGCAGCAAGTCGCTTTTACCGGCGATGTGATAGCCGCAGGCCGTCAGGCCTGTAAGGCAGGCGGCCAGCACCGCGCCCGCCCGTTGGCGGTGCATCACGACGGCGAGCCCTCCAGGAAAACTCCCGTGGCCACCGAAAGGGCGTTCTGCGAAACAAGCCGGAAGTTGTCGGCGGCGGCCTGCAGCCAAACGGCACGCGCCTCATTGCGGTCGGCTTCGATCGCGCCCACGGCGATGCCGGTTTGTGCCGCCATGCCGGCGGGGTTGGGCTGGGTGACGCCGGAGCCCCGGTAATCGAAGGGGTCCGTAGCCAGCGCCGATTCCAGCGCATTCAGGTCGGGCCGCGCGGCGAACAACACCCACAGCGAGGCCGTATGGCCGTGCATCACCGCCGGTTGCAGCAGGCGCAGGTTGGGCATCGGCGCCGAAGCCGCCGGCGACAGCAAGGTCGCCAGATGCCGCTCCACGCCTTCCTGAATGCTCTGCAAACTGTGCGGAGCCTCGTCGCCGTAATGCGACAGCAGGTTGAAGGTGAGCTGCTCGTCGAAAATGGCCTTGGGCAGAGGCTTGAAGGCAAGCAGCGCGATCGTCTGCTCCTGCAACTCCTGCACGCCCTCCATGCCTCGTTCGCTCACCGGCTCAAACGCCGTCACCACGGAACGGCGAATCTGGCCTGTCGTGGAGAGCCGTTGCAAAACAGTGGCAATCAGGATCGCCGCCGGATGGGCGATGACATGGACGGGCGCCGTGATCCGCGTGCCCTCGGGCTCAGCCATGGGGGCGCGCAAACGTGCCGCCGGATGCTCATCGAGCGTGCGCGTGAGGTCGATCAACACCGGTGCGCCCGGCCCCGGCCTTACCAGCGAATGCGCCTTCTGATTCAACTCGGCCGGACCGGCGAGAAACACCAGGCGCGAGGAGTTCAGCTCCGCTTCGTCAATGGCCCGAATCACCACGGGTTCATCCTCGGTGGAACTTAGAATCGCCGTGTCCGGCTCGACGCCCCCCAGCAGTTTCAAACGTGAGCCGAGAATGCTGGCACGAAGCAGATCGCGCAAGTCGGACCCTTGCAGCGACTCACTGCCAACGAGGGAAATCTGAGGTATCGATGGTTCGGACATGCAAAAAATGCGTCTACGCAGGCTTGGAATGGAAGCGGCGCTTCAGAATGCCGCCGGCGCGGACGAATATCCCGCTGCCGACATAGGTAACGGCCATGGCCAGCAGCACCGGTTGCGAATAGTTCCAGATGAGATAGATGAATGCCCCCAGCAGAATCACGCTGCGCGGGGAACGCGGGCTGATCATGCTGAAGTCCTTGAAACTCCGGTAACGCCACGTACTCACCATCAGGAAGGCAAGCAAGGCGATCAGGGCCAGGAAAGAGATCGAATAGGGCCACCAAAGCAGCGGGATCGACCCCGATGCGTACACCACGGCGGCCACCATCCCGGCGCCGGCCGGTATGGGAAGCCCGACGAAATATTTGCGGCCCGGCCGCCCCGGATTGCTCGGCTTCGGATCGTCGGTGATGTTGAAACGGGCCAGTCGCATCGCCCCGCACAGCACGAACAGGAACACAAGGAAGTAACCCGCCCGATTCAGATGATCCAGCACAAGCGGCGGCATGTTCCGGCCCACGAAATGGAATCCCCACGCCCAGGCCAGCACCGCCGGCGCAACGCCAAACGCGATGACGTCGGCCAGCGAGTCCAACTCACGCCCGAAATCGGAGGTCGTGTTCGTCAGGCGTGCGATACGGCCATCCAGACCATCCAGGAATACGCTGACGCCAATTGCCAGCGACGCGCGCTCGAAAAACTGGTTGTGACCCAGCTCGCCCGCCGTGGCCAGCATCGCCCCGCGAAACGCATCGACAATCGCCACGAAACCCAGAAACAGGTTCCCTGCCGTGAACAAGGCCGGCAGCGCGTACACCGCCCTGCGGGGGCGGCGATCGGGAGACTTCGGGTCGATCAGACGGTCGCGCAGACGCAATTGCGGCATCATATGGCGGGGTTCCCTCACAACTCTATTCGCGCTTGGCCAGGATACTCGACCCGGCCGAAACACGCTGCCCTTCCCGCACCACAATATTCCACTCCGGCCCGAGGAACACATCGCAGCGCGAACCAAACTGGATCAAGCCCACGCGCTCGCCCATCGTCACCTTGTCGCCTGGCTTCTTCCAAAATAGAATGCGGCGGGCCACCATGCCGGCAATCTGGCTGAAGACGACCGTGGTTCCGTTGCCCTCCACCGTCACCAGATTCTGCTCGTTCTCCGCCGTGGCCTCCTCGCGGCTCGCCACCAGGAACTTCCCCGGCTTGTATTGAACCTTCGTGACGGTACCCGTAATGGGCGTACGGTTCACATGTACGTCGAAGGGGCTGAGAAAAATACTGATCCGGCGGCGTCCCGCGCCTTCGTCCTTCACGGCCACGATCTTGCCGTCGGCGGGAGAGATCGCATAGGGCCCCTGCGGCGTCTCGCGCTCAGGATCGCGAAAGAACCAGAGCGAGAACACAGCCATCGCCACGAACGGCGCGGCGGCCCATGGGCGTGTCAAATATCCAAGCAACGCGCCGCTCGCAAGAAAGCCAAGCGCATAATAAATGCCGGTAATCACCATGATCGAACGACTACCATTGTGGCATGGGTTTCCCATTGTCCGATGGGTATCATGTGCTGCCGGCGGGGAAGCTGGCAGCCATCGTCACCTGGCTCGATATGACGCAACCGCCCACTTGGCGGCGCGGCTTGCCCCAAGGACTGGAGCTACGCCGCGTTGTCAACGCCGCTCCGGGGGAGTATCGCGAGTGGTTCCGCAGGGTGGGAGCGCCTTGGCTCTGGTACGGCAGGTTGAAGGGCAGCGAAGAGGAACTGGCACGCATGCTCGCCACGCCTGGGTGGGAAATTTACCGTTTGGAAAAGGCGGGAGAGTTAGCTGGCCTGCTGGAGTTGGATCGGAGAGACCCCCACGAAGTGGAGATCACCTATTTCGGGCTCGTCCCTGAGTGGGTCGGGAGTGGTACGGGAAAAGCATTTATGAGTGAAGCCTTGCGAATTGCATGGCATCCCGATACGCGGCGAGTCTGGTTGCACACATGCACCGTGGATCACCCTTCGGCACTCGGGTTTTACCAGGGTTGCGGTTTCCGTCCGTACCAGCGGGGATTGGAGATCGGCGACGATCCGAGGAGCACGGGTCTGCTCTCCGCGGAAGCCGGTGCTCATATGCCGTTATTGTAGTATTTGACCTAACCGCGGCCCAGCAGGCCCGAGAAGAGCGAGCCAATGCTCGATTTCTTCTTCTTGTTCGTCTCGGCGCTGGCAGCGCGTTTACCGGCGAGCCGGTCCGCCAGTTGGGCCAGACTCTTTCCAATCGGGGTGGAGTTGGGGATTGGTTTGCCTTCCACCAGGGCCGCCTGCACCGAATCGTAGTCCGAAGGAACCACATGGAAAACGTCGAAATGGAGCGCGGTTTCAATCGCTTCCTGGTTCAGGCCTACTTCGGCGCTGTAGCGGTTTACGATCAGCTTCACTTTCGCCCGGTCAATACCCTGCCGGTCGAAGTTTTGCAAAACCCTCTGCGTGGCACGCAGCGCGGGCAGTTCGTTGGTGGTCACCAGCAGCAGTTCGTCAGCCAGATGGGCCAGAGAATTGGCCCACTTGCCGTAAGGTCCCGGAGCATCCACCGTGATGATTTCGTACGCCTGGCGGGCAAAGTCGAACAGCGGGGACGGGTCGGCGGATGAACTTTCTACATCAATAGGATTCTCAGGCGACAGGAGCACGTCGACGTCGGAGTGCTTCGTGACCAGGCCCCTCCAGATGTCGGAATCCAGGCCCCCCTCCCGCATCAGGGCGTCGACAAAGCTGTATACCGGCTTTAATTTCAATAGGAAGGGGATGGTGCCAGTGGCCGGGTCGAGGTCCGCCAGCATTGCCTTTTTGAAACCGTGACGCTTCCAATGGAAGGCCAGATTGCTGGCCAGGGTCGAAGCTCCACAAGCGCCTTTCGCTGGCATGACCACCTGCACACGCGCGCCGCCGGTCAGCGCCGCATCGCCGCGCCGCATAATCAACCGGGCCAACACCGGCTGCACCTGTTCGGCCGTTACCGGCTGGAGTAGAAATTCGCTCGCGCCAGTGCGAAGGCAGCGCAAGATCAGATCCGGATCGTTTCCTGCGAGAATCACGACCACAGGCACGCCGATCAGGCCCTGTGCCAGTTGGGTGAGCACCTCCAAACCTGCTTCCGGGTTCGTGGTGAC
Organism: Bryobacterales bacterium; assembly: GCA_020852175.1. Lineage (GTDB taxonomy): Bacteria > Acidobacteriota > Terriglobia > Bryobacterales > Bryobacteraceae > JAFLBB01. The sequence continues at coordinate 174,524 of JADZBH010000005.1, read as the reverse complement.
GTCGAGAAAGATCAGCGCGGGACGTTCTCCGCTCGCCATTTCCGCAATCAGCCGGCGGTCCGGCATCTGAGCGAGTTCCACCAGGGGCGCCATGGGCAACTCCTGGCTCAGTACCGGAATCAGCTCGCTTTTCAGTTTCCGCTCGCTGGAGGCGATGAGAACTGGTTGACTGACAGCCGGTTTGGTTGTGTTCCGTCCGGACATGGATCCTCTGGCTCCGAAGGGCTACTTCGGCCTGAATATTCCCTATCGGCGGGAAGTCGGGAAAACCTGAGAGCATACCCTTCCCTCGCCTACTAGATTGCAAGGAAAGTGCAGCCCCTCCGTGAGGTTCTCCACGGCATGGATGGCCGGAACGGCCCGCTGGCCCGTTCCCTGGAACCGAACTTCAGCTTCTATCTCTCCTTTGCTTACATCTTATGGAACACTCATCGGCGGTAAAACAGGTCGGAATATGCGAAACCCAGCCTTTGACGGCGGAGGGACTCCAGTCTGTCCTCCATCGGACGGAGGACCTTCGGGTCCTGTGGCAGGCGGACAGTCTGATGGGAGCAGTCGACCTGGTGCGCGGCCGCCGGCCCGATCTTCTTCTGACCGATAAGAGTTTCGGCTCCCAATCGTTGCTGCAATTTCTGCAGGAGGTGCGGCCCTACTTACAGGGAACCGCCATCGTGGTGTGGGGTTCCTCGATCACGGAGCCTGAAGCGTTGCGGTTGCTGCAAAGCGGAGTCCGCGGCGTGATGCGCAAGACGGCCCATCCGGAACTGGTGCTCACCTGCCTGCGGTCGGTCGCCGCAGGCTCGAATTGGATGGAGGATACGCTGTTTCGCGATGCTCCACGCCTGGAGCGATACCCGCGCTCTGAGCTGACCTCTCGCGAACAACAGGTGCTGGAGCTTGTTGAGCAGGGGCTCAAAAATAAAGAGATCGCGCGTGAACTTGGGATCCGTCCCGGCACCGTGAAAATCCATCTGAAGCACATCTTCGAGAAGACGGGCGTTCGCGGCCGCTACGGCCTGGCGCTGACTGGTCTGAAAGAGAAGGGCGTCTTGGAAATGGCCCCAGCTTGTCTGGAAGTGTAGTCACTGCGTCTACGCGAGTACGGCCGGCGCGGTGAATTTCCCCTCAATCAACGCATGGTCTCCATCCGGCCGCTATAACTCAGATATGCTGAAATGCGGCGATGAAGATTGCACGCGTTCAGTCGTTCCTGCTCTCCTACCGGTTCCCGGAGGCTTTGAAGCTCACCTATTTTGGCGGTGAGCGCACGATCGTCAAGCGAGACGCCATGCTGGTACGCGTGGAGGGTGAGCGCGGATTGGTGGGCTACGGCCCGGGACAGGGCAGCGAGAAGGCTCATGCCATGATCAGCGACGTGGTGGCTCCGTTCTTGGAGGGCCGCACGCTGGCCGACCCCGACGCTTTGCGCGCCATGTTCCGCATGGGGCCGGGCGCCGATCCTGAAGTCTTCAAGATCTATTGCATGGTGGAGGTGGCGCTCTACGACCTGCTCGGCAAGGAGCTGGGAGTTCCGGTGAGCGAACTGGTGGGGGGCCGCGTCCGCGACACCATCACTCTGTACGGCAGCGCGGGTATGTATCAGCCGGCCGAGGGATTTGCCCGTGAGGCCGAAGGTATAGCCGCGCTGGGCTACCGCGGCTATAAGATGCGTCCGGCGCTCGGCCCCGAGGAGGATGTTCGCGCCGTCGAGTTGATGCGCGAAGCCGTCGGTTCCTCGATGGAATTGATGGTGGACGCCCATTCCTGGTGGCGCATGGGCGACCGTAGCTACACGCCGGAAACCATCGAGCAGTTGGCCAAGGAGATGGGTTCGTTCGACATCGCCTGGCTCGAGGAGCCGCTGCCTCCGGACGATCACAACGCCTACCGTGTCCTGCGTGACACCGGCTATGTGCCATTGGCCAGTGGCGAACATGAGCCCAGCGAGGACAGATTCATTGACCTGATTGCCAGTCAGGCGGTCGATTTCGTGCAAATGGATGTGGTGTGCCAGGGCGGCTATGCCACGGGCCAGCGAATTCTCTCCATGGCTCAGCGCCAGAACATCGCCTTCGCCTTTCACTGCTGGGGTACCGATCTTGAGGTAATGGCCGCGGCACACCTGGGCATTTGCTGGCCGGAGACGGTATCGTCATGGCTTGAACAGGCCGTATACACAGACGAGGGGGTGCGTTCAATGTACGCGTTTCCCCTCGCCCGCCGCATACTGCGCACGCCACTGCCGGTGGACCACGGCGAACTCACCGTGCCCGCCGCTCCCGGGCTGGGCGTGGAGGTGGACGAAAGCGTGATCACTGAGTTTCCATGGATCCCCGGACCGTGGTCGTATTTCACGCTCACTTCGCCGCCCATGACATACGCCATCACCTCGGACCACAGCGTGAAATGGAGCGCCGAAGGAACGTCCTGAACGATGCACTCCGAATGGATGCTGGCGGGGGGGACGGCGGGTGCGGCCATCGGATGCGCCGCCTGGGCGGTGCGTGGCAGGGCGTCGCAGGTATTTGGCCGTTCGGTTTGGCGTGGTTCCGATAACAGACCGCGGCTGGCGCTCACCTTCGATGACGGTCCTTCGTTCTGGACGGCGGCGCTTCTCGATTTGTTGGGCGAATGGGGCGCTAAAGCGTCTTTTTTTCAAATTGGAGAGGCTGCCCGGCGTCATCCCGAACTGGCGCGGCGGGTCTCGGACGAGGGGCACGAGATCGGGAATCACACGCTTTCCCATGCCGCCCTCTATGCAAAGACTCCCTCGGGCGTGTATGGTGAAGTGGCGGGCTGCCAGAGTGTGCTCGAAGAAATCCACGGGTGTGCTCCGCGCTGGTTCCGGGCGCCATACGGTTGCCGCTGGTTCGGGTTACGGCGCGCGCAGCGCGATTTGGACCTGACCGGGGTGATGTGGAGTTGCCTCGGACTGGATTGGAAGCTGCCGGCTTCCAGGGTAGCCAACCGGGTGGTTGCCGCCGCCGGGAATGGAGCGATTGTCTGCCTCCACGACGGCCGCGCGGGCCGGCCCGACGCCGACTGCCGTGCTACCGTCGATGCGGTCCGGTTGATTCTCCCCGCTTTGCGCGAACGGCAATTTGAGTTAGTGACTGTGAGTGAGGTTCTTGCATGACCGAAGAGTTTACCCAAAAGCTGCTACAGTGCATCGCCGCGACGCTGCACAAGCCGGTGGAAACATACCGGCTGGACGCCAGCTTTGTGGAATTGGGCATCGACTCCCTGGATGGCATCAACATCCTGTTCGCCCTGGAAAATGAGTTTGGCATTCAGATTCCCGACGAAGCGGCACGCGACGTGAAAAACCTGGGCGAGATGGCTCAGGGCGTGTGGAAACTGGTGGAAGCGAAGGGCGCTCCCGCATGAGGATAGCCGTTACGGGCGTGGGCGCGCTCACGCCGATGGGCTTCACTGCGGCGGAATTTTGGAAAGCATTGATTGAGGGTCGCGGCGGCATCGCGCCGTTACATCCATCCCTGGCGCCGCAACTCCGGTTCCCCAATGGAGCGCAGATACGCGATTGGGATCCTCTGGCGCACTTCGACTCCAGGACGGCCGATTTGCTGGACCCGTTCGCGCAGTACGCCGCCGTGGCCGGTCGCGAGGCATTACGGGATTCCGGTTTGACCTCCGATGAGGTGAAAGGAAGCCGCACGGCGATTCTCACGGGGTGTTGCGCGGGCGGACAGGTGAGCGAGGACGTCCAGTTCCAGGAACTCTACGGCAAGCAGACCGGACGTGTCCATCCGATGACCATCCCGCGCATCATGTCGAATGCCGGAGCCAGCTTCCTTTCGATGGAATGGGGTGTCAGCGGCCCTGTGTACTCGATTTCGACGGCCTGCGCCTCGTCGGGCCACGCCATGGGCCAGGGTTTGTGGATGGTGCGTTCGGGCATGGTGGACCGCGCCATTGTCGGCGGCGCCGAAGCCTCGTTCAGCCTGGGGTTCTTAAAAGCGTGGGAGGCCATGCGCGTGGTTTCACCGGACACTTGCCGGCCCTTTTCGAAGGAACGCCGGGGCCTGATCCTCGGCGAGGGTGCGGCCATGATGGTGATTGAACCGCTGGATGCGGCGCGGGCCAGGGGCGCCCGCATCTATGCCGAATTCGCCGGCGCCGGCATGAGCGCCGACGCTCACCACATCACGCAGCCGAGCGTGGGCGGTCCGGCCCTGGCCATGCGCAATGCGCTCGCCGACGCCTCCCTGCATCCGGAAGAGATTGGGTATATCAACGCCCACGGCACCGGGACGCTGGCCAACGACGTGACCGAGTGCAGGGCGATTCACGCGATTTTTGGAACACATGCGCAGAAGCTCGCCGTCAGTTCCACCAAGTCCATGCACGGCCATGCCCTGGGAGCGGCGGGCGCGCTGGAAGCCGTGGCCACCGTGATGACCCTCGCCCAAGGCATCCTGCCGCCGACGATGAACTACACGACGCCCGACCCCGAATGTGAACTCGACGTGGTTCCTAACGCGGCCCGTTTACAGCAGGTTGGCGCGGCACTGTCGAATTCTTTCGCTTTCGGCGGTTTGAACGCCGTGCTCTGCTTCAAAGCTCCGCCTTCGTTGTAGGTTTTGACGAGCCAGCGCGCGTCCGGGGCGGCGAACCGGATACACTGTCCCTTTCTCCGTGATCACCGTTCGCCAATGGATCCCCTGCCTGACGATGCTGCTCGTCTCGCTGATCAGCTACATTGACCGCAACACGCTGGCCCTGCTGGCCCCCACCATCCTGGCCGAAACCGGGCTCTCCGCCGAGCAATATGGCTGGATCATCTTCGTCTTTTCCATCGCCTATATGGCGAGCAATCCCCTTTGGGGGCGTCTGCTGGACCGTGCCGGCCTGCGCGAAGGCATGTTCGCCAGCGTTGGCTTCTGGACGCTCGCCTCGGTTTCGCACGCATTTGCCTCCGGCTTCTGGAGCTTTGCCGTGGCTCGGGGCGCTCTGGGTTTCGGCGAAGGAGCCACCTTTCCCGGGGGTCTGCGTACGGCGGTGCAGACGCTTCCCATGGAAAAGCGCTCGCGGGGCATCGCGGTCAGCTACAGCGGCGGTTCGCTCGGCGCGGTCCTGACGCCCATCATCGTAACGCCGGTGGCTCTCGCCTTCGGTTGGCGCGGCGCGTTCTGGTTCACGGGGGCCATCGGCGTGTTGTGGCTTGTGCTCTGGGCGTTCGTCAGCCGCCGGCCCGAGTTACGCTCACGGCCTGAACGGCAGGGCTCCGCCACGCCCCTGCCGCCTGGACCAGGCATTTCCGATCCTCGAACGTGGGCTTTCATGGCCGCGTATGCCTTGGGAGCCATGCCGCTGGGGTTCATCCTGTACGGTACCTCCATCTACTTGAACCGGGCGCTGGGAGCTTCCCAACTGGATGTCGGCAAGGTGCTGTGGGTTCCGCCACTTGGCTGGGAGGTGGGCTACTTTTTTTGGGGCTGGGTTCTGGACAGATATGGGGCTGGCGTACGGGAGAAGCTCACTCTCTACCGTTGGATTTTCGGCGGTCTGCTGTTGTTCAGCCTGCCGTTGGCTGCGTCGCACCGTCTGGCCGTTCCCGGGGGGATTGCGGACTGGACGCCTCTCCTGTTCGAGCTTTTCTTTGAGACCTTCGTAGCCTCGGGATTCGTCATGGTTTCCCTGCACTATGCCACTTGGGTCTACACGGGGGTGCACGCAGGGCTGATTGCGGGGCTTGGTGCGGGTTCCTGGGGAGCCGCAGTGGCTGTGGCGATGCCCTACATGGGTCGTTTGTTCGATCAGCAGCGGTGGGAGCAGGCGTTTGTTGTTGCCACACTCTTCCCTGTCGCCGGGTTGCTGCTGTGGTGGTTGGGTGCCAGTTCCGCCGGACATCGGGGAACTTCACCCAATTCAGCCGCCGGTTAATGCAAGATGCAACAATCCGGCAGGTTGCCTGCGCGGCATCAGGATTGCAGAACACAAGGCTGGAGAAAGTATCTATGGCCTATGTGATCACTGACGACTGCACGAAGGACTTCCACTGCGTCGATGCGTGTCCCACCGACTGTATCCACCCCAAGGCGGACGAGGCTGGTGTAGAGGAAGCAAGCCAGCTATTCGTCGATCCGGACGGCTGCATCGATTGTGGCGCCTGCATTCCGGTGTGTCCGTCGAGTTCCATCTTTCCGCTCGACGAGGTGCCCTCGGAGAAGGAATCGTTCATCGAACTGAACCGGGCTCACTATAACTAGCTGACGGCGCCTCGTTCCAGGCTCTAACCCGGACAGTGTCAAAACGGCCCCCTGCAGGAATCGCCGCAGGGGGCCGCATTTGTCCAGTGCTGCTATGAAAGATTTGGCGTCCCCAGCGGGATTCGAACCCGCGTTATCGCCGTGAAAGGGCGGTGTCCTAGGCCGGGCTAGACGATGGGGACGCGGCGGCACACGCGGACCCGGCGGCCCGCATGGCGGAACTACAAAGTCTTGAGATAGGCGATCAGATCGTCTTTCTCTTTTTTCTCGAGCATTTCTTCGTACGGCGGCATCCCATTCCCGCCCTCGTTAATGATGGCGCGGATGTTGGCCTCGTTCGCGGCTTTGCCGTTGGCCAACTTCGCCTTCTTGAACAGACCCTTCAGCCCCGGGCCCATCTTCTTCTCATCGGTGTCGGCGCTGTGACACACCGCGCATTGTTCAAAAACTTCCTTACCCTTCGCGGCGTCGCCTTCCTTCTGGGCGAACGTGGGGGCAACCAACAGCAGTCCCCCAACCATGGGATACAGAATCGCTCGCAGCTTCATATGTTTCTGCAATTTTATCATATCCTCCCGTAGATCCGATGCGTACCAAAGCGTACAGGTTTCAAACCGCCCCTCGATCGATGCTGGAATTCTAGCGGCGTGCTCCAATGTTCTTAGAGTCAACTCCATGTCCACAGCCCTCCCGCAACCCGGAACCGCCGCACCGAGATTCACCGCCCTGGACGATCAGGGCAAGACATTCAAGCTCGCCAGCCACAAAGGTTCCGTGGTGGTGCTCTACTTTTATCCGAAATCGGACACGCCCGGCTGCACCACCGAGGCGTGTGAATTTCGAGACTCGTCCCCGTCCATGACGAAGAAGAAAGCCATCGTGGTGGGAGTCTCGCCCGACCCCGTGACGCGCCAGGCCAGATTCAAGACAAAGTACGGACTGCCGTTCACCATCCTCGCCGACGAAGATCGCGCCATCTGCGAAGCTTATGGCGTATGGCAGGAAAAATCGATGTACGGCCGGAAGTACATGGGCGTGGCCCGTACCACGTTCCTCATTGATGAGAGGGGCAAGATCGCCAGGGTGTTCGAAAAAGTGAAACCCAAGGGTCACGCCGCCGAAGTGCTGGCGGCCATCGAAGCGTTGTGAGCGTCATGCCTCCACGGCGCCCCTGATCACGGCGGCGATGTCGGCGATGCCGCAACCCGGCCCTTGCGGCACGCTCATGTGGCCGTCCTTCACCGGAATGCCGCCTTCGAACCATTGTCCGTACTTCTCCGTGCCCAGCTTGTACTCCTGGTAGCGTCCCGGATCGCGTACGGCCGAGGCGAAGTGGAGCATGTAGACAAAGCCGAATCCGCCGCTGATGTGCACCGTCGTGGGCATGTTCATTACATCGGCCATGCGGGCGACGCGCATGGAGCGGATCAACCCGCCGTAATACTGGATGTCCGGCTGCACGATGTCCACCATGCGATTGGCGATGGCCCAGCGGAAGCGCCATTCACTAAACTCCTGCTCGCCTCCGGCGACTGGAATCGTAAGCGCATCGGCCACCTGTTTGGTCTCCTCCCAACGGTCGAACTCGCATGGCTCCTCGAAGTAGACAGCCTTGATCTCTTCCAGCATCCGGCCCACGCGGATGGCATGAGGCGGATCGTAACTTGAGTTCGCATCGCCGTGGATGGCGAAGGAATCGCCGAAGGTCTTGCGCACAAGGGGAATCAGTGTCGCGGTCCGTCCGGGCATCGCGTCGGCATTTCTGCTCATGCGGCCGCCCAGGCGGAACTTCAAAGCCCTGGCGCCCGATTCGTCCACGAGTTTCCGGAGATACTCGATCTCCTGTTCCGGCGTTGTGTCACGCCGGCCGCTGGCCACGTAGATGGGCACGCGGGTGCGCCGCACTTCGCCAATCAAGGCGCCGATGGGCTTCTTCACGATGCGCCCGAGCATGTCGAGAATGGCGCACTCCACCCAGGCCTGCGGACTCCACAAGGCGATGCCGTACATCTTGTAGTTGCTCTTCCACCGGTAGAGCTCCCATAAGTCGTTTTCCAGCCCGCGCGCATCCCGGCCAAGAAAGAAGGGGATCACAAGATCCTTCAAAATGGGCGCCAGCGTCTCGGGACGGCCCGTTTGCGGCAACGATAATCCTTCCGCGCCTTCCTTCGACCGTACGTGCACGAAGTAGCCGCCGTCCTTCTTGAGGAGACGGATGGAGTCGATCGTCACCGGGGCGTTCAGCCCGTTCAGGCGCAGAACGGGCCGCGCGGCCACACGGCCCAACTCGTCCATCAGCTCTTGTGTCGAGGCGCGCGCCGTCATCGCCGCCGCCGCCGCTGGAAATGCTAGGAAGTGCCGCCGGTTCACGCGTCGAGTATATCGCCCGCACTACGGCGGGGCCAGCAGCTTCTGAATCTCCGGGCAGCTTTTGAGCGCTTCGACGGCGCGTCCCGGTCTCGGCGCGTCCCGCAGCCGCGGTTCGGCCGCCAGCAGTTCCCGCGCCGCCCCCGCGTGGCACGCTCCCATCGCCGCCCCGGGACGGTCGCTAAGGCCCATGATGGCGACGTCCAATGCGCCGCGTCCGTCCTGGCCGCGGTACATCGGGCCGGCCCCCTTGGCCAGCAACGCACGCACGTTGGCTTCCTGGCCATACCCGGCGGCAAGGATCAGAGGCGACAAGCCCCGGCAGCAGGTGTGGTTGGGATCGGCCCCGGCGGCCAGCAATGCTTCGACGCTTTCCGGCCTGTTCACGTGGATGGCGTGCATCAGGGGCGTCCAATCGTTCACGCCGCTGGAGGCGTCGAGAGAAGCTCCGTGCCGCGCCAGCTCCGCGATGCGTGCCACATCTCCCCTGCGTGCCGCCACGGCCAAAGGCGACATGGGCCGCTCGTTACAGCCTCCGCACAGCAGCGCGGCGGCCAGGCACCAGAAAGCGCGCATCGTCACTCCTCGCGCATCTCCGCGATGGTCGCCCCGGCGCCGCCTTCCACCTGCGGCGCTTCGTAAAATTTGGCCACGTACGGGCTCTCCTTCAACAATTCGCGCACCATCTTCTTCAAGATGCCCATGCCGTGGCCGTGCACAATACGCACGCGGCTCAACCCGGCCAGTGCCGCCTGATCGAGGAACTTTTCCACCTCGTCGCGCGCTTCGCCGGCCCGCTGCCCGATCAGGTTCAACTCCCGGAAGCTCACCAGCGGGGCTTCCGTGCCATGGTAGGTGACGTTCTTCGGCAGCTTGGCCCCTTCGGGCGTATCGGGCAGAACCTCGAGAATATCGCCGCGCTCCATCTGCAACTTCAGAAATCCGGCCTCCACCTCGAGGCGGTCTTCGCCGATCAGGCGGCGGATGCGCGCCGCTTCGCGCACGCCCTTCAGCTTCACGCGCATGCCCTCGCGAAGCTCCGGCGGTCCTTCGGCAAGCGCGCCCGCGCCGCTTTGCCGCTGCGTTACGCTCACCACCGCCGCGAACTCCTCGCGCAACTCGCGCTTCACCTGGGCCACGCGCTGCGCACCCTTGGCCGCCAGTTTGCGCTGTTCGCCGCCTTCGGCCAGTTTCTCGATCGTCTCCCCGGCGCGGCGGCGGAACTCCTCCAGCAGCGTCTCGGTGCGGCGTTCCAGTTCGGCGATTTTTTGCGCCTCGCGCTTCTCCCAAAGCTCCTTCAGCGAGTTGCGCTCGGCCTCCAGGCGGTCGCGCTCCGTGCGCACCTCGTCCTCCCGCTGCGCCAGTTCGTCGGCGCGCGTTTCCAGCAGGCGCAGCAACCGCGCCAGTTCCTGCTGTTGCGTGCTCAGATAGCCGCGCGCCTGTCCAATCACCGTCGCCGGCAGGCCCAGGCGTTCCGCGATGCGCAGTCCCGCCGAGGCGCCCGGCATGCCCGTCCGCAAGTGATATGTGGGCGCAAGCGTCTGTTCGTTGAAGCTCATCGCGGCGTTCAGCACGCCTTCGGTCGACGAGCCGTAAATCTTCGGGGCCAGCAGGTGCGTGGAGGCCAGTGCGAAGGCGCCCCACTTCCTCACATGGTCTACAACGGCCACGCCCAGAGCGCCGCCCTCCTCGGGATCCGTCGCGCGGCCCACCTCGTCCAGCAGCACGAGCGCGCTCGCGGTCACTTCGGTCAAAATCTGTCCCAGCCGCGCCACATGCGCCGAAAAGGTGCTCAGCGATTGTTCGATCGACTGGTTATCGCCGATGTCGGCCAGAATGTTTTCGAAAACCGGGAACTCGGCCTCGGCCGCGAGCACCGGCAAGCCGCTTTGGGCCATCAGCGCCAGCAGGCCCACCGTCTTCAACGCCACCGTCTTGCCGCCCGTGTTCGGACCGCTGATCAACAGCGTGCGCGTCGCGCCTTCCAGCGTCAGATCGAGAGGCACCACATGCTTTCGCTGCCGCCGCAGCACGTCTTCCAGCAAAGGATGGCGCGCCGAACGCAGGTGCAGCCGCGGGTCGCCCGCCAGGCTGAAACGCGGCATGACACCGCCGAACTCCAGCGCGAAGGCGCCCTTGGCGAACAGAAAATCGAGCTCGCCCAGCACCTGCCATGCCTCGGTGATTTCTTCGCGCGCCTCCCGCAAACGCGACGTCATCGCGGCCAGAATCCGGTAGACCTCGCGCGCCTCCTCCTCGCGCAGGCGCACCAGATCGTTGTTTAGCCCGATGGTTTCCAAAGGTTCGATGAACATCGTCTGGCCGGAACCCGACGAGGCATGAATCACGCCGTCCACCTTGCGCTTGTGGCCGGTCACCACCGGCACGACAAAACGGTCGTTGCGTATGGTGATGAACTCTTCCTGCAGCACGCCATCGTCACGATGGGCGCGCAGGAAGCGTTCGAGCGACTGATGGATGTTGCGCTGCTGCCGCTCGATGTCGCGGCGCACGCGGTTCAGCATCACCGAAGCCGAATCGGCCACAGAACCGTCTGGCAGAATCTTGCCCGAGAGCTCGCGCAGCAACTGCCGGAAATCGCCGATGCGGGCTGCCTGGGCGCCAAGCCGCGGATGCCGGTCCGCCGCGCCCGCCAGCGCCGCACGCACAACGGCCGCGCGGTCCAGCACAGAGACCAGCTCCAGAATTTCGCCCGGCTCCAGCGCCGCTCCTTCAATACGCAGCTTGCTCAGGTGGGCGTCGAGTTCCGGCATATTGTCGAAGCGCAGGCGCGACGCCGCGCCACGCCCGGCCATCTGTGGATCCATCGCCGCGTTCAGGAAGTCGATCGCCTCCTGCGTCTCGACTCCCAGCGCCTCCAACTCGCGGCGATCCGCCGCCGGTTCGAGTTCCGCCAGGATCGCCCGTCCGCCGGGCGACTGCACGAAGCGCCCCAGCAACTGCTTCAACCCGTCGAATTCGAGCAGGCCCGCGCTCGTCTGGTTCATGACTTTTTCTTCTGCCGCAGGGCTTCCTTTTTCGCGAACGCCAATTCAATCACCTGCAGCGTGCCCTCGGTCACCTTTCGTGCGCCCAGGTCCTTGCGCTTCACCCATTCCACCGCCGCCGCGTCGTCGCCCGGTTTGGGATCGCCCTTGGCCTTGCAAAGGTAGTCGATCAGCACGTAGTGGTATTCGGCCTTGCCTTCCTTATCGCGCAGGATGCGCTCAAAGATCTCCACCACCAGCAGCGGCTCCGCCTCCAGGCCCGTTTCTTCCAGCACCTCGCGTTGCAACGCCTCGGCCAGGTGCTCGCCCGTTTCCACCACGCCGCCGGGCACGGACCACCAGCCCTTCAACGGCTGTTTGCCGCGCTGCACCAGAAGAACGCGGTCGCGGTCGATGATCAGAGCGCCCACACCGAGGATGGGCCGCTTGGGATACCGCCGGGAATCGCTAATACTGTACCGAGCCTTTCACCGGCATCCGCACACGGTACACGCTGGTGTAGGCGGTGACGTAGAGCGATTGCAGGTCGGCATCTCCGAAGGTGGCGTTGCGCGGAATCTCGGGAATCTCGATCGTGTGCAGCAGCTTGCCTTCCGGTGAATAGATGGCCACGCCCCCGGCCGTTACATAGAGGTTGCCCTTCTCGTCCACGGTCATGCCGTCGGGAACGCCCTTGATGCCGGTCACCAGCACGCGTTCGTTGGACGCCGATCCTTTGCCGTCCAGGTCGTAGGCGTACACCGAGCGTTCGTCACTGTTGTCGACGTAGAGAATCCTGCCGCCCGGCGCAAGCGCCAGTCCATTGGGACGTCCTTTCGGCTTGGCCACCAACTCCACTTCGCCTTTGGGCGTTACATGATAGATGCCGAAGAAATCGAGCTGGCGGCCCTCCTCCTGGCTCGGGCCGAACGCCGGATCGGTGAAGTAGATGTGGCCGTCCTTGCGCACGGCGATGTCGTTGGGCGCGTTGAACCGCTTGCCCTGATAACTGCCGGCCACCACGGTGACGGCGCCCTTGCGGTCCGTCTTGGTCACGCGGTGCGCCGCACCCTCGCAATGGTAAAAGTTGCCTTTGCCGTCGTAGGCGTTTCCGTTCGTCTTGTTGCTTGGTTCCCGGAACACCACCGGCTTTTGACCTGGAACGGCTTTCCATACCCTATCGTTGGGAACGTCGCTCCAGATCAGGTAGCCTTCCCTGGCCCAGGCGGGACCTTCGGTGAAGACATAGTTTCCCGCGAACTTCTCAACCTTGAGGTCGCTGAAGTCCTGCGCCAGCAAAGCGCCGGCGCCCAGCAAAAGTGCCAGAATCCGCATGATCGTTCCGATTCCCAGTGTAGTCCGCTCCACTGCGTAAAATGAAATATGCGCGCTTTGGCCGCGATCCTGCTGATGGCTTCGCTGCACCCATCTTCCGATCACACCAGGGACGTGGAAGCCTGGCGCGCCCGCCGCATGGCCTCGCTCAAGGCGGACGACGGCTGGCTGACCGTGGCCGGGTTGCACTGGCTGACTCCCGGCTGGAACCGCTTCGCGGAGCTTCCGGCGGGCATGGAATGGGAGCTTTCCGGGAAGCGCGTCACGCTGCGGCAGAACGGCGTGGAACGCGAATTGAAGTCCGACAATCCGGGTCCCGCCGATCTGGCCGCCGCCGGAAACTTGACCCTGTTTGTGATCGAACGCGGCGGAAAGTACGGCATTCGCGTCCGTGACACGCAGAGCCCCTACCGCGAGAAGTTCCACGGCATCGAGAACTATCCCGTGGACGCGAAATGGAAGGTTGCCGCGCGGTGGCTTGCGTACGAGACGCCCAGGCGTCGCACTTTGCCCACGGTGATCGAGGGCGTCAACGAAGAGTACGAAGCCCCTGGAGAGGCCGAGTTCACGCTTGCCGGCAGGACGCTGCGGCTCGAACCGGTGCTGAGCGAAGGCCGCCTGTTTTTCATTTTCCGTGACCTCACCACTGGCAGGACAACCTATCCCGCCGGGCGCTTCCTGTACTCAGACCTGGCTCAAGACGGCGTTGTGACGCTCGACTTCAACCAGGCTTACAACCCGCCCTGCGCCTTCACGCCCTACGCGACATGCCCGTTGCCGCTGCCCCAAAACCGGCTGTCCATCGCAGTCGAAGCCGGCGAGAAGACCTACCACATGGAGTGAGCCTCGCTCTAGAAGCTGTAGCGCAGCGCGAACAGGCCGTGCGAGTTGCGGCGATACTGGCCCAGGAAATCGGCGGGCTCGCCGCGAATCAGCGTGAAGCCGGTCACGGCGCGCCAGTGGCGGCCGAAGGAGTGAGTGTATTCGGTCTTGAGCCAGGCGCCGCCCCCGGACTGCCGGATGGCCGCCTCGACGGCGATCGAACGGCGGGGCCCCAGCGTGTAGCTGGCGCGGCCAAGAAAGGCATCGGCCATCCCGCGGTCCGGCGCGAAGCCAGCGGGATTGCGCCGTTGCGTCACCGCCTCGCCCGAATAACCGCCCACGAACACCCACTCGCCCACCGTACGTTCCAGTTGCACGACGTAGAGAGCATACTCGTCGGCCGCCGCCGAACGGGAAGTGAACCAGGCCCCCTCGGCCTTCACGGTGAACCACGGGAGCGGCACGGCCAGGTCGCCGCCATAGAGACGCAGGCTGGGATAGTCGCGCGTGAATTCGATGTCGAAACCGGGAGGCCTAAGCTCGCCTTCAAACAGAGGCAGGTAGTGGAACCCGTCGAAGAAAACGAGCGAGAATTCATACGGCCCCGCATTGCGGTTGAATCGCGCGCCGAACTGCGTGCGGCCTGGCAGGCGCGAGCCCCTATCGATGAACCGCAAGGCCGCGGTCTCCTTCGGCAGCGCCGCCCAACGTTGATTCAGCAGAGGAACGCGGCTCGGTGTGAAACGCGGCGTGGCCACCAGATCCATCGTGTTGCCTCCGCGTTCGTAGGTGACGCGCGCGGCCTGGACGGCAAGGAAATCGTTGTCGGTGACGCTCAGGAAATCGCGCGGCGCGAAGCGGTCCACCGGGTTGAGAATGTCCGCCTTGCCCCAGCGGATGAACTGCTTGCCGAGTTCGACGTTCCATCCGCCGCGATGATAGGCCACGCTGGCGCGGCGCACGGAAAGGGCCGGACGCAGCAGGCCGCGGTCCGCCCAGTTGAGGCGCCACTCGCGCGACACCTGCCGGTGCGTGTCCGTGCGAGCATCCAGGGAGGCGGCAAACACCCAGTCCCGCGAAGGCTGCCACGCCGGCTCCCATCGCAGCAGGGTCTCGTTGACGATGCGGCCGCTGTCGTTCACCGCCGCCTGGGGATACAGCGTGGTGCGTGTCTCCAGGAAGCCGCGCTGCGTGAAAGTGGCCTGCGCCCAAACCGGGAGGCAGCACGCCGCGAGCGCAGCCAGCCTCATAGCGGCCGCCGCAGGGCTTGCAGCGTGAAGTCCTCGTCCTTCATCGGCACGCCGTATTCCAGCTTTTCCAGCTTCATCGTGGTGCGGCTCCGGCGTTTCGTGTCGAGAACCTCCAGCAGCCGCGCCGTCCACAGCCCTTTTACGTTCTCGTAGTCGCGGTAGGCGATGCGCCGCAGCAGTTCCTGGTCCTTGTAGCCTTCCACCATCACGTAAACGTAGAGGTCCTGGCGCACCCAAAGATAGGAATGCGTATATTGCGACCGTTTCGTCTGCCTCGGGCGCGACTCCAGCTTCCAGCACATCTGGCCGTCCAGCTTTTCCTCGCCCAGCAGCTTGTAGTCGAACTGTCCGGCGTCGCGCTCTTCCAGATCCTCGAAGCTGAAATCGGTACCGAAGAAGCGCGTGGAGCGGTCCTGCAAGGCGATGCGGCGGTCGCGTTGCAGCTCCGGCGTCCACATCCATTGATCCGACGAACGGTCTCTGTGGTTGTGCACCAGCAGCGCGACACCCTTCACTTCGGGCGGTTCCAGGAAACGCAGCGCGGCCTTGCTGTCGCCGAACGATCCCATGCGTTCATAACGCCAGCGCTTTTGCGTGACGCGGCTCTTGGCGCTGGTGACGGTAAGCGTCCCTTCATAGCGTTGCGACGTTGAGCGGTTCCGCCGCTGCACCTCCTCGACGATCTGCCGCGGATCCTGCCCCAGCGCGCAGGAAGCCAGAAGAAAGGCGATCCACTTACTCATATTCAAGCGACTCCACTAGCGAAGCGCGCACGGCCGATTCCGCGGGCCAAAGCGCGGAGATAAACGAACAGAGAATCACCACCGGCGTCATCGCGGCCATGAAGGCGTAAGGAACGGTGAAGTCCAGACGCAAGCCGCCCAGGTCGCGGTGCAGCATGTGAAGGTTGAAGTAGATCATCACCAGACCCGCTCCGGCGCCCATCACCAGGCCCACGACGCCAATACTTACCGCTTCCAGCCAGATGGTGCGCCGGACCTGGTTGCGCAATCCGCCCACGGCCTGGAGCACGCCCAGTTCGCGGCGCCGGTCCGTGATCGAGACCGTGAGCGTATTCACGATGCCGAGGATGGCGACAATCAGCGCCACGGCGAGTTGGATGTAGGTGAGGCCGAACCACTGGCCGGTGAGGTTCAGGATGTAGTCGCGGATGCCCTCGTTCGTGTAGACGAAGATCTCATGGGAGCCGGACCACTTTTTCAAGATCCGCTGGCGAACTTTCTCCCGGCTGTACCCCGTCTTCACATGGATGCGGAAGAGGTTGGCCGTATCGTCTCCCCAGTAGCGCTGGAAGAGTTTGCTGTCGATGAGGAAGCTGCCTTGCTGGTCCGAGTAGTCCACCGACGATCCGAGCACGGGAAGCTTCAACAGGCCGCGCGGAGAGGGGATCTCCAGGATGTCCCCGCGATGAATGCCGCGCATCAGCGAGAGGTTGTCCGAGATGATGACCCCTTGGCCCTCCGAGGCCAGGCGCACCATCTCGTCGCGGTCGCCCTCGACGGGCTTCACGCGCACGCGCCGCGCGATGGCGCCGATGTCCAGCGAAACGGCCATCACCGGTTCGCCGCCGATCATCACGCGGGCGTTGCGCACCGGCTGCACCTCTTCCACGCCTTCCAGCGAACGCAGTTCTCCGGCCATGCTGGCCGGGAAGCGGAAGGTCTTGGCCGTGATGCTGCGGCTGGGGCTCACGTACAGGTCTGGGTTGAGCGTGTGGCGCATCCACTCGATCAAGGAATCGTAGATGCCGCGTGAAACGCCGGCGAAGCCGACGGCGAGCGCGAGGGAAAGCATGAGCGCGGTCACGGTGGCCGACGTCCGGCGCGGCGCCTGGATCAGGCTGTCGGCGGCCAACGCACCCTCGACGGGCCACACGGTTTTCAGCACCGGGCGCAGAGCGCGCGCCAGCCACATGGCCATCGACGGCGAAAGCAGGATCAGGCTGGCGATGCCCGACAGATAGCCGGGATAGAAGTATGCGTTCGCGTCGCCGAAGCCGATCAGCGCCGCCGACAAAGCGATGCATATCAGGGCGGCACGCCGCCGCCAACGGTTCTCGCCTTCGCTTAGCACCTGGTTGCGGCCCTTTTGCAGTGCCTTCACCGGGTCCACGCTCGCCGCGGAACGAGCCGGAATATATCCGCCCACAAGGCTCGCCATAACCCCGATGAACACCGAGAACGCGGCCAGCGGCGGGCTGATGGTGATGTCGCTGGCGCTTACCGCATGGCCAAACACGTCTTGCAACGTGGCCGCGAGTCCCGGCACGACGCCGCGTGCCAGAGCCAGTCCCGCGGCGACGCCCAGCAGCGAACCCGCCACGCCGAGCACGACGCTCTCCAGCAGAAACAACCCCCGCACCTGGCCGCGCGAGGCGCCCAGCGCTCGCAAGACGCCAATCTCGCCGCGCCTTTGCGTGATCGCGATCGAGAAAGAGTTGTAGATGATGAACACGCCAATCAACAGAGCGAACAGGCTGGCCAGGTTGATGGAAACGGTGAGTCCGCGCGCCATCGATTCAAAGTGCGCGCCGCGCGACTGAGGCTGCTCCACCTGAAAGCCCGGCCCCAGCAGCGCCTGGAGCTTCGCGGCGCCCTCGCGCACGCTGACGCCTTCGCTTAAGCCAACGTCGATGCGGTCGAACAGGCGTCCCCGGCCGAACACCGCCTGCGCGGCATAGATGTCCATGATGGCGAGATTGCCGCCGAATACCGTGGCAAGTCCCGTGGCCTTCATGACGCCGCGCACGATGAATGTCTTCTGCCCGCCCATGGTTTTCAGCGCCAGTTTGGAACCGCGCCCCAGTCCCGACCGCGCGGCGAACTGCTTGCTGACGATCATCGAATCTGGCTGGGCAAGAAAGATGAGCGGGTCGTCGATGACGTCCTCGTCGTCCCCCTCCAGGTTATACTCGCGCAGGCTGGAATCGCCGGTCATGTCGACGCCCAGGACCAGGAGCGTCCCCTGCGGCGTGGCCAGCGCGGCTTCGATCACAGGAGCGGCCGCGCTTACCTCGCGCAGCGATTGCACCCGCTCCAGAACATCTTCGGGGAATCCCGTTTCGCCGGCCGACACCTGCAACTGCGCCTTGCCCGCGATGCGGTCCACCGTGCGCTGGAAGGCCGATTGCATGGTGAGGTTCGCCGTGTGCATCCCGGTGAACACGGCCACGCCCAGCACGATGCCGGCCAGCGTAAGCAACGTGCGCAGCTTGTGTTTGCGCACATAGGGCCAGCTCAAAAGATTGAGCAGCTTCATGTCGCCGCCTGGCTTTCCACGCGCGCGTCGCTCACGATCACACCATCTTTCAGTTGCACGATGCGCTCGCAGGCGCGGGCCACGCTCATATCGTGCGTCACCATGAGCACCGTGGTGCCCAGACGGCGGTGCAGATCCTTGATGAGCGAAAGAATTTCGACGCCGGTGGCCGAATCCAGATTGCCCGTCGGCTCGTCGGCAAGCAGGATGGGCGGGTAGACGCTGAGCGCCCTGGCGATGGCCACGCGTTGGCGTTCACCGCCGGAGAGTTCGTCCGGCAGATGTTCCATCCGTTTCCCCAGGCCCACCAGGTTCAGCAATTCCGTGGTCCGCTCGTGAATTTGCTGGCGCGGCCAGCCGCGCAGGTGCAGCGGCAGCGAAACGTTTTCGAGGCACGACAGGCTGGGCAGCAGATTGAAGAACTGGAACACGAAACCGATTTTGTCGCGGCGGACGCGGGTGAGCTCATCGTCGCTCAGCGATCCCAACTCCCGGCCGTCCACCGAGATGGCGCCCGTGGTGGGATGGTCGAGTCCGCCAATCAGGTTCAACAGGGTCGATTTGCCCGAGCCTGACGCGCCGGTAATGGCCACCATCTCGCCCTTTGGAATCCTCAAATCCAGAGGATGAAGCGCGGTGACATCGCGCTTTCCGGCAAATACCTTGGACACCCGATGCAGACCAATCATGAGCGTGCGAACTTCTACCACTGTAACGCGCGCCCTCCGGCGCTCATGGGGCAAGGGGAAAGCGGGGTGTGGACCGCGCCAGCAACCCTGTGGTACGACAGGGGCTGATGTTCGCTTCCTACCGCACCCGTTTGCAGGCGGCCTTCGTGGCTCTTGCGCTCGTGGCCATCGCCGTAACGGGGTACGAGGCGTCCGCGGGCGCTTCCGCCGCACTGGAGAAGGCCACGCTCGACCGCCTGGGGCAAGTGGCGGCGGCCACGAAGCGGCAGGTAGAGCGCTACTTTCACGACGTGCGCAACCATGTCCTCGCCTTATCGAGCGATGAATCGACCCTGGTCGCCATCGCGGAGTTCAGCGAAGCCTGGACGGCAATGGGCCACACGGAGGCGGCGCGGACCGCGTTGCTGCGAAGGCTCTTTCTGGAGAACAATCCGCACGCGCCCAGCGCGCGCGACCTTCTTGTGGAGCCCGCGGGCGGAGGCCGCTACGGCCAGGTGCACGCACGCTACCATCCGACGTTCCACCGCTACCAGAACGCGTTCGGCTTCTATGACATATTCCTGATCGACACCGCCGGGCACGTGCTTTACACGGTGCGCAAGGAGGCGGACCTTGGCGGCAGGCTGGAGGAAGCGCCGCTGGCCGGTACGGGCCTGTCGCAGGTTTACCAGCGGGCGTTGCAACTGGGCTCCGTGGAACAAGCCGTGATGGTGGACTACGAGCCCTACGCCATTTCGCACGGCGAATTGGCGGCATTCGTGGCAGCGCCCATCTGGCGTGCCGGCGCCAAGCTGGGTGTGTTGGCGATCCAGGTGTCCGTGGACGAGGTGAATCGCGTGCTGGCCGATGACGCTGCGTTCGAGTTCATCGCCGGTCGCGAAGGCGTGCCACGCGCCGGCTCGCGTGCGCCCGGCGAAGGGCCGCTGCTGCGCACCGCGGTCCCCATCGACCTCCCCGACGTGCGCTGGACCCTGATCGCCGAGGAGCCCGCCAGCCAGGCCTTCGCGCCCGTTCGCGACATGCAGCGCCGCATCGCCGGCTGGGGAATTCTCATCGCCGGTGTCTTCTTCGCGGCAGCCTGGTGGCTGGGACGCTCCGTAACGCAGCCGGTGTTGGAGTTGGCGGCGCACGCGCGGCAACTGGGCGCGGGCGATTTCAGCTCCCACATCCCCGTCCGCTCGGCGGATGAACTGGGCCAGCTCGCCGGTTCGTTCAACCGCATGGCGGACGACCTGCGAACCACCACGGTGTCCCGCGACCGTCTCGACGAAGCCCACCAGAAGCTGCGGGAACTCACTGGCCGCCTGATCGATTCGCAGGAGGTGGAACGGCAACGGCTGGCGCGCGAACTGCATGATGACGTGACGCAGCGCATGGCGTCGATCGCCATTGAAGCCGGCCGCCTGAAGCTGTCTCCGGCGCGTGACCCGGCGGAGTGGCGCGAAGGCTTGGAGCGCTTGCAGCAAGAGATGGCGCGGCTGTCCGGCGATATTCACGGTTTGTCTCGGCGTCTACATCCGGCGGTTCTTGACGACCTGGGACTGGCCGCCGCTATCGAGGGTGAATGCCGGGGTTTCTTCGAGCGTGGCGGCCCGCCCGTGGATCTGGCCGTGGATCCCGGGGCGGACAGCCTGCCCGCCGAGACGCAACTGGCTTTGTACCGCGTTGTGCAGGAGGCCTTGCGTAACATCGCGCGCCACGCGGCCGCGGGCGAAGTGAGTGTCACGCTGCGAGAGACGGCGGAGGGCGTGGCGCTCACGGTCTCCGACAATGGCCGCGGCTTCGATCGAACCGCGCCGGAATGGCGTGCCGGGTTGGGGTTTGCCAGCATGGAAGAACGGATGCGCCTTCTGGGCGGCAGCTTGCGGGTGGAGTCGGCTCCCGGCGAGGGGACGCGCATCGTGGCGGAGTTGCCTGCATGAAGAAGCCGCGTGTCATTCTCGCCGACGATCACAAGATCGTGCTGGAGGGTCTGCGCGGCCTGCTGCGCGACGAGTTCGAGTTGATCGGAGAAGCCTCCAACGGCCAGGAGCTTGTGGAGCTTGTGCTGCGGCTGTCCCCGGACGTGGTGGTGGCCGATGTGTCCATGCCCCTGCTGAATGGCATCGAGGCCACGCGCAAGCTGCGGGAGGCGGGCAGCACGGCCAAGGTCGTGATGCTCACCATGCATCCGGACGTCGTCTACGCTACACGTGCGCTGGAGGCGGGCGCTTCCGGCTATGTGCTGAAGCATGCCGCCTCGGATGAACTGGTGGAGGCGGTTCAGACGGCGCTGCGCGGCGGCGCCTATCTTTCGCCGCAGGTGCGCAACCCCGCGGTCATGGAGTTGCTCGACGGCACGCGGCGTCATGTCAAGGGAACCATCGAGTTGACGGGACGTCAGCGTGAGGTGCTGCAACTGCTGGCCGAAGGAAAGTCGGCCAAGGAGATTGGCGGCTTGCTGGGTATATCGGCGCGCACGGTGGAAACGCACAAATACCGCATGATGGACGATCTTGGCCTGAAGACCAGCGCTGAACTGGTTCAGTATGCGATCAGGATGGGCGTGACGGGCGGTCCGTAATTTTTCGGATCGTGAAGGAAGAGGCTTTCGCGGTTTCATGGATACAGGAGCTATGACCGCGATGAAAACCTCACTGAAGACGATGGCCTTGACGGCGTTTGCCGCGGCAGCCGCCTTCCTGATGACCACCGCCGGAGCGGCCCAGGCCGTAGCGGCGGAACCGGTGAGCGAATCCGTCAAGTTGCACCGCATGGCACGGGAAGCCACCACTGCCGCGGATCACGCCAGGGTGGCGAAGCTGTTCCGGTTGCGTGGCGAGGCGATGGAAGCCAAGGCCCTGGAGCACGAGAGCAGGGCCAGGCAGTTCAGCGAGCAGCCGAAACCGGCCCTGGCGCATAAGTGGCCTTCGATGGTTCCCCAGAAGAGCGCCGAGGAGCGTAAGCTCGCCGTGCAGACGCGCCGCGCTTCGCGCGAGGCCTTCGAGATGGCGTCCAAACACGTTCAACTGGCCGTCGAGCTGCAACAGGGAGCAGTGGCGGCCGGGAACTGAGCCGCGCCAAGTAGCACGGTTCCAATCACGGGAGCCGGCGGCCTAGTGAATGGGGCTGCCGGTTCCCGTTTTTTGTGGTTCCAGTTGAATCGTTCCGAACGCGGCCTCGTACTGCTGCAGGTTCTGCTGCAACAGGTTGGCAAGCGCTTTGGCCTGTTGAGGACTCAAGTAGATTCCCTGGAAATTCGTGATGTTCACCTCTTCCGGCACGCTTTGTTGGATGGTGCCGAACATGAGGAAGAAATCCCAGAGGTTCACGCGCACCTGCACGGAGTTCGCGTAGGATTCGCGGTAGTCGGGCGTCTGCGATAGATTCACCTTGGTGGGTTGTGGATTCATGGCCTATCTCGTAAGTGGGTCCTCGACCCAGGGCGGGGTCGCTTCGATCAATCGTCCCAGTTCCGGTTCGAGCGCCACCATCCGTTCCTTCATGCGCCAGGCGACGCTGCGGTAGGAGAAGTGTCCCTTCACGCCGGAACGCAGGCGGGAGATGTACTCGGCCTCGGCAAAGTCCATCTTAAAGAGGAAACGCGCGCGCGCCCCAAAGGGCATCAGGTAGTGCGAGCCGGGCTCGGGCAACTGGCCGATGGCGGCGAAAGCGGATCGCATGGCGTCGTGGTAGGTGTCGGCGGCGCCCGCCTGTCCAATGGCGTCCGGTGTTTCGTAGCCGAGTTTGCCGGAGTAGGCCTGGCGGAACTGCTGGCAACGGCGGTGGCGGTGAAGATCGCGGTAGGCGCCGATGTCCATCACGATGTCGTACGCGTAGAGGTTGCCGCGGAATTCGCGGAGCAGGTCGTCCTTGCGCAGGCGCGATTGCATGGCCAGGTCGATCACCTCGGCACGCCGGGCGTCATTCCATTTGCAGGCCAGCTCATATAGCTCCCGGAAGGGCCTGTCTGTGACCGGGTAGAGCAGCGTGGCCACGATATCGGCGGCGGTGTTCGCCGGTTTCAGCAGGTCGACATCGTCAATGCGCGCTCCGGCCGCATGGGGCAGGTTCTGTTTCGCCCAAAGCTTCAGATCGGCCGTGGCCCGCAACCTGTGCGGGTCGGCTTCGCAATATTTGGCCAGTGTGGGCGCCAGCGGAGTGTTGGCCGAGGCGGCATCCCAGGCGCAATCCGGTTTCCCGGCGCATGCTTGCAGCATCTCCGCGGCCAGTTCGCGCAGTTCGGCGTACTCGCTACCCTTCAGCCGCCCGATCTGGCGTTCCAACGTGCGGATGCTCACCACCTGGCCGACACCGGTCGGCACGCCGAAGAAGAGAAGATACCGGGACACGTCGAAGGCGCGTGCGGTCAGGTTGCGCTGGTAGGCATCCTGTTTCATCGCCTCGGGGCGGGGTAGTTTCTCCGTGAAGTATTCGAAAATCTGAGCGTGGACCTTCTCATAAGCGGCCAGCAGATCGAGCCCGGCATGTTGATAGATGTCGGCCTGCCTGGAGTTGAATTCGGCGGGCGTCAGGAAGCCGGAACGGGAGAAGTCCTGATACCGTGAGGAACGGGCCTGGCCGTCCCAAAGCTGCTCATCCTCGATCTCGGTGGCCGCCAGCTCCGAAATGCCTTCAAAGCAGAACACCAGGTGGCCGAGGTCGGCGATGGAGGCGTGGCCATACTGAAAATAGAAGCTGTCCAGGAATTTAGACGAGTCGTGAGCGCGCACCCAGTCCAGGGACGCGGCAATGGAGTCCGGTGAACGGGAGTACCGCGCCAAAGCGTATGCGCAAGCCTCCGGAGGAATACCGGCGACCGTTATGACACGTTTTTCGGCCAAACTGATAGTGTAACGATTCCTCCTAGGGAGAGTGGATGAGAATTCGGATTGAGCGCGTCCATCCCGACGCACAACTGCCGCGATATGCCCATGGTCCGGGCGAGGATGCTGGAATGGACCTTTACTCAGTGGAAGATGTGCGCTTAGAACCCGGCGTGCCTGGACTGGTACCTACGGGCTTGCGGGTGGAGATCCCGCCGGGACATGAAGCCCAGGTTCGTATGCGGAGCGGGCTTGCCTTGAAACACGCGTTGATTCTGCCGAACTCTCCGGGGACGATCGACCCGGGCTATCGCGGCGAAGTAAAGGTGATTGTCCTGAATTTAGGCCGGGAAGCCTATACGGTGAAGCGAGGCGAACGGATCGCGCAAATGGTGGTGGCCCGCTATGAAGCGGTGCTGTGGGATGAAGGGAACGTGGGAGAAACGCGGCGCGGAGAAGGGGGCTTTGGATCCACCGGGAAGGAGTGAAAAACAATGGAGCGGGAGACGGGATTCGAACCCGCGACATCAACCTTGGCAAGGTTGCACTCTACCAACTGAGTTACTCCCGCTCGGCCCACCTCTACCAGCGCTTGGTCCTGCGCGGGAGAAGGCGGATCCGGCGGTTGGGGAACCGCCGGATTTTGGGAGCGTGCACCTCGCACGGGGTGAGTGTGAGGCGCAGACACTATCTTGGCAGAAGGGGGCACAGTTGTCAAATTGGGGTCCCTGAAAATCCCCAGGGGCCGCCGGTCCCTCGCTCCCCTACAACCAAAGGTAAACGCTTGATTTTTCTATTTTCCTGTCAAGATGTAGCTGATATAATGCGGCGCATGATGTCTATCAAGGCTCGGATTGTCACACTGCTAGCCCTGGGATCGATGGCCTTGGTCGCTCAGACCGGTTCGATCCAGGGAATTGTCCAGGATCAATCGCAAGGTGCGATTATCGGTTCCGAGGTGGTTCTCACCAACCTCGATACCGGTCTCCGGCGTGAAGCAAAAACCAATGAAACCGGTTTGTACACGGTGCCGACCCTTCCGGTTGGCCGGTACAAGATAGCGGCCTCCATGGCGGGTTTTTCCACAGGTGAGGTTCCGGAAATCAAGCTCGACGTAAACCAGACGGCCCGCGTCGACTTCGTGCTCAAACCCGGTTCGGTGACCGAGAGCATCAGTGTCAGTGCGGCTGCTGCGTTGCTCGATTCGGAAACCGCGACCGTCGGCCAGGTGGTCGACAACAAAAGGATTGTCGAGCTGCCGTTGAACGGGCGCAACTACCTGGAATTGGCGCGGTTGAGCGCCGGGACCACGGCTGCGCGCGGGTCCCGTCCCGAAAGCGAGGGGGTGTTTTCGGCTGGCGGCCAGCACGGCTACCAGGTACAGGTGAACATCGACGGCGTGGATAACTCCATGACCTACTCAGGAGGCCCCATCGGTTTCGAAGCGCAGGCGATCAAACCGAGCGTCGATGCCGTCGGCGAGTTTCGCGTGGTGACCAACAATCTTTCCGCGGAGTACGGCAACCGTATGGGCGGCCAAGTGTTTGTGAACATCAAGTCCGGTACCAACGGCGTACATGGCACCCTGTTTGAGTTCCTAAGGAACTCGAAACTGGACGGCACGAACTTCTTCGCCAACCGGAGCGGCACGCCGAAGCCGGATTACAAGCAAAACCAGTTCGGCGGCACCATCGGCGGCCCAATCCGGAAAGACAAGACCTTCTTTTTCGGCTCATTCGAAGGTACACGCACCCGGTTAGGCCGCAGTTTCACGGCAACCGTGCCGGTGGCGGAGGTTCGCGACGGCAATTTTAGCCGTATACGCCCGATCTTCGATCCGGCAACCGCTGTGGGTACGCCCACCAGCTTCACCCGCCAGCCGTTTGCAGGCAATATCGTCCCCAAGAACCGCTGGGATCCGCTGTTCCCCAAGCTGCTGGCTCTATATCCGAGGGCTACCGACGAATCGAAGATCGCCAACAACCATTTCTATGTCGGGTCGGAATCCAACGATGTGAACACCTACGACCTGAAGGGCGATCACAACATCAGCGACCGCAGCCGCGTGTCCGGCCGCTACAGCCGCCGCGATCGGGACCGGTACGAGCCCGGTCCGCTACCCATGCCCGCCGATGGCGCTCTGGCCACCACCACCGTGATCGACAGTAATTCCATCGCGTTGACGCACACCTACACCTTCGGCGCGACGCTGACCAACGAGTTCCGCGTGGGCATCACGGACATCAACACCAAGTTCGACATCCCTTACACCACCGCGCTGTTCGACGAATATGGCATCAAGGGCATTCCGAAAGTGAACCTGGCCACCTCCAACGACCACGGTCTTTCGCGTTTCTCGCCGGCAGGCTACACGGAGATCGGTTCGCGCACCTTCTGGCCCAATGTGAACAACCAGCGCACCTACCAGTTCAACGACACCATGTTCAAGAGCTGGGGCAAACACAACATCCGCTTCGGCGGCGAGGTGCGGCGCGAGGACCTGTTCCGCAACTCTTCACGCTTTTCGCGCGGCCAGTTCGCATTCAACCGCGAATTCACGGCCAACCCGGCCAATCGCGGCGCGACCGCGGATGGCATGGCTGAGTTCATGCTGGGCCTGGCGGCCAACGGCACCGTTGGCAACGAGAACGGCGAGTATCTTGCCGCCACCACGTTCGCCGGCTTTATCCAGGATGACTGGAAGGTCACGCCGAACCTGACCTTGAATCTCGGCCTCCGCTACGACATCTTCTTCGCTCCGAGCGCTCCGGATGGCGGCATTTCCTACTTCGAGCTGGATTTCAACAATCTTGGACCCAACGCCCGCCTGAAGCAGACCTTCTTACAACCCGGCGAGTGCGGCTGCCAGAACGACAAGAACAATTTCGCACCGCGTCTGGGCCTGGCTTACAAGGTGACGTCCAAAACCGTGTTCCGCGCCGGCGCCGGCATTATTTACGCACGAGCCGACGCCCTGCAAACCCAGTGGGCGCGCGCACAAAACCAGGCGCCTACCTTCGTGGAGGTGTCCTTCGCCACGCTGGATCGCATCAACTCCCGCCTCGTTCTGAAAGATGGCTTCCCGGCCGTGACGCTGCCTGCGACCCAGGTGCCGGGACCGAACTCGGTTGGTATCGAGGCGCCGAGCCGCTACCTTCCAACGCAGTACTCGATGCAGTACTTCTTCGACGTTCAGCGCGAACTGCCCTTCGATACCCTGCTCACCGTGGGCTACAACGGCAACGGAACGCGCAAGATGTTGGGTGGATTGAATTACAACGTCCCCTACAACATACAGCCGTCCTCGACGCCTGTGAACAACCTGCGGCTCTGGCCGTTCTATAACAGCGTGAACGTCATGGTGCCCTATGGCGGCATGAGCTACAACGGCCTGATCACCAAGCTTGAGAAGCGCTTCAGCAAAGGGCTGACCTTCCTGGGCTCCTACACCTGGTCCCACGCGGTGGACAACCTGGATGAGACTGGCAATGGCGAGGGTACCGGCGCCACCTATGTGTGGAACCGCAATCAGAATCGCGGTAGCTCGCTGACTGACATCCGTCACGCGTTCATCTTCAGCAGCACCTATGAGCTGCCGTTCGGCCGTGGCAAGGCGCACATGACCAACGCCAACCGCGTTGTGGATGCCATCCTTGGCGGCTGGCAGGTGGGCGGTGTCTTCTCGAAAACCACCGGCGAGCCTTACACGGTAACCACCTCCGGCGGCATCACGAATGCCGGTGGCGCCGACCGTCCGAACCGCATCGGCGATGGGTCGCTTTCTGGCGGCCAACGTTCGATTGACCGCTGGTTCGACGTCAGCGCGTTCCAGGTGCAGCCGCAGTATACCTACGGCAACTCGGGCCGCAACATTCTGTACGGCCCCGGCGTGACGAACCTGGACTTCTCACTGGCCAAGTACTTCAGCATCACTGAACGCTTCCGGCTGCAGTTCCGCGCCGAAGCTTTCAATGCGTCGAACACGCCGGCTTTCGGCAATCCGAATGCAAACATCACCAGCCCTGCCGTCGGCACGATCAACTCGGCAGGCGAACCGCGCCGCATTCAGTTCGGCTTGAAGCTGCTGTACTGACTGGCGGAAGACCTTCGCGAAGAGGACCCTGGACCACGGTCCGGGGTCTTTTTTATTGGTGCGCCCAGGGGGGCGTAATCCCGTTCATGCGGGCATAGGCGATGGCTTGCCCCATGTGTTCGTGGGTGGGCACGAGGATCCGGAGGAAGAGGTTTCCTACCGGGGTTTCCTTGCCAAGGAAAGCCGCGTTTTTCTGAGTGTCCGCAATCCTGAAGCTTCTTCGGACAGCGTCGAAGGAGGCCCTGAGCCAAGGTACTATCTCTTCCTTTTTAGTGATGCCTTTCTCGGCTCCCGCTTCGGGGGCGGGGAAGGGCAACAGTTGGGGAACTCCGGCTTGGCCCATGATCGAGTAGTTGGTTCCACGATGTGCATGAACGCTTCGCTCATTGAGCGGACCCCAGGCGCCGGGCGCCAGGAGTACTGCGATGCTGGAGTAGTTTCGGCCAGCGCGAGAAGTTGGGCAGCCGCGTGGTTGAATTCTCCAAGCCAACCGTCACCGATCTACGGCAGTGAGGAGGAAGAGGTAGCCGCGAGGCTGTCGAACCAGGTGAACGCAGCCGGAAAGTCGGTCTCGTGCCCTCCCTCGAAAAGCGTAATGCGCGCCGGGCCGGCGGAGCGGCGGTGCAGGATGGGAGTTCGGCGTTTCTCAACCGGCGGGGCCAGATAGCCGGACGGAAGACGCTCGGATTCAACAATCGTAGCGATTTCCCCGGGACTGAACGCGGCCTCCGGCACGCCGTTGGCGGTGGCAAGCGCGTTGAAGGCCAGCAGGGAGTGAGAAACCGGGACCGAGCCTGTGTGGCCGTCGTGGATGCCGGTTTGAATATCGAGGGCCAAACCGCGAGCGCGGGCGAGGAGAGGAAGTGGAGAGCGGGCAGAGTATTCGAGCCCGGCAGCACCGCCGGGAGGCCCACCGGTGCACCCTTCCAGCATCTTCCAGTAACGCAAGCCGCGGCGTTTGGTCTCGGCATACCACTCGGTGAGGTCGGCGATAGGAACCCAGGCTGAGGCTGCCCGCCAGCGTTCGGGCGTATGAGCCGCCATGACGAGCGTCATGTGGCCTCCACCTGAGCCACCGAGTAGAAATGTGCGGGAGCGGTCGATCGGGTATCTACGATACATGTAGTCAACGGCGTCAAGGATGTCCTGCCGGGCTTCGGGCGAGGCGCAGGCTTCGGGACGTTCATTGGGTCCGCGAAATTCCGGCGCCACGAATGCCCACTGGCGATCCTGTGCTTCCTTAAGTGCTACCTGCCAGGCTTCGGAACTGTCGAAGTGGGCCGACCAACTGTGCAGGTGTACGACCAGTGGTACGCGTTTGGTTACGCCGGTGGGGAACCACACAAATATGGGTTGGGCGGCGCCATCCAAAGTGGACGGAAGGGTGATCTTTTGCTGCGCCGGAAGAACCGCTGCAAAGAGGAGGAGAAGGTAGCTCCGGGGCATGGTAGACGACTCTAACACGGATCAGTGAGTGAGCAATCCGGTTCCAGACACGGTTTGTGTAATATCTACAAGTTATTGAAAACAAGGTAGTAATTTCTTTGAAATCAAATGCGCTCAAGACTGATGTTTATGCTAGACTGCACTCTGCGGGTAGTTCCGGGCGCAGGTCTTTCGCGGGATGGGCCGACCCGGCGGCGATCGGAATTGACATCGTTCGTCTCCCCCGGCCTGCCGATCCACTCATGTGAAAATTCTGTGGAAATCATGTGGGATTTGTGTGTGGATCGTACTCATCGGAGATAGCAACAGGCCCGGCGGCAGTCATGCCGGACGGAGCGGGCGGGAAGTTTAGGCATTATGGAACTATGGGAGCAGGTTAAGGAGCGATTGGCGGCGCGCCTGACCGGGGAAGGTTTTCAGAATTGGGTGGCACGTACCACCCAGCATTCACTGGACGGACAGCGATTGGTGGTGCTGGTTCCCAACCAGGTGAATCGGGAGTGGTTGGAGAAGGAGTTTAGCGAGGATATCCGGTCAGCCCTGCAAGAGTTAGGGGCGGGCGGGTTCGAGGTGATCTACCGGATGGCCGACGCCTCCTCCGGAATGTCCGCGGCGGGAGGCGGCGCCACGGCTGCGGCGAGTTCCCCCGGCGCCGATTCGCTGTTTGGAGGCCCGGTCGGGTCCCTGAACCAGCGCTACACGTTCAGCAGTTTCGTCGTCGGGTCGTGCAACCAGTTCGCTCACGCCGCGGCGCGTGCCGTTGTCGACAGCCCGGCGAAAAGCTATAACCCGCTGTTCATTTACGGCGGCGTGGGCATGGGTAAAACGCACCTGATTCATGCCATCGGCCATGAGTTGCTGAAGCGTTCGCCCAATTTGCGGATTGTCTACACGTCGAGCGAGCGCTTCATGAACCAGCTCATCACCTGCATCCGCACGGATCGCATGCCGCTGTTCCATCAGCATTACCGGTCCGCCGACGTGCTGCTGGTGGACGATGTCCACATTCTGGCCAATCGCGAACGGACGCAGGAAGAATTTTTTCACACCTTCAACGAGTTATACGACCACCAGAAGCAGCTTGTGTTGTCGAGCGATATGGCGCCAAAGCAGACGACGGGACTGGTGGACCGTCTGCGCTCGCGTTTTGAATGGGGACTCCTTGTGGATGTCCAGGCTCCGGACCTTGAGACGAAAATGGCCATCCTCGACAAGAAGGCCGAACAGGAGGGGATTCAGCTTCCCCAGGATGTGCGCGTGTTTATCGCTACCAAGACACGGTCGAACGTGCGAGAACTGGAGGGCGCGCTCATCAAACTGTTGGCTTACTCGAGTGTGACCAACGAGCCTGTGACGATCGACATGGCCCGGCAGGTGCTGAAGCATCTCCACGCGGGCTCCGATCGCAGGACGACCATTGATAGCGTGGTGCGGCTGGTGGCCGACAAGTTCTCGCTCCAGCCGGGCCAACTCAAGCAGAAGACCAACGCGCCCAACATCGCCTATCCGAGGCAGGTGGCGATGTACCTGGTGAAAGAATTGACGAATGCCTCGCTGCCTGAGATTGGCCGCTACTTTTCGGGAAAGCACCACACGACTGTGTTGCACTCGATTCAGAAGATCGAGCAGCTGCGCCATCGCGATTCGGATTTGAACAGGCTCATCCACAGCACAATTGATTCATTTAATTAGAGTTGCTGAGATTTCCACAGATGGGCGCCCGAAAAGGATTTGGAAAAGTTGTGGACGCTGGCCGCGCTCTTGGTATCCGCAATGCCGTACGGATGTTTTCAACAACGGCTCAGGACAGGAACGCTTTTGTTTTTGTATAATTTAGAGAGATATTCACATTTCCACAGCACCGATTCCTACGATAGATAGATAGAGAGGTTCAATCCTGTAAGAAAAAAGACAGGAGCGTGCCCGTGAAGTGAGTCACAGGGAGAGGGCGGAATCGCCCAGAGAGAGGAATATGGAATTCACCATCGCAAGATCCGATTTGGTTCGTGAGCTAGGCCTGCTACAGGGCGTGGTGGAGAAGCGGACAACGATTCCGATTTTGTCCAATGTGCTGGTGGAAGCTTCGGGCGAGAAGATTACACTGACAGCCACGGATTTGGAACTGGGCATTCGGTGCTCATGTCCCGCGAAGGTTAAAAAGTCTGGTTCCGGGACGATTCCCGCAAAACGGCTGCTGGACTATGTGCGGCTGCTGCCTGAGGCGGAAATTTCCGTGAAGGTGGCAGACAACCACTGGGCCAACATCACATGCGGGCGTTCGCGAACGCGGATTGCCGGCATGTCGCGTGACAGCTATCCGGAACTGCCCGCCTCGTCGGAGAAGGTGGCCGATCTTCCGTTGGGTTTGCTGTCTTCGATGATCCAGCAGACGATCTTCGCCATATCGAACGAAGAGTCGCGTTTTACCCTGAACGGGGCGTTGATGCTGCTGAAGGCAGACGGGCTGGTGATGGTGGCCACCGATGGCCACCGTCTGGCGATGACCGAACGCGTCCTGGAAAACGAGGGGGCAGCCAGCGGCTTCCGTGCGCTGATTCCGCGCAAGGCCATGGGAGAAATTCTGAAGTTGTCGGCAGAGGCGGGTGGCGAAACGGCCATCGCTTTTTCGGCGACTGACAATCACCTGTTTTTTCAGATTGGCGAGCGGCTGCTCATCAGCCGGAAGCTGACGGGCAATTTCCCGGACTACGAGCGTGTGCTGCCGAAGGAGCATCCTCATGCGGTGATACTGGCCAAGGATGAGTTGAAGGCGGCTATTGAGCGCGTGGCGCAGTTCAGCGACGAACGCTCCCGCGCGGTGCGTGTGCAGGTATCGGCGGGCGAGTTGAAGATTCACTCTTCGTTGTCGGAAACCGGCGAGAGCGAGGACAGCATTGGCGCCACCTACGATGGTCCGAGCGTGGAGATCGGGTTCAACGCGCTGTACGTGTTGGATTTTCTGAAAGCGTGTGGCGAATCCAGTGTCGCTTTCCATTTCAAGGATGCCGCCAGCGCGGGCGAAATGCGGCCGGCGGGCGACGAGGTGAATTTCATCTACCGCTACGTCATCATGCCGATGCGCATCTGACGGCGCCGCCCTGGCGGTGCGGACAGGAACGGGACGGGAAGAGTTTAAGGAGTATATGGCAACACCGGAAGCTTACGATTCATCGAGTATTAAAGTCCTGGAGGGGCTGGAAGCCGTGCGCTTGCGTCCGGCGATGTATATCGGTTCCACGCGCGAAGCCGGACTGCATCACCTGGTGTACGAGGTGGTGGACAACTCAGTGGACGAAGCACTGGCGGGCTACTGCACCGAAATCTCCGTGACGATCCACATCGACAACTCGGTCACGGTGACAGACAACGGCCGCGGCATTCCCGTGGACATCAAGGAAGAGTTCGGGGTGTCGGCGGCCGAGATTGTCATGACGAAACTGCACGCCGGCGGCAAGTTCGATTCGAACAGCTACAAGGTTTCCGGCGGACTGCACGGCGTGGGCGTGAGTTGCGTGAACGCGCTGAGCGAGTGGCTGCAATTGGAAATCTACCGCGACAAGGCGGTTTGGGAGCAACGCTACGAAGCCGGCGTTCCGAAGGGCCGTCTGGAAAAGACGGGTAAGGCCGGCGCGAAGACGGGTACGAAGGTGACCTTCAAGCCGGACCCGACCATCATGGAGATGACCGAGTTCAACTTCGACACGCTGGCCCAGCGCCTGCGCGAGCTCACCTTCCTGAATAGCGGTTTGAGGATCACGTTGAGTGACGAGCGCGTGGATCTGGTGAAGTCCCACGAATTTTTCTACAAGGGCGGCATTTCGGAGTTCATTCAGCATCTGAATCGCGGGAAGCAGATGCTGCACGACAAGCCGATCGCCTTCGAGGGCGAGCGCGACATGCCGAACGGCGCCAAAGTGACCGTCGAAATCGCGCTCCAGTACAACGACAGCTACTCCGAGACGCTGTTCAGCTTCGCCAACAACATCAACACGCGCGATGGCGGCACGCACCTGTCGGGTTTCCGCAGCGCCTTGACGCGGACGATCAACGCCTACGGGACGGCGGCGAACCTGTTCAAGGACAAGGAGAGCCTGACGGGCGACGACGTGCGCGAAGGCCTGACGGCCGTGGTGAGCGTGAAGTTGCCGCAGCCCCAGTTCGAAGGCCAGACCAAGGGCAAACTGAATTCCGACATCGAAGGCTTCGTCAAGCAGGTGGTGAACGAGAAGCTGGGCGAGTACTTCGACAAGAACCCCTCGGTGATGAAGAAGATCGTCTCCAAGGCGATCGATGCATCTCGGGCGCGTGAAGCGGCGCGCAAAGCGCGCGATCTGACACGCCGCAAGGGCGCGCTGGACGGAGGCGGGCTTCCGGGCAAACTGGCCGACTGCCAGGAGAAGGATCCCGCGCGCTGCGAACTGTTCCTGGTGGAGGGTGAGTCCGCGGGCGGCACGGCCAAGACCGGGCGCGACCGGAAGTATCAGGCGATTCTCCCTCTGAAGGGCAAGATCCTGAACGTCGAGAAGGCGCGTTACGACAAAATGCTCTCGCACGAGGAAATTCGCGCGATGATCACCGCGATCGGAACGGGCATCGGCAAGGATGATTTCGACATCACCCGGCTGCGCTACGGCAAGATCATCATCATGACCGACGCCGACGTCGACGGTTCGCACATCCGCACTCTGCTGCTTACCTTCTTCTTCCGCCACATGCCGGAATTGATCAATCGCGGCCACGTCTTCGTGGCGCAGCCGCCGCTGTACCGGATCAAGAAGGGGAAGAGCGAAAAGTACATCAAGAACGACGCGGACTTCACGAAAGAGATCCTGCGGCGGGCCACCGAGAACGTGAAGGTGACCACGGCGCAGAACGGCGTTCCGGCGCACACGCTGGAAGGCACGGAGTTGAGGAACTTTCTGATCTCGCTGGATGAGTTTCAACTGCTGGCCAGGAAGGTGGAGCGCCATGTACGCGATGCGCGCGTGGTGGAAGCGCTGATGAACACCACGTGGAAGCTCGACACCAAGGCGGACTTCCAGGAGAAGGCCAACCTGCAAGGCGTGTTCGACCGTTTGCAGGAGTTGAAGGTTGCTCCGCAATGGGTGGAGGATGAGGAGCATTCGGCGTGGGCCATTACCTTCCACGACCATCTGAACGCGCTGCGCAAGATCAGCCTGGAGTTGGCGGCGACGCCCGAGTACCGGAAGATGCGCTCGCTGGCCAAACAGATTGACCGCTACAATCACCCGCCGTTCGCCGTGGCCAAGGAAAGCGGCGCGGTGGAGGCCCGAACCGACTGGAAGGAGCTATTGCAGTTCCTGAAAGGCGAAGGGATGCGCGACGCCTCGATCCAGCGTTACAAGGGACTGGGCGAAATGAACTCGGAACAGTTGTGGGAGACGACGATGAATATCGAGTCCCGTACACTGCTGCGCGTGGAACTGCGCGACTTGGTGGAGAGCGACGAAATCTTCTCGACGTTGATGGGCGAGAACGTGGAAAATCGCCGGAAGTTCATCGAGGAAAACGCGCTGGATGTCAGGAACCTGGACGTGTAGCCGGGATCCGGGCCGCGCTGGCGGCACGAAAACAACAGCGGGGATGGCGCGCGCCATCCCCGTTTGTGTATCCGCCGCCGCATGAGATCAGTGGGAGCGGGCTGGTTGCAGTTCGTTGTCGAGACTGGATTCGTGGCCGACCATTTCGTGGAAGTGGTCGATGGATACCTGCAGGCCGCTGCTTAACTCAGCCATCTCCTCTCCGGCGGCGGCCGTTTCCTCGGCGTTGGCGGCGGTTTGCGAGGTGACATTCTGCATTTGCAGGATGGTTTGGCTGATCTGGGAGATGCCGTGCGCCTGCTGTTCCGAGCTGGCGTTCACCTGGGCGTTCAGCTCATTGGATTGAGTGGTGTTTTCGGTTACGACGCGCATGGAGTCAACCAACTCGCTGACGCGGTCGCGGCCGTCGCGTGAGCTGCGAATGGAATCCTCGATGAGAGCCGAGGTGTCCTTGGCGGCTTGAGCTGAGCGTTGGGCCAGGTTACGAACCTCGTCGGCCACGACGGCGAAGCCCATGCCTGCCTCACCGGCGCGGGCAGCCTCGACGGCGGCATTCAGAGCCAGGATGTTCGTCTGGAAAGCGATCTCGTCGATCACATGGATGATGCGGGAGATCTTTTCGGAAGACTGGTTGATGTCGTTCATGGAGGACTTCATCTGCTCGAACTTCTGATTGGCGGCCGCCAGGAGACTGGTGGCGCTTTGGGAGAGTTGGGCGGCGGATTGCGAATGGTGGGCGTTCTGTTTGGTCATGGAGTTGATCTCCTCCACCGAGGCCGAGGTCTCCTCGAGCGAGGCGGCCTGCTCGCTGGCGCCCTGGGCAAGCAGCTTGCTGGCGGAGCGTACTCGTCCGGCGGCGGTGGCCACCTGCATGGCATCGCGTGCCAGCCGCGTCGCCACTGTGCGGAACTCACGCGTCACGCGCTTCAGGAGAAACAGGGAAACGAGGCCTCCTGCGACGGACAGAAGAACGAAAACGGCGAGAATCCACTGATTCCAAGTGGCGCTCGATTGCGTCTTTTCGACGGAGCTTTCCATCGTCTGGCGCTGGGTACTGGCAAACTTTACCACCTCCGTGCGAATCAGTTGTTGGGCGGGGTTGAGAAGATCGGTTTGGAGCTTGACGGCGGCGTCGATCTGCTGGCTGTTCAGATTGTCCGACATGGTCCGGGAGAGCTGAATCATCCTATCGAGCGATTCGTTGGCCTGCCGGAGTTGTTGTTTCTCGGATTCGGAGGCTTCCATCTTGCGAAGTTCGTCCATAAGGGAGAGGACCTTCCGTTCGGACTCCGCCCACTGGGCCCTGAACTGTGCCACTCGCGCGGTGTCGCTCAACATCGCCTGGAGCATGGTGGCGCGGCGGGCGGCGCTCAGCGTCGATAGCTCCTCGGCGAGGCTGCCAGCCAGTTGGGCCTTTCGGGAAGTGACTTGCGCCACCTCGTTGAGGTCTCCAGACAGGCTGTGAATGGCACGGAAAGAGACAATACTCAGCAGGGCTATGGCTAGCACAAGGGAGCCAACCAAGAAGCCGATCTTGGCGGTCACGGTTATCGTCGAAGCATTCGATTTGGCGAGGTCGGACATGAAACACCTTTCTCGGAGATCCTCCGGCGCCGGCGGGTGTGGCCCGCCGGTCCCGTGGGACGGTCCCTGCAAGAGGAACGGTTAGGGTCTGAAGCTGAATGTCAGGGTAGTGAGCACTTTTTGTGCTTTTCCCTGCACCTGAATGGGTTTGAATGACCACTTCTTCACGGCGTCCACCGTGGCGGCGCTGAATACGGCATTGCCTCGGACGACCTTGGCGTCCTGCACTCTGCCGTCCTCGTCGATGGTGACATCCACCTCGACATCGCCGGTCAACCGGAGCTGGCGGGCAACGGGGGGATAGGAGGGAGCAACCTTGTTCGTGGCGTTGCTCATCGCGGTGGGTTGTGGGATGCGGACGGGCTCCTCCGCGGCTCTACACATCGCCGCGAAACTGAGGGTAACCAGAGCTGCGGCGGATACGCTCCGCAGCAGAGTGTAATTCGAATTCATGAACTTTCTCCTCGATCCTGTTCTTGCCTTTGCATTACACCCGGGTCCAATGCCACTGTCGCCACGGCGCTGACGATTCCGGCGGCGAAATGTTGGTACTTGGCGCCAACGCTTCCGGGCCGGGCGTACAGAATGCTTATCGGACCGGCGGGGAGAGGATGAGCGGAATTGTGTGAAAGGATTTGGGGGCGGGGGAGCCCTTATCGGAGCCGGTCATCGAGGAAGCGCCAGGCGGACAGACGAGCCTCGCCGGGGAAGTCGTGTTCGGAGTCGGGGTAGGCGGCTTCCAGATTTTGTTTGGGAAAGAGAGGACCAGCGGTTTGCAGGCAATCGCGCACGCCGGAAACCTCGAAGTTGGCGTCATGAAGCGGGGCGTTCACGAAGAGAGCGCGGGGCGCGATGGCGGCCAGAACGTCGGGAAAGTCGAAGGGCATCCTGCGGGGATCCCGATTGTAGACCGTGGCGATGCGCGGCATGTACCCGCGGTGAGACCAGCCGGTGAGGTCGCCGCCATAATACTTGGCGAACGAGGTGAAACCGCAACTGGTGACGGCGGCTGTGACACGCTCATCGAAAGCGGCGAGGAAGAGCGAATTGTGTCCCCCCAAGGAATGGCCGACGGCTGCGACGTGGCGGATGCCGGCGTGGGAGAGGAGGAGATCGACGGCGCGGCGGTGATTCACGATGCCCTTCATGGAAGCGCTCTGATAGCCGAGAGCATAGACGTCGAGGTAGTATTCGCCGAAGTTTGGGTAGTCTGGGGCAATGACCAGGTAGCCGCGTTCGGCGAGTTCCTTGGCCGTATGGCGTGAAAAGCGCTGCCCGATACCCACGGTTTCGTCCTTGCCGGAGCGTTGGGTTGAGTGCAGGCAGATGGCGGAGCGCGTGGCGGTGGCGTGAGGCACCAGGAGCCAGGCGGGCACATGGTCGCCCGGGTCGGTTTGAAAGGTAATTTTATGGCGTGTGTAAGCGGGGAATTGTTCGGTGAGCAGAGTGCGAACGTTGAGGGGAAGCGTGGTGGCCGCCACAGGGAGAAATCCCATGACCTCCTGCATCCGGGAGAGGGTTTCGGTACGGGATAGTAGTTTCATGGTAGGGACGGGCAGATTCGAACTGCCGGCCTTCCGCTTAGGAGGCGGACGCTCTATCCAGCTGAGCTACGTCCCCATACCATAGCTCAATTGTAGACGTGTTGGCGAACTTCGCGCCGGAGCGGCGGTTAAGCCACTTCGGGCCAGAGGCGTTGCAACAGGTCGTGAATACAGGTACGGCGGCGGTGAAGCCGGGCCTTGAGTTCGGCGTTGTCCGTGTGGCGAATTTCGACGGCCAGTTCGGACCACTCGCGGGAAA
The DNA here is from genome assembly GCA_020852175.1 of Bryobacterales bacterium. Taxonomy (GTDB): domain Bacteria; phylum Acidobacteriota; class Terriglobia; order Bryobacterales; family Bryobacteraceae; genus JAFLBB01. Next base: position 136,273 of record JADZBH010000005.1, on the reverse strand, counting down.
GAAGGTCGTGAACGATATCCCACTCTTCCGTGGTGAGGATGGGTTCGGTTGCGCCGGACAAATTCATGCTGGTCCTCCTGCGCAGGGGTTCTGCACTCACACTGTAGCAGCGGGTGCGAGTAAGAGAAAGGGGGGTGTGAGGAGGAAGGCGTGGATGGCGTTTACCAGCGCTTCAGGCCCTTGGCTCCAATGTCCATGCGCTTCTGCATGCCGGCGAAGTTGATTTTCGCTACTTCGCGGTACGCGTTGTCGATGGCTTGTTGAAGGCCTGGGCCGCTGTGCGTCACACCGAGTACGCGGCCGCCGGAGGTGGCAACGGCGCCGTCACGAAGAACAGTTCCGGCGTGGAACACCTGGCATGAAGCGTGGTCGAGTCCGGTAATGACGTCGCCTGTGCGGATGGCTCCGGGATAACCGTGGGCGGCCAGGACGACGCAAACAGAGGGAGCGGGTTTCCAGACGGGGGTGGCGCCATCCAGCAGTGTGGCGAGCAGATCGGAATCCATGCGGTGGAGAAGGGCCTGTGTTTCGGGATCGCCGAGCCGGGCGTTGTACTCGAGTACTTTTGGGCCGTCGGAAGTCATCATCAGACCGGCGTAGAGGAATCCGGAGTAGGGGGCGCCGTCGGTGCTCATGCCGGAGACGGTAGGCTCGATGATGGTATCCATGATCACTGAGGTCTGCTGCGCGGTGAGGATGCGACCGTCGCAGTAGGCGCCCATGCCGCCGGTGTTGGGGCCGGTGTCACCGTCGAAAATTGTCTTGTGATCCTGGGTGGCTTCGAGCGGGATGGCCTTTCCGTTTTGGACATAGACGATAAAGCTGACCTCTTCACCGGTGAGGAACTCCTCGAGAAGAAGTGGGGCTTCGGGGAGCGAGTCGAGAGCGGCCGTGGCCTCGTTGAGATTAGCGGCGATGATAACACCCTTCCCTGCGGCAAGGCCGTCGGTTTTGAGGACGATGGGAAAGCCGAGGAAGGAGAGGTGGAGCGCGGCTTCCTGACGGGAAGCGTATTTGCCGGCACGAGCAGTTGGGATGTTGTGCCGGTCGAGAAACGACTTACAGAAGACTTTGCTGCCTTCGATGCGTGCGGCCGCGGCGGTGGGGCCGATGATCGCGCGGCGGTGGGATTGAAACAGATCGACCACGCCGGCGACCAGAGGGGCCTCGGGTCCTACCACGGTCAGGTCGGCTTGTACTATTTCGGCGGCCGCGAGGAAAGTGGCTGGGCTGAGATCGGGGAGGGGGAGATTGCGACCGTCGATGAGTGTGCCGGGATTGCCCGGGGCCGTGTGAATCGTTGGCCTGTCAGAACTTTGAGATAGTTTCCAGGCGATTGCGTGTTCGCGGCCACCAGAGCCAAGGATGAGGACCTTCATGGGTGGGTAGAGGGGGAGAATACAATAATAGCAATGCGGGGCAGTTATGACGTGATCGTGATTGGAGCCGGACATGCTGGCTGTGAGGCCGCACGGGCGGCGGCGCGGATGGGTATGAAGACGGCGATGATTACGATGAACGCCGATCTGATCGCTCAGATGTCATGCAACCCGGCGATTGGCGGTATCGCCAAGGGACACCTGGTGCGGGAGATTGACGCGCTTGGCGGCGTGATGGGAGAGGTTGCCGATGCGGTTGGTATTCAATTCCGGCTACTGAACACGAGTCGTGGTCCGGCTGTGTGGTCTCCGCGTGCCCAGTGTGACAAGAAGCAATACCGCGTAAAGATGAAGGAAATATTAGAGAGGGAACCTAATCTGCGCATCTTGCAGGCAGAGGTTGGTTCGCTTCTGTTGCAAGGCGAGGGTAGGAATCGGCGTGCGACCGGAGTCGTACTCAGTGACGGTCGTGAACTTCTGGGAACTGCGGTAGTGGTCACGACCGGTACATTTTTGAACGGCTTGGCCCATGTAGGTGAAAAGGTTTACAGTTGTGGTCGAAATGGAGAGCCTCCTGCTCAGGCATTAGGAGACCAGTTGCGTTCTCTCGGCCTCAGATGGATGCGATTAAAGACTGGAACTCCGCCGCGACTGGATGGTCGTACGATTGAGTGGGCCAGATTTGAACCTCAAAAGGGTGATGCTGAACCGACACCCTTCTCTTTCCTTACAGAGCGGATCGATCGTGAGCAGATCGATTGCCATATTGCGTTTACGACAGAGAAGACGAAGCAGGTACTGCGGGGAGCGATCACCCGGTCGCCTTTATATAGCGGGCAAATTGAAGGGATCGGACCACGCTACTGTCCATCCATCGAAGACAAGGTGGTGAAGTTCCCGGATAAGGAGCGTCATCAGTTGTTTCTGGAGCCAGAGGGACTGGACACCAACGAGGTGTATGTGAATGGGATGTCCACGAGTATGCCGTTAGATGTGCAGGTAGCCATGTTGGAGTCGGTTCCCGGTTTGGATCAGGCAGAGATGATTCGTCCAGGGTATGCAATCGAATACGATGCGATCGATCCGCGTGAATTGGATCACTCGCTGAGCGTGCGTGGAATTGAAGGCCTGTATTTAGCGGGCCAGATCAATGGAACCTCGGGGTATGAGGAGGCAGGTTGTCAGGGGTTGGTGGCAGGCATTAATGCGGCGAGGCGTGTACAGGGCCAAGATGCGATATCAATTGCCCGTACGGAGGGGTATGCGGGAATTCTGATTGATGATCTGGTTACCAAGGGGGCGGATGAGCCGTACCGGATGTTCACTTCTCGTGCGGAGTTTCGTCTACATTTACGAATCGACAACGCCGATTCGCGACTGACACCGGTAGGGAGAGCGGTGGGGTTGGTTGATGCGCGTAGGTGGGCGGTCTTCCAGAGACAAGAGGAAGAACGTCGTGTGACAAGGGGACTTCTAGCGGGTCTGCGATTACATGGGAGTGAATTTCCTGAGTTGGGATTGGCGAAGGATGATCACCCGTCGGGGGAGGTTTGGCTAAGGCGGAATGGATCGAGTATTGGGGCGTTGCAGATTCAATTGGAAAGTTTGCGAGGTTCTACAATATCCAAAGCGTCCCTGATGACGGTGGAGACTCAGGTGAAGTACGCCGGATATATTCAGCAACAAGAGAGGCAGATTGCCAGGCTAAAGGGGCTTGAAGGACGTGAGGTTCCTGGAGAGTTTGTATACGCAGGGATTCCCGGGCTGTCTAGAGAAATTGTTGCCAAACTGGAAGGTGTGAGGCCGAGGACGTTGGGTCAAGCGGGACGAATTCCAGGAGTCACGCCGGCAGCGGTGGCCATTTTAGATTGCTATTTGAATCTGCATGATCGGCGGTAGGGTGGAAGCTCCGTGGTGGGCGAGTCGGAGGTGTGAAACCGGGCGATTGCAGACACATGAAGGGGTAGATATGGTTGCAGGGGTGGTCAGGAGGGAGAATTAGAGGTGAGCGAATTTAGGGAACTGTTGCGGGGGTACAGTGATTGGTTACCAGAGATAACAGAAGCAGGAATTGGGCTTCTGGAGGTGCACTACTTAAAGTTGCTGAGTTGGATGCCAAAGATGAATTTGACGAGCATCACTTCTCATCGAGAGATCGTGCTGCGACACTACGTGGAGTGTGCGTGGTTTGCTGGTCTACTCCCTGAGGGGAGAGTGATTGCTGATTGCGGCTCGGGAGCCGGTTTTCCTGGTGTCCCGATGGCTGCGGTAAGGCCACATTCCGAGGTTGTTCTCATTGAGGCGGACCACAGGAAGGGTGTGTTTCTGCGGGAGTCCACGTTGGGATTTCCGAATGTATCGGTGGAAGTTGGTCGTTTAGAGCGTGCTAGAAGCAGGCCACAGGGGGTTTTGGCGCGTGGCGTGGATGTGGTGGCGGTGCGCGCTTTCGGTGAAGCGCATGCGGAATGGGTGGCGGTGCTGACGAGTGCAGAAATAGCTGCTAAGTTTAAGTGGGATATGCAGAAACGGTTGCCGTGGGACGAGAACCATGTCGCCGCGTTCTTCAAGGTTCCACGTGAAACACCTTGAATGGACGACACTTGCCGTTCCACGTGGAACACGGGAGATACCGAATGGGCAAAGTCATCGCAATAGCGAACCAGAAGGGCGGGGTGGGGAAAACCACAACGGCCATAAATTTGGCTGCCTCTTTCGCCGCCAATGACGTGCGCGTTCTGCTTGTCGACATTGATCCACAGGGAAATGCAACGACGGGCGTCGGCATCGCAAAGGGTGATCTGGAAACCAACTTGTACGATGTCGTAGTGGGGAACTCTCAAATTTCAAGCATTATCACAAAAACTCAAATGGAAGGCTTGGACCTCGCTCCGGCAGATAGAAATCTCGTAGGAGCCAATCTGGAACTCGTTGACGTACCACGCCGCGAGTACAGGTTACGAGATCGCCTGGACGAAGTGCGTGACGCCTACCAATACATTCTGATCGATTGTCCGCCAGCTCTCGACCTACTCACTCTGAACGCCCTTTTAGCATCAGACTCGGTACTGATCCCCATTCAGTGTGAGTTCTTCGCCCTCGAAGGTATTTCCCAGCTCATGGACACCATCGACCGCGTCAATGAATCCTTCGGACATCCACTCCGGATTGAGGGAATTCTCCTGACCATGTACGACGAAAGAACCAATCTGGCACGACAAGTGGCTGATGATCTGAAGGAGTTCTTCGAAAAAGAGGTGTTCCAGACGGTCATTGCGCGAAGTATACGCCTTGCAGAGGCCCCCAGCCACGGCAAGCCAATACTGCAATATGATGTGAGATCAAAGGCAGCAGAATCGTACATCAAGTTGGCAAAGGAAATTCTCGAAAATGACCAAGCAGCACGACCCAACTCGCAAAGCATTGGGTAGAGGGATCTCATCCCTCCTGCCCAGCCGGAACACTTCTCCGGTTCCTACTGACCAGGCAGACACTTTAGCTGCATCTCCGAAGGACTCCCACCTCCAAACCTCTGTACCCGGAGCCACCGTGGTTCCAATCGACGAGATCGATGCGAATCCTCTTCAACCGCGAAGCATATTCCAACCGGAACGTCTCCGAGAGTTGGCCGATTCCATCATCGCCAACGGAATCATCCAACCGCTCATAGTCCGTTCAAAGGGGAACCGGTTGGAGCTAGTTGCGGGTGAACGGCGTTGGCGGGCTGCCCGGTTGGCGGGACTCAAAGAAGTTCCAGTAGTCGTTCAAAACTTTGTCGAAGAGCGGATTCTCGAGGTCTCACTCATCGAGAACATCCAACGAGAGGACCTGAACCCGATCGAAGTGGCCCAGGCCTTCGATCGACTCTGTCGCGAGATGGGTTTGAGCCACGAGGAGATTGCCAAACGTACGGGCAAAGAACGCTCGACTGTGACGAATATGATTCGCCTTCTCCGTTTACCCGACGCGGTGCAGGTGCTCCTAGCGGAGCGAAAACTGTCGATGGGGCATGCACGGGCAATTCTGGGAATAGAAAATCCGCAACTACAGTTGTCATTAGCAGACAAAGCTGCTGCCGAAGGACTCTCCGTCCGCCAGGTTGAGCGCACCGTTCAAAAGATGAACGAAGAGCGAGAGCCCGAGGATCCGAAATCGGAACCGAAACTTGACCCGAACGTGAAAGCAGCCGTAGCAGAATTGGAACGGCACCTGGGTACGCGCGTGAAAATCGTCGAAAAGAGCTCCGGTCGAGGCAGGATCGAAATCGAATTCTACTCGATGGATGATCTGGACAGAATCTACACGATGATCGTGGGTGTCCAAACGGCCTGAGAAAGTGTGGTGCCGGCGGTAGGAGTCGAACCTACGACCTACGGATTATGAGACCGTCGCTCTAACCACCTGAGCTACACCGGCGCACCGTCTACCAATATAGCGAATTGCGCCTTGCAACGGTAGCGCACACACACGGCTACTACCGGTCCGATTGACAACACGCGCGGCGCTTCCGTAGAGTCGAATGAGTGTCATCCCTTGCCGCCGAATTCTCCGGCGTCTCGAAGAGTTATCCGATCTATCGCAGTCCAGGTGACCGCCTGAGGGAGATCCTGACTCTTCATCGCAAACGCTATCACGACGACTTCTGGGCCCTGCGCGACATCACGTTCGAAATCCGTAAGGGATCCACCTTCTGTATCGTAGGCGAAAACGGTTCCGGGAAATCCACCCTGCTCCAAATCCTGGCTGGGATTCTAATGCCGACTACAGGCGCAGTCTCCGTGCAGGGCCGAATCGCCGCGCTACTCGAACTCGGTTCGGGATTCAATCCGGAATTTAGCGGTCGCGACAACGTCTACTTGAACGGCTCCATCCTGGGCCTGTCCCAAAAGGAGATGGAGCGCAAGTTCCCTCAAATTGAGCAGTTCGCCGAAATCGGCGATTTCATCGACCAGCCGGTGAAAACCTATTCCAGCGGTATGTCGGTACGCTTGGCCTTCTCCGTAGCCATCCACGTCGACCCAGAAATCCTCCTGGTTGACGAGGCCCTGGCCGTGGGCGACATCTACTTCCGCCAGCGCTGCATGCGCAAGGTGCACGAACTAAGGCAGCGCGGCGTCACAATTCTCTTCGTCTCCCACTCCATGGGGGATGTGAAAGAGATTGGCGACCGTACGATGTGGCTCGACCACGGCCGCATCCGTGCCATCGGCGATACCGGCAAGGTCGTCGCCGAATACCTCGCCGCCATGTCTCAGAAGGACACGGCGTACCTTGAACTAAAGCCCGGAGACGATGCGAAGCCAGGGAAGGCAATCCCACCCCCGGAAGTCGTGAATCACGTTCCCAACATCGACCATCGTCACGGTGATGGAAGGGCAGAAATTGTTGGCATCGCACTCTACGATCACGAACGCCGTCCTCTGCATATGCTCATGCCGGAGATGAAAACAATCATTCGTATCTCCGTCCGCGCTAAAGAACACCTCCCCTCGCCGAATATCGGTTTCATGATGCGTAACCATATGGGGGTGGACTTCGCAGGAACAAATACTTTGCGCGAAGGAGCACAACTGCCTCCCCTTCAGCCGGGCGACTACTGTACGGTTGACTTCCATCTGGACATTCCCACCCTATACCCAGGTCACTTCTCCTTCTCCCCCGCCATCGCCGACGGTCCTCTGACGGAATATCAGATGTGCGATTGGATCGACAACGCGATTACACTGCAAATGGGACACGGCAGCGGACCCGTCTATGGCTATCTTCACCTACCCTGCCGCGTGGAAGTGAATGCGAAACTGCATGAAACAGCACGTCCCGGGAGCGTGATTCTTGGCTGAATTCACGGGTGAACGGGTAATCCCCGGTCAGGTTGACGCAGACCTTTGGAACGAACACTACGCTCGCTATCTGTTCGCTTCCCGGTTGGCACGTGGCAAACGCGTAGCGGACTTGGGCAGTGGAACTGGCTACGGCTCGGCAGCGCTCGCCGAGACTGCCCTGCACGTCACCGGCGTGGAGATCTCCGCCGAGGCCGTGGAATTCGCTCGAACTCAATACACCTCGCCGAAAGTGGAATTTGAGTGTGCATCGGCAACGGACACCGGTCTGCCCAAAGGTTCGTTCGATCTGGTGGTTGCCTTTGAAGTGATCGAGCACCTCACCGATTGGAACGATCTCCTCCGCGAGGCCAAACGTCTCCTGACTCCGGGCGGCCAGTTTGTCGTCTCTACACCGAACCGCGACTATTACGCCGAATCGCGCCGCCTAGCTGGTCCGAACCCATTTCACGAACACGAATTCAGCTACGAAGAGTTCGACGCCGCCCTCCGTGAACTATTTCCATACGTTTCCCTCTTTGTGCAGAACCATTCTGCCGCCGTGGTCTTCCAGCCCCTTGGCAAGACCGCCGGCGTGGATATACGCATGGAAAAGGCCGCAGCGCAGGCGGAAGGAGCACACTTTTTCCTGGCTGTTTGCGCTTTGAGCCCCCAGATGGGTTCACCCAGCTTTGTCTATCTCCCCACGGCGGCCAATGTCCTTCGCGAGCGTGAGCATCACATCCAGAAGCTCGAATCGGAACTTTCTCAAAAAACCACCTGGCTCGAAAGGAACATCGGCGAACACGCTGAACTTGTGGCTGCCCACCAACACCTGAAAATTGAACTGGAATCGCGAAACCGCTGGGCAGAGGACTTGAATCAACAACTCAACGCGGTCCGCGAACGCGTCGTTATGTTACAGGAAGAGGTCGCCTCGGAGCAGAAAGCCGCGCGGGAAACCGTGGTGCAGTACGAATCGAAAATCGGTGAATTGGAAACCGAGGTGGCAGCCCGAACCGGTTGGGCCATGGAAACCGAAAAACGCCTCACTGCTGAGTTGCAAGCAAGGCTCCAGGAACTGTCGGCATGCGTCGACCTGCTCCACGAGTCGGAGAGGCGGGCGGAGGAACGCACTCAGTGGGCGCTTGCACTGGAAAGCCAGCGCCTTGAACTGGAAGCCGCGCTCAGCGCCGTACGCGGTTCGCGCTGGTACAAATTGGGCCGTTCGATCGGTTTGGGTCCGGAGGTTCAGCCCAAGTAGATGGCCTCGCGGTTGTGGGGAGTGCTGCGGCTCTTGCCGCTCCTGATCATCTCGCCTCTGCTGATCGGCATACCCGCCGCGGCACTGGCGCTCACCGATCTGCTCTGGGCCATCGCGGGCAAACGCCGCCCACGGGAGGATGTCCGGCCCCGTACACACGCCGCCAGCGTAGTGATCCCGAACTGGAATGGACGCGACCTGCTGGAAAAATACCTTCCCAGCGTGGTCGAAGCCCTCTCGGGCCATCCGGACAATGAAGTGATCGTAGTGGAGAACGGCTCGGCGGATGGCTCGGCCGAATTCGTCCGGCAGCACTTTCCCACCGTCAGGCTGGTCGAGCTGAAAACGAATCTCGGCTTCGGTGGCGGCTCCAATGCTGGGTTCCGGGCCGCCCGGAATGACATCGTCGTCCTGCTGAACAGTGACATGCGGGTAGCGCGCGACTTCCTGCGACCCCTAATGGACGGCTTCACCGATGAACTCGTGTTCGCGGTTTCGTGTCAGATCTTTTTCAGCGACCCGGACAAGAAACGCGAAGAGACCGGTCTCACCCAATGCTGGTGGGAAGCAGGCGGCCTCCGGGCGCGGCATCGCCTCGATGACCGGATCACCGGACTCTATCCCTGCTTCTATGGAGGCGGTGGCTCCTGTGCCTTCGACCGCCGGAAGTTTCTCGAGTTGGGCGGATTCGACGAACTGCTTCGTCCGTTCTACCTGGAGGACACCGACCTCGGGTACGGCGCCTGGAAGCGTGGCTGGAAGGTGCTGTACCAGCCCCAAAGCCACGTCTATCATGAGCACCGCGGAACGATCGGCAAAACGTTTTCCCGCGCCTATATCGACGCCGTCGTAAAAAAGAACTTCATCCTGCTCGCCTGGAAAAACATCCACTCCTGGCGCTCAAAGGGCGGCACGCCGAGTGCCGTTCCCGGAGCGAGCGGGCCTTCCCTGCGCGGCCACTTCTTCTATGCCTGGGCGGGCGCGCTGGTGAGTGGACTCTTTGGCGACTCGCCGGAGCGTCCGAACTTCTATGCCCTATGGAAGGCATTCTGGCAAACCGGCGGAGCAATGAAGGCCCGCTGGAAGGCGCGCGGTCTTGCCCTGGTGGACGATGCCGAAGCGTTCCGGAGGCCGATGGGCGGCTACTTCCGCGACCGCTTCGAACCAATGGAGGCAAAGCCGGAAAAGCTACGAGTCCTCTTCGTCTCACCCTATCTGATCCTGCCGCCCATTCATGGCGGGGCCGTGTTCATGTCGCAAACCTGCCGCCATCTGGCCAGCCTGACCGAACTGCACCTGGTGACGCTATTGGACTCTCCCCACGAAGAGGCGCCGCACGCCGAACTGGCCGCACTCTGCGGCTCGGCCGTCTTCATGCTCCGGATGGAGGGGCAGCAAAAAGCATTCGGCTCCATTCTGCCGCACGCCATCCATGAGTACGCAAGCGCCGATCTGGAATGGATCATTCACCGGCAATTACTCCTCCATCGGATCGACGTTTTGCAGCTTGAGTATCTGCAACTCGGCCAGTATGCCTGCGGCCTGAAGCGCCTGGGTGTTTTTCTCTTCGAGCACGACATCTACTTTCAGAGCGTCGGCCGGCAGTTCCGGTTCATGACCGGCGTCACGCGGCGCGTCTCGGCCGCCTACGAATATCTGCGCGGGCTGCGCTATGAGCTGATGTTGCTGCGCAGCTTTGACCGCGTTCAGGTGTGCAGCACCGACAACGAGGAGTTCGTGAAAGGCTTTCTGCCCGACGGCGGCGCCCGGCTCGATGCCCACTACCGCGCCGGCATCGACGTGGCCTGCTATGACTATCACCCCGGCCCCCGCACGCCACTCACGATGCTGTTTCTCGGCAGCTTCCGGCATGCACCGAATGTGGAGGCGTTGGAATGGCTGGTCTATCACGTCATGCCCCTTGTGTTGCGACAGCAGCCAGGCGCCAAGCTCACCGTGATCGGCAGCGACCCGCCCCCTCGCCATTCACTGCCGGAAATGGGTGATGCCATCGAACTGCGCGGCTACGTCGAAGATATTCATGAGCCCATGCGGCAGGCCGCCGTATTCCTGTGTCCCATCCGCAGCGGCTCCGGTGTGCGCGTGAAGCTGCTGGAATCGTTCGCCAGCGGAATTCCCGTCGTCTCCACGCGGCTCGGCGCCGAAGGCATCGCCAGCGAAGACGGCGGCATTTGCCGGTTGGCCGACGATCCCGCTGAGTTCGCTGAAAGAATACTGGACCTCTTCCTGGATCCAACCGCCGCCGAAGCCATGGCGGCACGGGCGAGGCGCGCCATGGAACAACACTGGGACATGGCCAAACGGACGCAGGCGTTGGTGGAAAGTTATAGAAAAACTGTGGAAGCCAAGCGCGGCTCCGCCTAAATTACAGCCCGTGCCGACTACTCAGGCTTGTGTGTCGCGGCCCCCGCTGCCTTGGCCCGCACTTCCTCCGGCAGGGTGGCATTGAACGACGCCCCATAACCGTTGGTTTGCCGGTAAGGATACGCGCGCCAGGGATCCTGCCCATTCATCCGCGGATCGCCTTTGGCGCGCAGGTACTCATCGAGACGCCGGCTCATATCGAGCTTCAATGCTGCGTGAAGACCGTTTCCAGCGAGGTTGTTCACCTGGCCCGGGTCGGCGGCGACGTCGTACAACTCCTCGGCGGGGCGCTTGGCCACGCACAGATCCACCTCGCGCCGGAACTTCACCCGGGTCGCGGGCAGCAACAAGGAATCCTTGGAAGGTCCGCCGTCGATATCGCCGTGAGTCGTTTTGTTCGAGCTCAAAAAATCGCCGCCCGTGGGCCATTCATCCGGCGCGAAGTTGCGTATGTACAGATACTGCCGGTTTCGCAGAGCGCGCATCGGATACCCGGCGTAATTGGGCCGTGCCACAACATGGCGCTCCATGCCTGTGACGGCATGCTCGCGCGCCGCATCGATCGTACCCGATTGATGGGAATACAACAGCGGCACCAGGCTCTTCCCGGCCATCCCCTCCGGCGCTTTCATGCCCGCCAGCTCCAGAAACGTCGGCGCGAAATCAACATGGCTCACCATGTCGTCCACCGTGCGGCCGCCCTTTATTTTGCCGCCCCACCGGATGGCGAGCGGCATGTGGGTTCCCCAATCGTACAGGTTGGCCTTGGCGCGCGGGAAGGGCATACCGTTGTCGCTGGTGGCGACAATGACCGTATTGTCGAGTTCGCCCTGTTCCTCTAGAATCTTCAGGAATTTGGCCACCTGCGCATCGAACCATTCGATTTCCGTATAGTAGTCGAGGATATCGGAGCGAACCTCGGGAGTATCCGGCAGGAACGGCGGCAGCTCGACATCCGCGAGTTTCTTGCCCGCTCGCACGCCGCACCCGGGGTCGTACACACGGTGCGGCTCCGTCGAACCGAACCAGAAGCAGAAGGGATCGCCGCTGGGACGCTCCTTCAGGAATGCCTCGAAGTTGGCGGCAGAATCACGCTGGTCGAGTCCCGGCGGCGCGGCGGGCGAACGGTTGATCTGATTGAACTGGCGGCCGCAGGGGTTGCGGTCCAGCCCTAGTGCGCGCCAATCGCCCGGGCCCCAGCCCTTTCCCGTGAAGCCTACCCAATAGCCGCCCTTTTTCAATATTTGCGTGTAGAGAGGCAGCTCTTTCGGCATGGCGCCGTAAAGCTGGCCCGCCTCTCCGGTCTGCCAGACATGGCGTCCGCTCAGGATGGCCGTGCGCGAGGGCGTACACGAAGGAGCCGCGGAAAATGAGTTCGTGAAGCGCACGCCCTCACGGGCGAGCCGGTCCAGCGCCGGCGTGGACAGGCCCTTGGCGCCATTCGCCGAAGTGTGGAGCCACGATTGATCGTCGGCCAGGATGAACAGGATGTTTGGACGGTTGGGCCCGGACTTTCGCGAGCAAGCCGCGCTCAATCCAGCCGCTCCAAGCGATTGAATCAGGCGCCGGCGGTTCATTTTGCCTTCACCATCAGAACGGGATCGGGTCCGGCGCCCTTGGGCGTCTTGAAGCTGCGCACCAGTTTGCGGGTTTTCAGCGAAATCACGTGCACCATGTCGATCTCCTCGGATGAGGCAAAGGCGTACTGGCCGTCGGCGGAAACCGACAGCGAAATCGGCTCACCCTCCACCGCGATTTGGGCAACGGGACGGCGCGTTTCCAGATCGGCTATCTCGATCTTGTGATCGTGCATCAGCGCGTAGACGAGATACCGGCCATCAGGCGTGACATCGCAACGTACCGGACCCTTGCCTCCCGTCCTGATCTCGCCAATCTGCGCGTGCCTTGCGGTGTCAATGACGGTGATGGTGCCGGACTCGCGGTTGGTCACATACAACTCACTCTGGTTCACTGAAAGCACGCTGCCTTCCGGACGCGCGCCCGTGGGCATCACCTTCATCTCGCCGCCGGTAGCCAATTGAATGGCGCTGACCGTGCCGGAGCCGGAGTTGCTCACGTACGCGTATTGGGCCCCGCCCTTTGTCGGTCCGAAGCGCACCATGTGAGGCGTCTTTCCCTTGGTATCGTACGCGCGAAGGATGCGGCGGTCGCGAATATCGAGGAGTAGAAACTGATCGGGGTTTTCCACCGTGATGGCCAGACGGTTCGTGGTGGGGTCAAGGTCGATGCCATGGGGCCGGAAGAACTGATCCAGCTTGATGACGCCGATGCGCCGGCGTCCGGGAACGTCCACGATGGAGACCGTATTGCCCCCTTTGCCCGCATCCTCGATGCGCATGGCGCCGTTGTCGGTGATGTAAACGAAACGGCCGTCGGGCGAGGCTGCCATTTCGTGCGGGTGAACACCAACTTTCACCTCCCCCACGCGTTGCCCTTCCAGAGTGTAGTAGCCAAGCGCGCTGGCTCCCTTCTCGAGCACGAGGAGCCGCGGTGTCTGGCCGCTGAGGGCGGCCGCGGCGAGAATCATGAAAACAAGCAAACGCATGGGACCTTGTCCATGTTGCCACATTGCGCTATTCTCATGGGCTCATGGAGGATTCCTCAGCCGCACAGGCACACCAGGAAGAACCGCTTGGACCGCTGGTAACCGCGCTCATCGTCTCGCACAACTCCGGAGAGGCGCTGCATCGGTGCGTCGCGTCCCTGGAAGCCTCGGAAGGGCGCGATCGGATGGAGATCCTGGTTGTGGATCAGGGTTCTCGCGACGGTTCAGCCACCATTGACGCCGACTTTCCCGGCATCACCCCACTCCGGTTGCCGAAGAACTTCGGCATGACCAAGGCGCGCAACATCGGCGTCCGCACGGCAAAGGGAGAGTTTCTACTCTTCCTGACGCCCGAGGTGACCGTGAAACCGGACACCGCGCTGCGTCTGGCCGAACGGATGCAAACCGATCCCAAGATTGGACTGTCGGCGCCCACGTTGACCGGAGAAAATGGGCAGCCGTTGCCCCAGGTCGCCCCCCTCCCCGATGCGGCACATCTGTCTGCCTGGGTGCGAAACCGCGTGCCGTGGCAATCTCCGCAGCCGGACGGACCCGTTGGGACGCTTTCCAGTAGGGCGCTGATGGTCCGAAGACAGACAATTGTAGGAATGAACTATTTCGATGAACGGTTCGGTGAGTGCTGGTCTGACATCGAAATGTGCTACCGGGTGAACCGGGGAGGAAAACATGCGGTCGTATACCCCGATTTATCCGTAACGGATAGCGGTGAGCCACCGCCTCGGGCCTCCTCGGTACCTGCGCTCGAAGCTGACTGGCGTCTGGGAGCCATCGCCTTTGCTGGAAAGCACATGGGGATGGGAGCGCAGATCGGTCTTTATGTGAGTGCCCTTCTGGGCTCGCTGGGTAGCCCCGGCGGTTTCGGGGCCTTCAGCCGGATTCTATCCGGCCAGAAGGTGGATGGAACCGAGCAGTTCGACTGAAATCCTCTAAAGAACGGCCTCGAAGAGGCCGATTGATCCGGAAGGAGTGGAACCATGGACGCCATGCTCTGGATGTTTCTCCCGTTGTTTACGGCGGCCGGGAGCGCGCTGCTTTCCTTTTACATCATGCAGGCCCGGATGGAAGTAGCCTTGGCCAAGGAGCGCGAAGCGCTGGTGGAGGCTCATTCCACGCTGAAAAGTATAGAGAAAGAGACCGAAGCCCGCTTAAAAGCGACCGAGGCGGAAACCCGGCGCCAGTCCATGGACGATTTCCTCGGTGAGTTTCGCGTCGAAGAGCGGCACTACATGCGGGAGAGCAAGTCGCTTTTCCTGAACAAGAAGTCCATGGTGCTGCAGGAAAGGCTCTATTTCCGCAACCTGCCGCTTTCCAACTGGGTGGAGCACGAATTGACGGTGGAAGAGGGCGGCGACGTGGGTATGCTTGCCAAGGCGGCTTCCATCTTCACGGCGCGTGGCCTGAATTCGGAAAAGGTGGCTGCTCCGGCGCTGGCAGCGGCTTCAGTCGATCGTAAGCGGCATCGAATGTTGAAGGGGTAAGAGTTAGGCTTCTCCTGACGGAGAATCCACCGCTTCTGGCATAAACTGCCGCAGTCCTACCATCGTGTCCCTTGTCTACCACTGAACAGTGGGAAGATTTGTAGACAGGACAGTCACTCAACACAAAATCCACCACCGGCGGAATGAGAACCCTCGCTTGCGATATGCTGACGAGGGGAGTCTGAAACGCTGGCCATGGAGATATCGGAGACCATCGCCCTAGGAATGCTTTGGTATGTGGCATTCCTACTGTCCACAACCTGTCATGAGGCTGCCCACGCCCTTGCAGCCAAATGGGGAGGGGACCTGACCGCCTACTCAGTTGGCCAGGTCTCGTTGAACCCGGCACCGCATATGCAGCGCGAGCCCTTCGGCATGGTTCTTGTGCCGTGGCTCACATTCATGTTCAGTGGCTGGATGATGGGATGGGCCAGCGCACCCTACGATCCCTACTGGGCACGGCGTCATCCGCGGCGCTCTGGCTGGATGGCGCTAGCAGGTCCGGCAGCAAATTTTGTACTTGTTGTTGTGTCTGCACTCATTATCCAAGTTTGCTTGCGAACAGGAGTTTTCCAACTCCCTGGTGCGCTCGGCATCTCCCGGTTAGTCGAGGCGAGCGGAGGAATGGCCGGCGGGTTCGCCACATTCTTCAGCATCCTGTTCTCGCTCAATCTGATTCTCGCCACCTTCAACCTGCTGCCATTCCCGCCTCTTGATGGTTTTGGCGCTATCAACGTCCTGGTGCCAGAAAGCGCCGCTCAAAAATTGATGGACTGGCGCGACCAGATGGGCCCTTATCAAATGATTGGGCTCCTCATCGCCTGGAAGGTGTTCGACTCCCTTTTCTCTCCCATCTTTTTGGTAGCGCTGCACATCCTATACCCAGGCGAGGTTTTCGGTCGTTAGGTGGATCGAATCCCTACTTCTTGACAGAGAAACAGTAGATTCCGATAGAATAAGCTAGAGCCACTTTCCTCATGGCCGTCGCAGTCCCCAAGTTGTGTGAGTCGAACCCGGGCAGTCTACTGGCTCACATCGGGAACACCCCCCTTATCCACTTACCCCGCATTTCCAGCGAGTTCCCTGGCGTAGAGATCTACGCCAAGGGAGAGTATTTCAATCCCGGCGGATCTGTGAAGGACCGCCCGGCGATGAACATGATTCGGGAAGGGGAACGGAGCGGGGCCCTAACCGCGGACAAGGTGATTCTGGACGCTACCAGCGGAAATACGGGCATTGCATATGCCATGGTTAGCGCTGCAAAGGGGTACAAGGTAAAGCTCTGCCTGCCACTGAACGCATCTCCGGAACGCAAACGTATTTTGAAGGCCTATGGGGCGGAGCTGGTTTTGACCGATCCAACGGAAGGCTCGGACGGAGCAATTCGGCGCTGCCGTCAGATTTACGCTGACAATCCCGACGCCTACTTCTACCCCGATCAGTACAACAATGATGCCAACTGGAAGGCTCATTATTTAACTACTGGTGTAGAAATATTACAACAATCGGAAACAAAGATTTCGCACTTCGTTGCTGGCATGGGCACCTCCGGCACGTTCATGGGTACTTCACGGCGTCTTCGCCAGGAGTTGCCCGGTGTGAAGTGCATCAGTATGCAACCTTCGGTCGGATTTCACGGGCTGGAGGGTTTGAAGCATATGCCGACAGCCATCGTGCCAGGAATATACGACGCATCACTCGCCGATGAGAACGTCTGGGTGGAGACCGAAGACGCTTACAGGATGGTACGCCGGTTGGCGGAAAGCGAAGGGTTGCTGGTGGGCATTTCGTCGGGAGGAAACGTGGTTGCGGCGGCGAAACTGGCTCAAAGGCTGGCCTCGAATGGCGAATCTGGCGTCATTGTCACCATATTGTGCGACGCCGCGGACAAATACCTGAGCGAGCATTTCTGGGACGATCCGGAATTTGACTGGCGCCGGAAGGACACGCGGGGAACGATGGGTGAAGGAATATGATCCGCATTGGCGGCGAAGCCTGGCAGGTGATGCGAGCGCATGCCGAGGCGATTTTTCCCAATGAGTGCTGCGGAGCCATGCTCGGCCGGAACGACGGGGAAACGAAGCATGTGACTGTCGCCCTTCCTTTAGAAAACGTTCATGCGGGCCCGCGGGTGACCCGCTACGAACTTCGTCCCGAAGACCTTTTGCGGGCGGAAAAAGAGGCGCGCGGCCGTGGTATGGACCTCATCGGGATTTTCCATTCCCATCCCAACCATGACGCTTACTTCAGCGAGACCGACCTGAAGAACTCGTGCCCGTGGTATTCCTTTGTTGTACTCAGCGTGAAGGACGGCCAGTTCGACCACGCCAAAAGTTTTCTACCAAACATGGAGCAGACCGAAGCGCCCGAGGAAGCCCTCGATCTGCCGGGTTAAAGAGGAGTGTATGCATGCCGAAAGTGATGATTCCGACGCCCTTGCGTCAGTACACGGACAAGAAGGACAGCGTCGAGGTGGCCGGAGCGACCGTAGGCGAGATTCTCGGCGCCTTGACGGCTACCTACCCGGATCTGAAGAAGAACCTGTACAACGACGAAGGCAAGTTGCGTAGCTTCGTGAACGTCTATGTGAACGACGAGGACATCCGTTACCTGGGCAAGGACAAGGCGCAGGTAGCCGCCACCGACACGGTGACCATCGTGCCTTCAATCGCCGGAGGCCGGTAACGTGCAGCTCTCCAACGACGAAATTCAACGCTATTCGCGCCACCTCATCATGCCCGAAGTAGGCATGGAAGGCCAGTTGAAGTTGAAGCAGGCCAAGGTATTGCTGGTGGGCACTGGCGGCCTGGGCGCGCCGATGGCCTTATACCTGGCCGCGGCCGGTGTCGGGACGATTGGCCTGGTGGACTTCGACGTGGTCGACTTTTCCAACCTGCAACGCCAAGTGATCCACGGTACGAAAGATGTCGGGAAAGCGAAGATCGACTCGGCCATCGAGACGATGCTCGACATCAACCCGTTCATCAACGTAGTGCGTCATGAGACGGCTCTGAAGAGTGACAACGCTCTGGACATTATCAAGGACTACGATCTGGTGGCCGACGGAACCGACAACTTCCCGACGCGCTATCTGGTGAACGACGCTTGCGTGCTGCTGAAGAAGCCGAACGCTTATGGCTCGATCTTCCGCTTTGAAGGCCAGGCGACGGTGTTCGCCTACCCGGGCGGGCCGTGCTACCGCTGCCTGTATCCCGAACCGCCGCCGCCCGGTCTGGTACCTAGCTGCGCGGAAGGCGGCGTGCTCGGCATTCTGCCCGGAGTCGTGGGTTTGATTCAGGCGACAGAAGTGGTCAAGCTGATTTTGGGCGCCGGTGAGCCACTGGTGGGCCGGTTGATGCTTTATGACGCTCTCGGAATGAAGTTCCGTGAGCTGAAACTACGCCGCAATCCGGAGTGTCCGGTATGCGGAGACCATCCGACAGTCACCAAGCTCATCGACTACGAACAGTTTTGTGGAATTCCGGCCGCGCCGCCACCGCCGCCGGCAGGAGGTGCTCCGGCAATGGGCGAGATCGACGCCAAGGGTTTGAAAGCGAGAATGGATGGCGGGAACAAATTCGTTCTGGTGGACGTACGGGAACCGCACGAATTCCAGATTGGACGCATTCCAGGCTCGGTGCTGATTCCACTCGGCGAATTGCCGAAGCGGCTGAACGAATTGAATCCCGCCGATGACATCGTCGTCCATTGCAAGATGGGCGGACGGTCGGCCAAGGCGATTGACTTCCTGAAGACGCAGGGCTTTTCAAATCTGACGAATCTGAAGGGCGGCATTCTGGCCTGGTCCGATCAGGTGGATCCGTCGGTGCCCAAATATTAGTAGACCGCTACGAAGTGATTCACTGGACCCTGGCCTCCGCCGAGGCCGGGGTTTTTCTGTATGGCGGCAGTGATGAAGCGCTTGGCGAGCGAAACGGCTTCCAGTAGCGGAAGCCCAAGGGAGAGGCTGGCGGTAATGGCGGCTGAATAGGTGCATCCAGTGCCATGTGTGTGCTGTGTTGGCGTGCGCGGAGCGGTGAATTCGTGGAAGCCACTACCGTCGTAAAGGATGTCAACGGCGTCGCCCTCCAGGTGGCCGCCCTTGACCAGCACGGCGCGAGGCCCAAGGCCGTGAATCGCGCGCGCGGCATCCCGTGCATCGGCGGTTGTCGCAATCTCGCGGCCGGACAGGAGCGCGGCTTCCAGCACATTGGGCGTCGCCAGCGCCGCATGGGGTAAAAGCTCACGCCGCAGACTGGCGGCATCGTCCTTACCCAGCAGTGGCGAACCGTGCTTGCTGATCATCACCGGATCGATCACCAGCGGAATGGCGACCGTGCTCAAACGTGCAGCCAGCGCCTCGACCACGGCCCGTCCGCCTAAGGCGCCCGTCTTCATTGCCTGTGGAGGAATGTCTTCCAGAATGGCCTCCAGTTGTTCCAGGACAAGATCGGGAGGCATCACCTCCACGCGTGACACACGGCGGGTATTCTGCACGGTGAGAAGTGTGAGCACGGCTTCTCCATAAACACCGAACTGGTGAAAGGTCTTGAGATCCGCCTGAATCCCGGCGCCTCCGCTCGGGTCGGAACCAGCAATGGTGAGGGCGGCTTGCATCCCTTCCATGATGAAGCATGAAAGGGGCGGCTAGAAGCCAACCCGCACGGTCCGTGTGGAACCGGTCTCATTCGTGGCTTCTAGAACCAACCCAGCTATATTTTCCGGTGAACCGCTCACGGGGAATGCCGCTCGGAGCGAAAAGCCGCCTCCGCCGCCATAACCGCTGAAGTAACGTGCGAATGCCGGCCCCACCGCGCTCACCAAGGGCGCGCCACCGATCACCGAACCATCCTTGTGATACCAGGTGAACGAAAGCGCCGTTAACGAACGCGAGTTGTCGAAGCCCGAGAGCGTTACCACAACGGAACTTAACGTCCTCTGAACCAGAGGGGGTTCCACGTACGGACTCGAAGGCGGAATCACAAACTCGGCCGAGCGGGAATCAGAGCCGAACGTGACTGTGAAGCGGATCACACCCGCCGTGGTTCCTGTCTGAAAGAGAAGCTCCGGGTTGCCCTTCCAGAGCAGCGTTTCGTCGCCGGTACGGACATCGAACGTAAGCTGGCGGGTGAAGTTCGACACGAACTGAATGGCTGGATCGTCAGGCGCACCCTGCCGCGGCACAAATGAGAGCGCCAACTGCATCACGCCGTTCCCCCGCGCCGGTTCGGCAAAGCGCACGACAAGCGGTAACTGCCGTCCGCTCTCATAGGTGGCCGACGGAAAGGTGAGCAGAGGTTCCGGCAAAGGAGGTTCGTAGGCGCTGCCGGCTAACCTGACAGTCCGTCCGTCAACGAGCAAAGTAGAGCGAAAAATTCCGCCTCGAAGCGGTGCGAATTGCAGCGAAAACACAGCTTCGCGGCCGGGTGGCAGTTCCAGAGGAACGGACAAGGACCCAATCAACGTGAATGCACCAGGCGACACCTGCACACTTCCAACACGAACCGTCAAACCACCCGTGTTCCTGAATGCAAAACGCAGTGTAACGGTGGTATGTGCCAGTATCCGTCCGAAATCGACTTCGTCCAGATTCGTCACCATCCGCCAGGAGCCGCCCTGATCCACCCAAACCGAGGCGACGTCTGGCGCCCTGCCCAGGACGAACACCTGCAAGTCGTTCACATAGAGCGTTCCGCTGAACGTGCCCGGTCCGTTCGGTTGAAAGCGGAGGCGGAAATCGATATTCAATCCCGGAAGCACAAGGAACGGAAGCGAAGGAGTGCCCGAAATCGTGAAACCGGCACCGCGGACGTAGGCGCTTTTCACAAAGTCGTTCTTCTTGCCCGTGTTGCGCAGGCGAAAGCGAACTTCACTCACATCACCCGCCGTGGTATCGTTCATCGCGATCCGGCTCACGACAGGCGTCTCCTGGCCCTCGTCAGATAGCTGATAAAGCACAAACTCCGCATTCAGTCTGGGCAAAACAAACACCAGCGCGAGGAAGGAGAGACAGAATCCGGACTTCATGGGCGTACCTCTCCTGGCAACTGGAACGATTCCACACCACCAGCCGAGGGGCGAATTGCCAGGTCATCGCCGGAATCCAGACGAACCGCGATCCATTCAGAGTTCAGAATCTCCAGCGAAGTCACACCGGAAGGGGCCGCCGCCAACTGCAAACAAACAGACGGAACGCACCGATTCCACATATTATCGACAACCGTAATAATTGAATCGGAGGACAATATGGCAATGGGGGAAGACGTGGCATCGAACCGGACATTCGATTGTTCGACTCCTGAACCTATACTTATAGTTATCAACCGGTCTTCCGCAAGGAACATCAGATTCGCCCCTGTAATCCGAATGGCTCTCACGTCGGCAGGAAGGGTTAGAGGGGAGTCGGCCCAGTCGCCCTGGTTCCAGGTCCGAACGAAGCCGGTTACCCGTGAAACGGCCACAGCGATTTCGTCCCCCGCAGCCAGCATCTGTGCCTCCGAGGTTTCGAACTCGAAGTGCTCTTCACCTGAGAGGAGTACCACACGACCGCTCGTCTGGTAGACCGTTAACCGTGAGGAACAAGCCGCCGCCTGCGCATCGCCGACCAGAGGGACAGCGATGAGACTGGCCGGGAGCCCTTCCAGTGTGCGAAGTGTGTGCGCTCCGGTCACCTGGCAACCGAATGCAGGGGGACGAAGGGCTACCTGGGCGCCTAGGGAACAGACCAAGCTAAGGAATGTCAGGAGTGTCCTCATGGTTTATCTATGGTGATCGTGGGTGGTCCGATGACGACTGGACGTTGGGATATACTGCCAGGAGGTATTGGTTTCATACTGTTTAACGATGAGCGCGTAATCAGTTTTGAACCAAAATATCCCGCCGTCACTGCCCCTCCGGCCGCCAGTGTGATAAGAAACCACCTGCTCCGCCAGATGGAGGGAGGTTTGTAAGTGGGAACTTGTAAATCGGTCGGTATCGTGGGTTGTGGCTTCGTGGCGATCGCCGCAGCCAGGACGATAGGCTTTCCCAAATCCCGATCCCGCTTCTGCGGAGGAGACTGCCGTGAGATCGCAGCCTCTCTAGCGGGGAGCACTGGCTCGGAAACCGGCGTCTCGCTTACCTCCAGGTTCAGAATGACACCTGCACGTCTCGAATCCTTGGCCGTTGTCACCCGAAGGGGAACGGTTCCGGTTGCTCCGGACCATTGAATCGGGTCAAGAGTAACCTTGCCGCTAGCATCCGTGATGCCGATTTCGGACCGTAAACCATTACGAAAGAACCCGGTGGGAGCTGTGTCGGGCAGTCGAAAACTGACGGCTGCCTTGGTGATAGGAACGCCCGTAGAATCTTCAACTACAACAGTAATTTTACGATTATTTGAATTGTCAATCGACTGCTGTAGTTGATGTGGATCTTCCGGTCGAATCCTCAAACCACCGGATTGGCTGGAAGCGGAGAGAACAGCACACGACAGAAGCGCCGCAAGGAAGCGGCTATGCCCACCGGAGCAGGACGACCGTAACGTTGTCCGGACCACCAGATTGTCGCGCGGCATCGACAAGGTAGTGGCACTGAGCCTCCAAAGATCGCTCGGGAATCAAGGCATTCACCATGGTCTCCTGAGTAACGACTCCGTGCAGTCCATCCGAACAGAGCAGGAACTGAACACCGGCCGCCGGCCGCACGGAGTAGGAGTGGATCCGCAGGGCGGATTCGACGCCAATGGCCATTGTCAGTACATGACGCATGGGGTGTGATTTCAGCCGGTCGTCATCCAATCCCAAGCGGCGTCCCACCTCGTTGGCCCAGGTCTGATCTTCGGTGATGGGAAAGAGGATTCCCTCCTCGAAGAGGTAGACGCGCGAATCGCCGACGCTGGCGATCGCCAGCTCCTCCCCGCAGACCATGACGCCCACCAGCGTGGTGCCCATGCCGTTCAGCGACAGGTCGGTGGCCGCCCGGGACAGAACGCGGCGATTGGCTTCCTGAAACGCTTCGATCAGAACGTTGACATTCCGTTCCGGCGCGCTTCGCACAAAGCCAGCGACAGTCTCCACGGCCAACTGCGACGCCGTCTCTCCGGCTTGCGCCCCGCCCATTCCATCGGCGAGCAGGTACAAACCGGCATCGGGGTCCAGCAGGAAACTGTCCTCGTTGTTCGTACGAACACAACCGCGATCAGAAAGCCCGAACGCTTCCAGCATGGTCCTCCGACTCAGCTCGATCTCCACGATGAATGCACGCCACTCTGGCGCTGAGGGCATTATAAAGCCCTGGAAAGCCGGAATGGTGTGCGCTCGTCACAGGGTAAAGCTCAGCGTGAATTGCAAGACACGGCCATCGTTCAACGTATTCGTAATCTTACCGAACGAAGGAGAGCTCAGGTTGCGCTGCGGTTCGTCGAATTGTGGCGTGTTCGTGAGGTTGAACGCCTCTCCGCGCAGGAGCGCAGTCCATTCGCGGCGCCCGCCGCCGCGCCATTGTTTCGAAATTGACGCATTCATGTTGGCGATGTTGGATTTGCGAAAGCTGTTCCGGCCCAATGAACCCCGCACTTCGCCGGGCACGATGAAGGCGAAGCGGTCCCGCCGGAGGAGGAGAGGAGCCACGTCCGGGTGGGAAATGGTGGAGCCCAATATGGACGGATCAAGAATGTTCGGACGGTCGCTCGGTCCACCGTCCACGTTGCCAAAGCCGGGTGCGTCCGAACCGATGAACAGAGTGAGGGGAGTACCCGTGCGGAGCATCGAGACTCCTGAAATCTGCCATCCGTTCAGTACGGTGGCGCTCCAGTGGCTGGCGCGAGCCACTGTCGGCAGATCGTAGGCGTAGAAGAACTGCAGCGCATGCGTCGAATCGAAGTTGGAAAGTCCCTTCTTGTCATGGCGTGTGTCGTATTGCCACTGGCTGCGGCCTTTGGACAGATCGTTGTTCGCTGCTGTCGCCGTATAGTCCGGCCCTTCGTCGGTCGCCTTGCCGAAAGTGTAGGTGAGGCCCCCGCGGAAGCCCCTGGCATACGGAAGATCGATGTTGACCTGACCGGCGTTGTAATACGCGATCCCCGCGTTCACGATATGGCGGACCTCGGTGTAGCGCGGATCGGGACGTCGCGCATCCACGGTATCCAGAGTGAGCGGTACGCCCGGCACCGGTTCTGCCCGGTTGAATATGAAGGAATTGATCAGCTTATAGGCGCGGCTGCCCACAAAACCCGTGCGGAAGATAAGCCCGCCCGCAAGACGCCGTTCCAGCGTCAGTCCGTACTGGTGGCTATAGGGAGACACCAGGTCGTCCGCCAGAAAGGTGGGACTGCCGCGGTAGGCGGCCGGGTTTGTCCCCAGCACACCCAACGGATTCACCAGATTTGGATTTTGCAGTTGGATGTACTGGACTTCCGGCTCGTTATTGCGTACCTGCTGCCAGGTGACCGGCTGCAGTTCGCCAAAGTTAATGTTGTAGTTCAGCCGCGCCACCCAGCCGCGCGGCGCCTGCCAGGCCAGTGAAAGCCGGGGACTTACGTTATTGCAGTCGCACGGATACCCGGGCGCTCTGTGTCCATTCACTTCATTCGGCGTGGTAAGCAGCGAATACCGCACACCCAGTAGCATTTGCACCTTGGGCGTAATCCGCCAGCGGTCCGACACGAATGCGGCGGCGGACGTATTACGGAATCCACGGTGCAAATCGCCCAGGGTCACTTCATAGAACGCGGGAATTCCCAGCCGGAAGTTCTCCACCGCGCTGCGCCCGTAAGCGCTGCTGAAAATGAAATAGCCGCGCTCGTTGTTGGTCTCGCGCCCATTCAATTGATAACGCGAAGCTTCACCTCCATAGGTAATCGTGTGCCGGCTGCCGGCACGCGTGGCAAACGACGCTGCGTAGCGAAAGGTATTGAACGCACGGTTGATGGGGAACTCACTGCTCGGTCCCAGCTCTTCGATTTGAAAGCCAAAGCGGACGCGGGGGCCCACGGCGTTCGGTTCGGGCTGCAACAACGACCGGACGCGCTGAAACGAAACGCCGAAGTCGGCATCGGTGGCGGCGCTGAGCGCCCCGTGCCAGGAGATTTGCGACCTGTGGGTATGGATTCCGGCGTCAGGATTCTGTCCAGCCACCAACTGAAAGGCGCTTGTGTTGCTGCGCAGCAGAGTATGGCTCATGGCCAGGCGTCCTTTGGCGAAGGTGTCGCGATCCAGGCGCAGAGAGCCGTCCACTTCGTCGATTCGCTGGGCAGCGTTCGTGTTCAGCGCCCGCGGGTCGAAATCAGGACGATTGGGCAAAGTGCTGGGGTAGGCGTTGAGAAACCGCTGCACGATCGACCTCGCCATGGGTTCGTTCGTCAGCGGTGTCCGTTCAGCGGCCAGAGGCACCAGCACATTGCCATTCACCATGCCGCGGACTTTGCGCTGCCCTAGGGACCCCGTCAAGAATCCCAACTTGCCCGCCGCACCAGTAACCCGCGCGGCATAAGAATTGCGCCGCGACGGTTGCACGGGACCCACCTGAAAAAAAGTGCGAGCGTTGAAAACACTATTCCGGTGGCTGGCCGTGATGTCCGCATGCCACGATGGCACACGATTGGGAGCCGTCAGGAAGGGGGGACGCTGTGCTCCCTGGCCAAACTCCAACCCATAGTAGACCCCGTCGGCGGGCATCTCGGTGAACAGCGCCGTCTGGATGCCCAGGCGGATGCCCGCTTCTTTCGCTACGTTGTTGTCGATGCGCTGTAGAGCCACATTCTCGTTGCGCTGGGCCGATGCCTGCATGCGGCCGCCGGAAGGCGGCTTTGGGGCTGGAGTCTTCGGCTCCGGAGGCGAACTCTGCGCGACGGCGAAAGCGGTTACAAAACAAACAGACAGCAGGCGGGACGTGGGCAAAACACTCCCATTCTACGACCTCCGAGGCGCCAACGGCTTATTTGGCCGAGTGCCTGGCGTCACGGAACTCAGAGAGATCGAGTTCCTCTTTCAACCGCTCCAGTCCCTCCGTGCGCACCTCGCCCTGCCTGGGTCCGCTTCGCTTCAGGCTCCTGCCCAGGAGAAGAATGGCATCCTGGTCGTCGTTCACTCGGTCCAGGACGGCTCGAAACTTCTGCGCCGCGGCTTCGAACTCGCCCGTCCGCCACAACGCATAAGCCACATTGAAGTGGTAGTCCGGATCGGAAGGTTCCCTGTCGAGCGCCGCTTTGAAATGTCCCAAGGCTTCGGGCATCTCCAAGGCCAGTTCGACAGCGCCCAGGTTGTTCACAACCTCTGGTACGGGATAGCGTCCCACCAATTTACGAAACGCCTCCAGGGCGCCGTCGAAGTTGGCTGACTGATAGCGGCTGAGGCCCAGATAGAACTGCGCGTCCCAGTAGTGGTCCTGGAAAGGGGAAATGCGTTCGAGCCAACTGGCGGCAACACGGTAGTTGTTGTTATCCCACTGCATCAGCCCCAGGTAAAAGCAAGGCTGAGCGAAACTGGGCTCCCAAAGCACGGCCTGCGCGAAATAGCGGTGGCGCGCTTCCTTGGTGGTGGCCATCAACCCCCGGATGTAAGATTCTTTGGCCGTTAGCTTGACGGAAGGGTGGCGCCGGTCAAACTCTTCCCGCGACAAGCGGAAGTCCTTCGCGAGAAACTTCACCAGGCGGTAGGAAACCAACGTTTCCAGCAATGCCAGGTCCTCGATGGGCCCGCGCTCGACAATCTCCGTCGTTTGCAGAACGTGCTTCCGGTCGAACACGCGAACGTCGATTCGCAATTGTCCCTTCGGTGTGGCGTGAACGGGCGGGGGCGGTTCGCCGGTCCCTTCTTTGTTGGTTTGGCCCGGCACAGGAGGTGCAAGGGTTTTCTCGACGGAACCGCTACCCGGAGCCGGCAGGAATTCAAACTGGCCATGAATAAGAAAATCGGCATCCAGGCTTTCGGTCAGCTTGGTCCAGGAAGCGAACGACATGGGTGCACCGGGACGCAACGACAGCCGTTTGATCCCTTCTTCGCGCTCTTCGCGGCTGAGCACCGGCAGATCCGAGGAGTCCATCGCGGCGCGCACCGACTCCGCGACACTCTCTCCAATCCAATCCAGATTCGCGGCGGCGGACCTGTTCTGCAGCGGGGCCACAAGATAGGACTGACCTTCCGAGGGTATGACGGAAAGGAACAAACTAGCGGCCAAAACCGCGGCACGATACATCAATCAACCAGTGTAGCAACCGCCATGCACGGCATCTTCCCGACATAAAAAACCGGCGTGCAGCCCATAAACAGCGGCCGCGCGCCGGATAGTAGTTGAAGAGAAACGCGCCGGAATCCCGGCCCACGAACCAACGGTGGACCGGTTCCCTGCGCACTTTGGAGGAATGAGCCGGAACTCGCATTCCGGCCCGGTTGGGGAAACTAGTTCACCGCGAAGACCAGCTTGGTGCTCGTGCCTCCCAAGCGGATCTCCTTCACGCGGTACTTGCCGTCGGCCGTCTGATAGCGGACCGACGTGGCTGAAAACTTCGAATCGGCGTTTTCCACCGTCACGGGAGCTTCCACCTTGTGTTTGCCGGCCGCGATGGTGGCTGTGTTGCCGTCCACCATGACCTTGTAATCGCCGGGCTTCAGCGTGGTACCCGAAATCACCGATTCCTGGAACAGCGTCACCTTGTAGGATTCAGCCGCCGCGGCAATCGACATGGCCGCCGCCGTGAGAAATACCAGCAACTTTTTCATAGTTTTGTAGCTCCTGCTTCGCTCCTTGGCTTGTGCTTTCGCACACTCCTTAAGTACGGGTGAACCAGAGAATTGTTCCGATATTTGGTGCGAAAAAATCGCTTCCCAGTGGCGCAACAACCGGCTGCTCCCGTACGGAGGCACATTCAAGTACGCGCAAGGAATTCGCGAGTTAGCTCAACCGCGCGTTCCTGCACGGGAGCCTCGGCTCCGAAGCCATCCAACCAGATCAAATCGGACTCGCGGCGGAACCATGTCCACTGGCGCTTGGCATATTGACGTGTCTGCCGTTGTGCCTCGTCCATCGCTCCCCTGTGTGCCGCCTCGCCTCGAATCACGCGGAGCGCCTGTGCA
Source organism: Bryobacterales bacterium (assembly GCA_020852175.1). Classification (GTDB taxonomy): domain Bacteria; phylum Acidobacteriota; class Terriglobia; order Bryobacterales; family Bryobacteraceae; genus JAFLBB01. The sequence goes on along the minus strand of JADZBH010000005.1, from coordinate 108,312 downwards.
TATCCGATCGACTCGAACGGCCTCGAGTGCGCCGGAAACCCGAGTGCCAGGATACCGTTCACCTCTTCCACAATGCCCGGCGCTGTAAACATGCGCTCGCAACGCGCGTCCAACCGCTCATAAAGCTCCGTGCGCTGCGGATTCAAGCCCAACTTCAGAACGCGAAAGCCCTCCAGGCGGTTCCGGCCATGTTGGAAGAGAAGCGAGATCGGCCGCCTGGTGAGCAACCGTACCTCCAGCGCCCTCAGCACCTTCGTCGTGTCGTTGGCATGAATGCGCGATGCCGACTTCGGATCGAGCCGTCGCAACATGCGGTGCATCGTGCCGGGGCGCGCTCCTTCGCGGGAGAGCAGGCGGTGACGCAACTCCTCGTCACGCGGCGGGCCTTCGAACAAGCCGTCCAGCAGGGCGCGCAGGTAGAAACCCGTACCCCCACAGACGATGGGCAGGCGCTGGCGCGCCGCGATTCCCGCCAGCACGGATCGTCCCAGGCGCGAATAGTCGCCCGCCGTGAACAATTCGTCAGGATCCACGCAATCCAGCAGGTGGTGGGGAACCCCGCGCCGTTCGGACAACGGTAGCTTGGCCGTCCCGATCTCGAAATGGCGGTAAACCTGAACGGAGTCGCAGTTCAGGATCTCACCGCCAAACCGTTCGGCGAGGGTAAGGGCCAGTTCGCTTTTGCCGGAACCTGTGGGCCCCACGACGGCAATCAGGGGTAAACCAATACGGGACAATACCCCAGTGTACGGTGTGGATCAGTGTAGGCCTGAGACAGGCCCATCCGTTCCGCGGTTTGGCCTAGGGTGGTACGCTCCGGCACACCGGTACCCCCCAAACCCGGTTGGAGGCGGGGCTATACTAAAAGCCAGAAAGGCGTCGGAAACTCCTTGGAAAGATAGGTACCCTCCAGGGCGCGGGGGTACGTCTACGCAAGGGTGACGGAAGGAAGTAAATGACTAGGACACGAGTAATCCTCGCCGCTGGACTTGGCTTGATTTGGGGCCAACTGGCTCCGGCCCAGCAGTCTGCCGCGCAGCAATCCAACAGCAAGGCGCCCGATCACGCGGCCTCCTATTATCACTACTCCCTCAGCCATCTCTACACGGAACTGGCCGGAGCCTACAACAATAGAAGCGAATATCTGAACCAGGCCATCGACAACCTGCGGCTGGCGATGAAGGCCGACCCCGGCGCGCGCTTCCTGGCCGACGAGCTATCCGATCTCTACATCCAGGGCGGACGCCTGAAAGAAGGCGTTTCCGAGGCCGAAGCGGCGTTGCGCGAAAATCCGGACGACCTGAACGCCCGCCGCCTCCTGGGCCGCATCTACATGCGGCTGATCGGCGACCCGCAGCAAGGCCGCGTGAACGACAACATGCTGCAACGGGCGACCGAGCAGTATACGAAGATCACGGAGAAGGACCCGCAGGATACCGAGGCGTGGCTCACGCTGGGCCGTTTGTACAAGATCAGCCAGAATTCGGTGGAAAGCGAGAAGGCGTTCAAGAAGGCGCTCGATCTCGATCCCGAAAACGAGGATGCGCTCACCGGCCTGGCCCTGGTCTATTCAGACCTTGGCGACGCACGCAAGGCGAGCGAATTGCTGAAGAGGGTTTCCGACAAGTCACCCAACCTGCGCACCTTCATGGCTCTGGCCGGCAGCTACGAACAGATGAAGGAGTACGCGCTGGCGGCCTCGACGCTGCGCAAGGCGCTGGAAATGGCGCCCGAGAACCCCGACCTGAAGCGCGCCCTGGCCCAAAGCCTGCTCTACTCCGACCAGTTCGACGAATCGTTGAAGCTTTACAAGGAGTTGATCGTCGAGGACTCGAAGGATGTGCAAAGCTGGCTGCGCATTTCGCAAATCCACCGGGAACAACGGAACTGGGAAGAGGCCCGCAAAGCAATCAACGAAGCCAAGAAACTGGAACCGGACAACCTGGAAATCGTCTTCAACGAAGTGGGCATCTACGAGGCCGAGGGTAAAATGGCCGACGCCGTCGCCGGCATGAAAAACGTACTGGATTCGACGGCCAAGAAATCCTATTCTGCCTCCGAAAAGGCCAACCGCGCGATTCTGCTGGAGCGGCTCGGCTTGTTGCAACGCAACAACGAACAGTACGCCGACGCCGTGACCACCTTCCGGGAATTGGGCGCCCTCGATGAAAAGAACGGTCCCCGCGCCGCGGCCCAGGTGATCGATACGCTGCGGCAGGCCAAGGAATTCAACAAGGCGCTGGAGGAATCCGAAGCCGCCCGTAAGAAGTATCCCAACGAGCGGATCGTCATCCTGGTTCGAGGTTCGCTACTGGCCGACATGGGCCGCGTGAATGACGCCGCGGCTGAAGTAAGGCAGTTACTGGGCAAGAAAGAAACCGACCGCGAAACCTACCTCACGCTGGCCCAGTTCTACGAGAAGTCGAAAAACTGGAGCGAGATGGGCAAGGCGCTGGACGAAGCCGGGAAGCTCTCCACCACGGCGGACGAGAAGGAGCCCATCCACTTCATGCGCGGTGCGCTGTACGAGAAACAGAAGAATTTCGAGCGCTCCGAAGCCGAATTCCGCAAGGTGCTGGAGATGAATCCGAAGTCGGCCTCCGCGATGAATTATCTCGGCTACATGCTGGCCGACCGCAACGTACGTTTGAACGAAGCGCTGGACATGATCAAGAAGGCCGTGGACCAGGAGCCCGACAATGGAGCCTTCCTGGATAGCCTCGGCTGGGTCTACTACCGTCTGGGCCGCCTGGATGAATCCGTCGAATATTTGAAGCGCGCCATCCAGCGCAGCGGTAAGGACCCGACGGTGAACGACCACCTGGGCGATGCCTATCTGAAACAGGGCAATCTGAAGGAAGCCATCGAACAGTGGGAGATCTCACTGCGCTTGTGGAACGCCCTGCCCGCGCCGGAGATCGACGCGGCTGAAGTGGCCAAGCTCCAAAAGAAGTTGGAGACGGGCCGAGTGCGCCAGGCAAAGGAACAGCCGCTGCGCAAGAACCAGCAGTAAGCGCTTCTACTTTGACGGCGGCGGCGCGAGTATCACCAGCACCGCCAGGTTCGACGCGCCGGTATTCCGCAGCGAATGACTGGAGCCGGCGGGGGCAAACACCAGGTCTCCCGCGCTTACGGCATATGTTGTGCCACTCACCATCGCCTCGCCCGCGCCTTCGAGAACCACATAAATCTTGTCCTGGTCCGCGTGCGTATGAGCCTTGTGCTCCTGCCCCGGCAGAAAGCAGTTCAACCCGGCGAACAGGTGGTCTCCCTTGGCCAATGAGACCTTGCCCATCTTCTCCGGAGTGAATGCGGCCCGCGAGACGATCTGCGATAGAACCATGCCTTATGATGGTCGCACGATGCGGTGGACCCGGCTGGCATGGATGGCGGCGTTGTGTTTGTGGAGCCTGGAGGCGCAGGAGTGGCGGCATTGGGGCGGCGATGCCGGCGGCGCACGCTACTCTTCCCTGAAGCAGATTAACCGCCGGAACGTGTCGAAACTGCGCCTCGCCTGGACCTACCGCACGGGCGAACAAAGTGACGGATCCAAGCTGCCCTACCGTTCCACTTTTGAATCCACGCCGCTCATCGCCGGCGGCGTGATGTATCTAACCACGCCCTTCGCCAACCTGGTGGCGCTCGATCCGGAAACCGGCCGTGAACTCTGGAAGTTCGACGCTCAACTCGATCGCGAACACATCTCCGGCGGTCTCTACATCAACCGCGGCGCGGCGTACTGGACTGACGGTGCGAAACAGCGCCTCCTTGTGGGCACGCTCGACGGCCGGTTGTGGTCCATTGACGCCGCGACGGGCAAGCCCGATCCGCGGTTCGGCGTGAACGGCGTCGTGGACCTGCGCGACGGCGTGGCCGGCAGGTTTCCACGCCACCGCATGGGCATGAGTTCGCCGCCGGCTATCTATAAGAACCTGGCTATCTGCGGTTCCATCGTTCCCGATGGCGAAGCGCATGGCCCCGCAGGCGACGTACGCGCCTACGACGTGCTTACCGGCAAACTGGCGTGGCAGTTCCACACCGTGCCCCATCCCGGCGAGTTCGGCAACGACACCTGGCCCGGCGATTCGTGGAAGGATCGGGGCGGGACCAACGCCTGGAGCGTTTTAAGCGTCGACACCGGACGCGGCATCGTCTACCTGCCGCTTACCTCCCCCTCCACTGATTTTTACGGAGGCGACCGTGCCGGCGCCGGTCTTTTCGGCGACTCCCTGGTAGCTCTCGACGCGGCCACCGGAAAACGTCTGTGGCACTTCCAAACCGTGCATCACAATATCTGGGACTACGACCTGCCCGCACAGCCAAACCTCGTTACCGTCACGCGCCTCGGCAAGCCCGTCGCCGCCGTCGCGCAGGTAACGAAAACCGGTTTTGTCTTTCTCTTCGACCGTGTCACCGGCAAGCCGCTGTTCGACATCGAGGAACGCCCCGTGCCAAAAAGCGAGGTGCCCGGCGAATATACCTACCCGACACAGCCTTTCCCCGTGAAACCGCCGCCTTTCACGCGCCAGGGCATGAAGCCGGAAGAGCTTACCAGCGTCACTCCCGAATCGCGGGCCTTCTGCGAAGCGATCGTCAAGGATGCCGTTTTTGGCAGCCTCTATACGCCCATCGGATTCCGGAAGACGATCCTGTTCCCCTCCACCAACGGAGGCGCCAACTGGGGCGGCGCCAGCTTCGATCCGGAAACGCAAACGCTCTATGTGAACTCCATGGAAATCGGCTTTGTCCAGCAGATGGCCAAGCGGCCCGAAGGTTCCGAAATCCCCTACCGGACGCAAGGCGTGCGCACCCCCAACTCACGCTTCTGGGACCCGCAACTACGCCCCTGCCAGCAGCCGCCCTGGGGGTTTCTCACCGCCATCGACCTGAACAAGGGCGAGTTCAAATGGCGCTCGGTGCTGGGCGTGGACGATGAGTTGATTGCCAAGGGCCTGCCGCCCACCGGCACAATGAACCTGGGAGGATCGATTGCCACCGCCGGGGGCCTCGTCTTCATCGGCGCCACCAACGACGCGCGCTTCCGGGCCTTCGATAAAGACACGGGGAAGGAGCTATGGGTGGCCAAACTGCCCGCCACCGCGCATGCCGTGCCAGCGACCTACCTGGGCAGGAAGACCGGCAGGCAGTTCGTCGTGATCGCCGCCGGAGGAGGCAACAAATACAACGCTACTTATTCCGATTCGCTGGTTGCCTTCTCCTTGGAGTAACGGCACTCCCGGCCGGCGAGTTCAGCCACAAACGGCACGCTCCCTTGAAATGGAACTGCACACAGTGCCACACCGGAGCGGAGAAAGCAGAACGGGCCGGTTTTCCCACAGCCGCGAGCTGCACCGTATGCCATGCGCACGCCGGATGGTCCGCCCCCTCCATCCCTTCGCGGCGTGTCTACAGGCAACCTGATTTCGTCGTCTTCTCCCACGCCCGCCACGTGTCGGCCGGAAAGGTGGAGTGCGCCACCTGCCACGGCGACGTGAACCGCACGGACAGGGTGGCTCTCGAAGTGGAACACACCATGAAAACGTGCATGGCCTGCCACGCACAGCGCAAGGCGAGCAATGCCTGCAACGTCTGCCACGAGTTGGGACAATAAAAACTCTCGTGCCGAAAGCCAGCCTCGGTCGATTGTTACATTCCTGTTACACTGTCAATTTCATGCATCGCAGAACCCTCCTCCCGCTGCTTGCGGCACTCGCCCTGCCCCTCCTCGCCCAGCCTTCAGGAACCGCTTCCGCGGCCAAAACCGCGACCCCGGCCCGAAAGCCGAAACTCGTCCTGATGATCGTCGTGGACCAGTTCCGCGCCGATTACCTGTGGCGCTTCCGCGAGCAATATAACGGAGGCTTCGCGCGCCTGATGAGCCACGGCGCCGTGTTCGTCGATGCACACTACGAACACTTTCCCACCGTCACCGCCATTGGCCACTCCACCGTGCTCTCCGGCGCGACGCCCTCGATAAGCGGCATTATCGGCAACGATTGGTACGACCGTGCATCGGGTAAGTCGATCACGAGCGTCGTGGATGGTTCCTTGAACTTGTTGGGAGCGCCGGGCGCGGCGTCGTCACCGCACCGGCTGTTGGTGAGCACGGTGGGCGACGAGTTGAAATCGAACGGACGCGGCAAGCCGAAGGTGATCGGGATCTCGATCAAGGACCGCAGCGCGATTCTGCCCGCCGGACGTATGGCCGATGGCGCTTTCTGGTTCGACAACAAGACGGGCAACTTTGTCTCCAGCACCTGGTACTTTCCCGAGTTGCCCCAGTGGGTGGCCGGTTTCAACGCATCGCGCTCCGTCGATCAGTGGCTGAGCAAGTCCTGGGTGTCCATCGAAAATTCGAAAGCCGAGCCCTTCCTTAGCATGGGCGCCGAGCCTTCGGAGAAGTATTACGCGCAGATGCAGCGCACTCCCTTCGGTAACGAGATCCTGGAAATGCTCGCCGAGAAGGCCATCGAGGCGGAACAGTTGGGCCAGCGCGGCGACACGGATTTGCTCAGCGTCAGCTTCTCCTCGAATGACTATGTCGGGCACGAGGTGGGACCCGATCATCCCAAGGTGCGTGATATCGCCATCCGCACGGACCGCACCCTGGCGCGCCTGTTCGCTTACCTGGATAAGAAGGTGGGCATGGCCAACGTGCTCGTGGCGTTCACGGCGGATCATGGCGTGTCTCCGACGGCGGAAACGCAGCAGTCGCGCCGAATGCCGGGCGGGCGTTTGTCGGAACCGAAGATGCAGGAGACTGTGGAAAAGGCCCTGTCGGCGCGTTACGGCGGCACGAAGTGGGTGGTGGGGCGCAGCGGGCCGACCATGTACCTGAACTACGACCTGATGCGGCAGATGAAACTCGACCCGAAACAGGTGCGCGCGACGGGCGCCGAGGCATTGCGGACCTTTCCGCACATCGCCCGCGTGTACACGAGCGACGAACTTCTTACCATGGCTCCCCGCGATTTTGTCGACCGCCGCGTGCGCGCGGGCTACCACCAGGAGCGCGGCGGCGACATCTATCCCGTCACCGAGCCGTACTTTACTTACGGCAAGGATGGAGCCTCGCACGGCTCACCGTATAAGTACGATTCGCACGTGCCGCTGGTTCTGATGGGGCCTGGAGTGAGGCCAGGCAAGTATGCCACGCACGCCGCGGTGAACGACATCGCCCCGACGCTTTCTGCCCTGCTCGAAGTGGAGACGCCCAGCGGTTCGGTGGGGCGCGTGCTCCACGAGGCGCTGCTCCCGCGCTAGCCTGATAGGATGTCTTCGCGGACATCCACGGCCGGCGGCGATGGCATGCTGGCGTTCCTGAAGGAAGCGCTCAGCGGCACCCGGCGCGACTTCACGGAAGGCAGCCTTTCGCGCGCCGTCATTCTGCTCGCCGTGCCGATGGTGCTGGAAATGTCCATGGAGTCGCTGTTCGGCTTCGTGGACATGCTGTTTGTCTCCAAGCTGGGCGCCGAAGCCGTGGCCGCCGTGGCGCTCACAGAAGGCATGATGTCGCTTCTGTTCGGCGTCGCGGTCGGCTTAAGCATGTCCACGACGGCGATGGTGGCGCGCCGCGTAGGGGAAAAGAATTGGGGAGAGGCGGGCGTGGTGGCCGTGCAGGCGGTGTTCATCGGCCTGGCCGTGTCCGGCGTGGTGGCCCTCGCGGGGATGCTGGCCGCGCCGCACCTGCTGCGCGGCATGGGCGCCAGCGAAGCCGTGGTGGCCACCGGCACGCGCTTCACGCAAACGATACTGGGCGGCTCGTGCAGCGTGTTTTTATTGTTTCTGTTGAACGCCGTGTTCCGAGGCGCGGGTGACGCCTCGGTGGCCATGCGCACGCTGTGGCTGGCGAACGCCATCAATATCGTTCTGTGTCCGTTGCTCATCCACGGCGTGGGACCGATTCCCGCGATGGGCGTGCAGGGTTCGGCCATCGCCACCACAATAGGCCGCTCCAGCGGCGTCCTGTTTCAGTTTTATATGCTGCTCTCCGGCCGGGCGCGCCTGCACGTTCATTCGAGCCAGTGGCGCTTCCGGCCCGACGTAATGGGGAAGCTGGTGCGTATCTCGATCACCGGGATCGCACAGGTGCTGGTCTCCTCGGCGAGTTGGATCGGCATGATGCGCCTGATGGCCACGTTCGGCACCGCCGCACTTGCCGGTTACATGATGGCCATTCGCACCATCGTGGTCACGATTCTCCCCGCCTGGGGCATGGCCAACGCGGCGGCAACGCTGGTCGGCCAGAACCTCGGCGCCAGGAAACCTGACCGCGCCGAACGCAGCGTCATGCTGGCCGGGCTGCTGAACATGTGCTTCCTGGGCTGCGTGGGCCTCTGCTTCTTTTTCTTCGCCCGTCAGATTATCGGCCTGTACACTCACGATCCCGCCGTGATGGAGTACGGCATCACCTGCCTGCGCGTGATCGCCTTCGGCTACCTGTTCTTCGGCTGGGGCATGGTGCTCGTCCAATCGTTCAACGGCGCCGGCGACACGGTGACTCCCACCATCGTGAACATTGTCTGCTTCTGGCTCTGGCAGATTCCCCTCGCCTATGTGTTGTCGGTGATGCTCGGCATGGGGCCGCGTGGCATCTTTTACGCCATCACCGCCGCCCATTCGGCCATGGCCGTCACGGGCTTTTTCCTTTTCCGTCGTGGGAAGTGGAAAATGGTAAGGGTTTGACGACACAAGTACCTGCGCGCCGCTTCTTCCAACGCGGCGGGTTGCTTTCGGAGTGGCATCCTCAGTATGAGTTCCGGCCCGGCCAGTTGGCGATGGCCGAAGCCGTGGAAAAAGCGCTCGCCGACGGACGCCACGCCATTGTCGAGGCGGGTACCGGCACGGGAAAAACCCTCGCCTACCTGATTCCGGCCATCCAGTCCGGCAAGCGCGTCGTGATTTCCACCGGAACGAAGAATCTGCAGGAACAGCTCTTCTTCAAGGACGTCCCCTTCCTGCAGGAAATGTTTCAGGGCCGCCTGCGCATCTGCTACATGAAAGGGCGGAACAACTACGCCTGCCGCCAGAAAATTTACGACGCCGAACGCGAGCCCGTTCTGGCCGGTCTTGAAGAGGTCGCCGACTTCCAGATCATTCGGGAGTGGGAGAAAACCACCGAAATTGGAGACCGCAGCGAAATCAAGACGCTGCCCGCTCACAGTGGCGCCTGGGCGAAGATGGACGCGCGGCGCGAACTGTGCAGCGGCCAGAAATGCGCCCAGTTCGAACGCTGCTTCCTCACGAAAATGCAGCAGCGCGCGCACGAAAGCGACATCGTCATCGTCAATCACCATCTCTTCTTCGCCGACCTGGCCGTGAAGGAAGAGGATTACGGCGGCGTGATTCCCGAGTACCAGGCCGTCATCTTCGACGAGGCGCACGAACTGGAAACCGTGGCCGGACAGTACTTCGGCCAGAGCGTCAGCAGTTATCAGATCGAGGAGTTGCGGCGTGACATCCTGCAAGTGCTGCGGCGCAAAAGCCTCTCCTCGGCCGAACTGGAACGCGTGCTGGTGACCGTGGCCGAATGCGCAGACCGCTTCTTCGCCGGTTTCCCCGCGCGCGAAGGACGCGCCGGTTTCCCGGATCCCAAGGAGTACCTGCGGGACGGCGAAAAACCATATCGCGAACTACTGGGCGCGTTTGAGCTGTTGCACACCGACCTCCAACTGGTGCAAGGCGCCCCCGAGGAGATGATCCCTCTGGTGCGCCGCACCAAGGACACGCAGGCCAGGCTGCGCGCCTGGATGGAAGATCGCGACGCGAAATACGTCTACTGGATGGAACGCCGCACGCGCAGCGTATCGTTGGAGATGACGCCCATCGACGTCAGCGCGCTGCTGAGCGAACGGCTGTTCGACAAGGTGGCCAGCGTGGTGCTCACCTCGGCGACGCTGGCCGTGTCGGGAGAGTTTGCCTTCGTCGAAAAGCGGCTGGGCGTCCAACATGCCCGCTCCCTCGTCGTGCCCGGCCATTTCGACTATCCGAAGCAGGCCATCCTGTATGTGCCGCAACACCTGCCGGACCCGCGCGACGCCAGCTTCACCGAAGCCGCCTGCAAGGAGGTGGTCCGGCTGCTGGAGTTCACCAAAGGCCATGCGTTCGTCCTGTTCACCAGCTACGCGCAGATGCGCCAGTTTCACGACCGGCTTTGGGACAAAATCGACTACCCGGCGCTGCTGCAGGGCACGGCTCCGAATAACGCCCTTCTGGAGGAGTTCAAACGCACGCCGAACTGCGTGCTGTTCGCCACCTCCAGCTTTTGGCAGGGCGTGGACGTGCCAGGCGACCAGCTCCGTTGCGTGATCGTGGACCGGCTGCCGTTCGCCGTGCCCAGCGATCCCGTGGTGGAGGCGCGCGTGCGCGCCTTGCGCGAGGCCGGAGGCAACCCGTTCTTCGACTACCAGGTGCCCGAGGCGGCGCTGACGTTGAAACAGGGCTTCGGAAGGCTGATTCGTTCGCGGCAGGACAAAGGCGTGCTTGCCATCCTGGATAACCGGATCACCAAACAAAAATACGGGCAGGTGTTTTTCGACAGCCTGCCCGATTATTCCTTCACGCTGGAACTCAGCGAAGTCGAGAGTTTCCTCGACCGCTAATTCTCCGGCGTGCTAGCGTCCGTAATATGCCGCGTTGCGCTGCGTGAACTCATTCCATTTCTCGGGAAGGTCGTCCAGAGCAAAGATGGCCGAAACGGGACACACCGGCACGCAAGCGCCACAGTCGATGCATTCCACCGGATCGATAAAGAGCAGCTCCTCGGTTTCGAACTGCGGCTCGTCCTTCTTCGGGTGGATGCAATCCACCGGACAGGCGTCGACGCACGCGGTGTCTTTCGTTCCGATACAGGGCTCAGCGATCACGTAGGCCATGACAATGCTCCTTTCGCCCGGCCATATTACGGGCGCGGGCGGAAATCACCTTTTTAGCATAGGGGGAAGGAGCGGCACAACGGGAGCGCTTTCCTTCAGACGGCGAGAGATGGCCGCCGAATGCGGAGGATCGCCCCCCGATTGGCTTCCCGCACCTGGTCATAGACCGGCATGAGAACGGTACCAGTCTATGGTTCGGCGCAGTCCTTCTTCAAAACCGGTGGCGGCCCGCCAGTCCATCAACCGCTCGGCACGGGTAACGTCCAGCCGGCGGCGGGGCTGGCCATTCGGCTTGTCCGTTTCCCATACGATCGAACCGGTATACCCGCAGAGGCGGGCAATCAGGCCGGCCAGGTCGCGAATGGAGATCTCAGCGCCACTGCCCAGGTTGATGGGATCGCCGCCCGAATACCGTTCGGCCCCGGCGATGAGGCCCTCGGCTGCGTCCTCCACGTAAAGAAATTCCCGCGTGGGCGAACCGTCGCCCCAAACGCGCAACTCCTGCCCCCCGGCGGCCTGTGCCTCCAGGCACTTGCGGATCAGCGCCGGAATCACATGCGAGGTGTGGAGATCGAAGTTGTCGCGCGGGCCGTACAAATTCACGGGCATCAAAAAAATTGCGTCCATCCCATATTGCTCGCGGTAGCCTTGGCACTGCACCAACAGAGCTTTCTTGGCGATGCCGTACGGGGCGTTCGTTTCTTCCGGGTAGCCGTTCCAAAGGTCGTCTTCGCGAAAAGGCACAGGAGCGAACTTGGGGTAGGAGCAGATGCTGCCGGCGATGATGGTTTTCTCCACCCCGGCACGGCGGGCAGCTTCGATCAACTGAATGCCCATGATCGCGTTCTCGTAAAAAAACAGGCCGGGATTGTCCCGGTTGGCGCCGATGCCGCCCACCACGGCCGCCAGATGGAACAGCACCTCCGGCCGGGCATCGGCCATGAGACGCGACACGCCTTCGCCGGTGGCCAGGTCGTAGTCGCGCCTGCGCGGGATAAATATCTGGTGGCAGCCGCGCTCCCGCAGCCGGCCGGCCACGAACGAGCCGAGAAAGCCTCCCCCTCCCGTAACGCAAATCCGCTTCGTGGTGAGATCGAGCATGGAAGATCTAGCTTTCCTTGCGATCGTCGATGGGTTCGAGAATCCCCATCCGGCGGCGTTTCAGATCGTCCATTTCGGCGTCCACCATGATGCGCACCAGTTGTTCGAATCCTGTCCGGTGCTTCCAGCCAAGTACGCGCCGGGCCTTCGCGGGGTCCGCCTGCAGGGCATCCACCTCGGCGGGACGCAGGTATCGGACATCGAATTCCACATGCTCGCGCCAATCCAGACCGGCGTGGGCAAAGGCCAACTCGACGAACTCCTGCACGCTGTGGGTTTCGCCGGTGCCAATCACGAAATCCTCAGGGTTTTCATGCTGCAACATGCGCCACATGGCTTCCACATACTCCGGCGCGTAGCCCCAGTCCCGTTTGGCGTCGAGGTTGCCCAGGTATAACTTCTTCTGTAGTCCGAACTTGATATGAGCGACGGCGTGGGCGATTTTGCGTGTCACGAAGGTTTCACCGCGCCGCGGGGATTCGTGGTTGAACAGGATGCCGCTGACGGCGAACATGTTGTAGCTTTCGCGGAAGTTGACGGTGATCGAGTGCGCGAAGAGTTTCGCGCAGGCGTAGGGGCTGCGAGGGTGAAACACGGTTGTTTCGCTCTGGGGCGGAGCCGTCGAACCATACATCTCGCTCGAACTGGCCTGATAAAAGCGCGCCTTGATGCCCGTTTGACGAATACTCTCCAGCAGCCGTAGAGCCCCCGTGGCGGTGATGTCGCTGGTGTATTCGGGAATGTCGAAGCTGACGCGGACATGGCTTTGCGCGGCGAGGTTATAAACCTCGTCCGGCTGAATGTCATAGAGCAGCCGGGAAAGGCTGGAAGAGTCGGCCAGGTCGGCGAAGTGAAGGTAGAAACGGTTGCGCTTCTCGTGGAGGTCGGCGTAAATGCCATCGACACGGCCGGTGTTGAAACTGGACGACCGCCGTTTGATGCCGTGTACCTCATACCCCTTCTGGAGCAGCAATTCAGCCAGATACGAGCCATCCTGGCCAGTGACACCGGTAATCAGAGCTTTGGGCATAGTGGGAAGGCCGCCAGGCCCTCTTTAAGAGAGTAGCGCCCGGCGGGGAAGACTCGCTATTTTCCGATGCAGAAGGTGGAGAAGATCCGGTTCAAAATGTCGTCGGCCGTGGTCTTGCCGGTGATGGCGTCCAGCGGTTCGAGGGCGGCATAAAGGTCCAACAGCAGCATTTCGTGGGGCAGGGATTGTCCCAGCGCGGCGCGGGCGCGGCGCAGAGCCTCCACCGACTCCCGGAGCAGACGTTCGTGGCGGAGACTGGTGATGAAGCCGGACTCCAGGCCCAGCCGGCCCTCGGGCGCGGCGGCTTCGACAATACGCTGCCGCAGCGCGTCGAATCCCGTCGAATCGAGAGCGGAAACGGGCAGCAGGTTGCCAGGAGGCGGGAAAGCTTGCGGAAGATCGCACTTGTTCCCCACCAGCAAGGTGGGGCCCTGGGCGCTGGCTCGCTCGAAAATCTCGTGATCGCCAGGCGTGAGAGGTTGCGACAGGTCCCAGACAACCAGGGTTAAATCGGCGTCCGCGATGGCTTGCAGGCTGCGCTCGATGCCGAGACGTTCCACGGGATCCTGGCCCTCGCGAATGCCCGCGGTATCGACGAGGCGGATGGGAATGCCGTCGAGCGAGGCTGTTTCGCTGACGGTGTCCCGGGTGGTGCCGGCGATGTCGGTGACGATGGCGCGGTCCTGTTCGAGAAGACGGTTGAACAGGCTGCTCTTGCCCACGTTGGGCCGGCCCGCGATGGCCAGCGTCAGGCCGGAAACAACCAGCTTGCCCCAGGTGAAGCTGCGGACAAGGCGGTCGAGTTCGGCTTCGAGAGGGGCGATACGGGCGTCGATCTGAGCGTCGGTAGCCACGGAAATGTCGTCCTCGGCGAAGTCGATGCCGGCTTCCAGCAGGGCAATCAGGCCGAGATACTGCGACTTAAGCGGTTGCAGCACCCGGGCCAGTGAACCTTCGCTTTGCCGGGCGGCGACGCGCGCCTGATAGAGCGTGGTGGACTGGATGAGGTCGTGGATGGCCTCGGCCTGGGGCAGGTTGATGCGGCCGTTCAGAAAGGCGCGCAAGGTGAATTCGCCGGGCTCGGCGAGACGGGCTCCGTGGGAACAGGCGCGCTCGATGGCGTGGCGCAGGACGACGGGCGAGCCGTGACAGGAGAGTTCGACGGCATCCTCGGCGGTGTAGCTCCGCGGGGCGGCGAAAAAGGTGGCGACGACGTGATCGATGGTTTCACCGGAAGCGTCAGTGAGACGGGCCAGACGCGCCGCCCGCGGGGTCCAGGCAGAACCGGCGGCGAACGAGAGAAACTTCTCCGCGATGGGACGCGCGGCGGGACCGCTGAGGCGGATTACGCCAAGGCCGCCACGGCCCGGAGGGGTTGAAATGGCAACGATGGTGTCGCCGAGTTGCACGGAGATGAACCGTTCCGGTTACGAGCGTGGACCGCGATCGCCCCGGGGACCGCGCCGGTCGCCGCCGCGTCCTCCCCGGTCGCCACCATGCCCGCCACGGTCGCCCCGCGGACCCCCGCGGTCGCCGCCTCGGCCCCCACCGGGGCCGCCAGGGCCGCTACGCCCGCGCGGTGGAGGCGGAGGCGTGGGCCGGGGCGAGGAAGGCATATCGGCCGGGTAGATCACGACATTACGGCGCGGCTCCAAGCCTTCGCTTTCACTACGAATGCCGGTCTGGTCGCGCAAAACCAGGTGGATCAGCCGCCGCTCGCGGCTGGACATGGTGTTGAAACGAAAGGGTCGATGAGCCTCCCGCACCTGATCCGCCGCGAACAGCGCGTTGGCGCGCAGCTCTTCAATGCGCATCAGCCTCATGTCGTTGATATCGAACCTGATGCGGCTGTGATCGTCGTGCGGAACCTTGAGCGCTTCAATGGTCAGGTGTTCCAGTGCCAAAAGGGCTTCGGCACGGTTCTCCTGAAGCAGTTCCACGTCGGGCCCGAAAAACTTCACGACGATATCCGGGTTTTCGATCTCCGGGTGAGGATCGTTTCCGGTTTCCAACTCCAAATCGAGCTTCCAGCCTGCGATGCCGAAGAGCTTCTGGAGAAAAGCCTCAATCCTGGGGCCGTGCTCGCCGAGGGTGTATTTGCGGTTGCTCACACTCACATCCCATTCGATTAGAATCTCGCTGGCGGGGCCTTACTTCTTGGGGTTCCGCTTGGCGGCCGGCACGGTGGCCGGGGCGGGAGCAGGGGCCATCCGGTTGAAGAACCACTGCTGCAGAATGCCAACCAAGTTGCCGGTCAACCAGTATAACACCAGGCCGCTGGACTGGCCGTAGAACATAAAGCCTAGAAACAGCGGCATCATCAGAAGCATCTTCTGCTGCGCCGGGTCGCCGGAGGTGTTGGGCGTCATCTTCTGCATGACGAACTGGGAAGCGATCATCAAAAGAGGCAGGACACGGATGGCGAGGTCCTCCGGCCGTGACAGGTCGCTCACCCAGAGCCAGTGCGCGCCGCGCATCTCGATGGAGACGCTGAGCACCTTGTAATAGGCGAAGAAAAAGGGGATTTGCAGCAGCATGGGAACGCAGCCGGAAGCCGGGTTCACGCCGTGCAGCTTGTACAGCGCCATCACCTCTTCCTGCTGCTTCTGTTTACGCGGGTCGCGCATGCCCATGCCGGCGTACTTGTCGTTGATCTTCTTCATTTCCGGCTGCAAGGCGCTCATGGCTCGCATCGACTTGAGCGAGGTGAACTTCAAGGGCAGCATCAGGAAGTTGATGATGATCGTGAGGAGGATAATGGACCAGCCGTAGTTGTGGACGTACTTGTTGTTCAGCCAGCTCAAGGCCAGGAAGAGCGGTTTGGCGATCACGCCGAACCAGCCCCAGTCCACCAGTTGGTCGAGCCTCGGCGAGATGGTGCGCATCAGGTCGAGGTCCTTGGGTCCAAGGAACAATTGAAACTGGTTGGACGCCTCGCCGCCCACGGACACGCCCGCGAAGTAGTCTTCCTTTTCGTCGATGGCGTTGGGAAGATGGTCATTCACCATGTGGACTTCAAACGGCGCGTTCTCTGCCGGCAGGGCGACGGCGGCGAAGTAGGTGTCCTGAAGGCCGGCAAAGGTGAAGTTGCCCCGCTGGATGAAGACGCCGCCGGGAACGTCCTTGCCGATGTGGCTGACGAGTTTCTGGGCGTCGCGGTCGAATAGTACGGCGTGTTGAGAGGCTGCCGCGCCGATGACGGTTTCATCGCCAAAACCGCCGCGCCAGCTCAACAGGTGCTGCCGGGGCGCATTGTTCTCGCGCAACTCGCTGGTGACGCGCGAAAGGTAGCTTTGGCTGGAGAAACGGAAGGTTTTCCGGGCGTAGGAGCCGCCGCTGGAGTATTCAAAGTCGATGCCGAGATTGTCCGGCGAGGGCTTGGCGGCGAAAAGGGCCTTGTTGATCTCATGGGCGCCCTTGCCGTCGCGGTAACGGATGGCAAAGGGGAAGTTGGCCTTGCCGGCGGCGCGTGAATTCACCACCTCCAGCGGTTTGCCGCGGCTGTCCTTGTACTTCTTGAGGATCCAGCTCTTCACCAGCGCGCCACGGTTGGTGAAGGTGATCTTGTACAGATCGGTGTCGATGACGAAGTCCTGCTCCTGCGCCGCGGTGACGCTGGCCGCGGGTTTGGCAGTGGCGGCAGCCTTGCCTTCCGCCTTGCCGCCGGTTCTGCTGCCGGCCTTGATGTCCGCCTTGCCTTCAGCCGTTCCGTCCGCTGTTGACGCGGGCTTTGCCTCGGCGGGAGCGGCTTTGACCTCGGTTTTCTTGGGAGGTTCCGGAGCCTGCGGCAGGATGTATTGGGAAACGAGCAGCACGACGCCCATCAGGCCAAAGGCGAGTAGAAGGCGGCTCTCCATGGAGAGATCTTTCTTGGGACCGCCCAGCGATGGCTTGGGTGTCAGCTCGCCGGAGTTCTGTTCACTCATGGTACGGGATCGAAACCGCCTTCCTGAAGGGGATGGCACCGGGCCAGGCGCCGAAGACCAAGCCAGACTCCGCGCCACACGCCGTGGCGGCTAACCGCCTCGGACATGTAGACGGAACAGGTGGGATGAAACCGGCAGGCGTTGGGCAGCAGTGGGGAGAGCCACTGCTTGTACAAACGAAGAAAGGCGACTACCAAGTTCCGCATACGCGAAAAACCCTTTCCACTTCCCGCCTCAACTCGGTGAAGGGAGCGGCCAGTACGGCGCTCCGGGGGTGGAACACAAGATCTCGGCCCGCCGCCAACTGGGCCAGCTCCAACCGGACGGCCTCGCGCATCCGCCGCCGGATGCGGTTGCGGACAACGGAGTTTCCTAGCCGCCGGGGAACCGTGAAACCAATTCGTGCCGGCTCCGAGTCCGGCCTGGTAGCGCCAATCACCATGAAAAACGGGCCGCTGATCTTCCTGCCGCGATCATAGACCCGTTTGAATTCCGGAGTTTTCAACAACCGCGCCGTTTTGGGAAACGAGTTTCCCCCGCGCCGTTGCGGTGAATTAGCGCTTGCCGTAACGGACGGCTCGCTCGTCGCTGACACTGAGCTTCCAGCGGCCCTTGGCACGGCGGCGCGACAGGATAGCCTGCCCATCCTTGGTCTCCATGCGGACACGGAAGCCGTGTGTTTTGGCCCGCTTACGATTGTTCGGTTGAAATGTACGTTTCGGCATTGTGGTTCTTCCCTCTCAGGGACGGCCAACCCCAACGTTACTCTTGGGGAGACACACAAACCCTGAGGTTCGGTGGAAACCGAATCCTCAGAATAGCAGGTTTCCATCGAACGTGGAAGCGCGGGCCCGGGTATACCCTTGCACCACGCTGAGCTTCACCTTTTGATATGGTATTACGGCAGGTCCACACAGCCATGAACCAAGAGAACTCCCGCCGTACATTCATTCAGACGGCCACCGCCGGGGCGCTTGCCTCGGGGGCGGCTCCGTCCATTCTGGGCGCACAAAAATCCGGATCGAATCAGGTGGTCACCGGCTCCGGCGACCACTCCTACAAGGTCCAGCACGACTGGGGAGAACTGCCCAGCCGTATTCAATACGGCAACACTCACGGGATTGTCGAGGACTCCCAGGGCCGATTTTACGTCTTCCACACCGTGCACAAAAACAGCGTTTCCCCCGACGCCATGGTGGTGTTCGATAGCAAAGGCAAGTTCATCACCAGTTGGGGCAGCGAGTTCGCCGGCGGCGCGCATGGCCTGCACATCCAGAAGGAAGGCAAGGAAGAGTTCCTCTATCTGTGCGACACGAAGCGGTCCCTGGTGGTGAAGACGACGCTGGACGGCAAAGTGCTCATGACGCTCGGCTATCCGAAGGAGTCCGACTTCTATAAGCTCGACACGGACGGCAAGCCGCTTGTGAAGTATGTGCCGACGAACCTCGCCGTGGCCTCCAGCGGCGACATCTATGTAGGCGACGGCTACGGTTCCAGCTATGTGAACCAGTACGACAAGTCAGGCAAGTTCATCCGCACCTTTGGCGGCGGAAAGACGAAGGATCCCGGCTCGCTGAACTCTCCTCACGGTATTTTCATCGACAAGCGCTCGGGCAAGGAAGAGTTGGTCACGGCCGACCGCTCGAACAACCGGTTGCAGTACTTCGACCTCGATGGCAAGCACCTGCGCTTTGTCACCCAGGACATGAACCTGCCCTGCCACTTCAGCTTCCACAAGAACCTGATGCTGATACCCGACCTGGGCGCGCGGGTGCTGATTCTCGACAAGGAAAACAGGCTGGTGGCCGACCTCGGCGACGATTCCAAATCCGATTGGCGCAAGACGCGCGTGCAGGCCCGCGACACCTTCACTCCGGGCAAGTTCGTGTGTCCCCACGGCGGATGCTTCGACCACAAAGGCAACGTGTTCGTGGCCGAGTGGGTGGAAGTAGGCCGCATCACGAAAATGACGAAGGTGTAAGGCGGCGCCTGGCCGCCGCTGCGCGGGGACGCCACCATGCGGCCAAGCTGCGATATGCTGGCCCGAACGGAGCATCCCCGCATGATCTCGCGCCGCGAACTGGTTCAATCCGCCATCGGGCTCGCCCTGCCGGCCAGCGTGCTGGCCCCCTTGCGAGCCGCCACCGAAAAGGCCAAGCCACTTAACTTGAAAATCACCGGCTTGAAGACGTTCATCGTGAACGTGGGCAGCGTGAACTGGGCCTTCTGCAAGGTATACACGAACCAGGGTCTGACAGGGTTGGGCGAGGGCTCCATTACGTCGAAGGAAGCAACGCTGGCCAGCGCCATCATGGAGCACGAACGGTATCTGCTGGGCAAGGACCCCACCGACATCGAGCTGCACTACCAGGCGATGTTCCGCTGGCCGCGCTGGCGCGGAGGGCCGATTCTGAACAGCGCCATCAGCGCCGTGGAGATCGCCCTGTGGGACATTCTGGGCAAGGCTCTGGGTCAACCCATATATAAGTTGCTGGGCGGCAAGGCCCGCCAGCGGGTGCGTCTGTACAAGGACTGCGGCTCCACGCCCGAGGCGTTCCTGCAAGCCAAGAGCGAAGGCTACACCGCCGCCAAGAGCGGCTTCATTCGCGTGGACAACGACGTTGTGATTCCTTCATTCGCCGTGCGCGAAGGAGCGAAAACGTTGGAGCGCGTCCGCACCGCCGTGGGGGATGACTTCGACATCGCCATCGACGCCCACGGCAAGCTGACCACCGTGATGGCCATCGACTTCTGCACACGCATCGAGGAACTGCGGCCGCTCTTCGTCGAGGAGCCGACGCAACTGGAAGACCTGGGCGAACTGGAACTGCTGCGTCAGAAGACGAAAGTGCCGCTGGCGACAGGCGAACGCTCCTTCACCAAATACGGCTTCTCCGATTTTTGCTCGCGCCACCTGGTGAACTTCATCCAACCGGACGTGTGCCACGCGGGCGGGATTCTTGAAATGAAGAAAATCGGCGTGATCGCCGAGACCTACCGCGTCGAGATGGCGCCCCACAATCCGCAAAGCGAGGTATCGACGCTCACCTCGCTGCACGTGGACGCGACGACGCCCGCCTGCACCATTCAGGAGTACAACCCGAATCCCCAACAATGGGTGAAGGATCTGTTCCACGGCGGAGCGGTGGAAGTGGCGAACGGCTTCGCCGCACTTCCGGACAGGCCGGGACTGGGCGTGGATCTGGACGAGAAGGTGGCCGCCGCGCATCCTTATAAGCCGGTGAACCGTCCGGCATACGTTTTTCGGGACGGAGGCATCGCGGACCACTGATGAAGAAGCTTCTGGCACTGGCGCTGCTCGCTGTGGCGGCAAGGGCCGCCGATACGGAACGCTCGCTGGCCGAGTGGATCCTCCGCTATGGCGGAACCGTCACGTTGGCCGGCCAGGCGGCGGAGGTCCGCCATTTGTGGGAGCTGCCCGATGGCGATGTGGCTGTGGTGGCGGCGGACCTGACGGGCACGTTGATTACGCCGGAAGAACTGGCGCGGCTGGCGCAGTTGCGGCGTCTGCGCGAGCTCTACCTGCCGGGGCCGATGTGGAACGAAGGGGCGGGCAGCCGTCGCGATTCGAACAAGGACCTGGGGGCGTTGAATGCCCTGACGTCACTCGAAAAGTTGTACTTCAGCATTCACTTCCTCACCGATATCAACATCCAGGACAAGGGTATTGAACAGCTCGCGGGCCTGACGAATCTGCGCGAATTGCGGTTGCAGCAAACCAAAGTGAAGGGGCGGACTCTCGGCGTGTTCCCGTCGCTGACATCGCTCGACCTGACCTACGCGCAGTTCGACGATGAAGGCATGGCGTCGTTGCCGCGGATGAAGGAACTGCGGCGTCTGCTGGTGAGGGACACGCTGGTGAGCGATGCCGGGCTGCATCACATCGCCGGGTTGACGAAGCTGGAACAACTGGACCTGTACGGCTGCCGCGTGACCGACGCCGGGCTGGCGCAATTAAGCAAACTGACGGCGATGAAGAAGCTGAATCTGCTGGGTGCGCCCATCACCGATGAAGGCCTGCAGGCGCTAGCGGGTATGCACGATCTGGAGGAACTCAATCTCTATCGCAGCCGCGTCACGAACGCGGGGCTGCGTCTGCTGGCGGGAAAGAAGCAGTTGCGCTCACTCGATCTGCGCTACACGCGCGTGACCAAGGCAGGCGTGGACGGACTTCTGGCGGAGCTGCCAGGATTGAAAGTGAACTTCCTGGCCAGCGCGCCCCAGATATCGAAAACCGCCGCGGTTCCGGCGCAGGTAACGGCGGCGTCGATGAAGACGTTTGTCGAGGCGCTGGGCGGGCAGGCGAGGCTGGAAAAGGGCGTGCTGACGGCGGTTTCGTTAAGCGCGACGCCCGTGCTGGACCGGCACCTGGAAACGCTGGCAAAGCTGAAAGGCGTGCGGACATTGAACCTTTCGGCGACCGAAGTGGGCAACGTGGGCGTGGCGTTTCTCACGAAGATGACGTCGCTCGAGGAACTGGATCTGAGCCAGACCACTGTCAGCGATTCAGGGCTGCCGGCGCTGGCCGCCCTCCCGAAGTTGCGCAGGCTGGTGTTGAACAACTCAGGCGTCCGCGGCACGGGGCTGGCTGGCTTCGCGGCGCTGGAGGAGTTGGAACTGTCGGGTGCGCCGGTGGGCGACGCGGGTCTGGCCCCGATCGGGAAGCTGGCCGCGCTGCGTTCGTTGAAATTGAGCATGACCGACATCACGGGCGCCGGGTTGAAACACCTTACGGGGCTCGCGAAGCTGGAAACGCTCGACGTGGCCACGACTGATATCGACGACGATGCGATGGAATCGGTCGCGGCGATCCGGTCGCTGAAATCGTTGAACATCAATTACAACAGGATCAATACGTACGGCTATGTGTTGTTGTCGGAGTTGCCTGCGCTGGAGGAGTTGCAGTCGGTGCGCACTCGGCTTACCGATGAAAGCCTGCGGCACATCGCCGGGATGAAGACATTGCGTACGTTGAACCTGAACTACACGCAAGTGACCTCGAAAGGGCTGGCCTTGATCGCCGGGCTTCCGGAACTGCGCGACCTGCGGTTGGATTCGGCAACGGTGGGCGATGCCGACATCGACCTGCTGGCGTCGTTCCCAAAGCTGGAGCACCTGAATGTGTATCACACCCTGATTGGCGGCAAGGCGCATGAGTCGCTGCGGGCGAAGCTGCCACGATGCCGCATTATTTGGGACGCCGAGTCGTCGCTGCCGACACGGAGGAAGAGCTGATGCGGATGGCGGTGTTGCTGCTCGCGGCGGCGAGCGTATCCGCTGGAGCGGATTGGATCGATGCGTTGGACGGGAGAGTGGAGCGCGCGCCCGGCGGCGCGGTGACGGCGTTGAGCCTGCGGCGCGGATGGGTGAGCGATTCCGACCTCGACCTGATCGCCAGGATGGACCGCCTGGAGAGGCTGGATCTGTCCGAAACGCGGGTTACCGACCTTGGCCTGCTGAAGCTGAAAGAGCTGAAGAACGTCCGTGAGCTGAACCTTTTCTATGCCGAACTGGTGACCGACGAAGGGCTGGCGGTGATGCGGAACTGGACGAAAATCGAGCGCATCAACGCACGGGGCACGAAGGTAACCGACAACACCCTGGCGCTGCTTGCCGGCAAGACCACGATTTCCTCACTGGATATCGGCTACGCGGAGGTGACCGATAGCGGTCTGCAACATCTGGCGACGCTGCCGAACCTGCGCGAGTTGACGTTTGGCGGCAACAAGCTGACCGAGGTTGGGTTGCAGGTTCTACGCGCCCTGCCGCAGATACAGTCGCTCAACCTGAGCGGCAAACAACGCACGGACTCCGGGCTGTGGACGGTGGGGACGACCGACATCGGGCTGGATCCGGTCGCGGCCGTGACGGAGTTGCGGTCGCTGAATCTGAGCGGTTTGGGGATTTCGGGCCGCGGGCTGGCAAAGTTGAAACCGCTGGCGAAACTGGAGCGGCTGGATGTGCATGGCTGCAAGCGCGTTGGCGACGAAGCCGTGGAGGCGCTGGCCGCGATGAGCGCTCTCCAATGGGTGGATGTGCGGGACACCGCGTTCACCGCCGCTGGAACGGCGGACCTGAAGCGACGGCGACCGGAGCTGCGCGTCGTAGGCGCCCCGGCGGCGGAGTAACCGGCCGGAGACGCGGCTAAATGGTCACGCGGTCCCAAGGCTTACGGGCTTTGCGCCCCAGCAGCAACTGCGCCTCTTTCGGGGCGTCGATGAAGCTCTCCCTGGCCGCATCCCACTTCAATTTCAACTTCGTTTTGTAGGCGATGTTGCCGAGCAGCGGCACGACGTTGGAGCGGTGGCCAATGGCGGCCGTTGCACGCGGCGTCTTGCGCGTGCGCACGCAATCGACAAAGTGTTGGGCGTGGACTCGCGTGGAATCGGTGGTGTTCTTCCACGTGCGCTCCGGGCCTCCCTTTTCGGGATAGACCTCATAGCCGATGCGGTCGGCGAAGATCGACCCGGTGGTGCCGTAGAAGGCCATGCCATTCGGCCGGTCCATCTCGCCGCGGGAGTTGTAATAACGCATGCCCGGCTGCCGCCCGCCCAGTCCGTGCCCGTTGGTCAGCACGGCTTCGTAGGTGAGCACGAAGCCCGGGTAGTCGTAGGTCACCTGAAGCATGTCGGGAATGTCGGAGTCGTCCTGCAGGCTGAAACGGCCGCCGCTGGCCGAGACAGTGAGCGGCGCGTCGGAGCCCATGATCTGGTGGACGGTGTCGAAGCGATGAGCGCCATAATCGGTGATCCAACCGCCCGAGTAATCGAAGAACCAGCGATAAGTGCCGCTGTGGCGTTGCGGCGCGTAAGGAACCAGGGGAGCAGGCCCGCAGTACATATCCCAATCGAGGCCGGCGGGCGTCGGTTGCGGCGTCAACTTACCGACACCCTGCGGCCAGCGGTTCACGAAGTTCCAGATGCGAACATAGCTCACCTTGCCGATGGCCCCGCTCTGGATCATCTTCGCCACCTCGGGAAAGTGATCGGCGGAACGCTGTTGCGTCCCCGCGCACACGATGCGCCCGGACTTTTCAGCGGCCTCCACCATGGCACGGCCTTCCCGGATGTTGTGTGAGAAGGGCTTTTCGGTGTACACGTCCTTGCCCGCCTCAACCGACAGGATCGTGGCCAGGCAGTGCCAGTGATCGGGCGTGGCCACAAGCACCGCGTCGACGTCTTTCAACTCCAGCAGCTTGCGGAGGTCCTGAAACACGCGTGCATCGCCTTGACCGCTCCAGTCCTTGGCGCGATTGGCGAGCGGCAGCGATACATCGGCCAATGCGGTGAAGTGGGTGTTCGGTACTTCTTTCATGAATCCGCCCACGTAACGGCCGCGGCCGCCGCAGCCAATCAGGCCGAGTTGAATCCGGTCGTTGGCGCCCCTGACGCGGCCCGCGGGGTCGAAGTAAGGAGCGGCTAGTGCGACAGGAGCCGCTGTGCTGGACAGAAAAGCGCGACGGTTCATTATGGGGAGAGCTTATCGCAAACTTCCTAGAATGGGAGAGTGAGCGAGAGGTTCCGCATTTTTCGCGCTCCGGCGGGAAGCATCCTGAGCCGTACCTCCGGCTTTATCGCCGCCGCGGGTTTCACTCACTCGCTGACGCCTGCGCGCAACTGCACCTTTGGCTGCACCTATTGCTACGTGCCGACAATGCGCATTCAGGGCGGCTTGCAGCCGGACGACTGGCGGCGGTGGGGGCAGTTCACGACCTTCAAGGAAAATGCGCCCGCACTGCTGTCGCGTGAGTCGCGTCCGGGACAGAAAATCTACTGCTCGCCGCTGGTGGACCCTTATCAGCCCGCCGAAGAGGCCGAGCGGCGGATGCCGGAGTTGCTCGATGTGCTTGTGGAACGGCCCCCCGAGGTGTTCGTGCTGCAAACGCGCGGGCCGCTGGTGCTGCGCGACCTCGGCCGCCTCCTGGCACTGGCGCGCCGCACCACGTTGCGCATCAGCTTTTCCCTCACCACGAACCGCGATGATGTGCGGCGGTGGTATGAACCGCATTGCGCGACATTCGATGAAAGGCTGGCGGCCATCGCCACGCTGCGCGACGCCGGTCTCGCCGTTCATGCCACGCTGGCCCCGCTGCTGCCGTGCGACCCGGAGATCCTCGCCGAAGAGGCGCTGCGGGTGACCGTCGAGCCGGTGATCGGCGACCCGTTTCACCTCCGCTCGGTGAAGCGGCATGGCGCCACCACGCGGCCCGAAGCCGAAGCGATCAGCCGCGCGCGTGGGTTTGAGCGGTGGCATGAGCCGGAATTTCAGCGCGCCGCCGTCGAGCGCATCGCCCGAGTGGCGCGCGCCGCCGGGCGGGAGTTTGGCGTGGGTGAGGAGGCGTTCGCGTGGCTGGCTCGCCCGCGATCACTACAATGGACAGTGTGATCCTGGAACGCCTCGGCCTCGCCGCCGACAATCCTGGCGCCTGTGCGCGCCAATGGATCTCCACCAGTGGCGAGCCTCTTGCACCCTTCAACCCGGCCACCGGAAAAACGCTCGCCCGCGTGCGGCAAGCCTCCCGGCAGGACTACGAACGCGTGGTGGACGAAGCAGGCGCGGTGTGGGCGCGGTGGCGGCTGCATCCGGCGCCGAAACGGGGCGAGATTGTCCGCGAGTTTGGCGAGGAGCTGCGCCGTGCAAAGGATGATCTGGGCGCGCTGGTGACGCTCGAAATGGGCAAGATTCTGGCGGAAGGGCGCGGCGAGGTTCAGGAGATGATCGACATCGCCGATTTCGCCGTTGGCCTGTCGCGGCAACTGTATGGCCTGACCATGCCCAGCGAACGCCCCGGCCACGTGCTCCACGAGCAGTGGCATCCGCTGGGGCGCGTGGGCGTGATCACGGCATTCAACTTTCCCGTGGCCGTATGGGCCTGGAACGCGATGCTGGCCGCCGTATGCGGCGACTGTGTCGTGTGGAAGCCTTCGCCGCGCACGCCGTTGACGGCGCTGGCCGTGCAGCACATCGCGAACCGGGTGCTGGCGCGGCATGGCTTCGAAGGCGTCTTCTCGCTGGTGGCCGGTTCCGTGGATGAGATCGGCGAACCGATGCTCGCCGACGCGCGTCTGCCGTTGATCAGCGCCACCGGTTCCTGCGCCATGGGCCGGCGGGTGGGCGAGGTGGTGGGACGCCGCCTGGGCCGTACGCTGCTGGAACTCGGCGGCAACAATGGCGTGATTCTCATGGACGACGCGGACCTGGATCTGGCTCTGCGCGCGGTTGTGTTTGGGGCCGTGGGCACGGCGGGACAGCGATGCACGTCGATTCGCCGCCTTTTCGTCCAGCGCGGCGTGGAAGCGGCCTTCGTCGAAAGGTTGACGCGCGCGTACGCACAGGTGCGGATCGGCGATCCGATGGAGGAGTCCACGCTGATGGGTCCGCTGGCCGGGCCGGGCGCCGTGGAGGCAATGATGACCGCCATCGAAACGGCGCGCGCGCAAGGGGCCGAACTGCTCTACGGAGGGCGGCGCCGTGAGGACCTGCCCGGAGGCTGCTTCGTGGAGCCTGCGATTCTGCGCTCCTCTCACACGATGCCGGTGGTGCGGGAGGAGGTGTTCGCCCCGGTTCTCCACGTGATCCCGTTCGACACCCTGGACGAGGCCATTGCCTGGCACAATGACGTGCCGCAAGGGCTCAGTTCGGCGATGTTCACTACGAACCTGCGGCACGCCGGGACATTTCTGAGCGCGAGCGGCAGCGACTGCGGCATTGCCAATGTGAACATCGGCACCAGCGGCGCCGAGATTGGCGGTGCGTTTGGCGGAGAGAAGGACACAGGCGGCGGGCGCGAGTCCGGATCCGATTCCTGGAAGGCATACATGCGCCGCCAGACCGTGACCATCAACTATTCGCGCGATCTGCCGCTGGCGCAGGGCATCTCATTCGATTTGGACTGACGGAAGGAACGCACGCGTTTGGCTATCTACACCTGCTTTGACATGATCGCCGATTGCCGCCAGGGCAAGCCCGAGGGATGGCGCCACTTCGTGCGCACCTTTCTGCCGCCCGTGCGGCGCATCGTGGCTCATTATGGCGGCGGCGAAGAACAGGTGATGCACCTTGTGGAGAGGCTGCGCGAAACGAAGAGTTCCCCCTTGCATGGCATGCAGCCGATGACGGAGCGCGAGTTCCTGGATAGCCTCCGGCCTCTGGTCGTGGAACTGACCCGTACACACGTTCCGGAAGCGGCGCCCGGCCTCGACCTGGTGCAGGAGGCGCTGGCCCCTCTGACGGCTGTCGAACGGCAGACGGCATGGCTGGAAACCTTCGGCTATCCGGCGCGGGAGGCCGCGCGCATCATGCGCATGGCGCCTGAGACCGCTGTGAAGCTGCGAGAGCGTACCGGCGCACTGCTCCGCGCGAAGTTGGACGACTGGTCCGTGAAGATGCTGGCGCGGCACGGGCACGCATTAGGCGAAGAGGTGGAACGCCAGCCGCCGGCCGAACCTCTCGGTTATCGCGATTTCTTCGATGTCATCGACGGACGCAACACGTGGCAGCATCGCTCCACCTTTGAACGGACGCTCGAGGAATCGTGGTTCGAGGTGCACAGGGCGTGCCGCATCCGTGAAGCCGACGATGCGCTGGACAAGGCCAAGCCTCTCGACGAAGCCGCCATGCGGCCCGTGCTCGAGTATCTGCGGATCCCGGAAGGAAAGAAGGGCTTCTGGAAGCGCCTGGTGGCGGGAAGCTAGCCGCGCGCCTGCCGCCGTGTTCTCATGGTACAAGCGCGGTTCGATCCACGCTTTCCATAATCCGCATCATGTCTGAACCAATCCGCTTGCCCTCCATCGTCGTGGTCGGACGGCCCAACGTAGGCAAGTCGACACTTTTCAACGCCATCCTCGGCAAACGCCGCTCCATCGTGGGCGACGAGCCCGGCATCACGCGCGACCGCATCTCAGGCATCGCCGACTACCGAGGCCGGCGCTTCGAGCTGATCGACACCGGCGGCATCATTCCGAACGACGATGAGATGATTCCCGCCGAGATCTTCAAGCAGGCGCGCGTGGCTTTCGAAAACGCGGGCCACATCATCTATGTGATCGACGGACGGACGGAGATCACCGGGATCGACCGCGAACTGGCCCGCCTGCTGCACACCCTGTCGAAACCGGTGGTTCTGGCCGTGAACAAGATCGATGACATCAAGGTGGAGAACCTGGCGGCCGAGTTCTGGTCGCTTGGCTTCGATTATCTCTTCCCCATCTCAGCCGAACATCGCATCGGGATCGACGACCTGCTGGACCATGCCACGGCCGGCATGCCGGTTGCCAGCGAGCCCGAGGAGATCGCCGCGAAGCCTCTCCGCATTCGTGTCTCGATCATCGGGCGGCCCAACGTGGGCAAGTCGACCCTATTGAACGCCCTGTGCGGCGAGGAGCGGGCCATTGTCACGCCCATCGCGGGCACCACGCGCGACGCCGTCGATGAAACGGTGATGCACGAGGGAGCCGAGTACGTTTTCATCGATACGGCGGGCATACGGCGGAAAGGGAAGACGAAACTGATGGCCGAGAAGCTGAGCGTCATGATGGCGCGCCGGCATCTCGAGGAGTCCGACGTCGTCCTGATGGTCATCGACGCCACCGAAGGCGTGGTTGCCATCGACGCCAACATCGCCGGCTACGCGCACGAAGCCGGACGCGCCATCGTGATTGTCCTGAACAAGTGGGACGCCGTGGAGAACAAGGATAAACGCGCCTTCGTGCAAACGGTGCGCGATGAGTTGCGTTATCTGGACTACGCACCCATCGCCTTTATTTCGGCCCTGACGGGCGCGGGCGTCAGCCAGCTCTTCAACCTCATCCGCCGCGGCTATCAGGAAGCGTCCAAACGCATCTCAACGTCGGATTTGAACAAGTTCTTCCAGTCGCTGGAGACCGATCTGGAATTGAAGGTCCGCTATTTGACGCAGACCGGCGTGCGTCCGCCCGTTTTCGTTCTGTTCAAGGACAGCACGAAGGCCATGCACTTTTCGCACGAGCGCTACGTGGCCAATCAGCTTCGCGAAAAGTTCGGCTTCGCCGGCACGCCCCTTGTGATCAAATCGAAGTCGAAGAACGCGAAACGTTCTCCCGGGCAACGCTTAGCTGGAGCCGGTCGAAAGAAGAAGCTGCTACCTGCCGCGCCAAAGTCGGATACTTGAGCAGGCCCGCCTGCGCGCGTAGTGCGGACGCCTCGGCGGGGGTGAAGCGGACGGTGTACACGTCGGCGCGGTCGCGGTAGGAATAGGAATCGTAGACGAAACGGACGGAGTGCT
Source organism: Bryobacterales bacterium (assembly GCA_020852175.1). Taxonomy (GTDB): domain Bacteria; phylum Acidobacteriota; class Terriglobia; order Bryobacterales; family Bryobacteraceae; genus JAFLBB01. The sequence goes on along the minus strand of JADZBH010000005.1, from coordinate 79,098 downwards.
CCAGGACGGCGTCCCAAAACGAGCGGCGCCGCAGAAGCCGCCTGCGGGCAGCCGCCTCGCGCGTGAACTCCAGTTTGGCCGCCGGGCCCAGGAAGAGCAGCCCCCGGCACTCTTCCGCGAGGAAAGGCCTGGCGGGGTCGGGGTCGGGAAACCGGGAGAGCAGCGCCGAGAGGGGTTCGAACTCCGCTTCGAATCCCTCCCAGCGCAAACGTGATGCGCCGCTTACCAACGTGCCGCGCCGGAGCGTCTCTCCAATCCGCTCCAACTGCTTGCCGCCGGTCGAGGCGAGCACATGTTCCAACAGATCGGCCAGGGCCATCTCCTGAACGACCACAGGCGTGATGGCGATCGATCCCGCGGCTTCCGAACTCAACTTCACGCGAACCCGCGCCGGTAGGCCCATGCCCGCATCTTACAATGTTGACTCAGAGTGCCGTCTCCATTTTCTCGCTTGCTTGCCGGACAACTACGCGATGCGATCGCACGCGAAGGATCAATTTCCTTTTCCAAATTCATGGCCGAAGCGCTCTACCATCCCGAACTCGGCTACTACACGCGTCCCGGCGCGCAGCCCTTCGGGCCCGAAGGCGACTTCTACACCGCCACGCAGGTGCAACCCGTTTTCGGACGCCTGGTGGCACAACTCGTGAAGCAGTGCGGCGAGGAACATTTCATCGATTGGGGGGCGGGCGCCGAAGCCCTGCGGCCCTTTTTCGGCTCCTACACGGCCGTCGATGCGCGGCGAGGCGCGCTGCCGGACCGGTTTCGAGGCTTCGTGTTCGCCAACGAATTGTTCGATGCGCTGCCCGTGGACGTGTTCGTCCGCCGCGACGGCGTCTGGGTGGAACGGCGCGTCACGTTTCAGCATGGAGAGTTCGCGTGGATGGATGACGGCGCGCCCTCGCAAGCACAAAGCGAGTGGCTCGCACGGTACGCGCTGGATCAGGAAAATTTCATCATCGAAGTGAACCTGGAAGCGGACCGCATGCTGGCGGAACTCGCTTCGCGCATGGAGAGCGGATGGCTGCTCGCGATCGATTACGGCGTGACGCGGCGTGAGTTGATCCGTTTTCCCGAAGGCACCCTGATGAGCTACCGGCGCCACGCGGCATCGGACGGCGTGCTCGATTCGCCCGGCGATCACGACCTCACCGCGCATGTGCACTTCGACGCGCTGCGAGCCTCGGCACAGGCGCACGGCTTTCGCGAGGAGCGCTTCGAATCGATGGCGAGCCTGCTGCTGCGCGCCGGCGAAGCGGACCGTTTCGCTTCCGTGCTGGATTCACCAGAGCCAATGGCGGCAGGCCTCCGGATGCAATTGAAGACTCTGCTGTTCGGGATGGGAGAAACGTTCCGCGCGGTGATGTGGAGGAGAGAGAAGGCGCTCTGAAAATCGAAAACCCCCCGCTTTCGCGAGGGGCTCTCTTCGGAATTGTTTGCTGCGTCCCCTCTCGGGGTCCGAAGCTTACTTCTTCTTGGCGGCCTTCTTCGTGGCCTTCTTGGCGGCTTTCTTGACAGCTTTCTTCGCTGCCTTCTTGGCCGCCTTCTTGGTCGCGTTCTTCATCGACTCATTCTCCCTAACATCAAAATTTACGATCCCTTATGAGATCGCAGCGTGCTTTATATATAAGGTCTCTGAATTGCAATGTCAAGAAAAAAATCGCAAGCGAGAGCGCCGCGCTCCCGAACGGAACATGCGTTCCCTGTTTTACAACGTTTCTTTTTAGAATTGTTTTAGAGGTCTCATGCTGTTTTCGCGGGCTCTGCTTCTTCCCACGCTCACCGCCGCGCTCATCGCCTTCGCCGCTTCCTCATGCGGAGGCAAACGCGCGCGCGCCGCGCGGCCCCCGCGTATCGGTACGTCACAAACCGGCATCGCGAGTTGGTATGGCCCTCCGTATCACGGCCGCCGCGCCGCCAACGGCGAGATCTACGACATGGAACGGTTCACCGCCGCGCATCGCACCTTCGCCTTCGACACTTGGGTGCGCGTACGCAATCTCGACAACGGCAGGGAGGTGGATGTCCGCATCACCGATCGTGGTCCGTTCGTGCGAGGCCGCGTGATCGATCTGTCCAAGGCGGCGGCGCGGCAGATCGGCATGATCGGTCCGGGTGTCGCCAAGGTGAAGTTGAAAGTGATCGACCAGAGACAGGCGGTGACACCGGCGCCCGTGAAACCGCCCGTGGGTCCGCCCGAACCACCTCCGCCTCCACCGCCCATCACAAGCGACACCTTCGGCGTTCAGGTGGGAGCGTTCCGTGATCAGGACCGCGCCTCCAAATTGCAAACGGCGCTCCGGGAGAAGTACGGCCATGCCGATCTGGTGGTTAGGGAGGGCGATGCCCCTACCTGGCGGGTGATTGTAGGTGTCTACGCGAACGAGGCGTTGGCGCTGACGGCGGCGAGTCTCCTTCGCCAGGATTTTCCCGAAGCCTTTGTTGTGCGGAGAGATACGGCTTCCGTGCCGTAGTCCTGCCCTTCTCAGTGAAATACCCCTAGCTGGGGGTAGGGGGATGGCCTCAATTGACTTCGAGATATCCACCGTGTGCGGACTTGAGACAAGCCCCATTCTGCCCTAGAGTAATCCCTTAGTTGCCGCACTAGCATTCTGGTAGTTGCAGTGCCCTACTTGGAGGGAGTTCAGGGTTAATGAGGGAAACGACACGAAACCTGCCCGTGGGAATTGTCGGCCGGTCTGTGAAGACCAGGCAAGTCCTCCACAATGTTGAGAAAGTTGCAGTTGGCCGCTGGCCTGTTCTCATCCTGGGGGAAACCGGGACGGGAAAGGATCTGGTGGCGCGTTCCATTCATGAAGCCGCCGGACAAGGACCGTTCGTCACCATCGACTGTTCCAGCCTGGTCGGCCCATTGATGGAGAGCGAGTTATTCGGCCATGCGCGAGGCGCCTTCACCGGCGCGGTGGGAACGAAGCTCGGTCTGATCGAGATGGCCAACGGTGGTACGGCCTTCTTCGACGAGATCGGCGAACTTCCGCTCGATCTCCAGGCCAAGCTGTTGCGCGTGTTGCAGGAGAAGGAGTTCCGCCCGGTTGGCTCGCTCCATCAGAAGCGCTCGGACTTTCGCGTGGTGGCCGCCACAAACCGCGACCTGGCCAAGGAGGTGGATCGCGGCACCTTCCGCCGCGACCTTTATTATAGGTTGAACGTCGTGCCCCTCCGGCTGGCGCCTCTCCGCGAGCGGATGGATGACCTCGACCCTCTCATCGACCATTTTCTAGTGATGTATGGCAACGGTCATCTGCTGACGCCGGAAACGCGAGAGGCCCTGCGCGCCTACGAATGGCCGGGCAACGTACGCGAACTGGAAAATTGCGTGCAACAGATGGTGGCCATCAACACCGGGCCGATCCTGCATGTGCACGACCTTCCGTCGCCGGTGCAAAATTCCTTACACGCCCGCCGCGCCCACTCCATGGCAGCGGCTGTCGGCTCCACCGCCATCATGAAGCCGCCGGCCCGGGCCGAAATGCCGGAACGGCCGGTGGCAACCGAACTGCCGATTCTCCCTCTCATTGAAATGGAACGGCGTGCCATCCTGCGGGCTCTGGAATACACAAATGGGGACCGCGGGGTGGCCGCCCATCTCCTCGGAATCGGACGTACCACACTGTATCGCAAATTAAAGGAGTACCAGCTAGCGGTTTGATTCAGTGAGAGTTTTCTCACCGGTCCGGCACTTCACCAATCGGGAATAGCGGGAGTACATGATGCCAAGCCAGGTTGCTGAGATTCTACTTGTCGATTCGTTGCCGGATAGCATCCGTCTGGTGCAGGAAGCCTTCACGGAGTTTGAAGAGACCCGGTTCCGGCGGGGCTGGGCGCAGGCTATGCGCATGCTTTTGGCGGCCGACGGCACCGAAGCGGGCGAGCTATTGAACGCGCAGCGTTTCGAAGCCATTCTGCTGAACATTGCCGGCGCCGACGGCGAACCTCTTTCGCTGTTTCACTCCCTGCGGGCATCGTCGCCCGACACGCCCATCGTGCTGCTGGCCCCGCTGGCCGACGAGCCGCTGGCGCTGAGCCTGCTCCGCCAGGGAGCGCAAGACTATCTCCTGTTGGAGGAACTCGACTGCTGGCCTCTCATGTGTGCCATTCGCACCGCCGTAGAGAGGCACAAAGTGTTGCGTGCGCGACAATCACTGGCCCTGCACGACGAACTGACCCAGTTGTACAACGACCGCGGGTTCCGCCATCTGGTTCACCGCGAAGCGCGGCTGGCGGCGCGTCATGGCCTGCATCTTGCCCTGGCGGTGATGGTCCCGCCGGCGCCGGAGGGTGACGATCTGGCGGACCTGGCAATGGCCGAGCAGTGGCGGGCCTCGTTTGAACCGACCGACCTGACGGCGCGCATCGGGCAGCGACATTTCGCCGCGGCATCCCTGCTGGCCACACACGACGAAGCGCTGGCGCTGGAGCGCCGCCTGAGCGTACGGTTTCCCGCCTTGGCGCTTAAACTGCTCAGTCCCGTGCTGTGCGCCACCGAATTCGAACAGCATTTGAACGAGATGCTGCATGCGCACCGGCGGTTAGAGGTCAGTGTCCCCCCGTGCGACAATATGACGTTTGAGAGTAGCGCTGGACGCCACCTATAGCGTAGGCGACCGCCTTTCCGGCGTGGGTGTCTACTCGCGCCGGCTTCTGGACGGTTTGGCCACGCGCCATGGCGAGGCCAATTACCTTTGGTGCTATCGCCCGCACCGCTTCCTCCGCAGCCTGCCGTTGATTCCGCCCCGTCATGTTCGCAGGCGTCTGCTGCTCGACTCCTGGCCCCCGTCCTGCGATCTGTTTCACGGCTTGAACCAACGCATGCCCGCACGCCGCGCCTCTCGCACCGTATCCACCTTTCACGACCTGTTCGTGCTGACCGCCGATTATTCCACGCCGGAGTTTCGCGCCCGTTTCGCTGCCCAGGCACGCGAGGCTGCCGAACGAAGCGACCTCATCATCGCCGTTTCCCGTTTCACGGCACAGCAGGTGGAGGATCTTCTCGCCGTGCCCCCGGCTCGCATTCGCGTGGTGCCGCACGGCGTACCTCAAAGGGAGCCAGGGCCGCCGCAGAGCGAGAGGCCGAATACCATCCTTTCGGTGGGAGCGTTACAGCGGCGGAAGAACACGATGCGGCTGGTGGAGGCGTTCGAGCTTACTCCCCCCGGATGGAAGCTTGTGCTGGCTGGATCGACAGGTTTCGACAGTGAACGGATCCTCCGGCGGATTGCCGAAAGTCCGCGTTCGCGGGATATCGTGCTGGCCGGTTATGTCTCCGACTTCACGCGGTCAAGGCTGTACGAGGAGGCGGCAATTTTCGCTTTTCCCTCATTGGATGAAGGGTTTGGAATTCCCGTATTGGAGGCGATGGCGGCGGGCGCGGCGGTGCTCACCTCGCACGGCGGGGCTCTGCGCGAGGTGGCTGGCGATGCAGCGATGCTAGTGGACCCGCTGGAGGTGTCATCGATCGCCGAAGGGCTGACAACTCTGATGAAGGTGCGGACTTTACGGGAACAGTTGGCCGCCGCGGGTTATGAACGAGCGGCGCGATTCACCTGGGAATCAGCCATCGATCAAACCTGGAATGTGTATCGCGAGCTTGCGGTGCGCGTGGGCGATGGCTAATCGCTGTATTCTTCCTCGGCGGTAATCTTCAGCGCACGAAGGAACTTCTGGTCCTGCGATGTCCAGACGATCTTGCCCGGCGTGGAGCTTACAGCGGCTTCCGCCGCTTCCTCCATCTCCAGGTCGCCGTCTTCGCTCCGCTTGTTGAATCCGATGGTAGCTTCCAGGACGAGGAAGACGTCATAGCCGGCACGCCGGATCTCACCGATGGCCGCGGCGATCCTCTCCGAGTCGGACAGCGATTCGTTAATCGCGGTGCCCAACTCCTGCATGAGTTCCTTCAACTTCTCGTCCAAAGCGATACCTTTCTCCGAGTCAATCTCAGCATACCACCGCGAACGCGCGCGACAGCCCATCTTTGCACTCGCCGCGGACCCGCCGGAAACTCCCCTTTTCCAGGATTGTTCCGATGAATCCTCCCTCTGCTTCACCCGGATTGCCGTTACCTGCCATATCGACGGCAGCGGCCGACTTCTACAGGGGGTTGCGCACGGATACCGCTGGATCAATCCCTAATTTTTTCTTCAGGTAGTCGTAACTCATCCGAGCGCTCTGTATGGGTGGACGGAAGGGGGAGCTGTCCAGTTCCACGGTCAACGCTCCTTTCCAGCCAATCCGTTCCAGTTCTCGCTGTATGGCCGGAAAATCGACGCCGCCACTGCCCAGCGGAAAGAATGGCGGGTCGTTCATCATGTCCGGACGGTCCAGGCGGGCCTTGGCGCCCCCGAGGTTCTCCGGCTTGCAGTCTTTCAGGTGGAATTCGACGATGCGATGGCCCAGGGTACGCGTGAGTTCCACCGGGTCGATTCCGGCCATGGTGATGTGGCCCGTGTCCAGGACAAACCAGACGCGGCGAGGATCGGTGTGCCCCAGTATGGAGTCGATCTCCTTCCGTGTTTCAAACTGAGACCACATATGGGCGTGGACGGCCAGCCGCACCCCCTCCTCATGCGTGGCCTTGCCCAGACGGTCCAGCACGGCGGCCATGTGGCGCAGATCCTCATCTGTCGTGCCGGTTGGGCGCCGGGATCCGAGATTGATCTTCATGTGATCGCAGCCGAGCGCCCGGTTGAATCGCGCCAGCTTGACGTGGCCGGCCACCAGGGCATCGTGCCGCGCCGGGTCCTGGAAGGCCATCTCCATGGGACCGGAGTTGGATATGGTGGTGAACCTTAACCCCATATCGTCCAGCCGTGACTTCAACTCGGCGGCCTTGCCGTCGAATTCGGTGATGTAGCCCCAGAAGGTCTCCACCCAGCGATAGCCCGCCTGGTGCGCCTCGCGGAAGCTCAGCCAGACGTCTTTCTCCCACCCGCCCCTGGTGTTCGTCGTGATTCCAACTTTATAAGAGCCCGGGGCGGCGGCCGCCAGAGGCAGTGCGGCGGCGCCCAGAAAAAGACGGCGGTTCAAACGCATGGTGAATCCTCCCGGCCCAGAGGCTATCACCGCTGTACGCAAGCCGCAATCCACCGTACCCAGCCGCGCCCCGTAAACTGGAGAGATGTCCTATCGTCTGGCCATCGACTATAAACCGCGCGGCGATCAGGGCAGTGCGATCGCTCAACTGGTGCGGGGCGTGAACGATGGGGAACAGCACCAGGTGCTGCTCGGCGTAACGGGTTCCGGCAAAACCTTCACCATGGCCAAGGTGATTGAAGCCACCTCGCGCCCGGCGCTCATTCTGGCGCACAACAAGACGTTGGCCGCCCAGTTGTATCACGAATTCAAGAGCTTCTTTCCCCACAACGCGGTGGAGTATTTCGTCTCCTACTACGATTACTACCAGCCGGAGGCATACATCCCGTCGTCGGACACCTATATCGAGAAGGAATCGACGATCAACAACGAACTGGACAAGCTGCGTCTGTCGGCCACGCGTTCTCTGTTCGAACGGCGCGACTGCGTGATCATCGCCAGCGTCTCCTGCATCTACGGTCTCGGTTCTCCGGAAGCCTACTACGGGATGCTGCTGATGCTCGAGAAGGGCCAGCAGATCTCACGGCAGCAGATTCTGTCGAAACTGGTCGAAATCCTGTATGCCCGCTCGGAGGGAGCCTTCGACCGCGGCAGCTTCCGCGTGCGAGGCGACGTGATCGAGGTGTACCCCACCTATGACGACTTCGCTTTCCGGATCGAGTTGTGGGGCGACGAGGTCGAATCGCTTTCCCAGTTCGACCCGCTCACTGGGCAGATCCGTCAAACCTATCAACGGCTTCCTATCTATCCGAAGTCGCACTATGTGATGACGCCCGAGGCGAAAACCAGCGCCGTCGTGTCGATTCACAACGAACTGCAATGGTGGACGGCCGAACTCTTCAAACAGAACAAGCACATCGAAGCCCAGAGGCTGCATCAGCGGACCATGTTCGATCTGGAGATGATCAAGGAGGTCGGCTACTGCCACGGCATCGAAAACTACTCGCGCCATTTCACCGGACGCCTGCCGGGCGAGGCGCCGCCCACTCTGCTGGACTACCTGCCGCACGACGCGCTGGTGCTGATAGACGAGTCGCACGTCACCATCCCCCAGTTGCAAGGCATGTTTCACGGCGACCGTTCGCGGAAGGAGAACCTGGTGGCGCACGGGTTCCGGCTGCCTTCGGCGCTCGACAACCGCCCGCTCACCTTCGAGGAGTTCGAGAACCGCGTTCACCAACTGATGTACGTCTCGGCGACGCCTGGTCCCTATGAGCTGACCAAGGCGGGCGGCGTTGTCGTGGAACAGGTGATCCGTCCGACGGGCCTGGTGGATCCGCAGGTCGAGGTGAGGCCCATCCGGGGACAGGTGGACGATCTGCTGAAGGAGATTCGCGACCGCGTGGAGCGGAACGAGCGGGTTCTGGTGACCACGCTCACCAAGCGCATGGCGGAGGATCTGGCGCAATACTACACGGAAGCGGCGGTGCGCTGCACCTATGTCCACTCGGAGGTGTCCACGCTGGACCGCATCAAAATTTTGCGCGATCTCCGGCGCGGGGACATTGATGTGCTGATCGGCGTCAACCTGCTGCGCGAAGGTCTCGATCTGCCCGAGGTATCGCTGGTGGCCATTCTCGACGCCGACAAGGAAGGCTTCTTGCGGTCCATGGGGTCCCTGATACAAACCATTGGGCGGGCGGCCCGTAATGTGAACGGACGCGCCCTTCTCTACGCCGATGTGATGACGGAATCCATGCGCCGCGCGATGGACGAAACAGGAAGACGGCGTGCGCTGCAAAGCGCTTACAACGAAGCAAACGGGATTACTCCTCAGACGATCGTGAAACCCATCGACATGCAGTTGGTCGCCGTGGCCGAAGCCGATTATGTGACCGTGCCCCTGGACGAACCAGAGGGAGAGCCCCATACTATGTCAGAGGAGGAGCGGACACGCTGGCTTTCCCAACTGGAGTCGCAGATGAAAGAAGCCGCTAAGCGCTTCGAGTTCGAAAAAGCGGCTCAGCTTCGGGACAAGCTACAGGCGGTCCGGTCCCGTTTCATCCATGAAGGAAACCTTGAACCTGGCGCTCCTGACAGCCGGGTCCATAACCCATAACCCGGTGTCCCGCTATCCGGGAATCGTGAAGTTGATAGGTCCTGTGAAAGCGCCGACCTTTCGCGAGGCCAGCCGCGCGGTGAATGCCCTGAAAGGCGGCACGGCGGTACGTTCGATCGAGGAAATGCCGTCATCGAGCCTGTTTCTGCTCTCCGCCCCGGAGAGATATGTTCCCAAGCTGATTCGGGACATGGTGGAGGCGGTGCCGGACTGGCGGGGCCGCGAGGTGGCGCTCTGTTCGGGAGCGCTGGATAGCCGTGATTTGGAGCCGCTCGCCAAGCGTGGCGCTCACACGGCCTCCATCACACCGCTCGAACTGTTCGACAAGCCGGTGTTTCTGGTGGAGGGCCATCCGCGCGCCGTGCAACGGTGGCGCACGGTGCTGGCCACCACGCGCGGACGTGTCCTGGACATCGGCTTGCACGGGCTTCCCCTGTTCACGACGGCGTCGGACCTGACGAGCCTCATTCTGCTGCCCCTCCTGGAGGCAGCCACCGGCTCCCTGCGCCGCGCGGGAATCCCCCTGGCCGATGCGCAAAAGATGGTGGAACGGATGGTGAGCCGCACGGTGCGGAACCATGTCAAAAGCGGCAGCAAGACATGGCGCGTGCCTCCGCATGGCCCGTCGCGGCTGCGCATTGAACGGCAGATGGCCGCCCTGGCCGGAACTGGAGCCAAACTGGACGCTTTCTATCAGGATTCACTGGAAGCCGCCATCCGGTTCATGGGACGTACGGCACAGCCGAAGCGCAAAGCCGCGGGCGCATAAGTCCCGTTTCGCTCCTGCGCCCCGGCAAGCGGACGAGCGGACTATGTCCTGGGCCTTGGCGGCGGCAGGTCGCGCGCTTCACAGACGCTGGCAAAGCCATTACGGGCGTGGGATCCATCGCAGAAAGGCTTGTTGCCGGAATGTCCGCACCGGCATAAACTCAACACCGTCCTGCCCGCCAGGCCAAACTCGCGCCCCTGTGCATCAACGAGGGTGAACTCGCCCTCAACGCGGAGCGGGCCATTGTCGTTCACCGTTATCTTGGTAGAAGCCATGTTCCGGATGGTAGCATTCTGGGCCTTCGCTCTCGCCGCCTTGCACGCGGCCAGGGCCCAGGAAACCGCTCCGGCGTTGCCTCAAGAAACGGTGCTGCTGGCGCGCGTGAAGCAGCACATGCGGCAATTGCTCGTCCGGCAACCCAACTACACCTGCCAGATGAGCGTGGAGCGGTCGCGCCGCCGCAACCCGAAACGCGCCTTTGAATTGTTGGACCGGCTGCGCCTGGAGGTGGCGCTGGTGGACGGTAAGGAACTCTACTCGTGGCCCGGCGCGCGGAAGTTCGACGAACGCGAACTGCGCGACATGGTGGGAGGCACATCGGCCACGGGCAGCTTCGCCCTGCACGCTCGCGCCGTCTATTTCGGCACGACCGCGAGGTTTCACTACGCGGGCGGGTCGGAAGAGGCGGGCCGGACCGTTCACACATGGCGTTTCGACGTGCCCCAATTCCTCAGCGGTTACAAACTGCGCGTGGACGCCGGAGAAGGCGCGGCGCATCAGGCCATCGTCGGCTATCACGGCGAAATCGACATCGACGGCGCGACGCTCGACATGATGCGGCTCTCCTACACGGCGGATGAAATCCCGCCTGCCCTGGGCATCGAATCCACCACCGGCGCCATCGCCTATCAGCGTCTGCGCATTGGCACGGAGGATTTCCTTCTGCCCGTTTCCTCTGACCTGTCCATCACGGACCGCGACGGCTCCACCAACATCAACCGGACGCGATTTCACAACTGCCGTCAGTATGCCGGCGAATCGGCCCTGATCTTCGACAATCCGCCGGCGCCGGCCTCTCCCGCCGTCACGCCGGTTCCGCCGCCGTCTGAACTGCCCGCGGGCCTGGTGATGGAAACCGGCTTGGAGGAGGCCGTCACCCATCCGGCCGTGACCGGCGATCCGATCCGCCTGGTCCTGGAGCGTCCGGCGCGCATGAAGGGCCGCGTCCTCCTGCCGAAGGGAGCCGTGGTGCTGGGGCGGATTCTGCGCAGCGGCACGCTCCCGGCGCGCATGCCTCTGACCTATTTCACCATTCTGTTTGAACGGATCGAGGCGGGAAACTACTCGTTCGAGGCGCCCCTGCGGCTGGACGACGTGCTGCCGGCGCAGTTGGGCGCATCGCGCCAGATGGTACTCGATTTCGAGCCCTCCCAGCGCAAGCCGCTGCCCGGCCACTACACCATCGCCATCACCGGAAACCGTCCTGTTTTGCGAAAAGGGCTGCGGCTGGTTCTCTCCGTGATTCCGTCCCCGGAAGCCTCTTCCTCACGGAAATGACTGCGCTACCCTGAGATCTGTGATCCACTTTGAACTTGACTCCGATCGCGCCTTGTTTGAGCGCACGATGGACTTTGCCCAGAAGCAGGTCCAGGGCCTTGTGGAACGGCACCCGGACTTCTATCCGATGTACACAAAGGAAGGCGTGTGGCGGCACGACGGGCCCAAGTGGACGCACTGGTGCGACGGCTTTTTCCCCGGCATGATGTGGCTGTTCTCGAAGTACGAAGGCCCGGAATCGGCCGAGGGCCGCTACTGGTCCGACCTGGCCATCCGCTACTCGCGTCCCCTGGAGCCGCGCAAGTTTGACCGTGAGGTGCACGACCTCGGCTTCATCTTCTTGAGCACCTATCATCGTTGGTACCGGCAAACGGGCGACAAGGCGTTGAACGACGTCCTCATCCAGGCCGGGCAGACCATGGCCATGCGCTTCAAGGAGAAGGGCCAGTATCTGCGCAGCTTCGTCTCCGACGACTCGCTGTTCATCGACATCATGATGAACGTGGGCATCATCTTTTATGCCGCGCGGGAAACCGGAGACCGCCGCCTGCGCGACATCGCCATCCGCCATTGCCTGACGACGCAACGCACGCTGGTGCGCGGGGATGGCTCCACGGCGCATGAAGGGCTGTTCGACCTCGACACCGGCGAGTTCCTCCGCCAGACCACCCATCAGGGCTACCGCGGCGATTCCTGCTGGTCGCGCGGCCTCACCTGGGCTCTCTACGGGTTTGGCACCGCCTACGAATACTCGCGCGATCCCCACTTCCTGCGCACGGCCGAAGCCTGCTGCGATTACTACATCACCCACACGCAGCCGAACGGCGTCCCTCCGTGGGACTACAATGCGCCCGCCGATTCGCGGAAACAGGTGGACAGCTCCGCCGGCGCCATTGCCGCGGCTGGCATGCTGCGTCTGTCGCGGCTGCTGTCCGATCCGGTGAAAGGCCACTTCTACTGGTCCACGGCGCTGCGCATCCTCCGTACGCTGTGCGAACAGTACACCGCGCAGAACGACCCGGATTGGGAAGGCGTGCTGAAAGGCGGCGTCTACCACATTCACAAGGTTCTGGGCGTGGACGAAAGCGTGATGTGGGGCGAGTACTTCTTTATCGAAGCGCTAGAACACGCCCTGCGAAGCGCCAATCAGCAGCCGCGCCCGTAGCGGTTCAGGACGCCCAGTTCTCGCGAAACTCGGCGAACAACGTCATGCCGCCGCAGGCGTATAGCGTCTGGCCCGTGATGTAGGAGGCCTCATCCGAGGCGAGAAAGGCAAACACGGCGGCAATCTCTCCGGGTTGGCCCACGCGGCCCATCGGAATGTGGCTTTCCACGTTGGCGCGAGCCTTGGGATCGTGAACCCACGCATCGTTAATGGGCGTCACGATCGCGCCGGGACCAACCGTATTCACGCGGATGCCCCGTCCGGCGTACTCCAGCGCCAGCGTGCGCGTCATGTTCTCGATAGCGCCCTTGCTCATGGAATACGAAACGAAACCAGGCTTGGGAATGATCTCGTGCACGCTGGAGTTGTTCAGAATCACGCCCGGCTTCTTCAACGCGACAAAGTGGTGCAGGGCTTCCCGCGCGCACAAAAACGCCCCGCGCATGTTCACGCCGAGGACGCGGTCGAAATCAGCCATCTCCACCTCGTCGCTGGGGCTCTCCTTCTGAATGCCCGCGTTGTTGATCAGCACGTCAAGCCCGCCAAATCGCGCCAGGGTTTCGGCGAACGCGGCCTTCACTTGAGCTTCGTCGGAGACATCGCCCTTGACGATGATCTCCCTTCCGCCCCGAGTGCGGGCCGCCTGGCATTGGCGGGCGGTCTCCTCGGCTTCGGCGGTTTTGCGCGAATAATTGATGGCGACGTTGGCGCCTTCGGCGGCGAAGCGTACGGCCGTGGCGCGGCCAATCCCAGTCGAAGCGCCCGTTACGAGCACATTTTTTCCCAGTAAACTTTCATGCGTGGTTGGCATTCCATTAGGGTATACTGGCCGCTTTCCTGCACATGCCGGCGCTTCGCAAACAGGATCTCCCCACGCCCGCGATCGTTCTCGACGCGGCGCTCTTCGAGCGGAACCTGGCTCGCATGCAACGGCATGTGGAGGCAGCCGGCAAGCGTCTGCGTCCTCACGCCAAGGCGCACAAATGCGTGGAGGTGGCGCGGCGCCAGGCGGCCGCCGGAGCCGCCGGCATTTGCGTGGCCACGGTGGACGAAATGGGCTGGATGGTGAACGCGACACTACCGGGCGTGCTGCTCACATCGCCGCTGGCCGATGCGGCCAAAATGGCGCGAGTGGCTGCCTGGGCGGCGGAACACGACGTAATGGCCGTCGCCGACCATCCGGTGCAGGTGTCGATGTGGCAGGCCGTCGCCGCCGCCATGGGAACGCGGCTGGACCTGCTGGTGGATCTCGACGTGGGAGACCGCCGCACCGGCATCGCCTGTGGCGAGTCCGCGCTGGCGCTGGCGCGCGCCATCGACGACTCCCCCAACCTTCGGTTGCGCGGCGTGCAGGCCTACTCGGTGAGCGGGTCGCACACGGAAGACCCCGGGGCGCGCAGGATCCATTCGCTGAGCGCGCTCGGTCCCGCGATGGAGACCGTGAGCGCCATGCGTCAAGCCGGCCTGCCCGTGGAAATCGTGTCGGGCGCGAGCACTGGCACATGGGACATCGACACGGACATTCCGGTATTGACCGAGTTGCAAGCCGGTTCCTACATCTTTCACGATCTTGCCTACGCGCGCATCGGCGTTCCCTTCGAGCCCGCGTTGCGCGTGCTGGCCACGGTGATCAGCGCCAACCACGAGGATCGCGTCACCGTCGACGCGGGGTTCAAGGCATTTTCCACGGACCGGCCCTTTCCGCCCGAACCCTACGGCTGCCCCGGCGTCCAGTTCCAATTCGCGGGCGACGAGTTCGGCTATCTGCTGGCCGGCGGCGGTTCGCTGCCGCGGCTCGGCGGGAAAATCGAGTTGCTTCCGCCCCACATCGACCCCACGGTGAACCTCCATACGCGCATTTATGTCTGCCGCGGCGATATCGTAGAAGAGATTTGGCCCTTGAAACAGTAAGTCCGCCCTTGGCCGGCCGCGTCCCGGATCTCCGTCCCACGGCGGTGAACCGCGTGCTCGCCGAGGTTCGCGCCGTGCAAGCCCGCGGCATTCGCACTGTCTCGTTGATGCGCGGCGAACCCGATCTTCCCACTCCCGCGCACATCGTCGAGGCCGCCGCGCGCTCTCTCCGCGACGGGCGCACAAGCTATCCCGACAATCGCGGCGAACTGGCGCTCCGGGAAGCCGTTGCCTTGAAATTGGAACGCGACAACGGCCTGTGCTACGACCCAGCGACGGAAATTCTCGCCACCAGCGGCGCCACCTTCGGCATTCATGCGGCGCTGATGACGGTGCTCGACCCCGGCGGCGAGGTGCTGCTGGCCGACCCCATCTACGACGCTTACGCCTCCCCCATCCGGCTGGCCGGCGGCGTGCCGGTGCGCGTGCCGTGTCCGCCGCGCGGACCGCGGTTCGAACTGCATGCCGGAACGCTGGCTGACCGGATTACGCCGCGAACGCGCGCTCTGCTGCTGAATACGCCGTGGAATCCTACCGGTACGGTGTTCGGCCCCGGGGAGTTGCGGGCTATCGCGCGCGTGGTGATCGAGCGGAACCTCTGGCTGTTGAGCGACGAAATCTACGAGGCCTTCACCTACGGCGGCGCGCGCCATCTTTCGCCCGTGGCCGCCGAGCCGGAACTCCGGCCGCGCACCATCCTGATCAACGCCCTGTCGAAAACCTACTCGATGACCGGCTGGCGGGTGGGCTATTGCGCCGCGCCGAAGGAGGCGGCCAGCGCCATGTTGCTGGTGCTGCAACAGTCCAGCCGCGGTCCGGCCACGTTCATTCAGGATGCCGCCGCCGAAGCGCTGCGAGGGCCGCAGGATGCCGTCGAGGCGATGCGCCGCGAGTACGCCGCGCGCCGCGCTCTGGTTTTGGAACGGCTCAAGGGGCTTCACGCCTGCCGTCCGCTGCCGCCCGAAGGAGGCTTCTTCGTCATGGCCGGCATCGCGGCCCTGGATTGCTCTTCGGACGAGGCGCGCCGGAGGCTGCTCGAAGAACACGGCGTGGTGGTGATTCATGGCGCCGCCTACGGAGCTTGTGGCGAAGGCGCCTTGCGCGTGTCCTTCGCCGCCGGGGGCGATGCGCTGAGTGAAGGACTGACGCGGTTGCGCGCCGGGTTGGAGGCGATCGCGGGCGAATGAGTCTCATTTCGCTTCCATCGGGAACGCCCGTGCCCCACGCCGGTGCCGGGCGCGTGGACCGTGAGGCGCTCCGCCGGGAACTCTCCGCGGCCATCACGGGCGAGGTTCGTTTCGACGCCTTGTCGCAGGCGCTCTACTCCACAGACGCCAGCGTCTACCAGCAAAAGCCGCTGGGAGTGGCGATTCCGCGCACGCGCGAGGAGGTGGCGCGCATCGTGGCCCTCTGCGCGCGCCACGAATGCCCGCTGACCATGCGCGGCGGCGGCACCTCGCAGGCGGGCCAGGCGATTGGCGAGGGCCTCATCGTCGATCAGTCGAAGTACTGCAACCGGCTGCTCGAAGTGAACCCCGGCGAGCGGTGGGCGCGCGTGGAGCCGGGCATCGTGCTGGATGAACTGAACGCGCTGCTACAGCCGCACGGGTTGCGCTTCGCGCCCGACATCACCACGGCCAGCCGCGCCACGCTCGGGGGCATGATGGCGAACAACTCCTCCGGCGCGCGTTCGGTGGTGTACGGCAAGACGATCGATCACGTACTCGAACAGGACGTGCTGCTCAGCGACGGTTCCTCGGTCCATTTCGGGCCGCTCACTCCGGAAGAATGGGAGGCGCGCTCACACGGCGAGTCGCTCGACGCGCGCGTGCATCGAGCCGTCGGCCGCCTGGGAGTAGAACTGCGCGATGAGGTGGAACGCCGCTTTCCGAAGGTGTTGCGGCGTGTGGGCGGTTATAACCTCGACGATTTCATCCATGCCGGGCAGGCGCGCAACATGGCCCGCATGATGGTGGGCTCGGAAGGCACCCTGGGCGTCGTGGTGGAGGCGAAGGTGCGGCTGGTTCCTCTTCCGCGTCACAAGGCCGTCGTGGCCATCGAATTTGAAACGCTGCTCGACGCCCTGGGGGCCACGCCCGCCGTGCTGGCCCATCGCCCCTCGGCCGTCGAAGTGATGGACGAATTCATTCTGCGCCACACGCGCGAGAATCCGGCGCTGGACAAACTGCGCCGCGCCTTCATGGAAGGCGAACGCACCACGCTGCTGTGCGTCGAGTTCTACGACGATACGGCCGAAGCCCTGCCGCCGCGGATGCAGGCGCTGGAAGCGGACCTGGCAGCCCGCGGCTTGCGCGTGCGCTGCCATCATGCTCTCGCGCCGGCGGACCAGGCGCGCATCTGGAGTCTTCGCGAAGCCGCCCTGGGTCTTTCCATGGCGATGAAGGAGGATGCGAAGTCGGTCAGCTTCGTCGAGGACACGGCCGTCGCGCCGGAACGGCTGCGCGAGTACATCCGCCGCTTTCAGGACATCCTCGAACGGCACGGCACAACCGCCGGCATCTACGCGCACGCCAGCGTGGGCTGCCTGCACGTACGTCCCGTCGTGAACCTGAAAACGGAGGAAGGCGTGCACATGTTCGCCTCCATCGCCAGCCAGGTGGCGGACCTCGTGCTTGCATTCGGCGGCGCGCTCTCCGGCGAGCACGGCGACGGCTATGTGCGCAGCCCGTTTCTGGAGCGCATGTTTGGACCTGTGCTGTATGAAGCGTTCCGCACGATCAAACGGACCTTCGACCCGCATGGCATCCTGAACCCGGGCAAGATTGTCGATCCGCCCGGCCTCACGGCCAACCTTCGTTTCGGCTCCGGCTACCGCACTCCCGATCCGCCCACATACTTCGATTGGACGCCCCATGGCGGGTTCGGCGGCGCGGTGGAGATGTGCAGCGGGGTCGGCGTCTGCCGTAAGAAGCGCGATGGCGTCATGTGCCCTTCCTACATGGTGACGCAGGAAGAGCAGCACACCACGCGAGGCCGTGCGAATGTCTTGCGCCTGGCCCTGAACGGCACGCTCGAAGACGCCACGCCAGGCGATGAGGAGGTGAAGGCGGCCCTGTCTCTCTGCCTGGAATGCCGCGCGTGCCGAAGCGAGTGCCCGGTGGGCGTCGACGTTGCCTCGTTCAAGAGCGAGTTTCTGGCCGGGTATCACGGCCGTCATGGCCTGCCCCTGCGGGCGCGCCTGCTGGGGAACGTGCATGACTTCGCGAAGTGGGGAAGCGTCTTCCCGGCTCTCGCCAACCTGATGCAGGAAAGCCGCCCGGCCCGGCGCGTTCTGGAATGGATGGCGGGCATCGACAGCCGCCGCCCCCTGCCGCGCCTGGCAGCGAGGACATTCCGCCGGCAATGGCAGGGTGAGGCGAACGCCGGTGCGCTGCTCTTCGTGGATACGTTCACGAACTACTACCAACCCGGGATTGGCCTTGCAGCCGTGCGCGTACTGCGCGCCGCGGGTTGTTCCATGGGCGATGCGAACAATGTCTGTTGCGGACGCCCGCTCATCTCGCAGGGAATGTTGCGCGAGGCTCGTGAACTGGCCGGGGCCAACGCGGCGCGCTTTGGCGAGGAGGGTCCGCCGCTTGTGTTCTGCGAGCCAAGCTGCCTTTCGGCGATCAAGGAGGATGCGCCCGCGCTGCTACGCGGCGAGGCGCAACGGCGCGCGCGCGTGATGGCGGGCCGTGCCGTGCTATGGGAGGAGTTCCTGGAAGGGCGCCTGGCTTCGGGCGTTCGCCTGCCGCTGCGCGAAGGACCACGCCAGATCCTGTTGCACGGCCACTGCCATCAGAAATCCATGGGACTGCTCGCGCCCGCGAAAGCCCTGCTGGCGCGAGTGCCCGGCGCCACGGTGGCCGATCCCGACGCCGGGTGCTGCGGCCTGGCTGGATCATTCGGCTACGCAAAAGAGAACTACGAAATTTCGCGCGCCATAGCCGGACGCAAGCTACTGCCAGCCGCGCGCGCTCTTGCACCCGGGGCCGTGCTGGTAGCCTCCGGAACCAGTTGCCGCCACCAGGTGGATGACTTCGCGGGCCTGCGCGCCCTGCACCCGGCCGAACTGCTCGCTCAACTTCTCGATACTCCTACATGACACCCGCCACAACCTCGCTTCTTGCCCTGCTGATCGCCATTCTGCTCAGTTGTTTCGCTCGCGTGAACATCGGCATCCTCGCGCTGCTGCTCGCCTGGCTGGTGGGAACCGCCTCAGCCGGCATGACGATGAAGCAGGTGGCCGCGGGCTTCCCCGTCGAACTGTTCCTCACCATCGCGGGCGTGACGCTGCTGTTCACGCAGGCTCGCCTGAACGGCACCCTGGAGCATGTGGCGAAACGCTCCGTGCGATTGTGCCGGGGCCGCGTGGGCGTGATCCCGGTGATGTTCTTCTTCCTGGGCGCGGCGCTGGCCACGTTGGGACCCGGCAACATCGCCGTGGCCGCTCTGCTCGCTCCCATCGCCATGAGCGTCGCGGGCGAGTTTCGCATTTCCGCTTTCCTCATGGCCATGATGGTGGGCAACGGAGCGAACTCGGGTTCGCTGTCGCCGGTCGCCCCCACGGGCATCATCGTGAACAGCTACATGGACCGCATCGGCCTTCCGGGCCATGAACTCACCACTTGGTGGTTCGCCTTCGCCAGCCACGCCGCCGTCGCCTTCCTCGGCTATGCGCTGCTCGGCGGCCTTCCTCTGCTCCGGCAGGCGCGCACGGCCGAGGTGCACACGGTGGACGAACCGCTCACATGGCGGCACAAACTGACGCTGTGCGTCATCGCGGCCATGCTGCTGGCCGTCGCCGGGGCCAAGATCCCCATCGGAATGGCCGCCATCGCCGGCGCGCTGATCCTTGTGTTCGCGCGGGCGGCGGACGATTCAACCGCGCTCGCCGAAGTGCCCTGGGGCGCCATCGTCATGGTGTGCGGAATGACGGTGCTGATCTCCATCCTGGAGCGCACGGCTGGCATCGACCTGTTGGCGTCGCTGATGGCCCGCGTTTCCACGCCGGCGACGGCGACCGGCGTGTGCGCCTTTATCACGGGGCTCATCTCGGCTTACTCGAGCACGTCGGGCGTCGTGCTTCCCGCGTTCCTGCCCGCCGTGCCTGGACTGGTGCGCGAACTGGGCGGCGGCGATCCTTTCCTGATCGCCTCGTCGATGAACGTCGGCGGCCATCTGGTGGATGTCTCTCCGCTCTCCACCATTGGCGCGCTCTGCATCGCTTCGGCGGCACAGGGCGTGGATACGCGCCGCCTGTTCCACCAGATGCTCGCCTGGGGCATGTCCATGACCGTCGCCGGCGCCGTGCTCTGCTGGCTGTTTCTGCGATAGACGTTCCGCCGCCGCGTCCGGGCTAAGCTGGTGGGAACTTGCTTTCCATACTTCTTGCTGCCGCCGCCGCGGCTTCCGCCACCGCCTGGCTGGCTCACCGTCTCTCTTCGCCGCCGCCGCCCCAGCCGCCCTTGCCCGCCGATCCGGAGGTGGCGCGCCTGCTCGCGCTCGACGATGCCGAAGTCCCCGCCGCCGCCGTTTCGCTGGCCGTGACGCGCCCTCTCACGCCTTGGCCGCGTGCCGCCGCCGAACGTTCGTACGCGCACCCGTCGCTCGAGCAGATTCGCCGCCTGCGCATGTGGGACCGCTTATGCCAGACCCCCACAAGCACCATTCCCATTGGCTGGCACCATGGTCTGCATCTGCCTTTGCAGGTTGGCGCCGAATTGGGCCATCTGCTGTACGTGCAGGGCGCGTACGACCCGAATGAGTTTGCCTTTCTCGACGGCTTCCTCCAACCCGGCATGGTGTTCGTCGATGCCGGAGCCAACGTCGGCGTCTACACGCTCTTCGCGGCGCGCAAGGTGTCGCCCGGCGGGCGCGTGATCGCCCTGGAACCGAGCGCGCGCGAAAGAAAAGCTTGGCTGGATGCCGTTCGCCGCAACCGCATCGATGCGGAACTGATTCCCGCCGCCCTGGGCGAACAGGACGGCCAGGCCATCCTGCATGTGGCGCAGATGGAGCGCTCCGGCCACAACACCATGGGCGCTTTCGTGTGGGGAGGAGTGCGCGAAACGCGCAACGAGGCGGTGCCCATGCGCAGCCTGGACTCGCTCGCCCGGGAACTGCGCCTGGAGCGTCTCGATGTGATGAAGCTCGACATCGAAGGAGCGGAAACCGCCGCCCTCAAAGGAGCCGCCGGTGTGATGCGGCGCTTCCGTCCCGTGCTCGTTCTGGAACTCTCCCCGGCCAGCCTGCAAGCGCAGGACTCCAGCACTGACGAATTGCTGGCTCTGTTGGACGGCTACGGCTACACGCTACACCACTTCGACTACACGACCGCCGAACTTACCGAAGGGGCGTCGAACCCCAGCGGCGAGAACCTGATCGCTCTGCCGCGCGCCTGACTCTCAGGCGGCGAACCGGTCGCGGCATTTCTCCGAACAGAAGACGTGCGTCTGGCCATCCACAGTCTTGCGATAGGCCGAAGTTGACGTGACGTAGGTGCCGCAGACGGGATCCTTCACCAACTCGCCGCCCACCTCTTTCGCCCTTGCCGGGCCCTTGCCGGGCGCGTCCGCCTGCTCTTCCTTGAACAGGTCGGACACCCCCTTCGTGAGAATCCCCACGACGCCCCGTATAAAAGTAATGAGCAGGATGCTCAGCAAGGCGTAGATCAATCCCCGCAGCATCCTGCTCCTTTTCTCACAAGCCTGGCCGTGACGCGCCTACTTCTTCTTCTTCGGCGCCTTTTTCGCATCCGGATTCTGGTACGTCGTGGAAAGCGTCGCATCCATCATCTGGATCATTCCCTTGGCCGAATCGGCGAAGGGCCCGGTGGGCTTCAACTCAATGTACTTCTGGAAGGCCTGTAGCGTTCCATCCGGCGGAATCACCTTGCCGTCCGCCGTGGTGGTGGCCTTGCTCATCAGGTAGATGCCGTATTGATACTGCGCGTCGGCGTGGCTGGGATCCGCCTCGATCGCCTTCTTGAACGCGGAACCCGCCGGTTCAAGCTGGCCGATGTTGGTGAGCACGGCGCCCAGGTTGTAGAAGTAGGTTCCGGCCTTGGGCGGATCCAACTGCGCCGCCTTGGTCAGCTCGGCCTCCGCCTCGGGGTACTTCTTCGCCTTGGCCAGCGCCAGCGCGTAGTTGTTGTGATACTCGGGCGCGTCGGGCTTCAGTTCAATCGCCTTGCTCCAGGCGTCGAGGCCCTTGTCCATGATCGGCTGAGCCTCGGCCGGTTTGGCTCCCGCCTGTCCGATGTAGCTTTCAGCGAGGTTGGCCCACACCACGTGCTGCTTGGGGTCCATCTCGGAAGCCTTGGCGAACTGCGTCACCGCCTCGTCCCAGTTCTTCGCGCTCAACGCCGTCATGCCGGCGTTAAAGGCGTCGTTCAACTCCTTGTTCTTCGCCATCGCCGCCGCGCGCTCTTTCATCTGCTTTTCGAGCCGCTCACGGTCTTCCTTCGACATCTCGCGCGACATCTCGGCCGTCAACTGGCCGGTCTCGGCGGCCTTCTGCACGGCTTTCTGCCGCGCGGCGCGCTCGACGAGGCTGAAGTTCACCTCAACGGGATCGCCCAGGCGGGTGCGGACGCCATTCATCTGGTCCACCACCTGGCCTCCCTCAATCTTGCCCTTCGTCTTTTTGCCGCCCACGTTGCACTGGACGTTATACGTTCCCAGCGGCAGTCCGGCGTGGAAGAACTCCCCCTTTTTGTTGGACTCCACCATGTAGTCGCCCTTGATGTCGGTGCGCGTGATCACAATCCATGCGCCCTTCATCGGCTGGCCGTCCTCGCCAATCACTTTGCCGGCAATCGCGCCCGTTTGGGCCAGCGCCGCCCCCATGGTCAGGGCGGCCAAACCCGCCATGCCAAGAACTCTCCGCACAATGGCTCGATGCAGCATTGCAGGAACCTCCATATTCAGGTAATCAACACTCCAGCATACTACGCCGCCCATCCGCGGCTTCGGGCGGTTCGCGGCGCTAACCGCTGCAACCACAACCCCGCCCGTATGCATCCAACCAACTGAGAGCCAGGTTGGAAGGCGGTTCGTCTTCGCTCCTGTGTCAAAGGATGCATCTATACTGAAAGAAGTTACCTTCGGGCAGCGCCTCCTGATATGAAAACGGTACTCATTGCCGCTCTGGTGGCCGGTTTGCCTCTAGGGGCCGCCGACGTAAGCCGCGCGCAAGCGCTTTATGAGCGCACCGAATACCGGCAGGCGTTGCAACTGTTGTCCGTAAAGACATCGACCGACCCGGCCGGGCTGCTTTTGGCTGGTAAATCCCTGTTCGGCATGGGCGATTTCAAGAAGGCCGTCGATGCGTTGAACCGCGCCGCCACACGGGACCCGTCGAGTTCCGAGATTCAACACTGGCTGGGCAAGTCTTACGGCCGTCTGGCCGAAACATCGAGCTTCCTCACGGCGCCGGGCCATGCCTCGAACTGCCGCCGCGCCTTCGAGAAGGCCGTGGCGCTCGATCCGAAAAACCTGCTGGCGATGAATGACCTGTTCGAATACTACCTGGAAGCGCCCGGGTTTCTCGGCGGCGGCATTGGCAAGGCGGAGGCCTTGGCCGTGCGCATCGGTGAACTGGATCCCGCCGAACGCCATTATGCCCTGGCCAAGCTCGCCAGCAAGCGCAAGGATCCGAAGACTGTCGAAAGCCAGCTCCGCCATGCCGTACAGGCCGCGCCGCAGCAGGTGGGGCGGCTGATCGACCTGGCCAAATTCCTGGCGCGCGAGGGCCGGATCAAGGAAAGCGATTCTACGTTCCAACAAGCCGAACGGCTCGCGCCCGGAGCGCCAGTGCTGCTGTTTGAAAAGGCCAGCGCGTTGATTGAAACCAACCGCGACCCCGCCGAAGCCAAGCGGCTTTTGGAACTTTATCTGCAAGCGCCCCTGACTCCGGAAGAACCATCGGCGGCCCAGGCGCGCAAACTCCTGGAGCGCATTTCCGGCGCATGATCCAAGCATGATGCCTTCGCCGCGCTCGTCTTACCCGTGGTCGGAAGCGCTCAAGTTCTCCTGGGCCGCCCTGCGCGCGAACAAGGTGCGCACGCTACTGACGGCGCTCGGGCTGGTCATCGGCAACGCCAGCGTCATCCTGGTGGTCACCATCTCGCTTACCTCACGGGACTACATTCTGGAACAGATTCGCGGCATCGGCTCGAACATGATCTACGCTTTCTACGAGGCGGGATCCCAGACGGCCCCCAACATCGACGCCGATTTCGTGAAGATGGCCGACGTCGAGGCCGTTCGCGAACAGCTTGGCTCGCGCATCACGGCGGCCACGGGAGTGATGTCGAACTATGACCGGCTGGTGATTGGAGGCCGCGAACAGGACGTGGCCGTGCTCGGCACCGATGAATACTATGCGCCGGTGCGCAATCATGTGCTGGTCGCGGGCCGCTTTCTCGAAGCGGGCGACGTGGCGCTACGGCAGAAAGTGGCCATGCTCACTACCCGCCTGGCCGAACGGCTATACGGATCGCCGCGCAACGCCATCGGAAACGTCATGAAGGTCCACGGCCTTCAGTTCACCGTCATCGGAGTCTTCCGCGAGAAGACCAGCACCTACGGCTTATCCGAACTGGCCGACGAGACCATCGTCATTCCCATCTCCGTCATCCGTTATTTCACGCCTGTGGAGCGCATCGACCCGCTGTATGTCCAGGTGCGCACGCCGGACGACGTGATTCCCGTCACGGGCGTGGTCCAACAGATTCTGGAGAGCCGGCACCGGTCCGGCGCGCGTTACCGCGTGGAAAACCTCACGGCCATCCTGGAAGCGGCGTCTTCCATCGCGCTCATCCTCACGCTGGTGCTCATTCTTGTGGCCGCCATCGCCCTCATCATCAGCGGCATCGGCATCATGAACATCATGCTGGTGACCGTGTCCGAACGCACGCGCGAGATCGGCATCCGCAAATCCATCGGCGCCACGCGCGGCGAAATTCTGCGCCAGTTCCTGCTGGAGGCCGTGCTGATCAGCGTTGGCGGAGGGTTCCTGGGCATTGTGCTGGGCGTGGCCATGCCGCTCAGCATCCGCTATTTCACGGGCAGCATCGATATTCCCATCTCCGGAGCCTCCATCGCCGTCGCCTTCGCCGTCTCCTTTCTGGTGGGCATCGTCTTCGGCCTGCTGCCCGCCAACCGGGCCTCCCGGCTCAGTCCCGTCGAAGCCCTTCGCTACGAATAGGAGTCCTCTCATGCGTTTCCTCGCTGCTTTTGCCCTGGTCTGCCTTCCGGCGGCCGCCGAAGTCCACACGCTCACGCTGCGGCAGGCGGCGGCGCGGGCGATGGCGCAGAGTCCCGGCGTGCTGCTGGCGCGCATCGACGAGCAAGCGGCGGCGCAGCAGGTGCATGTGGCGCGCGATGCCTTCATTCCGAAGGTCTTCGCCGGTTCGGGGCTGGCCTACTCCTACGGATTCCCGATGAGCATTGAAGGCTCGGCGCCCAGCGTCTTCCAGGCACGCGCGGTTTCCAGCGTCTACAACCGTTCCAGAAGCTACGCGTTGGCGCAAACCAGGGAGGCCGCGCGCGGCCTCGCCTTCCTCACGCAGGCGCGCTCGGAGGACGCCGTGCTGCGCACCATCCAACTGTGGCTCGACGCCGAACACGCCGCCCGTTCCGCGGAAGCGGCCTCAGGCCAGGTGGAGACGGCCGGGAAGCTGGAAGCGGTGACGCGCAGCCGCGTCGAAGGCGGAACCGAGTTGCCCATCGAGCTGCGTAAGGCCGTGTTGGAAACCGCCAAGGCGCGCCAGCGCGCGCAAGCATTCGAGTCGCAACGCGATGTGCTGGAAGCCACGCTCGCCACCCTGCTCGGCTATGAACCCGGCGACCGCGCGCGGCCCCTCTCCGGCGACCGTCCCCTGCCCGGCGTGCCCGATTCGGAAGAGGCCGCCCGCACGCAGGCCTGGACTCAAAGCAAGGAGCTGCGCAAGCTCGAATCCGACCTGCTGGCCAAGGAGCTCTCCGTCCGCTCGGCCCGCGCCACGCGCCTGCCTACGCTCGACCTTGTGGCGCAATACGGTCTTTTCGCGAAATTCAACAACTACGAGGACTACTTCAACCGCTTCCAGCGCAACAACGCGCAGTTGGGCGTCTCGATCACCGTGCCGCTCTATCTCGGCCCGGCCGCCTCGGCGCAAGCGACGATCGCCACGCTGGAGGCCTCACGGCTGCGCACACAGATTCAGGCCGCTCGCAACGACATCGCAGTGAGCGTAAACGAAGACTTCGCCCTGTTGCGGCGCGCCCAGACGGCTCTCGAAGTGGCCCGTCTCGATCTGGACGTGGCAAGGGAATCGCTGAACCTTCTGATGAAACGCCACGAGATGGGCGAAGGCACGCTGGCCGAAGTGGAATCGGCGCGCCGCCTGGAATCGGAAAAATGGTTGGCCTGGCTCACCGCCCAGCACGATATCGAGAGCGCCCGTTTCGCCCTTCTGTACCGCACCGGGTCCCTGCTGGCCGCCGTACGGTAAGGCCCGTGGACGCCGGACGGGCCTGCCACTCAGCCCCCCGCAACCCGCCCCCTCGCGGCGGGTTACTATAGATCGTCCATGTGGTGTGTCCGTAGCCTCGCCCTTCTGCTTGTCTCCCTGTCCGCCGCCTTTTCGGCCACCTTTGGCACGGTGGTCGCGGTGCCGGGAGGCGCCTCGGATCTGGTGATCGACGACGCCCGCCAGCGTCTTTATCTGGTGAACTCCACGCGCAACCAGATCGATGTCTATTCCGTCCCCCAGCGCCGCTTCCTCGAGCCTGTCGCCGTCGAACGGCTTCCCCTTTCGGCCGCGCTTTCCCGCGACGGCCAGACGCTCTACGTCGTCTGCAACGCCGCCTCCTCGCTGGTCATGATTTCCACGGCCAGCCTGCAAACCACCGGCCGGCTCGCACTGCCCGCCAGGCCCGAAGGCGTGGCCGTCGGCAACGACGAGAGGGTGCTCATCTCCACGGTCGGTACCGGCACGAATAACGCGAACAACGTCTTGCTGCTCTACGATCCATCCGCGGGGGGCGCCAACCGGGCCATCACCGCCATCCTGGTGACACCGCCCGCGCCCGCCAATCCGCTGTTGCCGCCGAACAACCTCGGCCGGCCCGGCCTCATCCCGCGCAGCTTTCTCGCCGCCAGCCGCGATGGCCGCTACATCGTGGGCGTGAACCTGCCCAACGCCAACAGCAGCGTGGCCTTCGTCTATGAAACCGCGAGCGCGACGGTTCTGCGCAGCCGCCAGTTGACCGGTGTCAGCCCCGTCGTCAGCGTCGCGCCGGACGGGTCGAAGTTCATGGCCGGGTTGAGCCTGCTCGACGCCAGGACGCTGACCGTGATGGCCCAACAGAACGCGGCCAACGCCAACTACCCCTTTCCCAGCGGCGCCAATTTCAACCTGCAGCAGAACCAGGGCGGCAGCGTCTTCACAGTTGACGGTTCACGCCTCTATACGGCATTCAACATCGCACCCGTCCAAATTCCCGCGGCCCGCCCCAATGTCAGCCAGTTGATGGTGAACGATCCGGACAACATGCTGATCCAGACCGCTTACCAGTTGCCCGAGAACGCCGCCGGACAGATGGTGCTCAGCGCCGACGGCAATACGATCTATGCCCTCTCGGAGTCCGGCTTCATGATCATCCCGGCGGGCACGGCACAGAACAACCCCATCGCCGCCCTCGACGTGAACGTTCAGTTGCTCATCAACGATCAGTGCGGCGTCCATGTGGACCAGCGCTCGGGTTCGATTTTCCTGCGCAACCTGGGCCGCGGACGCATGACCGCCACGGCCACCGTCCAGCCTGAAGCCACCAACGCCGGGGCCATCATCGGGCCGGGCGGCATCGGCGGCGGAGGCGGCGCCGGCGGGGGCATTGTCGGAGGCGGAGGCATCGTCATTCCCATTCCCGGCGCCGGGGGCGCCACCGGGGCCACCCTGGCCACCGCCCCACAGGTGCGCCCGTCGCTCACCGCGGACGGCGTGAATTTCAACTTCACGTACAATCCCGCCGCCGCGCGCTCGCTGGGCACCACCGCCCCAACCCACCTTTTCCTGGTTCAGTCCAACGAGGCGATCAATATCCCCCCCGCCGTCCGCGTCTATCAGAACAACAGGAACTCCGAAGCCGAAGGCGCCATCTTTCAAATCCCCATCAATCTCACTCCCGCCGAGGGGCTCACCGACATGGTGCAGGACACCGCGCGCCAGCGCTTGTACATAGCCAGCTCGGGCCTGAACCGCGTCGAGATCTTCGACATGCGCACGCGAAGCCTGCTGCCTCCCATCAAGGTGGGCCAGCTTCCCCGTTCGCTCGCCATGTCGCCCGACGGACTTACTCTTTATGTGGCCAACTCCGGCGGCGAATCCATCTCCGTCATTGACCTCGAGGCCCTGGCCCCCATCGGCACGGTCCGTTTCCCCGCACTGCCTTTCAACACCAATGTCACCCTGGTGACGCCCCGCCTGATTACCCCCACCCTGCGCGGTCCGCTGGTGATCATGAGCAACGGCACACTTTGGCGCATCGTCGGCCAGGATGCCGTCCCGCGCTCGTTCAACACCGCCGTTCTGCCACCGAACAACCAGGGTGTCCAGATTCTTCCTCCGCCCTGGACCATGGCCTCCTCGCCTGAAGGCGACACCAGCATCGTCCTGGCCGGCAACGGCAACGCTTACCTGTATGACGCCCTCATCGACGATTTCATCCAGAGCCGCCAGGTGATCACGCCGCCCATCACCGGTTACTACGGCCCCATCGCCGCCGGACCGCGCGGCCAATACTTTCTGGTGAACGGCCTGGTGCTGAACCAGGCGCTCACGCCCACGGCCAATGCAGGTACTGTCCCAGGAGCGGGGCAAACCACCGTTTCGCGCCCCGTGGCCGCCGTGGCCGCCATCAACCCGGCTTTGTTTGCCCGCTTTGCTCCGCCCGTGGTGACCAACGCCAACGCCGCCGTCGCGAACACAGGGTTGATCGAACTGGTGAATGTGAATACCGGCACGGTCATGCGAAGCGCCTCGCCGCTGGAACGTCCCCTGGCCACGCCCACGGGCAATCAGCGCGCCAATATCGACGGCCGCACGATGGCGGTGGATGCCACCGGCTCCTTCGCCTACGTGATCACCACCAGCGGCCTCTCCATCGTTTCGCTGGCCGCCGCGGCTCCCGTGCCCCGGCCCTCGGTGAATCCCGGCGGCGTGGTCAGCATCGCCAGCTACACTCCGGATCTCGCCCCGGGTGGCCTGTTCTCCATTTTTGGCAGGAACATGGGCGACTCCGCTACGTTCACCTCCACGCCGCTGCCCACCCTTCTCGGCGGCGCCTGCGTCACATTGAACAACACGCCCATCCCCTTGCTGATGTCCTCCGACGGGCAACTGAATGCGCAGATTCCCACCACGCTTGCCCCCGGCAGCTACCCGCTGATCATCCGCAATCTGAACCTGCTGACAGCGTCGGCTCCCACCACGGTCCGCGTGTCGAAGTACGCCCCGGCGATTTTCGTGGACACCGTCGCCAATCTACCGGTGATTCTGCACCCCGACGGCACGCCCGTTTCAAAAGACCGTCCCGCACGGCGCGACCATCGTCTTACGCTTTACGCCGCAGGCTTGGGCGCCACCACCGGAGGCCGCGTCTCCACCGGGATGCCGGCGCCCTCCGACCCTCTGGCCGAGACCGCCGAGGTAAAGGTCTATTTCGGCGATCCCACTATTCAAGGTACTGAAATGATTGTGGAATGGAGCGGTCTCGCACCTGGTTATGTCGGCCTCTACCAGATCAACCTGATGGTGCCCGGCGCACGCTGGCGGGGCGAGGACCTTCCGGTTACCGTCAAAATCGGCGGTGTCTCAAGCCCCACCCGGGGGCCGGCCGTCCCCTATGTCACCGTGGAGTAGCCGTACCATACAGGGAAGTCTCCCCCTCTCATTTGGTCCCATTGTCCGTCCGGGGAAGGTATGATGAACTGATTAGGCAGGAATCCAATGTTTAGGGCGAAACGGACTACTATTCACGTCATTCTGGCAATACTCGCCATCTTCTCTCTAGCGGCTTGTGGAAGCCCCGAGACGCAGAAGAAGCGTCTTCTCGATGCCGGCAACAAGTATTTCAAGGAGAACAAGTTCAAAGAGGCCAGCATTATTTACCGCAAGGCCTTGCAAAAGGACGCGCGGTACGGAGAAGCCTACTACCGCCTCGGCCTGTCCGAACTTCGCCTGGGCCGTTTCGGCGAAGCCCTCCGCGCCCTGGAGCGGGCCTCCGAGCTGCAGCCCGAGAACGAAGATGCCCATTCCCGCCTGGGCGACCTCTACCTGAGCATCTACCTCTCCGACAAGAACCGCTTCAAACAGCTACTGGGCGACTTCAGCGAACTGGCCGACCGCATGTTGAAGCAAAATCCCAACTCCTTCGCCGGGTTGCGCATGAAGGGATACCAGTTTGTCGCCGAGAACAAGGTGAAGGAGGCCGCCGAATACTTTGAGAAGGCGCTGAAAGTGAAGCCCGGCGATGCCTCCATCACGCTGGCTTATGTCCAGGCGCTTTCCCGGGGCGAGGAACGTCCGCGCGCTCTCGCGCTGGCGCGGGAAGCCCTGGCCAAGCACAAGAGCTTCGGGCCGATGTATGACTTCCTGTATTTGAACGCCCTGGCCGACAAGAACATCCCCGAGGCCGAGTCCATCCTGAAGAGCAAGCTGGACAACAACCCCAAGGTGGCCGTCTATTACACCGAGCTTGCGGCCCACTATTTGCGTGCCCGGAAGGATGCCGAGATGCGCGCCACCCTGGCCCGCCTCACCTCGAACAAGCAGGATTTCCCCACCGGACACAAGACGGCAGGCGACTTTTACTTCCGCATCGGCGCGTTCGATTCGGCCATCACCGAATACGAAGCGGGCATTCAGTCCGACCCCGGCGCCAAGAAGGACTACCAGAAGCGCATTGTCGAGGTGATGAACCTGCAGGGACGCCGCGGCGAGGCCGTGGCACTGGCGAACAAGGTGGTGGAAGAGAACAAGGACGACGCCGAAGCGCAGGCCATCCGGGCCAGCCTTCGCATGCGCGGCGGCTCGAAGGAGGATGTCGAGACCTCCATCCGCGAGTTCCAGTCCATCATCGCCCGCATGCCGGAGAACCCGGTGGTCCGTTTCAACCTCGGCGAAGCGCTCATGGCCAAGGGGGAACTGGATCAGGCCCGCGTGCAGTTTGACGAAGCCATCAAGCTGCGCTCATCCTACCTGCCGCCGCGCCTGGCCCTGTCCCGAATCAACCTGATCAAACGCGAATTTCCCAAGGCCAAGCAGATGGCCGATGAGATTCTGCAACAGGCGCCGCGCAGCATCCCCGGCCACCTGATCCGGGCCTCGGCCCTGATGGGGTTGAACGATCTGAAGGGCGCTCGCGAGGAGTTGGGCGTGATCTTCCAACTCAGCCCGGAGAACAACGACGCGTTCTACCTGCGCGCCATGATCGACTACACGGAAGGCAAGCTCGCCGACGCCCAGGAAGCCTTCCGCAGGCTCTATAACGCGAAGCCCATGGACCCCCGCGGCCTGCTCGGCCTGGTGGAGATCGCCATGACGCAGAACAAGGCCGCCGAAGCCCGGGCACTGCTCGAGAAGGAACTCGCGGTCTCCAAGGACGCCCGCGTCGTGCGTCTGGCGCTGGCCAATGTGAACGTCCGCTCGGGCGACTATGCCCGCGCCATGCAGGAATACCAGATTCTTCTGGAAAAGTCGCCGGACTCCGAGGATCTCAACCTGCGCATGGGTGAAGCCAACCTTCGCGCCCGCCAGTTGGGTAACGCCATGAAGTACTTCGAGAAGGCCTCCCAGATCAACCCGCAAAATCCGCTGCCGCTGCTCAAGATCGCCGTCATCCACGAGTTGTCGAACGAAAAGAGCAAGACCAAGCCGATTTACGAGAAGATCCTCCGCATCTCGCCCGACAACCCCGTCGCCCTGAACAATCTGGCTTACATGATGGCGGAAAGCGGCGTGGACCTGGACCAGGCCCTCACCTACGCCCAGCGCGCCAAGCAGAAGCTGCCGAACAACCCCGATGTTTCCGACACGCTCGGCTGGGTCTACATCAAGAAGAACCTGTCCGACGACGCCATCAAGATCTTCCGCGACCTGCTGCAGGCAAAGCCGGACCACGTCACCTGGCGTTACCACCTGGCCATCGCGCTCTTTCAGAAGGGCGACAAGCTCCAGGCCAAGAAGGAGCTGGAGATGGCGCTGAAGAATAATCCGCGACCCGACGAGCAGTCCAAGATCAAGGAGTTGCTGGCCCGCATCGGCTAGGGCGTACCGCGCGCCTCATACAGCTTCCTCATGCTGCAACATCCCGCGGCGCCTTACGTCGCGCCCTTCGCCGTCTTCGTCGCGTTTCTCGTCACGGGCGATGTCCTCGGGCTCGGCGAATGGGAATTCCCCTTTCGCGCCGCCGTGATGGCCGCCGTCCTGTGGTTCTTCTCGCGCAGCGTCATTGACCTGCGCGCTCCGCACGCCATCGCCAGCGCCGCCGCCGGCATCGCCGTGTTTCTCCTCTGGGTGGCGCCGGATCTCATCTTCCCCGGCTACCGCCACCACTGGCTGTGGTCGAACGCCGTCACCGGCCAGGTGGCCAGTTCGCTGCCCGAAGGCTTTCACATGAGCAATTTCGTGCTTGTGTTCCGCACGCTGCGCGCCGTCGTCATCGTGCCCATCGTCGAGGAGCTTTTCTGGCGCGGCTGGCTTCTGCGCTGGCTCATTGACAATGACTTCCGCCGCGTTCCCCTGGGCGCCTGGTCGGCATCCTCGTTCGTCATCACCACGCTTCTGTTCGCCTCCGAACATGGTCCCTACTGGGATGTGGGTTTGCTCGCCGGCGCCGCTTACAACCTCTGGATCGTCCGTACCAAGTCGCTCGGCGACTGCATTCTGGCTCACGCCGTCACCAACGGCCTGCTCTCGGCCTACGTCATCGCCGGCGGGAAGTGGGAATACTGGCTGTAACGCGCCGTTCGCCGCCGCTACTCGTTGGCGACCACTTCCACCCGGCCGTGCACGTCGCAGTGACCTTCGTGCGGATGGTGTAGCTCGCCCTCAACCAGATAGTCCATATGGTCGCCGTGCGGCACCGCTTCGTGACCGCAATCCGGACCGTGTGTGTGGTCCTGGCAGACCGGCTCCGGCACGCACGCCGCCGGATTCTCCGCGCTCACTGGAATCGCCGACTCATCCACATGGTCCCCATGTGGCGTGTGCAGGTGGCCGTTGTGCAAATACGCCACCTCCTCGCCCACGCGAATCGCCGTGTGGCCGCACCCTTCGCCGTGTACGTGGGAATGGCCCCCATGAATCTTATGTTTGGGTCGCATCAGGATCGAGCACCTGATTTCAGTGTAACAACGCGTTTCGGTCGCGGGTCGCTGGCCCGCCGGGCGTCCAGTGAGAAACCCATACGAACTGTTCATTAAAGTAGTTCCATTATTGTGTAAGCAAATAGCGAACCGATTGTTACAACGCATTGACACGAGTACGCTATGGTAGGTCCACGTTTATGATGAAACGTCTATCAAGTATTCTCTCCCTCCCTGTCTGCGCCCTTGCGCTCCTCGCTTCCCTGACTCCCCGCCTTGCGGCCCAATCGTTCACCGCCAGCCTCTTCGGTACGGTTACCGACTCCAGCGGAGCAGCGGTTCCCAACGCCGCGGTGGCCGCCGTGAACGAAGCCAACAATACGCGTGCTGAAACTAAGAGCGACGTTGCCGGGAAATACCAGTTGCCCGGCCTGGCTCCCGGCGTCTACCGTATCGAGGCCACGGCCAGCGGTTTCAAGAAATTCGTGCAACCGCGTGTCGAGCTCGCCGTCCAACAGCAGGCCCGCGTCGATCTCGGTCTCCAGGTGGGTGAGCTAACCGAAAGCGTCACCGTGGAAAGTGCCGTTTCCACCATTGAAACCTCAACTTCCACCATCGGCAAGGTGGTTTCCAACAAGGCCATCCTGAATCTGCCGCTGAACTCCCGCAACATTTACTCGCTGATCTATCTCACGCCTGGCGTCGCCGGTTCCATTGGAAACAACTACAACTCCATGAGCTATTCCATCAATGGCGCGCGCGCCTCGATGATGGACACCCTGATCGACGGAGCCACCGCTTCACACCCCACCGTACAGGGCTACGCCGGCATCTCCGCCTTCCCCAGCGTCGATGCCATCGGTGAGTTCAAGGTTCTGGGAGCGAATTTCCAGGCCGAATACGGACGCACCGCCGGCAGCGTGCTGAACGTCGTCTACAAAAGTGGCACCAACCAGTTCCACGGAACCGCCTATGAGTTCCTTCGCAACTCGAAGCTCGACGCCAACACCTTCTACAACAACCTGCGCGGCCTGGAACTGTCCAGCTTCAAACGCAGCCAGTACGGCGGCACTTTCGGCGGACCTGTCCGGCGCGACAAGACCTTCTTCATGTCCTCCTACGAGGGTCTCCGCCAGCGTAGCTTCAGTTCCCGCACTTCCACGGTGCCAACGGCGCTCGAACGCGCGGGCGACTTCACGCAGACCTTCGCCGGAGCCAACAACCCCGTCCTCATCTTCGACCCCTTCACCACGCGCGCCAACCCGGCCGGCTCCGGCTTCATCCGCGATGCCTTCGCCGGAAACGTGGTCCCCGCCTCGCGCATGGACCGCGTAGGCGCCAATTACATGAAGATGTATCCTCTGCCGAATACGCAGGGCGTGGCCTGGACGAACGCCAACAACTATTACAGCCAGGGCTCGTCGTCGCTCGACATCGACCAGATCGACGCCCGCGTCGACCACAACATCACGGCCAACCACCGCCTGTTTGTCCGCTACTCCTACCGCAATCAGGACAGCCTGCCCGCGGTTCTCTGGCCCGCGGAGCTGAAAGCCGCCGAAACCAGCCAGAACGAACGCAATCGCATGCACAACGGCGTGGTGGACTATACGATGACGCCCAATCCCTCCACCATCGTCAACCTGCGCGCAGGTTACGCCCGCAGCCTCTACTATTACGAGAACATGGGCCTCGGCTTCCTGGCCTCCTCGCTCGGTTTCCCCTCTGCCATCGACACGGCCGGCGCCCTAGCCATGTTCCCCCGCCTCAGCGCCAGCGGCTACAACACGCTCGGCAACCAGGACAACCGCTACAACGCGTTCATGACCTACACCTTCGCCGGCAGCGTCACGCGCCTGAAAGGAAATCACACGCTCAAGGCCGGCTATGACGGCCGGCTGATCCAGGTGAACAACAAGGAATCGCGCGCCACCTCGGGTGACTTCTCCTTCTCCGCCGGCATGACGCAGGGCCCCAACCCCAACACCGCCGCCGCCAATCGGGGCAACTCCATCGCCAGCCTCCTGCTGGGAACCGGCTCCGGCGGCTCGCTGATTCAGTCCTTCAAGGATGCCGCCGCGCAAAGCTTGTACACGGCCCTCTACTTCCAGGACGACTGGCGCGTCACCAGCAAGCTCACCTTGAACCTCGGCCTGCGCTATGACCTCGATACGCCGCGCACCGAACGCTTCAACCGCATGAACTACTTCGACACCTTCGCTAAGTCGCCCCTGTCCAGCGTACCCGGCTATTCGAACCTCACCGGCGGCCTGGTGTTCGTCGGTGTCGATGGCCGCCCGCGCACGCAGTACATCACGGACAGGAACAACCTTGCCCCGCGCCTCGGCTTCGCCTACCAACTCAACAAGGACACCACCATTCGCGGCGGATACGGCAACATCTTCGCCATCTCGCTGCAGCAGGCCCACGGCACCGTCGGCCCCTTCGGTTTCCGCACGCAAACTCCCTGGGTCACTACCATCGATGGCATCACGCCAACCAACCGTCTGTCGAACCCCTTCCCCGGGGGATTCGCCGCGCCCCCCGGCGCCTCGCAGGGTCTTCTTACGCAGGCCGGGGCCAACGTCCAGGCGCCGGTGCCAGAGACACTCACTCCCTATTCCATGCAATGGAACCTGAACATCCAGCGCAATCTGCCCGGCCAGGTGCTGCTGGAAGCCGCCTATGTGGGCACGCGCGGACTGCAACTGTCGCGCAACGACGAAGGCGGCCTCAGCCTGAACCAGGTGTACCCGCAGTACATGTCGCTCGGCTCGGCGTTGAACCAGACCGTTCCCAACCCCTTCTTCGGCATGGGTCTCGGCGGCATTCTCGCCAACCCCACCATCAGCCGCGCCCAATCCCTGCGTCCTTACCCGCAGTTCACCGACGTGATTCCGCTCTACTCCACCGGAGCATCGTCCAACTACCACGCCCTTCAGGTCTCTTTCAGCAAGCGCTTCTCGCGCGGCCTCCAGTTCGAAGGCAGCTACACCTGGGCCAAGTCCATCCAGGAAGCGCTCAGCCACGTCGACAGCTACTACATCCGCGCCTCCCGTTCGCTGGCCGACTACGACATCGCACACCGTTTCGTCGTCAGCTACATCTACGAGTTGCCGTTCGGCAAGGGCCGCCGATTTGGCGCGGATTGGGGCGGCGTCACCAACTTCGTCCTCGGCGGATGGCAGTTGAACGGCTTCACCACGCTTCAGTCGGGCACGCCGCTTTCCATCGGCGCCAACAACGTCGCCGGTATTTTCAACCCGCGCGGCCTGGCCAATAACAACGGCGCCAGCGGCAAACTGAGCGGCGATGTGCACGACCGTCTGAACCGCTACTTCGACACGAGCGTCTTTTCGCAGCCGGCCGCCTTCACGTTCGGCAACACGCAGCCAACCTCGCCCGACCTCCGTTCGCCCAGCATTCGCAACTGGGATCTTTCCATCTTCAAGGAATGGCGCGTGCTGGAACGGGCCACTCTCCAGTTCCGCACCGAGGCCTTCAACGCGTTCAACACCGTGCGCTTCGGAAGCCCGAACACGACGGTCACGTCGAACCAGTTTGGCGTGGTCAGCACGCAGGCCAATTCGCCCCGGCAGATTCAGTTCGGTCTGAAACTGCTTTTCTAACAGCCATCGCCGCCGCGCGGCCGCGCCCGCAACCGTGTGATATTCTCGGTCCCGCCATGTGGACGAGAAGAAGCCTGTTGGGGGCGTTGCCCGCGGCGCTGGCGCCGCTCTCCTCCTACGCTCCGGCGCAATCCCTGCCAAATCAGCGCGGACCGGTCCGCAAAATCGCGGAGGACGACCCCGCCAATATCAAACTTTCACACCGCATGCCCATCCGCGCCATGACGGATGAGGACCTGCTCTTTCTTCAGCAAATAGGCCTCCGCTGGGCGCGTATCGAGTTCGGCTCCGACGTTCCCTTCGACTACATGCGCGACACGCAGGCGCGCCTGCGCCGCTTCGGCTTGGAGATTTATTCCGCCGTCGATTCCACCTATCGCGAACTGGACCTGCAATTAGGGCGTCCCCGCCGCGACGAGTGGATCGAAAAGTTCCAACGCTTCATCCGGGACTGTGGCCGTCTCGGCATTCCCGCCGCCAATATCGACTGGCATCCGGCCAACACATACACCACGGCCATCGTCGAATCGCCGCGCAAATACAAGGCTCGCGAATTCT
Organism: Bryobacterales bacterium; assembly: GCA_020852175.1. Taxonomy (GTDB): domain Bacteria; phylum Acidobacteriota; class Terriglobia; order Bryobacterales; family Bryobacteraceae; genus JAFLBB01. Next base: position 41,983 of record JADZBH010000005.1, on the reverse strand, counting down.
CCACCGCCGACTTCCGCGGCAAGGTGGAAAAGCCCGCCTTCGACCGTGAATACTCAGCCGATGACATCTGGGCCACGTTCACCTACTTCATGAAAGCCGTGCTCCCCGTGGCCGAACAGGCGGGCGTACGCCTGGCGCTCCACCCCGACGATCCGCCATTGGCCAAAATGAACGGCGTCGCCAAGCTCTTCGTGAACTACGACGGCTATGCCCGCGCCGAACGCATCGCCGGCGGCTCCAAGGCGTTTGCGCTCACCTTCTGCGTGGGTACCTGGATGGAAGGCGGCGCCAGCATGGGCAAGGATGTCTTCCAGATGATCGAGGACTTTGGCGGCCGGGGCAAGATCGCCGACGTTCACTTCCGTAACGTCAGCGCGCCCCTGCCCCATTTCGTGGAAACCTTCACCGACGACGGCTATGTAAATATGTACGAGGTGATGAAGGCCCTGCGCCAGGTGAAGTTCAACGGCACGGTGGTTCCCGATCACGTTCCCGAACTGGCTGGCGACCGGGGCATCCGCCATGCCGGTACCGCTTATTGCATTGCCTACATGCGCAGCCTGCTCCGCCGCGCCAACGAAGAGGTAGGCTGAAAGCCGGACCGGCGCCGGGCTCTGAGTGCGACACAATAGCGGTGTGCGCCGCCGCCAGTTGCTTCTCACCGCCCTCGCGCCCGCGCTGCGTTCCGAACCTCTGCCCCGCGACACGGGATACCGCGGCATCTGGTACTTCAATCAGCCCTCGAACGATCAGTACGTCTACAAATACTCCGGAGGATTCGCCACCTACCCCCAACAACACGCGCCCATCGCCATCCACGCGCCCGAAGTTCGCAAAACCTTCTTCGTCTATGGCGGCACGGCGGCGCCGGACTCCGCGCCCGCAGGACAGCAACTGCTCCATATGGTCTCCTACTTCGACCATGCCAACGGCACCGTGCCGCGGCCCGTCATCCTGCTGAATAAACGAACCGAAGATGCGCACGACAACCCCGTCCTGTCCATCGACGACGACGGCTATCTGTGGATCTTCTCGCCCGCGCACGGGGCTTCGCGCCCGGCCTTTCTGCACCGCGGCCGCAGACCCTACTCCATCGACGAGTTCGAACTCGTGGGGCAAACCAACTGGTCGTATCCCCAGCCGTGGCACATCCCCGGCCAGGGCTTCTTCTTCCTGCATACGCGGTACCGGCAGATTCCCGGCGCGAATACCTCCGGCCGAGCCCTGTATTGGATGACCAGCCGCAATGGCCGCGCCTGGTCCGAACCCTCGCTGCTCGCCTTCGCGCAAATGGGCCACTACCAGATCTCCTGGCCGCGGGAAGGCCGCATCGGCACGGCCTTCGATCTTCACCCCTCGCCCGCGGGCCTGAACGCCCGCACGAACATCTATTACCTGGAGACGCCGGACCTCGGCCAAACCTGGTTCACCGTGGACGGCACCGAGATCCGCCCCCCCATACTCTGGGACGAACACCCTTCGCTTGTGCGCGACTTCCGCAAGGACGGCCTGCTCGTCTATCTCAAGGACCTGCAATATGACCCTGAAGGCCGGCCCATCATCGCCTTCCTCACCAGCCGGGGCTATCAATCCGGACCCGCCAACGGCTCGCGCACGCTCTGGACCGCGCGTTGGACCGGCGGTGATTGGGAGTATTCACGCGTCACCACCACCGATCACAACTACGACCACGGCTCGCTCTACATTCTGAGCGGCCAGCGCTACCGCTATCTGGCGCCCACGGGGCCCGGGCCGCAACGCCACGCCACCGGCGGCGAAATCGAAACCTGGGAGACCTACAACGGCGGAGCCGACTGGCAGCTCACCTTCCAGCACACGCGCAACTCGCGTTTCAATCACACCTATGTGCGCCGCCCGCTGAACTACCATCCGGATTTCTGCGCCCTGTGGGCCGACGGCAATCCCTTCGCGCCCTCTCCCTCGCGGCTCTACTTCGCCAACACGCGCGGAGAGGTCTACCAACTGCCCGCCGGAATGAACTCCGACCGCGCACGGCCCACGCTCATCAAGCCCCTGCCGTAAGGGATGAGCGCTCTGAAGGGGATCCCTTACACCTCCACGCGCACTTTCACCACGGAGGCCGCCGGCATGGTCAGCCGCAACTCGCCGCCGCTCGCCCGCACGGCCAGTTCCGCCGGTTTCACCGCCTCGGGCGACGCGAAGCTGTTGTGCGCCTGAATGGACGGCCCCGCCAGCACGGCCGCCCGCGCGCCCTTCACCGCCGCTCCGGTCAGCGCGATCGAGGTTTCCAACGGCTCATTGTGGCTCAGGTTCACCGCCGTCAGCGTCACCGCCCCAGCGCTCTTCGAGGCCGCGCCGGCCAAGCGCGCCAGCGAACGCCCCTTCCCCTCGAGCGTATAGTCGATCCTGGGCGCGGCGAACTCCGTCCGCACCGCCTCGGCGCCGTGGTGGTCCTTGTACATGTCGAATACGTGGTAGGTGGGCGTCACGCAGAAGCGGTCGCCATCGGCCAGAAACAGGGTCTGGATGCAGTTCACCAACTGCGCCACGTTGGCCATGGCGATCTTGTCCGCGTGGCGGTGGAAGGTATCCAGCGTCAAGCCGGCGATCAGGGCATCGCGCATCGTCTGCACGCTGCCGAACAGGTGATGCGGCGCCACCGCCGTCGTGTCGCGGTGCCAGGCGCCCCATTCGTCCACAACCAGCTTCACGTGCCTCTCGCGATCCACCTCGCCCATCGCGTCCCAATGTTGCCGCACGATGGACTCCATGCGGTCCGCCCGCTCCAGCAGGTCGTAGTAGTTCTCCACCGTGAAGTCGAGCGAATCTCCCTTGCCGGAGGTGCCGCAATAATAATGCAGCGCCCAGCCCCACACACCGTTCAACGAGCGCGGACTCTTCCGCGCCATCTGCTGGAAGAAACCGCGCGTCCAGTTGTAGTCGGCTCCATTGGGCCCGGCGGCGATCATCGACAACGGCTTCCCATAGTTCGGCGTCCACGACGTGAACTTGCGGAACTCCACGGAGTACTCTTCCGGCGTCAGATTCCCGCCGCACCCCCAGCTTTCGTTACCCACGCCCCAATACCGCACGTTCCACGGCTCCGGATCGCCCCACGCCGCCCGCCGTTCGGCCAGCGTGCCCGCTCCCCTGGGTGCGTTGCAGTACTCCACCCAGTCGTAGAACTCCTTCGCGGGCAGGCTGCGCACGTTGGCTGCCAGGTAGGGTTCGCTGCCAATCTCCTTGCAGAAGCGCAGAAATTCATTCGTTCCGAAAGAGTTCGGATCGCTGCGCGAAACATGGTTGTCGGGCAGGTTGCGCAGGATGCCGGAGTTGGCCCAGAAGTTATTCTTGTGCGGGCGCGTGTTGCGCGGCCCCACGCCGTCGCGCCAATCGTAGCTGTCGGCGAAGCAGCCGCCCGGATAGCGCACCACGGTCGATCCCAACCGCTTCATCGCGTCGATCAACGCCTTGCGGATGCCGCCGGTGTTGGGAATCTTCGACTCCACACCCACCCATACGCCGTCGTAAATCACACCGCCCAGGTGCTCCAGAAAATGTCCGTGCAGCAAGGGGCTGATCGTGCCAATGGGTTCGTTCAGGAAAATGCTGATGCCGGCCTGAGCGGCATGGGAGGCCCGTGGCGCAAGCGCGCCCGCGGCGACAGAGGCGAGGAAAGTGCGGCGTTGCATGGCCCACATTTCATCACACCCGGTTCTCGTCCGCCTTCCAATGCTTCACGGCCCGCTTGATCTCTTTCGCATCCGTCCCTGCTGCCGCCGCCTGCGCCGCCAGCGCGGGAAATTCGCCGTCGGAGGCAAAGCGCAACGCCACGATCTGCCGCATCGTCAGCCGGGAATCCAACAGCTTGCCCGTCAGAACGTAGTGCCGCAGGTTCTCCTCGGCGCGTATCGCCCGGTCCTGCGCTCTCAGCGCGTATATGCGCGCATACAGTGCCATCGCGATCATCGCCGCCAGAATCACGACGATCAGCGAAGCGCTGTAGAGCCGCTGGTGGTCGCCCAGCGCGTGATAAAGATTCACGCCCGAACCGATGAGCGTCAACAACAGGATCGGGTAGAGAACGCGATGGTAGCCGGTATCGATCCGGACGTGATTCTCGAAATTTTGTGTGGACACGGGAAGCCTCCGCCGCCAGTATCTCGCGAACTCGCCGGCGGCGCAGGCTTTTCATGTCCCTCTCCTACTGGCCGGCCACAGCGGGCGCCGGCTTGCCCTGCATGAGCGCTATCGCCGCCGACGGCTGCCAGCCCTTCACCAACGTCTCCACCTGGAACGCATCGCCCGTGAACCGCGCCGTGATCGAATACACCTGCAACGCACGCTTTCCCTTGGGCGGCGCCTGCCCGAACAGGATCGAGGATTGGCTGCCCGAACGTACCAATCCCGCCCCAGGCTTCAGGCCCGCCTCCATATAGTCGTTGGCGGCCATGCTCACCTTCACGTTGTACGACTTGCCCTCTTCGGCCCTGATGAACTCGTTCGAGATGGCTTCAATTTGCGGGGCCACGGCGTCCTGATGCGCCTTACGAATCGCATAGGCCTTGGCCGTCAACTCCTTGATCTCCGCGTTCAACCGGTCCACCCCGGCCATGTCTCCCGCCGCGCGCGCCTTGGGGATCTCCCGCTGCAAGGCACGGCCCTGCCGCGCATACTCATTCATCTCATTCAGCTTGTCCGTGGGAATCGTCCGCAGAGCTCCCACCTTCCTGCTCATCTCCTCGGAACGTTTGTTCTGCTCCGCCACGCCGTCCATCCAGACGTAGCTCGCCGAATAGACCGCGCGCGACGCGTCCGAGCCCTTGCAGACCGACTTCGCCGGCGCGAACAGGCCGCGATCCTCCAATTTCCAGCCCGCGGGCGCCGGGGGCAGGGAAGCGCGCAGCGCCGCCAGCACCTCTGCCTGATACGCCTGCTCCTCCGCGCTGGTGTCGCGCGAGCCATCCACACAGTCCGCGGCCAGTACCCCCGCAAGGGCCAGGCCGCCGATCGCCAATCGAATCTTCATGCCCACTCACGCGCGGCTGAACGCGATCCCGGCTCAGGTGCCCCGCGCGGGCTCTACATGGACCAGCACATCCTCCACGCGCGCGTCCGCCGCGCGAATGGCATCCTTCACGGCGTGCGCGATTTCATGCCCGCGCCGCACGGTCAGCGCCCCATCCACCTCCAGGTGCATGTCGATGTAGAAACTCGTCCCCATCTTCCGCACGTGAAGCTTCTCCACGCTACGCACCTCCGGCACGTCTCTGGCGATCTGTTCCCACCTCCGGTGCAACGGTCCGCCTGCCTCTTCGTCGGTCAACTCGCTCAGCGCCTCCCGCAGCAACATGCCCGCGTTGAACAGGATCATCGCCGCCGCCCCCAGCGCCGCCCAATCGTCGGCCGCCTCATAGCCCTTGCCGCCGATCTGCGCGATGCTGATGCCGATGAAGGCGAGCCCGCTCGTGATGGCGTCGCTGCGATGGTGCCAGGCATCGGTTTTCACGGCCGAACTGCCTACCACTTCGTTCTGCCGCACCACATAGCGCGACATCGCCTCCTTGATCACCACCACCAGGGCCAGCACCCACAACGTGTACCCCGCCGGGAGATGATGCGGCCGGGCGATTTCGCGCCATGCTCCCCAGGCGATGCCCGCCGCCGCGCCCGCCATGCCGCCCGCCACCAGCGCCGCCGCCAGCGGTTCGGCCTTGCCGTGGCCATACGGGTGGTTCTCGTCGGCTGGCCGCAGCGAATACGCCAAACCGCCCAGAATCACCAGGGAACCCACCACGTCGGTGAGCGACTCCACCGCGTCGGCCACCAGGGCGAACGAGTGCCCCAGAATGCCAGCCACCGCCTTCACAACCGCCAGCATGACGTTCACCGCCGCGCCGGCCAGCGTCGTCCGGATGCCCAGAGCCAGCCGCCCCGCCTGCGCGGAACTTACCTGCGAGGATGCATCCTGCGCCGCCATCTTCACTCCCCCATTGTAGAAGCGGCGAGGGGTGATTCTCCCAAACCCACTACACTATTAGGAAACCCCCATGCCCGAAAAGCCCTACGATCACACGTCGATCGAGTTGAAGTGGTGCAAGCGTTTCGCCGATGCCAACCTGTTCGAGGTTACCGAGGATCCCACGCGCCCCAAATACTACCTGCTGGAGATGCTGCCCTATCCTTCCGGCACCCTCCACGTCGGCCACATCCGCAACTACACCATCGGCGACGCCCTGGCCCGCTATAAATGGATGCGCGGCTTCAACGTCATCCACCCCATGGGTTGGGATGCCTTCGGCCTGCCCGCCGAAAACGCCGCCATCGCCAACAAACGCCATCCCCGTGACTGGACGCTGGCCAACATCGCCAAAATGAAGCAGCAGCACCGCCGCTACGGCTTCTCCTACGACTGGTCGCGCGAAATCTCCACCTGCGAGCCCGAATACTACCGCTGGAACCAGTGGTTCTTCCTGAAGATGTACGAAAAGGGCCTCGCCTACCGCAAGAAGGCCCTGGTGAACTGGTGTCCCGAATGCGCCACGGTGCTCGCCAACGAGCAGGTGGTGGACGGGTGCTGCTGGCGCCACGAATCCACGCCCGTCGAACAGCGCGCCCTGGAACAGTGGTTCCTGAAAATCACCGCCTACGCCGACGAACTCCTTTCAGCCATCGGTGAGTTGGAGGCCGGCTGGCCGGACCGCGTGCTCGCCATGCAGCGAAACTGGATCGGACGCAGCGAAGGCGCCGAGGCCGACTTCACGCTGGTTGCTTCCGGCCACAAGGTCCGCGTCTTCACCACCCGCATCGACACCATCTTCGGCGCCACGTGTCTGATCCTCGCCCCGGAGCATCCTCTGGTGGACGAACTCGGCTCCCCGGAAGTGAAGGCCGAAGCCAAGCGCATGATCGACTCGCGTGCCGCCAAGGGTCCTGGCGATATCGAGAAGGAAGGCGCCTTCACCGGACTGTACGCGCAATCGCCCTTTGGCGGTCCGCCCGTGCCCGTGTGGATCGGCAACTTCGTCCTCACCGGCTATGGCACGGGCGCCATCATGGCGGTTCCCGCCCACGACGAGCGCGATTTCGAATTCTGCCGGAAATACGGCATCCCCATCCGCCCCGTTATCCGTCCAGCCGACGGAGAACTGGCCCAGGAAGAGACCATCGCCGCCGCCTTCCCCGGCGATGGCATCCTGGAAAACTCCGGCGCCTTCTCCGGCCTCTCCAGCGCGGAGGCTCGCCGCCGCATGTGCGCCCAGGCCGAGGCCGGCGGCTTCGGCAAACACGCCGTCACCTTCCGCATCAAGGATTGGGGCATCTCGCGCCAGCGCTACTGGGGCACGCCCATCCCCATGATCCACTGCGCCGCCTGCGGCACCGTTCCCGTCCCGGAACAGGATCTCCCCGTCGTCCTGCCCGTGGATATCGAGATCACAGGGCGGGGCCGCTCGCCGCTGGAAAACGTCCCCGGTTTCGTCAACACCCCCTGCCCGCGCTGCGGCGCCCCGGCCCGCCGCGAAACCGACACGATGGACACCTTCATCGACTCCAGTTGGTATTTCTACCGCTACTGCGACGCCCACAACTCCAACGCTCCCTTTGACAGCGCCAAGATCGCCTACTGGTTCCCCATTGACCAGTACATCGGCGGCGTCGAGCACGCCATTCTTCACCTCATCTACTCCCGCTTCTTCACCAAGATGATGCGCGACCTCGGCCTCATCGCCAACTCCGAACCGGCCACCCGTCTGTTCACCCAGGGCATGGTGATCAAGGACGGCAGGAAAATGTCGAAATCCGTGGGCAACGTCGTTTCGGCCGACGAGATGGCCGAACGCTACGGCACCGATACCGCCCGCCTGTTCGCCCTGTTCGCCGCGCCTCCGGAACGGGACCTGGACTGGCAGTTCTCCGGCGTTGAAGGCGCTTACCGCTTCCTGTCGCGCGTCTACCGGCTGGTGACGCGCAACGCCGGTACCGCGCGCACAGCCACGCCCGCCCCGCCCGCCGGCGATGCCGATAAGGCGGTCCTGCGCAAGCTGCACCAAACCATCGCACGCGTCACCGAGGACTTCGATTCCCGCTGGCACTTCAACACCTCCATCGCCGGGTTGATGGAACTGATGAATGAGATCACCGAGCACGAGGCCGAACTGACACCTGGCTGCATCGCCTCGCTGCTGCCCAACGTCGTCCTTCTGCTGGGCCCCTTCGCGCCCTATCTCGCCGAGGAGTTGTGGGAGGAACTTGGCCGCACAGGGCCCTTGTGCAAGCAGGCTTGGCCCGTCTTTGACGCCGCGCTCGCCCAGGATGACTCCGTCGAGGTGGCCGTTCAGGTGAATGGCAAGGTGCGCGCGCGCGTCACGGTGCCTCCCGGTACAGGCAGGGAGGCGCTGGAAGCCGCCGCGCTCGCCGACCCGCGCGTGAAATCCCACGTCGATGGCAAACAGGTGGTGAAGCTCATCACCGTCCCCGGCAAGCTGGTGAACATCGTCGTCAAGGGATAACCTCATGAGGTAGCAACCCCGCCATGAAGAACATTGGCAGATGGATCGCCCTGGCCGTGGCCGGTGTGGCCGCCGCCGTCATCCTGGTCACCCTCACAGGTTTCTTCCTGTCGCCCGTCATCACTGCCCACGCCAGCGTGGAGATCGCCCGCCCGCAGGCCGAAGTATTCCACTTCCTCTCCAACGTCGAGAACCTTCCGCTGTGGTCGAGCGAGGTCAAGACGGTGCGAAAAGTCTCGTCCAACCCGCTCAGGTATCAGATTGGCGGATCGGCCGGTGAAATGGAGACGGAAGTCCTCTCCCTCGATCCTCCCCACCGGTACACGGCGCGCATGGGCTCACCCGGCGCGAGCTTTTCGGGCGAGTGGGAGATCACCGTCGAGCCCGCCGCTTCGGGGTCGCGCGTCACCTCCGACGCCCGGATTCGCATTGGCAATCCGTTTTTCCGCGGACTGGCGCTGTTCCTGAATGGCAATAAGGCCGAGGAAGCCACCCTGTTGGAGCTAAAGCGCCACATGGAAGCGCGGCCTCGCTGAAGCCGCGGCACGCCCATTTGCGACAATAGTACTTGTAGTCCTATTGATCCCCCGGACGCCTTTCGGTCGCGTACTGGAAGTAAGGGTAGGGGGATCTACGAGTTCGATCTAGGCAAGTTTGAACTTGCGCCTTAAGGGGTCCCTGAATTGACCGGGTACTAGATCGGCCATAGAATCAAGTCGTAGTACCAAAGCGGAGCGCAACGTAGCTCAGGGAATTTCTGGCCGCCTGCCTCACTTTTGAGGAGAAGGGCAGGCACTCAGGCCGCCTTTCCGCAGTCTGGGAAGCGGGCGCTAACCGCGGGAAGGAACGAAGTATGGCTGAGGGAATCACAAGCAAATCGCCTCTGGAAGAGGCGCTCGAAAGCATGGCCTCGGCGACCGAGGCTCCGGCCGAGCAGCCAGTGGCCGTTGCACCGGAGAAGCGAAAAGTCCGCATCGGTCTCGTGGACGACCACCCCATCGTGCGGGAAGGTCTCCGTAAGTTACTCAATCTGGAAGAAGATTTTGAGGTGGTGGGCGAGGCCGACAATGGCCGTACCGCCCTGGAACTCATCGAGGATCTCCACCCCGATGTCCTGCTTCTCGACCTGAAAATGCCCGGCATGGATGGGCTTTCCGCCCTCCAGACGCTCCAGCACGCCTCCCATCAAACCAAGATCATCGTCCTGACCGCCTCCGAGGACAAGAACGAATGGGTGCAGGCGATGAAGCTCGGCTGCTCCGGCATCGTCATCAAGCAAACCCAGCCCGAGTTGATCGTCAAGAGCATCCGCAAGGTGTATTCCGGCGAAATCTGGCTGGATTCGCACACCACGGCCGCTGTCATGCGGCAGTTTGCCTCGCCTTCGGATGCCAACGGCGGCGGCAGCGGCGCCAAGGGCCGCGAGCGGAGCCCGCTCAGCGCGCGCGAACGGGAAATCGTCGCCCTGGTCGCCCAAGGCTATAAGAACAAGGAAATGGCCGAGAAGATGTTCATCTCCGAGCAGACGGTGAAGAACCACCTGCACAACATCTTCGATAAGCTCGGCGTTTCCGACCGTCTGGAACTCGCCCTCTACGCCATCCACAAAGGTTTGCACCTGGGCGGCGACAAGTAACCATCAGCCGTATCTGTCTTGAAGGGGGCAAGCGTGTCCGCCACGCCTGCTCCCTTTTCCTTTTAGAGCGCCCCCGCCACGCCGTAGAGCCAGCCCTGCCACTGCTCGCCTGTGAGGTGAGCTTCCATCAGCGGCCACACGCGCTGGTGCTCGTCGCACGCAGCCCAGGCCTTCCGCAGCTCCTCGGTTTCGAATCCGATCACCAACCGGTAGTTCCAAGGCTCCGGATTCCCTTTGTACGACGCGATCAGCTTTAAGAACCTCACTTCGACGAAGCCCTCCCGGCGCGCCATCGCGGGGGAGAACACCTCCGTGAACACACGCTCAATCTCGGCTTCGTGGCCCGCGGCCACCTGTAGATCGCAATGCAGTTGGATTGGCATATTCCTTAACTTACCCGGACGACTACTTTACCGAAAGCGCCGCTCTCCAGGTGGCGCAGCGCCGCGGCAATCTCCTCGAACGGGAAGACGCGATCCACAACGGGTCTCATGCCATGCGCCGAAACCGCCGCGTTCAAAGCCTCGAACATTTCGCGCGAGCCCACGAACACGCCGTGCAGCGTCAGGTTTTTCATGAACGCCGGAATCACGTTCGTCTCGCCGCCGCCCGACACGTTACCGATCAGCGCGAGATTGCCTCCCATACGCGCGCTCTTGATGGACTTGGCCAGAGTCGCCGTACCGCCCACCTCCACCACATGATCCGGCGCGATGCCCCGTTTCTTCAATTCGCCGTCCCAGTCGGGCGTGGTTACATAATTGATGCCCTCGGTCGCGCCCAGCGCCCGCGCCCGTTCCAGCTTGGCGTCGCTTGAACTCAACACCACCACGCGCGCGCCCAGCATGGATGCGATCTGCACCGCGAACAGCGACACGCCGCCCGTGCCGATCGTCAACACCGTGTCGCCCGGCTGCAAGCCGCACCGCACCACCAGAGCATGCCAAACCGTCACCGCCGCGCAGGGCAGCGTCGCGGCCTCCTCGGCCGTCAGGTGAGCAGGCGCCGCCACCACTCCCGTCTCCGGCATCGCAATCGTTTCGGCCAGCACGCCATCGGCGAAGGCCCCCAGCGCCCCACGCGCCGCCGCCTCCGTCACGGCTCCGGTAAGCCATCCCGGCATGAAGCACGGCGAGACGCGCTCGCCCGCTTTCACACGCGTCACGCCCTCGCCGGTCTCGGTCACAATACCCGCGCAGTCCGAACAGATCGTCAACGGAAACGGCAACTTCCTGGCGTAGAGCCCCTTGACCACCAACAGATCGCGGTAATTAAGCGACACGGCCTCCACGCGAATGCGAATTTCGCCCGGCGCCAGGGGCCGCTCCGCCGCTTCCCGGATTTTCAACTCGTCCAACCCGAAGTCGCCCGTCAGTTGTGCTGCACGCATGGGGCTTATTGTACAGGCGCGCCGGCCGTGCGATAAGAGAGGAATGCGCGCGAACCCCCTTGAGGGCGGCTTGGGACGGGCGATCAATGCATCGGTGGTGTTCGCCGCCGCCTTGACGGTGCCTCTGGTGATTCTGCAGGAGCAGGGCAACAACAGCCTCGCGGTGCAAATCGCCGACTGGGCCGTGTGGCTCATCTTCGTCTGCGAGTACGCCGTCGAGCTTACGCTCTGGCCTGACCGGCGCGCCTACGCGCGGGCCAACTGGATCAGCCCCCTGGTGATCGTTCTCTCCTTCCCGCTGGTGCCCGCCATGCTCAGCCTCACCCGGCTGGCGCGGTTGTCCCGCCTGGTGCGTCTGGTACGCCTGGCAGGCGTCACCATACGCGGCCTCGGGGAGTTGAAAGCCGTGCTCGCACGGCGCGGACTGCTTTACGTCCTGTGCCTGACGCTGTTCACGATCTTCGCCGGCGGCGCGGGCATCACGCTGATCGAACCCTCCACCGTCAAGGGTGGCTTCGGCGACGGCATCTGGTGGGCCGTGGTCACCGCCACCACCGTCGGCTATGGCGACATCGCGCCCCAAACGCCCTGGGGACGCGTCATCGCCGTGGTGATCATGATGGCCGGCGTCGGCCTGGTTTCCACGCTGGCGGCCTCCATCACCACCTACTTTGTCGGCCAGGAAGAGGGCGTCGAACTGCGGGAACTGCGCGACCGCACGGCCCGCATGGAAGCCATGCTCCAGGAGCTTCTCCGCCGCGCCGACGCTACTTCACCTCCACCGTATCCAGGGCCCACTTCGTCCGAGCGACCCCCACGATCATAAGTTCCAACTCGCCCGGCCCCGTGTTCTCCACCGAGTGCACCTCGTTCAGAAACACCGGAATCGCGTCGCCCGCCTTTACCGGCGCCGTCTGAGAGCCAACACGGAAGGTCCCCGCGCCCGCCATCACGTAGTAGAACTCCTCGACGCCTTCGTGCCGGTGCCGCCCGTCGCCCGCTCCCGGTGGCAACAACAGATGATCCACATAGGACCAGTTCGTGAAAAAGACCTCCGGCGGCAGCGCGCGCCGGTATCGAGCCGTGCCCGCGCCGCCGTGATACGCCGGAGCCGGACGCAGCATCGCACGGTCCAGGCGCATGCTTACGAACACCGGCTTGGCATCCAGAGGCGCTCCTTCACGCGAATCGCCCAGGTCGAAGGCGTCGTACTTGCCCTTGATGCTGCCCACGGCGATGTTCATCCACTGCACCGGTTTGTCGGTGGCGTTGTAAATGGCGTGCGAACTGCCCATCCGGTTCGGCGCTCCCGCTGGCGCCTGCAACAGCGACGTTCTGCCATTGATGGTGAACTGCGCCTCGCCGTCGAAGATCACGAACATCTCTTCCATGTGGTTATGGAAGTGGTGGCCGATGCCGCTCTTGGGCTGAATCACGCCCCGGTGAAGAAAGATGACGTTCGTGTTGAAGGTCTCGGCGTCGAACAGCCCGGTGTAATGCAGTTCGCCCGCTCCCGCGTGAACGCCTTTGATGGCGCGCAGTTTGCCTGGCTCGGCGCGGGCGATACGCTGCGGCAACGGATCCTTCGCGGACAGGCTCAACACACACAAGGCGGCAAGAATGGCGGTTCGCATTCCGAGCACTCTACAACAACCCGCGCGTGAACGGAACCCGGCGCGGCGGCGGCGATATAATCGCCCCTTGGCCATGCAGAGTCATTTCTTCCGGATCGCCGTGCTGGGCGGCGACGGCATTGGACCCGAGGTGGCCGCCTCCGCCTTGCAGGTGCTCGACGCGGTGGGGGAGAAGCTCACCGGCGTTACTCTCGTCTACAACGAGTTTCCCGCCGGCGCGGGTGAGTTTCTCAAGAACGGCAATCCACTGCCAGCCAGCACGCTGGAAGCCTGCCGGTCGGCCGACGCCACGCTGCTCGGCGCCATGGGCCTGCCCGATGTACGCTGGCCCGGCGGCACGGAGATGGCCCCGCAACTCGATCTGCGCGAAGAACTCGACCTCTTTGCCGGCATCCGCCCCATCCACCTCTACAACGCCGCGCATACGCCGTTGAAGGGTTACCAGGAAGGAGGCATCGACCTCGTCATCTTCCGGGAGAACACCGAGGGCCTCTTCGCTACCCGCAAGAACACCTGGCTCAAGGATGCCGGGGAGGTGTCCGACCGTCTTGTGGTCACGCGCCGCGGCGCCGAGCGCATCGTTCGCGCCGCGTTTCAGGAAGCCCGCCGCCGCCGCAAGTTCGTCACGCTCGTCGACAAAGCCAACGTCCTGCCCTCCATGGCCTTCTTCCGCATGGTGTTCGACCATGTCGCGGCCGAATTTCCCGACGTGAGCGCCGAGCGCATCTATGTGGACGCCGCCGCGCTCTACCTTGTCCAGAAGCCCGAACGCTTCGACGTGATGGTGATGGAAAATCTTTTCGGAGACATTCTCAGCGATCTCGCCGCCGGAATCGTTGGCGGCATGGGCATGGCGCCCTCGGCCGACATTGGGGAGAAGCACGGCGTCTTCCAGCCCTCGCACGGCTCGGCTCCCGGCATCGCCGGGCAGGGAGTCGCCAACCCCATCGCCACCATCCTCTCCGCCGCCATGATGCTCGATTGGCTGCCAGGCGCCGAGACCACCCGCGGGGCCCACATGATCCGGCGCGCCGTTCAACAGGTCTGCTGCTCCAGCGCCAACCGCACCGCCGATCTCGGCGGCGCCCTCACCACGCGCCAGATGACGGAGCGCATTCTCGAAGCGTTGTAGGGGAAGATCATGCGCGACGGTTACCGGGTCTTCGACACGCACACTCACCTTGGCGCCGCGCGCCACAGCGGACGCACCGCCACGGCTGGGGAACTGTTGCGTCACATGGACCGCTCTGGCGTCGACCGCTCGCTCCTGATCCCGTTCCCCGTCGTCGACGACTACCGCCAGCAGCACAACCTGATCGCCGCGGCCATCCGGGCTCATCCGGACCGCTTCACCGGCGCCGCCTGCCTGAACCCGTTTGTCTCCCCGGATGAGTTTCAGGGCGAAGTCCGCCGCTGCGCCGAGGAGTTCGGATTTCGCGCCCTCAAGCTACAGCCGCAGTATCAGCCGCTCAACCCGGTCTCGCGCCGCAGCGATTTCTTTTTTGAAACCGCCGCGCGTTACAGCCTCGCCGTCGTCGCCCACACCGGCAGCGGCGCGCCGTTCGCGCTGCCCTCGCTCTTCATCTCCGCCGCACGCCGCTTCCCGGAGTTGCCCATCATTCTTGGACATGCCGGCGGCAGCGTCTACTACCTGGAGGCCATCGTCGCGGCGCAGGTCTGTCCGAACATTTTCATTGAGCTGTCCAGCCTCATGCCCCACCACTGCGCCGAGGTGATCGCCCACGTCGAACCCTTGCGCCTTATGGCCGGTTCCGACCTTCCCGAAAGTCTCGAAGCCGAAATCGGCAAGCTGTTTACGCTCGACCTGACGCCCGAAACGCGCCGCGCCATCCTTTGGGAAACGCCGCTCCGCGTCTTCGGCTTATAAAATATGCCCGAAGGATTCCGATGAACAACTACCCCAAACTCCACAACGCCATGTGGCCTGGCCTTGTCGGCAAAGGCCCGGACTCCGAGCCCCCCATCAGTCTCGACACCATGCTCGAACTCACCGCGGCGGCCAACGTGGGAGGACAGCGCTTTGAAGGCGTCGATCTCTTCCTCGCCGATCCGCACACGAGCATCGACTCGACGCCGGACGGCATCAAGGGGCTCGCGGATAATATCGCCGGCTTCGGCTTCGCGATCGGTTCGCTGGTCGCGCCCGTCTGGCCGCCTACCGGAGGCGGTTCCGCGATGGGCACGGAAGCGGAGCGCCGCGCCTTCCTCACGCAGGTACGCAAGGCCTGCGCCATCGGCAGGCAGCTCAAGGACATCGGCATCCGCCCCTCCGGCGTCGTCCGCATCGACTCCGCATGCAGCGTCCACGATTGGGCCGCCGACCCCGAGGGCAATCAGAAAAAGATCGCCGCCACCTTCCGAGAGGCCTGCGACATCGCCGACGGGTATGGCGAACGCCTCGCCGCCGAAGGCGAAATCTGCTGGGGCGGCATGCAAGGCTGGAAGAAGATGGTGAACCTGCTCGAAATGGTGGGCCGCCCGGAGCACATCGGCTTCCAGGCCGACATGGCCCACACGCTTCTCTACACGCTCGGCTACAACGCTCCGGAAGACCGCATCGTGCCGGAGAATTTCAACTGGGACGAGGCCGGGCTGGCCGCCGCGCTGCGCACGCTCACCAAGGCCCTCCGTCCCTGGACCATCGATTTCCACGTCGCCCAGAACGACGCCACGGTGAAGGGACAGGGTTCCCACGACAAGACCGGCCGCCACTGCCAGGCCACCGACCCGAGCGGCAAGCTGAACATCGCCCGCGACGCCGGCTACTGGCTGCGCGACGAGGATGGCCAGCTCACCAAACGCATGAGCCACATCTGCTGGGATGGCTGCATGTTTTCCAACGAGGTCATGATGAACCCGCAAACCTGGAATGACATCCTCGCCGCCATGATCGCCGTCCGGAACGCGCACGGCTGGAGTGAATAGGAGACCTGCTTTGTCCAAGAAGAAACTGAACGTCGGCATCATCGGCTACGGCTTCATGGGCCGTACCCATTCCAACGCCTTCCGCACGGTGAACAACTTTTTCGATCTCGAATACGAACCTGTGTTGAAAGCGGTCTGCGCCCGCGATGGCGGCAAGGCGAAAGCCTTCGCGGAACAGTGGGGCTATGAATCGGTGGAAACCGATTGGAAGAAGCTGATCGCCCGCAAGGATATCGACCTTATCGACATCGCCAGCCCGAACAATACGCACGCACGGATCGCGGAAGCGGCGGCGGCGGCGGGCAAGATGATTCTCTGCGAAAAACCGCTCGCCATGAACGGCCCGCAGGCCGAGGCCATGGTGAAGGCCGTCGAAAAGGCCAAGGCGCCGAACATGGTCTGGTACAACTACCGCCGCGTTCCCGCCGTCACGCTCGCCAAGCAGCTCATCGACGAAGGCCGTCTCGGCCGCATCTTCCATTACCGCGCCAAGTTCCTGCAGGATTGGACGATCTCGAAGGACCTGCCGCAGGGCGGCGCCGGGCTATGGCGGCTCGACGCGAAGGTTGCCGGCTCCGGCGTCACGGGCGACCTGCTGGCCCACTGTATCGACACGTCGCTGTGGTTGAACGGCCCCATCGACAAGGTGACGGCCATGACGGAAACCTTTGTCAAGGAGCGCAAACACAACCTTTCGGGCAAGGTGGAAAAAGTAAGCATCGACGACGCCAGCGCCTTCCTGGCCCGCTTCTCGAACGGCTCGCTGGCCACCTTTGAATCCACACGGTACGCCCGGGGCCACAAGGCGCTCTATACCTTCGAGATCAACGGCGAACACGCCTCCATCTTCTGGGATCTTCACGATCTGCACCGGTTGCAGTACTTCGACCACCGCGACGAAGGCCTGACGCGCGGCTGGCGTTCGCTCCACATCACCGACAGCGATCATCCGTACATGAAGCACTGGTGGGTGCCCGGGCTCCAGATCGGATACGAGCACACCTTCATCCACCAGGTGGCGGACTTCCTGCAAGGCTTGCAGGATGGCAAGCCCGCCGGACCCAACTTCCGTGACGGCCTCGCCACCGACTATGTCACCGATGCCGTGCTGAAATCGGCCAGGACGGGCCGCTGGGAGAAGGTAAAGCAGCTCAGGAAGAAGTAGCGCCATCCGCTTCCTGGCGCCGTACCCATTTCCCGATCATCTCCCGCAACTGGTCCAGCGACACGGGCTTGGGAAGGAAGTCGTCCATGCCGGCGGCGAAGCACTGTTCCCGGTCGTCCTGAAAGGCCGCCGCCGTCACGCCAATCACCGGCGTCCGCGAGGCCTTTTCGCGCTGCCGGATCGCCGCCGTCGCCTGCCAGCCGTCCATCACCGGCATCTGGCAGTCCATCAGGATGGCGGCGAAACGGCCCTCCTCGAAGAGGTCCAACGCTTCGCGCCCGTTCACCGCCAGGGTCACCGGCCAGCCCAGGTGAGCCAGCATGTGGCTGATCACCTTCCGGTTTACCTCGCTGTCCTCCACCACCAACAGGCCGAGCGCGTGCGGCTTTCCGTTTACCGGCGCCGGCGTCTCCGTCACGGAAAGCGCGGCCCGCTCCGCAAGAGCGTTCCGTAACGCCTGACCCAGGGCAGGCCAAGGCAGCATCGCCGAAAGGCGTGACCGCGCCGCCTCCGGCAAATCGGCGATTTCGCGGCTTGTGGCGGCCAGAATCAGACGGCCTGCGCCGGGAGGCAGCAGGGCCAACGCCTTCACCCCGCCCACCAGCACTGTTTCCCGCAGTTTCGCCGGAGAACCGGGCAGTACACGCTCCACAGGCACGCCCGCCGCACGTAGAAAGTCCTCCAGGACGTCCACGCGAGGATCCGCCCCTCCCAACAGACTCACCGGACCGCTCACCAACTCCAGGTCCTCCATCCACGTCCGCTCCGAAGGCCCCTCGATGGGTACACGCACGCGAAACAGCGACCCTTTCCCCAGCCCGCTTTCCACCTCCACGGTTCCGCCCATCGCTTCGCACAAACGCGCCACGATCGCCAGCCCCAATCCGCTGCCCCCGCGCTGCCTCGTGTTCGAGCTGTCCACCTGGACGAAGGGCTTGAAGATCTCCTTCTTCTGGCTCTCCGGAATCCCCAGCCCGGTGTCCCGCACCTGAATCCGCAGCCAGGCGCCTTCCTTGTCCTGCTCCCGGCTGAGCGTCAGCTCCACCTCGCCCTCTTCCGTGAACTTCACCGCGTTGCCGCAGAGATTGGTCAGAATCTGGCGCAACCGGCCCTGGTCCGCGGTCGCCCGCGCCGGCAGCGCGGGATCCAGGCGCAACACGAACCGCAGGCCCGCGTCCCCGGCGATCACCTCCATCATCGTCGCCAGTTCACAGCCCAGTTGCGCCGGCGAGAAAGGTTCGCGATTGGAAGGCAGCGGTCCCATGCGGAGCCGGGCCAGGTCCAGCACGTCATTGATCACGCCCAACAGGCACTGCACCGACGAGCGGATCGACGCCGCGTGCTCGCGCTGTTCCTCGCGCAGCGGCGTACGCAGCAGCAGGTCCGTGAAGCCCAAAGCCGCGTGCATCGGCGTACGGATCTCATGGCTCATCACCGCCATGAACTCGCTTTTCACGCGCGAAGCACGCCGCGCTTTTTCCAGTGCGGCGCGCGTGCGCTTGTGCGCCCGCCGCAGCATCAGCAGCAGCACCAGCATCGTCGAGACGGCGATCAGCATCCCAAAGAAGCCCAGAAAGTAATAACGCCGCTCATGCGCCACGCGCTCGGCCGACAGCATGACCTCGCTCTCATAGGACACCAGCGTCGGATAGCTGGCGGCGATCCGCGACAGCGTTCCGTCCTTGCTCATCTCGTCCACGCGCGACCGCAGCGAGTCCGCCAAAGCGCCCCGCGCCGGCAGCGACATGATGCTCAACTCCATCTTCATGGAGCGGTGCGGAACCTGCCGCAAAGCCGTGCTGCCGCAACCTTCCGGCCTCTTCAGCAGGATCCGTTGCATGTCGTAGGAGTTCAACAGCGCCGCGTCGGCCTGTCCCGCGCATACCCCCGTCACGCGGTCCGCCGTCTCGCCGCGCACCGCCAGCTTCGCCCCCGGCAGCGTATCCCATGCGGTACGGCCCACCGGCGGAAAATCGGAGTACCACACGATGCGCCCGCGAGTGTCCGCTGGAGACCGTATGGGCGAATCCGTCCGCACCAGCAACTGATAATCCACCACCCACCACGGCCGGCTCACATGGAACCGCTTCTCACGCTCCGGCGACGGGTTCGCCGCCGCCCACACATCCACCAGGCCGTTCGCCAGCGATTCATCCATCCGCCGCGGGTAGAGCACCCACTGCACCTGCACTCCCTGCCGCCGGGCGGCTTCCGCCAGCACCTCCACATAAAACCCCGTGGGCTGCCCCTTTGCGCTGAGATAAGCCTCCGGCTCCCCCGGCGCCGCACCCAGTTTCACAACCGTATCAGCGGACGCCCCTGGGGTTCCTAGGTACAGCGCGGTCAACACCGCGGCGCTTTGGACCCACCAGCGCATTGTTTTGTAAACCCCACAGCCCCTTACGACACCACTTACTTGCGCCGTCAACCAACCAGGAGGAGGCTATTACTGCTACTTATCGTAATATATGGGAAAAATCAGTAGCTGGGAGTGTGGAATTATTTGGCGGTTGCCGCATTTTCCGCTCCCCCCGCCAGCCACCGCGCCAGCCAGCCGTGCCAGGTCCGATAGAAGAAGCGGTTGTCCTCGCCTTTGAGAATCCAGTGATTCTCCTCGGGAAACACCACCAGCTTGCTGGGAATGCGCAAGCGCTGCAACACGCTCCAGTTTTCCAGCGTCTGGTTCAGCGGCACCCTGTAGTCTTTTTCTCCCACGGTAAGAAGCATCGGAGTCCGGAACCGGGCCGCATGACGAATCGGGTTCTGCTCACGCCACACTACTCCCTGCTCCCACACAGGTCCGCCGTTGCCCAGTTCGCGGTGATAGATCGCGTCGCTGGTACCCCACTGCGACTCCAGGTTGATCAACCCGGCGTGCGAGTAGAGGCACTTATAGCGCGTCGCCGTCGCCTGCAGCCAGTTCGCCATATGGCCGCCATAACTGGCGCCGCCCGCGGCCAGGCGCGTCCCGTCCAGGAAGGGAAACTGGCGCAGGGCCTCGTCCACCGCCTGGTCGATCTCCGACCCTGGTGTCGCCAGGGGATCATTCTGAATCCGCTGGGCGAACTCCTCGCCGAAACCGGTCGAGCCGGTGTAATTGGTCAGTAGAATCGCGTAACCGGGCGCGGCCATCAGGTTGTAGTTCCAGCGCTGGTGAAATTCATCGCGCGACATCGTGTGCGGGCCGCCGTGAATGAAGACCACCAGCGGATACTTCTTCGCCGCGTCGAACGCGGGCGGCAGCACCAGCATGTTGTGAATCCGCCGGGCGCGTGCCGAGGTGAACCAGAACTCCTTCACCGGCTGCCAGTCGATTTCCGCCGCCATGCCCTGGTTGAAGCGGGTTACCGGACGGCGTCCCGAGGGGTCCACGCGCACAATCTCCACCGGCTCATGCGAGCTGTTGTAGTTGGCCAGCACGGCCGGATTCGCCGCCGTTCCGCCAATCGCCACCCCGGTGTACACGCCTTCGTTCACCGGCAGCAGCAGCTTTGGCGCTCCCCCGGCGGCGGCCACGGTGAAAATTTTTTCGTGCCCCGCCTCCTCCGCCGTCAGATAGACCGTCCGGCCGTCCGGCGCAAACGTGTACTGGTTCACGCCGCGGTCGAAGCCAGGCGTCAGAAGCTGAAACTGCGCCGAACCCGGGGCCGGAGGCCACTTGGCCGACACAAGCCGCGGCAGGTGATACACCTTGCCGTCATTCTCCACCACGCGCACGGCGTACAGCGTCGCTCCATCGGCTGAAAATCGAGGATCGCCGTAGCTGAAGCCGCCACCGGACACCAGTTCGGGCTCGCCGCCTTCCAGCACGGTCTTCCACAGATGCGTCAGCACATTCGCGTAGGCGGCGGCGTTCCGGTTTTGTGTCGCGGCAAACACCAACCCCTTGCCATCCGGCGTCCAGACGCCTGTCAGGCTGGAGCCCGCCGTGCCCGCAACGCCGTCAAAGCCGGGGGCAGAGGCGAAACGTGTTCCCGCAAACAGGTCCTTCACTGTGCGTGTGGCCAGGTCGAGGGTGAGCAGGTGCGGCCTTCTGTCGTCCAGCCAATGGTCCCAGTAGCGGACGGGGAAGCCTTCATAGACAAGCGCGTTGTAGGGGCGCGCCTTGCGCTCGGCGGCGGCCTTTTTGTTGGCCTCGTCGTTGGCCGCTCCCGGATAGACACGGCTGGTGAACGCGAGCAGCTTGCCGTCCGGCGACCAGGCGGCATTCCCGGCTCCTGTGCTGAGGGTGGTCAAACGTTCCGCTTCGCCGCTGGAGGTCATGTTCAGAAGGTAGAGTTGCGCCTCGTCGTCACCCTCGCGCTTGGCCGAAAACACGAGGCGGCTGGAGTCGGGCGACCACGCAGGTCCGCCTTCGGAGCCGCGCGTGAAGGTGATCTGCCGTGGTTCGACCGAGCCGTCGGCGGGCATCAGCCACAGGTCCGTACTGGTGTCCTTGCTCTCGTAAGCGGGGAGAGTGACCGGAAACACGGCCCAGCGGCCATCGGGGCTCACCTCCGGCGCGCCTACCCGTTTCATCTTCCACATCTGTTCGTGAGTAATGGGCGCTTTGGCCGCCAGCGCCGCCGTAACCGCGCACAGCGCAACGGCGTGGAACGCGAACCGCAATCTCTTCATAGCCCGTAGTGTACGGCTATCGGCCGGTCGCGGCAAAGGCAAGCACCACGTTGCCGGGGAGGCCGCCGGGCTGCCCGTATCCCGACTGAACCACCAGCATCCCCTGCGCCACGATCGCCGCGCTGCCATGAATCGACCCGCCGCCGGGAAGGCTCCGCGTTTCGAACGACCATACCGGCGCACCGCCCCGCTCGCCGAACGCCCACAGCTTCCCATCCATCGAACCACTGAACACCACGCCGGGTATCGCAACCGGGGCGGCCGCGTGCTCGCCGGATCCGGCGCTCCACAGCTTCTTACCATCTCGCACACGCAACGCCACCAACCCCGTCGATGTGGCTGCGTACACCGTTCCGCCGCCAACCGCCATTCCGGCGCGCACGCTGCCCGTGCGCGTGGCCCACACCTGCCTTCCCCCGGCATCGGGGTTCAGCGCCAGAACCGAGTCCGGCGCGTGTGCCACCAACAGCAGACGATTGCCGTCATCCAGCCTGTGCAGCACAGGCGGTATTTCCACACCCGGACCCTTTGCCGGTGCGGCCTTCGTCCATGCCACGCGCCCGGTGTCCATTTCGAGCGCCAGAATGCCTCCCGCGCTCACATAGAGCAGACGCTTCTTTACATCCAGCGCGGGAGCGCTGCGCGCCGCGCCGCCCGTTTCCGCCTTCCATTCCGCCTTTCCCGACTCGTTGTCGAGAGCCACCACCGAGCCGCGGCCGTCCCCGCCCGCCACCGGCACATACAGCCGGTTTCCATACAAAACGGGGGAGCCCGCGATGCTTGCCCCTGCCCGCTCGTCCACTTTGGTCTTCCAAACGGGTTTTCCCGTCTTCGCGTCAATCGAATAGGCCTGCGCCCGGTCGTCACCGAAGAACAGCGCGGGGTGCGCGTGCCGGTTCGTGCCCATCGAAAGGGCAGTTCGCACCGGGGCATCGGCACGAAAGGTCCAGTAGACGCAGCCAGTAGCCGCATGGAGGGCATAGACGGTTCCATCCGCGCTCCCCAGGTAGAGACGCCCCCCCACGAGCACGGCCTGGCTTGTCATGGCGTTCACGCCGGGCAGCCGCAATTTCCACACGGGCGCCAGTTTCGGTACATCGGCCGCCGCAAGGCCGGCCAGGGCAGCCGGTTGCGAACGCGTGTTGGCCGCATCCGCGCCCCAGCCGTTCCAGAAGCTGGAATCCGTGCGCGGCTCCAAGCCCTGGGCGCACGGGCGCGGGGGGCCGTCTTCCTGTGCCGCCGCGCCGCACGCCACCGCCATTGCCGCCAATAAGACTTTCCAGGATCCCATCGCGTCAGTATAGTGTGGAGTATGCGCAGACGCGACCTTTTCGCGGCCCTGGCCGTTCCCGCCGCTCTCCCCACCGACACTCTTTTCCAGAAAGATGCCGAACGCTACTGGACGCAACTGCGCCAGGAGCAGTTTCTACTCCCCGACTCGCGCGCCTTCATGAACAACGGCAGCCTGGGCGTCACGCCGCGCCCCGTTCTCAAGGCCGTTGAAGATTACATGGAGAATGCCGCCGCGCTCACCATCCCCGAATACGAATACCCGCGCTGGGGTTACGAGGCGCTCAAGGAACACCGCACCGTCGCCGCCCAGTTTCTCGGCTGCCGGATGGAGGATCTCGCCTTCACCCACAACGCCACCGAGGCGCTTTCCACCATCGCCGCCGGTATCGATTTGAAGCCCGGCGACGAGGTTCTCAGCACCGACCAGGAACACCCTTCGGGACGCGCCGGATGGCTTTTGAAGCAGGCGCGCTACGGCAATCCCTTTCGCGAGACGCCGATGCCCATTCCGCCCGCCTCGCCCGACGCTCTCGCCGACGCGCTTTTGTCGGCCATCGGTCCCCGCACGCGCGTGCTCTTCTTTTCCGGCATTCTTTCGGCCACCGGGCTGGTGATGCCCATTCGTAAAATTTGCGATGCCGCCCGCGCGAAGGGTCTCATCACCGTCGTCGATGGCGCGCATGTGAACGGCCAGATCCCCATACGGCTCGATGAAATGGGATGCGATTACTACGCCGGCAGCCCTCACAAGTGGATGTTCGCACCGGCGGGCTGCGGCATTTTATACGGCCGTCCTGAAATGCTGGAACGTTTGTGGCCCTCCATTGTCACGGGCGGATGGGACCTGAAACAGGACCATGCCGAACGGTTCATGAAGGTAGGCACCAACAACCGGGCGATCTTCGAGGGCATGATCGCCGGTATCCGGTTCGGCAATGCAATCGGCTGGCCGCGCATCCATGAACGCATCCATTCGCTGGCACGCATCGCCCGCGCCCGCGCCGCCGCGCTGCCTTACGTCAAACTTCTAACGCCGGACAACGACGCGCTGTACGGTTCGCTCATTTCGATCGACCTCGACAAGAAGATCGCGGACCCCTTCATGGCCGAGTGCTTGCGGCGTAGAATCTGGATCGTTCGCGGCACGCGTATCCGTGTCTCCGCCCATATCCATACACGGCCGCGAGACATCGATGCTTTCTTCGGAACGCTCGAAGAGGTGGCAAAAAAGACGGGAGCCTAGCCCGTCCGCTACATCGCCCACTCGTGGTGGTCCGCCATGAGCAGTTCCAGGCTGCCTTCGCCCGGAATGGCATCCAGAGGCAGCGCCCCGCGCCACAGCGAAAGTTTCATTCGCGGAATGTCGCTGGCCGAGCGCCGCACTTTCGACAACGGAATGCGGATTTCCACCAGTTTCTGGCTGGCCAGCGTGACCGGCTCCGGAGCCGGTTCGCCCAGCGTGAGGTCACACTCGAACTGCTCGAACGTCAGGTGGATGCGCAGGCCCATCTCGATTTCGTTGAAGTCCAGCCTGAGATACAGATACTCCTGGTCGGAACCATACAGCACCCGCATGAGCGGCGATTCGGCGCCGTGCATCGAGCTTTGCCGCCGGTCGGGCTTGTAGCATCCGGCGCCCATCCATTCGAAATAGGAGCTGTTCAGGCCGTCGATGCGTGCCGTCAACGGCGAGGAGGGCGGCGTGTGGTCGGCCTGCGAGCTGGTCATCATGATCGGCCTGGACAACTCGTCCGGCGGCGGCTGATTCAGAGCCTGGTAGACATTGGCCAGGTGCGAGCGGTAGAGACGGTCGAACTCCGGCGCATTGTCGGAAAAGTGCTCCGGCCCGTACCACCAGCACCAGTCCGATCCCTCGGCGATCAGGAGCTCTTCGTAGGCCAGTTTGCGCTTCTCCTCCGGCAGCCGGCTCCCTTCGGGCGAAGCCAGCACGCGGTCGTAGGTCTGACGCGCTTCCAGCAGCAGTTCCCAGGCGTGGTTGTCCTCCTGCGCTCCGATCCAGACGTCAAAGTTGGCGTTGATCCACGATCCCGGGAAGATGCGCGTCAGGGTGCGCGGTTGAATGGCCTGGTGCGCTTCCGATACCGTTACGGCCGCCATGTCCGAGGACTCCGAGATGCGCCGGTAGAGCTCGCGCAGGAATGGCCGTCCGTTCAGGTCGAAGTGCTCCCAGGCGTTCTCGCCGTCCAGGATCACGGGCACCATGGCCGGCTCGCCGCGATGCAGAAATGGCGCGCAGTTCTCCCGGATGCGGTCCAGGAAGTGGCCCGCCGCCTCGGCGGCCCCCATGCGCGAGTACACGAAACCCACCAGGTCTGAAAGATAGTGATCGCGGAAGATCATCCGCATCGAACGTCCGTCCTGCGTCCAGTTGTAGGTGCGATAGGTTTCGTCGGTGCCCGCCGTGTGCCCCAGCGTCCGCGACAGCACGCCATTATCCGTCGCGGCCCACTGAAATCCCTCTTCAGCCGCCAGACCCAACGCCTGGTCCGAGACCGAACCCTCCGAGGGCCACAACCCCGCGGGCGCGGCGCCGAACAGCTCCGTCATGAATTGGCGCGCCGTACGCAACTGATGCCGGGCGTCGTCCGGATAGCGGAACGGAGTGGGCAGCGGCACGCCCGGATGAGACACCGCGGCGATCTGCGAATCGCACAGCAGCGGCAGAATGGGATGGTAGAACGGCGTGGTCGAAATCTCGATCTGCCCCCGCCGGGCAAACTCGCGATACACGGGGATCGCCTTGCCGCAGATTTCACGTTGCTTCCGCCCCATTAGCGCCTGATCCTCCAGCGTGTAGCCGGACCCCTTGCGCGCCAGACGCACCACCTCGGCGTCGTTGTCCAGAAACTCCTCGTCGAACCAGGCCAACTGCGAAAGAACCTGCAGGTCGCGCATCGCCTGCGGATGCAACAACTGCCGCGCCCGGCTGAAGTCATTGCCCGAGCCCTGCCACGAATCGTACAACTCGCCATAGCGCGGATACCGGCGGATCATTTTGCCGGGATGCGCCTGGAAAAAGTAGCGCAGAATGAACTGCTTGTCTTCTTCGGTCAACTCCTCGGCCGGCTTCAAGGCCGCGCGCAGAAACGGATCCACGGCCTTCCCTTCGGCGTATTCCTGAATCTGCACCACCATGGACGGCACCAGGTTGAACGTCTGGTGAACATTGGGAAACTCTTCCAGCACTTTCACCATGCCGTAGTAGTCTTTCAGGGCGTGCATGCGGGTCCACGGCAGGTGATACTCCCCGCTGATCAGATCCTTATAAAAGGGCTGATGCATATGCCAAACAAAACAGATGTGAATCTTCGCCATGGGAGTCCGCTAGGGTAGCAGGTTGCCGCAGCCTCCTGCTATCACCGTTTATACAACTTTACGCCGCTCGTGTTGTAATGACGGCATGAGATTGCTCATTGGGTGGGCCGCTCTTGTCTGCCTCTTGCCGGCCCAGGAGATTCGTTGTCCCCAAACGATTGAAACGAAACCACAGACGTTGGCGCGCGAGGCGCCCGGCTGGAAGGCGGTGGCTCGCGACAGCCGCCATGAGCTGGTCAGCGTTACCGTCTACGATGGTCCCGTCGAGGAGAACGCCTCGCTGGTGCCGGATGGCGCGCGGAAGGTGGGAAAGAAGGTGGAGGAGTTCTGGAAGCTCGACGCGAGGAACAAGCGCGGCTACTGGCTCCAATGCCAGTATGCGGCCACCTCGCTGACGCTGGTCCGCCCCGCTTCCAGGGGCGCTACCTCGTGCGTCGTCACCGCGAACCCGGCCATGACGCTCGAAGGGCATGCGGTCATCGAAGCCGCCGTCTGCAAATAGGCGCGCAGGAGAACGGGGGCGGCCACCCGCCCCTCGCTCATCGCGCGGCGGCCGGTAGTTCGCTCGCTACCCTTCCCGCAGGGTTCGCTCCACTTCGGCGCGCACGGCCGCGGCGAAGTGAGGATCCCTCATCCGCTCGGCCGTAATCTCGTTGATGTCGATTTTCCGGCTCCGTTCGCGCAGCGCCCGGCCGGCTTCCGAGGCCAGAACCTCCAACTGCCGGTCGTCCAGGCCTCGAATCATCTCCTCGATGGATTCCATGCTTCCTTCTCCCTTTTCTTCCATGGTTGTCTTTACTGAATGGTTGGGTCCAGTTCCCGGGCCAGGCGCTCGAAGGCCACCTTCCGTTCGTCGGCCCAGCGCAAGTGCTCGTTGCCGCGGCGTTCATGCTCGGCGGCCTGGGCAAACAACCGGCCGGACACCGTGTTCGACGGGTCGAAGGCGATGCCTCCCTCATGCAGGGCCGCTTCCGACATCATCTCCGCGGTCTTACGGAAACGCTCCTGGCCAATTTCCCGCAACTCGAGGCACATGGCGAAGTTCGCCTCCGCTTCGCAAAACAGCAGGTCGATCTCGGCTTGCGGCAGCCGCCGCTCGGCAATCCGCAACGCGGCCCGCGACACCGAACGGCACTCCCGTTCCAAATCCTCCAGCGCCCGGGTTGCCTCGCCCACGCCTTTCGGCTTTCCCGGCTCGGCGATCCACATTTCGTCCAACCGCGCCGTTGCCTCCCGCACCTTTCCTTGCGTCTCCCGCGCCCGCAGCGTCAGCCGTCCGTGCGACTCGCGCAGATGCTCCACCGTCCGACGGCACTCTTCCCGCGCCGCGATCGCCGCTCCCGGTCCTTCGCGCTTTCCGGCGGCTTCCATGATCTCGTGAACCTTCCGCTGCAACTCCGCCTGCGCCTCGGCGTCCGACTCGTGCGTCTTGACCTCAATTTGTGGATATTCCATCTCTGCCATCGACGGCTCCGCGCCCGCCTCCTGCAGCAATTCTTATGACCCACGCGTCCGCCCGCCGCCGCCGGATGCAACGATCCCCCTGAAAACACGGCTCAAAAAACGCCGTCTCGTGCGTGATTCCCGGTCCTGCCCCGTTCCACGCACTCCTATAATGGTGTTGCCTTGGAACCCCACGAAATTCCCGGTTGGGACGAATACTATCTGAACATCTGCGCCGTGGTCGCCCGCCGCAGCAAGGATCCCAACACGCAGATTGGCTGCGTCATCGCCGGCCCGGCGCGTGAAATTCGCTCCACCGGCTACAACTCCTTCCCTCGGGGCATTCGCGACGACATCCCCGAGCGTTCCGTCCGCCCTACCAAGTACCTTTGGATCGAGCACGCCGAGCGCAATGCCATTTGCAACGCCGCCCGTTCCGGCACCTCCACCGACCATTGCACGATTTATGTGGAAATCATGCCCTGCATGGATTGCGCCCGCGCCATCGTCCAGGCCGGTATCCGCGAAGTGGTGGTCAGCCAGAAGCGCATGGCGCAATACAACAGCGCCTATTACGACGAGCACTTCGGCAACTCGGAACTGCTGTTTCAGGAGGCGGGGGTGAAGGTACGCCGCGTCTGATCGTCATGGCCAAGAAGAAGCCCAGTCCGGTTCCCAGGAAGCGCAACATCACCGCCGCGCTGGCCAAGAACCAGAAGTCCGGTGCGATGAAGGACCGCCGCACCCCGCGTGGCGGCGCCCGCAACGAAATGCGTGAGGATCTGCGGGAGCCTGAGTAGCGCCAGGGCCCTACCCCTGCTGCTTCACCACATTCATCGCCGTCGCGATGACGCCGCTGATGTCGGCCAGGTTCGTCGGCACGATCAACGTGTTGCCCGCCTTGGCCAGGTTGCCGAACTGTCCAATGTACTGCTCGGCCACGCGCAACTGCACGGCGTCCCTGCCGCCCGGTTCATGGATCGCCGAGGCGACCGACCGGATGCCTTCTGCCGTGGCGTTGGCGATGGCCCGGATCGCCGACGCCTGGCCCTCGGCTTCGTTGATCTGCTGCTGCCGCCGCGCCTCGGAAGCCTTGATCACCTTTTGTTTCTCGCCCTCGGCGTTATTGATCGCCGCGTCGCGCTGGCCTTCCGAGGTGAGAATCACGGCCCGTTTTTCGCGCTCGGCCCGCATCTGCTTCTCCATCGCGCTCAACACATCGTGCGGCGGGGTGATGTTCTTGATCTCATAGCGCATCACCTTCACGCCCCACGGTTCGGTGGCTTTGTCCACCTCGGTCACCACTTGCGTGTTGATGTTGGTGCGTTCCTCGAAGGTCTTGTCCAGGTCGATTTTGCCCACTTCGGAACGCAGCGTTGTCTGCGCCAACTGAGAAATCGCGAAGCGGTAGTCTGAAATCCCGTACGAAGCCCGCTCGGGGTTGAGCACACGCAGGTACAGCACGCCGTCCACACCCACCTGAACGTTGTCCCGCGTGATACAGATCTGCTCGGGAATGTCCATGGCCATCTCTTTCAGCACGTGTTTGTACCGGATCACGTCCACGAACGGCACCAGGATGTGAAAACCAGGGTCCAGCGTGCCCGCATAGCGGCCCAGGCGCTCCACGACGTAGGCGTTCTGCTGCGGCACCACCACGGCCGTCTTGGCGACGATGATTACAAACAGCAGGATCAGCGCGGCGACAACCAGAATGCCCGATTCCATATGAGGTCCCTCCGTTGGATGTTGTGAGCGATCAGCTTATCAGGCGCGCACGTCGAGCGTCAGCCCGTCGATGCCTTCCACGCGCACTCTTTGATTCAGTTGAATGGGCGTATCCCCCAGGTTGCGTGCGCTCCACGCGGAGCCCCGCAACTCGGCCTTGCCCACGCCCCCGGCAGGAATCTCCTCCAGGGCCACCGCCGTCTCGCCCACCAGGGAATCCACCTGCGTCTGGGGCATAGTATGTTTGAAATATTCCAGCAGCGGCTTGCGAAACAGCAGCAATGCGGCCATCGACACCGCCAGAAACACCAGACCTTGCGCCGGCACGCCGGGTTGCCAGCCTGCCAGGCTCAACACGCCCACCACCAGCGCCCCGATACCGAAGAAAAGGGTGAAGAATCCCCCTGGCGTCAGCATCTCGATGGCAAGCAGGATGACGCCTGCCAGCACCCACATCCACCAGGCGGCCGTCATGGGCTCCATGATCGTATCCTCCATCCGGCGGCTCTCAACCAGCCCGCCATCCCGAGGCTTCAATTGTACGGTACGAAATCACCGGTGCATAGGTTCGAGGGGCCTGGCGCGCCGGTCTAAAGTTCCTGCTCCAGAGGGACGATTCATTCCACGTGGAAGTCTCCTGCGACTTCAGTCTGCCTTTTCGCGAACAGGTCTCGCGCTGGCTCGGCCAGATGCCCGCGGCGCGCCCCGGAGAACGTGTGCGCGTGTTCACCACGGGCCGTTCGCGCATTGTCGTGGCCGATGAGTTGGATTGTCCCGAAGGCTTCACGATGGGCGATGTCCTGGTGGTGCGCGGCGACCTTCGCTGCGGCGCCCGGTGCACGTTTTCCGGTCCTGTGTTCGCCGGCGGGGTATGTGAAATCGGAAAGCAGAGCCGGCTGATGGCGCTCGCCGCCGGACAGAGGCTGGTGCTGGGAACGGGCGCCCAGGTGAGCGATTGGGCTGACGCCGAGGGGGCCGTGGACGCGCGCCCCGGGGTAAGCGTCGGGGGTGCGCTGGCCTCTCGAACTTCCATCCAACTGGGCGAGGGCGCGGGCGCGGCGGCCCTGTTCGCCCCGGGCATCGTGTCCGGCTCGTTGCAGGTTTCCAGCCCGCTGGAGGTTGCCGGAACGAAGCTGGTGGCCTGGGAACCGCCTCATAGAAATCCCCACCCGGAGGAGTTGGCAGGTGGGCTGGCCTACGGGTTCAAGCCCGCCAAGCTTACCGCCCTCGGCGCCGACACATGGCTCTACGACGGCAGCCTCCAGTTCACCTCGCCCGTGCTTCTCCGCACCAAGCTGGTGGTGCGAGGTTCCTTCCGTTGCGCCTCGGGCAGCCTGCTCGATGACGATGTCAAGGCGGGCGGCGATATCACCATCGGCGCCGGATCGATGGTTCACGGACACCTCACGGCCAAGGGCAATCTTACACTTGGGGCCGGTTCTTATTTCGCAGGCGACATGCGCGCCGAACTCACGTTGCGCCTGCGTTCGGGAGTGCGCGGTTTCCGCCAGGGATCTCCGGTACTGGTGACGTGCGCCGGCCGTCTCATGATGGAGCCGGGCGCCCTGGTTCGCGGCTCTATCAAAACCACGCAAATGGCTCGCGCCTGCGCCGCCGAGACGCCCGCAGGCCTCGATCTGCTCCTGGCGGAGGCCTGATTGCTCCTAGCCTTGCTCCGATTCCGGCCCCCGCTCTGCTCCGGTTCTGTTCTAGTACTCCAAAATCTGCTAGGATCAACGATATGCTAGTGCTACCTCTAGTCTATCGGGGGGGCGACCTGCGCTTCGGTTTTCGTTTGCGGGTCAGGACTGCTACCACCCCCTGGCAGGCGTTGTGTGTGCAACAGCCGTCAACCCTCCATTTCTAACGAATGTACCCACCGAGAAATTTTCCTCCGCGCCGTCCAAGAATCCGTGAAAACGTGAACGAAGCCATCCGGGCTCCCGAGGTGCGCGCCATCTTCCCGGACGATGAAGTGGTCGTTCTGCCTACACCCGAGGCCGTCAAACGCGCCAAGGAGATGGGCCTCGACCTGATTGTCGTATCGCCCACCGCCGTTCCGCCGGTGGCCAAGGCGATGGATTACGGCCAGTGGCAGTATGAGACCAAGAAGAAGGCTCATGACGCCCGCAAGAAGCAGCATGTGATTCTGGTGAAGGAGGTGAAGTTCCGCCCCAACACCGACGACCACGACTACGACTTCAAGAAAAATAACGCCATCCGCTTCCTCAAAGAGGGTAACCGTGTGAAGGCTGTTGTCCAGTTTCGCGGCCGCGAAATCGCTCACACCGATCTCGGCCACAAGCTGCTGCAACGCTTCGCCAGGGACCTTGCGGGCATCGGCGCCGTCGAAGGCCAGCCCAAGCAGGAAGGCCGCAATGCCCACGTCATCATCAGTCCCGTGAAGCAGGCGCCGGTCACCAAGGAAAAGGATAAGGACAAGCAGGCCAAGGCTCCGCCGCAAGCCGTGCAGCCATCCGAACCGCAGGCTTGAAGGCTGGCGGAATCCGCTGACATGCCGGAAAATCGCCAAAACATTTGATTTCTGTTTTGTTTGCGGCGGGAATCCCTGCGGCAGCATACATGACGGTGTAATACAAGTGTTGTTTTCGGTTTTCATGAGCCTGTAACCCATAGCACAACATATAGATATTTTCCTTGACAGCCCACTATCTATAGGGGGAAACTGGCAAGCGCCCACCGATTTCTCGACCTACACTCCAGAGGTTTCTAAGGGAATCGGCTAAGTGTCTGACGACGGAGGATTTGCTATGGGACAGTTGACGGTTGACCTTGGTTCGCGTCTGGGCGAACTGAAACGGTCCTTGCCGGTTGAGCAGCGCTCGGGAATTGTTTTTCCCCGGTATTTCACGGCTGGATTGGCTGCCGGAAAAAACCCCTACGACGAAATCAACTGGGAGTTGCGGACCGCCACCATCGGGAACGACAAGGGCGCCATCATTTTCGAGCAGCGCGATATCGAGATGCCGGCCGACTGGTCTCAGACGGCCACCAATATCGTCGCCAGCAAGTATTTCCACGGGAAGATGGGCTCTCCCGAACGGGAACGCTCACTTGCGCAACTGGTTCACCGCGTGGTGGACACCATCGCCGATTGGGGCATTGCCGGCCGTTATTTCCGCACGCTGGAAGACGGCGAGAATTTCCGCGACGAACTCGCCCACCTCATGCTTACCCAGAAGGCCTGCTTCAATTCGCCCGTCTGGTTCAACGTCGGTGTGAAAAGCGAAGCCCGCGGTTATGGCTGGTATCACGACGAAAAGACGCAAACGGCCCGCCGGGTGGAAGAGGGGCTGCATCGCCCTCAATGCTCGGCCTGCTTCATCAACTCCGTTTCGGACTCGCTGGAATCCATCCTGGAACTGGCCAAGACCGAGGGCATGTTGTTCAAATATGGCTCCGGCACCGGCACCAATCTGTCGGCTCTCCGTGAGGAGGACGCCATTCTTTCGGGCGGCGGCCGCGCCTCCGGACCGCTCAGCTTCATGAAGGGGTTCGACGCCTTCGCCGGTGTGATCAAAAGTGGCGGCAAGACTCGCCGTGCCGCCAAAATGGTGATCCTCAACGCCGAACACC
Organism: Bryobacterales bacterium; assembly: GCA_020852175.1. Classification (GTDB taxonomy): domain Bacteria; phylum Acidobacteriota; class Terriglobia; order Bryobacterales; family Bryobacteraceae; genus JAFLBB01. Next base: position 8,706 of record JADZBH010000005.1, on the reverse strand, counting down.
CCGACGTGGAGAAATTCATCTGGTGCAAGGCCAAGGAAGAGAAGAAGGCCCACACGCTCATCGACAGCGGCTATGACTCCTCGCTCGACGGCGAAGCGTATTCGAGCGTCTTCTTCCAGAATGCCAACAACAGCGTCCGCGTCAGCGACGAATTCATGCACGCCGTGGTGAGCGACGCCGATTGGTGGACCAAGTCCGTCGGCAACGGCGCCCCGGTGAAGCGCTACCGCGCCCGTGATCTGATGAAGCAGATCGCCGAGGCCACCTGGCAGTGTGGCGACCCCGGCATGCAGTTCGACTCCACCATCAACCGGTGGCACACCTCCAAGGCCAGCGGCCGCATCAACGCCTCCAACCCCTGTTCGGAGTACATGTTCCTGGACGATTCGGCCTGCAACCTCGCTTCGTTCAACCTGATGAGATTCGTCGGTCCCGACGGCCAGTTCAACGTCGAGGCTTACCGCCATGCCATCGACACCATGATCACGGCCATGGAGATCATCGTCGAAAACGCCAGCTACCCCACCGGCCGCATCGCTCAGAATTCACGCAATTTCCGGCCCCTCGGGCTCGGCTACGCCAATCTCGGGGCTCTCCTGATGTCGCAGGGCATCGCCTACGACTCAGACGAGGGCCGTGCCTGGGCCGCTGGTCTCACCGCCGTCATGAGCGGGCAGTCTTACCTGACCAGCGCCCGCATCGCCGAGTGCACCGGACCCTTTCCCGAGTACGCTCCCAACGAGTCGAGCTTCCTGGAAGTGATCCGCATGCACCGCGACTCGGTCCCCAATATCGACTCGCGCAAGTTGCCCTCCTCCATCTTCGAGGCCTCACGCCAGTGCTGGCACGACGCCTATGAAAAGGGCCGCCTCGTCGGTTATCGCAACTCGCAGGCCACGGTCCTTGCTCCCACGGGCACCATCGGTTTCATGATGGATTGCGACACCACCGGCATCGAACCCGAGCTTGCCCTCATCAAGTTCAAAAGGCTTGTCGGCGGCGGCGGCATCAAGCTTGTCAACAACACCGTCCCGGCGGCCCTGTTCAAGATGGGCTACAACGCCGGGCAGGTGGAGAAAATCGTCTCCCACATCGACGCCACGGGTACAATCGAAGCCGCTCCGGGCATCAAGGATGAACACCTTCCGGTTTTCGACACCAGCCTGCGCCCCCAGAACGGCACGCGCTTCATACACCACATGGGCCACGTCCGCATGATGGCCGCCGCCCAGCCGTTCCTCTCCGGCGCGATCTCGAAAACCATCAACATGCCGGAAGAGTCCACCGTCGACGGCATCCTGGAAGCCTACGTGGAGAGCTGGCGCCTGGGCCTGAAAGCCGTCGCCATCTACCGCGACGGCTCCAAACGCGTTCAGCCCCTGAGCACAGGCACGGGCAAGAGCGAGAAGAAGGGCGATGGCATCGCCATCACCAGCCACATCGTCGAAAAGATCGTCTACAGGCCCATGCGCCGCCGTCTCCCCGAGGTGCGCAACTCCGTGACGCACAAGTTTTCCATCGCCGGACACGAGGGCTACATCACGGTAGGTCTCTTCGACGACGGCATGCCGGGCGAACTCTTTGTCCGCATGGCGAAGGAAGGCTCCACCATCTCCGGCCTCATGGACAGCTTCGCCACCGCCATCAGCTTTGGTTTACAGTACGGCGTTCCTCTCAAGTTCTATGTGGACAAGTTCAGCCATGTCCGCTTCGAACCCAGCGGTTGGACCGGGAGCAAACAGATTCCCTACGCCAAGTCGATCATGGATTACATCTTCCGCTGGCTCGGCTCCTACTTCCTCGGACCGGAATACGCGACCACGGAGGTGGGCGGCGAAACGATGCTGAAGCCAACCGAACCAGAACCGCAGCAATCGCTCCCGTTCGAGCACACCAGTTCGGATGCCCCGCTCTGCGCCGAGTGCGGCGCCATCATGGTGCCCAACGGCGCCTGCTTCAAATGCGAGAACTGCGGCGGCACCAGCGGCTGCAGCTAAGCTTCGGCTCCGGACACACTCCGGATCCAGCCCGGCTCCCACGAGGGGCCGGGCTTTTTCTTGTCCGCGCCCCAAAGCAAAAGGGCGGCGTCCCGAAGGACACCGCCCCATGTATGTAGTGGTCTGGTTGTTCGAAGCTTACTTGCGCCGGCGGAGAAGGCCCGCCAGCAGCAAACCGCCACCCACCAGCGCGACTGAACCCGGCTCCGGAGCCGCCGTGTTCTCCAACTGGAACTGCAGGTTGTCGATCACATGGCCGTCGCCGCCGTTGTCCAGCAACTCGATGCGGCTGATCAGGCTCGTCGTCGAGAACGTTACCGTTCCGCTATCGCCGACGCCAGGAACGAAGTTGATCACCTCGGCCACATTACCCAGATCGTCGAATGCCGTCAACACGACACGCGGTGAAGGCGTGGGGTTCGTGTCCCAGACGTCCAGCGAAATCGTATTGCCTTGCGCATACCAGCTCGGACCGCGGCTTTGAAAGTCGATGGTCACCGTCGTTGGGTTGTTGGGGTCCGTGTTGATCGAATTGATGGCCAGGTAGTTGCCGCCGATCGGCAGCACCGCGCCCGGCTCATTGTTGATCACTTCCAACCGCAGGGTGTTCGCATCGCCGGTGATGTCGATGCCGAGCGTCATCAACTGGCCATCGAACGCCGGATCCGCGTTCCCCGAATTCGCATTCCCCGGAAATGCTCCGTAACTGCCCACAGTGAAGCTGCTGAAGTCTACAAGCACCGCTGAGAAGGCAGGTAGCGCCAAAAGGAGAGCGGTGCAGGCCCTCACGAAGTTCATGAACATGATTCTGACTATCCTCCAAAAGTCCCTGGTGAATTCACCTAGCTAGACACTCCACGTTCTAGGTACTAGGCAGTACCTCCACCTTATCGTCTAGTGTAGGGCAGGAGTTTAGAGGGCGCAATAGGAAAATATCATCTTTGCTTCGTTTTGTTTTAAGGAAAAACCATAAGTGACACTCAAAGAAGACCTGAGACGTAGAAAATTCCCACATCGTACTGGAGCCATACCGTCATCAGTACCATATTTCGCTATTTATTCGCTGATTGTGTAGCTAAGACCAATAACTACGGTCCAAACTCCGGTATTGCACCGACTCGGCTAAGTGTTTCGCCGCAATTTGAGGTGCTGCCGAAAGGTCCGCGACCGTTCGCGCCACCTTCAAAATACGGTCATGCGCCCGGGCGCTCAGGCTCAACCGCCGCACGGCCATCTCGAGTGTCCGCTCCCCCTGTGTATCCAGCGCACATAAGGCCCGGATCTCCCCCGGAGGTATATGCGCGTTGTAGAAACCACGGGAGAGCTGCCGCTCCCGAGCCGCCAGCACCCGTTCTCGAATCTCGGCCGAACTCTGTCCGCCTGCCTTCCCTCGCAACTCCTGGTAAGGCACGGCGGCGACGTCCACATGAAGGTCGATCCGGTCCAGCAGCGGACCGCTGATCTTCCCCAGGTACCGCTGGATGATGGCTCCCGTGCACCGGCACTCGCGTGTCTGGTCGCCATGAAAGCCGCACGGGCACGGATTCATCGCGGCCACCAGCATGAAACGGGCGGGAAAAGTCAGCGACATCTGGGACCGTGACAGGTTCACGCAGCCCTCTTCCAACGGCTGGCGCATTTGTTCCAACACGTTACGGGCAAATTCCGGCAACTCATCCAGGAACAGGACGCCGTGGTGGGCTAGGCTCGCCTCGCCCGGGCGCGGCGTGCCTGCGCCGCCGCCCAATAGTCCGGCATCGGAAACCGCATGATGAGGCGCCCGAAAAGGCCGCTCTGTCAGGAACCCCAGTCCAGCCGGAAGCACCCCGGCGATGGAGTGGACCTGCGTCGCCTCCAGCGCCTCCTCAAACGTCAGAGGCGGCAGAATTCCGGGAATCCTCCGGGCCAGCATCGTCTTTCCCGAGCCTGGAGGACCAATCATCAGGACGTTGTGTCCCCCGGCCGCGGCCACCTCCAGCGCCCGTTTCGCCGAGGTCTGTCCCCGGACGTCCTGGAAATCGGGCGTCTCCTCGCCTGGACCGGAAGGACGCGCCGTCACCGGACGCGCCGGTTCGGCCGGAAAGCGCCCGCTCAACACCCCAACCACGTCGGACAAATGAGCGAGTCCGAACACCTGCACCCCCTCCACCACCGCCGCCTCCGCCGCGTTGTCCGATGGCACAATCAGCCGCCGCAATCCACGCGCCCGTGCGCACACGGCCATCGAGAGCGCCCCCCGCACCGGGCGCAGCGTCCCATCCAGGGACAGCTCCCCGGCAAACAATGTGTCCGACGACGCCTCCACAACCCCCATCGCCCCCAGAATGCCCAGCGCCATAGGCAGGTCGAACCCGGCTCCTTCCTTCCGCACATTGGCCGGTGCAAGGTTGATGGTCACGCTCTTGTTCGGATAGCCGAAACCGGAGTTCAGCAGCGCGCTCTTGATTCGTTCCCTGCTCTCCCTCACCGCCGTGTCCGGCATGCCCACAGTCACGAAATCCCGTCCGGAGCCGGAGGGATACATATCCACCTCGACATCGATCAGGCGTGCTTGTATGCCGTGCAGTGCGGCGCTGGACGTGCGAAAGAGAGCCACTACTAACGGGGGGTGCGCGCAGCCGCCGGTTGCTCTCACTCCTTGGCGGGCGCCTGGCCTACTCAACCACGAACGACGACCGGGTTTCGTGGTTTTGATTCCCCGTCACGTCGCGCACGCGGAGCACCACTGTATAGGTTCCTTTGGCAACCTCCGGTGATACAGTCAGGCTGAACGTGCCCGGCACCGCCCGCTTGGGATAGAAGTTCGCCTCGGCCAGCCGGGCCGCCTCTTCCTGCTGGAACACACGGCTGCCATCGGCACGCAACACCTCGATCCCATAGGTCACCTCGAAGCGGTGATTCGGGCCAAAACGGTAACCGGTGATGTCGAACAGGGCCCACAACACATCGCCACTGCGGTAGATGGCCTGCTCCAGCGGCGGGGTCTGTCCGTTGGGCTCGGAGCGGTAGTAGCGTATATTCCGTACGGTTAAATCCGCGCTGGGCGCCACGTCGTAACCGTCCACGGGAACAGTCAGCGTTCGCGACGTCTCCCGCCGGGCGAACTCGTCGGTCAGTGTGATGGCCAGTTTGTAAACGCCCGATGGCATCAGCGGCGGCAGCAGCGCCTGCCAGTGTTGCTTGGGCTTCCATTCCTTATCCTGCTCGGCCAGTTCGCCGTCCACCTTGCCGGAGCCAGGCTCCACTACGAGACGGTTGGACCCGTCACGCAACTCCACCCGCCAGCTCAGCTTCACAAAGCTACGCTCGTCCTGCTTCTCCTCGCGTTTGTAGCCCTGGATGCGGAAGGCCAGGTAGATGGTCTCGCCTGGATAGTGACGATACGACGGGCCGGGGGGAGGTCCGTCCTCGTACTGGCTCACCACAGCTTCGACAATCGCCAGTTCCGGCGTGTCCGCCTTCGGCTGCGCCCAAAGCGGGACGCTCAGCAACACCCCTGCCAGGATGGTCCTAGCGGCCTTCCTTCGACTCCGTGCCCGGTTCGAACTTATCATGCTCCTTCAGACGCAACGGAATGGCTACCAGTGCCGTCGCCTCCTTCTCCAGGTCGCCGCCGTCGGTCAGCAGCAATTTATAATTGCCCGGTTTCACGTCGAACACAAACCGTCCCGGCAGCGTGTCGGCAGGTTTGATGGCGCGATACAGGCCGAACCACTCCTCCACGCCCTTGCCATCCTCGATTTCGAGAAGCTGTTTGTTCTGCGAATCCACCAGGTTCAGCAGCGGCATGTTCACCTCCCGGTTCCCAGAGTTGGTAACGGTCGCGCGGATCGTGAGAAACTTGTGTTGCGGAATGCGAGGCGAAGCTTCGCCGGGCAGTTCGGTTAACCAATCGGCTTCCAAAATCGTGTAGATCAGCGGGCCCACCTGCACGCGCTCTCCCATCTGATACACGGCGGTCTGGTTGGCCGAACCTCCGGCGCCACAACCGGCCAGCAATAGGGCCAGTCCCAATCCGATGCCGGACGCCATCCGCCGGGTACAGCCCGCTGTGAGTAGAGACATGATGCGATCCTCCAGAAGATTTACCAAAACGCCTAATTGTGATGCTATGACACGCCCGGCGTGGGAGGCAATCGGGATCCTCCACCGGCGGGCAATCGCTTTCGGCCTGCTCCTACTGGTGAGCCTCCCCGCCACGGCCCAAGGGGTACATCCCGTTTCGGGACGCCGGATCGCCGGTGTGATGGGCGTTGCCGGAGCCAACTGGCTCGTCCGGCCGGAACGTGTCGCCGAGGAGAACCCCGAAAAGGCCATCCGGATGCTCGAATTGAAGCCTGGTATGACCGTCGCCGACATTGGCGCGGGCGTAGGCTACTATAGCCTGAAACTGGCCGCCGCCGTCGGGACTTCCGGGAAGGTCTATGCGACCGACATTCAACCCGGAATGATTGAGCGCCTGCGCGCCACACTGGCCCGCGAAGGCGTACGGAACGTCGAGGCCATCCTCTCCACCGCCACCACCACGGGGTTGCCCGATGCATCCATGGATCTCATGATCCTGGTCGACGTGTACCACGAGTTCGCCGAGCCCCAGAAGATGATCGCCGAACTCCGTCGCTCTCTGAAACCTGGAGGGCGCCTGGTGCTGTTCGAGTTCCGCAAGGAGGACCCCGGCGTTCCCATCCGGGAGGAGCACAAAATGAGCGTCGCCGAAGCCAAGGCCGAACTGGAAGCCGATGGAATGGTCCTGGAGAAGGTGCTGGAGGATCTGCCCTGGCAACATATGATGTTCTTCCGGCAGAGATAATTTTCAAAATGAGTAAAGGCACACTTTATCCCAGCGAGCATTCCACCCATCTGGATGCTACCTCCGGTGCGCGCGTTCACCAGATGACTACCGCCCCCTTCATCCAGCACGCCACCTACTTCCTGCAAAGCTCTTTCTCACCAGACGGCCAGTCCCTTCTGATTGTGAGTTATCGCTCTGGATCAGCTCAACTCTATGAAATAACACCATTTCCTGATGGACCTCTGCGGCAGCTCACCGATGGACCCGCGATTCATGCCTTCTCACCCGCCTACACCGGCAATGGATCGCAGATCATCTTCGTGCGAGGTGGCGGCGTGTGGGCGCTCGACCGGCAAACCCTATCCGAGCGCTGTATTGTCGACATGCAGAACACCCAACTGGGCGAAATTTCGATCGGCGATGGTGGCGCCTGGCTGGTTGCCGCCGCCAAACGTGGATCGCAAAGCGGCATTGTCACCGGGCGTGCCGACGGCTCCGACTGGCGCTTCCTGGACTTTCCGCGCACCGTCATTCACCCTCAATTTCACCCCCTGGAACCCGAATGGATCGAGTTCGCCGGGGATCCCGCGCCTCGCATGCACCGTATCCGCCGCGATGGCACAGGTCTGGAATGTCTCTATGAACATGACAACGATGAATTTGTCGTTCACGAAACCTTCCTTGGGCGCACCGGCGATCTCGTCTATACCGTCTGGCCCCATGCCTTGTGGCGCATGAACTGGCAGACCCGTGAGCGCACGAAAATCGCTGACGGCAACGCCTGGCACATCACCCCGAACCGCTCCGGTTCACTGGTGCTGTGCGATACCAATCACCCGGACCGGGGACTCCACCTCATCGATGCAACCACGGGTGAGTGGACGTTCATTGGTGAAAGCCGTGCTTCCAGCGGCGGCTCACAATGGAAAACCTCACGCTACGCCCTCGCCGATGACTTCGCCCGCGCCCGCAGCGAGGCACAGGCCGGAGCACTCAGTTGGATGGAGGTCTCCACCGACACGGTCTACGGTCCCCAGTGGACCCACCCGCACCCTTCGTTTTCTCCCAGCGAACGCCAGGTCGTTTTCACCAGTGACCGCGTCAGCGACCGCAACCCGGCAGGGCGCCCCCAGGTTTACGTTCTCGACCTCGGGTAGAGCGGTTTACCGAAGCACGTCCCTATGGTGGAGAAGTCTGAAACTGCCACACGCCCAGGGCGTGTTGCACACGGCTCGACTTCGTCGACCAAGGCAATGAGTTTTCAACGTTCCAACTGTGATCGGCAACGCCAGCAGGAGCAGCGGGCGTGGCCTTGAGCGTCTGATGCTTCCGTCCGCTCCGCATCGCCTGTCACGATCAAATAGGCACTGCGATTGTTCTGCCGGTCGAATGGGGTACTGTGAACGGCCCGTAGTGCCTTCACTGTTTGTCTTAATCTAGGGGGCAAGGGCATAGTTCGAGCAGCAGCTTTTGGACGGTGGTCTTCGAGAAGCCGGTCATGCGCGTGATGGCACAGATCGAGTTTCGTTCGATTAGGCGCAAACGATGCGGACTCGTTCCGCTCCGCTCCGCCGGTTCGCTCTTGCCAACGCATACTGATTAAATATTTAATGAAAAATTTAGCTAAATTTTTTATTCACAATTTTATCAACCAAAGGTATGCTTAAAATATTATGGAACGCACTGACTTCACTTCGGCTATGACTGGGACATTAGTCTCCGTCGCCAACGGGCCGCCAGACGTTCGCGTGGCATTCGTGCCACACCCCCTCCCGGCTAGATGGTCGTGGCCAGAAAACCTTTGGAAGGTTCTACTTAACGCGAGAACAGCGCTCGCGAGCCTCGATGGGACGGGCAAACATCTCCCGAGCCCAAATATCCTGCTTCGACCTCTCCAAAACAGGGAGGCACAACTAT
>JADZBH010000004.1 GCA_020852175.1 Bryobacterales bacterium | reverse complement strand
TTCTGATCGGGATGATACGGCCGGAATCGCGTGCCCATGCGCTCTTCCTTTAGACGACGGCCACGGACAAAAAGGCACGCCCGTCTTTACTCGCCCACGCGTTCTGTGGGACAGGCTCCTAGCCCGGACGGGACGGACCGAAACGGCCGGCGCCGTGCACCGTGCCGCCGTGCCATTGCCACCTGGCGCCGCATCCTTCCATAATTGATGCAAGGAGACGCAATGATGAGATTGGCGAAAGCGGCCCTGGTCCTGTCCTTGGCGACGGCGGCGGTTTGGGCGCAGGTGAATGTGGGGGAAAAGAAGCCCGAGGCATCCCTGCCGTTCAAGATGACGACGGTGGCCACGTTTGGGCTTCCGTGGCGGATCGCCTTCCTGCCGGACGGGCGGATGCTGGTGACCGAAAAAATCGGCCCCATCTGGCTGGTATCGGCAAAGGGCGAAAAAATCGCTCCGTTGGGCGGAACGCCTCCGGTGTACTGGCAAGGGCAGAACGGCATGCTGGGCATCTTTGTTTCGCCGCACTATGCCACAGACGAGAGCGTCTATATCAGCTATATCGAGCCGGGCGACTACGGCGGCGGCCAGGCGCTGGCGCGGGCGAAGTTGAACCTTGGGCGCGTTCCCAGATTGCAGGATTTTCAGGTGATCTGGCGGCAGATGCCCAGGGGCAAGGGCGGACAGGCCGGCGGGCAGGTGGCCTTCTCGCCCGATGGCAAGTATCTGTTCATGTCGGTGGGCGACCGCCAGCGCATGACGCCGGCGCAGGATCCGAACCAACCCGTGGGCAAGGTTCTGCGGCTTACGCTGGATGGCAAGCCCGCCCCCGGGAATCCGAACTTCGGCAAGATGGGAGCGGCGACGGTCGCGCTGATCGATCCGCCGCGTGACACCGAAGCCGCCAAGACGGCGCCGGTGGTGAGCCGCTATACGTTCCCCGAAGGAAATCACACGCCGGCCGAGACGTGGGCGAGCGGTTTTCGCGCTCCGTACGGGCTGGCGTTCTCCCCGGCAGGTGAGTTGTGGGAGGTGGAGCATGGTCCGCGCGGAGGCGACGAGTTGAACCTGATCGCGAAAGGTAAGAACTACGGGTGGCCGGTTGTGTCCTATGGCATGAACTATAACGAAGTGCCGATTCCCAGCCACGACACGCGGCCGGAGTTCGCCAAACCGGCGCTCTACTGGACGCCGGTGATCGCGCCGGGAAACCTGATGTTCTACCGGGGCGGGAAGACCTTTCCGCAATGGGACGGCAGCGGCTTCATCAGCGGGTTGGGCAGCATGACATTGAACCGCTTCCTGTTCGACGGCAAGGGAGGCGTCAAGGCGGCCGAGCGTTGGGACGTGGGCAAGCGCATCCGCGACGTGGCCGAGGCTCCCGATGGTTCGTTGTGGCTGTTGGAAGACGCCAACCCGGGCGCGTTGATCCACGTAACGCCCAAGTGAACAGCGGTCCGCCGCAGGGCAGGCAGCGGACCGGTAAATCGTGATGGGAGCTTATGCTTGACGGCATTCAGGAGAATGCCGAGCAGCGCCACGATTTAAGGCGATTGCCGTTTGCAATGGTGGTGGACTTGGCCCCATCAAGCCCCCGGATGCAGTCGAAGTACAGGAGGAAAAGAGCATGACCACGCCTAAAAAGAATCAATCAACTGGCTCAACGTTGAGCACCGGTGCGCCGGCCCCGAGCGACAGCCATTCGCTGACCATCGGTCCTGACGGACCGATTTTGCTGCACGACGTTCACTTTTTGGAGCAGATGGCGCACTTCAACCGCGAAAAGGTGCCCGAGCGCCAACCGCACGCCAAGGGCTCGGGAGCGTTCGGCGTCTTTGAAACCACCGAGGACATGTCGGCCTACACTCGCGCGGCGCTATTCCAAAAGGGTGCGGCCACTGAGATGCTCGCGCGCTTCTCCACCGTTGCCGGCGAGCAAGGCAGTCCGGACACATGGCGCGACGTGCGCGGCTTTTCCCTGAAGTTCTATACGAGTGAGGGGAACTACGACCTGGTGGGCAACAACACGCCCGTATTTTTCGTTCGCGATCCGATGAAGTTCCCGCACTTCATCCGCAGCCAGAAGCGGCTTCCCGATTCGGGTCTCCGCGACAATCACATGCAATGGGATTTTTGGACTTGCAATCCCGAGACCGCGCATCAGGTCACTTATTTGATGGGTGAGCGCGGCCTGCCCCGCACATGGCGGCACATGAATGGGTACGGCTCGCATACCTTCCTGTGGATCAATGACGCCGGCGAAAAATTCTGGGTGAAGTATCACTTTCACACGAACCAGGGGATGCAGTTTTTCACCAATGCCGAAGCCGCGGAGATGGCGGGGAACGACGCGGACTTTCACCGCCGCGATCTGTTCGAGGCGATCGTGCACGGCGACTATCCCAGTTGGACGTTGTCGGTACAGATCATGCCCTATGCCGAGGCCAAGACGTACCGCCTCAACCCCTTCGACCTCACCAAGACCTGGCCGCATTCCGACTACCCGTTGCGCAAGGTCGGGGTGATGACGCTCAATCGTAACCCCGAGAACTTCTTCGCGCAGATTGAGCAGGCGGCCTTCTCGCCGGGGAACACGGTTCCGGGAATCGGTCTTTCGCCGGACAAGATGCTGCTCGGCAGGGCGTTTGCCTACAATGACGCGCAGCGGAACCGCATCGGCACGAACTTCCATCAGCTTCCGGTGAACCGCCCGAAGGCGCCAGTCAATACCTACATGTTCGATGGCCAAATGGCCTTTGAGCACAGCGGTAAGGATCCGGTCTACGCGCCCAACAGCGAGGGCCGCGGTTGGGCCGGCGATTCCGGACCGGCCGCGGATGGCTGGGAAGCGGACGGCGAAATGGTGCGCAGCGCTTATACGCTGCGTGCCGGCGACGACGACTTTTCCCAGGCCGGCGCGTTGGTGCGCGACGTGTTCAATGACGAGCAGCGGACGAAGCTTGTGGAACAGGTGGCGGGCAGCCTGCTTGGCGGCGTACGGGGCGAGGTGCTCGAACGTGCCTTCCAGTACTGGAAGAACGTTGACGCCACTACCGGCGGAAGGATCGAGGCAAAGGTGCGCGAGCGCGGCACGTCGAAGCCCGCCCAACGTTAGGGTTTGGCGCGGTGAGATCAACAACCGCTGCCCGGCTCCCTCGCCGGGCGGCATTTCAGCAGCCTGCTACAGCTTCGGTACGTCGAACAGGATGCCGCCGAAGATCAACCACGCAAGGATGAGCGTCCAGGTTGCGTTGAAGGCTTGCGCGCCCAGGAAGCTCCAGAACGGGCGGCCTTCCTCGGTGGTGAGCAGGTCGGTGAACTTGGTTTCCAGGCCGATGGACACGAAGGCCATTGAAAACCACATGTTGCGCAGGGCGGTGATCGCCGGTTTGGCGCCCACCGCCACGCGGCCGTCCAGCACGAACGAGAAAAACAGGGATGCCCCGACGAACCCAAGTACGAACTTGGGGAAGCGCTCCCAGATAATGCTGGCGCTGGCGGCGCCCGAGGATTTCGCGCTCCACCAGAGCGAGAGAATGAATGCGGCGATACCGATCAGAACGTTTTGCGAGAACTTGACGATGGTGCCGACCTTGGTCGCCGTTTCGCTGATGAGTTCTCCGGCGGCGACCACGGAGCCGGTGGTGTCCAGCGTGCCGCCGAGCCAGGCTCCGGCCACGGCGTCCGGGATGGCGAACGTGCGGATGAGCCAGGGTTGAATGACGATCATCGGCACGGCGACGATGAGCACGATCGAGGTGACATAGCTGAGTTTGCGGCGGTCTCCCTGAATAGCGCCGCAGGCGGCGATGGCGGCCGAAACGCCACAGATGGAGACGGCGGTGGAGAGCATGGCGGCGAACTCATCGTCCAGGCGCAGTTTCTTCGCCAGCCAGAAGCTGAAGTACCAGACGACGATCACCACGAGTACGGATTGCAGTATGCCCAGGACGCCCGCCTGGAGAATCTCGGAAAAGATAATGGTGGCGCCCATCAGAATGATGCCGGTCTTGATGTAGAACTCGGTCCGCACCGCCGGTTGCAGCCAGTCCGGCGTGCCGATGGTGTTGGAGACGAGCAGGCCGGCGGCCAGGGCGAAAATCACGAACTCGATGCCCCAGGCGTTGGCCGTCGCATTGCCCGCGCACAGATGGGCGGCGATGCCGAGCAGGAAGACGGCGGGGAAGCCCTTTGAGAAAGCGGCGGCACGGCCATCCAACATCCAGACGCCGATCAGGGAGAGCGCCCAGCCGAATGCGGCCAACTCAATCAGGCGCAGGGAGAAAAGCGCGGGGATCTGGACCAGACTGGCCCATTTGAACGACAGCGAAACGGGCTTGTAGCCCAGCATGACGGCGGCCAGGGCGAGCAGGCCGATCCAAACCACTACCCAATCTTCGGTGCTCCACCAGGAGCGAGGCGTTTGTGACATGGTTGCGTGTGATCCTCTGAGGCAGGTATGCCAACAGCGCAGACCAGCCTACCATTAGTCGATGGGCGCGCCGCTGAATTTAGGCCCGGTGTAAGGGACACGGTCCCAGAATGCGGTGGGCCCGGTCGCGCGTGGATCGCCGCTCTGCTTCATGTGCGCATCCACGGCGGCGCTTAACTTTTTCCTGACGGATTGTAGAGGAGGACTGGCGGCCAGGTTCCTGGTCTGATCGGGGTCGGCGGCGAGGTCGTAGAGTTCCTCGGCGGGGCGCTTGCTGAAGCAGAGGTCGAAGAAGGGCTGGGGCTTCTCCTTCATCATCATCCGCTTGGTGGGGCTGTCGTCGATGTCTCCATACGGTCCGACGGCCCAGTAGTGTTCGGGATCTCCGGCGGGCCAGCGATCCGGTTCGAGATTGCGTAGATACAGATGGCTGCCGGCGAGCACGCCTCGGATGGGATAGCTCAAATCGCCTTTCCTGACGTTGGCATGCCGTTCCCGTTCCAGGAAGACTTCGTTGCGTCTTTGCCGGCCGAAGAGGCTGGTTCCGGAGAGCCCCGAAGGAACAGGCAATCCGGCCGCGTCGAGGAAAGTTGGTGCAAGGTCATAGAGACTGGCGTAGTCGCTGCGAACGGTTCCTTTGGCGATCCTCTCCGGGAAACGGAGGGCCATGGGGACGCGGACGCCGTGCGTGTAGCAGTTCGCCAGGCCTCGTGGCATCTGCCAGCCGTTGTCGCTGGTGATCACGATCAACGTATTGTCCAGTTGCCCGGAGCGGCGCAAGGCGCCGATGATGCGCCCGCAGTCCGCGTCGAACTCCTCGACCTCGGCGTAATAGCCGAGAATGTCTTGCCGGGTAGCCTCCCGGTCCGGCAGATAGGCGGGCACTTTGACTGCCGCGGCATTCATCCGGGCGATACGTTCCCGGCCTCGCGACCAGGGAACATGGGGATCGTGGCTGCCAAACCAGAAGCAGAAAGGCTTTTCGGAAGGGCAGTCTCGGAGGAAGCCGTCGAAGTCCGGAAACGGATTGCCCACCGGGTTGCGGCGCACGCCGTCAGGCCCGGCGGGAGGCTGGCCCGGTCCCCAGGCCTTTCCCGAATAGCCTGTGAAGTAGCCCGATGCTTCCAGCGATGCCGTGTACCGGGGGTGTGATAGGGCAAGCGGCCCGTAGAGGTTGGCGGCCGCGCCCAGGCGGTGCGTCTCCTGCCCGGTGAGCAGGCTGGAACGGGCCGGAGAGCAGGAAGGGTTGGGTGAGCAGGCGCCGGTGAACAACACCCCCTCTTGGGCCAGACGGTCGAAGGTGGGCGTCTTGACGATGGGGTCGCCCAGAATCGAGGCATGGGGAGCGGCCCAGTTGTCGGCCAGCAGGAGCAGGATGTTGGGGCGGCGCTTTTGCGCGCTCAGAATCGCGGGGAACCCCGCAAGGACAGCCCGCCGGGAGGGGCCCGTGTCCGCCAGTTTCCAAGTCCGGTCCCGTTGGGCTCCCTGGTTTCTCATGCTCGAAGCATACAGAATCCACGAGCCTTCATGGGGCGCCCCGCCGCGGAACTGCTTGGCCGGGCATCATCGCGGCCCGCTTCGGGCTGAACTCACTCGCGTGAATCCACTCCGGCGTGCCGCCACGAATCAGTGTGGCGGCCAGATCCCCGGCGGCAAGACAGGTCGTAGCGCCAAAACCGCCCAGCCCCGAGACATGGAACAAACCGGAAATCTCATCGTCCCAACCGATCACCGGCAACCGGTCCGGCGCGAAGGTTCTCAGGCAGGCCCAGGCGCGGCGCACGGCGACATCCCCCAAACCGGGAGAGAACCGCAGGAGTTTGTCGGCGAGCAGTTCCGCCGCGGCCGGATCCACCGCCGGTACGCCGGGCGCGTGCTCCGTTTCATCACAGGCGCACAGAAGCAGGCCCAGTCCCTCGGGCCGCAGATAGTAGCCGGCGTCCAGGTCCCAGACAAACGGAGCGCTCCGGCGGGGAACTTCCGCCCCCTCCCCCGCTTCCCCGACAAACAGATGCCGGCGCAGGGGCTTCAGCGGGAGAGGGGAGCCGGCGCGGCCCAGATGACCCGCCCAGGCGCCCGAGGCATCCACGACGAGACAGGTTCGCACCTCGCCGTGCGTGGTCCGGACGCCCGCCACGCGGGAATTCTCCAGGACTATCGACTCCACGGCACAATCCGTGACCAGTGCAATCCTTCCCTCTCCGGCCTCGGCGAGCAGTCCGCTGAGCAGCCCATGGATATCCACGATGCCGTCCGCGGGGCACCAGATGGCGTACTGAAAATCGAAGCCACGCAAAAAGGGAAACTGGACGCAGGCATCGGCGGGCAGGAGTAGTCCGGACGGCACGCCATGGCCGTGCAACCCGGCCAGCAGGCCGTTGGCGTCATCGGGTGTCCCCTGAAAGAGGTAGATTCCCCCGGTCCGGTCCAGCACGGGGCGCCCATCGACCATGTGGCTTCCCAGGCGCCGAACCCCATCGACAGCCAGCGACAAGAGGGCGGGATGGCGCTCCAGTTGCCGGGCGATGGCGGCATTGCGGCCGGAAGCGTGGACGCCGGGTTGCCGTTCCCGCTCCAGGAGCAGCCCGCCCGTCATCCCCGCGCGCGCCAGCGCCGCCGCGGTCGCGGCGCCCGCGAAACCGGCGCCAATCAGGACTACATCGGCCTGGGAAGGAAAACCTGAAACCACTTCCATACGGATACCATTTTGGCGCGCGGCTGCCCGAGGACGCCACGGGTTAGGTGGGCGGAGGCGGCTGGCGGCGGCGGGCTCGTGATAGAATTAATGCAAATGATTTGCAAATAATGATTGACACAAATTTGCATGACGCACATAATGCAAGCTAGGTACCACTATGCAAGCTGCCAACGACGGTTGGCTCATTATTTTAGATGTTAATGATTGGCAGGAAGAGTATCGAATCCATGCAATCCGGGCGGCGGAAGACGTTCCGCGCCGGCGTCATGAGGAGAAAAAACTGGTGATTGGCAATTCTTGGTCCGCCTTCATCGCGGCCGTCGTCTTCTTCTATTCCGCGGGCCTGGCTTGCGGCCAGTCCGCCGCGGGTTCCGTTCCCGCCTCGCGCCTGCGGCGAACCTGCGCGGTGGTGCAGGATCCGCAGGGGCTACCCGCCGGCTCCGTGATGATCTCACTGGAGCCGCTCGCGGCCGCCGCCGTACAGCGCGGCATGACGGAGCCCGATGGGCGCTGGTGCGTGGATGCCAGGCCCGGCGCCTATGTGGTGCGGGCCACGGGCAGCGGCATGGAGGGGGCATCCGGCTCCATCACGATCGCTCCGGGAGAGGGAGAGCAGACCGTCAACCTGGCCCTGCGCATCTCTTCAGTCGCAAGCCAGGTGCAGGTTACGGCGTCCCGTCTGCCGGAGTCGCTGCTGGAGTCCCCGCTGCCAGTGCGGCAGATGGACGGACAGCAGTTGAAGGCGATTGGCGCCCGGCAATTGAATGACGCCTTGCAGGAGCAGCCCGAGGTGGTGACCTTCGCCGGCGGAGAGCATTCCGGCGGGGGCAGCGCCAACCTACAGGGATTCGGCTCGCGCGACGTGGAGATTCTGTTGGACGGGCAGCCGCTGACCGGGCGCGTCAACGGCTATGTGGATCTGAACCAGTTCGATGCCTCGATCCTCGAATCGATTGAAGTAAAGACCGGCGCCAGCGCCATGACCTACGGTTTGCAGGGCATGGGTGGCGCCATCAACCTGGTTACCCGCCGGGCCTCGGCCGGGTCCCACGGGTCGGTCGAGTCCGGCTATGGCTCCTTCAATACCGGACTGTTGCGCGCCGATGGCGGCTACTCCAAGGGTGGTTTTGCCATCTACGGAGCGGGTGCGGTGCAGCGGGGATTGGGCTACGACCTGGATCGCGGCACGCTGGGCAAGACGCAGCCCGCCAACCGTATGCGGAATCTGTTTTCGAGCCTGTACCTGCCCCAGTGGCGGAACTGGAACGTGGGGATGACCACGCTTTGGTCCGACCAGGACTTCTGGGGCGCGGATGGCAGCGATCTCACGGGCGTGTATGACTTCCAGAGGCCGAAGCGCCGGCTGGCGCTGTTGCCGCGCGCCTCCTACACGTTGGGCGGCGCGAGCCTGCTGACCTTTCGCGGACGCAGAATGTACTACCGCTCGGACGAGGACGTGGCCTATCGCTCGCCGGTTAGCCTGCGAGCGCAGAAAACGGAAAACGATGCCTCCGGCGCGGACGCCGAGTGGTCCATCGCGCGGCCCAGCGGTCTGCGGCTCTCCTCGAGCGTCTTCTTCAACCGGTTGGGGATGACGGGCGACCGTCTCTCCACGGCGGGCAGTTTCGCCACCACCGATGTCTGGTCGCAACTCACCACGACGGAGATCCCCTTGCACCGCGGTCTGCGCCTGCTGGCCGGTTATCGCGCCGATCACGACACGATTTTCGGCAGCCGGTTCTCCCCGCAGGGCGCGCTATCGTGGCGGCCGCTGTCATGGCTTTCCGTGTCCGGCGGGGCCACGCGCGGCATTCGGGCGCCGGATTTCAACGAAATGTATCTGTTCCACACGCATGCCGGGGGGCGGATTCGCATCTACGGCGAGCCCGGGCTGCGTCCGCAGGAGTCCTGGTCGTATCACGCCAGTTCGCTGCTGGCGTTGGGCGCCAGGACGCGCCTGGATGCCCGGCTGTTTCACAACGATATGTCGGACATGATCCTGACGCGTTTCATGGGCGTTCAGGGCGGCGCCAGCATCTACCGCTACGGCAATATCGGACGAGCCAGAATCCGGGGCGCGTCCACCTCGGTCACGCACACCTGGAACCGGCAACTGGAGTTCACCGCCGGGTATCAGTATCTGGATACGCTGAATCGCGACGTGGCGACGCTGCTCGAGTATGCGCCCCGCCATCGCGGCAATTTCCGGCTCACCTGGAGCCAGCAGCGCCACGGCGTCCTGGTGAGTTTCTTCGGCAATGCGACCGGTTCCACCTATTTCGGATTGAGCGGGCGCGATCGCACCTACATGAACGGTTTCGAACTGCTGGGCCTGAACCTGCAAAAGGATCTGACGCGCCGCCTGTCGCTGCGAACCACGTTCCGGAACATGACCGGCAATGTGGACCCGGCGTACCGTCTGACCGCTCCGTTCAGCGTGGAGGCCGCCCTGAAGTTCCGGCTGGGGGGCGCGGAATGAGCCGGAGAGTCTTCAAGGCCGCGTTATTCGCCGCCGTGCTGACGGCCCATTCGCCCTTGATCGCGTACGCCGCGGCGCCGGTGCGCGCCGTTGTCATCACCTCGCACCCGGCCTCGCTCGAACGGGCACTGGCTGTCTTCGAGCAGCGGTATGGAGCGGGCAGGCTGGAACTGGTGTTGGCCGCGGAGAACCTGGATTGCGCGGCGCTGCCCGGAGCCGGAGTGCTGTTCGTGGAGGGCGGATTCTGGTCCGAGTCCATGCTCGCCTGCACGGGGACGGTTCGTGCGCTGGCCGCGAAGGGCGCGGCCGTCGGCGGCACGATGGCGCCGTTGGTGATGGCGAACTGGCGGGTGCCGTCCAGTCCGAAACTCGCCGAGGCCTCCCGCTATCTGCATGGCGGCGGGGTTGATAATTTGGTGGGCTTTCTGGTGATTTTGCACGGAGCGGCGAAAGGGAAACCGGCCATTGAGCAACCGCCCCTGGAGCAGCGCCCGGCGGTGGGCATCTATCACCCCGACGCGCCGCACACCTTTGCGACGCTCGCCGGATATGAATCATGGCTGGCCTCCCGCGGCGTGGTCCAGGCCCCGCGCGTGGGGATCCTGTTTTTCAAGGGACTATTGGACCATGACGAGACGGCTCCGGTGGATGCGATGATCCGGGCGTTGGAGAAACGGGATTTGGCTCCCGTTCCCATTTTTGGCTGGCCGCTGAGCAAGGCCGAGCCTTACTTCGCCCGCGAGGGTAAAGCGGCAGTGGAATTGATGATGCTGGTGGACGCGGTGATGCCTGGGCCCGAGAACGGCCAGATCTTTGAGAAGTACGGGCTGCACGCGATGAATCTGATGACCACGGCCGCCACCGAAGCTGAGTGGCGAAAGGCGGAGAGCGGGCTTCCGCCCGGAAGACTTCCGATTCAGGTAGGCAACCCTGAACACTCCGGCGTGAGCGAACCGATTCTGATCGCCGCCGCCGCCCCGAAGGCCGAGGGCGGAAAGCCCGTGCCGGTGCAGGCGCAGGTGGAGTTGGCGGCGGGCCGCGCGGCGCGATGGGTGGTGCTGCGGAAGAAGCCGAACCAGGAGAAGAAGCTGGCTCTGATTTACTTCAATAACCCCGCGGGCAAGGCCACGCTGGGCGCGAGTTACCTGGATCTGATTCCCAGCCTGCGAAATGTCGTGGAACGTCTGGGCAAGGAGAATTACCAGATTGGAGACAGGCTGCCGGACGCCGAGCGGTTGAAAAAGCTGTTGTTGTTGAGCGGACGGAACGTGGGCGAGTACGCGCCGGGAGAGTTGGAGGCGCTGCTGAACGAGGGCCACGCGGCGCTGCTTCCCGTCGCCCGTTATGAGAAGTGGTTCGCCGAGTTGCCGCTGGAATTTCAGCAGGCGGTGAACCGGACGTGGGGGCCGCCGGGGAATTCGAAGCTGATGACGGTGCACGCCGAAGGAAAATCATACTTCGTGATGGCGGGCGTGCGGCTGGGCAATCTCTGGCTTGCCCCGCAACCGCTGCGAGGCGAGTTGTCAGAATCCGATGCCAAGTCACACGACAAGAACACGCCGCCGCCCCATTCCTACATCGCGGCTTACCTCTGGATTCGCAAGCAGGTGCAGGCCGACGCCATGATCCATTTCGGGCGGCACGGCACGTTGGAGTGGTTGTCCGGGAAGGACGTGGCGCAACCCGACAGCGATCCCGGAGCGGCGCTGGTGGGCGAGTTGCCGCACGCCTACTACTATCTGGTGGACGGCGGCGGCGAATACTTGCAGGCCAAGCGGCGGTCCAATGCCGTGATTGTCAGCCACCTGACGCCCGTTCTGGCCGCGGCCGGGACGCCGCCGGACTTCGCGGGGATGAAGTCCTCGTTGCAAAATTACGAAAGCACGCGGGAAAGCGCGCCGATGGTGGCCGGCGAGCACGCCATCGCGGCCTGGGCCGCGGCCAAGCGGAAGAAGCTGGATGAGCAGTTGAAGCTGGCCGATTCCGATCCCGTGCCGGTACGCATGGCGGGGTTAACCGAATACCTGCGCGAGTTGGAAGAGCAGGCGATTCCGATCGGTCTCCATCGCATCGGCGGAATGCCGGCGGACAAGGATCTGCTGGAGGCCGTGACGGCATACCTGAACAACAGCGCGACGCCCCAGACGCAGGCGGAGATCCGAGCGAATGCCTCCGCGTGGGCCCAGGCCCTGATGAACGGCCCGGCGGCCGCCATTGCATCCAGCGAAGCCTGCCGGAGCGTGCTGAAAGAAGCCGGAGAGTGGTTGAGCAACCTTCGCTCCTCGCCAGCGGCCGAGTTGGACAACATGATGGCCGTGCTGAGCGGACGGTTCGTCTCCAGCGGTGTCGCGGGCGATCCGCTGCGCGTGGGCGGAGCGCTGCCGACCGGACGGAACATGCACGACCAGGACCCTCGCGGGTTCCCGTCCAAGGCCGCCTGGGCGGCTGGCGAGAGGCTTGCCCAGGGGTTGATCCAGACCTACGAAAAGAAGCACGGCGCGCCGCCCAAGCGCGTATCCTTCGTGCTGTGGTACGGCGAGAGCGGGAGAACGCAAGGGCTCCAGGAGGCGCAGGCCATGGCGCTGCTGGGTGTCCGCCCCATCTGGAACGGCCGTGGCCAGGTGGCGGGCGTCGAATTGATTCCGGCCAAGGAGTTGGGCCGGGCGCGTGTGGACGTGGTGTTAACCATGTCGGGCCTGTACCGGGATGGAATGCCGGAAAAGCTTCCCTTGCTGGACAAGGCGGTCCGCCTGGTCCGCGAGGCTCCCGAGGACAACGCGATCCAGTCGCAGACGCTGGAGGTGGAAAACGAACTGATCGCCAGCGGAACGGCGCCCGAGTTGGCGCGGAAGGCCGCGCGCGCCCGGGTGTTCGGCCCGCAGCCGGGCGTGTTTGGCGTGGGCATGTCGGGCATGATGGAGTTTTCCCGCGATGCCGGCGATCCTTCGGCGGCGGCGAATCTCTACCTGCGGAACATGAACTACGCCTATGGGGCGGGGCTTGAAGGCGTGGCCGTCGGCGACGCCTTGAAACGCCAGCTCAAACGGAATGAAGTGGTGGTGCACGGGCGGTCGTCGAACCTCTACGGGCTGGTGGACAACGATGAGACCTACCAGTTCGCCGGAGGATTGAACGCGGCGACCAGGGAGGCCTCCGGCCGCGCGCCCGAGTTCCTGATCGCGAACGCGCGCAAGGCAGGCGCCGAGCGTTACGACGAGGCGGGGCACTTCTTGAAGCGCGAACTCACCACCCGGCTGTGGAACGAGAAGTGGATCGAGGGCATGAAGGCAGCCGGGTATGCCGGCGCGCAACAAATCGCCAAGGAGATTGAGCACCTGTACGGATTCCGGTCCACGTCGCCGGAACAGGTGGACGCCAGTGTGTGGCAGGAGACGCTGGAAACCTATATCAACGACAAGCGCAAGCTGGGGCTGGAGCGATGGTTCCGGGAGTCGAATCCCCACGCCCGCCAAATGGTGGCCGCGCGGCTGATCGAGATTGACCGTCAGGGCGTATACCGGTTCAGCAACGAGGACCGCCGTGCGCTGGTCGCGGCCTACACGCAGTCGGTGAAGCAGAGCGGCGTCAGTTGCTATGCGAATGCGTGCGCCAACCGCAAGCTGATACAGTACGTCGCCGCCACGGCGCGCGAGTTGCAAGCTGTGCCGGCCAGCGATGTTCTGGCTTACGAAGCGGCCTTCCGCAAGGCGACAAGCGCCGTGCAGCGAGAGCCGGGCCGGCAGGCCGCAGCGGCTGGCGGGAAAGCTCCCACGCAGCCGAACCGGTTGCGGGATCTCTTCCAGGGCCTGCGCGTGTTTGAAGTGCCCTTGAGCCAGGTGCGTCTGCGCGCGCCGGAGACCCCGATGGGATGGGCGATCCTTCTTTCCCCGATTCCGTTTGGAATCCTGGTGGGTCTCATGCGGCGGCGGCTGCATGCCACGTCTCTGACTCCGCTTTTGAGTTTGAACGGCTACGCATCCGGCGCGGATGGCGCCTGGCCGCTCTTGCATGGTACGAACCAGGCCCCGGAACTCGCCGCGGTTGGGTATGCGGGCGAAGGGAGACAGGAGGAACCAGGCACATGAACGCACATACGGCACAATTCGAGCTGGATGCAGCCCGGATGCCGGGGCACTGGCTGCTGGCCAG
Source organism: Bryobacterales bacterium (assembly GCA_020852175.1). Lineage (GTDB taxonomy): Bacteria > Acidobacteriota > Terriglobia > Bryobacterales > Bryobacteraceae > JAFLBB01. Next base: position 207,684 of record JADZBH010000004.1, on the reverse strand, counting down.
CCTTGGCAAGAAGGTGTTGCGTCCGGGGGGCATTGAGCTAACCCATGACATGATCGGCCAGCTTCGTCCGGGACCGCGGGACGACATCGTGGAATTCGCGCCGGGCATGGGCGCCACGGCGCGGAAGCTGCTGGCGGCGGGTCCCAGGTCCTACACGGGCGTGGACCGGGATGCCTCGGTGGTGGAGAGGCTGAGCGCGGCTCTGGCGGAGCAGGGTGCGCGCTTTCACGCCGCATCAGCGGAACAGACGGGGTTGCCGGGCGAATCGGCCAGCATCGTGATTGGCGAGGCGATGCTGTCGATGCAGACGAAGGAGCAGAAAGAGCGCATCGGCGCCGAGGCTCACCGGCTGCTGAAAGCCGGCGGACGCTACGCCATCCACGAGCTGGCGCTGCTTCCGGACGACATCGCCGATTCCACGCGCCGGGAGATTGAACGCGAAATGTCGATGAACATTCACGTCGGAGTCAGGCCATTGACTGCCGGCGAATGGCGGGCGTTTCTGGAGAAGCTGGGCTTCACGGTGGAATGGCGGAAGCTGTCGCCCATGCACCTGTTGGAACCCGGCCGCGTCCTGGCCGACGAAGGTTTGGGCGGAATGTTGACGATTCTGGCCAACGTCATCCGGAAGCCGGACGCCCGCCGCCGCGTGCTGGCCATGCGAAGCATGTTCAAGCGCTACGCCAGCCATTTGAGCGCGGTGGCTTTCATCGCGACGAAGCGTTGAATGGACGTGCCCGGGCTACCGGGCGCGTCCGCCGCTCTGCCTGGCTGGCTTCGCGGCGCTGCGTTTCTTCTTTGGCTTCGGCTGCGATTTCTTCTTCGGCCGGGCGTGCTTCAGACCGGCGATGTCGGCCAGCGTGGTGGAGTTGAGGAACGTGGTCAAGGCGGCGCGGGTTTTCTTCCAGACGGAGTGCGCCGAACAGGCGGTTTCATCCGAGCAGAGATGGCTGTGGCCCAAGAGGCAGCAGGGGTTGACGACATCCGGATCGAAGACGCCCACCACCTGGTTCAGCGTGATTGACGACGGGGGAGCGGCGAGACGGTAACCGCCGCCGGTTCCGCGTGATGCGCTGACCAAGCCGGCGTTGTTCAGTTCTATCAGAAGCTTGGAGAGGTAATTCGACGGGATTCCCGTCTTTTCCGCGATCCTTCGCCCGAGAACCGCTTCGACGCCCTCATGGGCCGCGATGAACGTGAGAGCGCGAAGCGCGTACTGCGAAGTCGTGGAAAGCATGCCCTATATTGACGATATCATCCGCCGCGGGGCAGGTCTCCTTTGCAAGCTGGGAATCCTCTTACGAGGACGGAGGCGGGGCGCCGCCGGTTCCGGGCGTGCGCGCCGTTCTGCCTGCGCGATGGGCGAGCATCACCAGGCCCACACAACCGCAGAACAGGGCCCCGGACATGAGTGCCGCGGGAAGGGCCACGCCGCGGTGTCCGGCCAGCCAGGACTCGACGGAGGCCATGAGAAGCCAGATTTGCACGATGAGCAGCACGATCAGAAGGATCGTCGCTCCATCCATCGCGCGTGCGGCGCGTTTGCGCGCGGCGGAACGGCCTTCGGGAGTCACCGGGCTTCCTCCTGGCCGAACACGGTGATGCCCTTGGCGTACAACTGGCCTCCGCTCCGTTCCAGTTCGATGCGCGGCAGCGGCCGCGGCGGGGGGCCCTGGATCACATGGCCGTCCTCGATGGAAAAATAGCCTTCGTGGCAGGGGCACTCCAGCCGTCTGTTTCCGGCCGAATAGACAACGGCGCAGGACAGGTGCGTGCACTTCTGGCTGTAGGCCACATACCGTTCCTCGTCAACCCTGATGAGAAGGCAGTTGTCCTGCGGTCCGGGATAAGCGAATACCTTCGCCGCACCGACGGCCAACTCGCTTTCCAAGGCCACGGCCTTGCGGGGCCAGATGGTGTGCACCCGCTTCGTGAATGCATCCTTGGCCAGCAGCCAGATCTGGCCGGCGAACATGGCGGCGCTGGTCAGCAGCAGGAACTTGCCGAGTTGGCGGCGTTCCACGAAGCTCTGCTCACCGGCCGCGACCGAGAACTCTTCGCTCCACAAACGCTTCTCGCGCGGGCAGGATACGGGCTTGTCGCTCATTCTGTCGACCTCCACAAATCATTCACCACATCGGCTTCCACGGCGAGAGCATCCTCGCCCTGGGGCAGGTACACGAACACCTTTGTCTTGACCTCCTGGTTGCCGAACCGGAAGGTGTTCACGGGAGTGTCACGCCGCAACCGGGCGGCCTCGGCGGGGGTGACATACATGAGCGCCTGCGACGGGCACACTGTGGCGCACATTGGCCGGAGTCCAACCGAGGTGCGGTCGTAGCACATATCGCACTTCATCATCAATTCCATCTCGATCTGCACCTTGGGCACGCCGAACGGGCATGCCAGGACGCAGTTCGAACAGGCGATGCAGCGCGGTTTCAAGGCGCTGCGCACCACGCCATCCTCTCCCTTCTTGATGGCATCGGCCGGGCAGGCCTGGGCGCACGTTGGATTCTCGCAGTGCATGCAGACCATCGGCGTGGAGGCAGTGGTCCATTCGCGATCGAAGAAATCCAGGTGGATCAACGATACGCCCCGGTGCGTGCCGCACTCGCCACAAGCATTCACGCAGCTTTGGCAGCCAATGCAGCGCGATGGATCGACATAGAATTCGTAGCCCAGCATTCTAGCCTCCTCCCAGCACGTTGAGCTGGCCGCTCGAGTTCATGCCGTCCGGCACCGCAGCCTTCCCGATGCGGCAGGCGGAACTCTTGAATTCGGGGATTTTACTTCTCGGGTCCAGCGTCCGGTGCGTCAGTCCGTTCACGCTCTTGCGACCGGGCCAGTGATACGGGATGAAGACCGTGTCCGGGCGGATGGTCCGTACAACGAGGGCGGGCAGCGTCATGGAAGCGCGCCGCGTGGTAACGGTCATCAGTTCGCCATTGGCGATGCCATGGCGGGCGGCGAGTTCCGGATGAATCTCGGCGCGTGGCTCGGGATACTGGTCCACGAGCGGGCCGATCCGGCGGGTTTGCGTGCCGGAAAGAAACTGGCTCACGACGCGTCCCGTGGTCAGGTGCAGCGGGAAGGAGCTGTCCAGCGGATCTCCGCCCGGTTTCACTTCGGCCACCAGGAAGTGGGCCTTTCCGTCGGGATGTTTGAAATGACGGTCTTCGAACAGGCGCGGCGTGCCCGGATGATTTTCCGACGGTACCGGCCAGAAGAGGCCCATCTCCTTTTCGAGACGTTCCCAGGTGATGCCCGAATAGTCCGCCGTGCCGCCCTTGGAGGCCACGCACATTTCATCAAAAATCTCGCGCGTGCTGGCGAACCGGAAGCGGTCCCCCGCGCCCAGACGCTTCGCCAGGTCGACGATGATGCGCGAGTCCGCCCAGGCGTTGCCCGGCGGATCGACGGCTTTGTTGATCTTGATCACCCGGCCTTCGCCCGAACAAACCACTCCTTCTTCTTCTTCCTGCAGGCTGCCGGCGAGAACCACGTCGGCGTGATGAGCGGTTTCAGAGAGGAAGAAGTCGATGATTCCGAAGAATTCCAGCTTGTTCAGCGCCTCGCGGATATAGCCGGCATCGGGGAGCGAGACGAGGGGGTTGAAGCAGATGGACAGCAGGCCCTTGATCTCTCCCCGGTGAATCGCCTCCAGGATCTCCATCGCCGTGTAGCCCGCCGAGGGGAGCGAGTCGGGCTCCACGCCCCACACGCCTGCTACATACTTGCGGGCCGCCGGATCGTCGATATGCCGTTGTCCGGGCAACTGGTCGCACTTCTGGCCGTGCTCGCGGCCGCCCTGGCCGTTGCCCTGCCCGGTGATCATGTTCGGACCCGCGCCGGGGCGTCCAATATTGCCCGTGGCCAGGCACAGGTTGACGATCGCCAGCACGTTTTCCACACCGTGCGAGTGGTGCTCGACGCCGCGCGCGTGCAGGGCCATGGCGCGCTCGGCTTTGCCGAACCACCGGGCGGCTTTCTCGATCGCTTCCGGAGGAACGCCAGTGGCCTCCGCGGTGCGGCGCGGGTCCCACTCCTTTACATATTGCTCCACGGCTTCAAAGCCCGTGGTGTGGTTTTCGATGAAGGCGCGGTCTTCCAGTCCCTCTTTGAGCACCACGTGAAGAATGCCCGCGAACAGCGCCGTATCCATCCCTGGCTTCACGGGCAGATACAGATCGGCATTCCGGCAGATGGGGGTTCTGCGGGGATCGACGACAATCAGCTTGCCGCCATTGTCCCTCATACGCCAGAGATAGTCGGTGGTGATGGGAAAGCATTCGGCGACGTTCGATCCGGCGACGATCACCACCTGCGCTTCCGGGATGTCCGACCAGGGGTTGGGGTTACGGTCCACGCCGAGCGCCAGCTTGTAGCCGGTGCCGGCCGAGACCATGCAGAGGCGTCCGTTGTAATCGATGTGCCGCGTGCCGAGCGCCAGGCGGGCGAACTTGCCCAGGAGGTAGGACTTCTCGCTGATCAGCGACGCGCCGCCCAGTACCGCCACGGAATCGCGCCCGTGCCGGTCCTGAATCTCCCGCAGGCGCTGCGCCGTCATAGCGAGGGCCTCGTCCCAGGAGGCTTTCCGGAAGCCTGTGTCGGTCCGGAGCAGCGGGTCCAGAAGCCTGTCCGGATGCGAGCCCTGCAAATAGCGTTTCACGCCCTTCGGGCAGAGCATTCCGCGGTTGAAGGGGAACTCGTCCCAGGGCTCGAACCCGATCACCTCGTTCTCCCGCACGCGAAGTTGAATGCCGCACTGCTGTCCGCAAAAGCAGCAGTGTGTCTTTACGAGGCGGTCCCCGGCGTGGCGGGCGCTTTGGGTCCATCCGCCGGGAGGGGTGTACTTCAGAGTTGGGCCATAACTCCGCACGAGGTCCTCAACGGGTAGCGGCGGTTTAGCCATGTGCTTGCTCCTTGGATTTAAGTTGAGACACGGCGAGCGACTTGCGTTTGCAGGGCGGGCAGAGAGCCTGCCAGTGATCCGCCACGCCGTGCGTGGAGTAGTCGAATCCCAACTGCTTGAGGACCGTGCGCAAGTCGTCGATCTGCATCTGGGTGGCGAAACGGCCGCCGCACCGGGGACAGAGCGCGCCGCCATCGAGGTCTCCGGCGAGTTTGTACAGCTTCACGCCTAACTGCGCCGGCCGCTGGAAGATGTGAAAGAACTTGCCGAACGGCAGGTACAGCAGAGCGCTGATGACGGTAATGGCGTGCAGGACGGCGAGAAATTCGTAGAATGTGCCGCGCAGCCACATGGCCGACGCGGTCAGGGCCAGGCCAGTCACCGAGATGGCGAACAGCAGGATGAGCGGCATGAAGTCGACCGATAGGGACTCCAGGGACAACGCGCCTTCATCCCTCATGCGCCGCCACAAAGACAGGCTGATGCCCGCCAGCACGAGAACCGCCGAGAAGTCCAGGCCGTGAAACAGCACGAACGACACCACGGTGCGCACCTCGAACGAACTGACCGGGAAGCCAAACAGCCAGGTGATGTAGGTGAGCTGGTCGTCGGGCGATGAGGTGAAGTGAATCCAGCCGAACACAAGCGGGAAGGTGATGGCGACGGCGGTCACGCAGCCCCAGAAAAGACAGAAGTGCATCCACCAGCGGAGTTTCGAGCGCTTGGCGATGAAGGTCTGGGCGACCAGATGAGTGGAGGCGGTTTCCCCCACGATGGCGGCCGAGCGGAGCACCCCGAAGCGGCGCACCAGTTCGAGGCCGCGCTCCCAGTAGCGGCGGGTCGGCGGCTTTTGAAGCCAGACGGCGTAGTGGTAACTGACGCCCCAGGCGGCGAACACGACGGCGAAGGTGTAGACGACCAACGCCGCGTCGAAGTTTTGCAGGTTCCGGGAGCCCACCACGATCGAGGCGCACAGCAGCGCCGTGATCAGCGTGGCCCACAGGCCCGCGCGCAACTGGTCGGCGCGGCGCCGCAGCGTGGGCGTCATCAACTCCTCGATCTGGAGTTCGCGCGGCAGCATGATGCGATGATTCAGCACCGCCAGCACGGTGCTGGCCGCGGCCAGCAGGAAGAAGCCGGGCCAGACCATGCCGAGCTGGTCGCGAAAGACGCCGAGCAGCAGGGGAGGGAAGAAACCGCCCAAACCGCCCATGGCGCCCACCAGCCCGGTGACGGCTCCAGTCTGGGTGGGGAAGCACTGCGGCACCAGTTTGAACACCGCTCCGTTGCCCAAGCCCAGCAGAGCGGCGCACCCGAGAGCGCCCACCGAAAAGGGAAGCATGGCGTTCCAGGCCATGAGACAGGCAAACGGAACCAGAGCCGAGAAGACGCCGGCCAGGACGCGGGCGCCGCCAATGCGGTCAGCGAGAATGCCCCCCAACGGCCGCATGAGTGTCGCCAGAATGACAAAGCCGGCCGTACGGAAGCCGGCGTCGCCGGGTGTCAGATGGAACTCGTCTTTCAGCAGGGTCGGCAGGTAGATGGAGAAGGCGACAAAGCCGCCGAAGGTCAAAAAGTAGAAGCCCGACAACAGCCAGGCCAGCCGTTCGTGGGTAAGAACCTGGAGCATGGCGCCCACGGAGGGCGCTGGTCCCCTGGCGGGCGCATTGCGCGCCAGAGTGCCGAAAATCACCGACCATGCCAGCAGCAATCCTGCCACGCCAAAGAAAACATGCTGTCTTCCGAAGCTGGCCGCCACCAGAGGGCCCAGGAAAACGGCGACGGATTGGCCCGCATTGCCCAAGCCGTACACGCCCAGGGCGGTACCTTGAGCCTCGGCGGGGAACCACCGGGACACATACCCGACGCCCGCGGCGAAGGAGGCGCCGGCCATTCCCAGCAGGAAGGCCGCGCCGATCAACTCGCTGTAGTTGCTGGCGAACGGCACCAGGAGAACAGCCAGGGCGGAGATCAGGCAGAGCACGGAGAAGACCAGGCGTCCTCCGTAGCGGTCGGTCAACAGCCCGGCCGGAATACGCGCCAGCGAGCCTAGCAGGACCGGTGTGGCCACCAGCAGGGAGGCTTGCGTCGCCGTCAGCCCAAGCTCGGCCCGAAACTGCGGAGCAAAGGCGGCAATCATTCCCCAGGCGCAGAAGCAGAGCGCGAAGGAGACGGTACCCAGGAAAAGATGACGTCCAGGTGAAGTATGGGAGGTGCTCATGGATGATCCTCGATACCGTCCCAGCCGCCGGCAGGGGTTGTACTCATAGTTTGATTCTACGCCTTTAGTTTCTAAGCGTTCGCGGTGTGGCTGGAGCCGCCCGCGGGTTCGTCTGTCCGCAGCAGGCGCACCAGGGGAGGGTTGCGCTTCACCAGGTCATCCACGGTGTAGCGGTTCAGGGCGTCGAACCAGGCGGACAGAGCTTCGCTGAGTATGCCGCGCAGCTTGCAGGGCTCTGAGATCAGGCACCGGTCGGACTCCCCGGTGAAGCACTCGGCCAGGTCGAAATCCGGTTCTGTTGCCTGGATCACCTCGCCCAGACGGATCTCCGAAGCCGGCCGCGCCAGACGGACGCCGCCGCGCCGGCCCCGCGTCGTCGCCAACATTCCCAACGAACCCAGGCGATGCACCAGAACCATCAGATGGCCGCGCGAAACTCCGTAGTGGTCCGACATCTCCTGAATGGTTGCGGCCCTTGGCGCGCGCACCGCCAGGAACATCAGGACACGGAAGGCGTAGTCGGTCTGTACGGTGAGGTTCATGAAGGCGTCTAAAAGATATAGTAGCGCTATTGCTTTTTGCCGGTTCCGGTCTTAAGATATAGGAGCGATATATCTTTTAACTGGCCGGCCGCCCTGGCAGGCCGGCATCGCCGCACCCAAGGAGGCAGCATGGCCTACATCATCGCGGAACCCTGTATCAACGTGAAAGACACGGCATGTGTGGATGCCTGTCCGGTGGACTGCATTCACCCGCGCAAGGACGAGGCGGATTTCGCCGAAGCCGAGCAGCTCTACATCGACCCGCAGGAGTGCATCGATTGCGGCGCCTGCGTGCCGGTGTGCCCGGTTTCGGCCATCTTCGCGCTCGACGATCTGCCGGAGAAGTGGAGCAACTTCGAGAAGATCAACGCCGAGCGCTTCGGCCGGTAGCGGGACGGTCGCGGTAATTTCTCACGACTTGTTTCCATCGCCGCGGTCTTGCGCTAGGGTTAATTCCATGAGGCTCACCGACGCCCTCAAGGGCGAGCACGGCGCGATGAATCCGCTGCTGGCATTGATCCAGGAGCGATCCGAAGGATCCACCCTGCAGGAGCTACGGGTGATGGCCGCCTGCCTGGAATCCGTACTGATTTCGCACGCCGACCTGGAAGACGCGATCCTGCGTCCGCCCATCGAGGAGCACCTTCCGCTGCCCGCTCCCAATCCCGACGGCACGCCGGGACCGACGGACCACCAGGTGATCCGCCTTCTGCTGACCGGGGCATTGGTGGCAACCGATCCAGAGGAGGCCCGCCGGTTCCTGTTGCGCACGATCGAGGAGACCCACAAGCACTTCGAGAAGGAAGAGACCAAGATCTTCGCCATCTCCGAACGAGAGGTTTCGGTGCAGGCGCAGGAAGACCAGGGACGGGAGTGGGCTCGGCGGCGGGGCGTGCAACTGAAGTAAAAGTGGGCCGGGGCAAGCCGTGAGGCTGCCTGACCGGCCCTGGAGGAAGTGGCGTGTTTGCCGGCCCCGAGGGCCGGGTGCGCTTGCTTATTGGTTGTCCAGTTCCATCGCCAGCGCGCGCGGGAAAAGGATGTTGTTTTCCAGGTGGATGTGGATGTGCAGATCCTGCTCCATCTCCCGGAGACCATCGAGTAGCGAGCGATAGGTTACGCAGGCATACTCGGGAATGGCGTAGTCTTTCGTGCTTTCGCGCATGCCCCTGAGGGCGGCGCCGGCGCTGTCGTGCTCGTGTTCCATCATGGCGATGGGGTTCTTCACGCTGCCGAAGGGCGCGGGGGGCGCGGGCCGCCCGCTGAGTACCTCGGCTTCCACTCTCTCCATGAAGGGGAAGAGAATCATCTCTTCCTTATGCATGTGAAGCTCCATCTCGGAACGCAGGTCCTGGAACAGGCGCGGGATCGGACCCAGCGTGGCCTTATCCTGCTCGCCGTATACCCGCATCACCTTCTCCAGACGCTGGGCCAGCCCGGGCAGCTCCAGCTTCAGGTATTCGTGGTGCTTGCCGACGATGTGGCGGATCAGATCCCGCAAGGTAGCGGCGTTCCAATCGGTTTCATCGGCGGGACGGTTGGTGAGGGCGACATCCAACTCCTGCAGAACCGTGGCGGAGTCGAGGCCGTGCTCCTGGCAAACCTCGTCCACGGGCCTCTTACCGCCGCAGCAGTAGTCGATCCCGAGACGTTCGAACACACGAACGGCGGACAGGGAACGGGACGCGATCTCGGAGACTGTCTGACTGGACAATAAAGTTGTGTTTGTACCCATAGCGTGATCGTAGTCGAATCCCGTCTTCGCCGCCGTGACTCAGGTCACTGTAAAGCAGGTTTCTTTCACGGGGCAGAGAACTTATTCCAATTTGTAACCAATTGATTCTAATGGCCGGAGCGTCATTTCAATCTGTCCAAAAAGGTTATGCTTGACTAAATTTTTAGAAGTAATATAGTTCTTCATGAACAACTCGACAATGGTTTCGACAACGGCGGAACATGCAATGCGAGCTCTGGTGGAGATGGCATCTCTGCCGGAAGGAAACACGGTCCGCGGTAAGCAACTGGCCGAGGCCGCCGGAATCCCGTCGAACTACCTGTCGAAGATCTTGTGGACCCTCGGGGGTGCGGGCCTGATCGATGCCACGCGTGGCAGCGGTGGAGGCTACCGGTTACGCCGCCAGGCGACGGAGATCAGGTTGTTCGAAGTGGTTGAGTTGTTTGACCGGCAGCGATGGAAGCAGCGTTGCTTTCTGAGCAGCAGTCATGAGTGCGACGTGTCGCTTCAGTGTCCGGCTCACGAAGCCTGGCACAGGGTGAGAGAAGTGTACACGGCATTTTTGGAATCAACGACCATAGCCGATTTCGCGCGTCCATGCGGCGCGCGGACGAAACTGGTCAACATTGCCGGGAATGATCCGGCGGAAGGAGCAAGTCCCCAATGAGGTTGTCGTTGCAACCAGGTCGAAGCTGGACCAGGACGCTGCCGGGCCTATGCCTGCTCGTCTTCGGCTCCACGCTCATGGGACAAGAGGCGGCCGACTTTTTCCGGCAGAACTGCACCAGTTGCCACACCATTGGAGGGGGCCGGTTGACCGGTCCGGACCTCAAGGGTGTCGCGCAACGGGCGGACCGGGACTGGTTCGTGCGTTTTCTGGTGAATCCGCAGGCAGTGGTCGATCGCGGCGATCCGTACGCCCAGAAACTCGTGCAGGAATCGCGTGGCGTGGTCATGCCCACGATCTCGGGCATGACCCCGGCGCGGGCCGAGGCGCTGTTGGACCTGATCGACGCCGAATCGAAGCTGGAAAAGTCGCAGTTCATGGGGGTCCAGATCACGGACCGGCCGTTCACGGCGGCGGAGATTCAAGCCGGAAGGGAGATCTTCCGGGGTGAGCGCTCGCTGAAGAACAAGGGCCCGGCCTGCATCAGTTGCCACACGGCGCGGGATCTCGGCGGATTGAGCGGAGGCCAGCTTGGTCCGGACCTGACCCGGGCGTTTGAACGGCTGGAAGGCAGGAAGACGCTGGCCGCCTGGTTGAGTGCGCCCGCGACGCCGACCATGGCTCCGATCTTCAAGAAGCACCCCCTCGATTCCGAGGAGATCCTGCCCTTGATCGCCTATCTCGAAAATCAGGCGGCCGGCGGCGGCGAGGACATGTCCGCGGGAAAGCTCACGTTCCTGCTCATTGGTCTGGGCGGGGCCGGTCTCATGCTGGTCGTGTTCGACCTGGCATGGAGAACCCGCTTCCGGTCGGTGCGGAAACAACTGGTGCTGAGCAGCACGGGGAGAGGTGAAGAGTGAAGCCCAACGACACGTTGACCTGGATCAAGGATGAAAGCAATCCCGCGCTACGGAGCTGGGAGCAGTTCTACCGGAACCGCTGGCAGCATGACAAGGTCATCCGGAGCACGCACGGGGTGAACTGTACGGGTGGTTGCACCTGGCAGATCTACGTCAAGGACGGCATCGTGACGTGGGAGATGCAGGGGCTGGACTACCCCAGTCTGGAAAGCGGCCTGCCGCCTTACGAGCCACGCGGCTGCCAGCGCGGCATCTCTTACTCCTGGTATCTGTACAGCCCGCTGCGCGTGAAGTATCCCTACGTTCGGGGCGCCCTGCTGGATCTTTGGCGCGAGGCTCGCTCCGAGCACGAGGATCCGGTGGCGGCCTGGAAGTCGCTGGTTTCGAATCCGGAAAAGCGGGCGCGCTGGCAGAAGGCGCGCGGCAAAGGCGGATTCCGCCGCCTGGATTGGGACACGGCCGTCGAGATGATCTCGGCGTCGATGATCCACACGATCCAGGAGCATGGTCCGGACCGGATCGCCGGCTTTTCTCCGATCCCGGCCATGTCCATGATCAGCTACGCGTCCGGCGCCCGGATGTTGCAGTTGATGGGCGGCGTGGCGCTGTCGTTCTACGACTGGTATTGCGACATGCCGCCGGCCTCTCCCGAGGTGTGGGGCGAGCAGACCGACGTACACGAATCGGCCGACTGGTATAACGCGAAGCTGCTGGCCGTGATGGGGTCCAACCTGAATATGACCCGCACGCCGGACTGCCACTTCGCCGCCGAGTCCCGCCACAACGGCACGAAGATGTGGGTGTTCGCGCCGGACTTCAACCAGGTGGCCAAGTACGCCGATGAATGGATTCCGGTGAACGCCGGCCAGGACGGCGCCTGGTGGATGGCGGTGGCTCACATTCTGCTGAAAGAGTTCCATCACGAGCAGAAGGTTCCCTACTTCCTGGACTACTCGAAGAAGTACACCGACAGCCCGCTGCTGGTGGAACTGGTGGAGCGCGACGGCGTCTACCAGGCCGGCCAACTGCTGCGCGCCAACCGGCTGGATGCCTACGCCAACGTGGAAAACGGCGATTGGCAGTTCCTGATGTGGGACGAGGCTGAATCCACGCTGAAGATGCCGATGGGCAGCATTGGGTACCGCTGGTCGAAGGAAAAGGGCAAGTGGAACCTGCAATTGAAGGATGGCGTCACGGGCAGTGAGATCAAGCCGGCGCTGACTTTCCTGGAAAACAGCGACGCGGTCGTGCAGGTAAAGCTGGACGACTTCGGCGCGGGAACCACGCGTCTGCGCGGCGTGCCGGTCCGGAAGGTGGCCACGGCCGACGGCAAGACCGTCATGGCCGCCACCGTCTATGACCTCACGATGGCGCAGCATGGCGTTGGCCGCGGGCTGCCGGGCGATTACCCGGCCGGCTACGACGACGAAGAAGCGCCGTTCACGCCCGCCTGGTCTGAGAAGTACACCGGCATGAACCGGGACACGCTGATCCGGTTCGCGCGCGAGTGGGGCGAAACGGCCCGGCTCACCAACGGCAAGTGCACGGTGATCATCGGCGCCGGAATCAACCACTGGTACCACAACAATCTGATGTATCGGGCTGCGATCAGCGCCCTGATGCTATGCGGCTGCGTCGGCGTGAACGGCGGCGGACTGGCCCACTATGTGGGACAGGAAAAGCTGGCTCCGGGCGAGCCGTGGTCGGCCATCGCCTTTGGGAAGGACTGGTACCCTCCGTCGCGTTTGCAAAACGCGCCGAGCTGGCACTACATGCATACCGATCAGTGGCGGTATGAGCGCGACTACTCCGATTACCACAGCATGCCGCAGGATCCGCTGATCAAGGATCTGCGTGGAACGCACACCGCCGACGTGCAGGCGCAGGCGGTCCGCAACGGGTGGCTGCCATTTTATCCCCAGTTCAACAAAAGCCCGCTGAAAGTGGTCAGCGAGGCCCGGGAGCAGGGGGCCAAGACGGAAGAGGACGTGGTGCGCCACGCCGTCCAGCAACTGAAGTCGAAGAAGATGCGGTTCTCGGTCGAGGACCCGGACGCGCCCGAGAACTGGCCGCGCGTGTGGTTCATCTGGCGCGGGAATGCCTTGATGGCCAGCGCGAAGGGGCACGAATACTTCCTGCGCCACTACCTCGGCACGCACGACAACGCGATCGCGCCGGACATCGCCGAAGGCTCGGTGCACGACGTGGAGTTCCACAAGGTGGCGCCGCAGGGCAAGATGGACCTTGTCGTCGATCTGAACTTCCGCATGGACACTTCGGCGCTGTACTCGGACATCGTCCTTCCGGCGGCCTCCTGGTACGAAAAAGCCGATTTGAACTCGACCGACATGCACAGCTTCATTCACCCGCTGTCGGCCGCCGTTCCGCCCTGCTGGCAGTCCAAGAGCGACTGGCAGATCTTCCGGACCATTTCGAAGAAGTTTTCCGAGATGTCGGAGAGGCACTTCCCGGACCCGGTCGAGGATCTGGTGGCCACGCCGCTGGCGCACGATTCGGCGGCCGAAATCGCCCAGCCGGCCATCCGCGAGTGGATGAAGGACGAAGTGGAGGCTGTCCCCGGCAAGACCATGCCCGGCCTGCGCGTGGTGAAGCGCGACTACAAGAACCTTCACAACCAATACATCTCATTCGGTCCCATGGTGCCCAAGCACGGTTTGGGCGCGCACGGAACCCACTATGACGCCGCCGATCTTTATGAAGAGACGGTGAACACCAAGACGTGCGTGGAATGGGGCGGCGCCCGTTACCCCTCACTGCGGGACGACGAGCAGGTGTGCGACACCATCCTGCGCTTCGCCACGGTGACCAACGGGGAGATGGCCTACCGCTCTTATAAAGAGATGCAGGAGCGGGTGGGGCTGCCTCTGACGCATCTGGCCGAGAAGAACCGCGGAGTCCGGGTTACCTACAAGGAGATTCAGTCCAGGATTCAGCGTTTCATCAACAGCCCGATGTGGTCCGGCCTGATCGAGAACGGCCGCGCCTACTCGCCCTTCACTTACAACGTGGAGGCGCAGGTGCCGTGGCGTACGCTCACCGGCCGCCAGCATTTCTACCTGGACCATCCCGGCTATATCCAGTTTGGCGAGCATTTCGTGACCTACAAGCCGCGGCCGCTGCCGAAGGACTACGCGGATCTGCGCGTGAGCGAGGAGGCCGGTCCGACGAAGATGCTGAACTACCTCACGCCGCACGGCAAGTGGCACATTCACTCCACCTACGGCGACAACCAGCGCATGACGACACTCTCGCGCGGCGTGGAGCCGTTCTGGATGAACGACCACGATGCCAAGGAGATCGGGATCGCCGATAACGATTGGGTGGAGGTTCACAACGACCACGGCGTCGTTGTGACCCGCGCCGCGGTGAGCGCGCGCATCCCGCGCGGCGTCTGCATCCAGTACCACTCGCCCGAACGTACGTACTCGGTGCCGAAGTCGCCGCTGAGGAATTACCGCCGGGCTGGAGGGCACAACAGCCTGACGCGTGTCCGCCTGAAGCCAAACCTGATGGTGGGCGGCTACGGCCAGTTCACGTTCCACTTCAACTATTGGGGTCCCACGGGCTGCAATCGGGACACGCATGTGCTGGTACGTCGATTGCCCGAATTGAAATGGTAGAGGGAGGCCCGTTATGAATGTCAGAAGCCAGATCTCGATGGTGTTCCACCTGGATAAATGCATTGGGTGCCACACCTGCAGCATCGCCTGCAAGAACATTTGGACGGACCGCAAGGGCGCCGAGTACATGTGGTGGAACAACGTGGAAACCAAGCCCGGCACCGGTTTCCCCACCGCCTGGGAGGATCAGGAAAAGTACAACGGCGGATGGGTGGTCGACGACGGGGAACTGAAGCTGAGGTCCACCAGCAAGGCCAAGACGGTCTTCAACATGTTCCACCACCCGAACATGCCGACCATGGACGACTACTACGAGCCATGGACGTACGACTACCAGCATTTGTTCAACGCGCCGGAGGGTCCGGACCAGCCCACGGCCGTGCCGATCTCGATGGTGACCGGCGAACTGATCAACATCAAGTCCGGACCCAACTGGGACGACGATCTGGGCGGTTCGCCCGTGTACGCGGAGAACGATCCGAACCTGGACGGTCTCACCGACGAGCAGCGCCAGCAGTTGTTCGCGGTGGAACGGCTTGTGCTCTTCTATTTTCCGCGCATCTGCAACCACTGCCTGAATCCGTCGTGCGTGGCGTCGTGCCCGTCGGGGGCGCTTTACAAGCGCGGTGAAGATGGCATCGTGCTGCTCGACCAGAACCGCTGCCGCGCCTGGCGCGCCTGTGTCGCGGCGTGTCCCTACAAGAAGACCTTCTTCAACTGGTCGACGGGCAAGAGCGAGAAGTGCATTCTGTGCTACCCGCGGTTGGAGACCGGCCAGGCTCCGGCCTGCTTCCACTCCTGCGTGGGACGCATCCGGTACCTGGGCGTGCTGCTGTATGACGCCTCTCGGATCGAGGAAGTGGCCAAGAGCCCCGTCGAGGACCTGGTGGAGGCGCAGCGCTCGATCATTCTCGACCCGAACGATCCGGCCGTGATCGCAGCGGCGAGGGCCAACGGGATTCACGATTCCGTGATTGAGTCCGCGCAGCGGTCGCCGGTTTACAAGTTCGTCAAGGAATGGAAGATCGCCTTGCCGCCACACATCGAGTTCCGGACGCTGCCCATGTTGTTCTATGTGCCGCCGATGGCTCCGGTGATGGCGGGCAAGGAAAACGGGACCGTGAAGAACATCAGCGAGGATCTCTTCCACGACATCGAGGAGGCCCGTGTTCCGATGCGCTTCCTGGCCAATCTGCTGGGCGGCGGCAACGAGGGCAAGGTCCGTTACGCTCTGCGCAAGCAGAAAGCGGTCCGCTGGTACCGCCGGGCGCTCACTGTCGGCGACGTCACCGACGCGCAGGCCGCCGAGATGCTGGCGCAAGCCGACTGTACGCCGGAAGAGGCCGAGGCCATTTACCGGTTGACCTCGCTGTGCACCTTCGATGACCGTTTCGTCATTCCGCCCATGCACCGCGAAGAGGCCATCGAGATGATGGAAGATCCGTTGGAGCACAAGCAAAACACCGGCTTCGGCTTCCTGACCGGCCCGAGGAGAGGTCTATGATCGAAGCCCGTGACCGGAACTGGTGCCTGCTCATGGCGCCGCTGTTCCAATACCCGGATGCCGGGTATTGGGAACATGCCAGCCGTGCCGCCGCCGGTTGTCCGGCGGACGTTCGGACGCAGTTGGACACATTCCTGGCGGAGGTGTCCAACCTTCCGCTGGCGTCGCTGGAGGAGTCTTTCATTCAAGCGTTCGATCTCAATCCGGATTGCGCGCTCGACATCGGCTGGCATCTATTCGGCGAGGACTATGCCCGCGGCGAGTTTCTGGTGAAGATGAAGGGCGAGCACAGGAAGTACGGCGTGGACGAGGGCTCCGAGCTTCCCGATCATCTGCCGACGGTGCTGCGGCTTCTCGCCACGATGCCGGAGAAGGAAGCCGGACAGTTCGCTCCGCAGTTCCTTGCTCCGGCCCTCATCAAGATCCGTTCCCACTTCAAAGACGCGGCGCACCCGTTTGTCCGGTTGTTGGACATCCTGTCGGCATGCCTGGCGAGCGCGGGCTATCAGCCGGCCACAGAGGAGGTTGTTCATGAATAGCGCGAGCAGTTATCTGGATCAGTTCTTCTTCCTGGCGTTACCTTACGTCGCTCTGTTTACCTTTTTCTTCGTGACGATTGAGCGGTACCGGAACAGGAAGTTCACCTATTCCAGCCTCTCCTCCCAGTTTCTGGAGAACCAGCAGCACTTCTGGGGGCTGGTCCCGTTCCACTATGGAATCCTGGTCGTGATCACGGGCCACATCGTGGCATTTTTCGTGCCGCGAGAGATCCTGTGGTGGAATAGTAAACCTCTCAGGCTCTACATACTCGAAGGCACGGCTCTTGTGTTCGCCATTCTGGCCGCCGTGGGATTGATCGCGGCCATCGTCCGCCGCGCCAACGTCTCCAAGATGCGCAAGGTGACCAGCCCGGTGGACTGGGTGCTGTTCGCGCTGCTTCTCATTCAGGTTCTGCTGGGCATCGAGGTGGCGGTTCGCTACCCGTGGGGCTCGTCGTGGTTTGCCACGTCGCTCTCTCCGTACCTCTGGTCGGTGGTGCGGCTCAGTCCCGACCTGTCCTACGTGACGCCTCTGCCGTTGACGGTAAAGCTCCACATCATCAACGCGTTTCTGCTGATCCTGATGTTTCCCTTCACGCGGCTCGTTCACATTCTTGTGATTCCGAACCCGTATTTGTGGAGGAAGCCGCAGGTGGTCCGCTGGTACAGGCGGCCGGTGAAGGCGTAGCGGCTACTGGAGAACTCACATATGGTAAAGGTCCAGGGCTCTCCGCGAAAAGGATTAATCGGCGCGATTGCCGGCTTTTTCGTGGGCTTCGCCGCGGTTGCGCTGTTCGGTTCGACGGCTGCCGCCTTCAGGGGCGCGATGCAGTTGACCCCGATGCAGGTCGGTCTGCTGATCGCCATGCCGTCGTTGTCGGGCGCGCTCCTTCGTATCCCCTTCTCTGCGTGGGTGGATACCTCCGGGGGACGAAAACCGTTTCTCACGTTGTTGACGCTCTCGTCGCTTGGCATGGCGGGGTTGCTGGCCGTGCTGGCCATGTTCTACCCGGCCAAGCTGACCCCGGGAATGTATCCGGTTATTTTGCTGCTCGCGTTGCTGAGCGGCTGCGGGATCGCCACCTTCTCGGTCGGCGCGGGCCAGGTTGCCTACTGGTATCCGAAGGCCGGGCAGGGGGTTGCGCTGGCGCTGTTTGCCGGCGTGGGCAACCTTGCGCCCGGTATCTTTTCCATGCTGCTGCCCTTCGCGCTGCAATCGCTGGGGCTCACCTGGTCCTATGCGGCCTGGCTGGCGCTGCTGCTGGCCGGGCTTGTCTACTACTGGATAACGGGAGCCAACGCGTGGTATTTCCAACTGCGCGACGCGGGCATGAAAGAGGCCGAGGCCACGGTCAAGGCGCGGGAGATGGGCCAGGAGCTTTTTCCCAAGGGCAATCTGAAGGAGAGTCTCCGCGAATCGGCGCGGGCCTGGCGGACATGGGCGCTCGTGTTGATTTACTTCACCACGTTCGGCGGCTTCATCGCCCTTACGGCATGGTTCCCCACTTACTGGACGCAGCATTTCGGACTTACTCCGGTATACGCGGGCCTGTTGACGGCGCTGTTCGCGCTGTTGACCTCTTCCATCCGCATCGCCGGCGGCGTGCTCTCGGACAGGCTGCGCGAAGGTGGTGAAAACACCGCCGTTCTGGGCCTGCTGATCATGATGGCGGGCGCGCTCGTGATGGTGAACGCCACTGAGTACGAACTGGCCATCCCGGGTTGCGTGCTGTTGGGGTCCGGCATGGGCATCTGCAACGCGGCGGTCTTCAAGCTGGTCCCGCAGGCGGTTCCCCAGGCGATTGGCGGCGCCGTCGGCTGGGTCGGCGGAATTGGCGCTTTGGGAGGATTCCTTATTCCTCCGGCCATGGGTTTCGCCGTCAGCGATCTCGGCAATCGCGGCTACGCGATCGGTTTCATCGTGTTCATCTATCTATGTCTTGCGTCCATGACCGCGGCCTGGGTACTGAAGTACGTTGACGCCAAGCCGGCATCGGAATTCGAAGGGCTGCAAAGCCAGTCCGTCGCGGGAAGGGAGAAACAACCTGCCGCATGATACAACGCATCCTTACCATCGTTCTTTCGTTGGGCCTGCTGTTCAGCCTGATTCTGTTTGCCTCGAAGTTCGGCTCGGCCCGTCTGCCGGGCAACCAGCAGGGCTATGAGCCTGTGCAGCCCATTGCCTATTCCCACCGGCTGCATGCCGGTGAACTCAAGATGGATTGCCTGTACTGCCACAGCGGCGCCATGCGGAGCCGGCACGCGGGCATTCCTTCCGGCAACATCTGCCTGAACTGCCATACGCAGGTGAAAGCCACCTTTGGCGAAGTGCGCCAGGAAGACGAACTGGCGGCCAAGGAAAACCGGAAGCCGCGCCAGGTGACTTCGGCCGAGTTATCGAAGCTCTACCAGGGTATGGGGTTGAATCCACAGAGTGAAATCAAACCCGAGGCGGTCACCAAGAGCATTTCCTGGACCCGGATTCACAATCTACCCGACTTTGTTTATTTCGATCACCGCGCGCATGTGTCCGTGGGAGTGGCCTGCCAGACCTGCCACGGTCCCGTGGAAAGCATGGAGCGGATGCGCCAGTTCTCCACGCTCAGCATGGGCTGGTGCGTGAACTGCCACCGGGAATCCAACCTGAAGGGAATCCAGGGCCGGCAGGTGAACGCATCCATCGACTGTGCCACATGCCACTACTGAGGAGACCCCAGCGATGAACGATCCCCATCAAGTCCATTGGCGGAGTCTCGACGAGTTCGCCGACCCGCAGCTAGCCGAGCGGCGCGGAGAGAGCGAATTCGAAGACACCCCGCTCCGGCACGCCGAGGCGCCCGGACGGCGCGACTTCCTGCGAGCCACGGGCTTCGTGCTGGCCGGTTCGGCCATCACCGGATGCAGCCGCGCGCCAGTCCGCACCGCCACCCCGCTGCCCACCCAACCCGAAGACTACTGGCCGGGCCGGTCCGATCAATACGCGACCATCTGCACGGCCTGCTCCGCCTCCTGTGGCGTGCTGGCCAAGGTCCGCGACGGGCGGCCGGTGAAGCTGGAAGGCAATCCGGACCATCCTTTGTCGCGGGGCGGCTTGTGCGCCGTGGGACAGGCCTCCATCCTGAGCCTCTATGACAGCCACCGGCTGGGGCAGCCGCATGTCTCAGGCAAGCCATCGTCGTGGGAGGAAGCCGACCGGGCGATTCTCACCGCCCTGGAGTCGATCCGGAAGCAGAAAGGCGCGGTTCGGATTCTCACCGGTACCGTGACCAGCCCCTCGTTGCAGGAGCGCATTCGGGCTTTCGCGGCGACGTTCGACAACGCCCGGCATATTGTCTTCGATCCGCTGTCGTCCTCCGCGATCCTGGATGCGCATGAAGCCCTGTTCGGGGCGCGCGTACTGCCCAGGATGCGATTCGAGAAGGCGCCCGTCGTGGCTGCTTTCGATGCGGATTTCCTGGGGACATGGATCTCTCCGGCGGAGTTTACACGCGGCTATCGCGAGGCGCGCCTGGAAAACGGCAAACCCTCCGCGCAGGCATGGCATACGCAGTTTGAATCCCACCTGTCGCTCACCGGGGGCGGAGCCGAGGAACGGGTACGGTTGGCGCCGGGCCAGCTCGCGCACGCACTGGCGGCGTTGGTGGCGCGTCTGGCTTCACGGGCCGGGGCGCGGTCTCCCGCCGTGACATCACCGGCCGGCGCACTTCCGGACAAGCAACTGGACGAACTCGCCGCGCGCTTGTGGAACGCCCGCGGGCGGAGCCTGGTGGTTTGCGGGTTGGCTGACGTCAAGGCGCAAAAGCTGTGCGCCTATGCGAACCACCTGCTGGGCAATTACGGTGCGACGTTGGACCTGGAGCGGCCTTCGCTGCAGCGGCAGGGCAGCGACCGGGCCATGTCCGGGCTGCTGCAAGAGATTTCGGCAGGCCAGCTGGGGGCCTTGTTCGTTCATGGGCTGAACCCCGCCGCGGAGCTTCCGCTGGACAAGACGGCGTTGGAAGCGATGTGCCGCATTCCGCTGCTGGTGAGCCTGAGTTCCCGGACGGATGAAACCGCGGAGCTGGCCCGGTTTGTCTGCCCGGATGCCGACCCGCTGGAGTCCTGGGGCGATGCCGAGCCGGTGTCGGGAACGGTGTGTATTCAGCAGCCGGTCTTCCGGCAGGTGGGCCACAGCCGTCCGGCGATGGAGAGTTTCGCGGCTTGGAGTGGAAAGCCGGCCACGGCGCGCGACCTGGTGCGGACGCACTGGCGGGACTCGATTCACCCGCGGCACGGCGGCGGCTTGCCGTTTGAAGAGTTCTGGCGCGCCAGCCTTCAGACGGGCGCCATGGAGGTGAAACCACAGAGCCGGGCGGCTACGGCGTTGCGCCAGGAAGCCGTGGAAGCTCTGCCGGCCCCCTCGGCGGAAGGCATGACGGCGGTGCTGTACGCCAAGACGGGCATCCTCGATGGCCGCCACGCGTATAACCCCTGGTTGCAGGAGTTGCCCGATCCCATCAGCAAGGCGGCCTGGGACAACTACGCCTGTGTTTCGCCCGCCAAGGCCGCCTCGCTCGGTCTCGCCGACGGCGACCTGATCAAGATCACCGCGGCCGGACATTCCATCGAGATTCCCGTGCTGATCCAGGCCGGCCAGCATGACGATGCCGTCTCGATCGCCCTGGGCTACGGGCGCCGGGAATCGCAGCGGTTTTCCAACCCCGGACCGAAGTGGATGTACGCCAAGCCCACGACCGGCGCGGATGGACTGGTTGGCGTGAATGCGTCCTGTCTGCTGCGGTGGACGCCGGAAACGCTCGCCTACCATCGCGGCGTCCAAATCGAGAAGACCGGCCGCAACCGGGAGTTGGCCGTCACCCAGACGCACCATTCCCTCACCATGCCGCCGAAGCTGGATCCGGGAGGTCCGCCGCGGCCCATCGTCCAGGAGACAAGCCTGGTGCAATTGTCGGCTCCGGCGGAGCACAAGAGCGAGGCGCATCCGGAGCTCTGGCCGCGCGACCATCAGTACACGGGCCATCGCTGGGCCATGGCCATCGATCTGGATGCCTGCAGCGGGTGCTCGGCGTGTGTCGTCTCCTGCCAGATCGAAAACAACGTGCCCGTCGCCGGCCGCGACGAGGTGATACGCAACCGCGAGATGCACTGGTTACGGATCGACAGGTATTACAGCGGCACGCCGGAGAACCCTCGCGTGGCTCATCAACCGATGATGTGCCAGCACTGCGAACACGCTCCGTGCGAAACCGTCTGCCCGGTGCTGGCCACCGTGCACAGCTCCGAGGGGTTGAATCAGCAGATTTACAACCGCTGCGTGGGTACGCGCTACTGCGCCAACAACTGTCCCTACAAAGTGCGGCGGTTCAACTGGTTCGACTATCCGCACGAAGACCGTCTGGTCAACCTGGTTCTGAATCCGGACGTCACCGTCCGCTCGCGCGGCGTCATGGAGAAGTGCAGCTTCTGCGTGCAGCGCATACAGGAAGCCAAGATCGAGGCCAAACGCCTGGGCAAGCCCATGGCCGATGGAGACGTGGCGCCGGCCTGCCAACAGTCCTGCCCGGCGCAGGCCATCGTGTTTGGAGACCTGAACGACCCCAAGAGCCGGGTGTCCCAATGGGCCGCTCAGGCCAGAGGATATCGAGTGCTTGAAGAAATCAATGTCCGCCCGTCCGTCTACTACTTGAAGGTCATCCGGCGCGATGGAGAGGCAAATGGAGGAGGCCATCATGGCTGAAACCGGAATTGCTCGCCAACCGCTGATTCAGGGCGGTAAAACGCTGGCGCAAGTGACCTTGGATGTCCTGAAGCCCATGGAGCGCCGGCCGGGGCTGCTGTGGTGGGTGGCCTTTCTGGCCTCCCTTTCCCTGCTGGGCCTCGGCGCGGTCACGATCGCCTACCAGGTCACCACGGGAATTGGAACGTGGGGCCTGAACAACACCGTCGGGTGGGCGTTCGACATCACCAACTTCGTGTTCTGGATCGGTATCGGGCACGCCGGCACGCTCATCTCCGCCATCCTGTTCCTGTTCCGGCAACGCTGGCGCACCTCCGTGAACCGTTCGGCCGAAGCCATGACGTTGTTCGCCGTCATGTGCGCCGGCATCTTCCCGGTGATTCACATGGGCCGTCCGTGGATGGGCTACTGGGTGTTCCCCTATCCCAACGACCGCGGTCCGCTATGGATGAACTTCCGCTCCCCGCTGGCCTGGGACGCCTTCGCGATTTCCACATACTTCATCATCTCGGCCACGTTCTGGTACATCGGTCTCATTCCCGACCTGGCCACCATTCGCGACCGGTCCGCACCAGGGTTGCGGCGGACCGTGTTTTCCATACTGAGCCTGGGCTGGGATGGCAGCTACCGCACCTGGCAGCGTTATGAAACCGTCTACACTCTTCTCGCCGGGCTGGCCACGCCTCTGGTGGTTTCCGTGCACACGATCGTCAGTTGGGACTTCGCCACCTCGGTGATTCCCGGCTGGCACGCGACCATCTTTCCGCCCTATTTCGTCGCCGGCGCCATCTTCTCGGGTATGGCCATGGTGCTAACGCTCATGATCATCGCCCGGAAGGCGATGCACCTGGAGGAGTACATCACGCACCGCCATGTGGACGTGATGTGCAAACTGATCCTGCTGACCAGCGGGATTGTCGCCCTCGCCTACGGGACGGAGTTCTTCACGGCGCAGTACTCGGCGAACCCCTACGAGCAGTTCGTGTTTCTGAACCGCGCGATGGGTCCGATGGCCTGGTCCTACTGGATCATGGTTTCCTGCAATGTGCTGGCTCCACAATTCCTTTGGTTCAAGCGCGTTCGCCACTCGCTTCCAGCGGTTTTTGTCATCACCATTTTCATCAACATCGGCATGTGGTTTGAACGCTTCGTCATCATCGTGACCAGCCTTCACCGCGACTACCTGCCGTCCAGTTGGAGCAGCTATTCGCCGACTCCCATCGAGATCGCGACGTTGATCGGCAGCTTTGGACTCTTCTTCACGCTCTTCCTGCTGTTCTGCCGTATCCTCCCGGTGATTGCCATCGCCGAAGTGAAGGGGGTTCTGCAACACGGTCACGCCGCCCCAGGGGCCAAGGCGCACCACGAAGAAGGGAGGGGCCAGCAATGACACGCCGCGTCATGGTCGGCATCTTCAACGACGAGCAGGATCTCCTGCGAGTGACCCGGGCCGTGCGAAGCCAGGGACTGCCAATTCTCGACGTCTACGCGCCCTATGCCGTGCACGGATTGGATCAGGCAATGGGGTTGCCGCCTTCGCGGCTGCCCTGGGTGTGCTTCGCGCTGGGCCTTTCGGGCGCCGCGCTGAAGGTCTGGTTTGAGTATTGGACGACCGCCGTGGATTGGCCCATCAACGTGGGCGGCAAGCCTTGGGACTCACTGCCCGCCTTCGTGCCCATCACGTTCGAGGTGATGGTTCTGTTCGCGGGCTTGAGCACGGTGTTCGCGTTTTTCCTGGTGAGCCGGCTGTATCCGGGAAGGAAGGCCGTGATCGCCAACAAGGGCACCACGAACGACCGTTTTGCCCTGGTGATCGAGGAGGCCGACGCCGCGTTCGATCCGCCCCAGGTGCAGCGCCTGCTGGAGTCGTATGGCGCCATCGAGGTTTACGAGCGCGCCGAGGAGGAAGCCGCATGAGGCTCAACCTGTTTCTGATGGCCGCCTTCCTCGCCTCGGTGGCGGCGAATGTATTTGTCCGTCCATCGTCAACGGCGACGAACTTCGAGTTCATCCCCGAGATGGTGCGTACGGCCGCCTACAAGGCATATTCCAGCCACCCGGATCTGCAAGGAGGCAGGACGCTGCAACTCCCTCCCGAAGGCGCGTTGCCGAGAGGCCGCAAAGACCTGGGTTATGGACCAGGGGAAGCCGAGGCGCTTCGCGCGGGGGCTACGTTGATGAATCCCGTTTCCGCCGAGGATCTGGATGCATCCGCCCGCGGCGGCGAGGTGTTCCGCATCTATTGTTCGCCATGCCATGGCGCTTCGGGGCGGGGCGATGGCGCCGTAGCCATGCGCGGCTTCCCGGCTCCGCCGCCATTGAACAGCGAAAAGGCCCTGGCCATGAAGGACGGGCAGATTTTCCACTTAATCACCTTCGGGCAGAAAAACATGCCGGCTTACGCGGCGCAGATTGAAGCCGGAGACCGCTGGAAGGCCGTACTGTACGTGCGAACGCTGCAACGGCGGTTGCAGCCGCCCCAGGATTCCCTGGCAGCGGCCGGGGCGCCAAGCGAGGTTAAGCCATGACGCAGTGTAGATGGTGTATCGGACTGGCCGCGGCGGGCGGCGCGGCGGTAGCGCTCGGATTGGCGGTCTCTCCGCAGTCCGCCTTGGGCAGCCTGCTTACCGCGGGCTTCTGGCTTCTCGGCATGGGCCTGTTCGGAATCTTCTTTGTTTCCGTTCAATACGCCAGTGGGGCAAGCTGGTCGGTGGCCTTCAAGCGCGTTCCCGAGGCGATGTCCTCCGTCCTTCCGGCCGGCTCGGCATTGATCGCCGCCGTCCTTGCGTTCGCGCCCGTGGTGTATCCCTGGGTTCACGAGCAGGATCACTTCACGGGATTCAAGCGGATGTGGCTCGACCTTCCGTTTTTCCTCGGAAGGGCCGCGCTCTTCCTGCTGATCTGGTGGGTGTTCGCGCGGGTGATCGTGCGGTATTCACGGTTGCAGGATATGACGCGCGATGCCGGGCTTACGGGCCGGATTACCCGCGTGTGCGTGGGATTCCTTGTCGTCTTCGCCATCACGTTTTCCCTGGCCAGCTTCGACTGGATCATGTCCCTGGAGCCGCACTGGTACAGCACGATCTTCGCCATCTATAACTTCGCCGGAATGTTTTCTTCCGGTCTGGCGGCGCTGATTCTGCTTCTGGTTTGGCTGCGGCGTACCGGTCCCCTGCGCGATTTCGTGAATGAGGAACACTTTCACGACCTGGGCAAGCTGCTGTTCGGATTCACCACCTTCTGGATGTACATCTGGTTCAGCCAGTACATGCTGATGTGGTATGCGAACATCACCGAAGAGACCGTTTACTACATCAGCCGCATCCAGCGATTCTGGGGGCCTCTGTTCCTGCTGAACATGATCCTGAACTGGGTGTTCCCGTTCTTCGCGCTGTTGCCCAAACGCGTCAAGCGGACTCCTCATTTGATTGCGCGCGTAGCTGGCGTAGTTCTGATTGGCCGCTGGCTGGATCTCTACCTCATGATCAAGCCGTCTTCGGCTGGCGCCAATCCCAGCTTCGCGATTTGGGATGCCGGTGCGCTGATCGGTTCCGCCGCGCTGTTCATTTATCTATTCCAACGCGCGTACCGCCAGGCCGCACCGGTCCCGATGGCCGACCCCCGCTTGGAGGAGAGCCTGCACTACCACAACTGAGCCAGCCGTTCCGGCGCCGTTCAGTCAAGATGAAGCGGCCAACCACCGATTCGCGGTGGCGCGGGTTACGCTGCAAAGAGGCGGTGGTCGAACCGGGAGGCGCGGTCCGCTCGCTGGGAATCATTCCGAACCGGCTGGAATCGATCCGCAAGCTGATCGGCAAACCGGGCCCGGTGCAACATCTGAAAGTCTGTTACGAAGCCGGGCCAACCGGCATGTTCCGTGCTGGCAAATGGCGTAGGTCGGCGTGGCCAACGCAGTCATCGCTTCCACGCTGGCGCCCGCCAAAGCGGGTGACCACAGCAAGACCGGTCGCCGCGACGCTGTCACAGGCGCTGCTGTCTAAAACCGAAGGGCCGGTTTCCCTCTTTGCAGAAGAACACCGGCCCGGAACTCAAACCGTCAGACCCGTGGGCTTGACAGGCCGCTCCCTATCAGAACGAGTATTTGAGTGCGAACTGGATCTGCCGCAACTGGCTGGTGGAGCGAATCCGGCCGAAGGCCGCCGTCGGGTTCACGCCCTGTGAGCCCCAAGCGCCCGAGGGCCGTCCCCAGGCCGGATGGTTCGGAGCGTTGAACATCTCCATGCGGAATTGGATCGTGTGTTGCTCGTGGATGCGGAAATCCTTCATGGTCGAGAAGTCCACGTTCCAGGTGGAGGGCGCTCGTAGCGAATTGCGGGCGCAGCCGCCGAACTGGTTCGCGACGACGTTGGTGAAGGCCTCGCGGACAAAGTACCGGTCAGACGTCGGATCGCTCGCCACTGGATTGACACCGGCGACGCAGTTCAACCGGTTGGAGTGGGGGAAGCCCGCTCCCATGCCGGCGGAATCCCAGGATTCCGGGTTGATCGCGGTCCCGCTCTGGATCGTGGTGATCGTGGAAAGCTGCCAGCCGCCAATGATCTTGTCGAGAATCGCGTTGCCGTTGGCCAGCGGCTGGCCCTTGCCGAAGGGCAGGTTATAGAGCACGGACATCACGAAGCGGTGGGGAATGTCGAAGCCGGCGTAACCGTAGTCGCAGGAGCGGCAGCGCTGGTTCATGAGCGTGAAATCGGAGCCGGTACCGCGAATGGCCGAGTTCTCGTCGAGAGCCTTCGACCAGGTATAGCTGAACATGGCCGTCAGCCGGTTGGAGAAGCGCTGCGTGAGCTTCGAGGAGAAGGCGTTGTAGCTGCCAATGCCGTCCCCATTGAGAAACTGAATGCCATGCCATTCGGGATACGGCTCGCGGGAATCGAAGGTCGTGATGCCCGGCAGGGGCGCGTTGGCGTTCACCAGGTAGTTCACCTTGCGGCTGGAGTTGCCGGTGTAGCCGAACTCCAGAACCGAGTGCTGTCCCAAGGTCCGCTGCACGTTGAACAGGTATTGGATGGAGTAAGTGGTCCGCAGGTTGTAGTCGGCGCCCCAGGTGAGCCCTGGCGTGAACCGTACGGGCAACTGCGCGGTATTGATGTAGTTGCTGTAGGTGAGCGTGGGCGCGGCTTGCTGGTCAATGATCGGGTTGGCGCGGCCGCCGGCGGCGCGGCTCATGTCGAAGATCGAGTTTTTGCTCTCCTGCGCGTAAAACATGCCCGCGCCCGCGCGGAACGACCATTTCGCCGATGGACTGTAGGCGATTCCGAAGCGAGGGGCGAAGTTGTTGCGGTCGGTGGTGATGAGACGGTCGCCCATCCGCCCGTCGCGCGCCAATTGCACCGGGCCGTTGAAGCGGAAGGCGAGGTCGTCGTAGAAATCGCCTCTTCCCGTACGGACGAAGACGGGATGCAGATTGGCGTCCGGCACGTTGGCGATGGAGGGCAGTGGCTGCCGGAGTTGGAAGTTGGGCTGCAAGCCGAACTTGTCCAGCAGCGGCTGGGCGAGTTCATAACGCAAGCCGAGGTTAAGGGTCAATTGCGGCGTCACCTTGTACACGTCGTCCACGTAGAAGGCGACTTCGTTGTTACGGAAATCGCCGCGAGCCAGTGCGACGGCGGCCTCGACCGTGCTCGGGGCTCCCAGCAGCAGGTCGGCGCCATTGTAACCGCCGGCCAGCGTATTTCCGTTGGCGGTGAAACTGCCCGAGTGGGTGAACCGGCCCCGGGCAAATTCGTTGCCCACCTGCAAAAACTGATCGTAGCGATACTCGCCGCCGAACCGGATCGAGTGCTTGCCGGTGATCCACGAAAAATTGTCCACCGCCTGGTAGATCTTGTTGTCGATGCTGAACGGACCGTTGGCGTCGTTGCCGAAGCGGTTCAGCGTGCTTCCGCTCATGTTGACGTCGGGAATGCCCCATGAGTTCGGATCGGTCACCTTAATCGGCGTGTTCAGTTTCTCGTTGGCGTTTTCCACGCCGGCCAACTCCTGGCTGATGTTATTGAACATCGAGTTGTAGCCGAAGCGGAACTCGTTCACCTTGGAAGAACTGAAGACGCGCGTATTGGAGAGCACCCACTGGCTGGCGCGCGTGTAGAGTTGCGTGCCGTTCAGCTTGACGCCGGGCGACGTGGTGAGCTCGTCGGTCCAGGAGTAGCGGCCGAACCATTGCGAATTGGAACTCTCATTGAAGTCTATGCGCCCGGTGAACTGGTCCTTATCCACGGGGGTCTTGGCGGTCCACTCATAGTTCCGGTTGGGCAGTCCGGTTTGCGAGACATTGGGCAGCGGAGCAAAGGAGTCCAGCAGATATTTCGCTCCGGGGCTGATTCGCGATGCGGGAATCTGGTTGCCGGCGAAAGGCGTGGAGGCGATGGTGAAGCCAGAACCATTCGGGTTGGGCGTGCGCACGCGCGTATTCGGATCTTGCAACGACGAGGTCACCACCGAGAAGTCACCACTCCGCATGGCGGGAGTCATGGTCGTGAAAAAGCTGGGAACGGTACGTCGTGACTTGAATCCCTCATAGTTCGCCATGAAGAAGATGCGATTCTTCCCATCGAGGAGTTTGGGGATTTGAATCGGGCCGGACAAGGTGCCGCCGTACTGGTTCTGGCGGTAGGGCGCTTTGAGAGGCGCCACCTGGTTGGGGCTTTCCGGGTCCTTGAAGAAATAGGGGCGCGCATCGAGCTTGTCGTTGCGCAGGAACTCGAACAAGGCGCCGTGATACTGGTTGGAACCTCCCTTGGTGGAAACGTTGATCTGGCCGGTGCCGCGTCCGAATTCGGCCGGATAGATTCCCGTTTGCACCTTGAACTCCTGCAGTGCTTCCACCGAGGGGAGCACGATGTAGAGGTTGAAGTTGATGTCGGTGTTCGTGATGCCGTCCAGCGTGTAATTGCTCCAGGCCGAACGCGCGCCGGACAGGGAGATGGTGAGATCCGACCGTGATCCGCCCTGGCGTCCCACCGCTTGCGCCGCCTGATTGAAGCCGTAAGTGACGTTCGGGCTCAAAGCCACCAGGCTGAAAAAGTTCCGTCCGTTCAGCGGCAGCTCGGTGATGCGGCGCTGCTCGATCACCGTGCCCACCGTCGCATCCTCGGTGGTGAGCAGAGGCAGAGCGCTGGACACCTCCACCATTTCGCTCACTTGGCCGACTTCTAGAGCGAAGTCGACGCGGGCCGTCTGTTGAACCTGCAACTCGATGCTGGACCGGGAAGCTGACTTGAAACCTTCCCGCTCGGCCTTCACCTCATACATTCCCGGCACGAGGGCGGGGATGGTATAGACGCCATCCTGGTTCGTGGTGGCATTTCTTATGCCGTTGGTGGCGGTGTTGCGGACCGTGATGGCCGCTCCTGCAACCACGGCGCCGGAGGAGTCTTTCACCTCGCCGGTGACCGTGCCGAGCGTTTGCGCCGCCAGCGGCGCGGACAAGAAGCTAATCGCTAAAAGTGCGGAATGCAGCGATCGGCGGACGTTTGACAACATGGAAACCTCCCCACAGCTCCCGTGTAAAACGAAATTAAGATACTCCCACGGAGCTTTTCGTTCGGGGAAGTATACCAGCATCGGAGCTGAAAGAGGAGCCCCAGATGTCTCTCAATTGTCCCTATGTCAGGTCCGTTATTGCCGGGGCTGGTGCTTGGCTATTCGGCTTTGCGCGACGTCTTCCGCAGCCCGCCCGCCAGCGTGCGGCAAAGTCCCCAGAAGGTGGCCAACCATGCGGCAAGGGCTACATAGATAAAGATGCGCGGCACGACGAACAGGAAATCCAGGTGCATTGCCTGGGCCATCTGGAAGGTGCAGGCGGCGTACATGCCGAGGGGAAACACGGCGCCCCAATAGAGCGGATCATAGGCGAGCGGAAATCGCTTGTACACATGTCTCCAGGCCGCCAGGATCAGAAGCATGGGAATCCACCATGTGCCCGTCGCCCAATAGAACACAGTGAAGCCTTTCAGGAAGGGGAGCACGGAAAGGAGGAAGGGCGCGTCGGCCGTGTTCATGATCAGCCGCGCCCCGGCCAGCGTGGAGATGGCCATCGCTCCCATGTTGATCCAGTACGGCGGAGAGAGGTCGCCGGGAGAAAAACGAAAGAATGTGTAGCGGTAGAAGATCAGCGAGATCATCCAGATGTACAGCATGCCGCCCCACAGCCACATGGAGAGGGCGAAGAAGTTGATCATGAGCCGGTAAGGCTGGTTCCAATGGGGCGCGACCAGGGCGCTTAGGCTGGCCACCGATTGTGTGGCCACGACGGCGAGCAGCCAGGCGCCGGAGATCCCCGCTTGCAAATCCGGCTTATCTTCCTTGATGGTGAACGCCGTCAGAATCGTATAGATCAGTGACACCCACAGGACGATGGCCAGAACCCACAGCGCGGAGGCAACGTGGTAGTCGCCTGCGATGAGAACGAACTCGGCGCCGAGGATGCCCGAAGCGGCCACCGATGTGAAGAACCCGGGGCCGCGTTGATGATCCGTAAGGTCGTGAAGTACCGCGCGGCCGAACCACCGTATGCGAAGAACGTATAGCGTCCAGATGGAGACATACGCCACGCAGTTCAGCACGAACAGAGCGGAGGCGAGCCGGGGCATTTCCAGCATCTG
Organism: Bryobacterales bacterium; assembly: GCA_020852175.1. Taxonomy (GTDB): domain Bacteria; phylum Acidobacteriota; class Terriglobia; order Bryobacterales; family Bryobacteraceae; genus JAFLBB01. The sequence goes on along the minus strand of JADZBH010000004.1, from coordinate 176,702 downwards.
CGCACTGAGCGAGACGATGCCCGTCGCCATCACCATGGCGAAGTAGGCGGGGGATAGTCCGGCGGCGAGGGCGCGGAAACCGGAGGGTCCGGCACTTTTCCCGGTTCGAGCCGGGATACGCGTGGAAGACCTTGTCAGATGGTTGCTCCTGGCGGCCAAGTTCACGACGGCAGCGAATCATGTGTGTTCCGGGCCGTCATGGAGAGCATTTGCCGACTTCTTCATGAGAAAGTATACGGCATCGCCGGAGGCTGTACGGAGCTAATCGCTGGGTCGTAAGTGGCGCGGGGCCGGTTTGAAGAACTTACAGGGCGTCGAGCACCTTTTGTTGGATTGCCCGGAACTCCCTGGGCTCGCGCACATAATCGACGAACGTCTTCACGGCTTCGTTCGCAAGTTTCCGCGCCAAAGCGCTGTCCTGCACTTCGAGTTGTTTCAGCAGAGCATAATCCTCGATACCCTCGCGCATCTGTTCCAGCCGGATCGAACTGTAAAGGCCCGTTCGCGCCGGGTAGGTGATGAAGGCATCGCCCGGCGGCAGGTGGGTCCGGCCTTCGTTAATGACGGGTTGCGTGTCCTTGAGCGGCGCTGGCCCCCAGTAGTTGCCGCCCCAGTGCAGGAAGCCGGTGAAGTTCCACTTGTAATTGATCCAATGCAGCAGCCGCACCTTGGTGAGCGACGTGTCCACGAAACGGTTGGGATATTTTCCGCGAGGCGACAAGGCCGTGTAAAACCACACTTCGCCGTTGTCCTCGCTGATGTGTTTCTCCAGCAGGTCTGTCTTCTCATCGAACGTGCCGAGTTGCGGCACCCAGATGTCCACCGTCTTCTTCATGAAACTGGTGTCCTGGCGTAGTCCAGCCGGCTCGATGGTCCGTACCCCCGGCATGAGCTTCCGGACCTTCCCGGCGGCGTCGAGAAACGCAGGGACCTCCCACTGGTTCGGCTCGTCCATGATCCCCTGGAGGTATTTTGCCGTCCATCCAAGCTCCTGGAGGCGTTTGTGGAGCGCAGGCAGGAATGTGCTCAGGAACTGCTGCGCGCGCGGATCGTTCCAGGGGATGTTGCGCAGAGCCGGCTTGCCGTCTTCCACCACCCATGCCTTGGTCATGATGGTGGCATCGCGACGCCGTTGCCGTTCCATCAGATTGCCCCCATCGATCTGGCCTTTCACTCCCGCCGTCTCCCACGTCTCGACGTAGCGCTCGAAATCGCGAAAGTTGTACCGCATACCACCGCCCACGATCTCGGGACTTGCCAGGGAAACAACGTTGGCGCGAACAGCCGTCTGGTAATAGCCCGCCCAGAAGCGTGCGTAGTTGGCGATCAGAGTCCACCACGGGGCTGAGCCTCGCGTGCAGCCATGAAACTGCTCCAGGTGGGAATCGCTCAAATTGAGGTAGTTGTTGATCGCCAGCGGAATGGGCGTCCGCACCGTGGCTTTGTGAACCACGAGCGTGTAGGGCGCGGTCGCGATCGTGTCCGTGCCTTGCCGCAGCAGCAACTGTCCCTTGTATTCCCCGGGTTCCTGATCCGGCGGTACATGGATGGTGACCCACACCGATTGCGTCAGGTTCTTCTTCACCGTAATCGGAAACTCGGTAAACAACGCGTCGGGGAACAGCGCCGGGGCCTTTCGCAAGAGCTCATCATCGGGCGTATTCTTCGTGTTGGAGGTCACCACGACGTATTCCACCCACCGGACGCGCGCCGTATCGATGGGCTGTCCGGGGCCGGCGAGGGCGGGGGCATCGACATACAAATCGCCCGCGGGTTGCGCGGACCGCAGTGCCAGTTGGATGCTGACATGTGAATTGCGCGCCGCCTGGAAGACCGCCTTGTCGAGTTGGCCCTTGCCGGCCGGATCGTCCGGAAACACCTTCACCAGGGAGTCCACGAACCAGAATTTCAGGCCGGCATCCGCGCCGCAGCCGCAGAGTAGCGTCATGACGAGCGCCAGAAGACCAATACGCGCACTCCGAACGGCTCTTTTCATCACCTTCCCTCCTTTCAGAACGCCTCCAGGAGTTGTTGCCGCAGCTTCCGGAACGCCGTCACGTCGCGAACGTAGTCGTTCACATGGGGGATGGCCGACTGCGCCAGAGACTTCGCCTTTGCCTGATCCGTTTTCGCCAAGGCCACCAGCAGCTCATAGTCCTCGATGCCCTCTCGCATCGCTTCCAGGCGGATGGAACTCAGCACCGAGAGCTTTCCGGGGTTTGGATAGATGATCGCGTTGTCGCCAGCCGGCAGCAGGGTGCGGTTGCCGTTGATCACGGTTTGGACGTTCGTGAACGGATCCGGCGCCCACGAGCTACCGCCCCAATGCAGGAAGCCGGTGAGGCCGTGGCGGAAATTGAACCAGTGCAGAAGCTGGGTTTTCACGAGCGGCAGATCGATGAAGCGGTTGAGATAGCGGCCTTGAGGAGCGGTGCAGGTGTAGAACCATGCCTCCTTGCCCTTCGCGGTATGCGCACGGATCTTGTCGAACTGGTGATCGAAGCTGCCGAGCACGGGCGCCCAGATATCGGTGACATCGGCGAAAAAACCGATGTCCTGATCGAGTCCAACGGCGTCTATGGCAGGCACGCCGGGAAGATATTCGTGGATGATTTTGGCGTACCGGTTGTAGATGGGGGCTTCGCGGCCGTGGGGTTCATCGTGTACATGCTGGATGTACTGCTTCTCCCAGCCCTTCTCTTTCAAATGCGCGAACAGCGCGCTGAGAAAGGAGGCCAGAAACCGTTCGGCGCGGGGATCGTCCGTGTCGAGATTCCGGCGCACCACTTGGCCGCCTTCGATGACGTAAGCCGGAACGACCATCGGATCGAAGAAGCCGCCGCTGCGCCCGAGCACGTGCCCGCCTTCGATGGTTCCGATGACACCCGCCCTTCGGAAGGTCTCCACCCATTTGTCGAGCAGTGAGAAATCGTAACGGATCGACCCGCCCGCGACGGCGGGCCTGGCCAACGGCATGACCGGCGTCAGGATGACGTTCTGCTTGTGAGCCGCCATCACACGGCCGAGGTTGCTCAGCAGCTCCCAATGCTGGCTGCTGTACGGCTCGATTTTGTAGTGCCGCTGAAGATCGCTGGTCGCGGGATCGTAGCTGAAGCTGAACCAGTTGGTTACCTTGAGCGTTTGGACGGCGGGAACCGCGGCTCTGGTGACATGGACGGTGAAGTTCAGGGGCAGCCGCTGCTGCCCGGCGATCAACGTTACCGTGCCCTTGTACTGTCCGGGCGGCGTACCGGCTGAAGCATACACCGTGATCCAAACCGGCTGAGTCACCAAGGCCTTCAGCTCAAACGGCCCCGTCTCCATCAGCGGATCAGGGAACAGACCGGGGGCGGGACGGGCCAACTCGTCATACGGCGTGCCGGGCGGGTTGGAACCCACGGGCACATAGTTCACCCACCGGGCTTCGGCTTCCAGTTTCCTGCCCGCGTACTCCGGCGGCGTGAGTTCGATGCCCAGTTGAGGGATCGCCCGTTCCGAGCGCAGGGCGATTTGTACGCTGACGTGTCCATTTTGCGCGACTAGCCACGTCTGGTCCCGTAACTCATTCGTTCCTGGTTGGTCGTCCGGAAACACCTTGACCAGGGAGTCCACGTACCATGAGCGCAACGGTGAGCTTCCGCCACAACCCGCGGCGGCGAGCAAGGCAACCGCAGTCAGCAACTTGGCTTTTTGCATTGGTCTTGGCCTGTCTGGCGCCCTTTATATCATGCGCGGCGGCACACGAGGAAGGCAGCCGCGGTTTGCCGACAGGCACGCCCTGGTCCGGGAAGGGACACCGGCTTGTTACTCGGCTTCAGACAAGTTGGCGTTTGGGCTCTTGGGCATCCAGAGGCGAAGCACCTGTTCGCGGGTTCGTTCCTCACTAAGAACGCGGACGCGGCCGCCCAGCAGGTCTTCCAGCGAAACCATGCCCACCAGCTTCTCGTCGTTGGCGTCCACGACGGGCATGCGGGTGAGTTGCCTCTCCGCCATGCGATTCACGACGACGCGAAGCGGCTCGTCGGAGTAGGCGACCGCGGGCGAATGGCGGCCGAGGCTGGACAGAGCCGCATTGGGAACGCGGGGGCTGGCGAGGATCCTATGGATATCCTTTCGCGTGATGACGCTGACAATGCGCCGGCCGTTATCAATGACCGGGTAGAGGTGCTGCCCCTTGGCGGAATGATCGGGGCGGAAGCGCCGCGCGAGATCCTGCACGGTTTCGCTCTCGTGAAAGGCCACGACGGTGGTGCGCATAACCTCCCGGACAAAGAGGATTTCCAGTGGGTCGATGGAGTATTCGCGGCTCAAGTGGAAGCCGCGGCGGCTGAGTTTTTCGGTGAGAATGGATCGTTTCAACAGCAGCACGGTGATGGCGTAGGCGATGGTGTTGGCGACCAGGAGAGGGAGCAGGGCGTTGAGATCGTGCGTGAGTTCGATGGCGAAGACAACTCCGGTGAACGGCGAGCGCATGGTTCCGCCCAGGATCGCGCCCATGCTGATGAGCGGCCAGAAACCGGCGCCTTCGTGGGGCAGGAACATGGCTTCGACGCCTCCGGCCGCGCCGCCGACCATGAGCAGCGGAGCCAGGACGCCACCCGAAGTGCCGGAGCCGAGTGATACGGCCCAGATGAACGACTTCACCAGTAGAACGCCTATGATGATGTTCTTAGGCACGTCGCCCTGGATGAGAGCGCCAATGGTTTCATAGCCGACTCCGAGCGCTTGTGGAAAGATCAAGCCGCCCAGACCGACTACCAGGCCGCCTATGGCGGGCCACCACATCCAATGAATCGGCAGGCGTTCAAAGGCGTCTTCCGCCGTGTAGACGGCCTTCGTCAGCGCGACGGAGATAAGTCCGGCAAGCAGGCCGGCGACGACGCAGCCAAGCAGGCCGCTGGGACCGATGAAAACGGGATGCGGTGGTACGGGAAACAGGGGTCCGACGCCGAGCAGGTAGCGGCGTGTGGCCCCCGCCGTGACGCTGGCCAAGGCGACGGGAATCATACTGCGCGGCTTCCATTCAAAGAGAAGGAGTTCCACCGCGAGGAGCACGGCGGAAAGCGGCGCGGCGAAGGTGGCCGACATGCCGGCGGCGGCTCCGGCCACGAGAAGCGTTTTGCGTTCGACGCTGCTCAGACGGAAGAGTTGGGCGATGATGGACCCGAACGCTCCGCCGGTCATGATGATGGGCCCCTCGGCTCCGAAAGGCCCGCCGGAGCCGATGGAGATGGCCGAGGAGAGCGGCTTCAGGATGGCGAGGCGCGGCTGGACGCGGCTGCCGTGCAGCAGGATGGATTCAATGGCCTCGGGGATCCCGTGTCCGCGAATGCGCTCCGAGCCATAACGCGCCATCAGGCCGACAATCAACGCGCCGCCCGCGGGGATCAGCACGGCCCACAGCCCGAGGTGATTCGCCGCCGGCGTGACGAGATCCGTGCGCCATCGCTGAAAGTAGAACAGGTTGGTGAAAAGGCCAATCAGGTTGAGCAGACCGAGGGCGACGAACGAACTGACGGCGCCGATGACGACGGCGAGCAGTGAGATGGGAATCAGGCGCGGGGTGGCGGTGAAGTCGCCTAGCTCGCGGGCGTCTGGGATTTGATGGAGAGGCTGGCTGATACGGTCGGTTTTCATCTGGTGGCTTTCCGCGCGTGGCGCATGACGGCACGCAAAGCGGCGGCGAGTTGAGGGGCGCTGTGTTCCAGTTCTTCACGGTGCGTGAGAGAGAGGCGGCGGAGGATTTCTTCGCCATGCGGAGTGAGAGAAAGGAAGACCTGGCGGCGGTCGTGCGGGTTGGGTGAGCGCTTCACGAGTTCACGAGCTTCCATCCGGTTCACCAGTCCCACGGCGCTTTGATGCTGGAGGAAGAGGGAACTGGCGAGATCGCGCACGGTGCAGGACTGGCCGGCGGGCACAGCTTTGATGGCGAGAAGCGCCTGGTGCTGCCGGGGTTCGAGACCCTCGATCAGGGCGGCGCCTTCGCTGAAATGCAGAAAGCGCCGGATCTGATAGCGGAAGTCCGCCAGTTCCTGGTATTCGACGGGAGAGAGTCTCGGGCGGTTCAATAATATATCGTACTACGATATATCGGCCCGAGTCACGCGGGGCGTGGGCGGAGTGGGAGCGGAACCGTCAAAAGCCGGGAATATCAATCGCGCCCGAGGGGCGCAGGAGCACGGTGAGCATGGCTTTTGCCGGCACGGCCTTCCCCTCGTGCAGGATGGGACGGAAGCGCCAGCGCAGCATTTCGTCTCGCATCGCCGTGGCGAACGGAGATGCTTCGCCGGCGATCTCGGTCGATGTCACGGCGCCTGCGCCGTCGATCTGGAGCAGGATTCCGGCGCCCTCCGTCGTGGTTGGGGCAGGGAATGCAGGCAGGTTCATGGCGACGAGGTGCGTCTTCAGGAAGGCCGGCGAGACGAGCAGGATACCCTTCGATCCCATCCGCGATTCGGGGCCGGGAGTGAACGCAGGCCGGGCCGCCGTCATGAAGAAACTGGGGACGGTGGTGAAGCTCTTCGTGGAGAGGATTCCCGTTTCGTAGAGAGCCGGTTTGTCCTTCGCGGATGCCTGCAACACCATCCGGCCCCCTTGCATGACCTCGATTCCGGCGCCCGTGGGAAGCGTGAGCAGGACCAGAAGTTCAGCCTGTGCGTTGGCCGCTGGAGAGAGGTCGATTGTGCTGCCCGTAAGCTTCCAGTCCAGCGCACGGAATCGGGTGAACAGTCGTTGTTGCGGCGGGCAGGAGAAGCAGGATGGCTCCTTTCCCGTCACATAGGCTGTGGGCACACCGTTGGTGTAAGAAGGTGCTGTCACCCCCAACTGCCAACTGGCTGCCGTTTCAGGCAGGATCACGGTGAAGACGGCGGACGTGGGGAGCCGGATGGGTGTGAACTTAAAATTCACAGTCTCCGCGCTGGCAATGAGCGAGAAGAAACTACAGGTAATCAGCAGAAATCGGATCGGGATGAATAAGTACACAGTGGCCCTCCTGCGTGAATCAACTGACACGGTCCGCAATCCGCATCATGGCCACAGTATGCGTGCGGGGGGGGGGTGTCAAGCCAAATGTGGATCAAATAAATCCGTTATTGGCACTTAATGCATTATCATTTTATCGAGTTTAGCCCGGCATGGCCCATGGCATCGCAGGTATGTGTGGTCTTGCTTACGAAGGGGCAGTAGCGTGCAGTTGTTAGTCCTTCAATATCTCGCGGGCGCAGTTGTAGCCGGGTGCGCCCATGACGCCGCCGCCTGGATGAGCGCCGGAACCGCACAGATACAGGCCGCCAATGGGAGTGCGGTAACGGGCGTAGCCGGCAGCCGGACGCAGGATGAACATCTGGTCAAGCGACATCTCGCCGTGGAAGATGTTGCCGCCGCTGATTCCGAAGCGGCGTTCGAGATCGAGCGGCGTCAGCACCTGGCGATGCTCGATGATGTCGCGGATATTCGGCGCATATTCGGCGATCAGGCCGATGACACGGTCGGCGAAAGGTTCGCGAAGATCTTCCCAGGAGGCATCGCGCAGGGTGTATGGCGCGTACTGGAGGAAGATGCCGATGATGTGTTTGCCGGGCGGGGCGAGCGACGGGTCGTATTGGGTGGGCGAGGTCATCTCCAGCAGCGGACGCGCGGAGGGCCGGCCGTATTTGGCGTCGTCCCAGGCGCGCTCCACATAGTCGATGTCCGGGCAGATGTGCATGGTGGCGCGGTGCTGGGGACCGGGAGCGCCGGGCAGGCAGGTGAACTCGGGCAGTGCGTTGCAGGCCAGGTTGATCTTGCAGGAGGTTCCTTCGACACGGAAGCGGCGGATGGACGACAGAAAGTCATCGGGCAGATGGCGCTCCCCGGTGAGATGCAGGAAGGTTGCCTTCGGGTCGGCATTGGAGGCGACGATGGGGGCGTGAAGCTCGTCGCCGTTGGCGAGCGCGACACCGCGCGCGCGCCCGTTCTCGACGAGGATGTGCGACACAGGGGCGTTGATTCTGATCTCCGCGCCCGCCGCCCGGGCCGCCGAGGCGATGGCCTCAGGCACCGCGCCCATGCCGCCGCGCACGAAGCCCCACACGCCGCGCCGTCCGCCGATGCCGCCCATGCAGTGATGCAACAGAATGTAGGCCGTCCCCGCCGTGCGCGGGCCGCCGTTGGCGCCAATGACGCCATCGGTGGCGAGCGTCACCTTGATTTGCGGCGATTCGAACCAGGCGTCGAGGAAGTCCGAAGCGCTTTGCGTGAAGACCTCGACGAGAGCTTTCATGCCGGCGGCGGAGAGGCCGCGGCGGCGGGCGGCGAATTTAATCCAGTCGATGTAATCGCCCCATCCGGCGGGTGGAAAGGGCGGCGGCGTCTCCAGCAACATCCCCTCGACGAAGCGGGCGAGGCCTTCCAGGTGCGCCTCGTAGGCGGGGAAACGATCGGCGTCGCGGCGTGAGAATTTGCTGAGTTCGTCGTGTGTACGCCGCTCGTCCTGCCAGAAGAACAGGTGGCGGCCGTCGGGGAAGGGCGAAAAGAAGGGCGGTTCCTTGGCGTCGACGTGATAGCCGTGGCGTTCCAGGCTGAGATCATCGACGATGCGCCGCTGGAGCAGGCTGGAAAGATACGCGGCGGTGGAAACGCGGTAGCCGGGCCAGATCTCCTCGGTGACCGAGCAGCCTCCAATGAGTTCGCGGCGTTCAAGGACGCAGACGCGGCGTCCGGCGCGCGCCAGATAAGCGGCCGTGACAAGACCGTTGTGGCCCGCGCCGATCACAATGGCGTCGTAGCGGTTCGCCGGGGCCATGGCTATGTGAGAGGGTGGCCTTGTTCGGGCGGCGCCAGCTCAAAAATAAGCGTTGCCAGCGGGGGCAACGTAAACGTAATGGAGGCCGGATGGCCGTGCGAACCGTGCGGACCGCTGTGGACGCCGCCGAAATTGCCCATGTTCGATCCGCCGAACAACGCGGAATCGGAATTGAACACCTCGCGGTAGAAGCCGTGCCTGGGTACGCCGAGCTTATAGTTGCCGCGCGGCACCGGAGTGAAATTGCAAACCACGATGAGGAAATTCTGGCGGCCTTCGTCCCAGCGGAGGAAGCTCATGGTCGAGTTTTCGACATCGTGCAGGTCCAGCCAGTCGAAGCCCTGCCAGTTGTAGTCCACCTGCCAGAGCGCGGGGCGCGAGCGGTAGAAGCGGTTCAACTCGCGATTCAGGGATTGCAGCTTGCGGTGGTAGTCGAACTGCAACAGGTCCCAGCGCAGGCTCGACTTTTCATCCCACTCCTCGTACTGGCCGATTTCGGCGCCCATGAACAGCAGTTTCTTGCCTGGATGCGTGTACATGTAGGCCATGAACAGCCGCGCGTTGGCGAAGCGCTGCCATTCGTCGCCCGGCATTTTGCCGATGAAGGAACCCTTCATATGGACCACTTCGTCGTGCGAGATGGGCAGCACGAAGTTCTCCGTGAAGGCGTAGAGCATGGAAAACGTGATGTCGCTGTGGTTGAACTTGCGATAGACGGGATCGAGCTTGAAGTAATGGAGCATGTCGTGCATCCACCCCATGTTCCACTTCATGGTGAAGCCGAGACCGCCGGCGTAGACGGGGTGGGAGACGGCGGGGAAACTGGTGGACTCCTCGGCGATGGTGATGGCGCCGGGCACCTTGTGCGCCTGCTCGTTGAAGATGCGCAGGAACTCGATGGCTTCGATGTTTTCACGGCCGCCGAAGCGGTTGGGAATCCACTCGCCTTCCTTGCGTGAGTAGTCGAGATAGAGCATGGAGGCGACGGCATCCACGCGCAGACCGTCGATGTGGTACTTCTTCAGCCAGAAGATGGCGCTTGAAATGAGGAAGCTGCGCACCTCGTTCCGGCCGAAGTTGAATATGCGCGTGCCCCAGTCGGGATGTTCGCGCTGGCGGATGTCGTCGTGTTCGTACAGGTGCGTGCCGTCGAAGAAGGCGAGTCCGTGGGCGTCGCGGGGAAAGTGGGCGGGCACCCAGTCCACCAGTACGCCGATGCCGGCCTGATGGCAGCAGTCGACGAAGTACATGAAGTCCTCGGGCGAGCCGTGCCGCGAGGTGGGGGCGAAGTAGCCGGTGACCTGATAGCCCCAGGAGCCGCCGAAGGGATGTTCGCAGATGGGCAGCAGTTCGATGTGCGTGTAGCCCATGTCGGCGACATAGCTGACGAGTTTGGCGGCCAGTTCACGGTAGGTCAGCATCTGGCCGTGTTCGTTCAGAAGCCAGGAGCCGAGGTGGACCTCGTACACGGACATGGGCTCCTTGAGCCAGTTTGTACGCTGGCGGCGCTCCATCCAGGCGTCGTCCCGCCAGACATATCGGTCGATACTCGACACGATCGACCCGGTGCGCGGCGGCAGTTCGGCGAAGAAGGCGCAGGGATCCGCCTTCATCTCGCGATAGCCCATGTTGTGGGAGCGGACGAAGAACTTGTAGACCGCGCCTTCTTCCAGCCCTGGGATAAACAATTCCCAAATGCCGCCGGTGCGGAGGCGCATGGGGTGGCGGCGCTCGTCCCAGCCGTTGAAGTCGCCGGTGACCAGCACGCATTCCGCGGTGGGGGCCCAGACGGCGAAGCGGACGCCGCGCACGCCTTCGACCTCGACCAGGTGCGCGCCGAGCATGTGGTGGCACTCGTAGTTGGTGCCCTCGCCATAGAGGTGGAGATCGAACTCCGAGAGCAGGAGAGGAAAGCGGTAGGGATCGTCCTGATCGAGCACCGTGCCGTCGTAGTGAGTGACGCGCAACCGGTAAGCGCCGGGCGCGGTGGCGCATTCGGCGGCGTACATGCCGCCGGGGTGGACGCGCTCCATGGGGTACGCGCCGGCGGGGGTGATCAATTCGGCCGAAGCGGCTTGCGGGAGGAAAGCGCGGACCACCCACGATTCCACGCCGCCGTCGAGGGGTACGGGATGGGGGCCCAGCACCCGGAATACGTCGCCGTGACGTCCACCAACGAGAGCCTCGATTTCATCTGGGTGCATGGCAGCTAATATCGTAGCAATGGAGCCAACCGGTTTAGACACATTCCTGCGCGAGTTGCCGAAGGCGGAACTGCATGTCCACCTGGAGGGCACGCTGGACGCGGCGGTGCTGGCTGAGTTGGACCCCTCGGTGACGGCCGTCGAGGTGAACGAACGCTACCAGCCGGGCAGCTTCGACCGGTTCATCGAGGGGTTCAAGTGGGCCGTGGGGCATTTGCGGACGCCGGACGACTATGCGTTGGCTGCGCGGCGCTACCTGGAAAAGCTGCCGGCGCAGGGGGTGCGCTATGTGGAAATGACACTGGCGGCGGGCGTGGTGGTTTGGCGGAAGCAGGACTTCGCCGCGGTCTACGATGCCGTGGCGCGGGAGTGCCGGCGTGCGCCGGTGGACGCCTGGCTGGTGCTGGACGCCGTGCGGCATTTTGGCGAAGAGCATGTGGAGAGCGTGGCGCGTTTGGCCGTGGAACGGGCGGGAGACCGTGTGGTGGCTTTCGGCATCGGCGGCGACGAGCGCATCGCGCCAGCCGGGAGGTTCGCCTCCACGTTCGCGTTCGTGCGCGAGCACGGACTGCCTCTGGTGCCTCATGCGGGCGAAACAGCCGGCGCGGACAGCGTGAGAGCCTGCGTTGAGATGGGCGCCCGGCGCATCGGGCACGGTGTTCGCGCCGTGGAGGATGCTTCGCTGGTGGCGGAACTGGCCAGGCGGGGCGTGGCGTTGGAGGTGTGCATCACAAGTAACGTGGCCACGGGCGCGGTGCCATCGCTGGACGCGCACCCCGTGCGGCGCCTGTTCGACGCAGGCGTGCCCGTGGTGATCAATACGGATGACCCGGCGCTTTTTCGCACGTCGATGATGGACGAATACAAGCTGGCGGCGGAACGTTTTGGCTTTACGCGCGAGGAACTGGCGGCGGTGGCTGCGAACGGTTTACGCCACGCCTTGGCCCCGCGTGCGCGGGCCGTCACTGAATCTTGATGGTGAGTTTTTCGGTGTCCGTGACGCCGTGCGCGCTTTTCGCCGTAAGCGTCAGCGTGGTGGTTTGGTCGAAGGTGGCGGAGAAGCACTCGCGCTCGCCCGGCTCCAGCCGGCGAAGATTCGGCGCCAGGGCAACCGAGACGGCATCCTTTACGCCGTAGCAGAGCGTGATCGGGCGGCCCTTGCCGGCCGTGGTGGCGCTGGCCATGAAGAACTGGATGAGTGCGCTGGGCGAACCGGCTTCCACGGCGGGCCGCGCGTTGGGGTCCACCGTGATGGTGAACGACGCCTCGTCCTGAGCTTCGGCGCCCACCGCGGTCAGCGTGTAGAGCGTCGTTTTCTCCGGTTTGGCTTCGATGCAGCGGTTCAGCGAGGGCGTGATGTCCTCGACATGCGGTTCGATGCGCACGCTTTCCGCCGATTCGACGCCATAGCAGATAGTGACCGCCTCGCCAGGACGGATGACGCCCTGGCCGGCGTAAAACTGTAGGATCTTGGGCGGCGTTTTCACCGTTGGGGAGGTTTTCTTGGCTGAACCGCCTCCACAAGCGCACAGAACGGCGAAGAGGATCGCGGACAGGGCGAGGGCAGGACGATGGCGCATGGGGTGGAAATCAGCTTAGCGCGAAAGAGGGGGCAATTTCACCTTGGCGAGATAGATGCTGGTTCTCTCCTCATGGGACGAGTAGTAACTCACCCACAATAAGTCGTCGTGGAAGACAAGTCCTGGGTAACTGGAGTCGCCGCCTGACGGAAGAGTGAGAAATTCAGTGAGCGATGGCGCGGCCGGGTCGAGCCAGCAGAGCGACGTGCGCTGGCGGCCGTCGTAGAGACGCCCGGCGCAGACGATGCGGCCGTCGCCGAGTTTCAGAAAGTTGGGGCCGCCGAAGCGCGTGCCGGTGTCGCGCCACTCCCAGCCGCGAAAAGGAGGACGGGAGGAGCCGAGAAAGGCGGTTTTTGAGGCCTCGTCGCGGCGGACCAGACAAAGCGCGGAGCCGTTGGTGTCGAAGAGCATCGCGGTTTCGTTGGGATAGCCGTCCAGGTCGAGCCGTTCGTTGAGGACCTGGAAACGGCGGCCATCGAGCGACAGATACGCGCGCAGGATGCGCTCGCCCGCGGTGGCGTAACCCATCGCGTACGCCTTGCCTTGAAACCATTGGACGCGCCACAGCCAGAAATTGTCATCGCCGATTTGAATGGGCGAGGTCCATTCGCGGCCGTCGCTGGAGAACCAGGCGAAGGTGCGGTGGCGCACGTCGGACGGCGGGTGCATGGCGCCCGCTGCTGTCAGCATGAGCGCCCCCGCGGCGTTGTGCGTCAACTTGGGGTCGCGCAGGTCGGCGACAGGGTGGTCGAGCAGGGCCCAGGTGCGCCAGAGGGAGCCGTCGCCGGAGTGGAGAATGCGGATGCGGCCATCGGGCGAGACGTGTCCGGAACCTTCGCGAAAACAACACAGCCATTGGCCGTTGTGTTGTATGAGATCGGTGAAGGCGCTATGCGGCGCCCGGTCCCAGATCCGTTCGCAACCGGCAAGTTCGGCTTGGGGCGCCTGCTTCGGAGCCGCGGCAAGGGCCGTGGGAAGGCTGGCCAGCAGGGATCGGCGCGTGAGCATGGACTGGAGGTCTCCTTTGGCTGTGGACGCGTGGCGTGGCCGGTCCGGTTTCATCGCGGCGTCGCCATCACCATTCCAGCGGCGGTGCATGGGATACCGGAGCGAGCTACGGCCTGCGCGTTGCGACGCGATCCTCCACCAGATGGCGCACCTGCTCTTCCAGGTGTTCGATGCGGCTGCGGAGTTCGGCGCGTTCCTGGGCTTCGGGGTCGGGCAGTTGCGCGTGCTCCAACATGTCACTTTCCGTGCAGCCGCCCCGGCGCACCACGCGGCCGGGAATGCCCACGACGGTGGAGTGCGGCGGCACCTCGTGAATCACCACCGAACCCGCGCCGATCTTGGAATTGTCTCCAATGACAATATTGCCCAGCACCTTGGCTCCGGTGCCCACCACCACATGGTTTCCCAGCGTTGGGTGGCGCTTGCCCCGTTCCTTGCCGGTTCCGCCCAGGGTGACTCCTTGATAGAGCAGGCAGTCGTCGCCGATGACCGTCGTTTCGCCAATCACGACGCCCATGCCGTGATCGATGAAGAAGCGGCGGCCGATGCTGGCGCCGGGGTGGATCTCGATGCCGGTGAAAGTGCGCGAAACCTGTGAAATGACGCGTGGCAGCAGCGGAACGCCGGCCTTGTGGAGGCGGTGTGAAAACCGGTGCAGCAGAATCGCATGGAAGCCGGGGTAACACAGCAGGATTTCCAGTCGGCTTTTGGCTGCGGGATCTTCGCGGAAGATCGTCTCGAACTGTTCGCGAATGCTGGCAAGCATGGCTGTCCCTTCATATATTATGGCTGAACGGCGGCCAGGCGTTCAGCGGCGGGCGGTCCGTGGCCTCGATGTCTGGCGTGAAGCTTGTAGAGTAGGGAGTCTATGCGATATCGCGAACTGGGACGAACGGGCTGGCGCGTGTCCGAAGTGAGCTTCGGCGCATGGGCCATTGGCGGCTCCTGGGGAGATGTGGACGACGCGCAGTCGATGGAAGCGCTGCACGCGGCGGTCGACGCGGGTGTGAATTTCATCGACACGGCGGATGTGTACGGCATGGGCCGCAGCGAAAAACTGGTGGCCCGGTTGAGGCGCGAGAGAAAAGATGAAATTCGCGTGGCGACCAAGGCGGGGCGAAGGCTTTCGCCGCATACCGCCGACGGTTACAACGGAGCGAACCTGACGGCATTCGTCGAGGAGAGCCTGCGGAACCTGGAGATGGAGACCCTCGACCTGGTGCAGTTGCACTGCCCGCCAGCGGAAGTGTATTACCGGCCCGAGGTGTTCGGCGCGCTCGACGGGCTCGTGGCCGCGGGCAAGATCCGCCATTACGGCGTCAGCGTACAGAAGGTGGAAGAGGCGCTGAAGGCGATCGAATACCCCAACGTGCAGACGGTGCAGATCATTTTCAACTGCTTCCGCCACCGTCCGTCCGGGCTGCTGTTCGAGCAGGCGCTGCGGCGGCGGGTGGGCATTCTGGCCCGTGTTCCGCTGGCCAGCGGCATGTTGACCGGGAAACTGCGCGCCGGTTCCGAGTTCCCGGCGGGCGACCATCGCAACTTCAACCGGAACGGTGAGAAGTTCGACGTGGGCGAAACCTTCTCCGGAGTGGAGTATGGCGAGGCGTTGGAAGCCGTGGAGGAACTGCGCGCCGCCGTGCCCGACGGAATGACGATGACACAGTTCGCCCTGCGGTGGATTCTCATGTTCGATGGGGTTGCCTGCGCCATTCCCGGCGGCAAGCGGGCCGCGCAGGTGCGGGAAAACTGTGCCGCATCCGGATTGCCTCCGCTGGGCGAGGCGGCGATGGCGGCCGTGCGGCGCATCTATGACGAACGCCTGCGGACGGCGGTGCACCACCGCTGGTAGCGATGCTTCGAGCGGGCGGCAAACGAGCCGTGCGCAGGGGTGGCGCGGTGCTATGATGTAGATGCGATGCCGGAAGGATATCTTCCAATTTTCGTCTTCATGGTCGTCGCCCTCCTGTTCCCGCTGGTGACCATCCTGGCTGCCAAGCTCGTCAGGCCCTCCTCGCCTTTCGCCACCAAGCTCGAAGCGTACGAGTGCGGCATCAAAGCCGCCAGTTCGTCGCGCGGACGCTACACGGTGCGGTTCTACATCATCGCGATTCTATTCGTTATTTTTGATGTGGAAACCATCTTTTTGTTCCCCTGGGCGGTGCGATATCAGGCGCTTGGCTGGTTTGGTGTAGCCGAAGTGGCGGTGTTCCTGGTCATTCTCGTTGTAGGTTACGTTTGGGCGTACAAAAAAGGCGCCTTGCAGTGGGTGTAAGAGAAGCCCGCCGCCGGTAACCACGAAGTTCACTCATAGATTAAAGAGGTCGTCGTGAAACTGATCACAAAGCTTACTCTCGGTGCGTCCATGCTTCTGGCTGGAACGGGAAGCCTGCTGGCCGTGCCCATCATGAGATTGTCCACCACGACGGTGGGTCCCGTGCCGGTCGCCACGGGCGCGGCGGGCACGGCGCAGGAAGTGGAGGTGTACAACACGGGCGACGGCGCGTTGACGGTGACGGCCGGCGCGGTGGCCGCCTGGGCATCGCCCGCTGTGCTGGCTCCGCGCGCGTGCACTGCGCGGCCCGGACAGTGTATTCCGGTGCGGATCGCGCTGAACACCGCTTCACTGCCGGCCGGACGGCATACGGCGACGGTCGTGGTGAGCGCCAGCGGCGCGCAGGAGGGCGTGCAGAACGTACTGGTCATTGTGCAAATGGGCGGAGGCGTGCCGGATTCGTTGAACCTGTTCGCGGCGCCCAACGGCGGCAGCGACACGCGCGAACTGGTGACGGCCAGCCGCGCCGCCACGCGCGTATCGACGCAAACGGGCGGCAACTGGCTGAGCATCGCCGTGCAGGGCGGCAGCTTCAATTTCAATGTGCCGTACAAGGTGAAGGCGGAGAGCATTGCCTCGATGGCCGAGGGCAACTACACGGGCGCGGTGGCGTTCAGCGGGTCGCAGTTCGCGGCCGAGAATAAGTCGATGGCGGTGAATCTGCGCGTGACCTCGCAGCCCATCGCCCGGCCGTCCAGCAACTCGCTGCGTTTCCGGACGCCGTTGACGACGCCGAAGCAGTTGCAGCGCGTGGTGATCGGCAACGCCAGCGGCGGCACGCTGACCCTAAGCGCGGTGACGGGGGCCACGGCGAGCGGTGGCGACTGGCTGAAGGCCGTGCAACTGCCGGGCTACAACATCGTGGACGTAACGGCCGACCCGGCGGGCATGCAGCAGGGAGTTCATCGCGGCACGGTGACGGTGGCTTCCAACGCGGTGAACGGGAATGTGGTGATTCCCGTGGAGATGGAGGTGTTTCCGGCGGGTGCGCCCGTGACGTTTCCCGACTCGGTGCTGAACAACGCCACCTTCGACCCGGGCGACCTCGTGGCTCCAGGCGGCATCATCGCCTTGAAAGGCGAGCAACTTCACTTCGGCGATCCGCTGCAAAACACCAGCCTGCCGCTGCCCACCAAGCTGGGCGAGACACAGTTGTTCGTGAACAACCAGCCGGCGCCACTTTATTACGTGAGTTTCCAGCAGATCAACTTCCTGATGCCGTTCGAGACGGCGCCGGGCGAGGTCACCATCCGCGTGGTGCGCAACGGGCAGACCAGCGCCAACACGACGGTGCGCGTGGCTTCGCGTAAACCGCGAATCCTGCAACTTTTGGATAGCGGCAATGAAGCCTACTACGCCATCGCCCAGAACGCCTCGCGGAATAACTCGTTCCCGATTCCAGCGCGCTACGGGATTCCGAATAGCGAACCGGCGCGGTCCGGCGACACACTGGTGGTGTATGCGCTGGGGTTGGGCGCGGTGAATCCGCCGGTGGCGAGCGGCGCGGCTTCGCCGGGCAGCCCGCTGGCCTATGCCACCGGCAACTGGCGCGTGATCTTCGGCACGGGCGTGTTCGTTTCGGGCATCGAGGTGACGCCAAGCTACGTCGGGCTGGCGCCGGGCTTCGTCGGGCTGTATCAGATCAACTTCCAGATTCCCGCCGATGCGCCCAAGGGCGATCAGGTGGCTTTCTTCCTGCAGGAAGATGGCGGCGGCACGCAGCAGGTTCTGGTCGCGGTGCAATAGTCCTCGAAGGTACCATCGTTGGGATGTATACCCGGCGGCTCTACTACGGCGACTCCTACATGCGCGAATTCAGCGCGCGGGTGTTGGCGGAGCAGGGCCGCCGCGTGTATTTGGACGAGACGGCTTTTTATCCCGCCTCGGGCGGCCAGCCCTTCGACACCGGGACGATCAACGGCGCGCGTGTGCTGGCGGTGGAGGAGGAAGACGGTGGCCGCATTGCTCACCTCATGGAAACGGCTGTGGCCGAAGGACCGGCGGAGTGCGCCATCGACTGGGAGCGCCGCTTCGACCACATGCAGCAGCACACCGGGCAGCACGTTCTTTCGGCCGTTCTGGCGGAACGGCTCGGTTTGGCCACGGTGAGCGTCCACCTGGGGAGCGAGGCGTCCACCATTGACCTGGCCGCGGCGTCGCTCGATGCCGCGCGGGTGCTGCAGGCCGAACGCTTCGCCAACGAGGCCGCGTCCGAGGCGCGCCCGGTGACGGTGTCCTATCATGAGGCGGGCGAGGAACTGGGGCTGCGCAAGGCGAGCGAACGAAGCGGGACGCTGCGCGTGGTGAGCATCGACGGTCTGGACCGTAGCGCCTGCGGCGGCACGCACGTCCGCAACACGGCCGAAGTGGGGGCCATCCTGCTGCGAAAGCTCGACAAGGTGCGCGGGAACGTACGGCTGGAGTTTGTATGCGGGCGGCGGGCCGCCGTGCGGGCTCGCGCCGATTACGACACGCTGGCGCGCACGGCGCGCTTGTTTTCCGCTCCGCTGGAGGGCGTGGACGAACTGGTGGCCGCGCAGGTCCGCCGGTTGGCCGCGGCCGAAAAGGAGTTGCGGCGGCTTGCCGGCGAAAACGCCCGCCGCGAAGGTCTGGAACGGTTTGATCGGGCAGCGAGGAACGGGCGTGGCTGGGGTGTCGAAATCCGGCGGACGGCTGGAATGATGGACGACGATGCCCGCGTTCGAGCTGCCTCATTCGTCTCCCGCGGGCCGGGCGTGTGGGTGGAGTTGTTCACCCAACCCGCGGCGGTGCTGGTGGCGGCTTCGTCCGGAACAGGTCTGGACGCAGGCGCGGTATTGAAACCGCTGCTGGCGGCGGCGGGAGGACGGGGCGGCGGCAGCGCGGCAATGGCGCAGGGAAGCCTACCGGACGCGGCGGCGCTGGAGGCCGTGGAAGTGGAGTTGCGGAAGCTGGTGGAGTAGCGCGCCGGGTTACTTGCGTACGTAGAGCGGTGCGACCGAGATCAGCGTCAGCCCCACGATGAAAACGGGAACAGAAAGCCAGATGAACAGGCGGCTCTTCTCCTGCGAGTCGGAGAACTCCTTCCACACGAGCAGGCCCCACAGCGTGCTGATCATGACGGCGCCCTGTCCCAGGCCATAGCTGACCGCCGGGCCGACGTGAACATCGGGCGGAACACTGGACGCCACCAGGTTCGCCGCCAGTCCGACGCACCAGACAATGCCGCCCAGAAGGCCGAGCAGATGTTGTTTCACCGTGCCCTTGAAATAGGCCATCACCTGGACGGGTTTGCCCTGGATGGGCAGGGTGATGAAGAAGATATTGAACAGGAACGTGCTGCCCAGGACGCCCGCTGCAAACACGATCAGGATGGCATAAGGCCCCATTTCGATCTCATAGCCCCGCGTCATCTCGATCAGGGGGTAGAACGAGCCCATCAGCACCCCCGCCACGACGCTCAACACCAGCCCTTTCCAGGCCGAGACACGGACCGGCTGCTTGCGCTTGGTCTCCGGCGCGGGAGCAAGCGGCTGTCGCTTGTTGCGTTCGTCCTGGAGCAGTTTGTAGGCCAGCGCGGCCAGCCCGATGGCGATCAGCACGATGGACATCCCCAGGAACAGAAAAGAGGGATTGCCCTGCGGGCGCATGAAGTAGCTGACCACGACGCCCAGCACAAGCGCCAGTCCGATGCCCACGGGGAAGGCCACGGCCATGCCCGCTACGGCGATGGCGGCCACCAGCAGCATATTGGCCAGGTTGAAGACGACGCCCGCGGCGAGAGCGAAGCCGACCGGGCGCAGCCGTATGATCGTGAGGTTGTCCTGGAAGGTGATCTCGCTGCCGTAGGTGCCAAAAGTAAAGCAGATGACGATGGCGGCCAGCATGACGCCGAAGGCATAGTCGAAGTAGTAGAGTTCAAACCGCCACTTAGGGGCGAGTTTCATGGTGTTAGCCCAACTGCCCCAGCACACCATGCTTAAAATGCACAGCAACAGCGCCGCCATGTAAGTAGTCGGTATGGTCATGTATCCCTCTTGACCGGCGAGCCTCGGCCAAGCGGAGATTATAGCGTAGCGGGAGAGCGAAACGGCCCGTTAGCGTAAGAATAAACGTGATACCGTACGGGGGTGGTACTCCGCTGGCTTGCGTTGGGCGCCGTGATGGCGGGCTGCCTCCACGCGGACTGGCGCCTGTTCCGGTCGGGGGCCGTGGATGTGTACAGCGATGCCGGGGACGCTGGACCGCGCGCGGCGCTGAACCGCTTGGACCAATTACGGTTTCTGGTGAGTAAGTGGAGCGGGCAAAGCGTGGTGGAGCCCCGCTGGCCGCTAAAGATCGTCCTGTTCAAGCCTGGAAAGAACCAGGCGGTGGAGGCGGCGGGCGAACTGTTGCTGCAGGACGGCGTGTGGACCGGCGCCTGGCCGGCCGGCGAACCCCTGCCCCGCGCCTGGATGCGCGAGTACGCGCGCGAGTTGTGGGAATCCACCGCTCGTCCCATGGGTAAGCCGTATGAGGCAGCGGTATTGGATCTGCTGGCAAGCATCGAAGCCAAAGCCACCCGGATACAGGTGGGCTCGCCGCCGCCGCTGGAGGCGCGGACGCCGGAGTGGGCGCTGCTGCACTTGCTGGCCACCACGGAGGAGTACCAGGGTCGGATGCGCGTGCTTTTGTCGAACCTGCAGCAGGGCGCGGCGTTGGAGATCGCATTGCAGAACACCTACGGCGCACCGTCCAAGGAACTGCGGGCCAAGGCCAAGGCGCATGGGCAAGCCGGGCCGTTCGGTACGGCGGAGTGGATTGGCGCGCCGGTGAATCCGGAGCGCGACTATCGGGAGCGCGAGATTGGCATTGCGCAGCAAAAAGTGGCGCTGGCCGGTGTGCGGCGGGGCCAGCAGCGCCGGTCCGCGTTTCGCGAACTGTTGAACGAGGGGATGAAAACGCCCGCGGTGCTGGAGGGCGCGGGGTTGTATAACGAGGCGGTTGAGGCGGGCAGCGAGTCGGCGGCTGCCTGGTTCGCCGCGGCCATGGAGCAGAAGGACGCGGCCCGTCGCGAGAAGTTACTGGCGCGCGCGGCGGAGTTGAATCCGAAATGGGCCGAGCCGCACGCGTTCATCGCGCAGGAGACGCCGGACCTGGGTCACAAGATTGGCCGGATGAAGAAGGCGCTGTCGTTGGAGCCGAGGCACGGCGGTTGGTGGCGAATGCTGGCCGGATGGCAGTACGAAGGCCGCTTATATAAAGATTCGTCGGCGAGTTTTCTGCAAGCCGCGCGATGGGCGGCCACGCCGGCCGAGGCAGCCCTGATGGAGAACCGCTGGCGGGAGTTGGAGTCGTCGCGGGGGGCGCTGGAAGCGGCCGAACGCCAGAAAGTGGAGGACGAAAAGGCGGCCGCTTTGGAGAAACTGCGCCAGGAAGCGCTGGAGCGTGTGCGGGCGGCGGAGAAGAAGGCAAACGCGAAGTTGAGCGGCGCGCCTGGCCAGCCAGCGGGCCCCGCCGTGGAGTGGTGGGATGGGCCGGTGTCCGATGGCAATGCGGCGGGTGTGTTGGAGCGGGTGGACTGCGCGCGGGGCGCGATGATGCTGCATGTGAAGGATGCCTCGGGCAAGGTGACCAGACTGGCCGTGAACGACCCTTCGAAGGTAGTGCTGGCCGGGCTGGGCGAGATGACATTGAACTGCGGGCTCCAGAAACCAGCACGGCGCGTGCGGGTGGAGTACCGGACGAAGACGGACGCCCGTAGGGGCGTGGCCGGGGAGGCGGCGCTGATCGAATTCACGCCATGAACGAACCGCACCGTTTGCGCTGGCTGGCCCTGTTTGTGTTCACGCTGGCCAGCGCTTTAAGTTTTATCGACAGGCAACTGCTGGCGGCGTTGGCGCCGGTGATCCAGAGCGAGTTCGGGCTGACCCTGGCGCAGTATGGAACCGTGGTTTCGGTATTCTCCTTCGCCTACGCGCTGACGGCTCCGCTGGCAGGCATGTTCATTGACCGGTCCGGTCTGAACACGGGCATCGTGGTTTCGATCGCTTTGTGGTCGGCCGTGGGCGTGGCGACGGGGATGACAACGGGATTTCTCGGACTGCTGGCGTGCCGGGCGGCGCTGGGGGTGGCCGAATCGGGCAATCTGCCGGCGAGCGGAAAGGCCGTGGCGCTGTATCTGGCGGCGGGGGAACGGGCGCTGGGGTCGGCCGTCGGGCAGATTGGGATCAGCATCGGCATGGTGGTGGCGCCGGTGCTGGCCAGCGGATTCCATGCCTCCTACGGGTGGAGATTGGCGTTCGTGGCCGCGGGGGTATTGGGTTTCGCATGGATTCCGCTGTGGCTGGCCACGGCGCGCGCGGTACCGCGGGCCCATGAAGAGGTGCGAGGGAAGGGGGCGGCGCTGGGCGTGCTGGTGCGCGACCGGCGGCTGTGGGGACTGATCGTGGCGAACATCCTGTCAATGACCATCTACAGCTTGTGGATGAACTGGACAACGGTGTTCCTGGTGAAAGTGCGCGGGTTGACGCAGCAGGAAGCAAATCTGCAATTTGCCTGGATTCCACCGTTATTCGCGGCGTTGGGCGGGCTGGCGGGCGGTTCGCTATCCTACCGCTTCGCACGGCGCGGCGAGCCGCTGACTGGCGCGCGTCTGCGGGCAATGGGGATGGCGTCGGTGGCTCTGCTGGCGACGGCGCTGGCGCCGCTGGCCCCGTCGACGGCGCTGGCGACGGCGGTGATTTGCTGGAGTTTCTTCTGGACGGTGGCCTATAGCGTGAATACCTATTCGATGCCGATCGATTTGTTTGGAACCGGGCGCGCGGCCACCGGCGTCGCGGCGTTGACAATGGCTTATGGGCTGATGCAGACGGTGCTGTCGCCGTTCGTGGGTGCGATGGTGGACCGGCATGGTTTCGTTCCCGTATGCGCGGCCGTGGCGGTGATGCCACTGCTGGGCTGGGTGGTGTTGTGGCTGACGGCGCGCGAGGCGTGATGCTGAAACGGTGGAAGCGGCGCGTGCTGATGGCGCTGGGCTATGACCCGGAACCGGTCGTGGTGACGCTGTGGAGCGGTCCCGAGGAGTTGTGCGCGCGGATGCAGGCCGAGGTGGAGTCGCTGCTGCCTCATTACAGGCATGTGGCCATTTCGGCGGAGGCCGTGGCTGGGCGTTGCGCCGTGCGGGTGGACGGAGAGACGGCGGTGACGCTGGCCCTGCGCATCCGGTCGAGGTTGCATCGGAAGCGGCTGGGCATGGTGGCGGCGATGTTTGGAGCGGGGGAGAGCGGAGAGGCGTTGCGGCAGGCGGCGTTTCTGCTGGCCCCGGGCCGCGTGCTCGCCTTCAACACGCGCCTGGAACGGCTGCATCTGCGTCTGCGCGACCCGCTGACCGCATATCTGTTTCTGGCGGGAGCGCCGCTGGATGCCGCGCGGGCGCGGCCCGCCTGGTGGCCGCTGCCGCACCGGAAAACGTTCGCGCCGGACGAGGTGACGGTGGTGAAGGGACGTCCGGCGTCGCGTGCGCGGGCAGCCGCCGCCGTGCTGACTCCGTTCACGCCATGGCCTCTCACGCATGGGGGTGCGGTGCGCATGTTCCATTTGTTGCGGGAAGCAGCCGTCGAGTTCGACATTCACCTGTTTTGCTTCCTGGAACCGGGCGAGACGCCGGTGAAAGGACCGCTGGAGGAGTTTTGCCGGCGGATCACCTATGTGCGCAAGCCTCAATATCACGAGCCGCGCTGGACGACAATCGCCCCGGCTGAGACAAGGGAGTACGGGTCGCCCGCGATGGAGAGGGAGTTGGACCGGTTCCGGCGCGAGCATCCTGGCGCGCCCGTGCAGGTGGAGTTCACGCAGTTGGCCGGCTACCGGGGAGACGTGCTCGTGGAGCACGACATCACGTTCGACCTCTACCGGCAGATTCACGAACGCTCGCCGGGGCCGGGGGCCTGGTGGAACTGGTGGCGCTGGCGCCGCTTCGAACGCAAAGCCCTGCGCCGGTTCCGGCATGCCGTGGCGATGTCGGAAAAGGACGAGGTGATGGCCGGCAGGCCCTGTGCGGTGATTCCGAACGGCGTGGACCTGGAGCGGTTCGCCTTCGTGCCGGAGCAACCGGGCGCTAACGTTTTATTTGTCGGGTCATTGCGTCACTTCCCCAACGCGGCGGCGTTCCGGTTCCTGTGGGACGAGGTGTGGCCGCGTGTACGGGAGCGGTGTCCGGCGGCGCGCCTGACCGTGGTGGCGGGTCCGGATGCATGTACGCACTGGCAGTCGTTCACCGGGAAAGGAGCGTTGCCCGCCGGGCCGGACCTGGAGTTGCATGAATTCGTCGCCGATGTGGCGCCGCTGTACCGCGCCTGCAACCTGGTGGTGGTCCCCACTCTGTTTTCGGCGGGGACGAACCTGAAGGCGCTGGAGGCGATGGCGGCGGGGCGGGCGATT
Organism: Bryobacterales bacterium; assembly: GCA_020852175.1. Classification (GTDB taxonomy): domain Bacteria; phylum Acidobacteriota; class Terriglobia; order Bryobacterales; family Bryobacteraceae; genus JAFLBB01. The sequence continues at coordinate 152,390 of JADZBH010000004.1, read as the reverse complement.
GTCTCGACTCCTTCGGGCGTGGATGGCCTGGGGCTGGCGGAAGGTGAGAATGTAACGATTGCCACCGGGGCGGGAGACTTCGCCGGGGCGGTGGCGGCGCTGCTGGACGATCCGGCGCGGCGCCAGGCGTTGGCCAGGGCGGCGGCGGATCATGCGAGGCTGCACTTCGGGTGGGGACCGCTCGGCGCAAGGCAGCGGGCGTTGTGGCGCGAATTAGCGGTCAGCCCGCTTCGCATCCGGGGGTTAGAGGAGCGTGACGCCGGGGCGGTGGGTTCCATCCAGTCGTCGGCGCAGGGGGCGTCGCAGTGGGATCTGTCGGGATATCCGCGTGAGACGACCTGGATTGCCGAGGTAACGGACGAAATCGCCGGGTTCATCGCGGTCCGTGCCGTCGCGCCGGGCGAGCGCGAGGTGTTGAATCTGGCCGTGGCGATTGAGTGGCGGCGGCAGGGCGTGGCGCGGCGATTGCTGGAACACGCCATGAGCGCGCTCCCTGGGGCGTGGTTCCTGGAAGTGAGGGAGTCCAACAAGGCCGCGCGGGAGTTGTATGGGGGAATGGGATTCGAGACCGTGGGGCGGCGGCGGGCCTACTACCGGGACCCTCCGGAAGACGCGCTGATTCTGAAAAGCTGATACTATTCAAAGCCTTAGGGTTGATGAATCGTAATGGGGAAGACCGAACCTTCTTGGGGGAAGGTGGCGGCCGCGACAGCCTTGCTGTGTCTGCTCGCATACCTGCCATTCTTCCGATTACCGCTGATTAGCGACGATTATCTGCAAATCGGGCTGGCCCGGTTGTACGGCTCGTGGGAAGGGCAACAAACCCTGTTCGCCGACGCACTGTACAGGTGCCGGGCGACGGCGCTGTGGGTCACCTGGGCGCTGGACCGGTTGTTCGGTCCGGTGGCCACGCCATCGGCCGTGTTCTGCCTGGTGGTGCACTTTCTCAACTGTCTGATGGTATTTGCCCTGGTCCGCGAAGCGAAGCTGGGCGGTTGGGTGGCGGCGGCTTCGGCCTGCTTTTTCGCCGTGTATGAGGGCCATCAGGAGGCGGTGGTGTGGATCTCGGCCATGCCGGAACTGCTGGTTTTCCTGTTTGGCTGTCTGGCCGTGTTGGGCGGACTGCGATGGATTGGGGGCGCCCACGCAGGCTGGTTGGCGGTGGCGGTGGCGGCCTATGGGCTGGCCCTGCTGTCGAAGGAGTCCGCCGTGGTGGTGGGCCTGGTGTTGGGGGCGTACGGACTGGCCGGCAGGCTGAACTGGCGGCGCTGGCTGCCGCTTGCGGCGGGCATGGGAGTGGTGGCGGCCTTCTACACCCACGCCATATTCGTGGCCAAGCAGAGCCATCTGCATTTCAACGACGGGACGTTCAGCCTGTCGGCGCCGTTCCTGGCCACGCTTCTGATCAGTACGGGCCGCTTATTCTGGTTTTGGGGAATGCTGGCGCTTGTGGCGGGTCTGGCCACCCGGACGCAGCAGTTTGGACGGGTGCTGGGGACGGCGGGCATCTGGATTGTGCTCACCTTCCTGCCCTATGTGTTTCTGACGTACATGCCGAGGGTGCCGAGCCGGCACACCTATTGGGCGAGCGCGGGCCTGGCCCTGGTGGTTGGGGCGGCTTTTATGAAGGCGTTGCCACGACTATCCGATAAGAGAGGTCTGGTGGTGGCCGTAGGCGCGGTGATCGTTCTGCACAACTGTCTGTACTTGTGGACAAAGAAACTGGGGCAGTACCAGGAACGCGCCCGGTCTACCGAAGAACTGCTCGCCTACAGCAGACGGACGCCAGGGACGGTGCGCGTGCGGTGCTTTCCGTACGGGAGCGATATCGTCTTCTATTCATTGGAGATCGTTGAGGGGCGGCGGCGTGAAGAGATTGAGGTGAATCCGGAAGCGGCGGGCGAAGCGTTTTGTTTTGAACCGGGGGCGGAGTAATGGCATAAGGCCCTTGGAGCCTCTGGGCTACTCCAAGGTGGGCGGCGGAAGGGTATACCGTCGGTTGGAATTGCCTAAGAGACTAAGAGTTCTTCCTGATTTGTGAGAAAACTCCTGGATGGTACTTTTGACTCAGCAAGACACAAGCCCCTTTGCAGGGAGAGGAGAAATAAGAGTCATGAAAAACTTTGCCAACCTGGTTTGGAAGCTGCGGATCTGGAAAGACACCCGTGGTCAGGACCTCATTGAATACGCTTTGATGGCCGGCTTCGTGGCCGTCGCCGCGGGCGCGATCATGCCGACCGTCGCCGAGAGCATCAGCACGATCTTCTCGAAGATTTCGAGCGTGATGACCCAGGCTTCGACGCAGGGCTCCTAAGGCTCAAGCCAACTACCGGAGGGGGTGTGGGCTTGATCCCGCACCCCCTCTCTCCTTTCGTGCGAGCTTGCTGTGGGTTCGCAGTAGGGTGATATTGGTCAATAACTGGCGCTCCGCATCGCCGGAGTGCTTCGGAGAGAGGAGTTCCCAATATGAACAAGCTCGTGAATCTCGCGCTGAGACTGAAGATCTGGAAGGACAATCGCGGCCAGGACCTCATCGAATATGCGTTGATGGCCGGTTTCGTGGCCGTCGCCGCCGGTGCGATCATGCCCACCGTGTCCGAGAGCATCAGCACGATCTTCTCGAAGGTGTCCAGCGTGATGACCCAGGCTTCGACCCAGGGCTCGTAAGCGCAAGGAAGAATCCGAACCGGGGGGATGCAGGGAAGCCTGCATCCCCTTTCGCATGTCTGGAAGCGCTTCAGCCGGGCTGCTAGGCTGAGTCTTATGAAGCCTCTCCCCGTTTTCCTGGCCGCTTTGGGGTGTGCCGCGGCCGTGGCGCAGACGATTCCCGATACGCATGAAAAATTGATGCCCACCTTGTGGGTGCAGACTTCGGTGGAGTGGCGGGCGCTGGCCGTGCAGGCATACCGGACGGCACGGACGTCGCTGGACGCGGCCTTGAAGGAGAAGAGGTGGACGGCGGCTTTGGAGCAGAGCGGTTTCTATCGTAAACTGCCGCCGGCCATCATTCTGGACATCGACGAGACGGTGCTGGACAACTCGCCGGCGCAGGCGCGGCAGGTTCTGGCCCGGAGCGGTTTTACGGTGGAGGGGTGGAACGAGTGGGTGCGCGAGGCGGCGGCGGAAGAGATTCCGGGGTCGTCGGAATTCTGCCGGTATGCGGCGTCGAGGAAGGTGACGGTGTTCTATCTTTCCAACCGCGATGCCGGCAGCGAAGCGGACACGCGGCGCAATTTGCAAAGGTTGGGATTCCCGCTGGCCGAGGGCACGGATACGGTGCTGCTGAGGGGCGAGAAGCCGGAGTGGCAGAGCGAGAAGACGCCCCGGCGAAGGATGGTGGCCGAGCGCTACCGCGTTTTGCTGCTGGTGGGCGATGATTTCGGCGATTTCGCGGCGGGCGTACGCACGGGTGTCGAACAGCGCCGTGAGATTTCCAGCGCGAACGGAGAGCGGTGGGGAAAGCAGTGGATCATGATTCCGAATCCGGGCTACGGGTCCTGGGAGGGAGCGCTGCTGGAGCCAGAGCGTCCAATGACGCCCTTGGAACAGTTGTGGAAGAAGGAGACCTGGCTACGGACGAAGTAGGCGTCCGTCAGTCGTTTTTTCCCGGCTCGTCGCCAGAGAGACGGTAATAGCCGCCGACGACTCGCTCGACATAGTTCCGCGTTTCCGAATAGGGGGGAATTCCGCCGTAGCGCTGCACCGCGCCCTGTCCGGCGTTGTACGCCGCCAGAGCCTTGAAGGTGGAACCGTTGTATTGAAGCAGCAGGTCCCGCAAGTGGCGCGCTCCGGCGTCGATGTTCTGGGCCGGGTCGCGCGGATCGGCGTTCAACTGGGCGGCCGTGGCAGGCATGAGTTGCATGACGCCGATGGCGCCTTTATGGGAGACGGCGCCGGGAGAATAGTCCGATTCCGTGCGGGCGACGCTGTGCAGAAGCGCGGGCGGCAGACCGTAGCGTTCGGCCGCTTCATTGATGAGCGTACGCGGGTTGGCCGGAGGCGTTGCCGCGGGCGCCGGGGCCGTGGGGGCCGGGGCGGAGGGTGCGGGGCGGTCGTCGCGGATGCACGCCGAGACGGTGGCTGCGGGCAATTCAATCAAACCGGTGGCCGTGTGCAGGCGGACCAGGCCCGGCACGCGTTCGACACGTTCGGCGGCGAGTTGCGCGCCTGTGCTCAGGATGACGATCTCACCGGCGGCGGCCGGCAGGCACAAGGCGAGCATACAGAGAAATCGCACTACTGAAAGTGACGCACGGCGGGCGGGAAGCGTGCAACCGATTATGATAGGGACTTCTCCCATGACCACCCTATCCCATCTGGAATGCAGCTTGTGCAAGAAGCGCCATGAGCGCGGAGAGGCCCACAACCTGTGTTCCTGCGGCGGTCCGCTGCTGGTGCGGTACGACCTGCAGAAGGCGCGGGAAAACTGGAGCCGGGAGTGGCTGGCGGGATCGCCGTCTTCGATGTGGCGGTATGCGCCGGTGCTGCCCGTGGCCCGTCCGGAGAGCGTGGTGAGTTTGGGGGAGGGGTTCACGCCTCTGGTGAGGGCTGACCGTCTGGGGGCGAAGATCGGGGCGAAGAACCTGTGGGTGAAGGACGAGGGCGTGAATCCGACGGGGTCGTTCAAGGCGCGCGGAATGAGTTGCGCCATCTCGATGTGCGTGGAGCTGGGCGTGAAGAAGGTGGCGGTGCCCTCGGCCGGTAATGCGGCCAGCGCGACGGCCGCATATGCGGCGGCGGCGGGGTTGGAAGCCCACATATTCATGCCGCGCGACGTGCCTCAGGCGAACTATATCGAGTGCAAGGCGATGGGCGCGCAGGTGACGCTGGTGGACGGCTTGATCAGCGATTGCGGGCGGATCGTGGCTGAGCGGAAGGCGGCCGAGGGATGGTTCGACGTGTCCACGTTGAAGGAACCGTACCGCATCGAGGGGAAAAAGACGATGGGCTACGAACTGGCGGAGCAGTTCCGCTGGGAGCTGCCCGACGCCGTGTTTTATCCGACGGGCGGGGGCGTGGGGATGATCGGCATGTGGAAGGCGTTCGATGAGATGGAGCAACTGGGGTGGATCACCTCGAAACGGCCGAAGATGATCTGCGTGCAGGTGGCCGGCTGCCAGCCCGTGGTGCGGGCGTTTGAGCAGGGCGCCGCGCGGAGCGAGTTCTGGGAGAACGCAAGCACGGTGGCCAGCGGGTTGCGCGTGCCGAAGCCGCTGGGCGATTTTCTCGTGCTTCAGGCGGTGCGTGAGAGCGGCGGAACGGCGGTGGCGGTGTCCGACGAGGAGATGCTGGACGCGGGCATCGAGTTGGCGGCGATGGAGGGCATGTTCGTGGCGCCGGAAGGAGCGGCCTGTTTCGCCGCGTTGAAGCAGTTGTTGGCGAGCGGATTCCTGAAGGCCGAAGATCGCATCGCCGTGTACAACACGGGCTCGGGGCTGAAGTATCTGGAGGCCTATTCGACGCGCTATCCGCGCGTGCCGGGCGGCGATGCCGACAAACTGGGCGGGCTGATCACGCCACGGTGAACACGCCTGTCAGGCGAGCAGGGCGGCGATCTTTTCCGGATCGTTGGGCACAACGATGGGGGCATTGGCGAAGGCGCCCTGGATGGGACCGCTGTGGGCCGTGAGTTGGCCGGTGTGATAGCGGTAGATGTAATCGGGATCTTTCAACACGTTGCCGGTGAGAATGGCCACGGTGTTGGCGTCGTGCGGAATGCGTCCGGCGGCGGTGAGCTTGCGGATGCCGGCCAGCGTGGCGGCCGAGGCGGGTTCACAGCCGATGCCGCTCGCTCCAATTACGGCTTTGGCATCGGCGATCTCCTGTTCGGTGACCTTTTCGACAAGCCCTCCGCTGGCGGCGATCTCGTGCCATGCTTTGGGCCAGGAAACCGGGTCGCCGATCTTGATGGCCGTGGCGAGAGTTTCTGGGTGTTCGACCGCGGGGAAGGCGGCGGCGGGAGCGTGGGAGAAGGCCTCGAAGGGCGCCGAGCCCTCCGCCTGGATGACGGCGAGGCGGGGCAGGCGGTCGATGAACCCGGCGGTCTGGAGCTCGCGCAGGGCCTTGCCGAAAGCGGAAACGTTGCCCAGGTTGCCGCCCGGGACAACCACCCAGTCGGGCACGAGCCAGTCGCGCTGGTCGAGCATTTCGGCCATGATCGTCTTCTGGCCTTCGATGCGGAACGGGTTGACCGAGTTCAGCAGGTAGATGCCCAGTTCTTCGGCCAGGACGCGGACGAGCTTCAGAATCTGGTCGAAGTTGGCTTCCACCTGCAACGTGCGTGCGCCGTATTCGAGGGCCTGCGCCAGCTTGCCGTAGCTGATGTTGCCGTGCGGCAGAAAGATGACGGCCTGCATGCCGGCCTGGGCGGCGTAGGCGGCCATCGAGGCGCTTGTGTTGCCGGTGGAGACGCAGGCGGCGCGCTTCATGCCCAGGCGGCGGCCCTGCGAAGCGCCGCAGGTCATGCCGTTGTCCTTGAACGAGCCTGTAGGGTTGAAGCCCTGGTGTTTGAAGGCAAGCGTGCGGAGGCCGCCATAGGCCGAGGCGCGCGGCGAGGAGAGCAGCGGCGTGCTGCCTTCACGGAGCGTGACCACGTGTTCCAGTTGGCCGTCGAAGGGCAGCAGTTCGCGAAAGCGCCAGACGCCGGACTGGTCCAGCGGGGCATTGCTCATGCGGCGTTCGCGCCAGAGGCGCTTCAAACGCTCGGGGTCGAGGCCTTCGGGCGCCGAGGCCTCCAGAAGGCCGCCGCACCGGGGGCAGTTATAGATGACCTCGGTGATGGGATACTGCGCGCGGCAGCCGCTATTGAAACAAACCAGATGGGAGGACACGAACTCCCCATTATACTGGGGCATCTATGCTGGCCGTTCATTTGGAAGGCGGCGCCGTGGCCGTGAAGCGGCGGGCCGTGCCGAAGAGGAAGCCCGGTTTTGCACTGGTGCGCGTGCTGGTGGCGGGTGTGTGCAACACGGACCTGGAGTTGCGGCGGGGCTATTACGGCTTTCGCGGAACGCCGGGGCACGAGTTCATCGGCGTCGTGGAGGAGGCCGAGACCAGGGCGCTGACAGGCAAGCCCGTAGGTGGCGAGATCAACCTGGCTTGCGGCGCCTGTGAGTATTGCGCGCGCGGGTTGGGCAGGCATTGTCCGCGTCGCACGGTGCTGGGAATCGTGAAACATCCGGGCGCGTTCGCGGAGTATCTGACATTGCCTGAGCGGAACCTGCATATCATCCCCGCCGGGTTGCCGGCGGAGGAGGCGGTGTTCGTGGAGCCGCTGGCCGCGGCGTGCGAGATCCTCGACCAGGTGAGAATCGAGCGCGGAACTCGCGTGGCCGTGCTCGGCGATGGGAAGCTGGGCATTCTGATCGCGCAGGCCCTGGGGGCGTACGGCGCCGAGGTGGTTCACTTTGGCCGGCACAAGGCGAAGCTGAAGCTGGGAGGAGCGGCGGAACAACGCCTCGCCGGAGCGAAGCCGCCGAAGATGGCGTTTGAGACGGTGGTCGAGGCCACTGGATCGGCCGCGGGGTTGCGCCAGGCGGTGGCGATGACGAAGCCGCGCGGAACGCTGGTGATGAAGTCCACCGTGCATGGACAGGTGAGCCTGGACACGGCTCCGGTGATCGTGCATGAGATCACGATGGTGGGATCGCGATGCGGGCGGTTCGAACCGGCGCTGCGGCTGTTGAAGAGCGGGCGCGTCACGGTGCGTCCCATGGTGCACGGCGAATTCCCGCTGGCCGAGGCCGGGCGCGCGTTCGGCCGCGCGGCCGAACGCGGCGTCCTGAAAGTGCTGCTCAGGCCCTAACGGCGGCGGCAACGGGTTGCTGCTGTGTCATGCAGTGCAGCGTGCCGAGGCCGAGAACAAGATCGCCGCAATAGATGGGAACGATGGTGCGGTCCGGAAAAAGGCGGGCCAGGGTGTTGAGGGCGGCGCGGTCGTTGGGATCGTTGAAGACCGGCACTAGGACGTGGCGGTTGGCGATGTAAAAGTTGGCGTAGCTGGCGGGCAGGCGCTGGCCCTCGAAGACTATGGGCGCGGGCATGGGCAGCGTGGCGATGCGGAAGGGGCGGCCGCGGAGGTCGCGCAGTGCGCGCAGCAGGCGCAGGTTTTCACGCAGGGGTTCGTGGTTCTCGTCAGCGGGGTCGCGTTCGACGACGGTGACGATGGTGTTGGCGTCGACAAAGCGGGCGAGGTCGTCCACATGGCCGTGCGTGTCGTCGCCGGCGATGCCGCGGTTGAGCCAGAGCGTCTTGCGGATGCCCAGGAAGCGGGCGAACGCGGCTTCGATCTCCTCGCGCGTGTGGCCGGGGTTGCGCGCCTGAATGGGGGAGAGCAGGCACTCTTCGGTGGTAAGCAGCAGACCCGCGCCGTTGACGTCGATGGAGCCGCCTTCCAGGACAAAGCCGGGTTCGACGCGCGGGAGTTTGAGCTTCGAGGCGATCCATCGCGCCGCGCCGTTGTCGCGCTTGTGATTGGCGTATTTGGCCCAACCGTTGAAGATCCAGTCGGTGGCGACGGTGCGGCCCTGGGCGTCGTGGACGAAGATGGGGCAGAAGTCGCGCGTCCAGGAACGGTCGGTGGGACGGAGGTAGAAGTCGATGGCGGCCAGGTTGATGCCGGTCTTGCGAAGAATGCGCTCCGCACCAGCCCGAGCCGAAGTGTCCTGGACGAGGATGCGCACGCGTTCATGGAGAGAGACGTAACGGATGAACTCGGCATAGACCCAGGGGATGGGCGCGAACTTGCCGGGCCAGTCCGAGCGTTCGTGCGGCCAGGCAAGCCAGGTGGCTTCATGAGGCTCCCATTCGGCGGGCATGCGGAAGGGGGGCGCGGGCGTGACGGCGGTCATCAGGCGAGCCACCGGTTGACGATGGGCGAGTAGGCGTCGATGCGCCGGTCGCGCAGAAACGGCCAGCCTCGCCGCACCTCTTCGATGCGGGCGGTGGAACATTCGGCGACGAGGATCTCCTCCTTGTCCGTACCTGCCTCGGCGATGACCACGCCAAAGGGATCGCTGACGAAAGAGGAGCCCCAGAATTCGAGTCCATTGCCGGGAGGGCCTTCAAAGCCAACGCGGTTCGCCGCGGCCACATAAATACCGTTGGCGATGGCATGCGAGCGCTGAATCGTCTGCCAGGCGGAACGCTGCGAGGCCCCGTGCGAGTCCTTTTCGTAGGGATGCCAGCCGATGGCGGTGGGGTAGAAGAGGATGTTCGCGCCGCCCAGGGCGGCCAGCCGCGCTCCTTCGGGATACCACTGGTCCCAGCAGATGAGAGTGGCGATGCGGCCGTAGCGTGTGTCGAAGGTACGGAAGCCAAGGTCGCCGGGAGTGAAATAGAACTTCTCGTAGAAGAGCGGATCCTCCGGAATGTGCATCTTGCGGTAGAGGCCGAGCGTGGAGCCGTCGGCGTCGAGAATGACGGCGGAGTTGTGATACAGGCCCGTCGCGCGCTTCTCGAAGATGGGAACGACGATGACGAGCGAATGCTCGCGGGCGATCCGCGAGAAGGCTTCCGTGGAGGGGCCGGGCACGGTTTCCGCCCAATCGAAAAGACTGGCGTCCTCCTCGCGGCAGAAGTAGGGCGAACGGTACATCTCCTGCAAGCAGACGATCTGCGCCCCGCGCCGGGCGGCCTCGCGGACCAGTTCGACGTGGCGCTCGATGTTCACGCCGGCGTCGGCGCCGCTTGTGGTTTGAATCAGGCCCACACGGAAGGTAAGGCTCTGCGAATCGGGCATAGTATCATTGTCCACATTATGCGGAGACCGACGTTCAGGGGTATCGCATCCGCATTTGCGTTCGCCTCCCTGTTGAGCGCGCAAGTGCTCCGTGCGCAAGTCCCCACGCCCAAGGATCATCTCGGCTACGAACCGGGCGCGGACTACAAACTGGCCGGCTATTCCGAGGTGACGGGCTACTTCCGCAAGTTGGCGGCATCGAGCAGCCGGATCCGGCTGGTGGAATTCGGCAAGAGTTCGGAAGGAAAGCCGATGCTGGTGGCGTTTCTGTCGAGCGAGGAAAACCTCCGGCAGTTGGACCGTTGGAAGGAGATGAACCGTCGGCTGGCGCTGGGTCAGGCCACCGCGGAGGAGGCGCGGCGCATGGCGCGCGAGGGGCGGACGGTCGTGTGGATCGATTCCGGGCTCCATGCGAGCGAGGTGGCGCCGGTGCAGCACAGCTTCGATCTCGCCTACCGCATGGTGACGGGCGAGGACGAGGAGACCCGGCGGATTCGCGAGAAGGTCATCCTGTTGCAGGCGCCGGTGATCAATCCCGACGGGTTGGACTGGATCACGCAATGGTACGGGAAGAACGTGGGTACGCCGTATGAACTGGCGCCGCTGCCGTACCTGTATCACAAGTACGCCGGACACGATAACAATCGCGACTGGTTCATGATGAACCTGCCGGAAACGCGGCATGTGTCACGGCTGTTCTATGAAGAGTGGTTTCCCCAGATCATCTACAACCAGCACCAGTCGCCGGCGTTCCCGGCGCGCATCTTCGTGCCGCCTTACGCCGAGCCGCTGAATCCGAACATTCCGCCCTCCGTGCTGGAGGGCGTCAGCCGTATTGGAGCGGCGATGCGGGAACGGTTCGCACGCGAAGGCAAGCACGGCGTGTTGAGCTATCACGGCTATGACGCCTGGTGGAATGGCGGGCTGCGGACGGCTCCCAAGTTTCACAACATGCACGGCATCCTGACCGAGACGGCGTTGCACGCTTTTGGTACGCCCGGCGAATATACGCTGAGCGACCTGCCGGAACGCTTCGGCAACGGGATACCGGCGAAGGAGCCGAGCATCTTCTATTCGATGCCCTGGATGGGCGGCAAGTGGGGCACGCGGCAGGCGATCGACTACATGCTGACGGCGGACTTCGCGATTCTGGAACTGGCGGCGTCGCGCAGCGAATATTTTTTGTGGAAGGCATACGAATTGGCGCGGGCGGCGATCGAGACCGGCAACAAAGGCGGGCCGTATGCCTACGTCGTGCCGGCCGGACAGTGGGACGCGCCCGCGGCGGTGGACATGCTGCGCCGCTTGCGATTGGCGGGCATTCAAGTGGAACGTGCCAAGGCGCCGTTTCAAGCCGGCGGGAAGACGTGGCCGGAGGGCTCGTATGTGATGCGCGCCGGACAGCCGTTCCGGAACTATCTCGTCGATCTGATGGAGAAGCAGCACTATCCGGAACTGAAGACGGGCCAGTCGGGCGCGACGAAGAAACCCTACGACGTGGCCGGCTGGACGCTGCCGTTCAACATGGGCGTCGAGGTGCACCGCATCGAGCAGGGCTTCGAGGCATCGCTCGATACCGTGACCGCCCTGGATGTGCCGCGTGGGACAACCGATTACCGCCACACGGAGTCGTTCCGTACCATCGCGGAGAAACTGGCGGCAGGCGTGAAGGTGCGGCGCTCGGCCAAGGGTGAGTGGCTCGTGGAGGACTCCGGCGGCGCTGAGGCGTTCGCGCACGGAGCCTATGAGATGCGCCGGCCGCGCGTGGCGGTCTATCAGCCCTACGTGGCGAATATGGACACGGGATGGACGCAGTATGTACTGGATGAGTACAAGACACCCTATACGGCGTTGCACAACAATGAGATCGCGGCGGACGGCTGGGCGGCGAAGTACGATGTTCTGATTCTGGCCAGCCAGACGATGAATTCGATTCTGCACGGCGTGCGGATGGGGCAGACGGCATCCACGCTTCGCGCGGCCAAGAGTATTCCTTCGCTACAGAGACCGGAGTTTACCGGCGGTATCGGCCTGGAAGGCGCGTCGCGGATCGAGGCGTTCGTGCGCGGAGGCGGGACGCTGCTTGCGTTCGATGCCGCGTCCGACCTGCCGCTTCAGATGTTCCCTCTGCCACTGCGTGTCAGCGCGCGGTCCGACGAGAACGGCAAAGGCTATTACTCGCCGGGGTCGATCCTGCGCATTCAGGTGGACACGTCGAATTCGATTGCATGGGGCGTGCCGGAGAGCGCCTATGCCTTCGCCAGTGGCGGCATGGCGTGGGATGTGACGCTGTTGCACGACTTCAACAAAGGCGAACGCGAGGTGAAGAGCGTGGCCCGGTATGCGCGGCACGATCTTCTGGCCAGTGGCTGGATTTCAGGCGAGAGCGCCGTCGAGGGGCGCATGATTCTGGCCGATGTCCGGTTGGGCAAGGGGCGCGTGGTTCTGTTCGGCTTCCGGCCTCAGTTTCGCGCGCAATCGGTTGGGACCTTCAAATTCGTGCTGAACGCGATCTATCAGGCGGCGGCCAGGCCGCTGGCGGGCGCGGGGGCAAGCGGAGGACGCGAGTGAGCGAACCATTCCGGATTGGGATCTCCGATGATTTCTACACCGAGGCAGCCGGACCCTTGGAGCATGTGCTGGCCAGGAAATTGTCGAATGTGCCCGGGGTGGAATGGGAGAAGTTGCGGACGGACGGCGGGAAATTCGTCAGCGCCGGATCGCTGAAAAAATATGACGCCGTGTTCGCGCTGGCGGCGGCGATTCACGAGGAGAGCCTGCTCGGCGCGGAGCGGCTGGCGGTGGTGGCGCGCTGGGGCGTAGGCTACGACCGGATCGACGTGCCCGCGCTGACACAGGCGGGCGTGGCTCTAACGATCACACCGGCGGCGGTACGGCGTCCCGTGGCGGAGGCGATTCTGACGCTGATCTTCGCCCTGTCAAAAAATCTATTGGCGCAGGACCGCGTGGCGCGCGCCGGGGGCTGGCGCGGCGAACTGCCGAAGATGGGGATCAGCATCGGCGGACGCACGCTCGGTTCGGTGGGCTGCGGCAATATCGGGCAGGAGTTGTTCCGCGTGGCGGGGAGCCTGGGATTCGGGCGGTTTCTGGCCTGCGATCCGAATGTGCCCCAGGAACGGGTGCGGCAGTTGGGCGTCGAGATGGTGGACATGGAGACGCTGTTTCGCGAGTCCGACTTCGTGACGGTGAACACGCTGCTGAACGCGCAAACGAGGGGGCTGGTGCGGGAGGAGCATTTCCGGCTGATGAAGCCGTCGGCATTCTTCATCAACACGGCGCGGGGTCCGGTGGTGGAGCACGCCGGGCTGGTGCGGGCGTTGCGCGAGAACTGGATCGCCGGGGCGGGCATCGACGTGTATCCCGTGGAGCCTCCGCCGAAGGACGATCCGCTGTTCGGAATGGACCACGTAATATTGGCGCCGCATGCCCTGGCGTGGACGAACGAACTGATGATCGACAACGGCAGCGAGGCGTGCGACGCGGTTCTGGCCGTGGCGCGCGGAGAGATTCCAAACGGAGTGGTGAACCGCGAGGTGCTGGACGGGGCGGCGTTTCAGGCGAAGCTGGCGAGGTGGCGCGGATGAGGGTGGTGGCCGTTCCGGACGATGCGCCGGTGGTGCTGGCATCGAGCCCGTCGTTCGCGCGGTTAAAGGCGGCGGCCGAGGTGCGCTACTTCGACACGCTGCCCGGGACGGCGGCCGTGCTGATGGAACGCCTGCGTGGCGCCGAGGCTATGGTGAACATACGTTCGTCCACGAAGCTGACGCGCGAGGTGCTGGGAAGTTGCCCCGGACTCAGAATGGTCAGTATCTGGGGGACGGGCACCGACAATGTCGATCTGTCGGCGGCGCGCGAGTTGGGAATCCGGGTGGCGAACACGCCCGCCGTGGCGGCATCGTCGATCGCCGAGCACGCGCTGGCGCTGATGCTGGCCGTGGCGCGGCGGGTGCCGGTGATGGACCGGCGCGTGCGGGCCGGAGAATGGCCGCGCGGCGGAATGGTGCAGTTGCACGGCAAGACGCTGGGCGTGATCGGACTGGGCGAGATTGGACGCCGGTTCGCCCGCCTGGGGGAGGCCATCGGCATGGAGGTGCTGACGTGGACCATGCACCCGAAACCGGAGCTTGGGTTCGCGCACGTGGCCTTGGAGGAGTTACTGGCGCACAGCGACGTGGTGAGCCTCCACTTGCGGTTGAGCGAGCAGACGCGCGGATTCCTGGACGAGGCGCGGCTGCGCATGATGAAGCCGGGTGCGATTCTGGTGAACACGGCGCGCGGGCCGGTTGTGGATGAGGCGGCGCTGCTGGATGCGCTGGAAGAGGGACGCCTGGCGGGCGCCGGGCTGGATGTCTTCGATGTGGAGCCGCTGCCGGCGGGGCACCCATGGACGGCTATGGAGAACGTGGTGCTGTCGCCCCATTCGGCGGGCATTACGCCGGAAGCCCTGGAGGCCGGGCTGGCGATGGCCGTGGACAACGTGCTGGCCTTTTTCGAGGGCAAGGCCCGGCACGTCGTCGCCTGACTACATGTACATGCCGCCGTTCACGTCGAGCACATGGCCCGTGATATAAGATGCCCCCTCGCCGGCCAGGAAAACAACCGCGGCGGCGATGTCCTCGGGCCTGCCCAGGCGTTTCAGCGGGATCCGCTTCAACAGTTCGGCCTTCAGGTCATCCTTGAGCACGGAGGTCATGTCGGTGTCGATGAAACCGGGCGCGATGGCGTTGACGGTGATGTTCCGGCTGGCCATCTCCTGGGCGAGGCTCTTGGTGAGGCCGATGAGGCCGGCTTTCGAGGCGACGTAGTTGGCCTGCCCGGGATTGCCGGATTCGCCGACGACGGAACTGATGTTGACGATGCGGCCCCAGCGCTCCTGCATCATGCCTCGCAGTACCTGCTGCATGCACAGGAACGAGCCGGTGAGATTGGTTTGAATGACGGCGTCCCACTCGGCCGGCCGCATGCGGATGGCCAGGTTGTCGCGTGTTATGGCGGCGTTGTTCACCAGGATGTGGATGGGGGCGAAAGGTTGTGCGGCGGCGAAGGCGGAGGTGATGGACTCGGGCGAGGAGAGGTCGAGTTCGACGACCAGGGCTTCGGCCCCGAGCGCGCGGACCTCGCCGGCCACCTCCTCCAGTTTCTCGCGCTGGCGGGCGGCGAGCACGACGCGGGCGCCCGCGCGGGCCAGTTCCAACGTGCAGGCACGGCCGATGCCGCGGCTGGCGCCTGTAACAAAAGCAGTCCGATTTGTCATAGAGAGCCCCAAATTGTTTAGAGTAGTCGAAAGCGGCTGTGCGTGGGTGGGAGCGTATGCGAACGCGGGCCGGCCGGTGAAGGAGAAGGCATGGCCTATCAGGATCTAAGGACATTTATCGCGGCGCTGGAGAAAGCTGGCGAGTTGAAGCGCGTGACGGTGGAAGTGGACCCGGTGCTGGAGATCACGGAGTTCGCCGACCGTTCAGTGAAACGCGGCGGCCCGGCGTTGTTGTTCGAGAAGCCCAAGGGTTCGGACATTCCCGTACTGATCAATGCGTTCGCCAGTGACCGGCGGATGGAGTTGGCGTTGGAGGTGGACTCGGTGGAGACGATCGCGCAGCGCATCGCCGAATATCTCCAGATGCGCATGCCCGAAGGGATTCTGAACAAGCTGAAGATGCTTCCCGTGCTGGCCGAGGTGGGCGCGTTCTTTCCGAAGATCGTGAGCGGCGGGCCGTGCAAGGAGGTGGTCAAACGGGAGAAGTTCTCACTGTTTGACTATCCGGTGCTGCGGTGCTGGCCGGAGGATGGCGGGCGGTTCATCACGCTGCCGATGGTGTTTTCCCGGAATCCGGCGACGGGCAAGCGGAACTGCGGCTGCTACCGGATTCAGATTTACGACGAACGCACGACGGGGATGCACTGGCAGACACACAAGCAGGGCGCGGATCATTACCGGCGGTTGAAACAGGAAGGGAAGGTGACGCGCATGGAGGCGGCGGTGGCGATTGGCGCCGATCCGGCGACGATGTATTCGGCGATTCTGCCGCTTCCGCCGGACCTGGACGAGATGATGATCGCCGGCTTCCTGCGAAAGAAACCGGTGGAGATGGTGAAGTGCGAAACCGTGGACATCGAGGTGCCGGCGAACTCCGAGATCGTGCTGGAGGGGTATCTGGATCTGGATGAGTCGCGCGTGGAGGGGCCTTTTGGCGATCATACGGGCTTTTATTCGCTGGAGGACAGTTATCCCGTCTTTCACGTCACCTGCATCACGCAACGGAAGAACCCGGTGTATGCGACCACGATCGTCGGCCCGCCTCCCATGGAGGACTTCTACATGGGGAGGGCGATCGAGAGGATCTTTCTTCCGCTGATGCGCCTGCAACTGCCGGAGGTGCGGGACATCTGCATGCCGGCCGAGGGTATTTTTCACAACCTGATTCTTGTATCCATCCGGAAAACGTATCCGGGGCAGGCGCGCAAGGTGATGCACGCGATTTGGGGGCTGGGACAGGCGATGTTCTCAAAGGTGATCGTCGTGGTGGATGAGACGGTGGACGTGCAGAACGTGAGCGCCGCCGCCTGGCAGGCGTTGAACAACATCGACCCGCAGCGGGACATCGAGTTCGTGATGGGTCCCGTGGATTCCCTGGACCATGCGAGCCGGTTGCCGAACTATGGTTCGAAGATGGGCGTGGATGCGACGAGGAAGTGGCCCGAGGAGGGGTTCACGAGGCCGTGGCCAGGTGTGATCACGATGGATCCCGGCGTGAAGTCGAGAGTGGACGAGCTTTGGAAGATAGCCGGTTTGTAGCGCGGCCGGGAGGGATGCCGGATGGTTCCTACGATCAAGATCACGGCGATTCAGGTGCTGGGCCTGGCGGGGTTCGGCGCCGTGATGGGCATGTGGCTGAAGCGGCGGCTGCCCTTTCTGGATAGGGTGAACATTCCGTCGTCGATCGCGGGAGGGCTGCTGTACGCGGCCGCCGTGGTGGCGATGAGGGACCGCGTGGCCAACCTGGACTTCGACATGGTGCTGCGCGACGTGCTGATGATCTCGTTTTTCACGACGGTGGGCATGAGCGCGAGTCTGCGGCTGCTGCGGCAGGGGGGGCGGATGGTGGCGCTGATGCTTCTTGTTTCGGTGCTGGGCATTCTTCTGCAAAATGGCGTGGGCATGGCGGTGGCGCAGGCGCTGGGATTGCATCCGCTGATCGGCGTGCTGGCGGGCTCTGTGGCCTTGACGGGCGGACCGGCGACGGCGCTTGCGTTCGGACCGACGTTCGAGGGGGTGGGAGTGGCGGGGGGCACGACGGCCGGCGTGACCTCGGCCGTGTTCGGAATCGTGGCGGGCGGCCTGATGGGCGGTTGGATTGGCGGCGGGCTGATTCGCCGGCACGGATTGGATGCCAGGGGGCAGCGGGAGGGTCCGGCGTTCCATCTGGCGCAGAGTGACGTAGGTACGTTCCTGACGAACGTGATTGCCTTGACGGTGGCGATGGCGCTGGGGTCGCTTGTGAGCGCCCGGTTGCAGGAGTGGGGTATGACGCTGCCGGCCTACATCGGGGCGATGATCTGCGCGGCCGTGATCCGGAACCTGGACGACGCCACGGGTTGGCTGCGGATTTCCCAGGAGAAGATGGACGAGTTGGGCGACATTTCGTTGGAGTTGTTCATCGTGATGGCGCTGCTGACGCTGCGGCTATGGGAGTTGGTGAACCTGGCCGGTCCGATTCTGGCGATTCTTCTGGCGCAGATCCTGCTGGTGTATCTGCTGTGCCGCCATGTGGTGTTCCGCGTGATGGGCCGGGACTATCCGGCCGCGGTGATGGCCAGCGGCTACTGCGGTTTCATGCTGGGCACGACGGCGAACGCGATGGCGTGCATGGGCGAGGTGGCGCGCAAATACGGACCGGCGCCGCAGGCGTTCTTCGCGGTGAGCATCGTGGGGGCGTTTCTCATCGACTTCATCAACGCGTTGCTCATCAATGCATGCGTGAACCTGTTTCAGTAAGGGCGCACGGGGCGTGAACCCGTGAGCGGGCGGCGGGTGCCCTTTGCTAAGATAGTGGAGACGTCCCCTTGCGGTGCCCATAGCTCAGCCGGTAGAGCGCTGGATTGTGGTTCCAGATGTCACGGGTTCGATCCCCGTTGGGCACCCCAAACACCCCCATACATTTTTCTTGCGCCAGCCCTTCCCGTGAAGACTGCGGGCGCGTAACCGCCTGCCGGACGCAACAACGCCGCCCAACTCCTGCCGGGAGCGGGCGGCGCTGATCGGTCCGGTTCGGGAACGGCGTGGCTATTCGGCCTTCTTCTCGCCGCCCTTCTTGACGGATTCGCGGAGTTCCTTGAGGACGGCTTTACGGCTGAGCTTGATCTTGTTGCCTTCGATGGCGAGGCACTTAACCTGGATCATGTCGCCTTCCTGAAGTTCGTCGGTAACCTGCTTGACGCGGTTCTCGGCGATCTCGCTGATGTGGAGGAGACCATCGGTACCCGGGAAGATCTCGACGAAGGCGCCGAAGTCCACGATGCGGACAACCTTGCCGAGGTAGATCTTGCCCACTTCGGCGACGGCGCAGATTTCCTGGACCCGCTTGAGGGCGGCCTGAGCCTTCTCGCCGTCGGTGGCGAAAATGTTCACCGTGCCGTCGTCGCTGATGTCGATCTTGGTTTGAGTCTCTTCGGTGATGGAGCGGATCATCTTGCCGCCAGGACCGATGAGTTCGCGGATCTTGTCGGTGGGGATGGTGACGGTGTAGATGCGCGGGGCGTAGGGCGACATCTCGGGACGGCCGGCGGCGAGCGTGGCGTCCATGACGTCGAGAATTTCAATGCGCGCCTTCCGGGCCTGGGCGAGCGCCTCGCGCATGAGTGCGGCCGAGACGTTGGGCACCTTGATGTCCATCTGGAGAGCGGTGACGCCCTCGCGGGTGCCAGCGACCTTGAAGTCCATGTCGCCGTAATGGTCCTCGGCTCCGGCGATATCGGTGAGGACGGCGTACTTATCGCCTTCCTTCACCAGGCCCATGGCGATTCCGGCCACGGCGGCCTTGAGGGGCACGCCGGCGTCCATGAGCGACATGGAGCCGCCGCAAACGCTGGCCATGGAGCTGGAACCGTTGGATTCGAGAATGTCGCTGACGACACGGAGCGTGTAGGGGAACTCCTTTTCGCCGGGGATGACAGCGGCGAGCGCGCGCTCGGCGAGAGCGCCGTGGCCGATTTCGCGGCGTCCGGGACCGCGCATGAAGCCCACCTCGCCCACGGAGAAGGGCGGGAAGTTGTAGTGGAGCATGAAGCGCTTGGACTGTTCGGCGGCCTGATCGAGAAGTTCGATGCGCTGCTCGTCGTCCTTGGTGCCCAGGGTGGCGGTGACGATGGCCTGCGTTTCGCCGCGGGTGAACAGGGCCGAGCCGTGGGTACGGGGCAGCAGACCGGCCTCCGTGGTGATCTTGCGGAGCTGATCGAACTTGCGGCCGTCCGGACGGCGGCGCTTGTCGAGCATCTCGTCGCGGAAAATGCTCTCCTTGAGGCGGTCGAACAGATCCTTGGCTTCGGCCTGTTCCTCAGGGGTTTCAAACAGGGCCTTGGCCTTGGCCTTGCACTCGTCCACCTTCGCGTAGCTTTCCAGCTTGGCGTACTTGCCTGTGTTCAGGGCATCGGTGAGGTCCGCGCGGACGGCGGCCTCGATCCTGGCGTACATCTCCTGGTTGACGGGTTGCGGTGTGTAAGCGCGTTTGGTCTTTCCGGCGAGTTTCTGCAGGTCCTTGATGGCGGCGATGATCTTTCGGCAGGTTTCGTGGCCGAACTCGATGGCATCGACAACCTGGTCCTCGGAGACCTGATTGGCTCCGGCTTCCACCATCACGATGCCGTCGGCGGTGCCAGCGAGAATGATGGTGAGAGCGCCTTCGCGCGCCTCGTCATAGGTGGGGAAGGGCACAAGCGCGCCGCCGGTGAGGCTGACGCGGGTGCCGGCCAGCACATGGTGGAAGGGAATCTCGCTGATGGCCAGAGCGGCTGCCGCGCCGACAATGGCGAGCGGGCCGGGATCGTTCTGGGTGTCGGCCGAAAGGACCATGGCGATCACCTGGGTGTCGCACATGTAGCCCTCGGGGAACAGCGGACGGATGGGCCGGTCGATGAACCGGCAGGTGAGGACTTCCTTTTCGCTGGGGCGGCCCTCGCGCTTGATGAATCCGCCGGGGTATCTGCCGGCGGCATAGGTGGCTTCACGGTAGTCCACCGTGAGGGGGAAGAAAGCCGCGTTGGGCTTGGGGTCGGCGTTGGAACAAGCGGTGACCAGCACCACCGTATCGCCCAGGCGCACCAGGATGGCGCCGCCTGCCTGCTTGGCGAGCTTACCCGTTTCCAGGGTAAGCTTCTTGCCCTGCAGATCTATTTCAACTGTATGGATCATTTCCATCTCCTTAATCGTCACGTCCGATCAAGGGAGACTTCAAGAATGGTGTCGTGTACTGAACACTGCCCCTGGGAAACGCCGCCCCACTCCGCAAAGAGTGGCGCCCAGCCGTCGGCGACGGACTAGCGGCGGAGACCGAGACGGTCAATAAGGGACTTGTAGCGTTCCGGCGCCGTACGCTTCAGATAGTCGAGCAGGCGGCGACGGCGGGCCACCAGCAGCAGCAGACCGCGCCGCGAGTGGTGATCCTTCTTGTTGGCCTTGAAATGCCCGGTCAGATCCAGAATCCGCTTGCTGAGCAACGCTACCTGCACTTCCGGCGACCCACAGTCGGTCTTGTGGACTCGGTAGTTTTGGACGATCTCCTGCTTGATCTCAACCGCAAGTGCCATACTTTCTTACGAACTCCTCGTTTTCCTTGAATCTCTCTTTATCGATCCTCTACAGAATAGCACAGGGCGCGGAGGGGGCCGGAAGCTGGGGGAAAACAGGAATTGGGCGGCGGCAACGTTGGGGCAATTGTAAAATGGGTCTTCTCCAATATGTACGACTTCTCGTTTTTTCGGAACAACCTGGACGCCGTGGCGGAAAGGCTGGCGGCTCGCGGATTCGCGCTGGATGTGGATGCGTTCCGTGCGCTGGACGCCGGACGGCGGACAGCCCTGACCGAGTCCGAATCGCTGCAGGCGCGGAGGAAGAGTGAAAGCCAGCAGATTGGAAAGCTAAAAGCGAGCGGCGCCGACACGGAGGAGTTGCAGGCTAAGGTCCGCGCGATGGGCGACCGTGTGGCGGAGTTGGAGAAGAAGGCCGCGGAATTGGATGAACAGTTCCGGGAGTTGCTGGCCGGCATCCCGAACCTGCCGCACGAAAGCGTGCCCTCAGGCAGGAGTTCGGAAGACAACATCGTGGTGCGAGGCGGCGAACCGCTGGCCGCGCTGCCGTTTCCGGCCAAAGCGCACTGGGACCTGGGGCCGGAGTTGGGGATTTTGGATTTCGACCGGGCCGCGAAGGTGACCGGGGCGCGATTCGCCGTTTATGTCGGCCTGGGAGCGCGCCTGGAACGCGCGCTAATCAACTTCATGCTGGACGTTCATACGCGGGAGCACGGCTACACCGAAGTTCTGCCACCCTTCATGATTAATTCGGCGAGTCTGTATGGAACCGGTCAGTTGCCGAAGTTCGCGGCGGACCTGTTCAAGATCGAGGCGACGGATTACTGGCTGGCGCCCACGGCCGAGGTTCCGGTGACGAACCTGTTCCGCGACGAGACGCTGGAAGCCGAGAACCTGCCCGTCTCGTTGTGCGCTTACACGCCGTGTTTCCGCAGCGAGGCCGGAAGCTATGGGCGCGACGTACGGGGCATCATCCGGCAACATCAGTTTCAAAAAGTCGAGTTGGTGAAGTTCACGCGTCCCGAGCAGAGCTTCGACGAACTGGAGAAGTTGACCGGCGACGCCGAAGACATCTTGAAGCGCCTGGGCCTGCCCTTCCGGACCGTGGTGCTGTGCACCGGCGACATGGGCTTTTCCTCGGCCAAGACATACGACATCGAGGTGTGGCTGCCGAGCCAAGGTGAGTTCAAGGAGATCAGCTCGTGTTCGAATTTCGAAGCCTTCCAGGCGCGGCGGGCGGGAATCCGGTGCCGCACGGGGAAGAAGACGGAACCGCTGCACACACTGAACGGAAGCGGGTTGGCGGTGGGCCGGACCTGGGTGGCCCTTGTGGAGAACTACCAGCAGGCCGATGGGACAGTGGTGATTCCCGAGGCTCTCCGCCCTTATTTAAACGCCGAACGAATTACGGCGCGCGGCAAACTGGGGTAGTCACGGCGGGGCCGTGATTATTTACAAGCGCGTAAACGTTTGAAATGTAGCGGTTTTCGCGGGAAGACCGTGATTCCGGGGGCGAAGCGTACCAACGGTGACAGGCTACGCTGAATCCGGCGTAATGAGCGCCACCCGGTGTGACCGGGTCCCGCTCTGAGCAGAGACTACCAATTTCGGATGGCCCGCGGCCGCGGCGAGTGATCGCCCGTGTGCACGCGGGCCATCGCTTTTTGTCCTGCCGCCCAACCCACCTTAGGAGGATTGTCCCCCCATGTCGACTATGCGTGGCAGGCTGATTGAAGTCTGCATTCCGTTCTGTTTCCTGCTGCTGGGATCTCGCGCCGTGGCGGCGCCGCCCCCGCCCCTGACGACGATTCAGGATGAGTTGTTCCGGGCCGATGGAACGAAGTACTCGGGATTCGTGGATATCGAATGGAACTCGTTCGAGGCGAGCAACGGCTCGCAAATCGCGAAGCAAACGATGCGGCTGCGGCTGTTCAACGGCCTGTTGCGCGTGCAGTTGACGCCGACCACGACAGCCACGCCCGCGGCCTTTTACAAGGTGACTTATTTGAGCGATGGCAAGACGCTGTTCACCGAGACGTGGAATGTGCCGCCCTCGGCCGGCGTGCTGCGGGTGCGGGACGTGCGGGTGTCGCAACCCGGCGCCGTGGTGGGAGGCGGCGGCCAGGCGGGTGGACTCGAAAACATCACCATCGCCAATGTGCAGGGATTGCAGGCGGCGCTGGATGAACGCCCGCGCTCGGGCGGCGCGCTGGTTCCCGGACGGACGGCGATGATCAACGCCCTGGGTGAGTTGGAGACGGTTTCCGGCTCGGATACGGATTGCGTGCACGTGGACGGCAGCGCGGATTTGTGCGGCGGGCCATCGACGGCGTCGCTCGGCGCACAGTTCCGGGACGGGGAGACGCCGGCGGGCGCCGTGAACGGGACGAACACCGTGTTCGCGCTCAGCTATGTGCCGAACCCGGCGAGCAGCCTGCTGCTGTACAGAAACGGACTGCTGCAAAAGCCGGGAACGGATTTCACGCTGTCCTCGCAGACGGTGACGTTCGTACCGGGCGCGACTCCACAGACGGGCGACATCCTGGTGGCTGTGTACCGGATGTCGGGGTCGCCGGCGGCGTACTCGCTGGTGCTCTGCTCGAACGCAGGACTGGCGACCAGTGAAACGGCGGCCGGAAGTTTGGGATCGTGCACGATTCCGGCAAACGTACTGCAACCGGGAGACCGCCTTGAGGTGAAGTATCACTACACGCATGAGGGCGTCTCGACAGGGTTCGCACACGATCTGTTGTGGGGCGGCGCGGTGGTGAGGAGTGAAACGCTGGCGCCGGGTGAAACCGGCGTGGCCGGGACATACGGATTTGGCGCGGGGACGACCACGATGTACTGGTCAGGGCAGTCATGGGGCGTGACCAGCGCGCTGTCCGCGTCGGCAGGGAGCATCGCGGCGACGCTGAGTGCCCCCATTACGATCGATTTTCAGGCGCGTATGCTGTCGGCGACCGCCGAGACGGTGACCTTGCGGAGTTTCACGGTGGTACGGCATCCGAAGCCGTAAGTGGGCGGCCGGGCCTGCGGGTTCCATACGGGGCCAGTCGTTGGCACCCCCTGACTACCACCCCGTGACGGCCTAGTACCATCCGTCACTTAGGGGGATTTGTTAAGGCCACTAAGGAAATAGCCCAGTATTTTTTACCCCCTGCCGCGAGGATAATCAGATAGACCGAACTGGAGGAGGGAACCATGGTCTATTCATGGGTACGGCAGCTATCGTTGATGGCGAAGGACCGCCGGGGTCAGGACCTGATCGAGTATGCAATGCTCGCTGGTTTTCTGGCCGTGGCGGTGGGAGCGGTTTTTCCGTCCAACATTGGCCCGGGAATCAGCCAGATCATGTCGAAGTGTGCGTCGATCATGACGCAGGCCGGCAACCAGGGCTGATCACGGCAGATATTTCTTGAGGTCCGGGTTGAGTTGGGCCTGCACGTCCGGCTTCTCCAAGTCCTCTTTCAGAACAAGCCTGGGGGCGAGATCGTTGATCTTGATCACGGGCTTGCCATCCAACTTGTCGAGCGCGGCCCGGACCGATTCGGCGCCCATTTTGAATGGGTGCTGAACGACAAGCGAATCGATGACCCCGTTGCGGAGGTCGTCCAGAAGCGTGGGACTCCAGTCGAATCCGACGAGGGTCCCTTTCCACTTACGGCCTTTGACGGCCTGCGCCGCGCCGACGGCCGAGGACTCGTTGGAGGCGAACATCCCCTGCACGTTCGGAAACGCCGTCAGCATGTTTTCGGCGACCTGAAGCGACTTGGCGAAGTCGGCCATGCCGAAGCGCTTGTCGACGATCCTGATGCCGGTGAACTTTTCCTTGATGGTGTCCTCGAAACCGGCCTCGCGGGCCATCGTGGAGGCGGCGCCAGGTTGCACGGCCACCATCACGACCTCTCCCTTCCCTGCCAATACCTTCCCCATGCGCTCGGCGGCCAATTTGCCCGCGCCGTAGTTGTCGGTGGCCACCTGGGAAACGAAATTTTGCGTATCCACGCCGGAGTCGAAAATGACCACCGGAATACCGGCCTTCGCTGCGCGGTCCACGACACCGGCCATGGCGGTTTTGTCGATGGGCGCCAGGCAAATGGCGTCCACGCGCCGGTTGATCATGGCCTCGACAATCTGAATCTGTCCCGTGAAATCGGTCTCCGAGGTGGGGCCATTCCAGATGATTTCGACGCCGGCAGGCTGCGCGACGCTGACCGCGCCGGCGTGAACGGACTGCCAGAACATATGAGCCCGGCCTTTGGGGATGACGGCGATGGTGCGCTTGTGTTCGCGATTGCAGGCCGCAGGCAGCAGGACAAGCGCGGGCAGGGCGCGGAAGAGGGATCGGCGGGAACGCATCGACAACCAGACTACTACGGGGGCCGCGTGGAGCGCGCCTTGACAGGCGGACGCCTCCGTTTGCCGCGCGCGGAGGGTTGGTATAGAATCACCTGCGTGTCTGGGAACGTGATTCGTGGTTTGATAGCGCTTGGCGCGGCTGGGTTGCTGGCGGTTGCCTACAACGGAACGGGTACGTCGTCGGTGATGGCCTCGGCGGCGACGGCGTTTCTGAATTCGCTCACCGATGAGCAGCGGGCAAAGGCAAGCTTTGCCTTCGACAACGACGAGCGGTTCTTTTTCCACTTCGTGCCCGGCAACAACATTCAGCAGTCATTGAACCGGCAGCGGCTCGGCCTGACGCTAGGCGAGATGCAACCCTACCAGAGGCACCTGGCCATGGCGCTGCTGTCTGCCGGGTTAAGCCAGGCCGGATTCATCAAGGCCACCTCGATCATGAGCCTGGAAGATGTCCTGCGCATCCTCGAAAAGGACGACGGGAAACGGCGCGATCCTCTGAAATACCACTTCAGCGTGTTCGGTACGCCCTCCGATACCTCCGCGTGGGGTTTCCGTGTGGAGGGCCACCACCTGAGCCAGAACTTCGTGGTGAAGGACGGCAAACTGGCTGGTTCGCCTTCGTTCTTTGGAACGAACCCTGCGGAAGTGCGCATCGGGCCAAGGAAAGGTCTGCGAGTGCTGGGGCGCGAGGAGGATCTCGGGCGGGCGCTGTTCGCGTCGCTGACGGCGGAGCAGAAAAAGACGGCGCTGGTGCAGGAAAAGGCGTTCAGCGACATTCTGACAGCGGCTTCGCGGAAGGCATCGATCGCCGGGCAGCCGGACGGCTTGAGCGCGGCGAAGATGACGGCGAAGCAGCGTGGAATGCTGGAAGCCGTGGTGGCGGTGTACGCGGCCAACATGCCGCCGGAGTTGCAGGCGCACCGGATGGGACAGTTCAAGGCGGCCGGAGCGAACGTCTACTTCGCCTGGGCGGGCGGGGAGAAGTTGGGCGATCCGCATTACTACCGTGTCGCCGCGCGGAAATTCCTGATCGAGTACGACAACACGCAGAACGAGGCCAACCATGTGCACTCGGTGTGGCGCGACTACACGGGTGATTTTGGCGGCGATCTGCTGGCCCGGCACTACCAGGAGAGCCACACGCAGGTGGCGCGGCGGTAAGCGCTCTGGACGGGAACGGAAACCGGCGCCCGGGCCGGGCCATCCAATTTACCGGGCGGACCAGCCGATAATAGGGACAGGATGCTTGCGCGCAGGGCCTTTTTGGCGGCGATGGGCAGCGTGGCTCATGCCACCGGTGCGCACAGCGCGCCTTCGGTGAGACAGCGCTTCCTGGACAGCGCCACCGAGTTTGAATTCCAACGCTACACCGAGCCGGGCTATAGCTGCGTGCTGCCTCGCGAGAACGCGATCACATTCTCACGGCGGGGGCGGTTCCTTGTGTACACGTCGGACCGCGGCGGCGCGGCGCACGCGTGGTCGATGGATCTGAAAACGAGCGAGCACAGGCAGTTGAGCGAAGGAGCGCCTGTGGAAGCCGCTTCGCTCACTCTGACCGCCGATGAGCGGAATCTGCTGTACATCGCCGAAGGCAAGCTGTGGATGACGCCGGCGCCGGGACTGAAGCCTCGTCTGCTGTGGAGTGGGACGGGCTTGCGCGCCGGGTCCGGCGTGGCGGCGATTCCGGATGGTCCTTCGGTCGTGGTGGTGGAAGAGTCTGGTACCGGTTCCCGTCTGAGGCGTCTGCCGCTGGGAAAGGGAGCGCCAGGCGTGCTGGCCGAATTTCCGGTGGCCGTGTTGGACCCGATGCCGAGGCCGCGGCGGGCGTCCCTGGCCGTGCGCGACGCAGGCGGCGGTTTGTGGCTGGTAGGGCTTGACGGCGGCAAGCCGCGCCGGTTGCCGGCCAGGGCGGGATTGGTGCTGGATGCCTCGTGGAGCCCGGATGGAAGGACGCTGATTTACCTGCTGGACCCGCAAACCGCGGGCATGGCGAATCAGTTGCGGGAGTTGAATCCGGACACGGGCGAGGAAACGCTGGTGGCGCCGACAAGCCAGTATGCCTGCTTTGGCATGAACGCCGACGGCAGCGTGCTCGTGGCGGCCAGCCGCAGCAAGGCGCAGCCGTATGTGCTGCTCATGGTAAGAAGCGTGAAGCGCGAGCTGACGCTGTGCGAACATAGAAGCCGCGATGCGGGCGACGTGAAGCCGCGGTTCACGCCGGACAGCCAGCGCATCTATTTCCAGAGCGACCGCGAAGGGAAACCGGTGATCTACGGCATGGCCGTGGACCGGCTGGTGGAGCGGACCGAGGAAGAGTCCTCGCTCTGAACCCCTATGAGCCGGCCCCTGCCCTGCCGCTGGACTGTGCCGGACGCACGGCGGACAACCCTTCCGCGGCGGTAGCCCGCCGTTGCTGGCGTTTCCTGCGTTGCTTGCACTGGTACATGCGGTGATCGGCTTCGGCCAGCAGTTGCTCGCCGGTACGGCCATCGGCGGGGAACTGGGCAATGCCGACGCTGAGGGAAATGCCTGAATCGGGGCAGATTGAGGTGGCGGCCGCGATGACGGCGTGTTCCAACGCCGCGACCTTCTCCTGGAGGTCCGCGGACTTCATGCCAGGCATGAGAATGACGAATTCATCGCCGCCCATGCGCGCGACGTGGTCGTACTCGCGGCAACCGAGCCGGAGCGCCTTGGCGACGGCGCGGAGCACGCTATTCCCCGCCAGGTGGCCGTGGCGGTCGTTGACGAGCTTGAAGCCATCCAGGTCGGTGACCAGCACGGCGAGCGTGCCGTTCAGGCGCGCGGCGCGGGCGATCTCGTTGTCCAGACGCAGGAAGAGAGAACGCGAGTTGGGCAATGCCGTGAGAAAGTCCGTCGAGGCCGAGGCGGCTGCCTGCTCGTACTTCAATGCATTCTCGACGACGATGCCGAGTTTGCTGCCTACGCTTAGCAGAATGCGGAGGTGGTCCTCGTTGAAGGCGTGTGCGTTCCGGCGGCTGAGCATCAGAACGCCGGCGGTCTCCTCGATGCCCATCAAGGGGAGCGCGAGCGCCGACTCGAGTTGGCCGGCGCGGACGCCGTCCGCGGAACCAAGTTCCATGCATGGGTTGCCGTTCACCACGGGCGTGCGTTGCCGCGCGACCCAGCCGACGAGCCCCTCGCCAATGGGAATCTCGCGCGCCAGAAGAATGGAAGCGCAGTCGCCGCTGGCATAGCGGGGCGACAGTACCTCCTCCCGGACCACATAGATGGTGATGGAGTCAAACGCCAGCATCTGCTTCAAACCTTCGGCCAGCACGGAAAGCGTTTCATCCAGGTGGAGCGAATTGCCTAGTTGTTGCGTGAGTTCGAGCAGAAGCTGCGCCTCCTGCCGGGCGGCGGCAATGGTATTGAAGAACGTGGGACGGGCCACGTGCGACGAGAGTTGGGCGAGCGACCGGTTCTCCTGATCGCGGTGGGCGAGTTCGGTGGCGACATCCCGCTCGGGCACGGTGCGGATACGCTCGCGTTCGGCCAGCGTCTTCTCCCAGTCCCGGTAACCGCGGAAGAGAGACTCGACGACCCTCGGATCGAAACTGACGCCCGATTCGGCGGCGATCCTTTCGAGGGCCTGTTCGATCGAGTAGGCCGAGCGGTAGGGGCGTCCGGAGATGAGGGCATCGAAACAATCGACCGCGGCCAATATCCGGGAGCCCAGCGGAATCTCCTCGCCCCGCAGGCCGGAAGGGTAGCCCCCGCCGTTCCATTTTTCATGGTGGTACCGGACCAGCCGTGCGACGGGATAGGGGAAGTCGACCCGTTCGAGAATTTCAGCCCCCACGGATGGGTGGATCTTCACCTTCTCGAACTCCTCGCGCGTGAGACGTCCCGGTTTGGCCAGGATGTGCTCGGGTACGGCGAGCTTGCCGACATCGTGCAGAACGGCGGCGGCGCGAAGGGCTTCCAACTCCTCGGGAGGAAGCTTCAAATCCTCGCCAATGGCGCGGCAATACAGTTCCATGCGCTGGAGATGGTTTTGTGCCGTATGGTCCTTGGCTTCAATCGCCAGGGCCAGCGCCTCGATGGTGCGCATGTGTAGTTCCGCCATGCGCTCCAGGTGGAGCTTCTGGCTGGAGAGCCGTCCCATGTAGGAGTGGGACACGCAATGGGCAATGAAAGCGAACGGCAGCAGTAGCAGCGGCGATTGGCCGCCCAGGACAAGCTGCGAGAAGTGGAAGAGTCCAGCCAGAAGGGCGCCGGCAAGGTAGTAGGGAAAGGTCCATACGTTGATCTCGCGCCAGGCCAGGGCGAGGCTGCCGCGTTCGGAAAGGGCCGTCCAGGCCGACACGGCGAAGGTGTTCATCGAATACAGCACCCCGGTGGAGACCATCAGCCGGTACACGCTGTGCAGGTCCTGCGTGTTCAGCCATTGAGAGTGATAGACCCGGTACGTGATAGTAATGGCGATCGCGGTGGAAGCGAGGTGGAACAGCGGGGGTGGACCATCGGACGAGCGATCGTGTCGGTAAATGTAACTCTGCACCAGCACCGTGCTCGCCCCTATCAGCAGCGTTTGGGCCAGGGAGAGGTCGAGGATTCCCAGAAGGACAAAGACAAAATTAATGCTGATGGGGCCAAGGCGATGGGGCAGTCGCAGGCGCAGCCCCGTAGCCGATAGAGCGATCAGTAAATAGAGAGAGCCGCGTGCGGACTCGAACCAGTCTCCTCCCGCCAGGCCGGCAACCAGCGTGCCCAGGCCGAGAGCGGTCACCATCCAGGTGAAGGCCCTCGCGATCCACTTGGCTCCGTGAACAGACGACATTCCCACGTTCCGTTTGAGCCGCCCCCACGGGACGGGCGGATGATTACTCCTCTGGCCCTATATCGGAGGTTGCTCCGGGCGGCAACAGGGTACCGCCGGTGAAAAGTACTCCTCCAGACCATCGCCTGAGTGAATCGGATAGCTCACGATCGGGCAATCTGTTTTCGCCAAGGATTCCCTGTGGTCTTGGCGGCAGGCAAGAAACGGGCTCCGCAGGCTCGTCTCCGTAACCGCGAGTGAACGGGATTCGCCGAGATGGTGTGGCATACTGCTCACGTTTGCGCCAGAATAATGATTTCCCGATGACTTCCCGAATTGCAGTGGCGATGTTGGTGTTATTGGCTGCCGTTTCAGGCGGTTGCACGAAGAAAACCGCGGTGGAGACGGAGAAAAAGGACACCGGACCGGTGCCGGTGCGCATTGCTCCTGTGAAAACGCGGCAACTGACGCGGGTGGTGGAATCGGTGGGTACGCTGTATCCATACGACGAGGTGGTGGTGAGCGCGGAAATCGAGGGACGGATCATCGAGGTGAACTACGACCTTGGCGATACGGTGAAAGAAGGCGCGGTGCTGGCGCGTGTGAGCGACGAGGAGCAGCGTTACATTCTTCTTCAGAACGAGGCCCAGTTGCGGCAGTCGCTGGAGCGTCTGGGGTTGAAAGGCGAGAAGGACCGTGTTCAGAACATCAACGAAACGCCGGAGGTGCGGCGGGCGCAAGCCGACCTGACCGAGGCCGAGCAGCGGCATAAGCGGCTGGTGGCGCTGGTGGATCAGAAGATTGGCGCGCAGTCGGACCTGGACGCAGCGGTGGCGCGTCTGCAGGCGATGAAGGCGGCCTACGACCTGACGCTGAACCAGACGCGGAACCTGATTCAGGAGGTGGAGAGGTTCAAGGCCGTGGTGGAACTGCAACGGAAGAAGCTGCGCGATACGGCCGTGCGCGCTCCCTTCGCGGCGAGCGTGAAGGAGCGGACCGTGACGCTGGGCGCCTATGTGCGTCCCAACGCGCCGCTGTTCACGCTGGTGAAAACGTCGCCGCTCCGTCTGCGGCTGGAGATTCCCGAGCGTATGGCTCCGTGGACGAAGGTGGGCCAGCCGTGCGAGGTGCTGGTGGAGGCGTTCGCCGACAGGGTGTTCCATGGGCGGCTGTGGCGCATCGCGCCCACGGTGGACCAGACCAAGCGCACGTTCGTGGCCGAGGCCCTGATTGAGAATCCCGACGGGCTGTTGAAGGCCGGATCCTATGCGCGGGGGAAGGTGACCACGCAGAAGGTGGATGAGATCAAGGTGGTGCCGGCGCGCGCGGTGGCCTACGTCCTGGGAACGAACAAGGCCTTCGTGGTGAATAACGCGGGCGTGGTGGATGCGCGCGACGTGAAGCTCGGCGAGCGGTTTGCCGACGAGGTGGAAATCACCGACGGACTGCAAGCCGGCGAGCAGGTGGCCACGACCGGGATCAACCGGTTGGATACGAATACCAAGGTGAGAGTTCTGACCGGCGAGGACACGTCAAAGAAAAAGGGCGCGCCGCGCTCGGCCTCCAACGACGGCGGCAAGAACCCGGCGAGCGAGTAAACCGCGGAAACGCCCTGCCGGGTGCAAGCCTGGAATTGCAGCGGACGCCTTAGTTCGAGCGGGCGGCCTGGACCTTGGGCTGCGAAAGGTAACCGACGATCATGTCCTTGCGGATCTCGTTCACCACGAGTTCCACCGGCTGGCGGTACTTGGACATGTAGAACTGAACCGGCTCGTTCACGTTCTTGTCCTTCTTCTCGAAGCGCTTGTCGTCGGCGACGATCTCCACGTTGTAGCGGTTCTTCTTGGGGTCGGCCTTGGTGAGCCGAACGGAGATATCGGCCAGCTTGATGGGCGCCTTCTGCTTGGCGAGCTTGAACTCGAAATAGTTCCGTTCGCCAAGCTGTTTGAGGGCCGCAAGCTCCTTGCCGTTGGTCGCGATGAGCCCGCTTTGGACCCCCAGGTCGCCGCTGGTGCGTTTCAGGTCCTGGATGGTCTTGTCGAGTTCGCTCTTGGTGGAGGCGACCTCCTGTTTCACGGTGCCCACTTCGGTGGAGACGGCTCCAATCTTGGTGTCGGCCGTGGTGGCGACCTCCTGAACCTTCGTGGAGAGCTCCTGCTTGGTCTGCTCGTTGGCGCGCCGTGTTTCGGCCGCCAGGCGGGAACTGAGTTCGTCGGCGTGCTTCAGCGCGTCGGTCTTGGCCTGGCCGGCCGCCATGGCTGCCTGGCGCCGGGCCGCTTCCAACTCTTCCTTGAGTCGTTCCAGGTTCCGGCGGCTGGCCTGGGTGGACATGGACGAGGTCTCTTTCAGGTTGGAGACTTCGTTCAACAGCGATTCTCGCATGGTGGCGACTTCGGTCTTCACGCCGTCAAGCTGCAGGAACAGGTAGACGTTGGCGGCCAGCAGGGCGATGACGATGCCAAACAGGATGGGAATCTTCAATCCCGCGCCTTCGGACTGCGGATACATAGGATCACTCACGGCCAAATACCTCCGGAAGGGTTAACTGCCATTTCAGTGTAAACGATTCAGGCAGATGGACGGAGACGGGGCGGCGGACGTTACAGGGAAGTGGGCAGGCCCGGGGAGTCCGGCAGGCAACCGGGACGAAGTCTCTATTCGCCGCCGGGCTTGGACATGGCGGAGCCGGCAGGACGCGCGAACTGAAAGCTCTCCTGCCGCGGCAAGCCCGGTTCGAAACAACGGCGGCAGCGGGCCTCGTACATGCCGGCGGCGCCGACGACAATCAGGTCCTCGGCTTCCACCAGACGCTGAGTGTGTTTGGCGAGATTTCCGCAACGCATGCAGATGGCCAGGGTCTTGGTGATGGATTCGGCCAGGCAGAGAAGGTCGGGAATGGGCGCGAACGGGCGGCCCATATAGTCGGTGTCGAGTCCGGCGATGAGGACCTGTTTGCCGGAGTCGGCAAGCTGGGTGGCGATTTCCACCAGGTCGGGACCGAGGAAGTTGGCTTCGTCGATGCCGATCACCTGGGTGCGCCAATCCATGCTGGTGAGGATTTCGCCGGGGTGGTGGATGGTGAGGCTGGGCAGGCGGGAATCGGCGTGGCTGACGATATGGTCGCCGGAGTAGCGTGTGTCGAGCGCCGGTTTGAACACCTGGACGCGCCGGCGGGCGATCATGGCGCGGCGCAGGCGCCGGATCAACTCCTCGCTCTTGCCGGAGAACATCGGTCCGCAGATCACCTCTATCCAGCCCATGTGGCCGACGACGACATCCATTCCCGCTATGATGCCACGGCGGGGTGGCTGTGACGGGTGCGCACTGGCCTTGACAGCGGCGCGCGGCGGCCTCAATGTGGACAATCACGGCCAGGACGAGGCGGCCAGGGAGACAGCGAGCCGGGGCGTTCGCTAGGATAGAGGACAGTGAAAAGCCAGCCATGGGGGCGCTGTATGGGCCTGAGTCCCTCGGCTGAATTGTTCGGAGGAGGGGCCCGGGACGCGGGATGGCCCCATGTGGGCCCCATGTCCAGACGACTCCGGAATGAGGTCTTTTCGCGCAACCGGGAAGAGTTCCGTGAAGACACAGGCGCCAAACTCGAAGACCCCGCCGGCCAAGGGCGGGAGGACGGACACAAAATCGGCTGATACAAAACCGGGCCAGTCTCTACTGGACATGCAGGGACAGGTGGAGCTGTTCGCGCAGGCCATGAAGCTGTTCCACCAGCGTCAATGGGCCGAGGCGGCGCGGTTGTTTGAAACAGCCGCCGGGGGTCCTGCGCCGGACATCGCGCACACCGCCCGCACGCATCTGAAAATGTGCGCGCGCAGGCAGGAACAGGATGCGCTCAAACCGGAAACGGCCGAGGATCACTACACAGCCGGAATCGTGCTGCTCAACCGGGGCGACTACGCTGGCGCAGCCAGACATTTACGCGCGGCCCTTGCCGCCGGAGAAGACGCCGACCACATCCACTCCGCCTACGCTCTGTGCGCGGGAATGCAGGGAGACCTCGGCGCATGCGTCCAACATCTCCAGCGGGCCATCGCCCTGCGGCCCGCCACGCGCAACGCCGTTCGGAACGATCCGGATTGGGCCGCCCTGGTCCGGCAGTCTTCCATCCGCGAGCTTCTCCAGCCGGAGCGCGGTTCCGGCGCATGATCCGGCTGTCCGTGAGGATGGAGATTTGATGAGGCAGACCGATCCGCTGCACATCGTGGCCATCGGCGGCGGGACCGGACTTTCCGCCTTGCTGCGCGGTTTGAAGGAGTACACGCTCCACGCGGGCGGCGACGCGGGGCAGACGCCGGCGCGGGCGCCGGAGATCGACATCACGGCCGTGGTGACGGTGACCGACGACGGAGGCAGTTCCGGGAGGCTGCGGCGCGAACTGGACATACTGCCGCCGGGCGACATCCGGAGTTGCATGGTGGCGCTGAGCGAGGATGAGGCGCTGCTGTCACGCCTGTTCCAGCACCGTTTCGACACGGGCCGTACCTTGAAGGGCCACAGCTTCGGCAACCTCTTCCTGACGGCGATGACGCAGTTGACCGGCGATTTCGCACAGGCCGTGGCGCTGAGTTCGGAGGTGCTGGCCACGCGGGGGCGCATCTTCCCCTCGACGGCGGCGAACGTTTCGCTGGAGGGCTGGCTGGAAGACGGTACGGGCGTGGCGGGCGAAACCAACATCAGCAAGAGCCGGACGCGCATCCGGCGCGTGGCGTTGAAACCGCGGCGGGTGAAGCCTCTGGCCGGGACGCTGGAAGCGATCCGGCGGGCCGATCTGATCTGCCTGGGGCCGGGGTCGCTCTATACGAGCGTGATTCCGAACCTGCTGGTGCAGGGGATTCCGGAGGCGCTGCACGCGGCGGCGGCGCCGGTGGTGTACTTCGTGAACCTGATGTGGCAGCCAGGCGAGACCATGAACTACAAGGCAAGCGACCACGTGCGGGCGATTCTGCACCATTCGCGGCGCGGCCTTCTGGACTACGCCGTGGTGAACACGCGTCCGGTGACGGGAGTCATGCGGCGGCGCTATGCGGCCGAGCGGGTGTTCCCGGTGGAAAACGATAAGCCGCACATGGAGGAACTGGGCGTGCAGGTGATCGGGAAGAACCTGCTGGACTCGGGCGAGAAGGTGCGGCACAACCCGGCGGCCATCGCCGAAGTGGCGGTGATGCTGGCGGCGCAGGCGCGCCGGCGGCAACGGCGCTTGCGCACCGCGGCACGGTGAACGGGCCGTCCCGGCATCCCTACTGAACCGAAACCGGCGAACCGATGGAGGAAGGGTAGCCCGCGCGGCGACAATAGGAGAATCATGTCGGAAACGGTATCGGTGGCGATTTTGGCGGCGGGGCTCGGGACGCGCATGCGTTCCCGGAAGGCGAAGGTGCTGCACGAGGCTGGCGGGCGGACACTGGTGGAACATGTGGTGGCGGCGGCGCTGGAACTGGCCGCGCCGGAGCGCGTGGCGGTCGTGGTGGGGCATCAGGCCGGGCGCGTGCGCGAGGTGCTGTCGCCCTCCGGCGTGCGTTTTGCCATGCAGTCCGAGCAGAAGGGGACCGGGCATGCGCTGTTGTGCTGCCGCGAAACCCTGGAAGCGGCCGGCGGGCGCGTGATTGTCGCCTATGGCGATTGCCCTTTGCTGCGCGCCGGAACGCTGCGGGCGCTGGCCGCGCGGCACCGGGAACTGGGCGCGGCGTGCACGGTGATCACGACGGTGATGGAAGATCCAACCGGCTATGGACGGATTCTGCGGAACGCCGCCGGTGGCGTGGTGGGCATCGTCGAGCAGAAAGCCGCCACGCCGGAGCAACTGGCGGTGCGTGAGATCAATTCGGGCATCTATTGTTTCGAGGCGGCGCTGCTGTGGCCTCTGCTGGCGGGGTTGCGGCCCAACCCGGCGACGGGGGAGATTTTCCTGACGGACCTGGTGGAGATTCTGGCGGGTGAAGGCCATCTGGTGGCGGCGTATCCGATCGCGGACCCGAGTGAACTGCTGGGCATCAACACGCGGGTGGAACTGGCCGTGGCGGACCGGTTGCTTCGTGAAGGCACGGTGCGCGAGCACATGCTGGCCGGAGTAACCATCGAGAGGCCGGAGACGGTGACCATCGACGCGGGCGTGACGATCGGCCAGGATACGGTGATTGAAGCCTTCGCGCAGTTGCGCGGGCAAACCTCGGTAGGCGAGGAGTGCCGCGTGGGGGCGGCCAGCATTCTCACCAACGCGACGCTGGAAAACCGGGCGGTGGTGGAGGCCTTCAGCGTGGTGGCCGATTCGCGCGTGGCCGAGGGGGCGAAAGTAGGACCGTACGGACGGCTGCGGATGCAGGCGGTGGTGGAAACGGGAGCCGTCGTGGGCAACTTCGTCGAACTGAAGAAGACGGTTCTGGGCGCGGGCAGCAAGGCTCAGCACCTGGCCTACCTGGGCGATGCGGTGGTGGGCGAGCAGGTGAACATCGGGGCCGGCACGATCACCTGCAACTACGACGGCTTCGAGAAACACCGGACAACGGTAGCGTCCGGAGCGTTCGTGGGAAGCAATACGACGCTGGTGGCGCCGGTGACGGTGGGGGAGGGAAGCTATGTGGCGGCGGGGTCGGTGATCACCGAGGGCGTGCCGGACGATACGCTCGCGCTGGGAAGGGCACGGCAGGCAGCCAAGCCGGGTTGGCCAAGCCGCCGGAAGGCGGCGCGCCAGGCGGAGAACAAGAGCTAACCGCGGACCAGGATGCGGCGGGCAACGTAGGCGCCGCCAGTGGCGACGTAGTTCACAGAGGCGCGGGCGCCGCGGCGGAGCTCGCCGCGGACCGAGGTTTCCACGTTGATCGCAAAGGTGCGCACCTCCGGGTCGCGCGAGGCGAGCGTGCGGGAAACCGTAATCGAATCCTCGCAGTAGTCCTCAATGCGGCCCGAAAAGAAGTACTGTTCCGGTAAGCGGGACCGGCGCAAATAGACCAGCCCGGACTGGGCGGTTGCCAGACCGCAGCCGGAGAGGGCGACTAACCAGGCGCGCCGGTGAAGCACCCAAACAGAATACTCGCCTTCCATGAAAATTTGGCGTATGCAAGATTAACCAGAATTTCAGAGAACCATCATGGGGTGATAGAGGTTGGGTAGCTTGAGTTCGCCGATGGCGAGCAGCGCTCCGTCCTGGTCCAGGGCTTTCACGAAGGGAGCGCCGCGCTGGACGCGGAAGGGCGAGACGCGGAAGTCGCGGCCCTGGCGGATTTGCCCGGCTGTAATGGCATCGACCGTTTCGGCGGGGAAGCCGGGGAGCAGGCGGGCGGCCGGGATGAGTATTTCCTCGATCGTGCCGGCGCGGGCATGGGCTTCGATCTGTTCGAGGGTTCGGGCCTGTTCGAGCGAAAAATCACCGGAGCGGGTGCGGCGAAGAGACTCGAGGAAGGCGCCGCATCCGATGGACCGTCCCAGATCGTGGGCGATGGAACGGACGTAGGTGCCGCCGGAGCAGTGCACGCGGAGCCGTGCGCCGGAGCCTTCGCACCCGAGCAGTTCCAGCGAATGAACGGTAACCTCGACGGGTGCCAGTTGGACCTCGATGTTGCGCCGCGCCAGTTTATAGGCGGGCGTTCCGGCGATCTTCTTGGCCGAGACCGCGGGCGGCGTTTGCAGGAATGTGCCGCGGAAAGCCGGCAGATGCTGCCAAAGGACATCCTCGTCCGGCTCGTAGGCGGCGGGCTCGCTGGTGGGCTCCCCTTCGGCGTCGTAGGTGGAGGTCGAATAGCCGAAGCGCACCAGGGCTTCGTAGACCTTATCGGCCTTGGTGTAAAACTGCGACAGGCGCGTAGCACGGCCAATGACGAGCGGCAGAACACCAGTGGCTGAGGGGTCGAGGGTTCCCAGATGGCCGATGCGGCGGATACCCAGGATCCGGCGCATTTTGTTCACGACGTCGTGGGACGTCCAGCCCGCGGACTTATCCACGACAATCACTCCATCCATCAGGTTTCAGGGTAACAAAGCCACCGGGGAGGCCGGGCCGCACGAAGCATCGCGAATGAGATACAGTAGCCCCGAATCGACCTTGTCCCCGAGGAGGAACCGTCATGCGTCCGAACACCACACGGCGCGGTTTTCTTGCCGCCGCCGGCGTCTCCGCGGCACTGCCCGCGGCACTGCCCGCGGCACTGCCCGCCGCCAGCCCCGCACCCGCCGGAGGCAAGCCGCTGGCGCCTCTCACGCCCGGCATCAAGATCTCGCTGCAAACCTCCCATCAGTTACCGGACGACGAACTGATCTGGGCGCGCCAGATGGGCATCGAGTGGCTGAACGTGGGCGGCGGCGTGCAGCCGCCATCGGCCGACAACTACAAGGCCATCGTGAAGAAGGCCGCCGGAGCGGGTTTGAAGGTGTGGAACATCAGCAACGGCAGCGTGCACAACATGCCCGAGGTAACGCTGAACCTGCCCGGCCGCGACGCCAAGGTGGAGGAGTACAAGCAGTTTCTCCGCAACCTGGGCGCGGCCGGACTCACCTACACCACCTATGCCCACATGGGCAACGGCATCTGGTCGAGCGAACGCGAAACGACGCGCGGAGGCGCCCCTGCGCGCGCCTTTCATCAGAGCACGGCCAAGGGCTACTGGGCCGGCAAGGTGTTTGAAGGACCTCTGAGCCACGGCCGCCGTTACACGAAAGAAGAGTTGTGGGAGAACTACACCTACTTCATCCGCCAGGTGGTTCCGGTGGCCGAGGAGGCGGGCATCCGCATCGGCATCCATCCGGACGACCCTCCAGTGCCTGAACTGGGCGGCGTGCCGCGTAACATTTTCGGCAACTTCGACGGCTACATGAAGGCGCTGGAGATCGCCAACTCGCCCAACGTCGGCGTCTGCCTCTGCTGCGGGACATGGATGGAGGGCGGCAAGTTCATGGGCCGCGACGTGTTCGAGGCGGCGCGCGAGTTTCAGAAGCTGGGCAAGCTGTGGAAGATCCATTTCCGCAACGTGACCGGGCCCATTCCGGATTTCGTCGAAACCTACGTCGACGACGGCTACACGGACATGAAGAAGCTGATGCGAACGCTGGTGGAGATCGACTTCCGCGGGAACCTGATCGCCGACCATGTGCCGGAGATGAAAGGCGGACGGATGGCCGGGTGGAGCTATTCGCTGGGCTACATCAGGGCGCTGTACGACATGGCTCGGACGGAGCGCGGACGGCGCTGAACAGACCGCCGCCGGTTCAGGCGCGAGCGGGTTCGGCGAGCGGTTCGCCCGAGGCGAGCCTGTGCGCGGCGGCCTTGGACATGGCGATGCAGTCAGGAATGCCGATGCCGTTGTAGGCGTTGCCGGAAAGCGAAAGCCAGGGCATGCGCGCGGCTGCCTTCTGAATGGCGGCCAGGCGTGACGAATGGCCCACGGTGTACTGCGCCATGGCGCGCGGCCAGCGGCTGATGCGCACGAAATCAGGGCCGGCTTCCAGACCGAGGATGGAGCGGAGTTCGTCGCGGACGAGCGCCGAGACGGCCTCATCGTCCAGATCGAGCACGGCGTGATCCGCCGCGCCCCCGAGGAAGCAGCGGAGCAGACCCATGTCCGGAGGACAGCGGTGGGCGAACTTGTTGCCGACGAAGGTGCAGGCCACCATGCGGCGGCGTTCGCGGGCCGGAATCAGAAAGCCGAAGCCGGGAGGCAGAGAGGCCAGCTTGCTCTTGCGGTAGCCCAGGGCGACGGTCATCGACGAGGAGTAGGCGATGGCGGCCAGTTCCGGGATGGGCAGCAGCCGGGCGGCGGCGTGAGCCGGACAGGCCACCACGACGTGGCGCGCCGGCAGCCAGGCGCCGTTCACGCGCACGCGGCCCTCTTCCACCGCGTCGGCCGCGCCATGAATGACACGCGTACGGTCGAGAGCGGCTTCAAGCGCCGCCGTGAGCGAGCCGAGTCCGCGCTGCAAGGTGCGGAACAGGGGCGGTTTTTTCGCCGGAGACGCACCGCGCGGTCTTCCCGCCGCCTGGGCCATCTCCACCATGGTGCCGCGCGTCAGGCTGCCGTATTTCCGCTCGAACTCGACGAAGCGGGGCAGCACGCTGGCGGCGCTGAGTTGTTCAGGGTCTCCTCCATAGACGCCGGACAGCAGCGGTTCGGCGAGGTAGTCGACGGCCTCCTGGCCATAGTGCTCGCGGACCAGCGCGGCGACGGAGCGGTCTGCCGGGGCGGGAACCGGTTTCCGGAACCATTCCAGGCCCATGCGGAGCTTCGTGCCCCAGCCCAGCAGGCTGCTGGCGGCCATGGGCAGCACGCGTGTGGGGACCATCATCATAAGGCCGTCCGGGAGCGGCACCAGGCGGCCGTCACGCCGGATATAGGTGACGCGGCCGCTATCGTTCGAGCCGATCACCTCGCCGCCGAGGCCCAATTCGGCGATCAGTTCCATGGCGGCGGGCTTGGCGGCCAGGAAGCTGTCCGGTCCGCCTTCGATGACGCAGCCCTCGACGGTCTCCGTGGTGATGACGCCGCCCAGCCGGGGAGAGGACTCGACCAGCGTCACATCGACGCCCGAGCGGTTCAGATAGTATGCCGCGCTGAGGCCGCTGATGCCGCCTCCGATCACGATGACGGGGTGTTGCGTTGCTGAGTCGATGATGTCCCTGCCTGAACACTTCCAGGATAGCGAGTGGCGGCGGCGGAAAGCCAGTTTGCCGGGTTATCGTAGCAGCCAGCGCGGCGCGATCTGGCCGGTTTCGCCCGCGGTAATGAGAAAGTCGAGCAGGCGGTCCTTCATTTCGCGGACGCGGGGCAGTTGGGCGGGATCGGAGTAGAGGTTGCGCTCCTCGCCGGGGTCGTTGGCGAGATCGTACAATTCGCCGCCGTGGCCGGGGTAGTGGTTGAACTTCCAGCGGCTGGTTCGGAGCATCTTGGCATCGGGGTGGCGGATGCCGCCGACGCCCTGGCCGGGGACATAGGGGAGGTCGAGGGCGCGATTCGTGATCACTTCAGGGATGATGTTCTCGGCGAAGGCGAACTCGCGCGGTGCGTAAGGGGCGGCGCCGGTAAGCAGCGGGGCGAATGAACGGCCCTGGACGCCCGAGGGCACGGGCAGGCCGCAGAGGTCGAACAGCGTGGGTAGAACGTCGACCGTCTCGACGATTTCATCGCGGCGGCCGGGGCGGATGCGGCCTGGCAGGGCCATCAGGAAGGGGACGCGGACCGAGGACTCGAAAAAGACGTTCTTGCCTTCCAGGCCGTGTTCGAGAAGCTGGTCTCCGTGGTCGGTGCTGAAGACGAGGATGGTATTCGACTCCTGACCGGTCTGCCGCAATGTGTCGAGGATGCGGCCCACCTCGTCGTCGATCATTTTCACGGAAGCGTAGTAGGAACGGTAGATCCACTGCAGACGTGTGCGGTCCATGCCGTATTGGGGCCGGCCTCGAAGGATCTGGCGCTGGACGGGGAGGGGCAGCCGCTGGATGTCGTCGAGCGTCATCTGGCGGGGAAGGGGAATCTCCACATGGTCGAACAGGGAGTCGTAAGGCTCGGCGACGGTATAGGGCGCGTGGGGCTTGAAGAAGGAGCTGAAGAGGAAGAAGGGCTGCTGCTTCCGGGTCAGACGGGCGAGCATGGCGCGCGTCTCGCGGCCCACCCAGGCGGTGGGGCTGTTTTCATAGGCGATGGCGCCGCGGAAGGGGTTGCCGCCGGGCTTGGGGGCGAGGGCCTGGTACGGCGTGGCGGCGAGCGGGTCGTGGTCCTTGCGCCAGCGGACGTAATCGGAAAAGGGGTCCGTGGCGGAAACGCCATCGTCCAGCCGCACCGAATCGAAGCCGGTGGAACGCGCGTGTCCGGCCGTTGGGGGATAGTAGTGCAATTTTCCCGCCGCGCCGGTGCGGTATCCGGCGGACTGGAGGCGGCGCTGGATCAGCGTTTCGCGCGCATCGAGCGGTGTATAGTTCACCCTGTTCCTGTGGGCGTGTGGGTAGCGGCCGGTGAAGTAACTGATGCGGGAGGGCACGCAGACGGGGGACTGGACGAAGGCGTGGGAGAAGAGAGCGGAGCGGGCGGCGAGGCGGTCGAGGTGTGGTGTCTGGATGAGGCGGTTGCCGTTCGCGCCGAGGCAGTCGTAACGCAACTGGTCGGCCATGATCCAGAGGATGTTGGGCCGCTCGGAGGGCTGGGAGGAGGGCCCCGAGGGGGATTGCGAGGCGGGCATCGCGCCGGCGGACGCTGTGGTGAGAAAGTCGCGCCGGCGCACGGAAGCGGCCTGCTAGGGGCGGAACTCGCGGACCATCTGGACAACGGCCTTCACGTTGTCCACCGGGGTTTCGGGCAGAATGCCGTGACCGAGGTTGAAGATGTGGCCGGGGCGCGTGCCCGTGCGCTTGAGCAGTTCATGCACGCGGGTTTTCAATTCGGGCAGAGGGGCCATGAGGACGGCCGGATCGAGGTTGCCCTGGATGGCGGCGCGGTAGCTCATGTCCATCCATGCCTGATCGATGTTGATGCGCCAGTCGACGCCGATGACGTCGCCTCCGGCGGCGTGCAATTCCCGGAAGTAGCCGCCGGTGCCGGTGCCGAAGTGGATAACCGGGACGCCAGCCGAGCGGATGCGTTCAATGAGGGCGCGTGAGTAGGGCTGCACGTAGCGGACATAGTCGTCCGAGCCGAGCGCCCCCACCCAGCTATCGAACACCTGGATGACGCGTGCGCCGGCAGCCACCTGGGAGATGGCGAAGGGGCCGAGGACATCGACGAGTTTGCCCATCAGGCGGCGCCAGAGGGTTTCGTCGCGGTACATCATCTGTTTGGTGCGGAGAAAGGTCTTTGAAGGGCCGCCTTCGACCATGTAGCTGGCCATGGTGAACGGGGCGCCGACAAAGCCGATCAGGGGGACGCGTCCGGCCAGGGCCTTGACGGTCATCTGGATGGCTTCTCCGACATAACCCAGTTCGTCGGTGTTCGAGATGGACAGCGAATCGACGTCGGAAGAGGTGCGGACGGGATTCTCGATGACGGGTCCGCGGCCTTCCACGAATTCGAGCTTGAGGCCCATGGGTTCGACGGGCAGCAGGAGGTCGGCGAAGATGATGGCCGCGTCGACATCGAGGATCTCGATGGGCTGGAGGGTAACCGTGGCGGCCAGGTCTGGACGCTTACAGATTTCCAGGATGGAGTGATGGGCCCTGACCTCGCGGTACTGTTTCATGTACCGTCCGGCCTGGCGCATAAACCAAACGGGCCGCACATCGGTCGGCCGCCGCCGGCAAGCATCTAAAAACCGGCTGTTCATCGGAGCCACGCGCATGCTAATTCCGCCTTGTCCTCGCACAAAAAAACTCTCAATCCTTTAGGGGCGCCAGGGACGGGGCGGCGGCCCTGAATGAAGAACGGCTTCGTCCAGGCTTCGCTATCGATGGTCCGCGGTGCGGTCACCGAAACCGAAAGCACACCCTGCGCCGGGTAGCCCGAACGCGGGTCGAATACATGGCTGTAGAGCTTCCCGCCGGCGACGAAGAATTTCTCCGACGTGCCGGAAGTGGACATCGACAGGTCATGCAAGACCAACTCGGCCACACTCTCCTTGGGTTTGCGCGGATGGCGGATTTTCACCGGCCAACCGGACTCGCCGGGAGGAGCACCCAGGCCATAAATGCTCGAACCACCACCGGAAACCAGCGCCGAGCGGATTCCCCGTTCTCTGAGGATGCCGACGACCTGATCCACGGCATACCCTTTACCAATGCCGCCCGGATCGATCTCGACGCCATTGCGGGCAAACCGCACGGACT
The DNA here is from genome assembly GCA_020852175.1 of Bryobacterales bacterium. Lineage (GTDB taxonomy): Bacteria > Acidobacteriota > Terriglobia > Bryobacterales > Bryobacteraceae > JAFLBB01. The sequence continues at coordinate 108,935 of JADZBH010000004.1, read as the reverse complement.
GGTTCGACCGGTCCAGGAGCACATTCCGATAACCCACGCGGGCCAGTGCCCCGCGAATCTCAGCGCGATGCGGCAGACGGCCTGTGCCTTTATAAAAGCCCCAGACCCTGACGAGCGGTCCGACGGTGATGTCGAACGTTCCGCCGCTCTGCCGGCTGTACTGCAAACAGGTTTCGAGGAAGTCAAACAGTTCGGGCGAAACCCTCACCGCACGGTTCGCCGCTTCGCGGTTCACCTGACTCCACTCACTGCGCGGCTTATAGTTTGAAAGCAGATCGTCGATCCGGCGAACCTCTTCGAATGCCAAATCGACGGCCGTCTCCAATTGCACTCGGTTTTCGCCATAAGCAACCACGGTGAACGTGGTACCCATGGCGTCCAGACTGGACTCGATCCGAAGCGGTTCGGCGGCCCATCCGGAGACCGGCACCCAGAAAGCCGATGCCAACCACAACCGTAGCACAAAGCCTTTGCGCACAGCGATCACAGGCCTTCTTTTTTTTCGCCGGGGAGGGGGGGCGCGGGAGTCCCCTCCGGGGCGTCCGGACGGGGGCGTCCGCGGCGGATCCGGCGGAGCAACTCGGCCTGCTTACGGCGGGTTTCCGGGTCCAGATCGGCGAAGAACTTCAGTTCCGGCATGCGGAACATTTCGATGCGCTCGGCCACCTGAGACTTAATGAAACTGCTAGCCTTTTGAATGACTTGCAGGCATTCCGCCTGTTCGGCCGGGGAGCCCTGGATGGTGAGCCGGATATGGACCTGCCGCGCCCCGGGGGGAAAGTGCACCTCGGTGATCGAGACATTCGTGATGCGGGGGTCGTTGAGTTCGTAGTTGATGATTTCACCGAGTTCCTCGCGTAGCGCTTCGGCCACGCGCTCGGAGCGCCGGGCTTCCATAAGTTATTCAATCCATTCTGTCCAAGAACCTACCAGCGCGCCGCCGGCGATGTGTGTGGCATCGCGCTCGACGGCCTGCAGCACCTGCTCGGCCCGCGTCCGCTCACCGGACACGGTGACGGCCATCAGGCGCGAGCGCTGCCAAGCATCGTGAAAATCCGTTTCCGCCACGGCGACGTTGTGCCTCGACCGGAGGCGGTCCTTCAGGCCCTTCACCAGATGACGCTTGTCTTTCAAAGACTGCGCGCCTTCGATATGCAGATCGAGAGTGAGTACGCCGACCACGGCCATGAGCGAGGGCGTGAAACCTTCCCTCTTGAGTCTATTGGACGCCGGAGCGGGGGGCAAGATTACAGGCGGGCGCCCGGGAGGGAGAGGCAACCCGCGAATTCCCGGCGCCGGGACGCGCCCGGGTCGCACATAATGGATGGAGGAGTTGGCGCCTTGCCGCTCCGATTTGGCGATTCATGTCATCCTACCGGTCGTTCCGAGATCTCGATTGGGGCCTGCTGGCCATGGCCTTGACGATTTGTTCGATCGGAGTACTGCAGATTTATTCGGCCACTCACGAGTTTCCGGTGTGGGAGAACGCCTGGTGGAAACAGGTGTTGTACATCCTTCTGGGGCTCGTGTTGATGTGGTTCATCGCCTCGGTGGACTATCACACGTTGCTGGGACAGGTCCCGGTGATGTACATCACGACGGTGCTTTTGCTGCTGGTGGTGCTGGTGTCGGGGAAGTCGATTGCGGGGGCGCGGCGGTGGATTCAATTGCCCGGCATTTTGTTCCAGGTATCCGAGTTCGCCAAACTGATGATAATATTGCTGGTAGCCCGGTTTCTCACGGAGTCCCGGCGGGACACGCTGGGGGTTCGTGAGTTGTTGAAACTAGGGGTTTTAGTGGCGATTCCCTGGTTGCTCGTGGAACGCGAGCCGGACTTGGGGACGTCGCTGACGTACCTGCCGGTGCTGGGGATCGGTGTATTTCTGGCCGGTCTTCGGGCGCGTTACATTGTGATCGGCGCGGTTCTGTTGGTAGGCGTGTCATGGATTGCTTACCATCATCTGCTGGCTGACTACCGGCGGGCGCGCATCGAAAGTTTTCTAAACCCGGAGTTGGATCCACGTGGATCCGGTTACCAGGTGGTCCAGTCGAAAATCGCGATTGGATCCGGCGGCATGTGGGGACGCGGAGTGACGCAAGGGTCTCAGACCCAGTTGCGATTCCTCCCGGTTCCTCATACGGATTTCGTCTTCGCCACGTTTGGCGAGGAGCATGGATTTGTTGGAGTTGTCGTAGTACTGATACTGTATTTCTGGCTTCTGATGCAGGTGGTGCAAAATGCACAGACGGCGCCCGACCGGGCGGGGATGTACATCTGCATGGGGGTCGCGGCTTTGTTGTTGTTTCACCTGTTGGTGAACGTCGGCATGGTGGTGGGGTTGATGCCCGTGACGGGCATTCCGCTTCCCCTCATGTCCTTCGGCGGATCCAACATGTTGTCGACATTTATGATGCTGGGGCTCGTGAACAATGTCCGGCTCCGGCGGTTTGTGAATTAGATGGAAGCGGCTGCACGAAGGTTAGGGCGAACCAAGACGCCGTGGGCGGCTGTCCTGCAACAGGATGGGAGGCCGGGGCGCGCGAACCCGTCCGGCTTCCCGTACACCCTCGGTTCGAATCGCGCATTTCCATGCGCGCGCTCAGGCGCTGGCTGGTCCGGCGCGGTGGAGGCGGGAGACACTGTCTGCTCCGGTCCTCCCGGTGATACGCTCCTGTTCCCGGCCCTGAATCCTTCCAGCTCCGTCTTCCGAACGGAGATTCCTGATGACAAAAGAATTGGTGATTTCCACCAATCGCCACGAAACGAAACTGGCCATCCTAGAGAATGGGCAACTGGTTGAAGTTTATTTTCAACGCGCCAATGAATACTCTCTGGTAGGCAGCATCCACAAAGGACGAGTGACGCGCGTGCTGCCCGGCATGCAGAGCGCCTTTGTCAATATCGGTCTGGAGCGCGACGCCTTCCTGTACGTCTCTGATTTTTTCGAAGAGACGGGCGAGGAGTACGACCGGGTTGGCTCGGGGGAGAGCCGCGGCCGGCGGGGCCGTGGCGACCGGCCGGAACGCACGGACCGGGGCGACCGGCCGGAACGTGGCGACCGTCCTGAACGGGGCGAGCGGAGCGAAGCGAGTGAGGCCGGAGAACGGGGCCGCGGTGAACGCGGCGAACGCGGAGGCCGCTATTCCCGTGGCGAACGCGTCGAACGGCCGGAAGGCGTAGCGCCCGCGGCGGCCGCGGATGAACCGGGCGGCCTTGAAGCCGAGGCCGCCACGCCGGCGCCGGCGGAAGGCCGCCAGTCGCGCGAGGAGCAGGGCGACCGGCGCGGACGCCGCTCGCGCCGCCGCCGCCGGGGACCGAACGGAGGGGGCTTTCCTGAGACGAAATTCGCCAGCCCGTCCGACACCCTGCAAGAGACGAATGAACCCGAAGAGGACGCGCCCGAAGTGGAGTTGGAGGACGAACCGTTGGTTCTCCCTGGCGAGTCCCTGGCCAAGTATCGAGGCCGGCCCGCGTCGGAAGATGACGATGAGGACGACGGCGAGACCACGGCGACGCTGGACCTCGAGGTAGTGGCCGAGCACGAAGCCAGTGACGCCGCGCCGATGAGCGAAGACGAGGTGACCGAGGCCATCGAGGCGGCTGTGGAAGCGCGTCTGGAGGAGTACGGCGAGGAGAACGAAGCTCTGGCCGAGGCAGAGGAAGAGGCTGTCCTGGAGGTGGAGGAAGAGACGGAGGAGGACTCCGGACCTTCGCCGTTGGAGACCACCGAAGGCGACATCGCCGAAGAGGTGCTGGCCGCCGCTGAATCCGAAGCCGGCTCCGAGGCCGTGGATGAAGCGGAAGAGGATGCCGGAGAGACGGGTGATGCGGAAGCCGCGGCGGAAGATCCTACGGAAGCCTCGGCCGAGATTCGCGAGCAGCCCGCCGCAAGATACATCCAGCCGCGTTCGGGGCGCATGCGCCGTCGCGGACGCCGGGGTGGCCGGCGCGACGAGAGGGGAGAGCGGGGCGAGCAGAACGGCGAGCGGACTGTGGCGCCGGTCGAAGGACGCGACCTGGAAGGCGCTCTCGATCCCGTGGAGGAGACGGACCGGGAAACCGCGCCGCAAGTGGCGCGCGTCGAGGCCGAAGGCGGAGAGCGCCGCGAAGGACGGGAAAGCCGTGAGGGCCGGGAGAGCCGCGAAGGCCGGGATGGCCGTGAAGGACGCGGCGACCGGCGCGAGCGCGACCGCGAGCGGCCGCCGCTGCCTCTCATCACCGACCTTCTCAAAGAGGGCCAGGAAATCATCGTTCAGATCGCCAAGGAGCCGCTGGGGCAAAAGGGCGCCCGCATCACGTCGCACGTGGCCATTCCGGGACGCTATGTGGTGTACATGCCCACGCTGGACCACAACGGCGTGTCCCGCAAAGTAGGTACCGACGACGAACGCGTCCGGCTGAAGCGGATTCTTTCCACGCATTCGCAAGGCATGACGGGCGGTTTCATCGTGCGCACGGCGGGAGAGGGGACGCCGGAGGCCGAGATCGCCGCCGACATGAACTTCCTCTACAGCCTGTGGCTGGATATCCGCAAGAAGGCGGAGAAGCGGCCGGCGCCGGTGTTGCTCCATCACGATCTGGAACTGGTGCAGCGCACGCTGCGTGATCAGGCGAGCGACCAGTTCAAGGCCGTCTGGGTGGACAACGAGGAGATCTTCGAGTCGATTCTGGCCTTCCTGGAGCGGTTCCAGCCCGCGATGATGAGCCGGGTGAAGCTCTACACGCGGCCGGTTCCCATCTTCGATGCCTTTAAGATCACCGAGGAGTTGGACAAGGCGCTGCGGCCGAAGGTGTGGTTGAAATCGGGCGGTTACATCGTGATCAACCAGACCGAGGCGCTGGTGGCCATCGACGTGAACACGGGCAAGTACGTGGGCAAGTCGAACCGGCTGGAAGACACCATCGTGAAGACGAACACGGAGGCCGTGAAGGAGATCGCGCGGCAGATCCGCTTGCGCGATCTGGGCGGCATCATCGTGGTGGACTTCATCGACATGGACGAGCGGCGCAACCGGCAAAAGGTGATGCAGGCGCTCGAAGAGGCCATGCGGAGCGACCGCGCGCCGTACAAGATTCTCCAGTTCAACGATTTCGGGCTGGTGGCGATCACCCGCCGCCGCGTGAAGCAGTCGCTTGAACGGGCGTTGTGCCAGCCGTGCACGACGTGCGAAGGCTCGGGTTACATCAAGAGTTCCGGCACGGTGATGAGCGAGATCATCACGGAGGCTTACAAGATCGCGCCGGCGCTGGAAGGCAAGGAGGTGCTGCTGCGCGTGCACCCCGAGGTGGCCAGTGTGATCAACGCCACGGGCAACCAGTATCTGGAGGAACTCGAGGAGATCCTCGGCCGGCCGGTGCTGGTGACCGCCGACGGATTGATCCATCCCGAGAAGTTCGACATGGCGTAAGCCGGACCGGAGCCAGGCGGCAGGAAAGCAAAACGGCGGCCCCCCACATGGGCCGCCGCTTCACTTCCGCACGCCGGTCAGGGCGCGCTTACTTCAACATCTTGACACGAATGTTCTTGTAAAAGATGGTCGAGCCGGGATCGTGGCCCTGCAGGGCGAAGGTTCCGGGCGCCAGCACGCGGCCCGGCGTGTTGGGCGGTCCGGCGTAGCCTTCGGGCTGGGTCCAATCGACCACCTTCTTGCCATCGACGAATACCTGCACGTTCTTCCCCTTCACGACGATGTGCTCGGTGAACCATTTGTTGTCCTCCGCGGCGCGGTCCTTGTAATCCTGCACCTGGTAAAGGCTGCCCGTTTTGCGCGGGTCTTTCTCGAAGGTGTTGTTCACCTGAACCTCGAAGCCTTTGTCGGGCCAGCCCTTTTCCAGGTACTGGGTGGCGAAGTAGATGCCGCCGTTGGAACTGGGCTTGGTCATCACGTCGACCTTCAGTTCAAAGTTGGTGAAGGAATGATTGCCGACCTTGCCCGTGTAATACAGGTGGCAGCGCGGACCATTGACGGCAATGGCGCCGTCCTTCACGGAAAAGGTGGATTCGTTTTCCTTGGCGAGAGTCCAGCCGTCGAAGTTCTTGCCATTGAACAGGCTGGTGAAGCCCTTTTCAGGCTTGTCGGCGGCCAGGGCCAGGGAGGCCGCCAGGGTAAGCAACAGGAGTTTGCGCATACGTCTTGATTTTACTCATGCGCGGCGCGGGGTGCCAGGCCGGGGGGCTAAGTAAGTACAGGGGCGGATTTTCCGCGCGGCTGTCCGATAAGGCCGATGTGATCTCCTTGAAGCGGTATATCGATTCCAACGCCGAAACGGTTTTGCCCGCCGCGGCGGACAGCTACCGGGCGGTGCTCGCGGCGATGGCGCGAAGCGGTTCGAGTGTGTGCCCGCAGGCAGGCGGCGAGTTCGCGCGCAGTCTGCTGGCGCTGAAGGACCGTGTGACGGCCGAGGCCAGCGCGCGGGTGTTCGCCGAGACCGGGAAATGCGTGGAAGAGGAACTGGCGCGGTGGACGCAGGCGGCCTGCGAATATGTGTCGCGGACGACGGTGGAGGCATGCGGCCTGGTGCGCTCCGTGGCCGAAAGCGTAAATTCGCTGGCGGAGAGGGACCAGCGTTATGCCGGGCAATTCACCGGGATCGGCGAGCGTCTGCGGCAGGTGGCGGCGCTCGACGATGTGCAACAGATGCGGGCGTCGTTATCGGAGAGCATCCGGCTGGTGAATGACTCGGTGGAGCGGATGGTGAGGGAGGGCGAGCAGTCGGTGGCGCGCTTGAAGGCGCAGGTGGACAGTTATCAGGCGAAGCTGGCCGAGAGCGAGCAGTTGGCGTTGCACGATTCGCTGACCGGGCTGGAGAACAGGCGGGGGGTGGAGCGCCACATGGAGATGCTGATGGCGCGGGGGCAAACGTTCTCCGTGATCCTGATCGACCTGAACGGCTTCAAACAGGTGAACGACGGCTACGGCCACCTGGCGGGAGATCACTTGTTGCAGCAGTTCGCGCGCGAGTTGCGGCCGCTGTTCCGGCCCGTGGACACGGTGGGGCGATGGGGCGGCGATGAGTTCATCGTGATCGCCGGATGCGAGAGCGGAGAAGTGGAAGCGCTGGTGGGCCGCATCCGGCAATGGGTGTTCGGCGACTACACGGTGGACGCCGCGGGCGGACCGGTGAAGGTGCGCCTGGACGGGGCGATCGGGGTCACCTCATACCGGCCGGGCGAGCCGGCGGCCGCACTGGTGAGGCGCGCCGATGAGGCGATGTACCGCGACAAGGCGGCGCGCCGGAACAACGCGGGGTAGCCGCTAGCGTTTGCGGCCGGGCACGACGTCGACCTGGAGCATGGGGTCGGCGGCGGGCACCTCGGTTTCGGGCAGGCCGAGTTCCTTGCGCACGATGTTGCAGCCTTGCGCGATGGCGCTGGCCTTGTAGAAGGCGATCTCGCGGTTGCAGCCCTGCCGGCCGAAGCCGCAGTCGCTCGAGATGATCAGCTTTTCGGCGGGAATGTATTTCAGCGCCTTGCGGATTTCGGCGGCGACCTCCTCGGGGCGGTCGGCCTGGAGCACGCGATGGCTGACGGCGCCGATGGCGATTTTTTTCTTGAGGCTGTTCTTGAAGGGCGCGAAGAGTTCGATGTCCTTCTGGTTCCGGTCTTTCATCTCGAGCGTCCAGACGTCGCCTCGGCAGCGCTCCAGATAGATCTCGATGGAGTTGGCGTAGCTGGTGTCATCCATGACGCGCTGCATGTTCGGGTTGCCCCAGCAGGTGTGGATCCAGAGTTCGACGTCGTCGAGTCCCTCGACCTCGCGGTTGAAGGCGTCGATCATGAACTTCACCTCGTCGTGGTCCTTGCCGTAGGTGTTGGCCATGAAGTGGAAGGTGGGCTCCTCGATCTGGATGACGCGGCAGCCGGCGTCGCGCAGCGCGAGAAGCTCCTTGTTCATGGCGACGGCCATGTCCCAGATGACTTCGCGCTTGTCCTTGTAGTGCGGCGTATGAATGTCCAGGAAGAGGGCCATCACCTGGGAACAGCAGGTGCCGAACTTGACCGGCTTGCGGGTTTTAGACTGGGCGATGCGCCACAGCTTGGGGTAGTCGAGGGGGCGGTGTTCAATCTTGCCGGTAACGTGGGGCCAGCGCCAGCCGGTGTAGATCTCGTTCAGCAGAGTGCCGGCAGGGTAGTGAAGCCAGGGAGCGGTGGTCTCTTCCGGTTGCAGGTGATCGCCTTCGAAGCCCGCCCAGCGCTGGAGCGGGTAGTGGTGCCAGGCGCGGCCGGCGAGGTCCTCGTCGACATGGAAGTCTCCATGGCAGAGGATATCGAGGCCGGCGCGTTCCTGGTCGCTGATGACGACGGCGAGCGCGTCCTGAAACTTCTCGCGGAAGTGGACGTCGAGCATGCAGGTGTCCAGTGGTTTACCCCACATGCTGACGTCGAACCAGCGCGGACGGGGGAAAGAACCGGTAACGGTGCTGGGCAGTATGAGATTGGCGGTCGCGGTGAACAAGGAAACCCTCCATGGGCATTGTATAGCCCCGGTGCGGGCGGCGCTCTGGCGGCGGTCAGGGCTCGATGCGGATGGGCGTGCCGTCCGGCGCCAGGCGCCAGATCTCCTCGATCTCGACGTTGGTGACGGCGATGCAGCCTTCGGTCCAATCGTTCAGGCGGTGAGCCGCGCCGAGCGAGCCGAGGCCGTTGGGAAGGCCGTGAATCATGATGTCTCCGCCGGGTGAAACGCCGGCGCGGCGGGCGCGCGCGCGGTCGGATTCGTTCGGATAGGAGATGCGCAGGGAGCGGTGATAGGCGCTGTGGAGATTGCGGCCGGAGATGGTGTAGCCGCCTTCGGGAGTCTTGCCGTCGCCCTGGCGCTGTTTGGGACCGGAGGGGACGCGGCCCAGGGCGATGGCATAGGTACGCATCACGCGGCCGCCGCTCAACAGGAGGAGTTCCCGCCGGGCCTTGCGCACCAGGATGGCGTCGGCCTGCGTCTGGCCGCGGAGCGCCAGAGGAGCCAGCAATGCGCCCAGGACCGTGCGGCGTGAGGCCATGACATGATTATGCCGGGGCCAGCGCCACCGTGCGGCCCGTTCGCGCCGACTCGCGCGCCGCCACCAGGATATCGGTGACGATCAGGTTGTTCTCGAGCGAGGACAGGCCGGCGGGTTTGAGGCGGCCCTGAACGGCGGCCATCAGGCAGGAGACGGGGTCGCGCTCGTCCGGCGGGAGTTCGGGCGGGGAGACAATCTCCTCCTCTTTTGTTTTGGGACGGAGAAGGCGCAGACGGTTGCCGCCGTTGGCGTGGGCGTAGCCGTTCGCGGCGTAGACTTCGAGATCCTTGCGGCTGTAGGGCCAGTTCCAGGAGCCCTGGATGATGCCCTGCGCGCCAGGGTAGTCCACCAGGATGGCGGCTTCGTCGTCCACGCGCGGGTAGATTCGAGGCTTGAAGGTGGCCGTGCGCGCGGTGACGGCATCGGGGCGGCGGTTGTTCATCAGCCACGTCATCAGATTCGCGCCGTAGCAGCCGAAGTCAAACAGCGCGCCGGCGCCGTTCTTCACAGGATCGGTGAGCCAGGCGAGAAATTCGGGGCCGACGCCGATTTCCTTTGGACCCTGATGCCCGTCCATGGCCGCCATCTTGCGGATGGGGCCGAACGCGGCGGATTCGATCTCCCGCCGCAGCAGGGCGTGGCTGCGGTACCAGGTGGTTTCATAGTTGACCAGGACGGGGATGCCCGGTTTGGCGGCGGCGTCGCGCATGGCAAGGGCATGTTCGCGGCTGACCGCGAGGGGCTTCTCCATCATGACGGGGATGCGGCGGCGGGCGCATTGCTCGACGGCGGAGCGGTGGTCGAAGGTGGAGCTGAAGACGGCGACGGCGTCGGGCTTCACCGTGTCGAGCAGAGAGGCGAGGCTGGTGTGGAACGTATCCGGAGGCAGTTGGAAGGCGGAGCCGTACCTGGCGTGAAGAGAGGCGTCCGGTTCGGCGATGCCGGCCAGGCTGACGTCCGTACGTTTCAGCAGCGTGTTCAGAAAGCCGCGCGCATGCCCGTGAGCGAGGCCGGCGAGGCAGAGACGGAACTTGCCGGCGGCCAGGGCGACTGGAGCGGCCAGCAGGAAGGAACGGCGGTGCATGCTACCTATTTACGCACCGCTTTGCGCGCCGCGGGGCCGGTGTCCGGACGAGGGTCGGCGGCCAGGAAGCCGCGGCGGTCAATCGCCGCCAGCCGCCGTTTCCAATTGGACCTCACGATAACCACCTCGCATTTTGAAGTACAGCAGCAGGCCGCCGAAGACGAAGGTGAGGACGATGGGCAGAACTCCGACGTAGCGGAAGGTGGCCGCCGCGCCATGCGCGTCATACCAGCCGCCCATGATGGGCAGAATGAACGCGGCCGACAACATGCCAGTGCCGCCGATGATGGCCATGCCCAGCGGGCCGCTCTTGGGAAAACGCTCGCTCGCGAAGGCGAGCATGGTGGGCCAGAAGAAGGTTTTGCCCACGCCAAAGACGGTGGCCGCGGAGACGGCGGAGATGGGCGAATCGACGCCGCCCAGCATGTACAGCCCCAGGGCGCTCAGCACGGAGGACGCGGCGAGCAGTCCAACCGGCGACAGGGCGTGGGCGAGAGGACCGGCGAAGAAACGCAGCGCGAACATGATGCCCGCGGTCCAGACGAGGATGACGATGCCCTGCATGCCGGCCAGGTTGGTGATTAGCGAGGGCACCCACTGGTCGGGGCCGAGTTCGGTGGCGGCGGTCATCCACATGCAGACCCACCACAAGATGAACAGGGGCTGGAAGCATTCTTTCACCATGGCCGTGTTGGAGACTCCGGCCGAGACGCGCTCGGTTTGGGGAAAGCGTTCGCGGAAGCTGAGCAGGAAGAAGAGCACGGCGGGGATGAGAATCAGCGAGAGCTTCAATTGCCAGCCGAGGGTGGCCTGGGCGGCGGCGACTTCCGGCGCGTCGAGTCCCATCGTCTTGGTGATGCCGTAGCTGGCCAGCCCGCCCAGGATGAGGCCGCCGGGCCACCAGGCATGCAGGATATTCAGCTTCGAGATCTTCTGCCGCGGGTACATGGTGGCGATGAGAGGATTCACGACGCCTTCCACCAGGCCCTGCGCGAGGCCGAGCGTGAGCATGGCCGCGTGAAGGATGAGCAGTTCGGGCGAGTCCCACAGCGAATTGACATGAGCCGCGGGGCGCGGCGAGAAGATGATGGCCAGCACGGCCGCGGCGTAGCCGGCGGAGCTGAGCAGCAGCAGGCGGCGCATGCCGAGGAAATCGACCAGCGAGCCGCCGATGAGGATCGACAGCGTGAAACCCCAGAAAGCGGGGCTGAGGATGAGCCCTACCTGTTCCTTGGTGAGGTGGAAGTCCGCCGCCAGCGCGTCGATAATGTCGCCGCGGATGGAAAAGACCATCGATGTGGTCACAATCGCCACGCAACTGGCCGCGAACAGCCTTCCCTTGTGGGTCTCGTTCATAAAGGTTCGACGATTCTATAACAACGGCACGGGGACCTCGCGCCCCAGGGCGTCGGCTGAGACATAACCGGCGTAGAGCGTGAGCGTGGTGTCGATGGCCAGGTCGAGGCCGCATTCGGGCGGGCGGCCTTCGTGAATGGCGCCGATGATGTCGGTGAGTTCGCCTTCGCGGCCGTTGGCCCAGTTGTCGTTGCCGGGGCAGGGAATCCAGCCCTCGTTGCTGGAGATCTTCTCGACGAAGTAGAGATCCTTGGTGACTTCGTGGCTGGGCGAGTAGACGTCGGCGACGCGCACCGGGGAGATGTGGCAGCGCGTGCGGTGGTTGTTGGCGAACACCTCGACGTAATCGTGGATGCCTCCGAGAACCAGTTCGCTGGCCGTGATGTCGGCCACGCTGCCGTCGTCGAACACGACGTGGAGCAAGGCGTAGTCTTCGGTGTCCTGGTAGGTGGTGCGCAGGAAGCCGCGGTCCTCGAAGCCCGGCAGTTTGGTGATGGCGTGCGTGCGGGCGCTGACCGACGCCGGACGGATGGGGCGGCCCAGGCGCGCCATGCCCTCCTTGCGTTTCAGGTAGAGGATGGGCGTCAGGGGATGGCAGCCCTTGGCGATGAGCGAACCGCCGCCCTGAATCGACCAGATGCCGTAGACGGGCGAATGGGAACCGTTGTGCGACTCCTCGCCCTGCAACCGCAAGATCTGGGCGCGCGTCTTTTCCACCACCTCGCGCTCCTTCTGCACCGAGGGCGCGTAGACACAGTTCTCGGCATAGCCCAGCGTGATGCCGGACTTCACGATCTCATCGCGCAGCGTCCTGAGCCCGGCGTGCACCGTGTCGAGCATCTGCTGCTTCGTGAATTCCGCGGGGGAGCCGAAGAAGCCGGTGAACGGCTTTTCGATGATGATGTGAACGCCGGCCTGAGCCGCCTGGAGCATGTACTCCGCGTGAGAAGACGGAGGAGAACAGATATCGACCGCGTCCACGTGCGGCAACATTTCTTCCACCGAAGAGTAGGCGGTGATGCCGTACTGGCTCGCGAATGCCTCGCGGCTCGCGGCGCGCACGGAGGTGACGCCCGCCACCACGGCTTTGCCGGCGGGAAAGTTGTCCATGTGAAATCTGGCGGCGAAGCCCGCGCCGATCATTCCGACGCGCACCGGTCCGGAAATCCGGCGGGGACGCGCCTGGGTTTCATGCGTAGTCATCAGGGATAGTATTCTCTCATTCATCATGTGGAAACGGATTGCTGTGGCCTTTCTGTTCGCGGCGGTTGTGACTTTGGGCGCCGTGTTCGCGTATCTGGTCTTGCGCAAGCCTGCGATGCAGCCGCCTTCCGCGCGTGTGGTTCCCCGCACGCCGGAGCGTGTCGAGCGGGGGCGCTACCTCTTCATGAGCGTGGCCAACTGCGCTGAATGCCATTCGGAAGTGGATTGGACGCGGTTCGCCACGCCGATCCGGAAAGACGGCATTGGGGCGGGAAAGATCTGGCCCCCGGAAGCCGGGTTGCCGGGCTCTCTCATCTCGCCCAATATCACTCCCGACGCCGGAACCGGCGTGGGCGGCTGGACGGACGGCGAACTGATGCGCGCCATCCGGGAGGGAATCGGCCGCGACGGGCGGGTGTTGTTCCCGCTGATGCCCTACACCGAGTTCCGTTCGATGAGCGATGAGGATGTGGAGTCGATCGTGGCGTTCATCCGGACCCTGGCGCCCATCCAACGGAAGATGGAACCGAGCCGCATCGATTTTCCCGTGGGACTGCTGGTGAAGAGCGCGCCACAGCCCGTGACCGGCGTGGTGGAGGCGCCCAACCGCGCCGACCGCGCCGCCTACGGGCGGTATCTGAGTGTGATCGCCGGCTGCCGCACCTGCCACACGCCGACCAGGCGTGGTTCGCAGGTGGAAGGGATGCAATACGCCGGGGGCGAATCGTTCGGCACCGAGAAGTCCGGACTGCTGGCGGTGAGTTTCAATCTGACGCCGGACAAAGGCACCGGCACGGGCACCTGGGACGAGAAGCAGTTTCTGGAGAAGTTCCGGCAATACCGCGAGTACGCGCAGGGCACGCCGCCGCCGGCCACGAAGGAGAACTTCACCGTGATGCCCTGGTTGTCGTTCAATGGTATGGAGGACGACGACTTGAAAGCGCTCTTTGCCTTCCTGCAAACCTTGAAGCCCGTGGAACACTCGGTGGAAACCCGGCCGCTGGCGGAGAAGAAATGATGCGGCTCTGGGCCGTGTTCCTGTGCCTGGCCTCCTTGCCGGGCGTGGCCGCGGAGAGGCGGCCGGTATTTCCGCCGGGCATCAAACCGGCCGGTCCCTATGCGCCTGGCGTGAGTCACGGCGGCTACCTGTATGTCTCCGGGCAGGGGCCGCGCGATGCCAGCGGCAAGTATGGAGACACGCCCGAGGCCAACGTGCGGCAGACGCTGCGGAACATACGCGCCATCGTGGAGGCCGGCGGGTTGACGATGGAACACATCGCGTATGCGCAGGTCTACCTACACCGCTCCGTTCCGCGGGCGGTGATGGAGCGGGTGTGGAAGGAGACCTTTCCCCGGAATCCGCCGAAGCGGCTGGTGTTCGCCGCGTACCGCATGCCGCTGGACATACCGGTGGAGATCAACGCGATTGCCGTGCGCGATCTGGCGCTGAAGAAGCAGGCATCCGGGATGGTTCTGCCTTCGCCGGGCGGCAAACCGGGCTGCCGGAAGGTTTCGGGAGGCGTGATTTGCACGGCGTCCGGTGCGCGTGCCGAGGCGGTGGAGGAGCAGACGAAGCTTACGCTGGCGGGATTGGATGAGCTTTTGAAGCTCCAAGGCTACACGCTGGCCGATGTGGTGGCGACCAACGTACGGCTGGACAACGTGGAGGAGTTCGCCAAAATGAACGCCGCTTATGGCGCATTCTTTCCGAAAGAGGCGCCGCCCACGCGGACGACGATCGCTCCTTCCGCTCCGGCGCAGTCGCGCCAGGCCAGGGGCGTCCGGTATCCGGCGCTGGTGAGCGTCAGCGTGCTGGCCGTGAAATAGCGGGTCCGCGCGGACAGCGTGAGTTGGTACGATGCCTGCATGGAGACGATCGCTCAAGGAGTTCTCAGGTTTCGGAACTATATATATCCGCACATGCGCGGCATGTTCGGCCAGTTGTCGGAAGGCCAGGAGCCGCACGCGTTGATGATCGCCTGCTCGGATTCGCGCGTGGTGCCCAACCTGATCACCGACACGCGTCCGGGTGAGCTGTTCGTCGAACGGAACCCGGGCAACATCGCGCCCGTGTTTTCGACGAAGCTCATGGGAGCGGCGTCGGCTTCCATCGAGTATGCCGTGGGCGTGTTGCAGGTGCCCAACATCATCGTCTGCGGCCATTCCGACTGCGGCGTGATGAAGGGGATTCTCTCTCCCAAGACCGTGAAGAAGCTGCCGGCGGTACGGCACTGGCTGGAGTTTGGACCGTCGCCGGAGGAGGTGGCCGAGATCGAGGATCCGGTCGAGCGCCTGGAGATGCTCACCGAATTGAACGTGTTGATGCAAGTTGAAAACCTGAAGACGCATCCCAGTGTCGCGGCGAAGTGGAAGAAGGGGCGGATCGGTCTCTTCGGATGGGTGTTCGATATCGAGACGGGCGCGGTGCGGGCCTGGGACGAGAAGAAGGGGAAGTTCCTGCCCTGGCCGCCGGAGCCGGGCGAGAAGCGCACTAAGGGCAAGTAACGCGCCAGCCGCCTCCGCGCGCCGTATAATGACCGGATGCGCATTCGTCTCATGTTGACGCTCGTGGCGTGTTCGCTTGCCGCCTGGCCGGCGGACCCGCCCAAACTGCCGCCGCCTTATCACACGCCGTCCGTCACGAACGGGCCGCGCGTGGTGCCGCAGCCCGACGGAGTGGCGATCCGCGTGCCGCAAGGGTTCACGGTGTCCGAGTTCGCATCCGGCTTCGCCAAGCCCCGTTATCTGGTGGAGGGGCCGCGCGGCGAGATCTTCGTCACCGACAGCGTGAAGGACGGCTCGGTGTTCGTGCTTTCCGACGCCAACCGGGATGGCAGGATCGACGGGACGGAGAAGAAGAAGCTGCTGGGCGGGCTCGACCGGCCCTTCGGAATGGCGCTGTGGAAGAACTATTTGTATGTGGCCGAAGCGACTTCGATCAAGCGCTATCCCTACAACGCGAAGGCGCGCGAGGCCGGACCCGCCGAAGAGATCGTGCCGCTGGCGGGCGACGGACAGGGCCACTGGACCCGGACGCTGCTGTTCGACGCCAAGGGAGCGAAGCTCTATGTGGGGATCGGCTCGGCTTCGAACGTCGATCCGGGCGGCCCCGAATACCGCGCCGCCGTGCTGCGTTTCAACCCCGACGGTTCCGGCCGCGAGGTGGTGGCGGGCGGACTGCGCAATCCCGTGGGGCTTGCCTGGAGCCCGGAATCCCGCCAGTTGTGGGCGAGCGTGCAGGAGCGGGATGGGCTGGGCGACGACCTAGTGCCGGATTACTTCACCTCGGTCCGCCCCGGCGCGTTCTACGGCTGGCCGTATGCCTACATCGGTCCAAACGAGGAGCTGCGCAACAAAGGGCAGAGGCCCGACCTGGTGGCCAAGACGGCCGTGCCCGACGTAGTGTTGCAGCCGGCGCACGTCGCCGTGATGGATGCGCGCTTTTATACGGCCCGGCAGTTCCCGTCGAAATATCGCAACGGCGCCTTCCTGGCCCTGCGCGGCTCCTCCAACAGGGCCAAGCGGGCCGGTTATTCGATCGCGTTCATTCCGTTCCGCGACGGCAAGCCGGACGGACCGCAGGAGGAGTTCCTGACCGGGTTCATGCTGAACCCCGAGAGCAAGGATGTGTGGGGGCGGCCCGTTGGATTGCTGGTGCGCAAGGATGGGTCGATGCTGATGTCGGAAGACGCGGGCAACAAGGTGTACTGGATCCGGCACGGCGAGTAAGCCGGCGCGGGCGGCAGGATCCGGCAGCGGGGCCATTCCGTACGCGCGGCTGGACCCCTTGGGGCTGATCGAACGGTACCGGTTCGACACCAAACGGGTGGAACGTGTGGGGCAGAGCCCGGAGGTTCATGACCTCAGGACGGGGTTCACGGTGAGCGCCGATGGCAGCACGGTAGCGTGGTGCCAGGGGATGGACGAGGTGGAGGACATCGCCATGGTGGAGTGGGCGCGCTGACGGGACGTTACACGCTGCCCAAAGCTGTCCGCGGGCGGAATGAACACACTTGGACATTGCTGGATCCACGGAGGCCCGTTAGGATCGCTGTGGCGCACAGGCATCAGCGGGTCTTTCCGCGCCGCGCGGCGCGGAAACCGCCGGCCAGGGATTCCTGTAGAGGAGTTTGCGAGCAATGTGGCCCTTCAGGAAAAAGCTGGAAGTGATTGTGGCCACGCGGGACGTTCCCGCGCTGGTGAAGCGTTATTTCAAGAAAATGAATGATCCTCAGGTGACGGAGGTTGTGGAACTTTGGGCGGATGACGTCTGGGACTACTCGTATGCAAGTTGGAGGACGAAGTCAATCAGCGAATTGGATCTGATGTTCCTGGCCGACGAACTCGTCGGCAGGCACTCGTTCGCTGGAAACCTGGCGGTCACGCCCATTGAGTTTTGGAGCCGCATGCAGGCGGCGCTGGATAATAAACCCCCGATTCCCGAGGCCACCTGCGGCCTCTGTCAGGAGTATTTAAGCCAGAAGATCGAGGCGGAACTGGTCAGATTCCGGCTCTGTACCTCATGCCGCAGGAGATATCATCACCAGTGCTCGGCCGGGCTTGCGGGGTGCAAGGCCTGCGGCGAATCCGCTTGGTCCTGGGATATCCGGAAGCGCGGAATGATATGAGGCGCGGCGCTTTCCCGCGAGCGGGGCAGGGCGGTTACCGGGCCTTGAGGAGTTCGCCGTAAATTCCGGGACGGCGGGCGCCGATGGGGCCGCGCCCGACGCGGCTGTCCAGAGTAATCTCACCGAGGACGGCCTGGTCCTTGTCCCCCCGATCCGAGGCGATCACGGTACCCTTTGGATCCACGATCAGAACCCGCTTGGGGTGGACGAAGGCCACGTACACGCCGTTTTCATAGGCGCGCGTCCTCATCATGGCGTCGTTCATCTCGCCGTACATTCCATACGAGGGCACCAGGATCAATTGCGCGCCTTTGATGGCGAGAATCCGGGCGGTCTCCGGTAGCTGGCGGTCGAGACAGATCAGCGTGCCCCAACGGCCAAGCGGCGTCGAGACCACGGGAAATTCGGTTCCTTCCGTATTGTGCGGCTCGCCGCCGCAATGCGTCTTCGAGTAGCGGCTTACCAGCGCGCCGTCAGGACCGAAAATGGCCACTGTGTTGAACACCTGGCCTCCCCGCAGTTCAGGGAAGCCGACCGCCAGATGGATCTTCAACTCACGCGCGAGATCGCGCACGCGGCGCAGCGACGGGCCATCGACGGGTTCGGCCGTGTCGAAATATCGTTTTTTGTCCAGATCGCGGTCGTTGCCGACATAGCCGTCGAGAAAGCCTTCGGGAGTGATGACGGCGTTCGCGCCCCTGGCCGCGGCTTCGCGCGTGAACGTATCCAGCTTCCGTAGGTTCGCCTCCTTGTCCCAGCGATCGGGCATCACCCGCAATCCGGCCACGACGAACCGGGGAGTCTGGGCGAGGGCCGCCGCCGCGAGTATTAGAAGCGAAAGCCAAACCTTAACTAAGATCGCCTTAACTGACATCGCCTTCCACCATTTTCGAACCCTCCCGCAACCACCGGCTCACCGGCCCGGTTTCGTTCGCGGCCCGCCGTGCCATGGCGCGATCGGCGGCCTTCAGGTCGATGGTGGCCGCGACCAGCGTTTCATTGAAGTAACCCGTCTCGGCCAGCACCGTGCCGTTAGGGTGGACGATCTTGCTGTTGCCGTGCGACTGAGAGGGGGAGCGCACGTTATTCGCATCCGCGGGCGCGTTCGCCATCACCAGGTAGATCGAATTTTCGGTGGCGCGCGAGATGGGCATGGCCCGGTAGGCGGACAACTTGTGCTCTTCCACCAGACCGCTTTCGTTGCTCGGGTAATAGCAGATCTGCGCGCCGGCAACCACCGGAAGCCGTACCAGCTCGGGATACCGTATGTCGTGGCAGATGATGAAGCATGACTTGACTCCGGCGATCGTCCAAACGGGCAGTTTGCGTCCCGGCGCCGGCCAGGATTCGGCCAGAAAGGTCTTGGAGTAGCGGCCCTTCGCGCGGCCATCCCTGTCGAGGGCCAGCACGCTGTTGTGGACCTTGCCGTCTTCCCAATGAGCCGTGCCCAGGATCACGGCGATACGCAACTGCCGCGCCACGGAGGCGATGCTGCTCTCGGCCGCCTCGAAATCGCGCGGGTTGACGGTCTTCCAGTATTCCGGGTCCGCGGCATAGCCGCAGACCGCCGCTTCAGGAAACAGAACCACCTGGGCTTTGTCATGGGCCGCCTTCGCGATCCAGTCACAGATCTTTTCCGCGCTCCGCTTAGTGTCTGGAAAGGTAAGAATTTGACAGGCGGCCACGCGCAGTTCGTTCTCCGGCGGTGGCGAGGACTGGCTCGCGGCGCCCGGCGAGGCGGCCAGCGAGAGCGTCCCTGAAGTCACGATCGACCGGCGGCTGAGTTTCATGCTTCACGCACCTCCCGCGACGCGCGCACCGTCTTCCCAGAATCCCTGCATTGCCTCCCGCGTCGTGTCGCGGGCGGTCCGTTTGTCGTCCGACAGGATGGCGAGCGCGAACCGCTTATGAGCCGCCGCCTGCTTCGGAAGGTCCACTTCGGACTCCCTCAAATGCCGCAACGTCCAAAAGGCAAAGAGAGGAATCGTGATTTGAGAGAGTGATTTCACCAGAAAAGGGTTGCCCGTGCAAGCCCAAAGGAACCTGTGAAACTCCAGGTCATGGTTGTAGAAGGCATCGCTGTCGCCTCTTTCAGCGGCCCTCACCAGCCGGTCCACTGCTTCAAGAAGCTGCTCGCTTTTCCAGTTGGCCCGGTTCTCGACCGCCAGTTCCGCCGCTAACGGCTCCCATTCCAGGCGCAGGCGGAAGATCTGGTCCACCTCCTCGCGGGACAGTTTCGTTACCTCGCAGCTCCGAAACGGCCGGCGCAGGATCAATCCTTCGGCCTCCAAATGTTTGAGCGCCTCTCGCACCGTCGGTTGGGAGACGCCGATCGCCTTGGCGATGCCCGTTTCCACGATGGGGGCGCCGGGCGCCCATTCTCCCTTCAAAATCAGGTTGCGGAACAGTTCGACCAGGCGGTCTGGAACGGCGGTGGAGCGACCCAGGGAGTGTAAGCTGGCAGGCGGGATATCGGTAACGGGAGCAGGGGCCTTGGTGGCGGAATCGATCATCGTTGATAGCCTATCATAGCCAGGCCCGGCTGCAATCCGGCAGGCCCGTGGCATCCGGACGCAAAAAACCGCCACCCTTTCGAGTGGCGGCCTTCTGAACCCATTGGAGTCGCGGTCTTCGACCGTTCAGCGCCCCGTCCGCCTGTCCGGCGGCGAGACTCCGGGGTGCGCGACCGTACGCGTCAGTAACGGTAGTGTTCGGGCTTGTAGGGGCCTTCCACCGGCACGCCGATGTACTCGGCCTGCTTCTTCGACAGAGTGGTCAACTTCACCCCGATCTTCTCCAGGTGCAGACGCGCCACCTCCTCGTCGAGATACTTAGGAAGAGTGTAGACGCCCACCTTGTACTCGTCTTTCTTGCGCCACAGGTCGATCTGCGCCAGTGTCTGGTTGGCGAAGCTGTTCGACATGACGAAACTGGGGTGCCCGGTCGCGCAGCCCAGGTTCACCAGCCGGCCCTCGGCCAACAGGTAGAGGCTGTTGCCCTCGGGGAAGGTGTACATATCCACCTGCGGCTTGATGTTGGTACGCACCACTCCTTCCATCGTGTTCAGGCGGTCCACCTGAATCTCGTTGTCGAAGTGGCCGATATTGCACACGATCGCCTGGTCCTTCATGTGGCGCATGTGCTCCAGGGTGAGGATGTCCACGTTGCCCGTCGTCGTCACATAGATGTCGCCCAGGCCCAAAGTCTCCTCGACCGTCGTCACCTGGAAGCCTTCCATGGCCGCCTGCAGGGCGTTGATCGGGTCGATCTCGGTCACGATCACGCGCGCGCCCATGCCCCGCAGAGAATGCGCCGAACCCTTGCCCACGTCGCCGTAGCCGCAGACCACGGCCACCTTGCCGGCCATCATGACGTCGGTGGCGCGCTTGATGCCGTCGGCCAGGGACTCGCGGCAGCCGTACAGGTTGTCGAACTTCGACTTGGTCACCGAATCGTTCACGTTGATCGCCGGCACCAGCAGCTTGCCTTCCTTCTGCATCTGGTACAAGCGGTGCACGCCCGTCGTGGTCTCCTCGCTCACGCCGCGCCAGGACTTCACGATACCGGTCCAGCGCTTGGGGTCCTCCGCGTGGACCTTCTTCAGCAGGTCCTTGATCACCTTCTCTTCATGGCTTCCCGAAGGCGTGTTCACCCAGCCGGAGCCCTGTTCCAGCTCATAGCCCTTGTGGAGCAGCAGCGTCACGTCGCCGCCGTCGTCCACCACCAGTTCCGGACCCTTCCCGCCGGGGAAACAGATCGCCTGGTAGGTGCAATCCCAGTACTCCTCCAGAGTCTCGCCCTTCCAGGCAAACACGGGAGTGCCCGCCACGGCGATCGCCGCCGCGGCGTGATCCTGCGTCGAGAAGATGTTGCAGGAAGCCCAGCGCACGTCCGCGCCCAGGTCCTTCAACGTCTCGATCAGCACGGCCGTCTGAATCGTCATGTGCAGGCTGCCCGTCACGCGGACGCCCTTGAGCGGCTTTTCCGCCGCGTATTTCTTCCGGATCGACATCAGCCCCGGCATTTCGTGCTCGGCAATGCTGATTTCCTTGCGGCCCCAGCCGGCCAGGGCGAGATCGGCGACCTTGTATTCGGCCGCGAGCGTATTGGTGACAGTGCTCATGTGGCTGTTTCAGCTCCTGGGGTCCACGATAACACATTTTTAGATCAAGAGATCATGGTTTCTTGATAAACTAATGGGACGCCATGCCTGGACTCGTCA
The DNA here is from genome assembly GCA_020852175.1 of Bryobacterales bacterium. GTDB lineage: Bacteria > Acidobacteriota > Terriglobia > Bryobacterales > Bryobacteraceae > JAFLBB01. Next base: position 87,444 of record JADZBH010000004.1, on the reverse strand, counting down.
AAGCCCTGAAACTTCTCGGCGACGAGTCGCGCCTCCGCCTGCTCCGCCTGCTGGCTCGCGAGGAGCTCTCCGTCGGCGAGTTACAGGAGATCCTCGGCATGGGCCAATCCCGCATCTCGATGCAACTGGCGCAGTTGAAGCAGGCAGGGCTGGTTGAACTCCGGCGTTCCGGCCAGAAAAGCCTGTACCGTTTCTCGCCGGAGCGCGACCTCGCGGTTCCTTTGCGCGACATTCTGAAACGCGCCGGCCAGGAGATCGCCGAAGCCGCCTCCGACGACGACGCTCTGACCCTCATCCTGGCGCGGCGCAAAGACACGCTCCGCGCCCATTTCGACGAACTGGCCGGACGTTTCGGACGCCACTACGTTCCGGGACGCTCCTGGAAGGGGCTCGCCGAAACACTGCTCCGCGTCATGCCCCCCATGGTCATTGCCGACCTCGGCGCCGGCGAGGGTTCCAACGCACTCCATCTCTCCCGGCGCGCCGAAAGGGTGATCGCCGTGGATAACTCGGAAAAGATGGTCGCCTATGGCCGCTCGCTGGCAAAGAAGTATAAGGTCAAGAACCTGGACTACAGGCTGGGCGATCTCGAGGATCTACCGATCGAATCTTTTTCCTGCCACATTGCGCTGTTCCACCAGAGCCTGCACCACATCCTGCACCCGGAGCGAGCCGTCGCCGAGGCGGCGCGCATCCTGCTCCCGGGAGGCCGTGTCGCCATCGTCGATCTGATGCGCCACCGTTTCGAACAGGCGCGCGAATTGTATGCCCACGTCTGGCCCGGCTTCTCCCAGCCTGAGCTGCTGCGCTTTCTGAGGGACGCGGGACTGGTCACCTCGGAAATCACAGTCGTACACCGCGAAGAGGAGCCGCCACACTTTGAAACACTCCTCGCCGTGGCCCAAAAGCCAGTTTGAGCTTCTTCCGCTATACCGTGAATGGTAGCGTTGGAAACACGCCTACAAGATTCCGTAGGCGCCACCGCATTCCCTGTTGACACATTCCTCAACCTGCTCCACTATGGAAGCATCACTGAGAAAGGAGGTGGTCCAGCAAACATGGATAGTAGTAAATGCAATGGCTCGAACCGCACACCGGAGGTGACCGACTGCTGAATCGGTAACTCGAATCTCTCAGGTCACGTTCAGTGCCGTGGCCGCTGCTCCTGAGGACCGGCGACCTCCACTGTGTGGCGAGAGCTATTCGGATGGACCCGGGTCCGCCACTAGCGGGCGGCGCTCAAGTCCTTCCACAGCTCTCTGATTACGGAAGAGCGGAAAAACCCCGCTGGCGAGTTCCAATGGACCGCTGGCGGGGTTTGCCAGTTTCAAGAGGCTTCACTCCGGCCGGACGCCTTCTCCTCCCCCGCCTTTTCCCTGCGTACACCGCCGCACTTGATGTACATTGGTGTGCACTTATGGACCGTAGAAGCTTTCTTTCCACCACGGCTGCCTCGCTGGGAATCACGGCGCAGATGCTGGCCGACACGCCTATGCCCATGGAGACTCTCGGCAAGAGCGGACTCAAGGTTTCCAAGTTCTGCCTGGGCGGGTATCACATGCGCGTCCAGGGCGAAGAGGAAGGCATCCGGATCATCAAGCGCGCTCTCGAACTAGGCGTCACCTTCTTCGACTCGGCCGCCAAGTATCACAAGGGCGAAAGCGACATCACTTATGGCAAGGCGCTCGCGCCATCCGAACGGCAGAAGGTCATCCTGATGTCGAAGGCCGAACTGCGCACCAGGAAAGCCGCCATGGAGCAGTTGGAGACCACGCTCAAGCGCATGAACACGGACTACCTTGACCTCTGGCAATGCCACGAAGTCGCCCGTCACGACGAGGTGGATCAGATTTTCGCCCCCGGAGGGTCGCTCGAAGCCTTCGTCGAGGCCAAGAAGCAGGGCAAGGTCCGGCACATCGGTTTCACGGGACATCATGACTACACGGTCCACCAGCGCCTGCTGGACGGCTATGACGGCTGGGAAACCGTGCAGCATCCGGTGAACCTGATCGATCCACACTATCTGAGCTTCATCACGAACTTTCTTCCCAACGCCGCCAAGAAGGGCCTTGGGCGGATCGCCATGAAGTCGAACGCGATCGGCGAGATCACCAAGAACAAGGTCGCGGGCATCGACGAATGCCTGCGCTTTTCCTGGTCCCAGGACATTCACACGCTCGTCTCGGGCGTGGAAACCACGAGCCAGCTCGAACACAACGTGAACGTGCTGAAGACGCTGAAGCTCATGTCCCGGGATGAGCAGCGCATGACGCTGCACAAAACCAAGCAGGGGCAGTACGGCTCCAAGATCGAACGGTACAAGAAGCCCGAGTCCGGCGCCACGCACCGGGTTCACGTCGACGGCGAACGCTCCTGATCGCAGGGCCGCTCACGCTCCGCGGGCTGGTGGCGGCCTCCTATTTCTGCTCGAACAATTCCTGCCGCGCGATGTGTTCGCCCTTGAAGAGCACGTCGGAGATCCGCTCGGTGGCCGCGATGTCCTGGAGAGCGTTGCCATCGACGATCAACAGGTTCGCCTCGTAACCCTTCGCGACGAGACCGATCCGTTTGTCGGCGCCGGCCGCCCGTGCCGCATCGTAGGTCGCCGCCCGCAAGGCCTGCTCCGGCGTAGCCCCGGCCTTCACCCAAAGCCGCAGCTCTTCGTGCATGGCCGCGCCGTGCAGAGCCAGGAACGCGCCCGCGCCCGTGCCCGTGGCCACAGGCTCATGTTTCCGCAGGGCTGATGCCAGGGTCTCGCGCGCTTCGTCGAGGCTCAAGGGGATCCGGAAGTACGCGGCGAGAAACTCCGGCCTTTGGGCGAGCGCCGCCCGCGTCGCCGCGATCGAACCCGGCGCGGCCACCTGCTCGGCCAGGGTATCGTTCAGAATTTCCGGCTTCGCCGTGTGCGCGGCCTCCAACGACTCCCGCAGAGCCAGCGCCGGCATGAGAGGGCTGCGTCCTTCCGGAACCAGCTTCGCCAGCGCCCTTTGAAACGCTTCGTTCATTGACGCCGCGCCCTGCGTTTGCGCCGCCCCGGCCACGTCGCCCGCGAACAGGACCTCCGCCCCCAGACGCTCCCCGCGGTTCACGCGCGCCGCCACGGCCAGCGACGAAGCATCCAGACCCGCGGCGCGCACCGCCGTCACGCCCGCGTAGAGATGTGCCGCCAGGGCCCTCTCCGCATTCCGTTCCGCCTCGTACGCGCCGGGATTGGCCAGTACGGTTCCCGGCGCGCCCAGGTGAACGTGCAGGTCCACCAGTCCCGGCATCACCGTCTTGCCCGCCGCTTCGATCAGTTCCGCTCCCAGGGCATCGGCGTCCGGCGGCGCTCCCGTGTAGATCTGCTCGATCCGCCCGTTCCGCGTCAGAATCGACGCGCTTTCCAGCACCGTGCCGTCGCCCACGAACACGCGCCCGCCCCGGATCAAGCGCGGGTTGGCGCGCCGCATCTGGCGGTCCAGCAGCTTCGACTCGGTGACGTGATCCTTCGAATACGCCTGGTAGGTTCCCAGCGCGAAGAACGGCAACAGCACCGCCGCCACCCAGAGTTTCGCGTTCCCGGCGATCTTCTGCTCCTTTTCCCAGCGAAAGAGTTTCAAGGAAATAAACGTAGCCAGTACCATGCACAGCAGCAGCGCCGCCAGAGGGCCCAGGGTGTCCAGCAAGCTGTCGCCCCGCAGCAGGATCCTCTGGATCCCGGTACTCAGATACGCGGCCGGCATGAATTGCGCCACCACCTGCATGTAGCCGGGCATCAGGCTGATCGGAATCGTAGCCCCGCTGGCGAACAGCATCGGCATGTAGAGAAGCTGGATCAGAATGTTGCTCTCGCCCATCGAGTTGGCCACCGAAGCAATGATCAGGCCCAGGGCCCGGAACGTGCAGATGCCCACGCTCAACAGCGCCAGCAGCGAGCCGAACCGTTCCGGCCAGGGCATGCCGTAGATGAAATGCGACAGTCCGATGATCAGGAACACCGCCGGCAGGTACAGCACCCAGCCGCCCACGATGTTGGCCACCAAAATCGGCAGAGGCGAAATGGGCGTCACCTTGTAGCGCCTCAATATGTTCGCCTCGCGCTCGGCCACGGTCCGCATCCCCGCGCCGAACAGGCCGCTGCCCAGCACGCCGATCACCAGCACCATCGAGATCACGCGCGTCAGGGTGCCTCCCGCCTTGGCGCCCATGAAGGTTCCGAAGGCGAAAAAGAAAATGAGCGGAAACAGGTAATTGAAGAACAGCACGTTGCGCTCGCGCATGGCGAGCTTCAGGGTTACGTTAATCAGCGCCAGGTATGCTTTCATGCCTTCACCGCGCGCCTATTCGCGCAGCCTCTTGCCGGTCAGTTCAATGAAGACGTCCTCGAGGGTCGGGCGCTTCAGATGGATGTCGGCCAGGCCCACGCCCTGCTGGTCGATCCATTTCACCAGGTCCACCACGGTCCGCGCCGGATGCGCGCTGGACACGGCCAGCGACTTGCCATCCTCGCTCCAGTTCAACTTCTCGGCTCCCATCATCTCCGGCGGCGTCCTGTCGGCGAGCGGGCGTTCCACGGCGATCTCGATCCGCGTATGGCCCAGCGTCCGCTGCTGGATCTCGCGCGGGGTGCCGATGGCGATGATCCGCCCGGAATCCACGATCGCCACCCGGTCGCACAGCCGTTCGGCCTCCTCGATGTAATGCGTCGTCAGCAGAATGGTGCGCTTTTCGGCCTTCAACTCCTCGATCAGCTTGTGAATCTCCAGCCGGGCCTGGGGATCCAAGCCCGTCGAGGGCTCGTCCAGGAACACCAGTTGCGGGTCGTTGATCATCGCCATGGCCAGGGCCAGGCGCTGCTTTTGCCCGCCGGACAAGGTTCCGTAAGCGGCGCTCCGCTTTTCCCATAATTGCAGACGTTGCAGCAGGCCGTCGCCATCCACGGTGCGCGAATAGAAGGCCGCGAAGAGAGTCAGGGCCTCGGCCACGGTCAGCTTCTCCGGCAGGTTCGTTGCCTGGAGGCAGACGCCGATGCGGTCCTTGAGACGCGCGGTTTGCACCATGGGGTCCATCCCGAGCACGCGGACCTGGCCCGAGGTCGCCTGGCGCAGTCCTTCCAGGATCTCCACCGTCGTCGTCTTGCCCGCCCCGTTGGGACCCAGCAGTCCGAAAACCTCGCCCGAGCGCACGTCGAAGTCGAGTCCCCGCACGGCTTCAAAATCGCCGTAGCTTTTGCGTAGTCCCTGGACGGAAATCGCCAGTCCGTTGTCTGATGTGACAGCCATGTGATCCGTGCGAGGCGTACGCACACCTGCCACGCCGCCTCTTAATCTGTACGAAGCCGGAAACTTTTCATTGTCCCGCACCCGGCCGGTTTCCGCGCGGCCGGTGCGAGCCCTCACTGCGAGGCCAGCACGCCGATGCAGGCGCGGCAGAACGCCGGCAGGTCGTCGGGCTTGCGCGAGGTCACCAGGTTCCGGTCCACCACCACCTCGGCGTCGGCCCACTCGGCGCCGGCGTTGATCACGTCGTCCTTGATGGCGAAAAAGCTGGTTGCCTTGCGTCCCTTCAGCATTCCTCCGGCCGAGCATAGCACCCACGGTCCATGGCAAATGGCCGCGATCAGCTTGCCCTGGCGGTTCAACTCCGCCACGAAGGCGCCGGCTTCCGGATGGCGGCGTATGTGGTCCGGCGCGAAGCCTCCCGGCGCCACGACGCCGTCAAAATCCTTCGCCGACACTTCGGCGTACGACCTGCGCGCCACGCACGGGTAACCCAGTTTGCTGGGATAGCTTTTTCCCGCTTCGGCGCCTACGGTGACCACCTCGGCCCCCGCCTCCTGGAAGCGGTAGAGCGGATACCACACCTCCATCTCCTGATAGAGCTGATCGACGAGTATGGCGATGCGTTTCCCTTTAAGTTCCATGGCAGCCACCAGTCTATCCCGCCCGCTGCCGGGCATGAAATAATGTGTGCGCGCACCGGCGGGGACAGGAAGCGCCGGCACGTGCGCCAGCAGGAGGTCATTGCCATGTTCCGCGCCTTGTTCCAAACGCTCACGCCATTGCTACTGGTTGCCGCCGCGCACGCCGCCCCGCTGTACCAGCAGTCGAAATTCACCGCAGGAGACGCCGGCTGGACCGTGTGGAGCGCGCGTCCGGAAACACGCACCAAAGCCTATGTCGATCAGCGGATCAGCCGCGGCGAGGCAGGCTCGTTGGCCATCGGAGGGGCGAGCAACGCGGCCGGACACGGCGGCTGGGAGCACACCGTGCCTGGTATCGCGCCAGGCGCGTGGTACCGCTTCACGGCGCACTACCGCGCCGACGCCGTGGACGCCGAGAACTGGCAGGTGGTGGCGCGGCTGGACTGGCGCACCGCCGCGGGCAAGCGCGCCGGACAGCCCGAGTATGTCGCCCGCGCCCGCCGCGACGGCGTCTGGACCCGGCTGACCGCCGAGGCGCCCGCGCCCAAGGACGCCGCCGGGGTCGCTGTGCAGTTGTACCTGAGCAACGCCCCCGCCGGGACGGTGTGGTGGGACGATCTCACGCTGGAACGGATCGCCGACCCGGGAGCGCGGCCGGTCCGCGTGGCTTCCATCAACCTGCAACCGCGGGGCGCCAAGGGCCCCCAGGAGAGCGTCGGCCAGTTCATCGACGCCATTCAGAAGAGCGTGTCCGGCGCGGTGGATCTCATCGTGCTGCCCGAAGGAATCACGGTGGTCGGCACGGGCAAGACGTACGCCGAGGTGGCCGAGACGATTCCAGGCCCCACGACCAGCCGTCTGGGCGAGGTGGCCCGCGCCCGCAAGGCCTACATCGTCGCGGGTATTTACGAACGCGAAGGATCCACCGTGTACAACACGGCCGTGCTGCTGGACCGCGCCGGCGCCGTCGCCGGCAAATACCGGAAGGTCTACCTGCCGCGCGAGGAGGTGGAACGGGGGCTCACGCCGGGCTCCTCGTATCCGGTCTTCGCCACCGACTTCGGCAAGGTGGGGATGATGATCTGTTACGACGTCTTTTTCGGAGACCCCGCGCGCGCGCTGGCCACGCAAGGCGCCGAGATGATCCTGATGCCTATTTGGGGTGGCGATGAGACGCTGGCCAAGGCCCGCGCCATCGAGAACTAGGTGTTCCTGATCGCTTCGGGATACGGACACCCCACCTACATCATGGATCCCGCGGGCGAACGGCTCAGCGAGGCCCGCACGCGAGGTTCGGCCGCGCTGGCCACCATCGATCTCAACCGCCGCTATGCCGACCCCTGGCTCGGCGACATGTACACGCGCCGCTGGAAGGAACAACGCACCGACGTGCCCGTGCCGCTGCCCGGCCTGGAGCAGTAAGAGGCGCACGGTCGAGGCGATAATGACGTGGTGGGCGAATCGAAGGATGCGGAACGGGCGCTGCCGCTGGCCGGGCTGACGGTGCTGGACTTCACGCGCGCCGTGGCCGGGCCGTATTGCACCATGCTGCTGGGCGACATGGGCGCGCGCGTGATCAAGGTGGAGGAAGCCGGAAGCGGCGACGAAACGCGCGCCTGGGGGCCGCCCTTCGCCGCGGACTCGCAGGGGAGTCCGTGGAGCACCTACTTCGTTTCCATGAACCGGAACAAGGAGAGCGTGGCGCTCGACCTGAAGTCGGACGAAGGACGCTCGGCGGCGCGGGCCCTGGCGCGGCGGGCCGGCGTGGTGATGGAAAACTTCCGCCCCGGCGTGGCCGGCCGGCTGGGCATTGGCTACGAGGAGTTGCGGACGGACAACGAGGGGCTGGTCTACTGTTCCGTCTCCGGCTTCGGGCAGACAGGGCCCTGGCGCGACAGGCCGGGCTACGATCTGATGGTGCAGGCGCAGTCGGGCTTCATGCACACCAGCGCCGCGCCGGGAGGCGATCCGGTGAAGGCGTCGTTTCCGGTGGCCGACATTGTCACGGGACTCTTCGCCGCGCAGGCGATTCTGGCGGCGCTGTATGAACGCGAGCGGACCGGGCGGGGACGCCGCATCGACGTCAGCCTGCTGGACTGTATGCTGGCGGCGATGGCGCCGCAGACGGCCGCCTGGTTGATGACCGGCGAGGAGCCGCCGCAAGCCGGCACGGCGCAGCCGAACATCGTGCCCTACCAGGCGTTCCGCTGCCGCGATGGCCATATCGTGGCGGGCGCGGCGAATCAGCGGCAGTGGGAGCGGTTCTGCACGGCGCTCGGCCGGCCCGAGTGGCTGGAAGATGCGCGGTTCGCGACCAACCCGCGGCGGAACCAGCATCGCGAAGCGCTGGTGAACGGGATTGAAGCGGCGTTGTCCGGGCGCGATTGCGCCGGGACGCTCGAAGTTCTGACGGGCCACGGGATTCCGTGCGCGCCCGTTTCGACGGTGTCCGCCATTCTGGATCAATTGGAGGAGCAGGGCGGCCGGGTGGCCACCTTCGGCGACGCCGCGTTCACGGCCACCACCATGGCCAACCCGGTGCGTCTGTCCGGTTCGGCGTTCCGCTACCGCCGCCCGCCTCTGCTGGGCGAGCACACGCGGGTTATCTTGGATTCCTTGAAGGACGGTTCGGATGGATTTTGAAAAGCTGGGTGTCTTCTATTTGGGGCGGTACTACGATCAGGAAACGCGGCAACAGAAGCCGGAGCCGCTGCTGTACGACTCGCGCGACCTGGTGACGCATGCCGTCTGCGTGGGCATGACCGGCAGCGGCAAGACCGGCCTCTGCATCTCGTTGCTGGAAGAGGCGGCCATCGACGGCATTCCGGCGCTGGTGATCGATCCCAAAGGCGATCTGTCGAACCTGCTGCTCACCTTCCCGGAGCTGCGCGCCGAGGATTTCGCGCCGTGGGTGAACCTGGACGATGCCGCGCGCAAGGGCATTCCGGCGGCCGACTTCCCGAAGCAGCAGGCCGAGTTCTGGGCCCGGGGGCTGGCCCAATGGGGGCAGTCGGGCGAGCGCATCCGCATGTTGCGGAACTCGGCCGAGTTCGCGCTCTACACGCCGGGCTCGAACGCGGGCATTCCGGTGTGCGTGCTGCGCTCCTTCGACGCGCCGGCGGGCGCCGCGGCCGAGGACCGCGAACTCTACACGGAGCGGATTCAGGCCACGGCCACATCGCTGCTCGGATTGCTGGGCATCGAGGCGGACCCGATTCAAAGCCGCGAGCACATCCTGCTGGCGAACATCCTGGACGCCTCCTGGCGCGACGGAGCGAGCCTGGAACTGGGGCAGTTGATCCAGCAGGTGCAGTCGCCGCCGTTTGAACGCGTGGGCGTGATGGAGCTGGAAACCTTCTATCCGGCGAAGGACCGCATGCGCCTGGCCATGCAGTTGAACAACCTGCTGGCCTCGCCGGGCTTTTCGCAATGGATGGAGGGCGTGCCGCTGGACATCGGCAGCCTGCTGTACACGCCGCAAGGCAAGCCGCGGGTGGCGATTCTCTCCATCGCCCATCTCTCCGACGCCGAACGCATGTTCGTCGTCTCGCTGGTGCTGAACCACACGCTGGCCTGGATGCGGCAGCAGGCGGGCACGACCAGCCTGCGGGCGATTCTCTACATGGATGAGATCTTCGGCTACTTTCCGCCGGTGTCGAATCCGCCGGCGAAGATGCCGCTGCTGACATTGCTGAAGCAGGCCCGCGCGTTCGGGCTGGGCGTGGTGCTGGCGACGCAGAACCCGGTGGACCTGGACTACAAGGGGTTATCGAACACGGGCACATGGTTCATCGGGCGTTTGCAGACCGAGCGTGACAAACAGCGCGTGCTGGAAGGGCTGGAGGGAGCCTCGACGGCGGCCGGAGGCCGGTTCGACCGGTCGCGGATGGAACAGATTCTCGCCGGGCTGGGCAGCCGCGTCTTCCTGATGAACAACGTTCACGACGATGGTCCGGTGGTGTTTGAAACGCGCTGGGCGATGTCGTATCTGCGCGGGCCGCTGACGCGCCAGCAGTTGAAGCAACTGCCGCGCGCGGGGGCGCCGGAAACGGACGGTCCGCACACGGCGGCCGCGGAGACGCCTTCCCAGGCCAAGGCCGCGCCGGCGGTCGAGAGCGGCGAAAAGCGCGTCGTGGGCGTGGCGTCGGTGCGCTTTGACGACACCAAGTCCAAGGTGAGCGAGACGCGGACGGTGGCGTTCAGCGCGGCGGTCTCGGGCAACACGAATCTGCCGAAGTGGGACGAGGCCGAGGAGGCCAATGGGAATGCCGATGGGGATGCGGTGCCGGCGAATCTTCTGACGAAATGGCAGCGAGAATATGTGACGTGGCTGGCCAATTCGCAGACGCTGGAGATTTTCCGCAGCGCCCGGTACAAGGCAAACTCGCAGCCGGGCGAAAGCGAGCGCGACTTCCGGGTTCATCTGCAGCAGTTGGCGCGCGAGGAGCGCGACCGCGAGGTGACGCGTCTGCGGGCGAAGTATGCGCCGAAGACGGGCGTGCTGGAGGACCGGATTCACCGCGCCGGGCTGGCCATGCAGCGCGAACAGGAACAGGCCAGCCAGCAGAAGATGAGCATGGGCATCGACATCGCCAAGGGGGTGCTGGGCGTTCTGTTCGGCGGTGCGAAGCGGTCGAGCCTGGGCGGCCTGGGGACTGCCGCGAAGAGTTACGGGCGGTCGCGCCAGCAGTCAGGCGATGTCGAGATGGCCACTGAAAATCTCGACCGGCTGCGCCAGCAGTTGGCCGATTTGCAGGCCGGGATGGAGGCCGAGGTGGCCTCGGTGCAGGCGGCCTACGATGGAGCCGTCGAGGATCTGGAGACGGTGGTCATACGCCCGAAGAAGACGGCGATCCAGGTGAAGTCGATCGTGTATCCGCGCGAGTGAAGTTCAGACGCGCGAATACTGGATGCGGCCTTCGACCACGGTGTAGCGGACGCGGGCTTCGTTCCACTTCGCGGGCGGCGTGGCGGAGAAGTCGCGGTCGAAAACGACGAAGTCGGCGCGTTTGCCGGGGGCGAGCGCGCCCGTGATCTCTTCCTGGAAGCCGGCGTAGGCGGACCCGGCGGTGTGGGCGCGCAGGGCCTCGTCGAGCGTGATGCGTTGTTCGGGAATCCAGCCACCGGGGTTGGCGCCGTCGAGGGTGCGGCGCGTAACGGCTGCGTAGAGCGCCTGCACGGGGTCGGGGGGTGCGACAAACCAGTCGCTGCCGAAGGCGAGGCGGGCCTTGGCGTCGAGCAGGGAGCGGAAGGCGTAGGAGGTCTTCGACCGTTCGGGGCCGATGAGGCGGGTGGCCCAGCGGCCATCGTCGATGGCGTGGTAAGGCTGCATGCTGGCGATGACGCCGAGCGGGGCGAAGCGGGCGATATCGGCCGGGCGCAGGTGCTGGGCGTGTTCGATCCGGAAGCGGCGGTCGCGCGGACCGTTTTCGCGGGCGGCCCGCTCGTAGGTGTCCAGCAGCAGGCGGTTGGCGCGGTCTCCAATGGCGTGCACGGCGACCTGGAGTCCGGCCTTGTCGGCGCTGGAGATCCAATCATAGATCTCGTACTCGTTGGTGACCATGAGGCCGCTGTCGGATGGTGCGCCGGCGTAGGGCTGTTCAAAGGCCGCCGTGCGCGAGCCGAGGGAGCCATCGACGAAGCCTTTCAGCAGGCCTGGGCGCATCCAGGAGTCGCCGCGGCCGTTCTGCTTGATCCAGTCGCGAAGCTCCTTCCACTGGCCGAGCGGCGCGGCGGCGTAGACGCGCAGGCGGAGGCGGCCCTCCTTGCGGAAGTGGTTCAGGATGTCGAGACCGGCCAGCGTGCCCATGTGGTGGATGCTGGTGACGCCGCGTTCGAGCAGATAGTTCATGGCGGCGTCGAGTGCCTGGCCGCGCATCAGCTCAGAGGGTTGCGGGATGGACCGCGTCAGCAGGTCCATGGCGTTGTCCTTGAGGATGCCGGTAGGTTCTCCGGAGGCATCGCGGACGATCACGCCGCCCGGCGGATCGGGCGTGTTGCGGTTGATGTTGGCCACGCGCAGGGCTGGCGCGTTGGCCAGGCCCATGTGGCCGTCCAGGCGCGTGACCCAGACCGGATGGTTGGGCGTGAGCGTATCGATCCACTGGCGGCTGGGAAGTTCGCCGCCCCAGTGCTGGTGGTCCCAGTCGCCGCCGAGAATCCAGCCGCCGCGCGGGGTGTCGGCGGCGAAGTCGGCGATGCGGCGGGCGAAATCCTCCCTGGACCGGCATTCGCGGAGCTGCACCTGCCCCAGGCGAGCGCCGCCTTCAAAGACGTGGACGTGGGAGTCGATGAAGCCGGGTGTGACAAGGGCGCCGCCGGCGTCGATGACGGTTTCGGCCTGCGCGGTTTCGTCGAAGGCGACGATGCGGCCCTCGCGGACGATCATGGAGCGGGCGCTGGGGCGGGCGGCGTCGCCGGTCCAGATGCGCGCGTTGTGAACGTAAATCTGGGCAGGCGGCTCCGTGGAGCAGGCAGGCAGCAGAAGGGCGGCGGCGCCCGGTAGAAAGTCGCGGCGGCGCATCATTTCAGGGGCGAGTAGCTGGTGGTTTCCATGAAGACGGACTCGACCTTGGCGGCCAGCTTGCCGTTGACCTCGCTCGCGTCGCGGGCCCGGATCCATTCGGGATCGCCGCGGAAGGCATCCCAGCTTTTCCTGGCGGCTTCCCGGCTGTCATGAGAAAGGACGTAGATGAGGGTGTTCGCCTTGAGGGGTTCCTCCGTGGGCGCCCAATAGGCGATATTCTTCATGCCGTGCTTTTCGAAGAGTTTCAATGTATGGTTCCGGAAGCGCGCATGGAGAGCTTCGAGTTTGCCTTCGGCGGCGGTGTAGGTGCGCAGTTCATAGACGCGCGATGCGTTGGCGTTCATGTGCCCGGCTCCGAATCCGACCGCGAGCGCCAGGGCCGCGATCAAGGTGGTGGGAATGAGGTGTTTCATGGGGTCACCCGGATTGTCATTGTGACATAGCGCGGGACGGCGGCGTGGTTCGGCTAGAGTGCGCGTCCGGCGAGGACGGCGGCGGCGATGAGCGAGGCGTCGCGGCCGCGCGCGGCGGTGAGTTGAAGGCCGAGCGGGGGACCATCCACGGGCATGGGGATGGCGATGGCGGGAACGCCGATGCCTGTCCAGGGGGCATTCATGCGCGGGTTACCCGTGGAGGCGTAGCCTTTCGGGGCGCGGCCGGGGGCGGCGGGAGTGAGGACGAAGGGCCAGCGTTCAAAAAACATTTCCATGGATTCGCGGGCGCGGGCGAGCGCGGCCAGCGCGCCGCGGTAATCCTCCTCGGGAATGGCGAGACCTTGTTCCACCAGGGCGGCGAGGTTGGCGCCGATGGCCGGTCCGCGGGCGCGCCAGAGTGCTTCGTGGGTGCGGGCGCCTTCGTAGCGGTTGACCAGGGTGACGGCGCCGGGAGCTTCGTCAAAAGGCTCCGGCAGCGCGGCCGAGCGGATGTGCCACCCGGCCGCGGTAAGGCGTTCGATGGCGGCGGCAAGAGCGAGGGTCATCGGTTCATAGGCGTCAAAGCCGCTGCTGGGGACGATGGCGCGAAGCGGCGGAGCCTCGGCCGCGGGGTTGCCCAGGGCGCACCACAGCAGTTGCATGTCGCGGGCGGTCTCGGTGAAAAAGCCGGCCGTATCGAGAGAAGGCGCGAAGGGGAGCGCGCCGTCCCGAGGCAGCGTGCCGAAGGTGGGCTTGAAGCCGCAGACGCCGCAAAAGGAGGCGGGGCGCAGAATCGAACCCTGTGTCTGCGTGCCGAGCGTGAAGGCGGCCATGTGGGCGGCGACGGCGGCCGCCGAGCCGGAGGAGCTGCCGCCGGGGGTGCGCCCGGGGGCCTTGGGATTCCGCGTGGGCGCGGGATCGTAGTAGGCGAAGGCGGTGGTGTGAGTCTTGCCGAGAAGCTGAGCGTCGAGCGCGCAAAGCCGCGAGATGAGCGCGGCGTCGGCCGTGCCCTGGCGTCCGGCGAACAGGGGCGAGCCGTACTCGGTGGCCATACCGGCGGTCTCAAAGATGTCCTTGGCGCCGAACGGGACTCCGGAGAGAGGACCAAGGCCGGATGGGCGCGGGGCGACCTCGACCCAGGCGTGGATCTTCGCCTCGCTCTCCTCGATGTTGGCGAGGAAGTATTCGGGGCGGAGTTCGCCACGCAGGCAGCGTTCAAGCGTTCCGCAGGGTGCAGGCACGAAGGCGCTCCAATCCTTGCTCGAAAATGCCGGGCGCCGTAATCAGGCTGACGACGGCCCAGGGTTCCGTGACGAAATCATAGAAGAAGCCCGGCTGTACGAGAACTTCGTGATCGAGAAGCAGGCTCATCCAATCCTCCTCGGGGCGCGTGGCGGGCAGGCGCAGACAGGCATACCACCCGGCTTCGGCGCGCAGAGGCGCAAGACCGGCGCCGCGCAGGGCAGCCAGGTGTGCCCCGGCGCGGGAACGCGCTTCGTCGATGTAAGGATGCCGCGCGGCGAGCCAGTGTGCCGCGGCGGACTGCACGGGAGCCGAGACGCTGAGATAGGTGTCGGCGATGAGCTCCAGGCGGGAGGCGGCGGCGGAAACCTGTGCGGGAGGGCCGTCCAGAACGATCCATCCAAGTTTCATTTGCGGCAGCCCGCAGACCTTGGAGAGCCCGCTGAGGGTGAATGTGAGGCAGGGCAAGGAGGCGCCGGCGGTGGAGGGGCCGGGCGGGGTTTCCAGGGCGAAGTCGCGGAAGACCTCATCGCAAACGAGGGCGAGCGAGTGGCGGGCGCACAGTTCGGCGAGCGCGGGAGCGTTGGCCAGGTAGTGGCCGGTGGGGTTGTTGGGCGAGACGGCGGCGATGGCGCGGGTGCGGGGCGTGATGCCCTCCTCGATCGCGTCGAGGTCGAGCCACCAGCCTTCGTGATAGTGGAGCGGATACTGGACGGCGCGGACGTTCTGGAGTCCGGCGAGAAACTCGAACAGAGGGTAGCTGGGGCGCGGGGTGAGGATCTCGTCGCCGGGATCGCAGAGGAGTTGGAGGAGGTAGGCGTAGGCTTCCGAGGTGCTGGCGGTGAGGAGGATGCGCCCGGGGGGAACGGCGTGGTCATAGTAGGCTGAGATGGCTTCGCGGGCCGCGGCAAGGCCCCAGGGATCGGGATCGTAGTGGAGCGAGCGGGCATCCAGCAGGGGATCGAGCGAGGCGCGGACCAGGCCGGCTCGGGCGGGGTTGGATTCGGTGAGGTCGAGCAGGGGCCGCCCGGCGGCGCGATGGGCGGCTACGGCGAGCGTGTAGGTGTTGGGCGCTGCGTCCCAGGGCAGGCGGCGGGAGAACACGGCTAACGGACCGCCAATCCCAACTGGGCGGAGAGAAACTGCATGACGTCGGCGGTCTCCTCGATCTTCTGGGTGACCCCCATGCCCGCGGAGTGGCCGGCCTTGAGGTCGTAGAGAAGCAGGATGGGGCGCCGGGATGTGGTGGCTTCCTGCATGAGCGCGGTCATTTTGCGTGCATGGAGCGGGGCCACGCGGGTATCGCCATCGCCGGTCTTGAACATCACGGCCGGGTATGAAACGCCCTTCTTCACGTTCTGGTAAGGCGAGTATTTGAGCAGGTAGGGGAACTGCCCGGCGTTGTCCGACGTGCCATACTCGGGCGTCCAGAAGCGGGCCACGAGGAACTTGTCATAGCGGAGCATGTCGAGCAGAGGCACGGCGCAGACAACCGCCTGATACAGTTCGGGCCGCTGCACCATGGCCGCGCCGACGAGCAGGCCGCCGTTGCTGCCGCCGTAAATGCCGAGCTTCCCCGGATTGGTGTGCTTGTTGGCGGTCAGCCATTCGGAGGCGGCGATGAAGTCGTCAAACACGTTCTGCTTCTTGCCGAGCATGCCCGCCTTGTGCCACTCCTCTCCATATTCGCCGCCGCCGCGGAGGTTGGCGAGCGCGAAGACGCCGCCGCGTTCGGCCCACATGACGGCGATGGCCGAAAACGAGGGCGTGTTGGAGACCATGAAACCGCCGTACCCGGTGAGGAGCGCGGGCGTGGCGCCGTCCGGCTTGAGCCCCGTCTTGTGCAGCAGGAACATGGGAATCCTCGTGCCGTCCTTGGAAGGGTAAAAGACCTGGCGGAGTTCGAGAGCGGCGGTGCCGATGGGGAGTTTGGTCGCGTGCCAGATGGCTTGGGCCCGCGCGTGGAGGTCGGCGCGGTAGATGGAAGGGGGAATGTGGAAGGAGGTGAAGGAGTAGAAGAGTTCGGGTTTGGACCATTCGCCGGAGAGGCTGGAGACGGAGCCGATGGCGGGCAGCGGGAGTTCGCGTTCGAACTTGCCGGAGGGTTGATAGACCAGCAGCCGGGACTGAACGTCTTCCAGCGCGAGCACGAGGAGACGTCCGCCCACGGCGGCGAAGCTCTCCATGACGAACCGCTGCTCCGGGATGACCTCGCGCCAGTGTTCCGGCTGAGGACGCGCGGGGTCGATCTCCACGATGCGGTTGCGCGGCGCGCCGTGGTTGGTCATCACATAGAAACGGTCTCCGGCGGGGATGGCTTGAAAGCGGGCCGGGATGCCGGCGATCAGCGGCCGGATGGGGGCGTCCGCTGCCAGGTCCTTCACGAAGACCTCGACTTTGTCGGCGGCCGAGCCTTCGATGACGGCGATGATGAGCCAGCGGCCCTCGTCGCTGAGGTAGGTGTACATCAGATGCCCCGCGCCGTAGCCGGAGCCGAAGATTTCATGTCCTGGGTGGGGTTCGCCGAAGTTGCGCTCGAAGACGCGGGGGCTGTCGCCGCCGCTGGTGGCGTAAAAGTAGCCTGTCTTGTCCGGTTTGAGAGAGACGCTCATGTAACGCGCCTCGGGGAGTTCGTCGCGCAGGTCTTCCCGGGTGGCCACCTGGCGGAAGCGGAGGCGGACCTCGTCCTTGCCGCCCTGACGGATGCCGTAAACAACCAGTCCGGCGTCGAGCGAAATGTCTTCGAGGGCGACGGAGGTGTTCGGGTCGCTGCTGAAGCGTGACGGGTCGAGCAGCACCTCCTCCTTGCCGTGCAAGCCCAGGCGGGTGACGACGACGTACTGTTCGGCGCCGGCATCGCGCCGGCGGTAGAAGTACCGCCCGTTGCGGCTGCTGGGGGTGGTGACGGTTTCGGTGCGGGTCAACTCGGAGGCGCGCTGCAGAAGGGCATCGCGGCCGGGGTATTGGGAAAGCACCGACTGGGTGTAGGCGATCTGGGCGTTCAGCCAGGCGCGCGTCTCCGGCGCGTCCTGGTCTTCCAGCCAGCGGTAGGGGTCGGTGATTTTCACGCCGTGGAGGGTTTCCACGACGGGCTTTCTGAGGGTGGCGGGCGGTGTGGCGGCCAAGGCGGCGGTGACTCCTGCACATGCGAGTAGCAGCTTCATCGAGGGCTCTCCTGTTTCGTTCGCAGCGGAACGGTGACGGGTTCAACGGGCAGGCCGGCGCGTTTGCGGCGGCGCAGTTCGATGACGGCGCGCACCCAGGCCTTGATGAGCGAGGTGAGGCTGGGGCGCATCATTTCATGATGGCATCCCTATGGCAGGTACGCTTCGAGCGGGGAGCGCGCCGCGAGGAGAGCGGTTCCGGTCACGCCCCTTCGCGTTTGACCGCCAGGCGCGAGATGAACCGGGCGATGTTCACGACGAAGCGCTCGTGGGTCCCGGTGGCCACCAGTTCGCGTTCGTCACTGGCTTCCACGGTGTAGCGGACCCGGCGTCCTTCGACGGAATCGACGCGGGCACGGAAGAGGACACTCATGCCAAGAGGGGTGGCGGCGAGATGGCGAAGATTGACCTCGGTGCCGACGGAGTCCTCATCGTCGTCGAGATAGGGCGTGATGGCTTCGCGGGCCGCCAGTTCGAGTTGCCACACCAGATGAGGCGTGGCCAGGACGCGGGCATCCTCGCGGCCGAGATGGTCGATGGCAAGTTCCGTGGTCACCAGAAGGCGGTGTTCGTGCGTGGAGCCAGCAGGGATGTTCCGCATGAAATGAGGTCCTTAACGGATGGTAGCGCCAAATGGGGGAGAGATCGCGCGTGAGTGAGTGCGGGGCGGTTCGCAACTCCGAAGCGCCGGGCCGCATCCAACTGTTTGCTAGGCTAAAGAGAAGCGCGGACGCGCATCAGGGACTGCATTGAACTGGAAAACTACAATCTTGCTGCTGTGTCTGCCCGCACTCGTGCTGGCGGCCGAAGGCGGGAGCGCCGCCGAGGCGCAGGACGTGCTGAACCGGTATTTCACGGCCTCGCGGGAGCCATCGCGGCAGTTGCGTGACGTGGAAATGGATGTGGAGATCGACGCCGCGCTGCCCAAACTGAACCGGCAGGGGAAGTTGAATGCGCTGCGCGCCATCGGACGGTTGGGACAGATCACCTATAAGGCGATCACATTCCAGGGTGACGATTCGATCAAACGCGACGTGATCGCGAAGTACATGCAGGCCGAGGTGGAGGCGAGCCAGAAGCCGGGGCTGGGGATTCAGCCCGTGAACTACAAGTTCCGCCATGCCGGGTATCACAAGGAAGGCGGCTGGGAGCTCTACCTGTACGAGTTGACGCCGAAACAGAAGAAGCCGGGCCTGTTTCAGGGATGGATGTGGCTTGAGGCAAGGTCCGCGATGCCCGTGCGCGAAGAGGGCGAGTTCGTGAAAAGCCCTTCCATCTTCCTGCGGAAGATCTCGTTCACGCGGGACTACACGATGCTGGACGGGCTGAGCGTGCCTTCCAGTATACGGTCCACGGTGGAGACGAGGGTGGTGGGCAAGGCGGAAATTCTTGTGCGCTACAAGAACCTGCACCCGATGCGGAATGAATCGGCGAGCACGCGGTAAACGGGCCGATCCGCTTCCTCACTAAATCGTACAGATTGAGCGTGCGGAGTGGCGGCGATCGGCTAACATGAAAGGGAGCGGTCTGTATTCGTAGCACAATCCATGCGCACTCTTTTTTTGAATCCGCCCTCATTTGAAGGTTTTGACGGAGGCGCGAGCTCGCGCTGGCCGGCGACGCGGGAGATTGAATCCTACTGGTATCCGGTGTGGCTGTGTTATCCGGCCGGTATGATGTCCGACAGCAAGGTGGTGGACGCGCCGCCGCACAAGATCTCGATCGAGCAAACGGTGGAGATGGCGGCGCAGTTCGAGTTGCTGGTGCTGTTCACCTCGACTCCGGGTTTTCACGTGGACGTGAAGATGGCGGAGATGATGAAGGACCGGAACCCGAAGCTGAAGGTGTGCTTCGTGGGACCTCCGGTGACGGTGGAACCCGAGCAGTGCCTGCGCTCCAAGGCGGTTGATTTCGTGGTGCGGCGGGAGTTCGACCGGCAGATTGTCGACTTCGCCGGAGGAAAGCCGGTGGAGGAACTGCCGGGCGTGAGCTTTCGGAAGAACGGCGGCTTTCATCACAACCCGGATGGCGGATTCATCGAAGACCTGGATTCGCTGCCGTGGGTGAGCAAGGTGTACCAGCGGGATCTGGACTTCCGGCGCTACAACGTGCCGTTCCTGCGCTATCCGTTCATCAGCTTCTATACGTCGCGGGGCTGTCCGGCGATGTGCACGTTCTGTCTGTGGCCGCAGACGCATTCGGGGCACCGCTGGAGGCTGCGCTCCTCCGACGACGTGGTGAACGAGGTGCGCTACGCGATTGAGTCGTTCCCCGGGTTGAAGGAGATCTTCTTCGACGACGACACCTTCAACTACAAGCGGGAGCGGACGGTTGAGATTTGCCGGAAGTTGAAGACGATGCGGCAACAGATGGGCCATCCGGAGGTGACCTTCAGTTGTACGTCGCGCGTGACGACCGATCTCGAAACGCTGAAGGAGATGAAGGAAGCCGGGTTCCGGCTGATGATCGTGGGCTATGAGTCGGGCGACGCGCAGGTCTTGAAGAACATCAAGAAGGGCGCGACGGTGGATATGGCGCGGCGGTTCACGAAGAACGCGCATTCGCTGGGGCTGACGATTCATGGCGATTTCATCGTGGGGCTGCCGGGCGAATCGCGGGAGAGCATCCGCCGGACGGTCGACTTCGCCAAGGAACTGAACACGGAGACGATTCAGGTTTCGATCGCGCACCCGTATCCGGGCACGGAGTTTTATGACTACGTGAAGCAGAACGGGCTGATCACGATCGATTCGATGACCGACGACCAGGGCCACCAGTTGCCGAACGTGGTGTATCCGGGACTGGACCGGGCCGAACTGGTGGACTGGGTGGAGCGGTTTTACGGCGAATACTACTTCCGGCCGAAGGCGGCCTGGCGCGTAGTGCGCAAGGCGATCTTCAACGGCGAGGAGCGCCGCCGGTTGTACAAGGAAGCGCGGGAGTACCTGGCGCTGCGGAACAAGCGGAAACAGTTCGTGAAAGAGCAGCGTTCGGCGGCCGGAGCCGGGGCCGGAGCCCAGGCCGGGGCCGGCGACTGATGGCGCGTCCAGCCCGGACCGCGCTGTTTCTCATCGTAGTGGTGATTTCCAACCTGGCGGGGAACCTCTGTCTGAACTGGGGGATGAAGCGCGGCGGGGAGTTGCTGCAACCGGCCGTGGCGGCGGGGGTGGCGCTGTTAATTGTCTGGGCGCTGGCACGGATGGCGCTGCTGAGTTGGGCCGATTTGAGTTTCGTGCTGCCGGTGACGGCGGTAGGTTATGTGTTGAACGCGGTTGCGGGCATGGCGCTGTTTGGCGAGCAGGTGGGCGCGGAGCGTTGGGCGGGAGCGCTGCTGGTGACGGCGGGCGCGGCGCTGGTAGGCTCGGGAGCGGGACGCGGGGAGGGTTGACGGTGCGCTGGGTGCTGGTGGGCGCGATGGTGGGCTCGACGGTGGCAAGCGACCTGCTGCAAAGCTGGGCCGGAAGGCGGCAAGGGGCGGTGACGTCGTTCGGACGGCTGGCGTCGCTTCTGCGCCAGTGGCCCGTTGTGCTGGCCGTGGCGTGCATGGCGGTGTCCTTCTTTTCCTTCCTCGAACTGTTGAAGATCGCCGATTTGAGTTTTGCCGTGCCGGTGAGCGCGGCGACGATCGTGCTGGAGACTTTGCTGGCGCGTGTTCTGCTGCGCGAGCGCGTGGACGGGCGGCGGTGGCTGGGCGCCGTGCTGGTGGCCGCCGGCGTGCTGCTGCTGGCGGGGAGCTAGGACCGTGTTCTGGTTTGCCTGGGGGGCGTGCCTGGTTTCGGCGGGGTATCAGTTGACCGTGGTGCTGGCAGCGGTGTGGCACCGGTTGCGGCCTCGCGCCGGGAGAGGCCCGGGCGCGGGGATCTCGGTTTTGAAGCCCGTGGCGGGCAGCGAGCCGGAGTTCCACGAGGCCATCCGGTCGCACGCCATGCAGGACTACCCGGAGTTCGAGATTCTGTTTGGCGTGGCCGACCCTCGGGACGCGGCGCTGGCCGATATCGAAAAATTGCAGGCTGAGTTTCCGCACGTGGCGATCCGCGTCGTGCATTCGACCAGCGAGGCGCCGAATCGGAAGGTGGCCAAGCTGGCCGACCTGGCGCGCGAGGCGCGTTATCCGCTGCTGCTGGTGAACGACGCTGATATAGGCGTGCCGGAGGGTTACCTGCGGGACGTGTCGGCTCCGCTGGCCGACGAACGTGTGGGCGTGGTGACGTGCCTGTTCCGCTGCCATTCGCCGACGCTGGCCGGGGAGTGGGAGGCCTTCGGCGTGATGGCCGAGTTCGTACCCAGCACACTGGCGGCTCCGCTCATCGGCATCAATGAGTTCGGCCTGGGGGCCACGCTGTGCTTCCGCGCGAGCGACCTGGAGCGTATCGGAGGGTTTGCCGCCCTGGGCGGCTACATCGCCGACGACTACCAGTTGGCCCGCCACATCGTGGGGTTGGGCAAGAGGGTGGAGTTGTCGCAGGTGGTGGTGTCGTCGGGCTTGCAGGCGCCATCCTTCGCCGATGCCTGGGCGCACCAGGTGCGGTGGGCGCGGACGGTGCGCGTGTCGCGCCTGGATGGCTACCTGGGGCTTCCGGTGACCTTCACGACGCTATGGGCGGTGACGGCCCTGGCGATGGGGTTTTGGCTGCCCGCGGCGGTGGCGCTGGCGGCGCGGTACCTGATGGCGGCATCGAGCGCCGTGCTGGTGCTGCGATCGCGGCTGGTGCTGCGGTGGCTGCCGTTGCTTCCCCTGCGCGACCTGATGGGCGTGGCGATCTGGGTGGCGGGGTTGACGAGCAACACGGTGGTGTGGCGGGGGCGGAAGCTGCGCCTGGACCGGCAGGGCCGGATCGCGGGAACCGGTTAGCGCAGCGGGTCCTTTCCGAGGCAATCTGAGGTTTCCCACTTAGCACGATGGGACGGGGACCGGCCGAATTGGGGAGAGGAGGACGTGTGAGCGTCGTCCCTAAGGGAGGTCTGCATGCGGATTGCCGCCGCGAGCGCGCTGGTGTGGATGAGTGTGGCGCCGTGCGCCTGGTCGCAGGAGGTGCTTTCGGTTCCGGCTTCGCTGTATGAACGGCAGGCGGCGAAGGGGCGGTTGGCGCTGGCGCAGGAGCTGTCTCCGGCGCGGCTGTTCTCGCTCGAAGCTCCCCGGAAGGTTTCACTGGAGGGCCTTCCGGAGAGCGCGCGGGCGTCGCTGCTGAACGGAGCGGTGGCGGTGCACAGGGAGACTCCCGAGGGGCTGATGACCTCCGGCGAGTGGTCGACGATGGCCGACGGGCGGCGGGTGTGGCGGGTGGCGGTTGAGTCGCCCGGCGCGGCTTCGCTGCGTCTGCACTTCACCCGGTTCGACGTGGAGGGGGGCGAGGTATGGCTGAGCGCGGGCGGCGAGGCAGCGGCGCCGGCGGAGGCCAGGGCATTGACGGGGCGCGGACCGCTGGGCGACGGCGAGTTCTGGTCGGCGTCGGTGTTTGGCGCGACGGTCTGGGTGGAATACGTTCCGGCGGCGGACCGGACCGATGGCGCCGTGCCGTTCGGGATCGACCGGATTTCGCACTATCTGGCCGGGACTAAGCAGAGCGATCCCGTGGTGGCGGGCCTGGAGCGGGCCGCGCGCGCGGCAGAGGCGCAGGACGCGGCCGGGGCGGCGGGGCAGGGTCGCGAGGCGGCCTCGTGCCAGTTGGAGGCCAAGTGCTTTCCCGAGTACGAGGGCGTGGGCAGCGGAATCGCGCATCTTCGCTACGAGCGGAACGGCTTCGGCTATGTGTGTTCGGGCGCGCTGGTGAATTCCACCAGCCAGAGGCACATTCCCTACCTGTTGACGGCGGATCACTGCATTCAGAACGACGCCGAGGCGCGGACTTTGGAGTCCTACTTTTTCTATGAGGCTTCGATCTGCGGCGGTGCGAATTCGGAGGAGCCGCCCATGACGTCGAGCCGCGTGCTGGGCGCGAAGTTCCTGGCGGGCGGAGCGCTTGAGGCGGGCGACTACTCCCTGTTGCTGCTGTCGGACGCTCCGGACAAAGCGATGTTCCTGGGCTGGACGACGGCCGATGTGGCCGTGGGCGCGCCTGTGTATGGCATTCATCATCCGAGCGGCAGCTACAAGCGGATCAGCTTCGGGCAGAGGGTGATTGACGAAGAACTGGTGATCGGCGCGGGCGAAGACGCCGAGTATGCGCCTTCGGACAAGTATTGGAAAGTGGAGTTCACCAGGGGGCGGGTGGAGGGCGGCTCATCGGGCTCTCCCCTGTTCAACGCGAACAACCAGGTGGTGGGCACGTTGACGGCGGGACCTTCGGCGAGCGAGGCGCGGTTGTGCGCGCTCGACCCGTTCGAAGCCTTCTACGGGCGCTTCGTCAACGGATTTCCGCGGTTTCGCGCCTATCTGGAAGACACCGAGCCGGCGAGCCTGACGCAACCGGCGAACGGCGCCACGCTGCCCGGCGCGACGGTGGACTTCGCATGGTCGAAAGGGACCTCGTCGGATCAATTCAAGCTGCACATCGGCACGACGCCGGGCGGGCGGGAGTTGGCCGTGGAGGATGCGGGAAACACCAGTTTCCACCGTGTGAACTATCTGCCCACCGACGGCCGGCGCATCTATGTGCGGTTCCACTACCGCATGCTCGGCACATGGCGTTTCACCGATTACGCGTTC
Organism: Bryobacterales bacterium; assembly: GCA_020852175.1. Lineage (GTDB taxonomy): Bacteria > Acidobacteriota > Terriglobia > Bryobacterales > Bryobacteraceae > JAFLBB01. The sequence continues at coordinate 63,551 of JADZBH010000004.1, read as the reverse complement.
ACGGCGGCAAAGGACAGCGGGCGCAAGGTGACGGTACGGGTGGTGAACAAGCTGTTGTATCCGGTGCAGGTGAAGGCCAACGGAGAAAACCTGATGATCGTGGGCGGCGGGGCCGCGGAGGCGCGTGATTTCGCCGTGCCGCGCACGCTGGTGGTGTCCTACGAGATGATCCGTCCCGTGGTGGATGGCGCGCCGGCTGGCGTGCCGGTAACGGGTTACTTCCCGGGCACGGGCGCGCCCATGGGCACGATTCCATTCACGATCACGAACACGACGGGAAGCGAGCCCGTATTCGCACCCGTCCTGTATAACGGCACGGGGCAGCCCGTGACGCTGGTGATGAACAGCGGCCTGCCGGAGGAGCAATCCTGCAACTGCACGGCGGCGGCGGGAGCGAACGGGCTGGATATGGGCTACTATCCGCTGCTGCCGGCGAGCAACATCCGCGCGGTGAACGGCGGGACATCGTCGTTGTACCAGAATTTCGTGGCTTTCGTCGAACCCGGGACGGGCATCGTGCGGGCGTCGTTCACGGCGCTGCGCTAGGGATGAGCGCGGCGGGCTACTGCTTCTTCACCCAGATGGGGCTGCTCCAAACCAGTTCGCCGTCTTCCTGCTCGGCGCGGATGTAGTAGTAGTTCGTGCCGTCGGGGGTGGGGCCGCCGCCAAAGGCCGTGTCAACGAAGGTGAAGCTCGCCTGTTTCGCGCCCGGCTTGATCTGGTGGACGTACTCGTTGTTCTTGATGACGTCGATCTGCCTGATGCGGGCCGTGCCCGCGATGCCGACCATCAGGCGCGGAGCGGTGGACGAGGCGGCGATGTCGCCCATGAGGACCTCGCCTCCACTCAACGCGGCGCGGTAGTCCAGGACGATCGAGTCGGTGGCGGCGTAGACGTGCCGCTTGCGCATGGCATCGAGCAGGCCCTCGCGGGTGAACTGTTCGGCGAGCACGCAGGCGAACGACGTGTGCGTGGAGACATGATCGGAACTGGACTGGACGCCCAGCTTGTATCCCTTGGCCCAGGCGTTCCAGATGTACCCGGCGGGGCGCGGACCCTGGTGGACGGCCTTGTCGCGCACGCTCCAGGCGCGCGGAGCGCCCTCGTGTTCGTAGCTGGATTCAAAGCCCTGGAAGATCTCCACCATCGGTTCGAGAGCCGGATCGTTGTCGCGCCAGTCGGTGCCCTGCTGGGTGGCCGAGGAGTGTGAGGTGGCGATGCCGTCGGTGAGCCGCAGGTAAGGGTAAAGGATGCCGCCGGAGTTCACCTCGCCCTTGAGCTCCTTTTCTTCGATGGGCAGCACGGTGTTGCCGCGTTTGGACCAGATGACGTTGCGGTGGCCGTTCGGGTAGGGCACGCTGCGCTCATAGCCGTAGAGAGGCACGAACCGTTCCGGCAGATAGTACAGATCGTTGGATTTTTGCGTGATCCACCAGTTGTACTCGTCATTGCCCATCTGGTGGTCGGCGACGTGGGCGTAGTCCATTTGAGCCGCGTCGAGGGCATACCGGTACAGGTCGTCGAGCGAGCCGTCGCCGGCGCCGTCGGGGGAGAGTTCGGTGTGCCGGTGAAGGTCGCCGCGCAAGATACGGAAGGTCCTGCCGCCCAGCCGGACGCGATAGGAGCGGATGGCGGCGACATCGGCGTTCTCGTTGGGATGAGGTTGCGGCGCGGGGGCGCCGGCGCCGATGATTCCGCCGCCGCGAGGAGTGAACGGTTCGCCGCGCGCCGGGACGGAGGCGGCATAGACATCGAGTTCTCCATACGCGACGCCGGGCCAGACGCGATTGTCGGTGGCCCAGGCGGCGTGCACGGCGTCACCCTTGACGGCGATGGCCGTGCGCATGCTGTTGCGGCCCGTGCTGGAAGGAAGGGGAATGGCGCGAGCCCACCGCGAGCCGGTCCAGGAGGTGACAAAGGATTCCCACCTGCCGCCCGAGGCCCAATAGTCCATGCGCGCGTTGGCGGCCGAAGTGCGCACGCGGAGACCGAGGTGAAGGCGGCCCATGGCGTCGATGGCCAGGCGCGGCTGCTGGACGAAGCGGCGCACGGACTCAGGCAGCGAGGCGGCGGGCGAACCGTCGAGAGCGTGCCAGGAGTTCTCCTGCTTGAAGGCGAGCGCGATGCGGCGGTTCTTATACAGGGTGACGCCGGCGGGGTCGGAGAGGAAGGCGAAGTCCTTGCCCCAAAGGGCATCGGATTCCTCCCACGCGACGACCGGTACGCCATGGCTGGTAACGGCGATGGAGGGCCGGACGCTGAAGCGTCCGCCTTGCGTGATGCGCTCGACGCCGCCGGTGGGCCACTGGCGCGCGTAGACCTGGTAGGCGCCGGTGCGATAGCTATCCCAGGCGATCCAAAGCTGGCCGCCGCCGAAGGCGGCCGAAGGAGCCCAGGCATTGCCGTCCTCCTCGCTCATCTGCTGCGGCAGACCCCAGCCGCGGCCCTCCCAGACGCGCGCCTGCACGCTGCTCGCGCCCGCGCGGAGACACTGCCAGACGAGGGCGATCCGGCGGTCGCCGTCGCTGGCCAGTTGCGGCCAGATGTTCGACGTGCCTGGCTGGGTCATGCGCTGGGCGCGGGACCAGCGGCCATAGACGAAGGTGGAAAGATAGATGTGAAATTCGGAGCCTTCGCGCTGGCTCCACGCCGCGTGCACCCAGCCCCGGGAATCGGTGGCCAGCGTGGGGGAGTGATGGTCGCCCTTTTCGGTGATGTAGACGGGGGCGGAACCGTTGGAGACCGTGACGTAGTCGCCGTCTTTTTCATAAGTGGTCCAGGCAGTCCAGCGCTCGCCGCCGCGGGAGAAGGCGAGAGCGGGCCAGTCATCGCGGACGCCGGGAGAGGAGAGGCGCGTTTCCAAGGGGAGACGCTCGACCAGGGCATTGCCGTCCAGGAAGGCAGCGGGCTGGTCGAAGGTAACGCTGGCGGCGCGGAAGCGGAAGGAGCCGGCTTCGCTGGAAAAGACGGCCTCGGCCGCATCGCCGCGCAGGATCACGATGAGGCCTTGCGGGATCTGGCGGCGGATGCGCTCCTCGCCCCAGGCTGTTTGGCCGTACTCGCGTCCGGGATCGAGCTGATTCTCAAAATTAGCGACTTTTGTTTGAAACGCGAACGTACCGTCCTGGCTGATGCGGTCGGTGCGCGAGAAGCGCCAGCCCTGGGCGCGGAGGAGTTCGCCATTTTCCACGGAGACACGGCCGGTCCAGGATCTTGCGTCCTTGTCGAGCAGCCCTACGGTGATGAGGAACTGCGCGGCGCCGGCAGGCGGGGGAGCGGCTTGCGCCCGCCCCGGCACGGGGCGGAGCGTGAACCACGCCATCGCGGCGGCCAGAAGTAGAACAAGCATCGCCCAAGCGCTTCGCATCGCGCCTATTCTACCGCCGGTTCATAGAAGCTCAGGCTGTTGTCGCCCTGCCTCAGGATGCGGGTGCGCCGGAAACCGGGGTAGCGCTCCGGCAGTTCATGGCGCGTGGCGTGCTGTGCGATGACGAGCGAAGGCGGATATTTTTCCAGTTGAGAGAAGGCTTGTTCGTACTCGCCGGGCATGGTGTAGGGAGGATCGAGAAAGACGGTCGCGGCGCGCTGCGCGGCGAGATAGGTGGCGGCCGAGCCGTGAATAAGGCGGACGCGGTCGAGCGCGCCGAGGGAGTTCAGGTTGTCCTTGATCACCTGCATGGCGGCGCGCGAGCGTTCGATGAGGATGACCGGACCGGCTCCGCGGCTGAGCGCTTCGAGTCCCACGGCTCCGGTGCCCGCGTAGGCATCGGCGAAGGAGATGCCTTCGATGCGTCCCTGCAGGACGTTGAACAGAGCCTCGCGCAGGCGGTCCGGCGTGGGGCGCGTGGCGGCGCCGGGGGGGGATTTTAGAAGACGGCGGCGGAATTCGCCTGCGATGATGCGCATATTAACCTACCTGAACCAGGCCATAACGGCGTTGCCAGTGTTCGCGAATGTGCGTCAGCGCGCGCTTGCGCTCCTCCTCGGTCGGGGGCGAGGCGATGAAGGCCTGCGCCTCGGCGCGAGCCAGTTCGAGCAGGTCGCGGTCGCGGATGAGATTGGCGATGCGGAGCGTCGGCAGGCCGCTTTGCTTCGTGCCGAAGAATTCGCCGGGACCGCGCAGGCGCAGGTCCATTTCGGCGATGTGGAAGCCGTCGTTGGAGTCGACCATGGTGCGGATGCGCTCCCGTGCCGGGTCGCCGAGCGAACTGGTCACCAGCACGCAGTAGCTTTGCGAGGCGCCCCTGCCGACGCGGCCGCGCAACTGGTGCAATTGCGCGAGGCCAAAGCGTTCCGCGTGTTCGATGACCATGACCGAGGCGTTGGGCACATCGACGCCAACCTCGATGACGGTGGTGGAAACGAGGATGTCGATTCCGCCCTGCTGGAAGAGATCCATCACGCGTTCCCTCTCCCCGGCCGGGAGCTTTCCATGAAGCAAGCCGACCTTGTAACCGGGGAACTCGACCGTGGAGAGATGCTCATGCATCTTCTGCGCGGCTTTCATGGAGACCGTTTCGGCCTCCTCGATGACGGGATAGACGACATAGGCCTGGCGGCCCTGGCGTAATTGGTCGCGGACGAGCGCCCAGGCCTTGGCGATCTTGGGCTCGGGAACATGAATCGTCTGAATCGGTTTACGGCCCGGAGGCAGCTCGTCGATGAGGGAGGTGTCGAGATCGCCGTAGATGGTCAGGGCGAGGGTGCGCGGAATGGGCGTGGCGGTCATGACGAGCACGTCCGGGTGGACGCCCTTTTCAAAGAGCTTCAGGCGTTGCATCACCCCGAAGCGGTGTTGCTCGTCCACGACGGCCAGTCCGAGTTTGTGGAACTCGACGTCCCCGGTGAGAACGGCGTGCGTGCCGATGACCATCTTCACGATGCCCTCGGCGATCATGCGCTTGAGCGTGGCCTTCTCCTTCGGCGATTGCGATCCGGTGAGGAGAATGACGGGATAGCCGAGCTTGCCGAAGAGCTTCTTGAAGGCAAGGTGGTGCTGCGCGGCCAGGATTTCCGTGGGCGCCAGCAGCACGCACTGGTAGCCGTTCTCGATGGCGATGACGGCGGCCTCCGCGGCGACGAGAGTCTTGCCGCTGCCCACGTCGCCCTGCAGGAGCCGGTTCATGGGCTGCGGCGCGGCCATGTCCTGGGCGATTTCGCCAAGCACGCGCTTCTGCGCGGCGGTGGGTTTGAAGGGCAACATCTGTTTCAGCTTCTTCCGGATGCTGTCTGTGAGTGCAAAGCGGATGCCGTCGGCGCGGCGCGCCTGGTCGCGTTTGAAAGCGAGGCCGCATTCGAGCCAGAAGAACTCCTCGAAGATGAGGCGCTGGTGGCCGGGGCTGCGGAAGCCGTTCCAGACGCGGACATCGGAACCGGACTCGGGGAAGTGGATCCCGTGGAGCGCTTCGCGCAGGGAGGCGAGATCCAGCCGGGCTCGGATGGTTTCCGGCAGCGGGTCCTCCGGAATGGCGGCGCGTTCCAGGGCGCGGTGCGTGAGCAGGCGCAGCACCTTGGTGGAGATCTTGCCGATCGCCTCGTAGATGGGCACGATGCGGCCGGTGTGGAGCGAGGCGTCGCCTTCGTCGTCGTCCTCGGGAAGGATTTCGAACTCCGGATGCAGCATCACGAGCCGGTTCATCGGGCTTTCGGTTTCGATCCTGCCGTAGACGGCGAGCGTCATGCCGGGTACGAGGATGTTGGCGAGGAAGGAGCCGTTGAACCACTTGGCGGCAAGGCGGCCGCCGGAATTGTCGGTGAGCACGGCCTCGAACATGCCTCCCGGACGCTTGGAGTAGCGTCCGATGCGGAGCGTGGTGGCCGAGTGGATACGCGCCAGCACGGTGGCCATCTCGCCCGGCGCCAGCGAGCCGATGGACTTGACGTTGCTGCGGTCTTCGTAGCGGAAGGGCGCGTAGGAGAGCAGGTCGCCCACGGTGTGGAGTCCCTTGGTTTCGAGAACCGCCGCCCGCGCCGGCCCAACGCCTTTCACGTACATCAAAGGGGTGGAGAAATCCAAAATGGGTTAGCCCGAACCTATGAGTGTACAATGCGATTCATGTCCTTCCGTCTGCTTTGGCCGCTGCTGGCGGCGCCGCTCTGTTTTTCCGCCGACTTGAAATTGGGCTTCATCGGCACGGATACCTCGCACGTCATCGCGTTCACCAAGGTGCTGAACGACCCGTCGAACGCCGATCACATAGCGGGGGCGAAGGTCGTCGCCGCGTTCAAGGGCGGGAGCCCGGACGTGGAATCGTCGGCCAACCGTGTGGAGGGATTCGCGAAGGAGTTGAGCGGGAAGTGGGGCGTGGAGATCGTGCCTTCCATTGGCGCGCTGTGCGGCAAGGTGGACGCGATTCTGCTGGAAAGCGTGGACGGGCGGGCGCACCTGCCGCAGGCCAGGGAAGCGGCCAAGTGCGGCAAGCCGATGTTCATCGACAAGCCCCTGGCGAGCACGCTGGAAGACGCGCGGGAGATTGCCCGTGTGTTGAAGGCGGCCCGCGTGAAATGGTTCAGCACGTCGTCGCTGCGTTACGGCGAGGTGGCCGTGGACATGAAGGCGCCGGACATGACGGGCGTGATCGTATGGGGTCCGGGACCGGTCGAGGAGCATCACAAGCTGAGCCTGACGTGGTACGGCATTCACGCGGTGGAGATACTTTACACGCTGCTGGGACCGGGCGCGGAGGAGGTGACGATGGTATCGACGCCAGACTCCGACGAGGTGACTGCGAAGTGGAAGGGCGGCAAGATCGGCACGGTACGGACGATCCGTCCGTATTCGGAGTTCGGCGGCGTCGTGTTCCGGGCGAAGTCCGTGTCGCCGAGCGGTGCGAAGACCCGGAGCAGCTATGTGCCCATGCTGCGCGAGATCGTGAAATTCTTCCAGACTGGCGTTGTGCCGGTGCCGAACGAGGAGACCCTGGAAATGTTCGCGTTCATGGACGCGGCCGAGCGGAGCAAGACGCACGGCGGGGCTCCCATGAAACTGCGCTAGGAGACCACGTTCGCGGGCGCGCCTGCCAGGAAGGCGCGCAGGTTGCCCACGGCGATGTCCATGAGCCGCGCCCGGGCTTCCTTCGTGGCCCAGGCCATGTGCGGCGTGACGATGCAGTTTTTCGCCCCGATGAGCGGGTTGCCCTGTTGGGGCGGTTCGAAGTCGAGCACGTCGAGCCCGGCGCCGGCGATGACGCCCGCGTTGAGCGCATCGGCGAGATCCTGATTCACGATGAGCGGTCCGCGCGAGGTGTTCAGCAGGAAGGCCGCGGGCTTCATCAGCCGCAGGCGCGCGGCATTCATGAGGCCGGTGGTTTCAGGCGTGAGCGGGCAGTGGAGGCTGACGGCGTCGGACTCCCGTAACAGGCCGTCGATGGAGCGCCACTCGGCATCCGTGCCGTTTTCCAGGGCATCGGCGGCGAGGATGCGCATGCCAAAGGCGCGTCCGATGGCGGCGGTGGCGCGGCCGATGCGGCCATAACCGACGATTCCGAGCGTCTTGCCGGCGAGTTCGATGAGGGGTGTCTTGGAAAAGCACCAGTCGGGGCTGCGCGACCATTCGCCGTTGCGCACGGCCTGATCGTGCAGGCCCACGTGTTGCGTAAGTTCGAGCAGCAGTGCGAAGGCGTGCTGCGCGACGGAGGCCGTTCCATAGGTGGGGATGTTCGTGACGGTGATGCCGCGGGCGCGCGCAGCGGCCACGTCGACAATGTTGTAGCCGGTGGCGAGCACGCCGGCGTACCGGAGCGTGGGCGCTGCGTCGAAGACCCCGGCGGTGAGCGCCGTCTTGTTCGTGAAGACGATTTCCGCGCCGTCCAGCCGCGAGGCGGTGTCCGCGGCGGCCGTGCGGTCGTGGACGGTGACCTCGCCCAGCGCGCGCAATCCATCCCAGGAGAGATCGCCGGGATTCAGGCAGTATCCATCGAGAATGACGATTTTCATGAGTCTCGTTTAGTTATGGCACAGCTTGCAGGCGGCTTCCCGTTCGAGTTTCAGATGGCGGGCCTTGACGGAGCCGTGTGGAGAATGGCACATCTGGCAGTCGGGTACGATGCCGGGTTCGTGCGTGTGCGCCTTGGGGAAGGCCGCGCGGTCATGGCAGGCGAAGCACACGCCGACGAGCGAGGCCCTGGCGAAGCTCCATTCTCCGTTCCTCACGGCGTGGCAAGCCGTGCAGGGGGCGCCGCCGGGCGGGTGGGCGCGAAAGGGTTGCCAGGCGGCGGGAGCGCCGGGGCCGCTGTGGACCCGGATGCGCGGGCCGCCATCGAGCGCGATTTCATGCGGGCCAGGCGCGAGCGTGACGGTGAGATGGAGAACGCCCGCGAGCGGCGATTCGGCGGCGAGAGGTTTGCCGTCGACCAGGAACTCGGGCTTGCCCAGGTGGCGCGCGATGAGGCGCACCTCCGCCGGAACCGCGGTTTGATCCGCTGGCGCCAGGATCAGGCTTTCGGCGGCGAGCGGTGCTGCGAGCGCGCACAACAGAAAGGTGCGCATCAGACGATATCGATGCGGCAAACCCATCCCGCGTGCGGGCTTGCGTTGTTCTTGCCGGTAGGGGCGATGCCGGCATCGCAATAGTACAGCTTGCCCCCGGAAAGGCACATGCCGTGCGGGTCGGGATCGTTGGCCCCGAGTTGCACGATCTCCAGCAACGTGCCGTCCTTGACGCTGAGCTTGTGAATCTGGCGCTCGTTGGAGTGCATGCACCAGATGATGTCGTGATCCCAGCCGAGGCCGTGCGCGCGGCCGAGATGAAGGGGAATCTGATGAACGAGCGAGAAATCCTTGGGATCGACGACGGAGAGCTTCTGGATCTTAAGCGAGGTGATCCAGAGTTTGCCGTCAGCGAACTCGAGGCCATGCACGCCGCCGCCGCCGGGAATCGGATAGCGGGCGATGGTCTTGCCGGTGCGCGGATCGGCCTTGACCACCTCGCCGGTGGTGGCGTCGGTGGGGCGGGGTGTGCGCCACTGCGTCTTGCCGTTGGCGCCCATCCAGAGGTATCCGCCGCCATAGGCGATGCCGCTGGTGTTGGAGGATTCGGTGGGGACTTTGCGGAGCACCTTGCCTTCGTGGTTCAGCAGGTAGGCGTTGTCGGTGATCTGTTCGCCGAGCCAGAAGCCTTCGGGCACGGTTTCGAGCGCGTTCGGATTGCCGTCAGGCGAACGGAAAAGCTTCGTGACGCGGGCGGTGTGGCGCTTGGGCTCGGCGGCGCGGGCGCGCACGGCGCTTGCGGCGAGCACCGGCAGCGTGAAAAACGAACGGCGGTTCAACATGGCATTACCTCATTTTGCGGCGCACCAGCGACGGGTCGATGGCGGCCAGGTTGGCAACTCCGGCCAGGCCCATGGAGAGGGCCAGTTCCGATTTCAGGATTTGCAGGACACGTTCGACGCCGCGCTGGCCAAAGGCGGTAAGACCGTACAGATAGGGCCGAGCGACGCACACGGCCTTGGCGCCGAGGGCCAGGGCCTTCAGAATGTCCGTGCCCCGGCGGATGCCGCCGTCGAGCAGGACGGGAATCCGGCCATTGACGGCGGCCGACACCTCCGGCAGAGCCTCGATGGTGGCGCCGACCTGATCGAGTTGGCGCGCGCCGTGGTTTGAAACGATCACCGCCCTGGCGCCGTGTTTCACGCAGCGGTCGCCGTCCTCGGCCGTCATGATACCCTTCACGATGACGGGGAGCTTGGTCATCGAGCAGAGTTCGCTCAAGGTTTCCCATGTCGGCGTTGGCTGCGGCCGCGAAGGCCACACACCGGCGCGCCAGGGATTCCTGGCCGTTGGAAGCCGGCCCGTGCCTTGGCGGGCGGGGATGCCGGTTTCGCACCAGGACCGTTCCAGTTTGTTGCGCATCTCGCGTTCCCGTTTGGAGACGTGCATGATGTCAACCGTGAAACAGATGCCGCGGCAGCCTTGCGCTTCCAGGCGCTTCACGAAGGCGCGCATGGTGGCCGCGTTGAGAAGCTGGCCGCCGGTGGTGAGTTGCCAGAAGGTTGGCGCGGCGCCCGAGTCGATGAGGTCGTCGATGCCGCCATTGGTGATGTGAAGAGCGCGCGCGTTGGCGGCGGCGCGCGAAACGGCGAGTTCGCCGGCCTGATGGAAGCAGTTCTTGCCTCCGGCGGGATCCAGCAGGATGGGGTAGTCGAGTTTCGCGCCGAGGAGTTCGAGCGACGTGTCGATCTTGTGCACGTCGGTAAGCATCCGCGGCCTGATGATCCAGTTGCCGTAGGCCGAGAGGTTCTCGCGCAGCGTAAGTTCGTCCTCGCTGCCGCCTTCGAGATAGTCCCAGGCAAGCGGATCGAGCCTGGTTCTTGCCACGGCGGCGAAGTCCATCACGCTGACGGGGCCGTAGAGAGGATCGTTCCAGTCGATGGCCGCCGGGTCAAACGGGATGGGCCCTTGGGAGTGAAGGAAGGGAGCCGCGCCGAACAGTGAGACGAGCGCACGCGCGGCTTGGCGGCGCGAGATCATGGCAGATGTCTACTAGATCACAGCCGGGTGCGGATGTGCAAACAGGATCACCCGCCGAAAACGGCGGGCAGGCCCTTCTTGGTGGCGCGCAGGATTTCCAGGATGGCTTTTCGGTCGGCATTGCTCAGGTGCGCGAAGGCGGGCGTGCGGTCGCGCCCGGTGAGGATCTCGTACAGGCGTTCGTAGGCCTGCGCCTTGACGGGGGCGGGCAGTCCGTCGAAGGCTTCCGAGTAGATCATGTAGCTCAGCGGGTAGCGGAACAGACGCGTCTTCAGATCGAACTGGCGCAGGCTGCGGCCCTTGGGGTCGCGCGGTCCGAGGGCGCTGAATTCCTCGGTGAAACCGGAAGTGCCTTCTATGGGTCCGGTGAGAGGCGTTTCGTCCTTCATCAAGAGGTACTCGACCAGGTACTCGGCGAGGTTGCGGACGCGGCGCTGCGTGGATTCGGAGAACTCGGCGGCGGGTTTCTTCAGCATCTCGTTCATGGCTGCCTGCTGGCGAAGCGCCATGCGAACCTCCCAGTTCACGCGGGTAAGCAGGTTCTGCGCGCGTGTCTGGTGTTCGAGCACCATGAGCGACACGATGTCGCTGTGCGGCGAAAGGTAGGTGCCGGTGTCGAAGAAGCGGTCAAGCTTCAGCATGTTCTGGCCGGGCGCGAAATCGAAGTCGGGGTCCTGGCGGCTGCGGGAAACCGAGTTGCCCATGTGCGTTTGGGTCCCATTCTTGCCGGTGACGTACCATCCGCCCCAGCGTTCCTTGAGCGGGCTGCGATGGTCCGTGACGAAGCCGCCGGCCTGGAACAGCGGCATGCCGGTGGAGTCGGGGTAGATGCTGCGGACCATGATGCCGGGTATGCCGGCGGTGCGGCCGGAGAGGTGGCACTGGAGACAATCGTCGCGGCGCATGATCAGCGGGCTGCCGCCGGGTTCCTGGTCAACCGTATAGAAGATGGTGCCCTGTTGCGGGTCCAGCGCCGCCAGTTCCAGAACGTCGCCGCCCCGGACGATACCCACCGAGACATCGTCGTCGAAATAGATGGCGCGCGGCGTTCGGGGAGCGATGCGAGGGGCCTGAAAACTGGTCTTCGAGAACACCAGTATCTGCGAACTCACCGGTATGCGCAGAGTCTTTAGGAGCGAGGGGAGGTAGCCGAGGTCGGGATCGTAGTCGAGCTTGCGTTTGCCGCTCTCGATCTCAAGCTTCAACTTGTAGACACGGTCGGTCACCGGCGCCTTGGCATAGTTGATCGACTCGTCCTCGAGCGGCAGCGTGTAGGAGCCGTCCAGTTGCGCATAACCCAGTACCGCGAACATGGCGGCGAAGAGACAGAGAATCGCTCTCGACATGATGGTTCCTTCAAGTTTACTGGATGAAAGCAGGGGTTGCCGTGATTTTAGTCACATAGCTGGCTGGTGGTGGCGAGTGAGCCGCCGGCAGCCAGCACTTCGGCTTCGAGAGCCCGCGCCTTGGCGCAGTCCAGAGACATGACGGCATCCTGAACGAGCATGACGCGGCGTCCGGTGCGGAGGAGTCCGCGTACCGCGTGAGCGACGCAGATTTCGGTGACGACGCCGTACACGGCCGCCGAGGCGATGCCAAACTCGTCGAGCAAGGGTTCGAACATCGGGTTCGTGAAGCAGTCGAACGTGCGCTTTTCAACAATCACCTGGGGTGCGCGGAGCGTGGCGGAGGCGTTGGGAGACAGGACGGCGCGGCCCTGGGCAAGCGTGGATTCGGGCTTGCGCTGGCCGATGCAACCGGCGATGCAATGAGGCGGCCAGGAGTGGAATTCGGGGTCGTCCTCCGTGTGGGCATCGGCGGTGGAGATCAACGGAATGCCCTTGGTTACGGCGTGATGGTGCAACCGGGAGAGATTGCCGAGGATGCGTTCGGCGCCAGGAACGTAGAGCGAGCCGGCCGGGAAGAGGAAGTCCAGTTGGGTATCGACGTCGAGGAACAGGAGGCTCATACGCGCGTGCCTTCCTCCAGTTCGCGCAGGGCGGGACTGATGGTAACGGGGTAGCTGGCTTCCGGCGCAGGGTCGAGCGAACGGACTGTTTCGGGCAGCGCGGCGATGGCCGAGGCCGCCCGCACGCGCGCTTCCTCCGCGGAAGGAAGGCTGTTGACGATCGCGCCTTGGAGCATGACGGGGCGGAGCAGCGCCTGCACGGACGGGCTTTCGTCGCAACCAATGCACTCCCAGGAACAGCCGATCACGTCGCGATCCGCGTAGCGGAATACCTGCTTGGCTCCGGGAAGCGTGGCCTTTTCGGCGCTTCGCTTGAAGGTGTGGCGGCGCTCGCCGCTGGATTTGATTTCGACAAGCTTGTAGACGGCGCCTAGGTTGGGCGCGTCGCCGCTGGTGGCCAGGTCGGTGCCGACGCCGAGCGCGTCGATGGGGGCGTTGGCGGCGGCCAACTCACGGACGCGTCCTTCTGTGAGATCGCCGCTCACCATGATCTTCGCCGTAGGGAGTCCGGCGGCGTCAAGGATGGCGCGCACTTCGCGGGAGAGCGCCAGCAGGTCGCCGCTGTCGATGCGGACGCCCCACAGTGGCGCTCCAACGCGGGCCGCGCAGCGGGCGCCTTCATGCGTGTTATAGGTGTCGATGAGATGGACGGTGGACGCGCCGAGCAGAGCTTGCAGGGCGCGGAAGGCATCCTCCTCGCGCGGAAAGCTTTGCACCCAGGAGTGTGCCGCTGTGCCATAGACGGGGATGCCGAACCGGAACCCGGCCTCCGTGTTGCTGGAGCCGAGACACCCGCCGATGTAGGCGGCGCGCGCGGCGAGCGTTCCGGCGGCGGGCGAGTGGGCGCGGCGCGTGCCAAACTCGATGACGCCGCAGCCTTGGGCGGCGGCGGTGAGACGCGCGGCCTTCGAGGCGATCATTGTTTGGAAGCTGATGGTCGCCAGCAGGTAAGTTTCCACGATCTGCGCTTCCACGAGCGGCGCACGCACCGTCAGCAAGGGTTCGCCGGGAAAGACGGGAGTTCCCTCGGGCACGGCGAACACGTCGCCGGTGAAGCGCAGCGCGGCCAGCAGAGAGAAGAACTCTTGCGGAGCGAGAGCGAACTGGGGGAGGCCGCGCAGGTAGCCGATCTCTTCGTCGGTGAAGCGCAGCGTGGACAGATACTCGATCGCCTGCGCGAGGCCCGCGGCAACCAGGTAGTTCCGGTTGGGCGGCAGCCGGCGGGCGAACAGTTCGAATGTAGCCGTGTCGCGATGCTTGCCTGCCGCCACGAACCCCGCGGCCATCGTGAGTTCGTAAAGGTCGGTTAGGAGCGCGGACATGCTCTCCCGATGCTACTTCTTTTGCTCTTTCGACGGTGACGCCGGAGCTTTCACGTCGGCGGCCGCGCGGCGCAGATCCTCGACGAACTTGCCATCGAGTTCGTATACGCTGGGCTCGCCTTCCCGCGTGGCGAAGTAGGAGTTGCCCGACTTGGCGATAATCACCTTTTCCGTTCGCTTGCCATCGGCGGAGACGACCGTAGCCTCCAGCGTGGAGCTGCCCGCGCCACTACTGGGGAAGTGGATGGCGCTCATCTCGCGCAACTTGTCGACGAGCGATTGCACACTGGTGGCGTCCATCTCCTTGCCGGTGGAGGTCCACTTGGCGCCGGATTTGGAAAACGAGCGCAGCGTGGCGCCATCCTGGATGTCGATGCGGCCCGGATCGGTCCATCCGAAATCGAAGAGCTTGCGGTTGCGGAAGTCATCGAGCGTCTTGTTGAATCCCTCGCCGATGTCGGCGCTGATCTTGTGCACGCCCTCGACGGCGCTCGACCTGGCATAGAAGTTGCCTTCCTTGTCCCTGCGCACCTCGATGGTTTGCTGTCCCGCGGCGTCGGTGGCCTTCGCCGTGCCGGCGGGCGCGGCGGCGCTGAACTTGGAGGCAAGTCCCTGCGTTTCGCCGGCGGGCAGGGAGACGTCCATCTTGGCATCCTTCAGCTTGCGCAGAAGTTCTTCCACCTGGTTGCCGTCGGCGCGCAGCGGGCGTGGCTTCACGATCTGCCATTCGCCGTTGCTGTTCTTGCCGAACTCGATGGTCTGTCCCTTGGCGGTGAGTTCCAGGCGGCTTAGCTTTTCGGCATCGAATGTAAGCAGGCGCTTGTCGCGGAGATCCGTCCACGACTTGTCGAGGCTCGCCTTGTTGTAGCTGGCCACCGTGTACACGCGCGGGTCGCCTTCCTTCATGACATAGGTGGAACCGCCGGTGGGCGTATCGTCGCCGAAGAGCAGTTTCACGGGTGCGCCATCCTTACGCGTGATGGCCACCGCCAGCGTGGGATGGTCGAGCCCGAACGGGGCCAGAGAAGCGGGTTTTTCCTCGACGATGCCGTCGGAGACATAACTGGTGAGCGCCGTGAAGACCCCGCTGGCGGCATCCTGGTCGGCGGCCAGCGGCTGCGGAGCGGTGATGCGGTAGCGGTTGTCGGCCGGACGTTCGAGCGTGGTCACCGTACCGTTCTTGGCGATGTCGACTTTCTGCAATTTGGCGGCATCGATTTCAACCAGCTTGGGCGGGGCGTTTGGATCGGCGGCCTTTCCCTTATTGGCTTCGGCCTTGTTGGACCACCACACGAGCCCGCCCAGCACGGCCAGGGCGGCGGCGGCCAACAACAATCCACGAAACTGCATGGCGATACGTTCTCCTGTAACCGGTGTGAGACTAGCGGCGGCGCCACCAGACGCTGATGCCCGAGGCCACGATGGCGAGCGGCAGGAAGAGCACGCTGGCGAAAAAGACCACGCGCATCTGGGAGACGCTCATGTTGAGCGGCCTGTTTTCAGGCTCCTTGGGGCGGATGGAGATCAGATCCTCGTCGGAACTGAGCCAGTTCATCATGTTCATGATGAGGTCGGGATTTCCGTTGAAGCGGAGTATCGAGTTGCCGGCCCACTGCGAACCGCCCACGACGACGAAGCGGCCGGTGAGGTTCTCCTTGCCGGTGTTGTAGGTGCCCGCGGCGCCGAGCGTGAACGGTCCCGCCTTGTCCTTGGCGGGGTTGATCTCGATCTCGGCCTTGTCGAGGCTCGCGGTGGCGTAGCTCTTGGCCGAGGTCGAGAAGAGCTTCTCGACGCTGGTCCTGGCGCCGTTGGCCACATCGAGCGAGCGGACCATGGGGAACGCGGTGGTGACCTCGCGCAGATCGCGCACGATGGCGTGCTGCTCATAGGTGGCCACCAGCGGCACGGCGGCGCTGAAGCCGAACAACTGGCCGACGCCGCTGGTGTCGAGCACAAGGTCCTGGTTCAGCGTGACGCCCCATTCCTTCAGCACGGCGGCGAGGGCATCGTTCCCGCTCACCTGCTCCTTGCCCACCTTCATCGGCGGATCGAGCAGGAAGAGCGCCCGGCCGCCGCCTTCGACATAGCTCTTCAGCGCGTTGACGGCGGGCGGCAGATAGTCAAAGCGCGGACCGCCGACCAGGACGATGCTGCACTCCTTGGGCACTTCGGGCTTCTCGATGAGTGAAATATTCTGGGTCTGGTAGTTGTTCTTTTCGAGCAGTTCCTTCAGTTGCGCGTAGCCGGTGCGGTCGGCACTGTCGAAGCTGTGCTCGCCGGAGCCGGTGACGGCGCAGACGGTGCGTTTGCCGCCTTTGAGCGCACGGATGATGGCGCCGGAGACCTCCTCCTCGCTGGCCGCCTTGGCCTCTTCCCGTTTGCCGTTGGCATCGACATAGATGGTGCCGTAGCGGCTGACGGCGTTGGCGCGGGCCAACTGAGGCTTCTTGTCCGGGTCGATGTAATCCACCGTGAGGCTGGGCGAGAGCGCGTCGTAACGGTCGAGCAGGTCCTTGGCCTGCGGGAAGTTGCTCGACTTGTCGAAGTAGGTGATCCTGGCGTCGGATTTCAGGCCCTTGACGATCTTTTCCGTCTGATCGGAGAGGCTGAATTTCTTGTTCGACGTGGTGTCGATGCTCTTGTTATGCCGTTTGGCCAGGAAATTGGCCACGCCGAGCGCTCCCAGCACCACGAGCCCGTAGAGCAGGACATAGGCGGTGAATTTCGTCGACTTCTGTTGGAGGAAGGAGTTATTCATGGGTTACGACCTCCAGCGCAGCGACTCGAGCGAGCGCGCGGAAAGAAAGAGTCCGAAGAAGATGACCGAAAGGTAGAACACCAGGTCCTTCGTGTCGATGACGCCTTTGGAGAACGGCTCGAAGTGCGTCACGACGCTGAGATAACTGATGACGCTGGCCCAGCTTTCGGTGTTGAACGCCGTGATCCAGTCGAGCACCCAAAGCATGAGGCAGACGGCGAAGGTGCCGACGCCGGCGACAATCTGGTTGCGCGTGGTGGTGGACAGGAAGGTGCCGAGCGCGAGCAGCGCGCCGCCCTGGAGCAGAAGGCCGAGGTAGCCGACGAGCATCGGCTTCCAGTCCGGCCTGCCGTAGGCGAACAGCACGAACATGTTCAGGAGCGAGACGCCCAGGATGGCCGCGTACATGAGCAGAGCGGCCAGCCACTTGCCGAGGATGATTTCCCAGTCGCGGACGGGCGAGGTGATCAGCAGTTCGATGGTGCCGGTGCGCTTTTCCTCGGCGAACAGGCGCATGGTGATCATGGGGATGAGGAACAGGCCAATGACGCTTACGTTCATCAGCACCGGACGCACCACCCATTCGTTCACGTCCATGGGCATGCCCCGGCCCATCATCTGCATCTCCATGCCGCGGGTGACGAAGATGGCCGTGGCGGCGTAGAAGAAGTAGCCGGAAACGAAAGCGAAGAAGGCCATGAGGCCATAGGCGATGGGCGAGGAGAAGTAGCTGCTCAGCTCTTTCCGGCAGATAACCCAGATATTGCTCATTGTGCGTCTCCCTTGGCGGCTTCGTCGGGTTGGGCGGCGCCGGTGAGTTGCAGGAAGATCTCCTCCAGGCTGACGCTGAGCGAGTGCAGTTCATGCAACTGCCAGCCAGCCTGCACGACGGCGCGGGCGATGTCGGGTCGGATGTGGCAGCCGGGTTGGCCTTCCACCTCCAGACGGGCGCGGCCGTCTTTTGTAGCGGTGGTTTTCACTGCGGTCACGCCGTCCAGCGCGCCGAGAGCGCTTTCGATCTCCGCCGGTTGCGCGCCGCTCACCTCGACCCCCACGGCGTCGGAGCCTCGCAGGCGGCTGGTGAGGTTCTCCACCGTGTCGGTGGCGACCAGGCGGCCCCTATTGATGATGACGACCTTCTGGCAGGTCTGTTCGACCTCGGGCAGAATGTGAGTCGAGAGGATGATGGTGTGTTCGCCGGCGAGTTCCTTGATCAGATCGCGCGTTTCGAGAATCTGTTTGGGATCGAGGCCCGAGGTGGGCTCGTCGAGGATGAGTACGTCGGGGTTGTGGAGTATGGCCTGGGCAAGTCCGACGCGCTGGCGGTAACCCTTGGAGAGCTTGGAAATCAGCCTCGTCATCACGTCGTCGATATGGCAGCGTTTGGACACTTCGCCGATGCGCGACTCCAGCGCGCCACGCGTCATGCCCTTCAAACGGCCGACGAACTGAAGGTATTCGCGGACTTCCATTTCCGGGTACAGCGGGGGTGTTTCGGGAAGGTAGCCGATGCGCTTTTTCACTTCCATCGGCTGTTTCACCACATCGAAGCCGGCCACCTCGGCCGTACCCTGGGAAGGCGGCAGAAAGCAGGTGAGCACGCGCATCGTGGTGGTCTTGCCCGCGCCGTTCGGTCCAAGGAAGCCAACGATTTCGCCCTTGTTGACGGTGAAGGAGATATCATCGACGGCGACTGTGCGCGGGTAACGTTTGGTTAGACCTTCGACACGAATCATAAGTTTTTCCGGATCAATGACTATAGACGGCGCTGGTTAGCGTTTGTCGCCCGAACCCTGCGCGTCGAGTGTGCTTCCCATCATATGAATGGCTGTTTAGCGCTGTCAACGGGGCCTGCGGGGGATGTAAAGCGACTCGCGGAGGGGAGATCAGAGGCCGACAATCTGAAACCCCGCATCGACGTAGATGGTATTGCCGGTGACGCCGCGGCCCAGGTTGCTTGCCAGAAACACGGCCGTGTCGGCGACCTCGGCTGGCTCGCAGTTGCGCTTCAGAGGGGCGCGTGACGCCACGGCGTCGAGCACCGTGGAAAAATCCTTGATGCCGCGCGCCGAGGCCGTCTTGATGGGGCCGGCCGAGATGGCGTTGACGCGGATGTTCTTCGCGCCGAGATCGGCGGCCAGGTAGCGCGTGGCCGCCTCCAGCGATGCCTTGGCCACGCCCATCACGTTGTAATTGGTGACGACGCGCTGCGAGCCAAGGTAGGTAAGCGACATGATGGAGCCGCCGTTGGTCATCAGCGGAGCCACCGCGCGGGAAACCGAGACGAGCGAATACGCGCTGACATCCTGAGCCAGGGCGAAACCGTCGCGCGAGGTTTCCAGGAACGGGCGCGCCAGGTCTTCCCGGTTGGCGAACGCGATGGAGTGGACCAGCACGTCCAGCGGCGCCCCGCTGGCGGCGAGGCGGTCGTGAAGGGTTGTCAAGTCGGCCTCTTGCGTCACGTCGCAGGAAAAGCATACGGCGCCGCCGAGTTCGGCCGCCAATTCCTCGACCGTTTTCTGCTGGCGTTCGCCCTGGTAGGTGAGGATCACCTTGGCGCCTTCACGCTGAAACGCCTGAGCGATGGCCCAGGCGATGCTCCAGCGGTTGGCGACTCCAAGCACGAGGGCGGTTTTACCGGCTAGCAATGCGGACATGAAACCACTAGTGTAGCACGGCGCCGCCCCGTTTCCGGTGGTAAGCGGAGGCTCAGACCTTCTCGGGAACGACGTAAGGCGCGCGGTATTTGCGCGTCAACATCTCTGTGGCTTCCTTGTCGCCCTTGACGGTCCACGTCTTTTCGTCCCAGTTCAGCGTGCGGCCAAGACGGTAGGAAATATTGGCCAGGTGAACGAGGATACAGGACAGCGCGCCTTCCTCGATGTCGGCGTTCAACGTCTCGCGCTTGCGGTTGCGCACCGCGCCGATGAAGTTCTCGAAATGCGTTTCGCGTTCCGAACGGGTGGGACCCGGCGCGCCATCCTTGCCCATGTGGCTCCAATATTTGTTGTAGCCGTCGATGACGAGGTAGCCGTTGGAGCCATAGAAGGTGTTGCCGATGGTGTTGCCGGCCTTTTCGCCCCCGATGCCGGCTTCGTGGTTGCTGTACCAGTGGCGTACCTCGAAGGTCATCAGTTTGGGACGGCCGTTCACCACGAAGTCGTAGGAGGCGGTGATGGTGTTGGGCGTCTCCTGGTCGTCGTCGAACATGAATTTGCCGCCGAAGGCGGAAACCTTGGTGGGGTGCGTGACGCCGAGCCCCCAGCGGGCGATATCGACCTCGTGGATGCCCTGGTTGCCAAGGTCGCCGTTGCCGGTGTCCCAGAACCAGTGCCAGTTGTAATGGAAGCGGTTCTTGGTGAAGGGACGCAGGGGAGCCGGGCCGGTCCACATGTCGTAGTCGACGCCGGGAGGCACGGCCTCGACGGGCGTCTTGCCGATCGTGTTGCGGAACTTGTAGCAGAGGCCGCGGGCCATGTAGAGCTCGCCGAACTCGCCATCGCGCATTTTCTGGACGGCTTCCCGCAGCGCACCCGAGGAACGGCTTTGGCTGCCCTGCTGCACCATGCGTCCGTATTTCCGGGCGGCGGCGACAATCTGCTTAGACTCAAAGACGTTGTGCGAACACGGCTTCTCCACATACACGTCCTTGCCCGCCTGGCAGGCCCAGACGGTTTGCAGCGTGTGCCAGTGGTTCGGCGTGGCGATGGACACGGCGTCGATGCTCTTGTCGTCGAGCACCTTGCGGATGTCGCGGAAGGTGGGCACGGGTTTCAGATTCCTGCGCTGGAGCTGACCGATGTAGCGCTCCGCGTGGGAATCGTCGACGTCCACCAGCGCGGCCAGTTCAACGTTCGGCAGCGAAGTCCAGGCATTCATATGGCTGCTGCCGCGGCCGCCGCAGCCCACCACGGCCACACGCACGGTGTCGTTGGGGCTGGGATTGGCCCGCACGGCCTGCGTGGCTGTGGCCGCGGCCGAACTCATCAGGAAATAGCGCCGGTTCATAACTCTCCTTCGCGGGGGCCACGGTATGGCGCCGCTGGAAGAATTATACAAGCGGGCAGGCTAGCGCTGCGTGGCGGGCGGAAGCAGCCGGTATTCGATGTGCCTCAAGCCGGCGCGGGTGGCAAATGAGGCAAAGCCAAGGGGCTTGCACAGGTCGGTCTCGTCGAAGCGCAATTCCACCTTGCTCGCGGTGAGATCGAGATCGATCACGAGGGCTCCGTCAATCCAGGCCTGGATGCGGCGGTCCGTGACGGCGAGGTGGAAGGCGTACCAACGGCCAGTGACGAAATCGCGGTTGATGGAGGTTTCGTTTTCCGAGGCGTCGTAGCCATCGACGTTGGACAGTCCGACGGTGGTGCCATCCCAGCCTCCGGCGACAAAAAAACAGTGGGAACCACCCGCTGGAAAGGTGAGACCGGCGAAAAAGTCGTTGCCCTCCAAACGCGCGGCCTCGAAACGGATTTCGTATCCGGAGGCGGGAAACTGCCCCGTCCAGGCGATGCCCGTCATGGAGCCCTTGCCGAGCACGATCGTCCCGCCGTTCACCGCGACCGCACCACGATTCTGGAAGGCGGCCTCCCGCCACCCGGCAAGCGACTTGCCATCGAACAGGGGAACCCACCCCGGTTCAGCGGCCTGCAAGCAGCAGGTGGATATCAATAAAGCGGTGAAAAGAATCCGCCCCGCCGTGGACATGGCATCATTATCGAACGGCGGGGGCGGTGTCAGGGAGAGCAGGCGCCTTAGTGGCTGCCGTTGTAATAGAACTTTTCGTGGATGATCTGGCCGTCCTTCCACTTTCGGACGGCCACCTGCCGCATGGTGGTGCGAGCGCCTCCCTTGAAGGTGATGTCCATTTCCCACTCGCCGAAGCTGACGTTGCCCTGTACGGCGCTGGCCTTCACGGACGCGCTGTGAAACTGCTCGATGCTGGAGAAGAACTGGATTTCGCGTTCACGGTTGACGGCTTTTCCCACCGTGGGCTCGCTATCGTTTTCCTGCATGACAACATTCTCGGCGTAGAACTTTTCATAGGCTTCCATGGCCTGGCCGCCCAGGACCATCGAGTTCAACTGATCGTCTAACTGTTTCACATTGTTCATTTCGCTATCTCCTGATTTTTATTATATATCGCACAACACATATTGTCAAGACGAATTCGTGTCTCTGTTTTCCAGGCCAGCGTTCCGCGGCGAAAGCCGGTATGCTGAGGGCGTTCCCGTGAGGATGGGATGCCGATGATCACCCGCCGTTCGTTATTCGCCATGCCGCTGTTGTTGTCCGGACAGACAACGCCGCGACCGCCAGGCCGCATACGGATCACCGATGTGAAGGTGGTTCCGCTGAAGCTGGTGAAGGATGTGGGTTCGCTCGAACCGGCCTGGAGTCCGGGCTCGCGGATGCCCATTCGCATTGGCGGCAATTCGATCGTCGAGATTCACACGGACCAGGGCCTAACAGGGATTGGTCCGGGCATGGACCCGGCGCTGCTGCCCGCTGTGAAGGCGCAACTGGCGGGGCAGGACCCGTTCGACACGGAGCGTCACATGGCCCGGCTCCGCTACCACGCGCAGGGGAGCAGTTACCGGGGCGCGGCGTCGGTGGACATCGCGTTGTGGGACGTAATTGGCAAGGCGTGCGGCCAGCCGCTGTACAAGCTGTGGGGCGGAGCGAAGGATCGTGTGCCGGCCTACGCCAGCATGGTGCTGCTTTCGACGCCCGAGGAGCGGGCCGATATGGCCGCGCGGCTGGCCGGCGAAGGTTGGCGGGCAATCAAGCTGCGGCTGCATCATGAGACCATGTCCGAGGATCTGCGCACCGTGGAGATGGTGCGCCGGGCCGTGAGCGGACCGATGGCGCTAATGACCGATGCCAACCAGGCGCAGTCCAGCGGCAATTGGCAGCCCGGCGTTCTCTGGGACTACAGGCGAGCCGTCGAGACGGCCCGCGAGTTGCAGCGCATGAACGTCTACTGGCTGGAGGAACCTTTGCCGCGTTTTGCCTGGGACCAACTGGCGGAGTTGAACCGCTCCGTGGAGATTCCGCTGGCCGGGGGCGAGAACAACCGCTTGAGCCACGAATTTCTGGAGATGTGCCGCCGGGACGTTTACGACATTCTCCAACCGGAAGGCATGGTGATGGAAGGTGTGACGATGTTGCGCAAGATCGGCGCGCTGGCCGAATTTTACGGCAAGAGGATCGTGCCGCATCACGGCGGCGGCGATCTGGGCACGGTGGCGCACCTGCACCTGGTGGCATCGTGGCCGCACGCGCCGTACTGTGAGTTGCTGCACGACCCTCCCATCGCCGACTACCGGCACAGGTTCTCCATCATGAAGAACCCGCCGCTGGTGGGACGGGATGGCTATGTGACGTTGCCCGGGGGAGCGGGCCTGGGGGTGGAGATCGATCCGGCGATGCGCGCCTGAGGCGCCCGCCGCGCCGCCCCTCCTTCCGGCGAACTGGAAGAGGGGCGCGGCCTGAGAGGGCGGGTTGGAGTTAGAGTTTCACGCCGTGGAACTCCCATCCTTTGCGGAAGGTGGGCTTCAACAGCTTGTTGGCATCGTTGTTGTTCGTGATGCGCATCTTGGCGGGGTCGTATTCCAGCTTGCCCTCGTGGCGCAGAGCGATGACGCCCAGCAGCATCCATTCCACGAACGGCGCGGCCACGTCGAAGTTCGAGCACGCCTGATCGCCGCCTTTGCAGGCACGGATGAAGTCGCGCATGTGGCCGGGCGAGCGGGTGAGCAGCGGAGGCGGCATCTTGTAGTCCTTCATCTTTTCGACCGGTAGCAGGCGCGTCACCTCGCCATAAGTGCCGGTGGTGAGAACGCCTTTGTCGCCGAGGAACACGCTGCCGTCGGGCGTGGGAAAGCGGAGTTGCGCGCCGGGAGCGCGCAGGGACTCGAACTGTTCCCAGTTGAAGATGCGGCCGGGAGAGTTGAAGGTGTAGTCGAAGGGGCCTGTCTGGGGTTCTGGACCGGGACCGCCGGGGCCGCGGCGGCCGCGCTGACCGGCGGCGCCGCCGGTCATGAGCGAGGGCGGGTCGCCGACCCACTCGCCTTCCGGCACGCCCGGAATGGCGGGGCTCTTCTTCAGGCCGTCGTACCAGAACACCTTGAGAGCGGGCATGTCCTCATAGGGTGCGAAATCAAAGCGGATCACCGACGCCTTGGGGAACATGAAGGGGCTGGGGCCTTCCTTCTTGATGCATTCGACGCCCACCACCTTGCGGCGTGACAAGTGCAAGGCCATGTTGGGCGCGCCCAGGATGTGGCAGGCCATGTCGCCGAGGGCTCCGCAGCCGAAATCGTAAAAGCCGCGCCAGTTGAAGGGCTGGTAGAAGAAGCCGCCCCAGCGGTCGGGCTCCTTCTGGCCGCCGCCGGTATAAGGGCGATTGTCGGCGACGCCGAGCCAGAGGTCCCAATCGAGCGTGGCGGGAACGGGTTCTTCCTTGGGAATCTCGGTGAGGCCCTGGGGCCACAACGGGCGGTCGCTCCAGGCGTGGACCTCGGTGACGTTGCCGATATCGCCGTTCCAGATGATTTCGGCGCACTGGCGCGTGCCTTCGTTCGAGTAGCCCTGGTTGCCCATCTGGGTGGCGACGCCGTACTTGGCCGCGGCGGCGCGAAGCTGGCGGGCCTCCCAAATGGTGCGCACAAGAGGCTTCTGCACATAGACGCCCTTGCCGCGCTCCATGCACCACATGGCCGCGGTGGCGTGCATGTGGTCGGGCGTGGCGACAATGACGGCGTCGATGTTCTTGCCTTCCTTGTCCAGCATCTGGCGGAAATCTTTGTGGCGAGTGGCCTTGGGATAACGCTGATAGGTGGGGCCCGCGCGGCGGTCATCCACGTCGCACAAGGCGACAACGTTTTCCGTGGGATCCGCGGCCCTGAGATTGGACGCACCCTGGCCGCCGGAGCCGATGGCGGCGAAGTTCAACTTTTCGTTGGGGGATTTGTAGCCGGCAAAGCGAAGGGAAGCGGCGCTGCCGAAACCCGCGGTGGGTACCGCGCCGGCCAGCAGACTGCCGTAAAAGAAATACCGCCTCGAAAAACCCATTCCAATACCTCCTGCGAACTCAATCAAGAAAGATCGGTGAACCTCGGAGCACTTCACGCGGGCACAACTGGGGGCGAGGCACTTCGCGGCCATCTTGATCATAGCGAAACGGACAGGGCCAGGCGGCGGGAACGGCTCTGGTCAGCGGCGGGCGTGGAGGGCGAACCAGTTGCGGACCCAGTGCGCCAATTCGGAGGAATGCCGCACCCGGTCCAGCGTGCCAAGAGCGTGGCTCGCGTAGGCTTGGCCCAGACGCGGCGTGCGCTGATCGAGCAGAGCGCGGGCGTAAGGCATCCGCCATTCGGGATGGCCCTGAATGCCGAGCAGGCTATTGTGGCGGAACAGGGCCACGGGGCAGTGTACGTTGGAGGCGATCACGGTGGCGCCAGGCGGCAGCACCTCCACCTGGTCCTGGCAGCTCATGAACAGGTTCACGGTGGACAAGGGAGGGTCCATCCAAGGCTCGGCCTGGTGAACGTGGAAGGTTTGCACGCCGATGCCCCATCCGCGCGGGCTTTTCGAGACGCGTCCTCCCAGGGCGTGGCCCATCATCTGGTGGCCGAAGCAGACGCCGGCAAAGGGCGCGCGGGCGGCGTCGATGGCGCGCACCAGGTCGGCGAACCTGTGTATCCAGGGAATGTCGTCGTTCACCGAGTGGCGGGAGCCGGTTGCCACCCAGGCATCGCAGGCGTCCGGAGCAGGGAAGTCCTCCGCGGTGAGATCGAAGACACGCCAATCGCCGGGCAGCCAGGCGGAGAACATGTCCAGGTAGTCGCCCGCGAGATGGCGGTTCGCGCCGTCGACATGGTCGCACTGGAGCAGGCCGTAGGTCATGACGTGACGGTGCGCAGGTGGAACGACTTCGGGCGCGTGACCTGATCGAAGCCGAGCACGCTGAGTGTGCATCCCCTTCCGGAATCCTTCACGCCGGTCCAGGCCAGGGCGGGGTCTAGATAGTCGCAACGGTTCATGAACCAGGTTCCGGTGTCGATGCGGTCGCCGATGCGAAGGGCGGCCTCGGCGTCGGCGGTCCAGATGGCGGCCGTAAGGCCATAGGCGGAATCGTTCATGAGGGCGATGGCCTCTTCGTCGGAGGCGACGGGCATGATGGGCGCCAGCGGGCCAAAGGTCTCCTCGGTCATGACTCGCATGGAATGGTTCACTCCGGTAAGGATTTGCGGCGCGAGATAGGGCGAGCCGGGGCGGTTGCCGGGGAAACTGGCGGCGTCGATGTGGGCGGTGGCGCCCTGGGCGATGGCTTCGTCGATTTGGGCGCGGACGAAATCGGCGGCCGGGGTGCGCACCATGGGACCAAACGTCGTGGCCTCGTCGAGAGGGTTGCCGAGGAGGTAGCCGCGAGTGAGTTCGACGGCGCGCTGCACGAATTCATCGTACACGTCCTTGTGGACATAGATGCGTTCGATGCCGCAGCAGGACTGTCCGGAGTTGAACAGGGCGCCATCGACAAGGTTTTCGACGGCGTGGGCAAGACTGGCGTCGGCGCGGACGTAGGCCGGGTCCTTGCCGCCGAGTTCGAGGCCGGTGGCGATGAAACGGCGCGCGGCGGCGGCCTGCACGGCGTGGCCTCCCTGCACCGAACCGGTGAAGGCGGCAAAGGCGATGCGGTCATCGCCGATGACGCGTTCGACGTCGGCATGGCTCAAGTCCAGCGTCTGGAAGACACCCTCGGGCAGGCCGGCGGCGGCGAGTCCCTGGGCGAAGCGTCCGGCGCAGAGCGGCGTTTGGGCCGAATGTTTCAATATGACGGCGTTGCCGGCGAGCAAGGCGGGCACAACCGAATTCACGGCGGTGAGGTAGGGGTAATTCCACGGTGCGATGGTGAAGACGACGCCGGCGGGTTCGCGCCGGATGAAACGCGTGAAGCCGGGGGAAGGCGCCACGGCGATGTCGGCAAGCTGCTGGGGCGCGATCCCGATCATGAACCGTGCGCGTTCGGCGAAGCCGCGGCGGATTTCGTTCGGCGCATAACGGATGGGCCGGCCCATCTGCCAGGTGATCTCTTCGCCAATCTCCTGGGCGCGCGCTTCCATCCATTCGACGAATTTCGTCAGGATGGCGCAGCGCTCCGCGAGCGGAGCAGCGCGCCAGGCGGGCTGGACGGCGGCGGCGCGGGCGAGCGCCGATTCGATTTGCGCGCCGGTGGCGAGCGGCCGCTGGTCGATCACGCGGCCGTCGACGGGCGAAATGGTTGTCTGCGTACTCATGGCTTCCGTTTAGAGAGGAGTCGTGTAGGCCGCCGTGATGCCGCCGTCCACGAGGAACTCCGAGCCGGTGACAAAAGAGGATTCCGAGGAGGCCAGGTAGAGCGCGGCCTTGGCGATTTCAGCGGCCTCGCCGAAGCGGCCCATGGGAATGTGAACAAGGCGGCGCTGCTTCTTTTCTTCCGTATTCAGGTACTTCATGAGCAGTTCGGTGCGCAGCGGGCCGGGGCACAGGGCGTTCACGCGAATATTCTGGCGGGCGTGTATGGCGGCGAGTTCGCGCGTCATGGAGAGCACGGCGCCCTTGCTGGCGGTGTAGGCAAGCTGGGGCGTGGCCGCGCCGAGGAGGGCCACGAAGGAAGCCGTGTTGACGATGGAGCCGCCGCCGGCCCGCTGAAGGGCCGGAATGCCGTATTTGCAGCCCAGGAAGACGCCCTTTACGTTGATGGCGAAGGTGAGATCCCAGACGGCTTCGCTGGTGGTCATGGCGTCGTCGTCGTCGGCATGGGAGATGCCGGCGTTGTTGAAGAGCACGGTGAGCTTACCAAATGTTTTTTCGGCGGCGGCCACCATGGCTTCGCAGTCGGCGGCCTTGGACACATCGGCCTTCACGGCGATGGCCTTGCCCCCGGCCTTGGCGATCTCGGCGGCGACTACTTCAGCCGAGGCGAGGTTCACGTCGGCGGCGGCCACCGCGGCGCCTTCGGCGGCGAACAGAAGGGCGGACTCGCGGCCGATGCCGCTGCCCGCGCCGGTGATCAGTGCGACTTGGTCTTGCAAACGCATGGAGTGTGTTGGTCCTTCAGGGTCGGATTAGATTTTCTCAAAATAGCGGCGCCGTTCCCAGTCGGTGACGGCACGGTCGAACGCGCGCTGCTCGCTGCGGTAGAAGTGGGCGTAGTGAGCGGCGACGGGCGCGCCCAGGGCGGTCTTCACGAACTCGCTGGACTCGAAGCGGCCAATGGCCTCTGCCAGCGAGTAGGGTACGCGGGGCAGCGCGCGCGCGGCGTAGACATCGCCCTCGAAAACGGGCGGCGGCTCGGTCCGGTTGGCGATGCCATCCAGGCCGGAAGCGAGAGCGGCGGCAAAGACGAGATATGGATTGATGTCGGCACCCGGAATGCGGCACTCGATGCGCAACGATTCGCCGTGGCCGACGACGCGGAAGCCAGCCGTACGGTTGTCGTGGCTCCAGGCCAGCCGCGTGGGGGCCCAGGAGAGGTCTTCAAAACGCTTGTAGGAATTCACGGTGGGCGCGTAGAAGACCATGAACTCGGGCACGTGGGCGAGCCAGCCGCCCAGGAACCAGCGAAAAACGTCGGAGCCGCTCACCGGCCCCAGCTTCTTGTTTCCGGCGAAGGCGTTGCGCCCGCCCTTGCGCAGGCTGAGGTGAACGTGACAACCCGAACCGGCCTGCCCCGCTGCCTGCTTGGCCATGAAGGTGACGCTGACGCCGGACTGCTCGGCCACCTCCTTCAGGCATTGCTTGTAGAGAGTGTGGTCGTCGGCCATCTGGAGGATGGGGCCGTAACGGACGTTGATTTCATGCTGGCCGAGGCCCCATTCGCCCTTCGAATTTTCGACGGCGATGCCGGAGGCCTTCAAATGGCGGCGCACGGCGGCGGTGTAGAACTCCTCGCGCGTGCCCTGCAGGATGTTGTAGTCCTCGAGATACCAGCCGAGGGGTTCCAGCCCGCGGTACTCCTTCTTCGCGGCATCGCGGTAGGTGTCGCGGAAGATGTAGTATTCCAACTCGCTGGCGGCCATGGCCTCGTAGCCTGTTTTGGCCGCCAGGGCGGCCTGCCTCTTCAGGATGGAGCGCGGGGCGAGGTCAACCTGATCGACGTCGCAGTGCACGAAGGCCGTGCGGTCCTGCCAGCTCAGGCGGCGAAGGGTGGCAGTGTCGGGAACGATGTGGAAGTCGCCATAGCCGAGTTCCCAGTTGGCGAACGAGTAGCCGGGGACGGGCTCCATTTCAGCGTCCGTGGTGAGCAGGTAGTTGCAGCAATGCGTGCCGTCGCGGACCGCATGGGAGAGGAAGAAACCGGCGTCGAAGCGCTTGCCCATCAGGCGGCCGTAGTGGTCGGTGAACGCGACGATGACGGTGTCGATTTCGCCGGACTGGGCGAGCCGCTTCAGTTCAGGAAGAGTGAGATGAGCGGATGTTGGTTTCATAGGCTTCCATATGGCGGCGGCGGTAGAGCCAGTAGTAGGCGAGCATGGCCGCGATGAAGACGGCGGCGCCGGTGACGCCGGGACGGAATGAGGGTACCGCGAACGTGGCGGCCAGGCAAAGCAGGGCGAGCGAGATGCCGGCGATCGCGCCGGGAATGCCGAGCGGCGAACGGTAAGGGCGGCGCAGCAGGGGCGAATCCACGCGCAGGCGGATAAATGAGATCAGCACCAGGATGTAGGAAAGCAACGCGCCGAAGACGGCCATGTTCAACAGCGCCGCGCCCACGCTGGTCGAGTAACGCTGAGCGAGGAAGCACAGGGCGAGCCCGAGCACGCCGCCCGCGATGAGCGCCACAGAGGGGGTGCGCCAGCGGCCCACATGGCCCAGCACGGAGGGCAGGTATCCGGAGCGGCTCAGGGAGAACAGCAGGCGGCCGTAAGCGTAAATGATGGAATGGAAGCTCGCGATGAGGCCGGTGAGCGAGATGATTGAAAGCAATGCTGCGGTGACGTTGCTGGGGTAGACGGCGCGGAAACCGGTTTCCAGAGGGGAGTTCGACGCGCCCACGCCGGCCGCGCCGGGGCCCACGCCCGAGTTCAAAACCAGCGTGCTCAGAGACAGGCACAGCAGCGTGGCCATGCCCCATTTGAGGGCGCGAGGCATGTCGCGCTCTGCGTCGAAGCTTTCTTCGGCCGACAGAGGGAGTTGTTCAATGGCCAGGTAGAACCACACGGCATAGGGCAGAGCGGAAAAGATGCCGAACCAGCCGTGAGGAAGAAACGCGGTTCCGCCGGGCGTGGTGGGGGGGATGTTCAAGGCGTGCTCCCAGCGGAACGAGCCCGTCAGCAGGGCGCTGGCATAGAAAAAGGCAAGCACGAAAGCGGCGAGCGCGGTGATGGCCATGGAGACGCGAAAAGTAAGCGCCGCGCCTTTCACGTTAATTGACACAAAGATACAGTAAAAGACGACCCACCAGATCCATTCCGGCGTGGATGGCGCAAGCGCCTTCATATAACCGGCGATGCCGGCGACGATGACGGCCGGTGTGGTGACATACTCGATCGCGTCGGTCAGTCCATTCAAAAAGGCGCGGTCCTTGCCGAACGCGGAACGGGTGAAGTTGTAGAATCCCCCAGCGGAGGGGAGGGCAGCCGACAATTCAGCGATAGAGAAGACAAGGCAAACGTACATGGCCGCGATGATCAATGTGGCCAGGAAAAGCCCGCCGAAGCCGCCCGTGAGCAGGCCGGTCTGCCAGCCGAAGAAGTTTCCGGAGATTACCCCGCCGACGCCTAAAGCCCATAGATGGACCCATCCGGCGGTCTTCTGCAGGCTGTGGCTGGAGGAGGTCACTGGGTGATCGGTCAGTGTAACACGGGCCCGAAATGAAATTGCCATTTGACTGACACGGAACTCGCGCTACAATCGACCAACATAACGGGAGTTACTCAACAAGGGTGAAATCCAAAATGAAACTATCTCAACAAGCAATTTTTGCCGTGTTTTTGCTGTGCACTGCCTCCGCATCGCCGGTCTGGGCGCAGTCTACCTATGGCGTGATCCTGGGAAACGTGACCGATGCCTCCGGCGCGGTGGTAAAAGGCGCGGCTGTGAAGGTGACCCAAACGGCCTCGAACACGAGCCGCGAGGGAGTCACCAACGAGCAGGGTGGGTACGAGTTCCAGAACGTGGACGCCGGTCCGTATACGGTATCGGTGACCTCGCCGGGTTTCCGGACGTTCGTTTCCGGCGGCGTGACGTTGGAGGCCCGCTCCCGGCTGCGCGTGGATGCGCGTCTGGAAGTAGGCGAAGTGACGCAAACGGTGGAGGTCGAGTCGTCGGCGGGCGTCATTGCGACGGACACGCCTTCGATTGCCTCGAACCTCACGGCGGAGAAAGTGTTGAATCTGCCTTCCAACGTGCGCGGCGCGGGCAGCACAAGCCCCTATGCCCTGCTGCAGTCGCTGCCGGGCGTGCAGGGAGACAATGGCGCGGCGCTGTCGATCCAGGGCGGGCTTCCGGCGCAGTCGGAGTCGACCGTGGACGGCATTTCGATCACGGCCTCGACGGGCAATTCGCCGAACCGGAACATGTTCCTTTCGGTGGAGTCGATCAGTGAAGTCCGTGTGCAGGGCGTGGGCAACACCGCGGAGTTCGGCCAACCGGGCGACGTGACGGTGATCTCCAAGGGCGGATCGAACGCCTATCACGGCGCGCTGTTCTGGTATCACCAGAACAAGGCATTCGACGCGCGCGCTTACGGACAGAACGTATTGCCGGCCAAGATCGGCAACACGTTCGGCGGCACGCTGGGCGGACCGGTCATTGTGCCGAAACTGTACAACGGCAAGGACAGGACATTCTTCTATTTCACCTGGGAGTCGCTGCGGTTCCCCCGGCAGGGCACGATCCAGAACACGGTGCCCACCAGCTTCGTGCGAGGAGGCGACTTCAGCCGGGAAGGCGTGAACATTCGCGATCCTTACACGGGCGTTCCCTTCGCGGGCAACATCGTTCCGGCCTCGCGCATCAGCGACATCGCCAAGAAGGTGATGAGCCTCTACCCGCTTCCGAACACGGGTCCGACCGACCGGCGGTCGGCGTCGAACTACCGCGAGAACCGCTCGACCTCGATCAACTCCGATCAGTACGAGGCGCGCGTGGACCAGAACTTCAGCCTGAAGCACCACGTCTACGGACGCCTCTCCTACAAGAACAATCCGGCGCTGGGCGCCAACGCGCTGACGCTGCCGTCCGATACGCAGAGCGCGAAGTTCTGGCAGGTATCCGGCTCGTGGACCTACACGATCAAGCCGAACCTGCTGAACGAAGCGCGCATGGGCTACATCAAGTCCGATTCGGCGACCATTTTCAACTTCGACGGCCGCGCGTTCACCAACGACCTTGGCTTGAAGGACATTCAGCGGGATATCTTCTTCAACGGACTGCCGGCCTTCGGCATCGACCTGTACACGAGCGTGAGCAAGGGCCGGCCGGGCTATAGCATCTCGGACAATGTCCAGTTCATCGACAACCTGACCTGGGTTCGCGGCAAGCATACCTTCAAGTTCGGCGGCGACGTGCGCAACCTGCGGGCGCGTTCCGATCTGGGCTTCACCACGGGCAACAACTACGGCGATTTCAGCTTTGGCCCGGCGTTCACGGGTTACGGTTTCTCCGATTTCCTGCTGGGAGTCCCCACGAGCACGGCGGTCGCCGCTCTCGACCGGGATAACGACGGCCAGGCGACACACTACAAGCTGTATGCGCAGGACACGATCCGCGTGAACAGCAAGCTGACGCTCGACCTGGGCGTGCGCTACGAACTCCACCCCGGCTACCGCGACAACGGGCTGAACATCGCCAACTTCGACCGTAACGTGGCGCGGACGGGCGCGGTGATCATCATGTCGGACCCCGAGGCGCGAAACCTGGTGGCGCCCGGCGCGATTCTCTCCTTCAACGGCTGCCCTGGCGCGGCGCAGAACGGCATTGGCTGCACGCCGATCGTCACGGCGAAAGACGCGGGCCTGCCGGAGTCGCTCCGCAACACATATAAGACACAGTTCCTGCCGCGCGTTGGACTGGCCTACCGTTTGAACAATAAAACGACGCTGCGGGCCTCGGGCGGGCTGTACAACATGATTCTGATGGGCTCGGTCTTCTATTCGCTGACGGGTACCGTGCAGAGCGACGTGCGCAACTTCAACAACATCGGCGCCGACGGCAAACCGATATTCGCGCTGCCGGAAACGCGGACTCCGGGCAGCGGCGTGCGCGGCGGTTCGCTGGGCACGTTTGAATTCCGCACGGCCAATCAGATCGACTTCAAGCCGCCGCAGATGCTGCAATGGGCGTTGACGGTGGACCGCGAATTGACCCGCAATACAGGGCTGCGCGTCTCCTACATCGGCAACCGTTCCTACCAGTTGCCGTGGGCGCCGGATGTGAACCAGATGACTCCCTCGACGTCGTTCTATGCGCGGCGCACCAGCCTGGACAGGCCGTTTCCGAACTGGGGCCTGATCTTCAGCCGCGATGCCGGGGCGAATTCGCTGTACAACTCGCTCCAGTTCGAGGTGAACCGCCGTTTCACGAGCGGGTTAAGCTTCACGACGGCTTACACGATGGCCAAGAACCTGGCCGACAACGCCGGACCGGCGCCCACGGGCTTCGCCGGGGAAACCGGCGGCGGGCGCGTGACGAACTCTCTGGACCGGCGCGCCGACCGCGGCAACGTCTACGCCACGCGGCGGCACCGTTTCGTGACGACCATGGTGTACCAGTTGCCCTTCGGCAAGGGACGCAAGTTCATGAGCGGGGCGGGACGCGCGGCCGAACTGGTGCTGGGCGGCTGGCAGGCGTCCAGCATTCTGACGCTGCAATCGGGCGCGTTCCTGACGCCCACGTTCTCCGGCGGGGATCCTTCGGGCACGAACGGTCCCAGCCGCGGCGCGCAGCGCCCGGACCGCGTGGGCGAGGCGAACGGTTCGGTGTCGAACCCAACAGCCGACATATGGGCCAACCGCGCCGCCTTTGTCTGTCCGGGACGCGAGGTGGGCGGACTGCAATACGACTGCCGTGTCGGTTCCACGCCGGGCCGCGATCCGAATCCAATCGCCCGCTTCGGCAATGCCGGCGTGGGCATCTTCAACGGACCGGGTACGTTCGCGTTGAACATGGGCCTGAGCAAGCGGTTCGTGATTCGCGAGAACGTGGGGCTGCGCTTGGAGGGCTCGTTCACGAACCTGCCCAACTGGACCAACCTGGGCGACCCGAACCTGAACGTGGCCGATAGCAACTTCGGGCGCATCACCGGCGCCCGCGGCGTTGATTTCGGCGGCGCGCGCACCGGGCAGGTGGCATTACGTTTGGAGTTTTAACAGGAGGAGGATCCGTCAGGCCCTTCCGGGTTTGACGGGTGGAATTCCGGCCGGTCATCCTCACGCGCGAGCGGGAGGGGGCCGGCCCTTTCTTCATCTCAGGTAATCTATCCTCAGCCAGAGGAAGGTACAAACATGAAGATTCGCCGCGAGGATGTTCTCGCCTATCACGCGCCCTCCGCATCGGGATCGCCCGCCGGCAAGGTGTCGGTGGTGTCCACGAAGCCCTGCCGGACACAGCGCGATTTGTCGCTGGCCTACACGCCGGGCGTTGCGATTCCCTGCCTGGAAATCGAGAAGGATCCCTCGCTCGCCTACTCCTACACGTCGAAGGGGAACCTGGTGGCGGTGGTGACCAACGGTACCGCCGTGCTGGGGTTGGGCAACATCGGCCCTTTGGCGAGCAAGCCGGTGATGGAAGGCAAGGGCGTGTTGTTCAAACGCTTCGCCGACATCGACGTGTTCGACATCGAACTGGCGGCCAAGGAACCTCGAGAGATCATCCTGGCCTGCCAACTGCTTGAGCCCACCTTCGGCGGAATCAACCTGGAAGACATCAAGGCGCCGGACTGTTTCGTGGTGGAAGAGGAACTGCGCCGGACGTTGAAGATTCCCGTATTCCACGACGATCAGCACGGCACGGCGATTATTTCCGGCGCGGCGCTGCTGAACGCCCTGGAGATCGCCGGCAAGAGGTTGGACGAGGTGGAGATCGTGGTGAACGGCGCGGGAGCGAGCGCCATTTCGTGCGCGCGGCATTTCGTGAAACTGGGTGCGCGGCGCGAGCGGCTCACGATGTGCGACTCCAAGGGAGTCCTCCACACGGGACGCATGGCGGAACTGAACTCCTATAAGCAGCAATTCGTCCGCGAGACCGAAGCGCGGACGCTCAGCGAGGCTCTGGCGGGGGCCGATGTGTTCATCGGACTTTCGTCCGCCAACTGCGTGACCGGCGAGATGATCAAGCCCATGGCACGGGACCCGATCGTCTTCGCCCTGGCCAATCCCGATCCGGAAATACCGTATGAGGAAGCCTTGGCCGCACGGCCCGACGCCATTGTCGCCACGGGACGGAGCGATTATCCGAACCAGGTGAATAACGTGCTGGGGTTCCCGTTCATCTTCCGGGGCGCTTTGGACGTGCGGGCGACCACCATCAACGATGAGATGAAACTGGCGGCCACCAGGGCGCTGGCCGCTCTGGCGCGCGCCGATGTGCCCGATTCGGTCCGGCGCGCCTATGGCGTGGACAAGATGGAGTTTGGCCGCGAATACATTATTCCGAAGCCGTTCGATCCGCGGGTGCTCGTGCACGAAGCGGCGGCCGTGGCCGAGGCCGCGATGTCGTCGGGCGTGGCGCAGGTGACGCTCGACCTGGCGGAGTATCGCGAGAGCCTGGAGAAACGGCTGGGCAAGGCGCGCGAGGTGATGCGCATGCTGATCCACAAGGCTCAGCAGGCGCCCAAGCGCGTGGTGTTTCCCGAGGGCGCCGACGAGCGCATCGTGCGCGCCGCGCGCGTGCTGGTGGACGAACGGATCGCCCGTCCGGTGCTGGTGGGCGCCGCGGCGGCGATTCGCGCTTCCCTGGAGGCGATGCATGTGGACGCCTCGCAGGTGGAGATTGTCGATCCGGAGTCCGATGGCCGCGCCGGGGCTTATATCGAGGAGTTGTTCCGGTTGCGGCAGCGCAAGGGGATCACGCGGGACGGCGCGCGGCTGGCCGTGCTCGACCCGTTCGTCTTCGCTTCCCTGATGGTTCGCATGGGCGACGCCGACGGCATGCTGGGGGGAATGACGCGCAACTATCCGGACACGATCCGCCCGGCTCTGCAGGTGATCCGGATGGAGAAGGGCCTGCGGCGGGTATGCGGAGCCTACCTGCTGATTACACCCAAAGGCGAGTTCTATCTTCTGGCCGATCCTACCGTGAACATCGAGCCTTCCAGCGAGGATCTGGCCGAGATCGCCATCCTCACCGCGCGTACGGCCAGGCGGTTCGACCTGGAGCCGCGCGTGGCACTGGTGTCGTTTTCGAACTTCGGTTCCACGCGGCACCCTCTGGCGGAGAAGGCGGCCCGGGCGGTGGAACTGGTGCGCGAGCGCGCTCCGGAGTTGGTGGTGGATGGTGAGTTGCAGGCCGATCTTGCCGTTTCGTCTGATCTGCTGGCGGAAAAATATCCGTTCTCGCCGCTGGCTTCGCGCGGAGCCAACGTGCTCGTGTTTCCGAACCTGGAAGCGGGCAATGCGGCTTACCGGCTGCTGGCCCGGTTGGGAAACTGCGAACTGGTGGGCCCGATTCTGATGGGTTTCGCGCATCCGGTGCATGTGCTGCCGCCGGAGACCGAGGTGGACACGATCGTGAAGATGGCCGCCGTGGCCGTGGTGGAGGCACAGGAGAAGGCGGCGCGGTAGGCGCCCCGCCGGACAGGCGAAAGGACTACCGGAACCATGCCGGAACTGCAAGTGTGGCAATGGGCTCTGGCTGCGGTGTGCGCTTTCTGTGTGGGCGTGGCCAAGACGGGCGTTCCGGGAATAGGAATTCTCGTGGTGCCGATGATGGTGCAGGTGGCCGGCGATGCCCGGCAGTCGGCTGGATGGCTGCTGCCCTTGCTGTGTTTTGCCGACCTGTTCGCGGTGTCCTACTACCGGCGCAATGCAGCGGCCGGCCGTCTGTTCTCGCTGATTCCATCGGTGCTGGCGGGCATGGCGCTGGGCGCTCTGGCGCTTTCGCTGCCCGAGGGGACGATTCGTCCGCTGATCGGCGTGATCGTGCTGGCCATGCTGAGCGTCTACCTGTGGCGCAAGAGGCACCCTGAGGCGCTGGCCGTGACAGGCAGCGGAGCCCCCTACGGGATCGTGGCCGGATTTTCGACGACGGTGGCCAACGCGGCCGGACCGGCGATGAGCCTCTACCTGTTGAGCCGGAAGCTGACGAAGGAGGAGTTCGTGGCCACGGGCGCCTGGTTCTTCTTCGTCGTGAACCTGGCGAAGACACCCATCTACGCCTGGCATGGACTGTTCAGTTGGCCGTCGTTGACACTGGATGTGATGCTGTCGCCGGCCGTGTTCTGCGGCGCGCTAGGAGGGCGCTGGCTGCTGCGGCGCGTCTCGCCCGAGTTGTTCGAGTTCCTGGTGCTGTCGCTGACGGCGGCCAGCGCGGTGTTGCTGTTCCGTTAGCCGGCCAGGAACATTCCCGCCAGTCCGGCCAGGGCGCTGCCGAGAACGATCCACAATGTATCGAGTCGCGTGAACAGCAGCGCGCCGAAACTGGCGAGCGAGATGGCGGCGGGAAGCGGACCTGTCCAGGCGTCGCGCGCCATGGGCAGAGCGGCGGCCACCACCAGGGCTCCGGCGGCGAGCGTGACGCCGCGAATGGCGCCACGCACGCGCGGGTGGTCGCGATGGCGGCCCAGGTGAAGCAGCAGGGGCAGAATCAGGAAGGCCGGCGTCATCAGGGCGGCGCATCCCGCCGCGGCGCCAGGCACGCCGGCGATGAAATATCCGGCCGCCACCATGTAGAGGCCATGCGGCCCAGGGCCCGCGCGGCCGACGGCGAGCGCGGTGGCCAGTTGGCGGTCGGTGAGCAGATGGCGTTCGACGACGAACTCCTGGCGGATGATGGGCAGCGAACCCATTCCGCTGAACGAAGTGAGTGTCGCTTTGAGGAACAGCAGATAGATGAGCAGGGGGGTCACGCCGGGTCCTCGCTGCCGGGCCGGTCGCCGAAGAGAGCGCCGAGGAGTCCCGCCGCCGCGAGAATTTTGAGCGGGGAGAGCAGGTTGAACCGCATCGCGGCGATCACGGCGGCCGCGAACAGCAGGCCGGGCAGGAGCCACCTCCCCCGGGCGCGCGCCCGGATCAGCGAGACGCCGCTCGAAGCCATCATGCCCACGGCGCCCGCCACAACGCCGGCCACAGCGGCGCGGAACCACGGGTTCGCCCCGTAAATGTCGTAGACGCCGCACAGCCACACGGCCAGCAGCGCCGAAGGGATCACCACGCCCGAGACCGAGAGCAGCGAGCCAAACCATCCGGCCACCATCCAGCCGGTGGCGGCACAGTAGGCCAGCACGTTGGTGCCCGGAGTGACTCGGGCCAGGCCGAAGGCCAATCCGTGTTGCTCCGCGGTGAGCCACTTCAGCCGGTCCACCAGTTCGCGTTGCATGGCGGCCATGGCCGGATCGCCGCCGCCGAAGGTCGTGTTGCCGAGACGGAGAAGCAGGGCGCCCATCGCGAGCGCCGTGGGGGGCTTCATGGCCGTTAGAGTAGCACCGGCGGCATGTCGCGCCCGGAAAAAGTGGCGCGGGCGGCAGTCCCGAGTATGATGATCTTTGCTCTTCTTGCACAGCAACCGGAAATGGGTCCTGGGTATTGCCAGCGTGGCCGTGCTGGCGCTGGGCGTGAGTGGCGTGACGCTGTTCCGGCATGAGGCGAAGAAACCGGAGCCGAAGACCGCCGCGCCGCCGCCCGAGCCCGCGTTGAGTTCCGGTTCCGATGTGAACTACACGGGACTGATTAACGCGCGCGAACTGCTGCTGGTGCCTGCTCCGGTGGAAGGAACGATGGAGTCGGTGGAGGTGCAGCCGGGCCAGGAAGTGTTTGAAGGGCAGCTTCTGGGACGCATCCGCAACGAAGGGCTCGATGGCGTGATGACGGTGTCCAGGGAGCAGTTGGAAGCGGTGCAATCCCGCGTCACGAATCTGGAAAGCACGCTGCTGGCCGCGCGTTTGGAGGCTTCGCGCGCCGGGGCCGACGCGTCGCGGGCGCAGGGCGAGTATGACCGCGCGAGCAAGATCGCCATGCGCCAGCAGTTGCTGTATCGCGAAGGGGCCACGCCGAGGCTCACCTTCGAAAAGGCGGAGAAGGATTCGGAAAACGCCCGGGCCGAGGCCGAGGGGTTGCGCGAACTGGCGCGGCGGGCCGAGGAGAAGGTGAAGAACCTGGGCGCCGACATCGAGGCGGCGCGAAAGTCGCTCGAAGAGCGCGAGAAAGCGCTCGAAGCCGCGCAGAACGACCTGTCGGCGGCTGAGATCCATTCGCCCGTCGATGGCGTTGTACTGGCGGTGCGCTTGAAGGCCGGCGATCCCGTGGACGCGGGCATGGAGGACCTGTTCCAACTCTCGGCCAACCCGCTGCGATTGAAAGTGGTGATCGAGCCCGAACCTCCGGTGCTGGCGAAACTGCATGTGCCGATGCCGGCCGCTGTGATGGTGGCCGAACTGCCTTTAACGTCTGTCGAGGGGGAGGTCGCGGAGATCAAGGACGGCCGGGTGACGGTGAATTTCGATGCTCCGGACGCCTCCGTGAAAGCCGGACTGACCGCCACGGTGCGCATCAAGATACCATGAAACTGGTAGCTTGCCATGCAATTTCTCGCCAGCAGTCTTCTTGAACTGATCACCCAGACATCGACCAACCTGCCGCCCGACGTGCGCGCCGCCATGGGCATCGCCACGCGGGAGGAGCCCGCCGGAACACAGGCGTCCCAGGCGCTCAACGTGATTGCCTCCAACATCGACATGGCGTTCGAGGACAAGGGGCCGATCTGCCAGGACACGGGCATGCCGACCTTCCTGATCCACACGCCCGTGGGAGTGAACCAGATTCAGTTGAAGAAGGCCATCCGCGAAGCGGTGGTCGAGGCGACGCGCACGGGAAAGTTGCGGCCGAACTCGGTGGACTCGCTGACGGGGAAAAACTCGGGCGACAATCTGGGACCGGAAACCCCGGTGTTTCACTTTGAACAGTGGGAGGAGGATGAGATCGAGGTGAAGCTCATCCTGAAGGGAGGCGGCTGCGAGAACAAGAACATTCAATATTCGGTTCCTTGCACACTGGACCACCTGGGACGGGCGGACCGCGACCTGGAAGGCGTGCGCAAGTGCATTTTGCACGCGGTGTGGCAGGCGCAGGGACAGGGCTGCGCGCCGGGCGCGCTGGGCGTGTGCATCGGCAGCGACCGCGCGCATGGCTACTACGTGGCCAAGGAACAGTTGTTCCGCACGCTGGATGACACGAATCCCGATCCCGTACTGGCCAAACTGGAAGCGGAAATCATGGACGAGGCCAACCGGCTGGGCGTGGGGCCGATGGGCTTCGGCGGCAAAAGTTCGCTGATCGGCTGCAAGATCGCGGCGGCGAACCGGCTGCCGGCGAGCTACTTCGTCAGCGTCGCCTACGACTGCTGGGCTTTCCGCCGGCTGGGCGTGCGGCTGGACGCGCGCACCGGAGCCATCACGAAGTGGCTGTACCGCGATCCCGATCGCGCGGTGGACTGCATGGCCGCGGGCGAAGGCTTCCCGCTCACCGGGCGCGAGGTGATTCTGACGCCTCCCATCAGCGAGGAGCAGATTCGCGCGCTGAAAGTGGGCGACGTGGTGATCATCAACGGTGAGATGTTTACCGGGCGCGACCAGGTGCACGCCTACCTGATGAAGAATGCTCCGCCCGCCGACCTGCGCGGCAGCGTGCTGTACCACTGCGGTCCGGTGATGCTGAAGCAGGGCGAGGAGTGGGTGATGAAGGCGGGCGGTCCGACGACATCGATCCGCGAGGAGCCTTACCAGGCGCACGTGATTGGCGAGTACGGCGTGCGCGTGGTGATCGGCAAGGGCGGCATGGGACCGAAGACGCTGGCCGCGCTGCAACAGCATGGAGCCGTGTATTTGAACGCCATCGGGGGCGCGGCGCAGTTCTATGCGCGCACGGTGGAAAAGGTGCTTGGCGTGGACCTGTTCGAGTTTGGCATTCCCGAGGCGATGTGGCGCCTGCGCGTGAAAGGCTTCATGGCGATTGTCACCATGGATGCGCACGGCCACAGCCTGCACGCGAAGGTGGAACAGGCCACGGGCGAAGTGCTGGAAACGCTGAAACGGTAGCCGGACTCCGCCCGCGGGCCTTCTCGAAGCCGGGCGCTATTTCCGCTTGCTCGCGGTCTTTTTCGCGGCTTTCTTTGCCGCCTTCTTAACAGCCTTCTTCGCGGCCCGCTTCGGGGGCGCGGGCGCCTCGGCCATCTGATGCAGTCCGATCAGGTTGCGCTCGGTGTCCTGGAAGGCGGCGATCCAGCCCATGCCGTGGCCGATCTCGGTTTTCGGCAGGGCCACCTGGCCGCCTGCCTTCAGCACCTTTTTCAACGCGCCGTCGATCGACGGCACGCCCAGGTAATTCATGAACGGCTGGCCTGGCTCGACGCGCGCCATCAGGCCTCCGTTGATGCCTGGCTCGCCATCCTCCCGGGTGGCCACCAGGAAGTAGTTCATCTTCAACGGGTCGGAGATCTTCCATCCGAACGCCCTCTCGTAGAACTTCTTGGCCCGCTTGACGTCGTCGGCGGGAATCTCGAAATGAACGGGTGAATTGGGCATGAGGGCCACTTTACACGAGCGGCGCTTGGGTGTCAGCGGGGGTGCGTGTAGCCCGCGTAGCCGGCGATGGCGGCATACACGCCCATCAACAGCATCTGCATGCCGATCACGGCGATGATGAGTCCCATCAGGCGGCTCACCACGTTCATGCCGCTCTTACCGAGAAAACTCATCAGCCGCGCGCTGAAATGAAACGAGGCCAGCGTGACGGCGCAAATCAGGGCCGCCGCGGCCAGTGTCATGCCGACGCGCACCAGGTTGCCGTCGCCCGCGAAGCCCATGGCCGTGGAGATGGTGCCGGGGCCGGCGACCAGCGGCGTGCCGAGCGGCGACACGGCAACGCTCAGTTGCGATTCACGGCTATCCTCCTGGTCCTCGTCCGACGGCGCATGGACGCTGGAGTACTGGCCATGCACCATTTCAAAGCCGACGATCATGACCAGCACGCCGCCCACCATGCGGAACGCCGTGAGGGTGATGCCGAACAGGCTGAAGATCAGGTTGCCCGCCACGGTGAAGAGCACGATGATGCCGAAGGCGATGGCCACGGCGCGCCGGGCCACCTGGTTCCGTACCTCGGGCGAGGTGCCCGCGGTGACATTGGCGAAGATCGGGGCCGAGGAGATGGGGTTGATGATGGCCAGAAAGCCGGTGACCATCGCGCCGAACAGGGTCCAATCCATGCCCCTCCATTCTAGGGTCTGGCACTCGCGCCCCAAACACAAACCGGGCCGGATCCCGTAGGACCCGGCCCGGCGATTGCCTTATGGTCGTGAGTTGCTAGCGGTTCGATCCGCCCAACTGCACCAGGGTCACCCTGACGTTGGTCACCGAGGAGGCGCCCTTCGAGTCGGTCACCTTCAGTTCAAACGTGAAGTAGAAGGTGTTGGTGCCATCGAGAATCGCCTGCGTAACGGC
The DNA here is from genome assembly GCA_020852175.1 of Bryobacterales bacterium. Lineage (GTDB taxonomy): Bacteria > Acidobacteriota > Terriglobia > Bryobacterales > Bryobacteraceae > JAFLBB01. The sequence continues at coordinate 21,399 of JADZBH010000004.1, read as the reverse complement.
CGAATTCGGGCTCAGGATCGTCGCCTTGCCGTCGATGCTCCGCCACTCGTAGGTGATCGGATCGCCGTCGGGATCGAACGAACTCGATCCGTTCAGCACGATCTGCCGCAGGGGCGTCAGGAAGCTGGAGATCGGCACGAACGCCGTCGGCGGCTTGTTTTCGTTGTTGCCGCCGGTATCCACCGTCACCGACACCATCGCCGTCGCCGTGTTGTTGCGGCCGCGGCCGATGGCCGTCAGTTGATAGGTGGTGGTCTTCATCGGGCCCGCGTTGGTCAGCGAGCCGTTGGGCGAGCGCGAACCGATGCCCTCGGTGATGAAGACTTCCGCGGCGTTTTCCGTCGTCCAGGCGAAAGTCACCGGTGTTCCGGGCTTGTTGATGGTGGACGGATTCGCCGTGAAGGAGATCACCTTCACGCGCGGAATCACGGTGACGGTCGTGTTGGCGATGGACTGGCCGAACTTGTTGGTCGCCGTCAGCGTGTAGGTGGTGGTCGTGTTGGGCATCACGTCGCCCGAGCCGCTGGGGGCCGGGCTGGAGATGCCGGTGATTTCCACCGTGTCGGCGCCCTGCACGGCCCAGCTCAGTGTGGACTTTTCGCCTTCCACGATTTCCATCGGTTCGGCCTTGAACGAGGCGATGATGGGACGGTTGCCCGTTTGCACCGCCACCGTCGCCGTGCACGTGCCTTCGCCGCCGTCGCCGCGGGCGATCAGCGTATAGGTCGTGGACTGCTGCGGCGTCACCACGGTCGAGCCGGTGGGCGCGAAGGTGCCAACGCCCACGACTTCCACGCTGCGCGCGTTCTCGCTGTTCCAGTTCAGCGTGGCGGCCTCACCCGGCAGAATGGTGGCCGGGCTCGCCGAGCAGCTTACAAAGCGCGCCTGGGAGCGTTCCACGCCCACCACCACCACGGCCGTCTCCTCGCTGGTGGCGTTCTTGGCCGTCAGCGTGTAGCTGGTGGTCTGCCTGGGCGACACGCTGACCACGCCCGACTGCGGGCTCAGCGACTGCGTGACTCCGGAGATGCTCACCGAGGTGGCGTTCTCCACCAGGTAGTTCAGCGACGAGCTTTCGCCGGGCTGAATCAGTGACGGGTTCGCCGTCCAGCGCAGGATGCGGACACGAGCCGGTTCCTGCGTGGTGACGGTGACGCGGGCGATGGCCTGCGAATTCTTGTCGTCGGCCAGCAGGACGCGGAAGCCGTACATCTGGCCTTCCGTCGCCGTGAAGCTGGGCCGCGAGGTGTTGGCTCCGGTCAGCGTCACGGCCGGACCGGCCACCTGCGACCACAGGAATGTGATCGGGTCGCCATCCGGATCGTAGGAATCCGAGGCGTCCAACTGGAGCGAGCCAGCCTTCACGCCCAACAGATCCTTCGTCACAGGCACCGGCGGGTCGTTGCCCGTGCGGCGCGTGCGGGTCAGCATTTCATAGCGGACTCGCGGAATGTCCACCGGCACCGGATGATCGGCGGCCTGGAATTCCTTCGGATGGATGTAATTGCCGAAGAGGATACCGAACACGGCGCGGCCGTTGTTCTCGGTTCCGATCAGCGTTTCGTTCACGCCGCCTTCGGCCGACAGGGCGAAGTAGGGGTTCACGGGGAAGACGAAGCGGGCCGTGCCGCCGGCCTTCTTGTTGCCGCCGGCGCTCTTCAGCCAGCCAATGTTACCTTCCACCCACGGCGACTTGGGACTGCGGCCCAACGCCACCGTGCCTGACGCGCCGAGTTGATCGACGGCGTGCAGATAGGTTTCGGTCACTAGGTTGCGCTGCGCCACCGTCTTGATGACGGCGTCGTTCAGGAAGGTCTTCACGCCAAACAGGCCGACTTTGCCCTGGCCGAACAGATAGTCAGCCGTGAAGCTGGCCTGGCCGAGCGTACCGGTGTTGTCCATGCCCTTCATCCAGACGTTCTTGAAGCTGGCGAAACCGCCCAGTTGAACGTCCTTCCAGCGGTTTACGAGACCAAGGTCGAACTGGCCTTCCCGGCGGTCGCGATAGTACATGTACTCGCCCTGGGCCTGTATGGCGGAGCGGGTGCCGAACGGGGCGAAGTAACGCGCGCGGCCGGTCATGGTGGCATTGCCGGAACCGTCGGGCCCGACGTTCAACCCCAGCAACGAAAACTTCGGCGAACCGGCCTTCATTTCGTCGACGGCCTTCTTGGCGGCCGACTCGGCCATCTGGGTCAACTGCGCCGGACTCGTGGCTGCCGCGGCAGCGGCGGCAGGAGCGGCAGCGGCGGCCGCACCGGCTCCCGCACCACCCCTTTTCATGGCCGCTAGTTCGTCGAGAATCTTACGATGGTCGTCTTTCAACTGCCGCAACTCGGCCAGAATCTCCTCCAGCTTGTCGAGCCGCTTCAAAATCAGATTGCAGCACTCCTCGCTTTGCTTGGCGTGCTTTTCCATGGCCGACACCGTGTCGCCGGCGCCAGCGTTGGCCTTCACCACGTTGCCCTTATCGTCGGTAAGGGTCATCTGGACGCGGCGGTTAACGAAACGCCCTTCCTTGGTGTCGTTGGCCACCTTGGGGACTCGTTTGCCCTGCGCGGCGGCGGTGGTTTGATTCGGGTTGGCCCCGTATTTTTCCAGGAATGCTTTCACCGCTTTGGCGCGGTTCATGGCGAGCTTGTCGTTGAACGGGTGCGAACCGAGCGAATCGGTATGCCCTTCGACCTTCAACCGCCAGCCTGGATTGCCTTTCAATAGTTCGGCCATACGTAGCATGGTAGGGAATCCATCGGAGATCTTGGCCGAATTCGTTTCGAAGTTGATCTCCTCCCAGTCGTCCTTGTTGGCGTGCACCTGTGGGCCCTCGCCCTGCGCATACATCGCGCCACAGGCGAGCAGCAGTGCGATGAACAGTGCAGCCAGTGTCCTATTTTTCACGAGATTTCTCCTGGTTCCATGTAGACGCGGGTACCGAAGTTGAGAAAACGTCACTCAACTCTCCCTCCGATTTAATGAGTTTACTACAACTTACAATCTTGGGGGGCGGACTCCCAGTACCACCCTGATCACAAAGGATCTTCCGGCGGCGGAAAATGTTACGGCCAGGAAGAAACACCAGGACGTTGTGCGAAGATGGAAGCGGATCTCGCACGGCGGGCAGCCGCGTCGTCCTCTTCCTCAAACCGCGAGGCGCGAGGGGAGGCGCCGAGGAAAGTCCGGTCTCCATAGGGCAGCGTGCCGGCTAACGGCCGGGGGGGCGCGGTCAGAACCGCGTTCCACGGATCAGTGCCACAGAAAATATACCGCCTGGCGGGTTCGCGCCCGTCCGGTAAGGGTGAAATGGTGCGGTAAGAGCGCACCGCGGCCGCGGTAACGCGCGCTGGCAGGGAAAACCCCACGTGGAGCAAAACCAAATAGGGGAGGATGGCGTGGCCCGCGCCGTTACAACTCCCGGGTAGGTTGCTGGAGCCCGCCAGTGATGGCGGGCCGAGAGGAATGGCTGCCACTGCGGCCCGCTCCGGCGGACGGCGGTACAGGAACCGGCTTACAGCCGGGCGGGATCCATTAACGGCGACGGCGGCGCAGGGCCGCCGCCAAGGCCAGACCGCCACCCAACAGCAGAGCCGTCGAGGGTTCCGGAACCACTGTTCCCTCGGCATCGAACTCCAACCGGAAGCCGCCCGGATTTCCCGTTTGTTGAGGCAGGTTGAAGTCCAGGAAGGTGATCGTGTTCTGGCCCTGGAGCAGTCCGGCGGTGTTCACCGAAAACCAGGGCGACAAAGATCCGAACGCCGCCCAAGGGCCGGGGACGATCACGGGGCCGCCGTTCAGAATGTAACCGTCGAAGCGGTTATCCACGCCCAGGCGGAAATCGATCTGCACCGTACTCAAATCGAACCCTGTGAGGTCGAACGTGTTCTGGTATTCCCAGAGCCCGCCCGCATCAGAGCCGGCATTCGGGTAGCTGGGGCTCGGGCTGATCCACATCGACGTGGCGTTATTGGCCATCCAGTGGGGAAATGGAAAGCCTGGACTCGCCGTCTGATACGCGTTCACATACGGATTGCTTCCCTGGCGTACCACCCAGTTCGGATCGGCTTGGCCGCTGCCGGCAGCGCCGACGCCCGTATTCTCCAACGAGGCGATGACGGTCGCCTGAAGGCTCAGCGCCAGGGCGGCCATCATGAACATAATCGCAATGATACGTTTCACTTGCATTTCCCTCTCGCTCCAGTGTGGAGGCAGAAAGATCGAGGGTAAATCAATGGTTCGCCCTAGCGAACAGTGGTTTAGCGTGGAAAGAAACCCTAATCTCAGCGGTTCCGGGCCTTAGTGGCGGTACCAGTTTTGCCACGCCCCCCGGCGCGTCCTCTACAATAGCCAGGAGGCAGGCCCCCCGTTCGGGCCCGGGTGTATCAGGCAGCAATCGACACCAGCCACGCTCGACATCTTTTGGAGGGGTCTTATGAGAATTTTCCTTGGTTGTGCCGCCGCCTTCGTCCTGGCGGCGCTTGTGTTTCCAGCGCTGCCGCAATCGTCCACGCCGCCCACGCTCGTGCCGCAGTGGGTGGATCTGTTCAACGGACGCGACCTTACGGGGTGGGTGAACGTGAACACCGATCCCGACACATGGTCCGTGCAGAACGGCGAACTGGTCTGCAAGGGCACTCCGATCGGCGTCATGCGCAGCGTGAAGCAGTATGAAAACTTTCTTCTGCATATAGAGTGGATGCACACCGAGACGGGTGGAAACTCCGGCGTGTTCGCCTGGTCCGGCGCCGTCCCGGGCGAAAAAAACCGGCTGCCGGATGGCATCGAGATTCAGATGCTGGAACTTGGCTGGCCGGAGTTGCACGCGCGCGACGGCATTACGCCGCCCCATGCCTATGTGACGGGCGAGTTGTTTGGCGTGGGCGGTGTGAAGACAGTGGCCGACAATCCGCGCGGCCAGCGCAGCTTCTCGTTCGAGTCGCGCTGCAAGCCAAAGAACGAGTGGAACGTCTATGACGTCGTGGCCGTGGACGGCACCATCAAGCTGTCGATCAACGGAAAGTTCGTGAACGGCATCTCCAAGGCGACCCAGAAGAAGGGCTATCTGTGCCTGGAGTCCGAGGGCGCGAAGATCCACTTCCGCAATATCCGGCTGATGGAACTGCCGCCCGGCATCCTCGGGCCGGGGCAGGCGGCCAAGGAACTTTAGCCGCGGGTCAACGCATCCAGGCCAGGGCGGGATCGTTGGTCTTCTCCATGCGCTCTTCCAACGCGCCGCGCATTTCGGCGATCACCTGCTTGTGCAGCGCCGACGGCTTTTCCGCCAGGTTGCGCGCCTCGGCCAGGTCTCTGTCCACCTCGTGGAGCGCGTCCCGTTTCGATTGCCACAGGATGTACTTGTAGAAGCGCGTGCGCACCAGGCGGTAGGGTTCCACGGCGACGCGAGTGGCCAGGCCTTCGGGGCGGCCGTCGTTCCAAACGGCGAAGCCGTGCTCGTGGTGCGAAGTGCCTTTGGCCAACTCTTCGCGCAGGCTCGTGCCGGCCAGCGCGTAGGCCGGTTTGACTCGGGCGAAGTCGAGCCAGGTGGCCGGTGCGTCGATGGAACAGACCGGAGCGCTCTGCTTGCCGCGCGCCCGCACCGCGCCGCCTGAAACCAGGTAAGGAACGCGCACGCTTTCCTCCCATGGATGCACCTTGCCGTTCAGCCCTTTGGTTCCGCACAGGTAGCCGTTGTCGCCGATGAAGAAGATGAGCGTGTTGTCCCATTGCCCGGCGTTCTCGATGGCGGTGATCACGCGTCCAATGCCCGCGTCCATGTGGGAAATAACCGCGTAGTAGGTGGCCCAGTCGAACGGCTTGCCTCCGGCCGGGTGCGCGGGTGGCGGCGCGGCTTTCACCGCGTATCGCGTCTTGTAAGGCTCAACGGCGGTCCAAGGCGTGTGAGGCGCGTTATAGCTGAGCCACAGGAAATAGGGCTTGTCTTTCGCGGCCTTCTCAACCACGTCCACGGCGGCATCGGTGAACAGATCCGTGATATGGCCTCTGGTCTCCTGATCCTGGCCCTCCAGGCCGCGGCGCAGCACGGGATCCACATACTTGCTGCCGCCGCCGCGCAACCACAACGGTGCGTTCGTGAAGCCGCACTCGCCGGGCATGTTCGTGATATGCCATTTGCCGGCGAGGTGGGTCGCGTAGCCGGCGCGGCGCAACTGTTCGATCGCCGTCGGACCGTGCTCCGGCTTGAACGCCGTGTAGCCATTCGATTGCAATCCGTTTTGATAGGTCTCCAACCCCGACAACATGATGCCGCGCGACGGGCAGCACTGCGGCGTGCTGGCCATGGCGTGCGTGAAGTTCACGCCCTTCGAGGCCAGCCGGTCGAGGTTCGGCGTCTGAATGTGCGGGTTCCCGGCGGCGCCGAGACACTGATAGTGGTGATCGTCGGAAAAGATGAAAACGATGTTGGGCCGCGCAGGTTGTGACTGAGCGGCCAGGGCTCCCGCCGCCAGTCCGCTGAACTCTCGCCGGGTGATCATGCCACGGCCATCTTCTCTCCCCCGGTAACTTCGTTGCAAGTAGGGCCGTCAGATTGATAGAGTCTCCCCTTGATGAAACGCCGCGATTTTCTCATCCATTCGGCCGCCGCCGCCACTCTGATTCCGGGACCGCGCGCCGCGGCCGCCACGCCGCGCGAACGGGAGTGGAACTGGTATGCGGGCGATGCCCAGGCCACGCGCTATTCGCCCGTGGAGCAGATCACGCCCTCGAACGTGAAGAGCCTGAAGGTGGCCTGGGTTCACAAGACGGGCGACGCGAGCCAGCGTCCGGCCACGTCGAGCGAGTGCACGCCCATCGTCGTGGACGGCGTCATGTACATCTCGACGCCCCGCTTGAAGATGCAGGCGTTGAACGCGGCCACGGGCGAACTGCTGTGGAGTTTCGATCCGGCGCAGGGACGCACCACGCGCCGTTCGCCCGGCAACAGCCGGGGCGTGTGCTATTGGGAGGAGGGCGAGGACAAGCGCATCTTCTCCTGTTACCAGGACACGCTGATTGCCTTGAACGCCAAGACCGGCCAGCTCATCGAGAGCTTCGCCAACAAGGGCGTGCTCGATCTCAAGGAAGAGTTCGATCACGACATGCGCAATCTCTCCTTCAAGCACACCTCGCCCGTGGTTGTTTATAAGGACGTGGTCATCACCGGTGGCGGCGGCGGCGAAGGGCCGTATCCGGAGGCCCCGGGGCACATTCGCGGGTGGGACGCCAAGACCGGCAAACGCCGCTGGATCTTTCACACGGTGCCGCGGCCGGGCGAGTTCGGCAACGATACCTGGGAGAACGATTCCTGGCTCTCCGCCGGCGGCACGAACAACTGGGCCGGCATGAGCGTCGATCCCAAGCGCGGCCTTGTCTTCGCCGGCATCGGGTCGCCCGCCTTCGATTTTTACGGCGGCAACCGGAAAGGCGCGAACCTGTTCGGCAACTGTGTTCTGGCGCTGGATGCGCTCACCGGGGAGCGCAAATGGCACTACCAGATCGTCCATCACGACGTGTGGGACATGGACATGCCCGCGCAACCGGCGCTGATCACCATGCGCCATGGCGGCAAGACCATCGACGCCGTCGTGCAACCCACCAAGCAGGGCTGGATGTGGTTTTTCCATCGTGACACCGGCCAGCCCATCTGGCCCGTGGAGGAAAGGCCCATCCCGCAATCGGACCTGGAAGGCGAGCGTCTGCACCCGACGCAGCCTTTCCCTTCCAAGCCGCCGGCCGTGTCGCGGCAGGGCTGGCGCGACGAGTGGATCACCGACATCTCTCCCGAGGCCACGGCCTACGTGAAGGACATTTTACAGGGGATCAAACGCGGTCCCATCTACACGCCGAACGCGAAGAACGGCTACCTCGTGCATCCCGGCTTTCGGGGCGGTCCGCTATGGGGCGGCTGCTCGTTCGACCCTAAGCGCAACCGCGTCTTCGTCAGTTCCGACGACACGTCGAACATAGTGGCCTTCGCCGACGCCAAGCCCGGTATGCCGTACCGGTATCAACTCACCAAGCGCAACGACCTTCGCGACAACAAGGGCTATCCGGGGATCAAGCCGCCGTGGGGCTACATGACGGCCATCGACTGCGGCAAGGGCGAGTTCGCCTGGCGTGTCGTCAACGGCGAGTTCCCCGAACTGACGGCCAAGGGCATCCCCAAGACGGGCGCCAGTTCGCACGGCGGCAGCATCTGCACGGCGGGCGGACTCGTCTTCATGAGCGGCACCTTCGACCGAGTCTTCCGCGCTTATGAAAGCGACACGGGCAAGATTGCCTGGGAGCACAGGCTGGAATCGGCCGGGTTTGCCACGCCTTGCAGCTACGAAGCCAACGGCAAGCAGTATCTGGTGGTGGCCGCCTGTGGCGGCAAGGAAGGCTCGCCCGCTTCCGACGAGTTCATTGCGTTTAGCTTATAAGCGATGAAACGAACCGCCATCCTGATCGCCGCCGCCGTTCTGCTGCCGCTGACGGCGTTCGCCGACGACGAGTTGAAGACCGATCCGGTGGGCTATGCTCCGGCACAGCCCATCGCCTACTCGCACAAGACGCACCTGGCTCTGGGGCTGAAGTGCAACGTCTGCCATGCGATGAAGCCAACCGAAGCGGGCGAGGGGTTCGCGATGGGCTTCCCCAAGGAGTCCTTTTGCATGGGGTGCCACACCACCATCAAGAAGGATTCACCGGAAATCGCCAAACTGGCCAAGGCCGCCGCTGATAAGAAGGCGGTGGAATGGGTGCGTGTCTACCGGTTGATGCCGATCGTCTGGTTCAACCATGCCGCGCACACACAGACGGCCAAGATCGCCTGCGCCGCCTGCCATGGCGAGGTGGCCGGGATGGCCGTCACCACCAAGGCGCGCGTGCTGAACATGAAGGACTGCATGGATTGCCACGCCGAGCGGGGCGCCCCGAACGGCTGCGACTTCTGTCACGCGGCCCAGTAGCGGCTTCACCATCACCGGCTCAGGGGCCGTGCGGATGCAGGGCGATGAGCTCGAAGCCGCGATTCGAACTCTCCACGCGCTGCGTGCTCAGCAGCGCTTCGAAGTGCGGCGGGCCCGAACCCGCGCCCGCGGGCAGACGGTTCAGCAGATCGGAGAGAAAGCTTTCCGTGGTGAGCAGGTTGCCCGCCGCTTCCGTGCTGGTCATGTCCGAGCCGGCCAGGATCAGCACGTTGCCGGTGCGGCTCAGATTGGGCAGGCAGGCGATCAGGGCGTATCCCTGTGTGCCTCCGGACCCACGCGAAAGGCTGATGTAGCGGGGCAGTTCGCCGGGCCGCGGACGGCGGTTTTCCACCCAGACGCGCGCATCGCGCGCCTCATGCATCAGGTGGAAGTCCTCGTTGCCGTCGTAGATATGGAAGTCCAGGGAGGCATCGAACAGGCTTACCCAGGGGATGGCCCGCTGCGATCCGATCAGAATGTGATTGCCCTGCTGGAAGGCGCGGATGTTATGGTCGCGGGTATGTACCACGGAGGTCCGGGCGGGGTTCAGAAGCTGCGATTCGGTGATGCGCCGCACGACGAGCACGTCGGCGAGCGAGGTGTAGCGGCGCGCCATCAGGTAGCGCAGCAACTGGCCGTACTTGGGGGGAAGCCCGGCCTTGCTGAACTCGTCTTCATAGCCGCGCCGGACATACTCGTCAATGCCGATCGGGCGTTCAATGGCATCCTGCAGCGCGGAGTAGGAGGAATCGGCGACGACGATAAAGGACTCTGCGCCGTTGGAGGCAAACGCGGACCAGAACTGCCGCACGGTGGGGCCCGCGGCGGGTGTGGGCGTCTGGCTCCGAAGTTGGTAAAACAACCAGCCGCACAGCAGGAGCAGGCCCGCGGACAAGCATCCCAGCAGCCAAATCAGGTAGTGCCGGCCCGGCCGCGGCCCGGCGGGATTGGTATCGCTGGAACCCTCCGCCTCGATCTGAAGTTCGGCGCGCTCGTGCACCACCGGCAGGTAGGAGCCCCGGCTGACCTCGATGAACAGACGTTCCTCGCGCCCTTCCTCGGCGAAGTATCGCTCCAGGCGTTTCCGCAATTGCGAGGCCTGGACGCGGACAATCGTGTCCTGAGTCGAATCGTACTGAGGGGGGCGCTGGAAGACGCCGACGCCGATCTCGTGCTCGCGAATCTCCTCGGCGCCTTCGTCCCAGGTGCGCCGGCAGACATAGTGCAGCAGCTCCTTTAACCTCGTGGAGCGGGCCAGATGGGGAGAGGCGCAGATGCGCGCCACCAGGGCCCAGCGCTCATCCTCGTTGGTTGCCGGCGGCAAGGGCGGTTCTTCGTGGCCGATGCCGGACTCCCTCATGGCCTACACATTCTATCACCGCGCCTGGGAGCGGGAACCTGCTTCAAAATAAACCGCTTGCGCTGCAAACTCTCCGAGAATTCACGGAGAATTCTCTTGTCTATGGCTGAGCTGGAGCGTACCTTAGCCCGAAGAGGAGTCTCTCGTCGGCTTATGAAGCTCACTTTATCCGTATGTTTGGGAGTGTGCCTGGCTACAGGTTCGCTCTGGGCCCAACAGACCACCGCAACCGTCGTCGGCACAGCGGTGGATGCATCCGGCGCCGCGGTCCCCGCGGCCCAGATCCGGCTGAAGAACCTGGAAACGAACGTTGTCCGGGAAACGGTTACCGACTCGACGGGACACTATTCCATTCCCTTTCTGCCGGCCGCCCGGTTTACACTGGAGGCGACGGCCAAGGGCTTCCGCACCTACCAGGTGGAGTCGTTCGACCTGCAAGTGGGCCAGACGGCGCGCCTGGATTTGAAACTCGAACTCGGCGAGGTGACGCAGACCATGAGCGTGTCGGCGTCGTCGGCCTCACTCCAGACCGAGACGGTGAGCGTGGGTGGCGTGATCGATGCGTCGAAGATCGTCGATCTGCCCCTGAACGGCCGCAACTTTATTCAACTGGCGCAACTGATTCCCGGCGTGAATCCGGGTACGCCCGGCTCGATCACCGTCCGGCGCGGGCGCGGGTCGATTGGAGAGACGTCGCGCAGCTTCGGTCAAACGGCCATGTCGGCCAACGGAGCCCGCGATACGAACAACCGCTTCTACCTCGATGGCGTCGAATTCATGGACTACGATGCCTTCAGCTATCCCTTCGCTCTTTCAGTGGATTCGCTCTCCGAGTTCCGCGTGGAGACGTCGACCTACTCGGCCGAATACGGCGCCTCGCCTGGCGGGCAGGTGAGCATCCTGACGCGCAGAGGCAGCAATGCCCTGCGCGGCACGCTGTGGGAGTTCAACCGCAACGACGCGCTGACGCAGACCTATGACGCGATCGCGAACAAGAATGCCGCCTCGCCCCGGCTGAACCGGAATCAGTTCGGCGCCAACATCGGCGGGCCGGTCTACATCCCCAAGCTTTACAACGGCAAGGACCGCACCTTCTTTTTCTTCAATTGGGAGAGCGGACGGCTGGCTTCGGGCGCCGCGGCCGGCTACCGGTTGGTGCCTCCCTCGGATATGCGGAATGGCGACTTCAGCAAGCTCACCAACTCCCGCACCGGGGCGCCGATCACATTGCGGGATCCCCTCAACATCGGGATCGTGAACAACCAGATTCCACGCTCGCAGATCAGCCAGCAGGCGGTCACGTTCCTGAAGTACACGCCGCAGCCCAACACAAGCGTTGGCAACCTGAACTTCATCAATAATCCGCAAAGCGCCGTGGCCACGCAGGACAACTACACCTATCGCGTTGACCACACGCTTACGAACAAGGATGCGCTCTCATTCCGCTATCTGTGGAACTCGACCATCGAAAAGGGCACGCCCTACTGGGGCAACGACGTGCGCGACAACAACGCACGCACGCAAAATCTGGCCGGCACCTGGACGCGGATGATCTCATCCTCGATCGTCAATGAAGTCCGGTTTGGCTGGAACGACATGACCGAGGACGAGATTTTCGGAACCACGAACAAGCCCGAGTTCAACATCGCCAACGAGATGAAGATCCCGCTCGCTTCGCAGTTGCCCATCGATTACGGCCCGCCGAGCGTTTCGATCAGCGGCCCGGAGGGCGGCTTCAGCGTCTTCAATATTCAGCGCCAGATCGGCCCGCGCGTACGCGCCAACGCCGTCTATAACTTCAACGACATTCTCTCGATGCAGCGCGGCAAGCACTTCATCAAGATTGGCGCCGACTTCGTGCAACGCGGTTTCACCTTCGAGCAGGCCCGCAACCCGCGCGGCGACTTCTCCTTCGACGGCACCTACACGGGCTCGGCCATGGCCGATTTCATGCTCGGCTACGTGAAGACGGCCAACATCAACCCCGACCACACGAACACGGACCTGAAAGCCTTGTGGCAGAGCTATTTCGTGCAGGACGACTGGAAGATCCGGCCGAACGTGACCCTGAACCTGGGCGTGCGCTACGACTACCTGCAGCCGCTGTTCGATTCGCAGGGCCGCATGGCCAACATCGAACAGAACGGCCTGTTCGTCACGCGGCTGGTGACGCCGGCCACGGCGGCGTTCCCGCGCATGGTGCGCGGCGACAAGAACAACTTCGGTCCGCGCGTGGGCATCGCCTGGCGTCCCGGCTTCGTGCCGAAGACAGTGGTTCGGGCAGGCTACGGCGTCTATTACAACCACATTCACCCGAACGCGCCGTTCGGTAACACGGAATCGTCGCAGGCCAAAAGCAGCTATTCGATCATCGGGGCCCCGGCGGGGTCTCCGGACGTGTTCCTGAACGACCCTTTCCGCCGCGTCGGCACGCCGGGCTTTGAGCTCAACGCCGTGCCCTCGAACGACCCCTATTACCGCGACGCCTACATTCAGCAGTGGAACTTCACCGTGCAGACGCAGACCGTGGCGGGCTTCCTGCTCGACGCCGGCTACGTTGGGTCCAAGGGGACACGTTTGAGCGTGACGCTGCCGTCAATGAACCGGCCCTTCGCAGTGGTGGACCCGCGGACGCCAGGGCTGGCTTCGATCAATGCCCGGCGGCCCAACCAGTCGTTCCTGCGCGCCATCCAGGGCGATAAGTCGATTGGCAACTCAAGCTACCACTCCCTGCAGGTGCGCGCTGACCGCCGGATGGCGCGGGGACTCACCTCGCTCACGGCCTACACCTGGTCCAAATGCATTTCCGGACCGAGCGATATCGGCGCCGATATCGGCGGCGGCTCGTTCATCGGAGGCATCCAGAACATTTACGACCTGGCCAACGAGCGGTCTCTCTGCGGCTTCGATGTGACGCAGCGCTTCGTCCAGTCGCTGGTCTACGACCTGCCGCTGTTCAACGGCGCCCCGCCCATGGTGCGGACGCTGGCCGGCGGCTGGCAGGTGTCCAGCATCATCGTCGCGCAAAGCGGGTTTGCCTCCGACATCGCCTACGGCGTTGACACGACGGGCACCGGCGTAGGTTCCCGCCCCGACATGGTGGCCGGCCAGAAAGCCAACCTCGCCTCCGGCGAGCGCACCTACCAGCGCTGGTTCAATACAGGGGCCTTCGCCGCGCCGCAAATGGGTTTTTTCGGGAACGCCCCGCGTACGGGGGCCATCCGGCTGCCCGGCGTATTCAGCATCGACCTATCGGTGAACAAGCAGTTCCGCATTGGCGAAACGCGCCGCGTGGAGTTCCGCACGGAGTTCTACAATCTGCCGAACCACTACAACATCGAACCCGGCTCGGTGGACCGTGGTTCGCGGTCGCAAAACTTCGGCAAAGTGGGAGCAGGCGTGCAGGGCCTGACGACCCGCGTGATCCAATTGGGACTGAAGTTTTACTTCTAAAAGGCGGCGGCTTTGCTCCGGGTTGCCCAGGTTAGCCCTGCGGCGGTTCGTCCGTACGCCGGAAGGGCCGCTTCAGATAGCCCTGGCACTCTTTCGCCACGCCGGATTCGGGCGCGAATTCGATGGCGCGGCGGTAGCAGGCCAGGGCTTTCGCGCGTTCGCCGCTCAGGTCATGAGCCTGCCCGAGGCGCATCCAGGCGGTAACACCCGTATTCGGGTCGAGTTCCCCCGCCCTGGCCGTCACGCGCTCGAAATTGGCGATGGCGGCCGCGTAGTCCCGATACCAGAACTGGACAGTGGCGCGGTAGTAGAGCACTTTCTCCACAGGCAGGGTGGCGAAGCCGGGCGTGGCGGCGCGTTTCAGCTTCTCCACCTCGGCGATGGCCGCCAGCGCCGCTGCGCCGTCGCCGTTGTCCGAATACATCTGGGCGAGTTCGAGCCGCAGGAGATAGTTGCGGGGATAGCGGGGGATCAGCCGTTCCAGAAGCGCGATGGCGCGCGTGAACCGGCGTTCGCGCCGGTAGATGACGGCCAGCAGTATGGCGGCGTCGTCGCGCGTTCGCTTGCCCTTGGCCGCCACCTCCTCGAGTGTGCGAATGCCGTGTTCCCGGTCGCCGCGAAAGCCGATGAGAAAGCCCATGAATTTGTAGTGCCAGGGCAGGTTTCCGAGAATATATTCATGGGTCCCCTGCACCAGGCGGGCATCGGCGAAGCCAGGGTCAAGCTCGGTGATCCGCTTATGGTACTTACTGCTTTGCGTGGCGTCCCGGAGTGCGTCCATCCACGCCCTTCTTACTAAGAAATTGTAATTGGCGCGTAGACCATAACTAATACCCAGCGCGTAGAGTGAGTGGATGCTGTCCGGGTGTGTGGAAAGGTCCGCTTGGGCCAGTTGCATGGCCTTCGCGATGCATTCATCGAAGCGCCGCTGGTCTTCGGGAGAAGGGTTCATTTTTTCACGGCGAAGAAAGGCGTTGCCACCGCTCACTAACTCGCTCTCCAACGCTCCGGCCTTCAGCATTTCGCGGAAGAGGATCGATTGGGCCAGATGGTTATAGTTATCGGGCGACTTAGGCTCGCTGGCGATGGCTTTTTCGAAGCTCGACACGGCAAGGTCGAACTCGAGATTGTAGAAATGGTCGAGACCGAGCTCCACCAGGGGCGAATCGGCGGCCTCCGCGGCCACTCCGGCGAGCAGGCACAGCAGCGCCACGGCCACCCGGTTCATCCGGCCAACCGTTCCAACGCCCATTGTGCGTGCTCGGCCACCATCGCGTTCTCATGCCGGGCCAATGGTTCCAGTGACTTGCGGAACGATGGCACGCCGCTGTTGCCCATGGCCACGGCCACGTTGCGTAGAAAGCCATGGTATCGCGCCCGGGTGACCGGGGTGCCCCTGAACAGGGCTTGAAACTCCTGGGGCGTGAGCGCGGCCAGACGGTCCAGGGGCGGAGAGACTATGCCGTCACGCGGCGGCGCGGGCGCGCGGTCAGGCTCTGGCAGACGGAGTAAACGACGGTTCCAGGGACAGACCTCCTGGCATATGTCGCAGCCAAAGATGTGGCGCCCCATGGCTGCCCGGAGCGGTTCGGGGATGGAACCCCGGGTTTCGATGGTCAGAGTACTGATGCAGAGGCGTGCGTCGAGTTCCCAACCTCCGGGTGCGGCCGGGTTGGGCACGAGGGCTGCTGTGGGGCAGGCATCGATGCACCGCCGGCATGTGCCACAGCGGTCGGGAGGTGGCGAATCGGGAAGTAATTCGTGGCTGGTTAGGAGAAATCCGATGAAAAACCAGGAGCCGCTGCGCTCGTCGATGAGGCACTGGTTACGGCCAATCCAGCCAAGCCCCGCCAACCGGGCGTAGCCCCGTTCGAGCAGGGGAGCAGTATCGACACAGGCCCGCCAGTCATGGGCTCCCCAGGCGTTGGCCATCCGGGTAGCAACCTGTTCAAGTCCTTTTTTTACAATGTCATGGTAGTCATCCCCCCAGGCGTAGCAGGAGATCCAGGCGCGTCCGGCGTCGTCGAAATCAGGCGAAGCGGCACTCGGTCCGGTGTAGGAATACGCCACACATAGGAGCGAACGGGCTGTGGACAGCAGGTGGCGCGGGTTGCCGCGCACGGCGGCGCGGCGGTCCGTGAGATAGGTCATGGGGCCAGCCAACCCGCGCTGGCTCCAGTCAGAAAATGCGGCAAACTCTTCCAGTGGCAGAGCCGGGGTGACGCCCACACGGGCGAAACCGGCATCGGTCGCCCACCGGGTCAGGAGTTCTCGTTGCATCATGATGAAGAATAAAGGGCTTAGAGGTCTTTATGGGGCCTTTCCGTTTAGGCCCGGATTTCGCCATAGAATGACGATATCTCACCCTTGGATACTTTATGATGGTCTCAATCCTTGCGCTTTTCTACACTGGGAAACTGTAACGGCGAGGAGTTTCTGTTCCCTGGTGACTCCACCCGCCTGATTTTGACCGCTATCGGATGAGGAGAGTCGAAACGATGCACAAGCCGATTAAGTACGTGGAAAAGGTCTTGACGGTGGCCGCCAATGGCGCCTGGTCGATCTACGACACGTTGAACCAGTTTAACCAGAAGGCTTCCATCATTCCGAAGTGGAGTGACAAACCCCTCCTCAAAAGCTGGCAGAAGACGAAGCCTCCGCTGGGCTGGCCGCGTACGACCGACTCCCTGTGTCCGAACTGTGTGATTGAAGCGCGTCAGGAAATTCTTGACGGGAAGAAGGACTACACCGTTCTCATCAATGAGAAGGTGGGCGAAATCAAGGCGCAGATCATTGAGCGCGACGGCAAGATCATGATGGTGAAGGACTGCCCGAAACATGGGCATTTCGAAGACATCATGTCGATCGATCCGGCCATGTTCAAGCACCTGGAAGAGTCGTTCCCGGGCCGCGACATCCGCGCGCACAACGACGAAAAGCTGCACAACCACGGCTCTTCGACGATTACGCATGGGCGCGGAGCTGTGCTGACGATCGACCTGACCAACCGCTGCAACATGATGTGCGATCCATGCTTCATGGACGCCAACCAGGTGGGCTTCGTGCACGAGTTGTCCTGGGATGACGTGAAGACCCTGCTGGATAACGCCATCTCGATCAAACCGCGCCGCCAGATGTCGGTACAGTTTTCCGGTGGCGAGCCGACTCTTTCGCCGTACTTCATCGACGCCGTGCGTTATGCCCGCAAGGTGGGCTACACGAGCGTGCAGGCGGCGACCAACGGTATTGAATTCGCCAAGAGCAAGACCTTCAGCCAGCAGGCGGCCGAGGCGGGCTTGCGGTACGCCTACCTGCAGTTCGACGGCATCGGCAACGAAGCCAACTCGCACCGTCTGGTGGGCAATCTGTTCGATGTGAAGATTCAGGCCATCGAGAACCTGTTCGAAGCGGGAGTAACGATCATTCCGGTGATCACGATCGTCAATGGCATCAACAACGAGCAGGTGGGCCACGTGGTGCAGTTCGCCCTGGACAACCCGAAGAAGATTCCATTTCTCAGTTTCCAGCCGGTGAGCTTCACGGGCCGCGACGAAGCGATCACGCCGGAACGGCGGGCGGCGCAGCGTTATACGCTGTCGCACCTGGCGTACGACGTGAAGCGGCAGACGGGCATCGGCGAGCCCCGGCGCGACTGGTTCCCGCTGTCGTTCGTCTCCACCTTCTCCGACTGGGCCGACAACATGCACGGTCCTGAGAAGAATTTCGGCCAGATGAGCTGTGGCTGCCATCCGAACTGCGGCGTGGGCATGGCGATCATGGTGGACAAGGAAACGCGCGAGGCGAAGGCCGTGACCGCGTTCCTGAACGCCGATCAGCTTTCCCGCGACCTGATGCGCGTGAACGACGCCGCTCGCGGAAAGAAGATGTCCATGCTCGGCATGGCGCTGTCGCTGATGCGCAACTACAACCCGTTCGAGGCGCCGACGCACTTCAAGCTGATGGACCTGTTGAAGAAGTTCGACAAGAGCTTTGGGGCGTCGGGCCGCAATTACGGCCAGGTGCACGGCGCCACCCGCATGCAGGATATCGAAAAGCGCCGCGCCGACCGCTGGAACTTCCTCTTTATCGCCGGCATGTGGTTCCAGGATCTCTTCAACTACGACTTCCGCCGCACGGAGCAGTGCATCATTCCCTACGCGACGCAGGAAGGCGAAATCAGCTTCTGCGCTTACAACACGGGCATTGGCTGGCGCAACATCATCGAAAAGATGCACATGACGGCGTCGCTCACCAAGTGGTACGAGGAGCACGGCCGTCACGAGATCTTCGCCGGCAACAAGACCGTATCGCTGAAGTCGACGAACCACGATCTGTCGCTCCGCGAGGAGCACGTCAATTTCAAGAAGCAGACCGACCTGGACGAACTCGGCATCGCCAAGAACGCGCGCGAGGAGAAGATCCGCGCCCGCGATCTGAAGCTGAAAGTGCAGCAGGACGCCGAGAACGCCAGGATGGCGAAGTTGTACCGCGAGGTGGTCCTGAAGGAGCAGAAGCCCGAGGGCTTCGTCGGTATCGAAAACCTGATGGCTGCCCCTGCGAAGAAGAAGGCCGCCGAGGAAGAAGTCGGCGCGATGGGGGACTAAACACCCCCGCCGCGCGTATGGATTAGGCGGAGAACAGGCCCCCAGAGCCTCACATCCTTGCCTGCCACTGAACCCCGTTGGGAATCTCCCAACGGGGTTTTTTCCGTTCAGGCGGCGAAAGCGACGCTACCAGCGGCCGCCGCGGAGAAACATCCGCAGATCGTCCATGCGAGACCGGATAATCTGGCGGTCACGCGGATGCAACTGGTCCGCGCGAGCCAGGTCGCCCATGTTGTCAAGCGCCCGTTCCATGCTGCGCTGGTCGAAACGGCCGCGGGTGGCATTGCGATGGAAATCGTTGAGTTCCTGAAGAGCGTGCCGGAAGTGGTTCGCCTCGTGGCCATCGACGCGTGCGCGGCGGAATATCATCACCAGATCGCGTTGCGCGGCGGCGACGGGGTTGAACCGTGCCGGCGAGCGGCCATAGGAATTGCCGTACGCGCCAGGGCCGGGCCCGCGTCCGCCGCGCCCGGGAGGGTATCCATAGGGGCCCTGGGCGGCGGCCGGGATGACGGCCGCGGCTGCGATGAAGGCCGCGAGAAGAAGTTGTGTACGCATCGTGGTTGCCTCCTGTCCGGTTAGAGCGCGGTCATCGAGGATGCGTTTCAGGCCCATTTCAACCAGGCCGTGGTGGATTCCGGCCAGCCGCGGATCACTCTGCGCGGGGATGCGAGGTTCGGATAGGATACCCACATGGCACACTTCGCGGTTACGGAAGCGCGGCGATGGCAGAGCGCACGGGCGCCAGCGACGCGGCGCCAGTTCGTGGCCGGACTCACCGCGGCGGCAGCGTCAGCGGCCGGCGGCCCAAAGCCGAACATCCTGTGGATCACCTGCGAAGACACGGGACCGCACCTGCACGGCTGCGGCGACGAATACTCGGTGACGCCGAATCTCGATGCGCTGATGAAGCGCGGACTTTATTACAAGAACGCGTGGTCCAATGCGCCCGTTTGCGCTCCGGCGCGGACGACGATCATCTCAGGGATGTACCCTCCGTCGCTGGGAGCCGAAAACATGCGCTCTGAAACGCGCATGGCGCCGGGCCAGAAGATGTATCCACAACTGTTGCGCGAGTCGGGCTACTACTGCACGAACAACTCGAAAACCGATTACAACCTGGAAGAACCGGGCAAGGTGTGGGACGAGTCGAGCCCGAAGGCGCACTGGCGCGGCCGCGCCAACGGACAACCGTTCTTCGCCATCTTCAACTTCACGATCACGCACGAGAGCCAGATCCGCACACGGCCCCACGTGTGGAAGCACGACCCGGCGAAGGCGCGAGTGCCCGCCTATCATCCCGATACGCCGGAGGTGCGGAAGGACTGGGCGCAGTATTACGACAACATCACGACCATGGACGGGCTGGCGGGGAAGGTGCTGCAGGAATTGCGTACCGACGGCCTGGAAGAAGACACGATCGTGTTCTTCTACGGCGACCACGGTTCGGGCATGCCGCGCAGCAAACGCTGGCCGTACAACTCGGGATTGAACGTCTCGATCGTCGTGCACATCCCGGAGAAGTTTCAGCGCCTGGCGCCGCCCGAATACCGGGCAGGCGGCGTGACCGACCGCCTGGTGGCCTTCGTCGATCTGGCGCCGACTCTGTTAAGCCTGGCGGGCCGCAAGCCGGAACCGTATCATCAGGGGCAGCCGTTCATGGGCGAGCACACAGCGGCCCCGA
Organism: Bryobacterales bacterium; assembly: GCA_020852175.1. Taxonomy (GTDB): domain Bacteria; phylum Acidobacteriota; class Terriglobia; order Bryobacterales; family Bryobacteraceae; genus JAFLBB01. The sequence goes on along the minus strand of JADZBH010000004.1, from coordinate 1,356 downwards.
GGCCATTCAACTACGGGTTCCGCGGACGCATGGACGAACGCATCGACATGGTGCGGACGGTGCGCGATCAGCGCTATGTGTATATCCGCAACTACATGCCGCACAAGATCTACGGGCAGTACATCGCCTATATGTTCGAGACGCCGACAACGGCGGTGTGGAAGAGGATGTACGACGAAGGCAAGTTGAACGCGGCGCAGCGGAAGTTCTGGGAGACCAAACCGGCCGAGGAGTTGTACGACCTGGAGACGGACCGCGACGAGGTGAACAACCTGGCGGAGTCGCCACGGCACCGCGCGGTGCTGGAGAAACTGCGCAAGGCCGAAAAAGCCTGGGTCATGCGCATACGCGACGTTGGCTTCCTGCCCGAAGGCGAGATTCAGGCGCGGGCGGGCGCGGACGCGCCGTATGTGATGGGGCACGACGACAAGCGCTACCCAATGAAGAAGATCGTGGCGGCCGCTGAGTTGGCCTCATCTTTGCAGCCGGGCGTGGAGGACCGCTTGGTCCGGCTGATGTCGGATCCGGACAACGCGGTCCGGTACTGGGGTGCGATGGGTCTGTTGATGCGCGGCGAACCGGCGGTGCGCGCCCAGGCGGAGGTGTTGCGCAAGGGACTCGACGACGAGGCCCCCTATGTGAGAATCGCCTCGGGCGAAGCGTTGGGACGTTATGGCTCCGATGCCGATTCGCGGCGCTCGCTGGACGTACTGGTGGCACTGGCGCCGGCTGACAAAACGAACGCCTGGGTGTCGCTGGCGGCGCTGAACGCAATCGCCGCGATGGGGCGGAAGGCCAAGCCGGCCGAGGCGGCATTGCGGTCCATCAACGTGGTGGACGGCAGGGCGCCGAAGCGCGCGGCGGGCTATGGCGCCACGGCGCTGAAGAAATTGCTGGCCGATTTGGGCGCATAGGGGCGCATCAGTTTTCGAAGTTCGCCCCGCGTTCGTGCGCGCTCTCGGGAGCATTGACGCTGGGGAGCCAGCGGGCGAGTTCGCGCTTGATGGCGGCGTACTCGGGCTTGGATGCCAGGTTGGTCCACTCCTGCGGATCGTACTGTTCGTCGTACAATTCTTCGCCGCCATCCTGATAGTGGATGTAACGCCACCGTTCGCTCCGAACAGCGTGATTATCGCGGAAGTACGTGGTGACGACGGGGCGGTCCCAAATGGCGGACGGGTTGCTCAGCAGAGGCCGCAACGTGACGCCTTCCAGTTCGTCGCGCAGGGGCAGGCCTGCAAGGTCGCAGAGCGTGGGATAGACGTCGATCAGGCTGACCGGACGCGAGCAGCGGCCGCCGGGTTTGGTCACGCCCGGAGCCGAAACCATGAACACATTGCGTGTGGCCTCTTCCCA
>JADZBH010000003.1 GCA_020852175.1 Bryobacterales bacterium | reverse complement strand
GGCTCATTGCGCATTGGAAGAGTCTCTGTGTTGACAAACCATAGCGGCTGAGAGACTATAAAAAGGTTGTCCCCCCATCGTGCGGATGTGGCGGAATTGGCAGACGCGCTAGATTCAGGTTCTAGTGCTCGCAAGGGCGTGGAGGTTCAAGTCCTCTCATCCGCACCACTCTCAAAACACTCCAGTTGAGCCGCTGTTCATACTTCGACCGGGGAAGAGCAGCTTCGCACCGTTCTCGTCAGAAATGCAGCCTAGCGATTCTTCGACGCACCTTCGAGGACTTCGTCGATTGCCTTTGCCGCGCGCATCCGGTATTCGTCGAGAGGCGTGAGGCCGAACTCGGCGATCAGGCCGTCCACTGTGAGCTCTGGCGTGAGAGAAGCGAGAGTAAACCAGTCGTCATCATGATGCCAGGTCACCTCTACCTTCGGTCCATATTTGTTCAGAATCGCTCGAGCCTTCGCGTTGTTGAAGTCAATTTCGAAAAGCCGCTTGCCGACTGGCAGCACCGCCGCCGCGTAAGGCTGGAAGCGTCCGGACGCGGCCATTGTGTCTCCCACGATGTCATAGATGCGCGAGCCGCCCGACTGCGCCGAGGCGACGACAAAGAATTGGTTCTCCAGCGCGATCGCCGCTATTTGCCTGGCGGCCGGATAGGCGGAGGGGAAGAAGACGATCTTCGCTCCCTTCTGCTTCAACCGGCGCCATGAATCCCACCAATTCACGTCGAAGCAGATCTGAATGCCAACGATCCCGAAATCCGTCTCGAACACCGGAGGATCGTTCTGGCCCGGGTGGATGCCCGATTTCAATTCGTTCTCCGTCGGGTGAATCTTGTTGTACTTGCCCGCCACCGCGCCGCTCCGGTCCAGCAGGATCGCTGAGTTGAACAGACGGCCATCCACGCGCGTCCGTGCGCCGAACACAACATAGGAAGAGTTGCGCTTGGCCCATTCTGAAAGACGTGCGATGGCCGGTTCCAGCACGGTTTCCGGCGCACCGTTGATCGCCAGTTCAGGCAACGCTGCGATGTCCGGCCGGAAAGATGACGCCCGTTCCAGCCGCTCCATCGTCTCTTCCAGAAAGTCCGGCGCGGACCGGTTCAGATCGGCCTGGCTTACGGATACAACGCGGACAACGCGGTTGCGATCCTCCGCCCATGAGTGACCCGAGCCGGCGGCAATCAGGAGGAGAAGATACACGGTTGGTTTCATCTGCTCTTCATTGTGGTCAGAAGCGCAGGCGAAGCGCGAACTGCCATTGACGGCCCGGCCATGCCACCGCGGTTACCCGGCCAAACGCGGAACTGGCCGGCGATGTGTTCGGCGGCGTGAAAATCGACGAGTTCGTCGCGTTGATCGCATCGGCGCGAAACTCCAACTTGATGGTTTCGTAGATCAGGAATTCCTTTTTCAAAGAAGTATCCCAGCGTCTTTGCGAATCACCACGCACATGCCCGAAGCGCAGCGGAAACGATCTCACGTTGGAAGCCCGCTGCCGCGCGGAATCGCGCACGAAACCGGATTGCGTATTGAACCATTGATCCACGGTCCGCTGGCTCGACGAAAGCGAAATGTCCTTGATGTTCCCCACGAAGATGGCATCGCCAAACTCAAGGGGCGATCCGGATTGATACCTGCCGACGGCGGAAACCTGCCATCCTCCGAGCACCCCTTCCAGAACAGGATGCATGCCGGAAGCAAACCTCCTCCCCTTTCCGAAGGGCAACTCCCAAACGCCACTCAGCGATAATATGTGGGGCCGGTCCGACGCCGCCAGCGTTTCATACGGCGCGGAATCGGCGGCATTTAGATACTCCGTTGCCTGCATCAGCTTGGAGAACGTATAGGCGGTTTGAAAGGTGAAACCATGCGAAAAACGCCGCTCCGCCGAAACCTGCAGAGAGTGATACCAGGAATAGCCTGTGTTGTCATCCAATACGATGGATCCGAACTGCGGATAGGGTCTCAGCAGATCCGCGCGGGTAACCGTACTTCCGAAAATCGGATTTGTTCCAAGGAACGGGCTTGGGATGCGCGCGCTCAGGCGGTCGATTGACGCCTGATCGCGGAAGAACTCGGTGCTCAGATACTTGTTCGGAATGCCGTTGATGTTTCGCGGAATTTCAAGGCGCGTTCCGCGGTTTCCGACGTAGCTCACGTCGATCAGGAATTGCGCCGGCAATAGCTGTTGAACCCCGAAGCTCTACCGCTGGGAGTATGGCGTCTTGCGTCTCGCATTGTAGAAAGTCAGCGACTGGTTCAGATTGGTCCTCAGACCGCCGGCCGGTCCCAACGGCTGCAGAAGCCCTCCTGGCAACGGATTCGACATGCGCGTCACGAAGGTCGCCCCGCCGTCCCGCGTCACCTGAATGGGCGTCGATTGTGAGAAGCCGGTCTGGATTGGCACCGTTTGATTCACGCCCACCGTGTCGAAGAACATGCCGTACCCGGTGCGGATCACGGTCTTCTGCGTCAGTTGATAGGCAAGGCCGATGCGCGGCATGAGGTTCAGTTTCCCTATGGCGAACGGGCTTCGGTTTCCCGCGCCCACCCAGGTCAATCCGCCCCGCACGGCGAAGTTGTCCGGTGAAATCTCCGGGATCGGATTGGCGGCGTAATTCGCCCTTGCCGCCGCTTCGATCGGGTTGGAAGAAGACGCGTCGAACTGCGCGACCAGCCGGTTGAAACGCTCGGTCACGGGCAGGTCGTACTCCCAACGCAGGCCGGCGTTCAGCGTGAGCTTGCGGGTTACCTTGAATTCATCGTGCACGAACAGTCCCAGCGAGGGGCCGTTGAGCGCGAAACTCGGCGTGAGCTCCATATAGGAGGCTTCCGTCGGAAGTCCCAGGAGTAGCGCGGCCAGATCCTGGCCCAGCGGGGAAGCGGCCGCATTGTCCAACGGTCCGCGTGTAAACGTGCTGTTCACCCGGAAATACGGAGAGGTGGCGTACGGAAACCGGTTGCCGAACGACCTGTAGGCGCGATAGCTGGCGCCGAACTTCAAGCTGTGTTTGTTTTGGATCCTGGTGAAGTTCGCGTTGAAGCTATGCGTGAGGCCCGTGTTGGCGCCGTCGCCGTCGAAGAACCGTGAAATCCGCGCGTACCCATCCGGTTGAGTTTCTGGAATCGTCGCGTACCGCCTGTCGATCAGGCCTGTCAGCGCAGGCGAGAACCCGAGAGCAGCCAGATCCGTACCCTGGCTGGCGCGGTAGTCCGAACGCAGTTGGTAGGTAAGACCATAGCGGAAGTTAAGCACCATGGCCGGGCTCAGCACGCCGACATAGTCCAACGCGGCGCCTTTGTCGCGGGACTTTGTGATCACGCCCATTGCGGGATTGTTCCGTCCCAGCCTGCGGAGCTGGTCCTCGTCCCATCGTGCGATATCGAACCGGAGAAAGAAGCGGTGATTCTCGCTTAGGGCGTGGTCGATGCGAGCAAGATGGACCCAATAATCCTGTGTGGCCACTGCCGGTGTGTGGAAGTTGCTCGTGCCATCCGCCGTGCCTGGAAGATTGGGCTCCGGATAGAAATTGATCAGTTTGGAGCCCACCGGGTCGAATAAGCTGGCAGGGATCACGTTGTTCGGGAAGGGGGTGCGCGTGAGCCGTCCGCCGGCGGCGGGCGCCGCCGAGAACGGATTGTAAATCTGATACCTGCCGCCCAACGCGAGCAAGTTTGAAAAATCGCCCTGGCGTTGGGCTGGTGTTGGAACCGTGTCCGTGCGGGGCTCAGGCACCTCCCAGATGTTGCGCTCGTAAGTATAGAAAAAGAAAGTCTTGTTGCGGCCGTTGTATTTGGGGAGCAGCATGGGGCCTCCGATGTCGAAGCCTGCCCGGTTATATTGATACGGCTCCAACTTCCTCCCGGAACGATTGTCGAAGAAACTCGGCGTATCCAGCGCGTTGTTCTTCAAGAACCAGTGAGCGCCTCCGCTGAAGCGATTGGTTCCGCCTTTTGTGCTCACGTTCACCGACGCGCCCAGCGCGTGGCCCACGCTCGCATCGTAGAATGACGTCTGGACCCGGAATTCGCTTACGGCCGCGGTTGGCGGATTCAGGGCCGGACGCGCCCCCCGGCTTATGCCGTTCGGGTACGTGTTCGGCACACCGTCGATCGAATAGTCGTTGCTGTTGCGGGAATTGCCATTCGATTCGGAGGTCGTGCCCGTCCACGGCGCGTGGCTCTGCTGCATGGTTGACGAGCCATTCGCCATGCCGGGAGCCAGATAGATCAACTCCATCGGATTGCCCGCGTTGAGGGGGAGTTCAAGCAACCTCTTTCCATCCACGACCTGTCCCAGCGAGGCGGTGGCGGTGTCCAGGAGCGGGGCCTGCTCGATGACGTCCACGGTTTCCGACGATGTTCCGATCTCCATCGGAATGTCGACCGTCACTGTGTCGCTCACGCGAACCTGAACGCCGGGTCTACTGAAAGTCTTGAAGCCAACCGCTTCCGCGGTCACCGTGTAGGTTCCAGGCGCCAGGAATGGGATTGAGAAATTGGCCGCTTCGTTCACAGTGGTGGCGGCCGCAACGCCGGTGGCCTCGTTGATCGCCCGTACGCGGGCTCTGGGGATGGATGCTCCTGACGGATCCGTGGTGCGTCCGGTAATCGTGCCTCGCGGGTCCTGGCCCGGCGCGGCGGCAGCGAGCAGCACGCACGCGGCCACGAGCCGGCCTATGAGTCTGAAAATTGCGCTGAATGTCATGTTATCCTCCCAAAGCAAACGAATCGGTGAACCAGCGTGCACCTATGCTGCTCCGCCTCTTCTCGCAAAGTCAACACTCCTCCCGGTCACGGATATGTAAAGGTGTAAAATATTGATAAATAAATGGTTACATGCCGATGTTACATGCTTTTGCGTGCCGCGGCGGAGCGCTGCCGGCGGCGTATAATGGACGCGTCAAGAGATGCGAATGCCGGATCGAGTCGAGTCAACGCAGAAGCCTCAGGCAATGCTCCGCTTCGGAGCCTTTGAACTCGATTTGCGCGCGCAGGAACTGCGAAAAAGCGGAGTGCGGCTGCATTTGGCGAAGCAACCGTTCCTGATCCTATCCCTCCTTGCGGAGCGGCCGGGCACGGTGATCACGCGTCATGAGCTTCGCAACATTCTATGGGACGAGAACACGCACGTTGACTTCGACCGCTGCCTGAACACGGCGGTGAACCGCCTGCGAGAAGTGCTCAATGACTCCGCCGAGACGCCCCGGTTCATCGAGACCTTGCCCAGGCAAGGTTACCGGCTTCTGGTTCCCGTGGAGCGGTCGGTCAAGCCGGTTTCGGAAGAACCGGCAAGAGAGCCGGTTCCGGCTGAGCGATCGCTCGAACAGGACGCGGAAGCAACGGCACTGGAGCCGGTTCCAGCCTCGGCTTTCCCATCGTGGAAAACCTACTTTCGTGCTTCGTGGATGCTCGCCTTCCTGGTGGCTGGAGCGGCACTTGTGGGCGGCGTCTGGCTCGCTTTCCGGGGTGATCGTTCAGTTCCTTTGGGCCAACCGGCCCTCACGACGATGGTTGACGATGGGACCGCGTTGACGCCCTCACTATCCCCTGACGGTAAGCGGATCGCATTCGCGTGGCGGCCAGCGGGCCGCCCAGACTACGACATCTACATGCAAGAAACCGGCGGCGGCAAGCCTAAACAGGTGAGCGCGGGGCCGACCGATGATTTTTCCCCGAGTTTTTCCGCCGATGGGCTTCACATCGCATTCTACCGGCGGGCTGGTGACGGAATCGCTCTCTATGCAAGTTCGGTGGATGAAGGGAGGCTCCGGCGTTTAGGCGGGCTCAACGTTGGCCCCCCGGCCACAACCTTTGACGAGGGCGAAACGGTGAGCGTGGAGCCGGTCTCGTGGCATCCCAATGGAAAATACCTGGCGTATGTAGACCGGGTTTCTCCCGCGCATCCTGCCAGCATTTTCCAGCTATCGATGGAAAGCCGCGCTCAGGAGCAAGTTACGTTTTCGGTGGCGAACGAAAGAGACGGCTTTCCGGTGTTTTCGCCCGACGGCCGCTGGCTTGCGTTCGCACGGAGTGGCGGTAAGGGGGATGAAATCTGGCTCCTTCCGTTGCCGGGAGGAGACCTCCGCCGCGTGGTCTCCGAGAATGCTCCGATCCACGGACTCGCGTGGACCGGCAACAGCCGGAGTATCGTTTTTTCTTCGAATCGTGCCGGTCAATCCCAACTCTGGACAATTCCGCTGGCAGGTGGAAACGCGCAGCGGGTGGAGCAGGTTCGGGAGCCTGCCATTCTTCCATCGCTTGCTTCCGGAGCGGCTGGGTTGGCATTTGTCCGCTTAAGGCAGCAGCCGAAGGTGCACTTACTCACGCTCGGTGGCGCCGCCCAGCCGAAGATGCTCGATATCCTGCCCGATCCGGCTGGGATCAGCAATGTCCGCTTCTCACCGGACGGAACGCGGATCGCGTTTTCGGCTGACATCCAGGGCCACCGCGAAATATGGGTAAGCGATAGCGACGGCGGCCACCCGCGTTCCTTGACCAGCCTGGGCGTGATCAGCGGCAGCCCTCACTGGTCGCCCGATGGAAAATGGCTGGCATTCGATTCCCAGGCTCGCGGCAATTGGGATGTCTACGTGATCTCGGGTGAAGGAGGGCAACCCATGCGCCTCACGACACACACGGGCGATGACGTGCGCCCAAGTTGGTCCGCGGACGGAAGTTCGATCTATTTCGGTTCGGATCGCTCGGGAACGATGCAGATATGGAGCATTCCTTCCGCGGGCGGAACGCCGCGGCAGTTGACCACGAAGGGCGGCTACGAGGCGGCTGAGTCGTCCGGTATGCCCTGCCTGTTCTATATCCGCAAAGGTGTCACCGGACTGTGGCGCGCCTGCCGCGATGGCGCCGAACAAGCCGTGATCGAGAATCTCCCTTGGGAACACTCGCGCAATTGGGTGGTAACGTCATCCGGCGTCTATTTTCTGGCCAGGCAAGGTACAGAAACCATGGAGCGATCGAGCATACTGAAACTGCTTCGATTTCCGAGCTTCGACAGCGTGGAAGTGAGCTCCTTGGGCAAGGCCCGCATCGAGGACTCCGGGATATCGCTGGCGGCTGGCGGTAAGAGGCTGGCCTATGTGCAACGGAAGTACTCCGGCGCGGCGATTGTCATTGTGCCAGGCTACCGGTGAGAAATGGCGCCGTGCCTGGCGGTGACTTACGTCTGGGAATGCTCTGGCGGCAGATCCCGATCGGAACTCCATTCGTCGGTTACCGTGCCCTTCCAAAGAGGGACTTTCGTCAAATATGCCGCGCGCGCGATCACATGGCTCGACACCGGCGAGGTAAGCATCACGAATGCGCCGATGCTAACCGCGCGGACGAATGCGGCGGAATCGTCGAGCGCTATGGCCGCGGCGCCCAGCACGCAGCCAAGACCGAGCGTAGAGGCTTTCGTGGCCGCCTGCATCCGCGTAAACAGATCCGGCATACGTACGATGCCAATCGCCGCCAGCAGGACCAGCGTCGCGCCGAGCAACGCCAGAAAACCCATCAACCAACCCATCATTGGCGTCCCCTCCGTTCCGCGTATCGCGCGTACGCAATCGTGCCAAGGAAGCCTAGCAGCGCGATGACAACCGCGGCATCCAGGAATGCCGGTTCCTTATTTTCCGCCGCGGCAAGCAGCATCAGACAGACCGATGAAACTCCGATGAGATCGACCGCGACCACCCGGTCCGGGAGCGTGGGTCCTCGCACGACGCGAACCAGCGAGACAAACAATGCACAGGAAATCATGACCAGCGCGGCATACACAAGCACGTCAGGCTGCATCGGATAACCTCTCCACATCGCCTCTCAGGTCAAGAATACGGCGTTCAAAACCGCATTTAATGTCCTGCCTGGCCTCTTCCGCCGTAGTTATGTGCATTACATGTACATACATCGTTCGCCGGTCCTCGGAAACGTCAAGCGCGACACTGCCGGGAGTGATATTGATCATCGCAGCCAGCAAAAGAATCTCACCATCGGTGGTGACTGACAAGGGAAGCCGGATCACACCCGGTCTCATACGATGCCGGATACTGAGGACGTCTCTCGCGAGCCGTAAGTTGGCTAAGAAAATTTGCCAGAGGAGGTACGCCAGTAGTGAAAGCGCACGCTCCACGCGGCGAACTTCTGTGCGGGGCAGAACGCCGCCCCTGGCGAGAATCAGTAGCACGACACGCCCAAGTGCGGCGCCCATGATGAGACTGTCGAGAGTAAAGCGTCCATTCAGCCCAACCCAGGCGAGCGCGAGGAGAAGATTGGCGAGGATCACGGGCGGTAGTCTCCTTTCAACACGGCATCAATGTACACCTGCGGGTTAAGCAACTGGCCGGCCGCCCGCAGAGTCAGTTGGAAAATCGGTTCGGCAGTGACGGTAATCGCAAGCGTGATGGCGGCGAGACCAGCCATGGGGAGGACCATCGTCCAGTTCATGCTCGCCCTATCAGGTACCGTCGCTGGCTTCCAGAACGATTCGTCCCAGAGCCGCGCTATCGATATTAAGGTGAGTACGCCCACCACGAGCATGATCGCGCTGGTCCACCAGGCTCCGGCCGCCAACGTCGCGCGGATGAGAGCCAGTTTTCCAATAAATCCCGATAGGGGCGGGACGCCCGCCAGTGAAAACAACGGGATCACTGAAATGGCTGCGGCCCAGGGGTGCTCACGTAAGATCGAACCCAAGGCGGAAAAGTCCGTAGTTCTTCGCAGTCTAAGAAAGATTCCGCTAATGAGATACAAATTCGTAATCACAAAGATGTGATGGAAGATGTATAAGACCGATGCCGCCATGGCGGTCTGTGTCATCAGGCCGAGACCCACGGTCGTATACCCCAGGTGACCGACAAGATTGAAGGAAAGCACTCTGCGGAAATCCCGCTGGGCCAAGGCGCCGAGCAGTCCAATAACCATGGTGCACAACGCCTGGGCGAGCAGCAGTTGGTAAAATTGCGGCGGAGCGTTATGAAACAGAAGCGTGAACACACGCACGAGTGCATACACACCGACCTTGGTCAGGAGGCCCGCGAACACAGCCCCTACTGCGGCTGGCGGCGTGTGGTACGAAGCAGGCAACCAGAAAAATAAGGGAAACAGCGCTGCTTTCACGCTGAAGGCGGTAAAAAACAGCATGGCTAGCACGAGTTCGAATGTGCCTATCTCACGCTGTCGAAACACTGCAGCCAGGCCCGCCATGTTGAGCGTGCCTGTCCCGCCGTACAGAAGTCCGAGGGCGGTTAGAAACAACGACGAAGCGATCAGATTCAACGTCACGTACTTGAACGCCGCCTCGATTTGCGCCTGGGTTCGATGCAAGGCCATCAGGACGAACGAGGCGACCAGCATGACTTCGAACCAAACATACAGGTTGAACAAGTCGCCTGTCAGAAAAGCACCGGACACACCCATCAGGAGAACCTGAAACAACCCATGGTAGCCGGAGGCCTCGCGCACCGGATCAACTCCGGCGAAGGCCGAAGCCGTGACGGCAACGCCAACGATACCCGTGGCTACGATCAACATCGCGGCCAGAAGGTCCGCGACCAGGGTGATCCCGAAAGGAGCGGGCCACCCGCCGGACTGTAGCACGAGTATTCCCTGTTTCTGCACTGTAACAAACAGCAACACGGAGGACGCCGCCATCACCAGCGATCCAACGAAGGAGATCCAGCGCTGCAGTCCGGGCTTTCGTGGAGCGAGCAGCAGGATGATTGCGGTCAGGAGTGGCGTTGCGACGGGAACCACCAGTACATTGGTCATTTCTTCAGACCCATCTCATCGATGTCATCGGAGCCTGTCATCTCGTGAACACGGTGAGCAAGAACCAGGGAGAAGGCGAGAACGCCGAATCCGATCACGATGGCGGTGAGCACCAGCGACTGCGGTACCGGATCGGCGAAGGCGCCGGCCATCGTGGTCTGCCCTTCTGGAATGATTGGTGCACGGGAGCGAGTCAGTCCGCCGCCTGTAAAGATGAGTAGATTGGTGCCATTGCTCAGGAGCCCTAAACCGACGATCAGTTGCGCAAGCCGGCGGCGCAGCATGAGATAAAAGCCCGCCCCGTATAGCGTTCCGGCGGTAATCGCAAGTAACAGTTCCACAGCTATTCCTCACCTAACATGAATGTCATCGTCAGTACGACGCCTATCACGACGCAGAACACGCCAAGATCGAAAATCAACGGACTTCCGAGACCGATCGTGGGAGCCAGCCATTGTGCAGTCAGAAACTCCTTGCCGGACAGCACTGGGAAAATGCCGCTTCCCAGCGCCATCAGCAGGCCGGCGCCGATGAGTATCGACGGATGGACGAGCAAGGCCCGGCGCGCTGTCACGGTGCCGAACGCGAACGCATTCAGCGAATACGCGGCCGCCACGACCAGGCCGCCGGCAAATCCCCCTCCGGGGGCGTTGTGGCCGCGCAGTAACAGAAAGAAGCCATAAAGCAGAAGCAATGGCATCAAAAGGCGTGCGGCTGTGCGCAGTATTAACGGACTCACCGGTTTGCCGTCATTACGCGGGCCTTGTTGAAGAAGTGCTCGGACACCGAGCGCCGCCGTGGCAAGCACGGTGATCTCGCCCATCGTGTCCAAGGCGCGGAAGTCGACAAGAATTACATTTACAATGTTGCGTCCGTGCGCCAGCACGGCGCTGTTTTCGGCGAAGTACCTTCCGAGTCCAAATGGCGTGACAGATGTTCCGACAAAAAACAACGAGAGAGCGATCGACCCGCCGAACACGACCGCAACCGTGAAGTCGCGGAGGCGGATCATACGGCTGGAAAGAGACCGGAAGCGACGGAAGTGATAAAAGACCAGGGTAAAGATGATGGCGGTCAAGGTTTCCACCGAGAACTGCGTCATCGCAAGATCGGGCGCACCGAATAACAGGAAAGTAAGTGCAACTCCATAGCCGGTGACTCCAAGCGACAAGACCGCGACGATAGTCGCACGCGCTCGTACGGCGGAAATGGCGCCGGCGATTGTTAAGAATGCCGCCGCCGCTTCGGCGGGCCGCACCTCAGTGATTTGGGGAATCCCGGGTAGGCCATTCCACGCGAGTGCTCCGGATATCAACGTCGCCGCCGTCAGAATCAGCACCAGCGCATAGGACCGCAATGAAGCACTCTGCAGCGCTGGCAGCATCCAGGCGCTAACAGTATCGAGCGCGCGCAGAGCGCCGGTGTACAACTGCTCGGTCCCCACCGACCGCGGCCAGATCCGCTCACGCATGGCGTCACGCCAGTGATAAAGCGCGGCGGCTGCACATAGCGTGAGCAAGCTCAGCAGCAGGACGGCGTTAAAGCCGTGCCAAAGCGAGAGGTGCACTGGCGTAGTACGTGCCAGCGTGCTCGCTACAGCCAGACCGATGGGGACGTCGACAATCGCCGGGTACAAACCGGCCACCAGACCGGCCGCGGCAAGGGTAAGCGGCGGTATTGACAGTGCCGTAGCAACTGCGTGCGCGGGTGCTGCCTGTCTTATCTTCCCAGCAAAAGGCGATAGCCCCGAGATCAATCCTGCCGCACCGAGCAGCGCGCCTGACCCCACTGCCAATGCGAGCAGGAAAAGCGCCCATGGTGATCCGTGACTCAGCAATGCCTCATAAAGAAGTTCCTTCCCGACAAAGCCGGCCAGCAAAGGGAGTCCGAGCATGGAGCATGCCGCCAACAGAGCCGCCAGCGCCGTGGCAGGCATGGCGCTCCGAAGGCCGCCGAGCCGCGTGACGTCCCGCGTGCCGGTTTCGTGCTCCAACGTACCCGCAACCAAGAACAGAGCCCCCTTGAAACAGGCATGGGCGAGTAGATAGAGGAATACCGCTGTCACGGCACTCTCGGTTCCGATTCCAAGGAGCATCATCAGTAAGCCGAGAGCACTTACGGTGGAATACGCCAGAATTCGCTTCAGGTCTGTTTCCGCAACGGCACGCCAAGCGCCAACCGTCATAGTGACCGCCCCCGCGGCAGTCGCGAGTCCCATCCACAACGCCGTTCCGCCGAGAAGCGGCGTCATCCTGGCGACGAGGTACAACCCAGCTTTCACCATCGTCGCTGAATGAAGATACGCGCTGACCGGTGTGGGCGCGGCCATGGCGTTGGGCAGCCAAAAGTGAAACGGCGTTTGGGCGGACTTCGTAAACGCCGCTGCCAGAACCAGCAAAGCGATCCACTGGTATGCCGCCGATTCTCGAAGACCGGCGTGCCCTGAAAGCAAAGCTGAAAAGTCGTGCGAACCAGCCGACAGTTCGATGAGTACCGCCGCGGCAAGTAATCCCATGCCGCCCGTTCCCGTGACCACGAACGACTGAATGGCCGAGCTTCGTGCTTCCTTGCGTTCATGGTAGAAGCCGATGAGCAGGAAGGAGGTGAATCCGGTCAGTTCCCAGAACACAAAGAGTACGTAGATGTTATTGGAAAGGACCACTCCGAGCATTGACCCCATGAATGCGAATAACGTCGCCAGGAAACGGGCGGCGCGCGGTTCTCGATCGAAATAACGGCTCGTGAAGATGACGATGAGAGAGCCAATGGCGCAGATGAGAGTCGCGAACAGCAGGCTTAAGCCGTCCGCATAAAATGCCAACGTCAGCCCCAACGATTCCGCCCACGGCAGTGAGGCCGAAAAGGGGCCCGATGTCATGACAGCCTGCATCATGCTTCCGAAGCAGACCGCGAGCATCGCGGGGCCGAATGCCAGCAAGACGGTCCAACGGGAATGCTTGCCGAGACACAGCGCCACAAGAGCCAGTAAGAAGGGCGAGAGTGCAAGGATCGCAAGCATCGGCTATTCTGTTCGCGTCGAGAACCGGTAAAGGAAGTACCGGGGCCGCGGCCTCAGAACTCCCGCGTACCGGTTATTCTATTGTCGCTGGTCCTCTCCCAGGGAGACCGCGCAATGTAGCGCAGGGCGCCACGCATGACCGGACAGCAATTCCGCCTCGCCGCGAATCGACCCGTCACGATGGCTCACCCAGCCATTCTAGAGCAATGCGTGAGGCGTGCCGGACGAGGCCCGGTGCGGGGCATTGGGTGTGTGCTGGAGGTTGGAAAAACAGAGGAGCGAAGGGCCGCCGATGGATGGTATGCCGCCGAGCTTCCAGGCTGCATGCCGTAGCGGCAGGGCAGGGGAACGGCACAGGCGTCAGGAACGTGCGGCCTTCCGGTCCGCGACCACGGTTACTTGAATGTCACGCGCCGCCCGGATCACCTTCATCACCAATTGCTGCTTGGCTGCGAAGAGGCGGAATGCGGGCCTCGGCGGTTTCGCCAGAAAGATTTGAGTGACCCCATTCGCGCGTGCGAAGCCGGCGAGCGCCTCGGCTGCGTCCTCGGCGTCCAGGATGCGGGTGTCAATGTGGAGTTTCCGGGCGAAGTCCAAGTGGCGCTCTAAAGCTTCGCGATGCTCTGGTGGCAAGCCAGTGAGACCCGGACCGGGCACCACGGAGACGGCAAAGCAGTCGGCGCGCAGATAATCCGCGACGCGCCTGCCGCGCCTGATGAGGCCGACCGTGCTGGGGGAATCGGTAATATGAATCAGAATGCGCTCATGTTCAGCCACAGGTGGCCGGCGCATTTCCTGCCGCGACGGTGGCGCCTGCGATTCGCTTGCTTGCCTTACATCGATTTCGTGCGCCGTTTGGCGCAGAGCGATCTCCCGCAACGCCACCAGCGTGGGCTCCTTGAAGAAATTCTCCTTGGCGCGCTTCGCTTTGTCGGCTGCATAAATGACGCCACGATCCAGCCGGTTTAGGAGGGCGCCCGGTGTCAGATCCACGAACACGATTTCATCGGCATGCTTCAACACCCAATCGGGAACCGTCTCCCGAACCTGCACTCCGGAGATTTCGCGTACATGATCGTTCAGGCTTTCCAGGTGCTGGATGTTCATCGTCGTAATGACGTCGATCCCCGCGGCCAGCAAAGCGAGGACATCCTCCCATCGCTTGGCCCGGGGGGAACCCGGGATGTTGGTGTGCGGAAACTCGTCGACCAGGCAGATCTCCGGCCGCCGGGCCAGGATCGCCGCGGTGTCCATCTCTTCGAACGAGCGGTCCCGATATTCGACGGTTCGACGCGGTATCGTTTCAAGACCTTCGGTTTTCGCGATGGTGTCTTTGCGGCCATGGGGTTCGAAGTAGCCGATCACAACGTCGCGGCCGCTGGACTTCAATTCCTGGCCCTCTTCGAGCATTCGGAAAGTCTTGCCCACGCCGGCCGCGTATCCCAGGATCACTTTGAGCTTTCCTTCGGCGGCCGCCATAAACTCAGGGTATCGAATCGCCTGCCAACGAGGTTCCGGCTTGCGGAAACACGCGGATGTCGATGTTTCCTGATTCCAGAATGAGACGCTCGACAGGAGTGGGACGGAACCTCTGCCAGAAGCCTGTTCGCTGGCTGTGCCCCACGAAAATCTGGGTAACGCCTTCCCTGTTTGCGAACTCTAGAATGGCATCAACCACATCTTCACCGCGCAGGATCACGAGAGCCGCCTTGGCCGTGCGCGCCTCCGCGAGGTTGCGCTCCAGCAAAGCCCGGTCTTCACTCGACAAATCAGGCTGCTCCACATAAGCGACAAATAGATCGCCATGAAAACGGTCTGCCTGGCGGCGTCCTCCGCTAATCATGGCAGACGCATTGGAACGCGGAGTGACGCAGACCAGGATGCGCTCATGGGCGCCGTACGACTGCTCAATGCCGTGCCTTTTAAGATAGTCAAGAAGCTGGGTGTCGACGACTTCGGCCGCCAACACAAGCGCGATCTCACGCAACTCCGACAATTGCGGATCCAGCGCAGGCGCGTCGACCACCTCAATGTCGTCAGCTCGATGCAGGAAGCTTTCCGGGACGGAGTCGGCAACCTGTTTGCCGCGAATGTGTTCCACGCGTTCCTGCTTCTCCGCGACGTACTGGAGGTTGATCGTTGTGATGACCGAAATCCCATGGGACAGAAGTTCCTCGACATCCTGCCACCGGTATTCATGCGCCGCGCCCGGCGGGTTGTGGTACGCAAGGCCGTCGATCAGGCATACTCCGGGTCTGCGCCGCCGGACCGCCGCGACATCCAAGGCGCCGCCTGGAAGCGGCGGAACCAGTTCGAAATTCCGAACCAGGCCGGCCACGGAATCGTCTTGTGAATGTTGGATGGCCGCGACGATTACGTCTTGTCCTCTCTGCTTGCGTCTCCGGCCTTCGTCAAGCATTCGGAAAGACTTCCCCACGCCCGCGGCATAACCGAGGAAAACCTTTAGCCGCCCGAAGCGTTCATATGAGGCTTCCGCTTCGACACGGAGCAGCAACTCCTCCGGGCTAGGTTTGCGCCGTTCCAATTCAGCGATCTCCTGTTTGACACCTGAAGGCGTCAATAAGCTTGCACACTGCGTAGCACCCAGCGGTCCGCTGCGCGTTCCAACTCGCAACGATAGGTTCGCACGCTTCCCCACCGGCCGCCGTGTCCCCGAACCGTGGCCCTTACAAGGGCTTGCTCTTGAACCATCCGAATATCCTCGATACTGATGTAGCTTTCCGGCACCTGATCCCGCTCCATCAATTCCGCTATGACCAAGTGCCGGAGTACCTGCTGGCCGATGGTCGGCGCGCAAGCCGTTAGCATCAGCGCCAAGGCGGCTGTTCCACATGCCCGCCATGCTTGCGTGAACACCCGCCGTCTCCTCGCCTACCAGCCGCCCCGCTTTCCTCCAAACCACCAGAGAAGCCCCAATGTGAAGGTGTTCTGGTGTTTGGAGAGCGAGCCTGGTTCGTTCCTCAAAAAGAATGGCGTGTTTGAAAAGTCACGGCGGTATTCAAGGCGTGTTTCAAATCCATCCGCGGGCCTGAACCCAACGGTCGAAGTTATATCGTTCAGATTCTGCGTGACGCCGCTGAACAGACCGGCGCGATCGTTCAATCTGACATACCGCTGGCCAAAGTAGACCTTCGGCGTCAATTGGTAGCGAAGGTAGGCGGCGCCACCGGCAATACGCTGTGGGGCGCCGCCGGATTCAACGCGATTGATCACGTAATCGAATTCAGCTCCCAGGGTAAGCTTCCTGGTCGCGTTCCAGAACGCGTAGGTGTCGATTGCATGGAAGCGCCCCCGCGAAACGGGAACAATGCGAGTGGCCGAAAGTCCTGGCTGCGTCGGCATTGCCGGCAATGCCGGGTTCAGCGAGGGAGTGAGGTCGCGTTGCTCCCGGCCCACATAGTACTGGAGAGTCCAACTCAGATTGCTGGCGGGCTTGATGACAGCCTGGGCCATTTGTGATTTGAACCCGTTAAAGTCTTCGGTTTGATTGGCGCCGTTGATCAGCCAGTAGGACAAGCTGAGTTTGTCGTTCACGGAGTATGTATTTCGGAACCCCATGTGATAGAACGGCAGGAAGTTAAAGAAATAGCTGCGCGAGTAGTTGATCTGGTCCTTCGTATAGTTGCTTTCCGCACCCAGTGAGCTCGCCCACTTGCCAAAATCCACGGTGAGCCCCTTGCCGAGCGGAACCACATAAGTTCCGTAAGCCTGAAAGACATTGCGGTACACCTGGGGGCGAGGTTCGTTCTGCGCGCCGCCCTGGAGCGTCTCCGTGGCTTGGCCGTACATGAGGTCAAGCCGGTAACCCCAACGCCTGCCCGCCGCCGGATCCGCGGCGCGCTCGACGATCATGCCAGTTTGATTGATACTGAGGTTGTTCGCGGTGACATCATAGGCTCGCAGCAAGTTGATGCGTCCCAGCGGGCGATTCGTACTCGCTGCGTAGTAGCCGTCGAAAAAGAAATTGAGAGTTGTGTCCTTCAGCCACGGATTCGCCGGTTCCACGGGCGTACCAGTCGCGGACGGGGTCTTGGTTGCTTCGGCAAGCGGCGCGGCGGCGGCAACCGCTGCCTCCTGCACTGCAGTCGATTCCGGTGAGCGCGTACGTTTCTCCAGGACCGTGAGTCTTTCCTCGAGCGAGTGAATTCTTTCGAGTAGCATCTTCTCGCGCTCGGTGAGAGGAGGCATGCCGCTTTGTGCCGTGGCTCCGGCAACCGCGAGGAGTGTATGGGCCGCCAGGGCAGCCATCAAATGGAGCTTCATATACCTTTCTTTTCTGTAAGAGCCGCGGCTATTGTTTCTTCGGAAGCCGTTTGTCGAGCGCCAGGTTCAGCAGCAGCACATTGACCCGGGGTTCTCCCAAAAAGCCCAGCTCACGGCTCTCGGTGAGCTGCGAGACAAGCTTCGCCACGCCGGCTTCGGATACACCCCGGGCTTCCGCTACTCGTGTGATTTGAAGCCGGGCGTTGGCTGGGCTGATATGAGGATCGAGACCGCTGGCGCTTGTGGTCAGCATGTCGGAAGGAACCGTGTCCTTCCATCCGGCCGCCTGGCGGGCCGCCTGCACGCGGTCTATCAGCTTCTGGCTGGTGGGGCCCAGATTGGAACCGCTTGAGCTGGAAGCGTCGTAGCCGTCACTGCCCGCCGCGGAAGGCCGCGAATGAAAGTAGTGGGGACTCTTGAAATTCTGCCCCAAAAGCGCCGATCCGACTACCCTTCCATTCCGTTCAATAAGGCTGCCATTGGCCTGCTTTGGGAACACTGCCTGGCTTATGGCGGTCACCAGGCTGGGATAGACAAGCCCGGTCAGTACCGTGAAAAGAATTGTCATCCGTAAACCGGGAATCATTTGCTTCCACATGACAGAGCCTCCTTAGGCCAAACCAAGAACATGCACAATTTGATCGATCGCCCAGATGCCGGGGAAGGGCACAATCAACCCTCCCAGGCCATACAGCAGGAGATTGCGGCGCAGGAGCGCACCGGCGCCCGCCGGGCGGTACTTGACCCCGCGCAGAGCTAACGGGACCAGCGCGATGATGATCAAGGCGTTGAAGATGACAGCCGCGAGCACCGCGCTCTTCGGGCTGTGCAATCCCATGATGTTCAGCGCTCCCAGGGCGGGATACGTCGCCATGAACATCGCCGGAATAATCGCGAAGTATTTCGCGACATCATTGGCCACCGAGAATGTAGTAAGTGCTCCACGCGTGATGAGAAGCTGCTTGCCTATGGCGACGACTTCAATCAGCTTGGTGGGGTTGGAATCCAGGTCCACCATGTTTCCAGCCTCTTTCGCCGCCATTGTGCCGGTGTTCATTGCCAGGCCGACGTCGGCCTGGGCGAGCGCCGGCGCGTCGTTGGTGCCGTCGCCTGTCATCGCGACAAGATGGCCGCTGGCTTGCTCCTTCTTGATGTAGTTCAGCTTGTCGGCGGGTGAAGCCTGAGCAAGGAAACTGTCCACGCCCGCTTCGGCGGCGATCGCGGCGGCGGTGAGCGGATTGTCCCCGGTGATCATCACGGTGGTGATCCCCATGCGCCGAAGCTGGGCAAGGCGTTTCTTCATGCCGCCTTTCACCACGTCCTTCAAATTGATCACTCCCAAGGTGCGGCGGCCATTGGAGACGGCGAGAGGCGTTCCGCCCTGCCTGGAGATACGGTCGGCGATCTCCCGCAGTTCTCCGGGAACAGTTCCGCCGTGTTCCTCCACGAACTGAATGATGGAATCGGTGGCTCCTTTGCGCAACTGGCTGCCGTTGATATCCACGCCACTCATGCGGGTGTGCGCGGAGAAGGGAATAAAGCCGGCCTCATGATGAGACAGTTCGCGGCCCCGAAGACCGTACTTCTCCTTCGCAAGAACCACCACCGAACGGCCTTCCGGCGTTTCGTCGGCCAAACTGGATAGTTGCGCGGCCTCGGCTAGTTCTAACTCCGTCACTCCCTTGACGGGAATGAACTCGGCCGCCTGTCGATTACCGATGGTGATGGTGCCGGTCTTATCAAGCAGAAGAGTATTCACGTCTCCCGCTGCCTCCACCGCCTTGCCGCTCATCGCCAACACGTTATGCTGCATCACGCGGTCCATGCCGGCGATGCCGATGGCCGAGAGCAGGCCCCCAATCGTCGTCGGGATCAGACAGACCAGGAGTGAAACCAGCACGGCTACGCCCGGTACGCTGCCCGCACCCGCCGCGGCGACGCTGTATTGCGAGAAAGGCTGTAATGTCACGACAGCAAGCAGAAAGACGAGCGTCAAACCGGCGATAAGGATGTTCAACGCAACCTCATTCGGCGTCTTGTGACGCTGGGCCCCCTCGATCAACGCGATCATGCGGTCGAGAAACGTTTCGCCCGGATTCGAGGTGATCTTGATCGTAATGCGATCGGACAGGACTCGCGTACCGCCGGTCACCGCCGAGCGATCGCCTCCCGACTCGCGGATTACCGGAGCGCTCTCACCGGTGATCACGGACTCGTCCACGGTGGCGATCCCTTCGACGACCTCGCCGTCGCCAGGGATGGTGTCGCCTGCTTCGCAGATCACCAGATCGCCAGCCCGGAGTTGCGAAGCGGAGACGGTTTCGGTCCTTCCATTGGCCGCCACACGTTGAGCCACCGAATCGGATTTTGTTTTCCGTAGAGAATCAGCCTGCGCTTTTCCGCGAGCCTCGGCCATCGCCTCGGCGAAGTTGGCGAACAGCACCGTGAACCACAGCCAGAGCGTGATCTGCAGGTTGAAACCCGTGCCGGCGGCGCTCGTCGCTATGTCGCGGATCAGAAGAATCGTGGTCACCGCGGCGCCTGCTTCCACGACGAAAATGACGGGATTCTTGCATAGTTTCGCCGGGTTGAGCTTGACAAACGAATCCCACACGGCGCGCCGCAATATTTCCGAATCGAAGAGAGGGCGCGCGTGGGCCAGTTTCTTCGGTAGTAACTCGGTAGGATCGGCCGAAGGGTCCGGGGTCAGTGTCGAAGTAGTCATGTTAGAAAAGTCTTCCTTGAAGCATCAGGAGGTGCTCTACAATGGGGCCCAGGGAGAGAGCCGGAAAGAAGGTCAGGGCGCCTACGATCACGACGGTTCCCGCCAGCAGGATCACGAAGAGCGCGCCGTGCGTGGGCAACGTTCCCGAGGTGATGGCAAGCTTTTTCTTTGCTGCCAGGCTGCCGGCCACCGCCAGCATCGGGATGATGATCAGGAAGCGTCCGAACAGCATGGCGAGTCCAATCGTCAGGTTGTACCAGGGTGTGTTGGCGCTGATTCCGGCGAAGGCACTGCCGTTGTTGGCCGCTCCGCTCGTGAAGGCATAAAGAATCTCGGAGAAGCCATGCGGCCCGCCGTTATTGAGGTTGCCCGTTGCCGCGCCGTGGCTGCCGTTCCAATAAGAGTCCTTGGCGAATTCGATCACGGAGCTTGCACCCGTGAACAACAGGATCGTGGCGGACGTGGCCAGGATGGCGAGCATGGCCATCTTGACTTCTTTGCCTTCAATCTTCTTGCCGAGATACTCAGGAGTCCGGCCGACCATCAGCCCGGCGATGAAGACGGCGAGAATCGCGAACAGAAGCATGCCATAGAGACCGGCCCCGGTTCCGCCGAAGATCACCTCGCCGGACTGCATGTTGAAAAGCGGGATCAACCCTCCCAGGGCCGTGAAGCTGTCATGCATGCTGTTGACCGCGCCGCAACTGGCGGCGGTGGTCACGGTGGCGAAGAGCGACGTGGCGGCGATGCCAAAGCGGACCTCCTTGCCTTCCATGTTGCCGCCAGGCTGTGCATCGGTAGCGCTGGTTTCCACGCCCAGCCGGGCCAAATTCGGATTCCCCGCCTGTTCGGCGCCGTACACGATGAATGCACCGATCAGGAAAAGAAGGCTCATCGCTCCAAAGATGGCCCAACCCTGCCGTTGGTCTCCCACCATGCGCCCAAAGGTGTAAGTAAGGCCGGCGGGAACGATGAAGATCATCAAGATTTCAATGAGATTTGTAAGAGGCGTAGGATTCTCGAACGGATGTGAGGAGTTGGCGTTGAAGAAGCCGCCCCCATTGGTGCCGATCAGCTTAATGGCCTCCTGCGATGCAACCGGGCCTTGGGCGATCACCTGAGTCGCGCCTTCAAGCGTTGTGGCATGCGTATATGCCGACCAGTTCTGGATCACGCCTTGGGAGCACAAAAAGAGCGCGCCAAGCAGGGATAGAGGTAGAAATACATATACGACCGCGCGCGTCAGATCCACCCAAAAATTCCCGACGGAGTTCGCCTCCTGGCGCGCGAATCCGCGAATGAGCGCCACGGCCACCGCGACACCAACGGCGGCCGACACGAAGTTCTGCACCGTTAAGACGGCCATCTGTACGAAGTAGCTCACGGTGGTCTCGCCCATGTACGACTGCCAGTTCGTATTCGCGACGAAGCTGGCGGCCGTGTTGAAGGCCAGGTCGGCCGTCATCGCCGTCGCGTTCGAAGGCGCGCGCCCCGTGCCGAAGCCCGCCGGGTTCCATGGCAGCCAGCCTTGCAGGCGTTGAATCAGGTAGGTGAAAAGGAAGCTGAAGAAGCTGAACGACAGCAGGCTGCCCGCGTATTGGGTCCAACGTTGCTCCACGTCCTCGCGGACGCCGGCCAGCTTGTAACAAAGCCGTTCCAGCGGGCGAAGCAACGGATGGAGGAATGTGCGTTCACCGGTAAACAGGCGTGCCATGTGCGCGCCCAAGGGCTTTGCCACAGCGGCAACCAGCCCGAAGAAGGCGAGGATTTGAAGTATGCCATTCGGAGTCATAAGTACGTCCTAGAACCTCTCCGGTTTCAAGAGTGCATAGAGCAGGTAGAAAAAGAGAAAGACGGCGCACGTGGCGCCCAATATGTAGTCCATCTGAAAATTCCTTCCGCCAAGCGTCAGAGCTTCTCGCACGCTCTGGTGAGCGCCCAGCACAAAACGAAGAAGAGGAACGCCAACGCGATGTAGAACAGGTCAAGCATGTGAAAGTCCTTTATTGCTGAAAGGGAGAAAGCCTGATGCGGGTGTGCCAGGCGTGCGGATCACATGGTGTCCCGCCGCGCGAAGCTTGCGCGCCAGGCCGTCCTCCATATGGGGCCACCAGCGGCTGCGATTGCCGATGACGACGAGCGAGCTTCGAGGAAGCTTCATCCGCAGCCCTTCCCACGCGTCCCTGCACAACACGATCTCGGCGATGGGTTCCACCGGGCGGCCCGCGGACTCCGTGCGATAGTCATCCACAAGGGTCCGGAATTGCCGTCCGAGGTAGCCTAAGTTTCGCCGTGGTTCGTCTAGCGCGAGCGGATAGGGGACGGTTTCCAGCAGCAATAGGCGGATGCGCGTGGTGAGGCCCTGTGCCAGTTGCGCGGCTGTTCTTAGCGCGCGGAACGTCGAAGCGATATCCGTGAACAGCACGAAGACTTCGACCGGCGCCGTTTCATGCGTGGCCGGACCGCTCTCTACGAATCCAGATTCCCTTGGCAGCAAGCCCATATCTTCGTCTCCAAGAACGAGAGTAGGGCCCAACCCATAAGGAAGTCATAAGGAGTGGCTAAGGATTTCGTTAGGGTGGCGGGGATCAGGAGGCGGGCGGATCAAAGCGGTAGCCCACCCAGGGTTCGGTCAGCAGATACCGCGGGCGGGACGGATCCGGCTCGATCTTCTTCCGTAGCTGGTTCACGAACACGCGCAAATACTCCACCTGGTCTCCATAGTCCGGTCCCCAGACTGCCTGCAGCAGCTTCGTGTGTGGAATGGCCACGTGGGGATTGGCGATCAGGTAGTGAAGCAGATCGAATTCCTTGGGCGTCAGCCGGGACTCTTTGCCAGCTTTCCGGACACGGCGCATCTGCAAGTCGATCTCCACGCCGTCAAGGCGGATCTGTTCGTCGAAACTCCCCTGCGGGGCGGGCAACCGGCGCAACGCGGCACGGATTCTCGCGGAGAGTTCCGGCATGCCGAAGGGTTTGGTGATGTAGTCGTCGGCGCCTGCATCCAGTGCGGTCACCTTGTCCTGTTCGGAATTGCGAACGGTGAGCATGATGATGGCGGCGTCCGAACCTGCCCGGATCTCGCGGCAGGCGGCCAGACCGCCCATGCCCGGCATGTTCACGTCAAGCAGCACAAGGTCGAAACGCTGGTCGCGGATCGCCAGCAGGGCATCCTCGCCGGTCTTTACGTCGAAGACTTCATACCCCTGCGCCGAGAGCGTCGTGCGAAGGACGCGCCGTATCTGCGGTTCATCATCCACAACCAGAATGCGCCCTGTGCTCACGCGCCGTCTCCGCTCCGCTGTGGAAGCCTGAAACAAAACACGGCGCCTTGCGGCGAGTTCGCTTCCACCCAAAGGTCGCCGCCGTGCATTCTCGCGATCTCCCTTGCGATATGGAGGCCGAGTCCGGTGCCGGTAACCTGATCGCGTGTGCCGGAGAGACGGTAGAACTTATCGAAAATGTGCTCACGGTCCCGCTCCGGAATTCCCGGCCCCGGGTCGGCGATGCGAAAAGTGAAGTTCGTCGAT
Source organism: Bryobacterales bacterium (assembly GCA_020852175.1). GTDB lineage: Bacteria > Acidobacteriota > Terriglobia > Bryobacterales > Bryobacteraceae > JAFLBB01. Next base: position 18,265 of record JADZBH010000003.1, on the reverse strand, counting down.
GCGCTTTCCGTTACGCATGAGACGGGAGAATCGGCTTGCGAATACTTGAGCGCATTGTCGAGAACCTGCCGGATGGCCAGGGTCATGAGATCACGATCCACCAGAAGCTTCACGCTGGGCCGGTTCTCGATCATGATGCGGTCGGCGCCACGGCCTTCGAAGCCGCTTCGCGCGGCCGCGAGGAGTTCCGAGGATGGAACCAGTGTTGGGTGAAGAGCCACTTTACCGGCGTCGACCTCAGCCATCTTCACTGCTTCGGTCACCAGCTTGCTCAGCCGGTCCGCCTCCTCTTCGATGATCGACATCAATTCCTGCTGGTCCTCGACGTGCGAAGGGCCAATGGTTCGCAAGCCCGTGGCGGCCGCCTTGATCGAAGTCAGCGGTGTCTTGAACTCGTGCGCGATCGCGTCGAGCAGCGTGGACTTGAACTCCTCGCTTTGGCGTGCCGCTTCGGCGCGGCTTGCGGCCTCTTCCATGCGCACGCGCTCCAGTGCGATGGCCACCAGGTTCAGCATGGACTGCACGGCCCCATCCGAGGCTCGAATCCCCACGGCCGCTAGAGCGCCGATCGGACTCCCGCCCAAGGAGATGGGCCAAACGTCCAGATCCTTCGCGGCGTGCCGCTGATGGCCGCCCACTCGAACCACCTCTTCCAATTGCGGCTCCCAGTTCACGGCATCCTCGGAACCGCCACGGAAGCTCCGGCCGGACTTCGCATCCAGGATCACGACATTCGGTGACGCGAAGATCTGTGCGATCGCCTGAGCGGCTTGCGCGCCGATTGGCCGCGAGGATTCGGTTAAGAGGATCGCGCGGCTGAGCGAGTATAGCTGCTCGGTCTCCTGCTGGTGCCGCCCTGCTTCCGCCGCCCGCTTTTGAGCGCGGTCGGAGAGATGGCTTGCCACCAGCGCGGTGAGGAGAAACGTGAACAATGCCACCCAATTTTCAGGATCGGCGATGGTGAACTGGCCGACCGGAGGCAGGAAGAAGAAGTTGAAGCAGAGCATGGCTGCCAGTCCCACCGCGGCGGCTGTCCAGAAGCCGCTCATCGTGGCGGTGCCGAGCACCACGATGAGGAGCGAGAACCCAATCGTGGAGGTGTTCACCGGTAGCAGACGCGAAAATACAGCAGCCACGACGGCAACGCCCCCCAGGCCGAGCGCCAGGCCGGCTGTCGAGAAGGATTTTCGAGGCGTAGGTTCCATGAATTGACGAAGACCCCTCTCATCGAAGCACAACTCATTCGGCCGGCGCACGGAGCTTTTGGCGCCACGCGAATTACGGGCCGCCTACGCGGATGGCTGTCGTGCCCCCCCAGGCGGCCCCATCCTCCGCTTCGCTACGATCTGATGCTAGGACAATGATCTCTCGGACCGTTTTCGGGCTGTTGGCCGTCCTGCTCCCACAGGCTGCGCGTGCGCTCGATCCCGCCGCGGCCATTTCGCAGTATCACAAGCGGTACTGGCAGGTGGAGGAGGGCCTTCCGCAAAGCTATGTAACCGCGATCCGGCCCTCGCCGGACGGCTACCTGCTGGTTGGCACCGCGGAAGGGTTGGTCCGCTTCGACGGTCTTCAGTTTCGTCCTTTGCAGGTGGATGCCTCGCTGAAACTGGCCAACCGTTGGATCTCCGCGCTGTTGACGGCGCGCGATGGCTCTTTGTGGGTGGGGACCTTCGATGGCGAACTGATCGAACTGCGGGCAGGGAAGCTGCGCAGCAAGCACAAGACGGGCGGTTCCATCTTCGACCTGATGGAAGACAGCCGGGGCGTGATCTGGGCCAGCACGCGCGACGGTCTACTCCATTACCGGAACGGCGGGTTCCTGCGGCAGCCCGGTCTGCCTCCACCTTCGGAGACTTCATGGAATGTTCTGGCGACCGATTCCACAGGCGGTCTTTGGGTGGTCACCTCAGCCGGGCTTTATCAGGACACCGGCGAAGGGACGCTGCGGCTACGCCTTCCCAACACCGCAAGACAGGGCAGCCTTCTCACTGTTCATGCGGCGCGAAGTGGCGGTCTTTGGCTGGGAACGAGCCGGGGGTTGTTTCGCGGCGATGGCAAAGGCGCACCGGTTGCCGTGGCTGGCGTGCCAGGTCCGGTTGTAAGCGTGATCGAGGATCGTGACGGAGTTGTCTGGGCCGCCTCCTGGGGACATGGCCTCTATCGCGCCGCTCACGGGAAGGTCACTCATTGGTCGACGGCCGAAGGCTTGCCAGACGATTCCATCCGCACGTTGACCGAGGATGGAGGAGGCAACCTGTGGCTGGGCATGCGCAGCGGCGGTCTCGGCCGCTGGCGGGATACCCGCATCGTCGCCTATGGCATGAACGAAGGACTCGCCGGCGATTACGCCACCATCGTGGCGCCAGACCCCGCGGGCAATTTGTGGATGGGAACCTGGCGCGGCGGCGTCTACCGCCTGGCGGGTGACAAACTGGTGAGCCAGCCGGTCCCGCTGCCCACCATGTACTTCACCGCCAGGGCATTGGCCTTCGATCCCAAGGGCAATCCATGGTTCGGCAATTGGGAGGGGCTGTTTGAGTTCGATGGCCGGAGGTACAAGCATCATGGCGCCGGTCCCGAGACGCCGTGGGGACGCGTCTCCGCGCTGTTGTTCGATCGTGGCGGCGGGCTCTGGGTGGGCACGGCGGGCCGCGGCCTCTATCGGTTCACTCAGGGGCGGCCCGAGACGCCGCCGCCACCGGCGTTGTTCCCCGAAGCCGAAATCACGGCGCTGCTGGAGGGTTCCGACGGAACGGTCTGGGCCGGAACCTCCAATGGATTGCGGCGGATTCCGCCGCCAGGCGTGACTCCCAGGCAGCTTGCACAATTCCCATCGGGCGCCGTTCATTCGCTGTTTGAAGACTCCCGCGGGCGCATCTGGGCCGCCAGCACGGGCTCGCTACTAGTGATCGATGCGGCGGGCCAGCATCTGCTGGACAGCCGGCACGGGCTTCCGGATCATTCCCTCTACCGCGTTCTGGAGGATCAGGCGGGCACGTTCTGGGTAAGCTCGCCGCGCGGCATCTACGAATTGGAGTCGGCATCGGTCGAGCGCGTTCTGCGCGAAGCCTCGGCGCGGCTCAGCATCGCTTCCTACGGGCAGGAGGATGGGCTGCGCACGATCGAGTGCCACGGGCTTTCCCAGCCCGCCGGGGCCCGCGCGTCCGATGGAAGCATCTGGTTTCCCACGGCACGCGGATTCGTCCGGATTCGCCCGAAAACACAGCGCACCGCACCGCCGCGCGTGCTCATCGAGGAGTTGACAACCAATCTCGGACGAAGAGAACTGGCCCCGAACGTGAATCTCGGCGCCGGAACGCGGAATATCGAACTACAGTTCACCGCGCTCCGTTTCTCGACTCCCGGCAAGATCCGCTTTCGTTACCGTATGACGGGCCTCGATTCGGATTGGATGGCGGCAAGCACGCTGCGAACGGCACGGTACAGCCAACTGCCGCCGGGTCCTCATGTCTTCGAGGTGCAGGCGCAGGACCCCCTCGGCGACTGGAGTGGAGCGGCATCGCTCGTCCTTTACCAGGAGCCGGAATTCCGCCAGACATGGTGGTTCGTTCTGCTCTTGGGCATGGCCGCGGCAGCGGCCGTGTGGGCGATGTACCGCTGGAGGCTCCACGCCGTTCGCGGACGCTATGCGGCCGTGATCGAGGAGCGAAACCGGATCGGGAGAGAGTGGCACGACACCCTGGTGGCGGGCTTTTCGGCGATCTCGCTCCAATTGGAAGCGGCCCTTGCCAATCTGGCCGCCAGGCCCGACCGCGCCTCCGAGATACTGGAAATGACCCGGCGCATGGTGCACCACTACCGGGCCGAGGCACGGCGCGTGATCTGGGATCTCAGGGACAACCGCCCGGAAGGAGAGACGCTGCCCATGGCCATTGAAAACGCGCTGGACCGCGTCGTGGAGCACCGGGGGATTCAAACGCATGTCAAGGTGGAAGGAGAACCAGCCATGCTGCCCATCGAACTCCAACACAACATGCTGCGCATCTGCCAGGAAGCGATCTCGAATTCGGTGCGCCACGCCAATCCGGCGCGGATCGACGTGGAACTGGTCTACCGGGCGGATCAATTGATGGCTGTCGTCCGCGATGACGGCCGGGGCTTCGGCCCGGAGGACGATTTCGGCGGAACGGCCGGGCATTTCGGGCTGGCCGTGATGCGGGAACGCGCCCGGCGCCACGGTGGCGCGTTGCGTATCGACAGCCGGCCAGGCGCGGGGACCACCGTGGAAGCCACCATCCCGCTGCCGGGAGCCAAGGGATGAGCGAGCCGGTTCGAATTCTGGTGGTGGAAGACCAGTACTTCTTCCGGCTCGCGTTGCGCACCACCATCGACACCCGCGCCGACATGCGGATTGTCGCCGAAACCGCGCAGGGCGACGAAGCGCTCCCTCTCTGCCTGAGCCATAAGCCGGACGTGGTGATCATGGACCTGCGGCTGCCCGGCATCTCGGGGTTTGAAGCGATCGCGCGGATTCACCGGGAACTGCCAGGGCTCGGCATACTCGTGCTCAGCAATTACGAAGGCAGCGAAGACGTCCACCGCGCGTTGTCCGCCGGTGCTCTCGCCTATCTGACCAAGGACGCCGGCGCGGAAATTCTGGTCGAGGCGATTCTCAGCGTGAAGGCGGGCAAACGGTTCGTGCCGCCGGCCATTGGAGCGCTGCTGGCCGAGAGAGTTCCCGCCGTCCAGTTGACCGGCAGGGAACGCGACGTTTTGCGGCTGCTGGCGCGAGGCTGCAGCAACCGGGACGCCGGCGAGCAACTAGGCATCTCCGAAAATACCGTTCGCATCCACGTCAGCCGCATCCTCGACAAACTCGGCGTGACGGACCGCACGCAGGCTGTGCTGCTGGCCATCCAAAAGGGCCTGGTCCACGTGGACTGACCCTGCTTCCCGCATAGTCCATTTGGACTACGATTCACTAATCCGAAACTCAGACGACCCGGCTGGGGACTTGGTGACAGTATGGGCAAGCTCAGGAAGGAGTCTTCGATGTTCCGCTTTGCCCGTATCTTGACCCTCGTTATGCTTACCGCCGTCTGCGCCCTGGCGCAGGTGGGCCGTGCCAGTCTGTTTGGCACCGTGACCGATTCCACCGGCGCCGCCGTCTCCAACGCCAAGGTTCAGATCATCAACACGGGTACGAACGTGGCGGCCGTGGCCGTGACAAACGAAGCCGGTTACTACACGGCGCCTTCGCTGCCAGTCGGCAGCTATCAGATCGTGGTCGAACAGACAGGTTTCAAGAAGGCAGTCCGGGACGGTATCACGCTCCAGGTGGACCAGCGCGGCCAGGTGGATCTCGCTCTCGAAGTCGGCAATCTCTCTGAATCGATCACCGTGTCGGGCGAGGCGCCTCTGGTGGACACCGGCAGCAGCACGCTGGGCAAGGTCATCGAGAACAAGCGGATTCAGGAACTGCCGATCAACGGCCGGAACGCCCTGGCGCTGACATTGCTGACCCCGGCGGTCCGGACCACGTTCAGCGGGAACCCCAACGGCTTCGCCGACCGCGGCATCGCCCTGTCCGGCATGAGCATCAACGGCGGACCGTCGGCGCTGAACGCGATCGTGATGGACGGCGCCAACAACAACCAGGGCTACCTGGCCGACATCAACGTGAACCCGACCGTGGACGCCGTTCAGGAGTTCAAAGTGCAGTCGGCGACCATGTCGGCCGAGTTCGGTTTCACCGCCGGAGGCGTCGTCAACTTGGTGACCAAGAGCGGCACCAACGATTATCACGGGACGCTGTACTACTTCCTGCGCAACGACAAGTTCGACGCCCGGAACACGTTCGCCGCGGTTCGCGGACCGTTCCGGTATAACCAGTTCGGCGGTGCGCTGGGCGGACCCGTCTCCATTCCGAAGGTGTATGACGGCAAGAACCGCACCTTCTTCTTCTACAACTACGAGAGCTGGTATTACCGGCGCGCCGTGAACCCGATCGGATCGACGCCCATCGACACGTGGCGGCGCGGAGATTTCTCGAATTTCCTCAACGACCGCGGGCAGCAAATTCCCGTTTTTGATCCGGACACCTTGCGGCGCGAAGGATCGCAGGTGTTTCGCACGCAGTTTCCCGGCAATGTCATCCCGGCTTCGAAGCTTGATCCCACCACGGTCACGTTCCTGCGCTACATGCCAGCCCCCAACCGCACGGCGGTGAATCCGTTCACGCAGCAAAACAACTATATTTCGGGCTTCTCCGAAGGGCGTGAGATGCAGCAGCACACGGGCAAAGTGGACCACCGCTTCAGCGACAAGAACTATTTCTATGGCCGCTACACGTTCTACCGCCATTTCACCAACGCGGGGAACCTTCAGTCGCCGTGGCCCGATCCGGACGTCCGCGCCAGGCTCGACGACCTGCGGAACAACAACTTCGTCCTCAACGATACGCACACATTCACGCCGAACCTGCTAAACGAATTCCGCGTCAGTGTCGCCCGTTCGTCTTTCCCGTTCCAGGCGGCCAGCTACGGAAAGAACCTGCCCCGCGAGTTGGGCCTGCACCCCTCGATTCCGTCGGACACGCTGCCGTTTCTGAACAATTTCGGCTTCGCCAACTTCGGCGCCTTCACCGTGGGCCTGCGGGGCAGCACGAACTGGCAACTGTTCGACATGATGACGTGGATCAAGGGCAACCATACCATCAAGATCGGCTACGACCACAGGTTGAACCAGGCGAACAACTTCCAGCGGGAAACCCCTTCTCACTCGTTCAGCTTTGGCAACGGGCTGACCAGCAATCCCGCCGCGCCGGCCGGCACCGGATCGGCGTTCGCGACATTTCTGCTCGGCCAGGTGTCCAGCGCCACCGGCATCATCTATCTGGGCGAGTCGCAGAAGAGCTATTCATCGAGCGTCTTCATCCAGGACGACTGGCGGGCGTCACGCAGGCTCACGCTGAACCTCGGCTTGCGATGGGATTACCAGCAGTGGCCCAGGGAGCGCAACGGCGGCACCTCGAACTTCGATCCCAGTACGAACATCCCTGGCACGAGCCTCCGCGGCCGAACGGTTTACGCCGGAGCCGATTTCGGCGCCTCGCCCTTCCAGCCGATCTATACCAATTTCGGCCCGCGCATCGGCCTGGCTTACGATATTACCGGCAAGGGCCAGACCGTGATCCGCGCCGGTTACTCCATCTATTACCCCAGCACGTTCTATCGGGACACCTTCGGCAGCACCTCTGGATTCGCGAACACGCAGACACAGTACATTCCTCCCGGCAACGATTCGAACCTGCCGGCGTTCCAGTTCAAGAACGGCCTGCCGTTCGCTCCGACACAGCCCTTGGGCGCGAAACTCGGCCCTGCCGCGTTTCTCGGCCAGAGCGTCACCTGGGACCAGCCGAACGAAAAGGTGCCGATGTCGCAGCAGTGGTCGGCATCGCTGCAACACCAGGTCAAGGGCTGGCTGCTGGACGCAAGTTACTCCGCCAACCGGGGAACCAACCTGCTCGCCGGCGGCTACAACCTGAATGGTGTCCGGCCTGAAAACTGGCAGTACGGGTTGCGGCTGACGCAGGAACGCGTGGCCAACCCCTACGCGGGCCAGGTTCCGGGCGCGCTCGGCGGTTCGACCATCACGCTGCAACAATCACTGGCCGACTTTCCTTACTACAACGCCGTGACGGTGAGGAACCCGCACCTGGGCAACTCGATGTACCATGCGCTGCTGTTCACCGCCGAACGCCGGTTCCAGTCAGGATTGGTCGTTCTGGTCTCTTACACAAAGGCGAAATTGATCGCCGATTCCGTGGTCACGCCGATCAACTTCGGCCCCGGGCTCGAACAGGCGGGCGTCGTCGGATATCAGGATCCGCTTGGTTCCAGAAGACTGGAGCGTTCCATCGACCCGACCGACATCGCGCAGCGCGGCGTCGTCAGCCTCGTCTATGAGTTGCCGTTTGGCAAGGGGCGCAAATTCGGCGCCAACGTGAACGGCATCGCCAACGCCATCATCGGCGGCTGGCAATTGAACACGATCACTACCATGCAAAGCGGCGTGCCGCTGACGATTTCCGGAGCGAGCAACTTCCGCGCATCGCGTCCGAATTCCACCGGAACCAGCGCCAAGCTGGACAACCCGAACGAATACCGCTGGTTCGACACCACGCAGTTCGTCAACCCGCCCAACTTCACGCTGGGCAACGTGAGCCGCACGTTACCCGACGTTCGCGCGCCCGGCATTTTCAACATGGACCTGTCGGCGATCAAGGACACGCGGCTGGCCGAACGGCTGCGGCTGCAATTCCGGGCCGAAGCATTTAATTGGCTCAACAATGTCAACCTCGGCCTGCCGAACATGGGCTTTTCAGCCGGTCCCGATGGCCGCAACCAAAGCGCCGCCTTCGGAACCATCGTCTCGGCCCGCGACGCGCGCATCGTTCAACTGGGCCTGAAACTGATCTTCTAGGAATCGAGGCCCCGGGCCGGCGTGGAAGCACGCGCCAGTCCCTTTCCACGCCGCCAATCCGCGAGGAGGATTCCAATGATCAGGGACGCCGGGAGCGGCCAGCGAGCGCTGCGCGAGGAGCGGTTGGACGCCGATCTGGTGATCGTGGGCGGCGGTCTGTCCGGCGCCTGCGCTGCCATCACGGCGGCGCGCGCAGGGATTGGAGTTGTCCTGATCCAGGACCGCCCCGTGCTGGGCGGCAACGCATCGAGCGAAGTGCGGTTGTGGATTCTCGGCGCCACCTCGCACATGGGCAACAACAACCGCTGGGCGCGGGAAGGAGGCGTGATCGATGAAATCCTCGTCGAGAACATGCACCGGAATCCAGAGGGCAATCCGCTGGTGCTGGACAGCATCCTGCTTGAAAAGGTGGTGGAAGAGCCCAACATCAGGCTGCTGCTGAACACGGCCGTGCACGAGGTGGAGAAGAAGGACGCGGACACGATCGCCGCGGTTCGCGGATTCTGCAGCCAGAACAGCATCACCTATCACATGAGCGCGCCGTTATTTTGCGACGCTTCCGGCGATGGTGTTCTCGGTTTCCTCGCCGGGGCGGCCTTCCGCATGGGCGCCGAGAGCCGTGACGAGTTCGGCGAAGGTTTCGCGCCGGAAGCCAGCTACGGAGAACTGCTGGGGCATTCCCTCTACTTCTATTCAAAGGACACCGGCCGTCCCGTGCGGTTCAACGCGCCTTCGTTCGCGCTCAAGGACATCACCAGTATCCCGCGATTCCAGGACATCAAGGCCACGGACTCAGGTTGCCGCTTCTGGTGGTTCGAGTACGGCGGTCGCCTGGATACGGTGCACGACACCGAACGGATCAAGTGGGAGTTGTGGCGCGTAGCGTACGGCGTCTGGGATTACATCAAGAACTCAGGGAAGTTTCCCGAGGCCGCGACCATGACCCTCGAATGGTTCGGCACGATTCCCGGTAAGCGCGAAAGCCGCCGCTTTGAAGGCGGCGTGATCCTCACGCAACAGGACCTGGTGGAGCAGCGGACGCATGCCGACGCCGTGAGTTTCGGCGGCTGGGCGATGGACCTCCATCCGGCCGACGGCGTCTACAGCGAGTTGGCGGGTTGCACGCAGTGGCACTCCAAGGGCGTCTATCAGATTCCGTACCGTGCCATGTACAGCCGGAATATCGGAAACCTGTTCCTGACCGGCAGGCTGATCAGTGTCTCGCATGTGGCTTTCGGTTCGACGCGCGTGATGGCGACCTGCGCGCACAATGGGCAGGCCGTGGGCATGGCGGCCGCGTTGTGCCGCGGACATGGTGTGAACCCGCGCGAGGTCCCCATCCAGGAGTTGCAACGCGAGTTGCTCCGCTCCGGCCAGTTCATCCCGGGGTTGTCACTGGACGATCCGGCGGATCTGGCCAGGCAGGCCTCTGTTCGCGCTTCGAGCTGTTTTGAGTTGGAAGAGTTTCCGCCCGGCAGCGACGTGCAACCGCTGGATACATCGCGTGCGATGCTGCTTCCCGTGTCCGCGGGTGCGATTCCCGCCGTCACGTTTTTAGTGGATGTGGCCAAGCGGACCGTGATCGAGACGGAAGTGCGCGAGAGTGTGCGCGGGGACAACTACACGCCCGAACTGCCCTTGCATCAGCAGCGGTTCGAACTACAGGCAGGCGTGGCGCAACCGGTTCGCATCGCGGGCGGCGCGGTGATCGGGAGCCCGCGTTACCTGAGTTACATTCTGCACAAGAACGACGATGTTTCCGTGCACTTGAGCGATTCGCGGGTGACGGGCGTGCTAAGCCTGTCTCAGTCGATGAACAAGGCAGTCGCCAAAGGGGCCAGGCAAGAGCCGCCCGAAGGGAGCGGCATCGATTCGTTCGAGTTCTGGCTGCCGTCACGGCGTCCGGGCGGCAAGAACATGGCGATCGGCGTCAGCCCGCCGCTGCAAGGCTTCTGCGCGCGAAACGTGGTGAACGGCGTGGCGCGCCCCTCGTCGGAACCCAATGCGTGGGTGGCGGCGGTCGAGGACCGCGCGCCCAGCTTGACGCTTCAATGGGCCGCGCCGAAAACCATCGGACGCATTGAACTGGCGTTCGACACCGATTTCGACCATCCGATGGAATCGGTGCTGATGGGGCATCCGGAACGGGACATGCCGTTCTGCGTGCGGGACTACCGGATTCTGGATGGCGCCGGAACGGAAATCTTCACAAAAACCGGCAATCACCAGACGCGGAACACCGTGTGGCTGGACACGCCCGTCCACACGAGCGAACTGCGAATTGAAGTGCTGGCCACCCACGGCGCGCCCGCGGCGATCTTTGAAGTGAGGTGTTACGAAAAATGAGACCGATACTGCTGTTCCTCTGCCTGTCTGTGCCGCTTTGCGCCCAGCCGCCGGCGGGCTTCACCCTCAGGTGGAGCGACGAATTCGATGGCGCATCGCTCGACACGGCGAAGTGGATGTACCGCACCGACGTGAAGGTGGAAAGCTCTCAGCGTGCCGAAAACGTATCGGTCTCGGGAGGACAGTTAATCATCCTTCTGAAGAAGGAACAGCACCGAGGCAAGGAATTCACAGGCGGCGGCATCATCAGCCGTCAACGCTTCCGCCATGGCTACTACGAAGCGCGCGTCAAGATGCATGGCGGCGCGGGCTGGCACCAGTCCGTGTGGGCCATGTACGCAAGCGACGGATCCACCACTTACCCGGAACAGATGCGGACCGAAATCGACGGCATGGAGTTCGACTCCGATATCGTCTGGAAGGGGCACATGGGACTGATCCGGTGGGAAGGCCCCGGAAAGAGCTCCTCGCGTTCATGTACGCCGGGTGTTTATCGAGGCGCTCTCGGCTTTGACGCATCCGCCGGGTTCCACGATTACGGATTCGAATGGACGCCCAAGGAAGTGAAGTTCTATCTTGACGGCGACCTGCGGTGTGTTCTGCCCCATCCCTCTGAAAGCGGCGATGAGGGTGCGATCAACTTCTGGCTCACGGCCATCGCCCATGAAAAGCTGTCCGGAAGGGTCGATCAGGCGCGGCTCCCCGGACGGATGATCGTGGAACGGGCCGCGTTCTACACGAAGCAGGAGGCAGCGCGATGATCCCACTGCTTGCCTTGATCACGCTCACGGCCGGAGAGACGAAGCTCACCATTGAGCCCGATCGTGCGCGGCTGAGCCTGGAGCATCACGGCGCGGTGACAGCGGGCGCGCACCCGGACGGCGGCCTGATGCTCGGCGCCCCGGAGCGTTTGTTGCCGGCGTCGCTGGTTTCTCGCGGCTACGATTTGCAGGGTAGGCAGGTGTTTGAAGCCTCCACCACCGAAGGCCGCAAAGCGCGGGTCACAGTGGCACTCACTCCGCATCAGGCCGATTTTCTCGTGCAACCGGCGGAGCCCATGGCGGTGCTGATGCGATTCGCCCCCGCCAGCCCGGGCTACGGGCTCGCCGATCACGCCATCACCAAACGCCCGGCCAACGACACCGATATCACCGGCTACAGCAACGACAGGTTCCTTTCCGGCGAAGTGTTCACGCGCCTGGTCTCCAACTTCGTCATCTACCCAAAACAGAAATGGGCGTTTCTGGTTTGGGAGCCGGGGATCAAGATGGTTCGCAGCACGCAAGCCGAAGTGGCGCAGGGCGCGCGGCGCGTGGACGCCAACGTGCGCTTCACCGTGTTCAACGGAACGCCGCATGAGATCTACCGCGGCTTTCTCGAATCCCGCAACCATTATGGATACCCGGTGATGAAACCCAAGTACGAGTTCTTTGGCGTCGGCTGGGAGGCGTTCGGCGCGTTGGCCTGGGACACCAACCACAAGACGGTCACCGAAAACGTGGATCGTTACCTCGCCGAAGGCTACCCGCTGTCGTGGATGGTGGTGGGCTCCGGCTTCTGGCCGCGCCAGGAGCAGCGCTTTCACGAGACCACCAGCTTTGGCATGTACGACAAGAACCTGTACCCGGATCCGGCGGGCTTCATCGCGCATTTCAAGTCGAAAGGACTGAAATTCTTTCAGGGACTGCGGACAACCTTCGTCGTCGGGGGCCCTTACAGCGAGGAGGGAATCCGGAATCGCTACTTTGTCGAGGAAGACGGACGGGCCAAGGTATTCCAATTCGCCTGGCCGCGCACTCCCACTTACTTCCTCGATTGGACCAAGCCGGAAGCCGTCGCCTGGTTCGCCACGCTGGCGCGTAAGTGGACCGCTTACGGCGTGGACGGCTTCAAGGAGGATGTTTTCGGCTTCCGCGATTACGAATTACGCGACGATAAGTTGGATCCAGTCAACGCCGCGCTGATGCGCGAAGGCCTGTACATAATGGGACGCAACGCTTATATCGCTTCTCCCGCCGATCTGCACCGGATCGATGACTTCAACTACAACCAACAGCAGGATCGCGGTCCCGTGAATGCGCTCGCCTTCGCCTATTCCGGTTTCCCGCTCGTCTATCCGGACATCGTGGGCGGCACCTTCGGCGAGGGCCACTTCGATCTGAAAGTCACGCCTCGCATGCGCACATACATCATGCGCAACGCCATGTGGGCGAGCCTTCATTCATCGATGAGTCTTGGCCAGGCGCCCTGGACGTTCGGCGATAAGCAGGTGGAAACGGTGATGCTCGCCGCGGCCCGCCTCCACGACCGGTTGCAACCCTTTCTATACAGCCAGGCCGTCAAGTTCTACCTCGACGGGTACCCCTGGGCCATGACACCGCTGCCGGTTGCCTTTCCCGACGACCCCCAGGTGCACGGCCGCGAGAACCAGCGGGTGCGAGGTTACCAATGGCTTATAGGCGACGCGCTACTCGCGGCGCCGCTCTATGGGAACGACTACGAAACCGCTTCCACCCGCGACGTCTACCTGCCGCCGGGCGCCTGGATCGAATACGACTCAGGCCAGCGCCACGAAGGCCCTAAGCTCCTGAAGGCATTTCCGATTCCTCCTGGCATGACGCCTTTATTTGCAGGCGGCACGGGAGTAGTGATCGAAAAGAAGGCGGGTGGCTTGGTCGCGCGAATCTATCCGGTATCGCGCCGGGCCGAGTCCATATTCATTCACCCGGACGGACTCTCCACGTCGGTGATTCGTGTCGATGCCGCCGACTGGACGAAGGTCTCGGCCAGAACCGCGGCCGGCAAACTGGTTCGCGGACAGTGGGAACGCCACGCCTACGAATTCCCGATTCGCGCCGGGGAAAGCTATGCCGTCCGCTGAGGCCCGCGATGGCGGCACTCTTCACACAGGTGGAGCAGCGCGTAAGTGGTCGAACCTGCGCTGGTTGATCATCGGGCTGCTGTTTCTTTCTACTGTCATCAACTACATGGACCGGCAGAACCTGTCGATCCTGGCCCGGACAATTCAGAACGATCTCAACATCAGCGATCTCGAATACTCCTATGTCGTCCAGTGCTTCCTGCTTGCTTACACGCTCGCCTATCTGTTTGCCGGCCGCGTGACGGACTATCTTGGCACGCGCGCATCCATGGCCGTGTTCATCGTCTGGTGGTCCATCGCGGACATGATGACCTCGTTGAGCCGGGGACTCTTCTCGCTCGGCTTCTTCCGTTTTCTACTCGGCATCGGAGAGCCTGGCAACTATACGGCCGCGCCGAAAGCTGTTTCCGAATGGTTTCCACCGAAGGAACGCGGCCTGGCGCTTGGGATCTACACCGCCGGGGCAACGCTGGGCGCGGCGATCGCCCCGCCGCTGATCGCCTATATGGCCAGTTACTTCCATTGGCGGACGGTCTTCCTGTTCACAGGGTCACTTGGACTGATCTGGGTGATTCCCTGGCTGCTTGTGTACCGGCGCCCCGAAGAACACCCACGGATCAGCGAACGTGAGTTGCATTACATCAGGAGTTCCAGCGCCGGCGCACCGGACAGCGACGAGTTACCGGCTGAAGGCCGCTGGAATCACATCCTGAGGCGGCGTGAAACCTGGATCTTGATGATTGCCCGGATGCTGACGGATCCTGTCTGGTACTTCTACCTGTTCTGGTTTCCAAAGTACCTCACCGATGCGCGCCAGCTATCCCTGGGCGAAGTCGGCCGCATCGCATGGATAGTCTATCTGGCCGCTGACCTGGGCTGCATCCTCGGAGGCTACCTCTCCGGACTGCTCATCAAGCGCGGCGTCGTACCGGTGAGAAGCCGCATATGGGTGATGGCCATGGCGGCGGTCCTGTTGCCTTTGAGCCCGCTGATGAACATGGCTCCGACGCCCCTGCTGGCCGTGGCCATCGGCTCAGTCGCGGCGTTCGCTCATATGTCATGGTTGATTTCGCTCAGTACCATCATTGTCGATATCTACCCGAAGCCCGTTGTCGGCACCGTCTTCGGGCTCGTCGCGGCAGGTTCCGGATTCGGTGGCATGATCTCCACCAATCTTGTGGGACGCGCAGTGACGAGCTATTCCTACGCACCGGTGTTTATCGTGATGGGCTTCCTGCATCCGCTGATGTACCTGCTCGTCCGCACCATCCGCGCACCGAAGGCGAGCCCAGCTTGAGGGCAGTCCGGGCCGGGCTGAGACTATACGCCGTTCCCTGCGAATGGAGCTGTTCAGTGTGGCACCCGCACTCTCATCATTCGTTAATCCCGGAATGGCCTTTCATCCATTGTCATTGTTCATTCGCAAGTGTACAATCGCTCACAGTTTTTGCTGTTGGTCTCCCAGGTAGGAGGTTTACATGCGAATAGCTCACTTTGCCCTTTGCCTTGTGTTCGCGCTCGGCACAATTTCCAACGCTCAATTAAACCGCGGATCGTTGACCGGGATGGTTTTGGATCCCACGGGAGCAGTTGTGCCAGGGGTGAAAATCGCGGTGAAGAATACGGCCACGAACGCAACCTACGAAACCGAATCCAGTGCCGCTGGGCAATACACCATGCCCAATCTGCCGGCAGGCCCTTACCAGATCACGTTCTCTGCTCCCGGACTGAAGCAACTTGTTCGCGGGGGCATCACGCTGGGTGCAACCGAAGTACTGCGTGTGGATGCGGCACTGGAAGTTGGCGCCGTCACCGACAAGATCGAAATCACGGCTGAAGTGCCACGCCTGCAAACCGAAACGCCCGAAGTTGGCACAAGTCTTACAAACAAGCAGTTGATCGACTTGCCGTTGAGTTTCAGCGGTTCCCGGCACGTCGAGAATTTCGCCTATAAGGTTTCACCTGGCGTATCGGGAGGAACGTGGATGAGCCACATCAACGGTTCCACCTCTTTCTCGAAAGACGTCCTACTCGACGGGGCCCCCACGACCACTTATATGTCGGGCGACATGTCGTCGTCTTCCGTATCCGTGGAAGCTCTGCAGGAATTCAAGATCCAGACGAGCGGTGTCTCGGCGGAGTTTGGCAGAACACAAGGCGGCGTCTTCAACTATGTCATGAAATCCGGCACGAATGAGTTCCATGGCAGTGCGTTCGGCGCACTCCGCAACGAAGCCTTGAACGCGAACAGCTTCGCCAATAACGCCAGGGGCGCCCGGCGTGCTCTGGACCGCAAGAATACCTGGGCGGTAAGCGGCGGAGGTCCTATCTTCATCCCCAAGCTGTACGACGGGCGCAACCGTACCTTCTTTTACCTCACCTACGAGCGATACTCACAGCAGGAACTGGCATACGGAGGACCTAACATCACGGCCCCCCTTCCGGAATTTTACGACGGCAATCTGGGTCGGCTGCTTGGACCGGCAACCGGACAGAAAGACGCCTTAGGCCGGGACGTGTTTCGAGGCGCCGTTTACGATCCAGCTTTATTCCGTCAGGTGCCTGGTGGCCGCTGGGTAGGCGATATGTTTCCGGGAAATCAAATCCCAGTGTCACGCATCAGCCAGGTGGCGAGCCGATACAACGACATTGCCAGAAAATCCCTCGCCCCTCCTGTTCGCGATGCCAATGGCCAAGTACCATTGGTGAATAATTCCTATCATCTGATCACCGGAACGCTAAGATATCCTTACAGGCCGTTTACGGCCAAGGCTGACCAGGTGATTAGCACCTCTCACAAGCTGTCCGGGTCATACACCTATGTGGATCAGCCTCGATGGCTCTTGGATTCTCCGCCGCATCTGTGGAGCATCCAGGACCACGACGGAGGACCGCTCTCCCGTCTACGCCACCAGACGCTGACTTCTTTCTTTGCCCGGATCTCGGAGGATTGGACTATTTCGCCGCGCCTGCTTAATCACGGTACAGTGTTCTACAACCGTTACGTAAACCGCGATCTGGAGAACCCGATTCCCGAGTACCGCGTGGACGGTGCGCAGGTTTTGGGGATCAAGGGCCTTTCGACGGCTGGGCGTGGGTTTCCCGTCATCAATTGGGGCGGTGGTCCGCTGGTGGGCTTTCTCAATACGGGCAGCGCGCAATCCGGGAATTCCAATACCGGCGTAAGTTGGGGATACATCAACACCCTCAGCTACTCGACCGGTCGCCACTTCATGAAGTTTGGATTCGACTTGAGGCGAAACCACTATAACCAGCGCGGCAATCCATGGCCAAGTTTCACGTTCAACCCTCGTGCAACAGCCATACCGAATGAAGCGTTTTCGGGCAATCTGACGGGACATTCCTTTGCCAGTTATCTGTTGGGAATCGTCGATAGCGCTGGTTTTAGTGATCCGGTAGGTTACGGCCAGCGACGTCACTACTATTCTTTGTTCTTCCAGGATGACTTCAAGGTGAGCAGCCGTCTTTCCGTCAACTTTGGCATCCGATGGGAATATCAGCCTCCAGCAACGGAGGTGGGTAACCGGTTGTCCAGTTGGAATTCCGCGAAAACAGACCCAGAGACTGGAATGCCAGAGGCGTATGACTTCGCGGGCAATTGCAGCGTTTGCACAGGGCAGAACTACTTTGGCACGCGGCGGCCCTGGCGTGGATTTGGGCCCAGGCTGGGTTTCGCCTACCGTCCGCTTGACAAGTGGACGATTCGCGCCGCCTACGGAATCATGTTTGAAGGAGACCTGTTTAACAATTTCGGAATTCCCATGGGCAAGGCTGGCAGTGTCCAGGTAGGCGGAACCTACGATTTGAGTCCTGATCCGGTCAACCCGTGGAGAGGAATCTTCAATTGGGATAACGGCGTGCCGTACCAGGAGCGGTATCGTCCGCCAGCCTACGATGTTTCATGGGGCAACCGGAACACCCCAGGTATGTATTCTCCTGGCTATGGCTCCACGGGCTATAGCCAGCAGTTCAATTTCAACGTTCAACGTGAGTTGCCGCGCAATGTCATTTTGGACATCGGCTATGTGGCCAACAAAAGCACAGGACTCCGTAACGCTGAGTTAGCCCGGAGGAATCAATTGCCCGTCTCCATGCTGTCGCAGTACGGAGCAAATTTGAATCGTCCGATCGCTAACGCAGCCGACGCCGCACTCTATGGCATCAGGTACCCGTACGCTGGCTTTAGCGGCACCCTGGCATCCGCCCTGCGGCAGTATCCGCAAGTTCGCGGCAATTCGACGATCTCATCCTATGGTGATCCTCTTGGCTTCGGCACGTACCATTCGCTGCAAGTGACCGTGAACCGGCAGTTCGCCAAGGGGCTATCCACCTATGCTAATTATGTATGGTCCAAGACCTTGAACAATATGAGTTCGTCACAGATCGGAGGAAACGCCGGGCCGATGGATTATTATAATCTGTCACTCGAAAAGTCTTTGGCTGACTGAGGTGGTCCCGGTTGTCAAGACCGTTTTTCGTCGGCAATAAGTTAGCGACCTGGGAGTCTGAATTTAGCGGGGCGACCGAGGCCGCCCCTGTCATTCCGGCCCTTGAGTCGGCGCTCGGGTT
>JADZBH010000002.1 GCA_020852175.1 Bryobacterales bacterium | reverse complement strand
GCGCGGCACTCGTGACGCCCCCGTCAAATGACATTGTTCACAGACGCTATCCCGGCGCGCCGGCGGCAGCTTGGCCGGGTTCACGATCTCGCCGGCCTGCATGGGACGCCCCGCGCCCCGCTCCTCCACGTGCCTGCTGCCCGGGCCGTGACACCGTTCACAACTGACTCCGCCCTCGGCGAATGGCGGTTCACGGTACCGGTTCTCGGTCCCCGCCACGGGCTGCGTACGGCTCGCGTGACAGTTCAGGCACACCAACTCGACGGGCCGTGCGATGTCCATCACTGGCTTGCCCGCATACCCAGGCGAAAGAGCCCACGCGCCACCGGCGGGAAAGTACGAAACCGGGGCTTGAAACAAGAAGCCCTCCTGCATGAACAGGTAGCTGCGCCCCACGTTTCCCGAGCCCACGAACCACCGCAGACGCCTCTCGCCGCGCACGCCCGCCGCCGCACGTTCGAACTCCAGGCGGTACGCCCCATCCGCTTCGCTCACACGGTAGCGCACGCCCAGCGGCTTATCTTCAAAGCCCGCCGCCGCGAAACTCTCCCGCAACGGATCCTGCCCCACCCGCCCGCTGGAGCGCGCCATTCCCGTCGTCACATAGCTCTGATAGATCGTCCGGTGGCAACCGGCGCACACCTGGCTACCCACCTCCCGGGCTGCCGCCCGCGGCGGGGCGCCACTTTGCATCCACGCTGCCAGCAACAGTTCGATCATGCGTCACGGAAGCCCGTTCGCCGCGATTTTACCGCACTCGCCGCCATGCCCCACTTGGATATGATGTCCCCGTCACCCCCATGCGCTCCGTACTTGGTTTCGCCATTCCCGTCCTGTTCGCCGCCGGTCACGGCCTTGCCCAATCGCCCGCGCAGTCGCCGCTCTATTCGCCGCTCAAGCAGATTCACGGCGGCAACGCGGCCAAGCTGGTGAAGGCCTGGCAGTACGATTCCCGCGACGAGTTCAAGGGTTCCGAGATTCAGTGCCGCCCGCTGGTGATCGAGGGCGTCCTCTACGCCACCACGCCCAAGCTGCGCGTGGTCGCGCTGGATGGAGCCACCGGCAAGGAATTGTGGAGCTTCGACCCATTTTTCGGCAAACCCGTGACTTCCAAGCAACGCAGCCGCGGCTTCATGCACTGGAACGGCCGCCTTTATTTCGGAGCGGGGCACATGCTGTTCGCTCTCGACCGGAAAACAGGCAAACTCGCCGACGAATTCGGTGACCATGGACGGGTCGACCTCCGCCGTGGCCTCGGGCGCGACCCCGAAACACAGCGTCTTCAGATGACCTCGCCCGGCGTCGTTTACAACGGCCTTCTCATCGTTGGCTTCCTCACCAGCGAGGCTCTCCCCTCGTCACCCGGCGACATCCGCGCCTACGATGCCCGCACCGGACAGCTTCGTTGGAGCTTTCACACGATTCCCCATCCCGGCGAACCTGGCTACGAAACCTGGCCCGCCGACGGTTGGAAGACACTGGGCGGCGCCAACTCCTGGCCTGGCCTCACCCTGGACGACAAGCGCGGCCTCGTCTTCGTCCCCACCGGCTCTGCCGCCTTCGATTTCTATGGCGGCAACCGCCCGGGCGACAACCTGTACGCCAACAGCCTGATCGCCCTGAACGCAGCCACGGGCAAGCGCGTCTGGCACTTCCAGTTCGTCAAACACGACGTGTGGGATCGCGATCTCCCCACAGCGCCTGTCCTGGTCACGGTGAAGCGCGGCGGGCGCGACATCGATGCCGTCGCACAGTGCACCAAGTCCGGCCACGTCTTCGTGTTCAACCGCGAGACGGGTGAATCGTTGTTTCCGCTGAAAACGGTGGCCGTTCCGCCCTCTCCCGCCGAAGGGGAACAGCTTGCGCCCACACAGGTGCTGCCCGTGAGGCCGGAGCCCTTCGCGCGCCAGCAACTCACCGAAGCAATGTTGACCAACCGCACGCCCGAGGCGCACGCGAGCGCGCTCAAACGCTTCCGCACCTATCGGAGCGGCCCCCAGTTCACCCCCCCCAGCTTCGAAGGCACGGTGATCTTTCCCGGCTTCGACGGAGGGGCCGAGTGGGGCGGGCAGGCATACGATCCTGAAACCGGGCTTCTCTACATCAACTCCAACGAGATGGCCTGGATCCTCAGGCTTGTGCCGCAGGCTGGCGGCGAGGGCAAGTCCACCGCCTCACGGCTCTATTCGCGCCATTGCGCCACCTGCCACCGTGAGGATCGCAAGGGCACGCCGCCCGAATTCCCCTCGCTGTTGAACCTGGAAGGCAAGAACGTCGAGGAGGTGATCCGTAAGGGCGCCGGACGCATGCCCGGCTTCTCGTTTCTAGGCGATGCGGGCGTACGCGCACTCACCGCATACCTTCGCACCGGCGGCGACAAGGAGGTGGAACTGCCCTCCCCGCGCGCCTCACGCGAAGTGCGGTTGAAATACCGCACCGATGGCTATAACAAGTTTCTCGATGAAGATGGCTACCCTGCCATCGCGCCGCCCTGGGGCACGTTGAACGCACTGAATGTCAGCACGGGCGAATATGCCTGGCGCATCCCATTCGGAGAATTTCCCGAACTCGCCGCCAAGGGCATGAAGAACACCGGTACCGAGAACTACGGCGGCGCGGTGGTCACCGCCGGCGGCCTGCTCTTCATTGGCGCCACCAACCACGACCGCAAATTCCATGTCTATGACAAACGGAGCGGCAAGCTTCTGTGGGAGACGCTGCTGCCCGCCGGAGGCAACGCCACGCCCGTCGTGTACGAGGTGCGGGGCAAGCAGTACGTCGCCATCGCCGCTGGCGGCGGCAAAAGCGGCGCGCCCGCGGGCGGCGCCTATGTAGCCTTCGCGCTGCCGTAAGGACGCGAACCTAGCGTGCCAGCTTGATCACCCACGCGGGCTGGCGCATCAACTCCTCGGGCATCTCGGGTAGGCTCACCCGCACGCCGTCTTTCACGCTCCGCACCTTCAGCGCTCCCGGCGCTCCCAGCAGCGACGCGCCTTTCACGCCGGCCACGTTCCGCACGACGAACTGTTTTCCAGGCCAGCGGGGCAGAATCGCGTACACATCCTCGCCCTTCGATGTGAAGAACGCTTCAATGGAGGCTTTTCCCGGCGCCTGCTTCGCTGTCAGTTGCGTGACGTCGTACGCCGTCGAATATTCCTTGTTGTACTCCACCTTCGGCTGCTCGCCCGCGCTCCACTGCCGCGTCACCTTCCAGGGTTTCGTACCGTAGATCGCCTCGCCGTTCACCTTCAACCAGCCGCCGATTTCCATCAGCCGCTGCTCCATGATCACCGGAATCGTTCCGTCGCCGTCAGGCCCGATGTCGAGCAGCAGGTTGCCGCCCCGGCTCACCAGATCGGCGAACATGATCACCAGGTCGCGGCCCGAATGATAGTGTTCCAGGCGTTCGGCGCGGTTGTAGCCATAGCTGAACCCCATGCCGCGGCTCTCCTCCCAGGGGTGTTCCATGCCGCTCATGCCGGGCGTGTACTCGGTGGTCCAATAGCCGCCATGCTTGTGGCGCGAGTCCTTGCCCCAGCGGTCGTTGATGACGACCTCGTCCTTCACCGGGCTCTCATTGAACAGCCAGGCCAGCAGCGCCGGCGAGCCCCATTCGGCCGACGGCAGATCCCACTCTCCGTCGCTGAAGATGATCGACGGTTTATAGCGCGAGACGAGGTCCTTGAACTGGGGAGTCATGTGTTCGCGGACGTAACGAGGCTTGTCGGAGAGCCAAAGCGGGTTGTACCACTCATAGAGGGAATAGTAGAAACCCATCTTGAGCCCCTTACGCCGCACGGCCTCCGTGAGATCGCCCAGGACGTCGCGCCTGGGGCCAATCTCGACGGCGTTCCAGGGCCGTCCCCACGCCGCCGAGGCCTCCCGGCTCGGCCAAAGGGCGAATCCTTCGTGATGCTTCGACGTAAGCGCCACATACTTCGCGCCCGACCGGGCGAACACGTCTGCCCAGTGATCCGGATCGTACAATTCGGCGCGGAATCGTGGCGCCAGATCCTGATACGGAAACGCCGCGCCGTACATATTTTTGTGATACTCCCAGGTGCCTTTCTGTAACGCACTGGCCTTGGGGTTATCGCGCCCGTTCGTCATCGCGTTCCAATACCATTCGGCATAGGCCAGTTTGCCGGGCAGCACGGGCGCATACGCAGGCACGGAGTAGACGCCCCAATGGATGAAGATGCCGAACTTGGCTTCGGTGAACCAGGACGGCGTCGGCCTCTTGTCGATCGACTCCCACGCTGCTTCGTAACGTTGAGCCGTCGCCAGAGCCGCCGTCAGAATCATCACTGCCATCAACCGTCTCATCGTGTCTCCCGGGGCCAGCGTCTGGCTGGCCGTCATCACGAAACATCGTCTCACACGGGGGACCTGCGGCCCACGCGCCGGGGCGCGGCCTCTTCATCGCTAAACGTAAAAAAAGCCCGCCCCCCGAGGGGAGCGGGCTTTTCACTTGAGCTTGGCACACGGCTACTCCGCCCTGGGGCGGAATGCGTGGAGCGGTTAGCTCCTAGTAGTCCATGCCGCCCGGGCCGTGGCCAGGGTCGCCGGCCGGGGCCTTCTTCTCCGGGATCTCGCTGATCATCGCTTCGGTGGTCAGCATGAGAGCGCTGATCGAGGAGGCGTTCTGCAGGGCCGAGCGCGTGACCTTGGTCGGGTCGATCACGCCGGCGGCCACCAGGTCCTCGTACTCGCCCGTGGCGGCGTTGAAGCCGTACGTGGAAGCCGAGTTGGCCCGCACCTTCTCGAGCACAATGGCGCCTTCAAAACCGGCGTTGCCGGAAATCTGGCGCATCGGCTCTTCGCAGGCGCGCTTGATGATGTTCACGCCGATCTGCTCGTCACCGGTGGTCTTCAGCTTGCTGAGGGCCAGAGCGGCGCGCACCAGGGCGACACCGCCGCCCGGAACGATGCCTTCTTCGACCGCCGCGCGCGTGGCGTGCAGCGCGTCCTCGACACGGGCCTTCTTTTCCTTCATCTCCGTTTCGGTCGCGGCGCCAACCTTGATCACCGCCACGCCGCCGGCCAGCTTCGCCAGCCGCTCCTGCAACTTCTCGCGGTCGTAGTCCGAGGTGGTCTCCTCGATCTGTGCGCGAAGCTGCTTGATGCGGCCTTCGATGGCCTTCTGGTCGCCGGAGCCGTCCACGATGGTCGTGTTGTCCTTGTCCACCGTGACGCGCTTGGCGCGGCCCAGGTCTTCCAGGCGCACGCCTTCGAGCTTAATGCCCGTCTCTTCCATGATCGACTGGCCGCCCGTGAGGATCGCGATGTCCTCCAGCATGGCCTTGCGGCGGTCGCCGAAGCCCGGAGCCTTCACCGAACAGACGTTCAGCGTGCCGCGCAGCTTGTTCACCACCAGCGTAGCCAGCGCTTCGCCTTCCACTTCCTCGGCGATGATCAGCAGCGGACGGCCGCCGCGCGCGATCTGCTCCAGCAGCGGCAGCAGGTCCTTCATGTTCGAGATCTTCTTCTCGTGGATCAGAATGTAGGGATCCTCGAGAACCGCTTCCATGCGGTCGGCGTCGGTGATGAAGTAGGGAGACAGATAGCCGCGGTCAAACTGCATGCCGTCCACGGTCATCAGTTCGGTGTGCATCGTCTTGGCTTCTTCCACCGTGATGACGCCGTCCTTGCCCACCTTCTTCATCGCCTCGGCGATGATGCCGCCGATGGTGGCGTCGCCGTTGGCCGAAATCGTGCCCACCTGAGCGATCTTCTGGTCGTTTTCGACCTTCGCGCTCATCTTATGCACTTCCTCGACCACCACTTCCACGGCCTTCTCGATGCCGCGCTTCAGCGCCATCGGGTTCGCGCCCGCGGCCACGGCCTTCACGCCTTCGCGGAAGATCGACTGCGCCAGAATGGTCGCCGTCGTGGTGCCGTCGCCGGCGACGTCGGAGGTCTTCGACGCCACCTCGCGCACCATCTGCGCGCCCATGTTTTCCAGGGGATCCTTCAGTTCGATCTCCTTGGCCACGGTCACGCCGTCCTTGGTGATCGTCGGACCGCCGAACTTCTTCTCGATGACGACGTTGCGGCCCTTCGGGCCCAGCGTCACCTTCACCGCGTCGGCAAGCTGGTTGACGCCGCGCATAATCGACTGGCGGGAATTTTCGCCGTAGGTAATGATTTTTGCTGCCATTGCTTGTCTACTCCTGATTCCTTTTTCGTGTTCTCGCGGAGGGTGCTGCTAGCTGGCCTTCGACTTCTTCGCCGAGCCATTGCCCGATTCCAACACGCCGAGAATCTCGTCCTCGCGCAGAATCAGGTACTCATCGCCGAAGCTCTTGGGAACCTCGTTGCCGGCGTACTTGCCGAACAGGATCTGGTCGCCGACTTGAACTTCCAGGGCGATCAGCTTGCCATCTTCGAGACGGCGGCCCTTGCCAACCGCGACCACTTCCGCCAGTTGCGGCTTTTCCTTCGCGGTGTCAGGGATGATGATGCTACCCGACATCGACTCCTTCGGTTCCTCAATCCGCTTCACGACAATACGGTCGTAGAGCGGGCGGATGTTCATTGCCATGGGTGTTTGACCTCCATTGAATCGAAACTGCTGCTTAAGAAAAAATCCGTGCTGGGCGAACTCGCAGCGAGGTGGCCACCTCCACTGCCAGCGGCCGCCAGGGCCGCTTGTACGCCCAAAGTCTCTTCAGCGAACCGGGCGAACGCCCAGTCCACTCCTTATTTTTAGCACAGTTTTTCAGTGAGTGACAGAATATTCAGATAAGATCCTGCAAACAAAGGGAAAATAGTTCTTATTCCTCAGTATGCTTGACTGTCAGCCACTCAGATTTATCTGCCTGTTCCAGTAGCCGGAACCTTCGGCGCCACTACCCACACCTCTCCCGTATTCAAGCACAATCATTGAAAAATAAGAGTTTATGCGACGAACTACCTTCGCTCGCGGATCGCTTGACCAAGCGTCCCGTCCCAGCGCCCATTGCCCTGCGGACCATACGTCTTCGGCAGCGTGTTCCACTCCTGCCGCGTGAGGCCGTTCAGGTCCCACACCACGCGTCCTTCCCTTAGCGTAAGCTCCGCGACGATCTTCTTGTCCCCCTCCAGCCGCGCCCCATACACGTCGGTATAGCCAAACTTGCCCGTCAAAACGCTCAGCACGGCCACGTCGGCCACGGCTCCCACCGTGAGATGCCCCAGTTCCTCGCGTCTGATTTCCTTCGCCGGGTTCCAGGTGGAACGCGCCACCACCTCATCCATTGGCATGCCCATCACCAGGAACTTCGACATCACGTTGGTCATGTCCTTCATGCCGGCGTTCATCGACGTGATGTGCAGGTCCGTCGAAATCGAATCGGGCCAGAAGTTCTGCTGCATCGCCGGCACGGCCTGCCGGAACACGAAACTACCCCCGCCATGGCCCACATCGAACAGCACGCCCCGCTTGCGGCTCTCACGCAAGTAGTCGCGCACCTTCCCCTCCGCATCCAGCATCGGTACCGATGCCAGGTAGGCGTGCGTGTAGATGTCGCCCGGCCGGAGTTTCTTCGTCACCAGGTCCTCGAACGGCCGCTCCGGCTGGAACTTGCCAAAATCGACAATCAACGGCGTGCCCGCTTCATTGGCGCAAGCCAGGCCGTTGTCCACGGCAATCCAGTTCGGAGCCGTGTAGTGAGCCGTCTTCACCCCCACGATGGCCGAGCTGTATTGTTTGATCCGGTCGGCGCAGGCCTTCGGGTTCATCTCGTTCGTGTTCTGCTCCACATCCGAGCCGCCCCCCATGCCCGTGCCGACAATGTTCAGAAACGCCAGCACGCGCGTATGAGACTTATCGATGACACGAGTCTTGAACCGCGGAAAGCTCTTCCAGCCCGACGAACCGGCATCCACCATCGTCGTCACGCCCGCGCGGAAGCTGTGGTCGTCCGGCATCACGCTGGACTCGCCCATGTACTCACGGCCCTCGCCCGCGAACACGTGCACATGGATGTCGATCAACCCCGGCGCCACATACAGGCCGGAAACATCCACGGACTTCAGCGCCTGTGAAGCCGGAATGCCCGCGGCGACGGCGGCGATCTTGCCATCCTTGATGGCGACATCGCGCACGGCGTTGATCCGGTTCCGTGCGTCGATCACCGTGCCGCCCTTCAGCAGCAGATCGTACTGTTGGGCTTGCACTGCCAGTGAGGCAAGCAACGTGACGGCGAGTATGCGGAGCATGCGGTGGATTGTATCGTACTCGCGGCCCGCCCTAGGGCTGAACCGCGTCCAGAATCGCGTCCGCCAGACCATCCACGCCCGCCTGGTCCAGGTTCGCCATCACCACGACCGCGGTTCCCGTGTCCGGCTCCATGAACAGCCGGGTGGAGGTTCCCTGCTGTCCGCCGCTGTGCCCCACCACGCGCCGCCCGTTGCGCTCCCCCAGATCCCAGCCATAGCCGTAGCTCGACGTGCCGCCGTTTCTCAGCGTCCGCGGCGCCCACATCGTTCGCACCGTCTCCGGTTTCAGCAGTACGCCGCCACGCACGGCCAGCGCGAAACGGACGATATCGCCCGCCGTGGCGACCATGCCTCCGCCGGGAATCTTGTTCGACGTATCGGTCAAGCCCGCATTGAACACCGTCCCGTCCTGGCGCTTCGAATAGAACCGCGTACGGTGCCGGACAATTTCCCAACGGTTGTCGTCGCGCAGTGTCGTCAGGCCCGCCGGCTGGCAGATGTGCCGCTGCACATAGTCGTGAAACCGCTCGCCCGAGGCCGCCTGCACGGCCGCGCCCGCCAGGTTGTAGCCATAGGTCGAGTAGCTGTACTTGGTTCCCGGCTCGGCCACCAACGGATCGTTGGCGAACACGCCTATCGCATCGGCCACGTTGTCGTAGTGCAGCACCGTATCCAGTTCACCGTTACCGTTGTAATGGCGAATGCCGCCCAGGTGCGCCAGCAGCAGACCCACCGTCACGGTGCCCAGCGGCTTGGCCGGAAACGACGGCACATAGCGCTGCACGGGAGAATGCAAATCCAGACGGCCCTGCTCGGACAACTGCATCGCCGCCACGGCGGTGATGGGCTTCGAAATCGACGCCAGACGATACACGGTTTGCGAAGTCGCCGGAACCAGCGCCTCCAGGTCCTGGAATCCATAGCCCTGTTCCCAGCGCAGCTCTCCGTTCACCGCCACGGCCACGGACAACCCCGGTATCGAATCCTTGGCCATCTTTGTTTCCACCAGACGGCCGATCCGTTCGACGGTTTCCACCGGCAGTTGCGCGCACACCGGCAGCGCGCTCAAAACGAGTAGGAATGTCCTGCGCAGCATAGGTTACCGGACCGGCGAGAAGGGCAGCGGGCGCAGGAAAGTCGAGCTGATATTGGAAACCACCTCGGCGTCGCTCAGGCCGGGCGTCGCCCGCAACTTCACCCACTCGGGATGGCTGACAAAATCCGACCATGTTTTCTCGCGATGCCCCAGGCTGTCGTAGCCGAGCATGTAGGTCAAGTTCGGCATGTCCGGTCCATAGATGGTTTCGCCGAAAAAGACAGGCGCCATACCCACCTTGCGGAAGATGTCCACCTCGCCGTTGTCGAACATGCCGATCTTCCGGCCCAGAGTGCCGAACGTGTTCGATTCATAGGTGCGCAGCTCAAACACGCGCGAACTCTCCTTGGGCTTGGGCGTCTCCACGCCAGGAAAGCCCGGAAAGCCGCGCAACAAACGCGACTCGACCCGCGTGAAGGTCAACCCCGCAATGGAGTTCAACTTCTCCACGGCCTTCCGCATCTCGCTTCCGGCGAAGATCTCCCGCTTCTGTTCTTCTATCGCCGCCGCCGAAGGAAAACTCATCAGCGCCAGGACAAAGGGACCCTTCGGCGCCACCAGTTGTCCGAAATAGCCGTGGCCCTTCACGCCGGCTTTGTCCGCCGCGGAGGCCATGGCCTTCAAGAAGTCGGTGGTGCGCTGCATCTGGCCGTCGGCCGAGTTGCGGCAGTAATAGTAGGTGAGTTCCAACAGGTGGCGGTTTCTGGTTTGTGCTTGCATGGCGTTTGTGGCGATGCCGGCGGCTGCCGTTACGGCGAACGCTTCTCGGCGGGTCATCTTTAGAGGATATCTCCGCGCCGCATGCCATGATGGTGAAGGGCCTCGCGCCCGCTCCCGCCAAGGATCATCCGACAGTGCCCGACATGCCCCCTCTCAAGCCGAGTGAAGATAAAAGCTGGGTCTGGCCCGACCCCCAATCCGAAGAGGAGGCCGTACGCATCTCCCGCCGGGGCGTTTGGGGGCTTGCCATCATCGGACTGCTTACCCTGTTCGGCCAGCCTCCCGTCGGACTGCTGCTCGGCTGCGTCTTTCTTCTGCTCGCCCTGGGCGTCCACTTTGGCCACGCCACGGCGGCTGTCGCCGGCATGCTGGTCGCGGTCTCGCCGGTCGTGACACTGTTGCTCAACCGCGGCCCCCATTGGGCCACGTTCCTGCTGAGCGGTCTCATCCAGTGCCTGCTCATCGCCTACTTCCCCTTCGTGGCCTTTCGCGCTCTCCGCATGGCAGAGCAGTTCCGCGCTGAATCCGGGGGCCCATCCCGCTCCGCTCTCGCGCCCGGACTTCTGCTCTGGCTCCCGCTCAGCGTTGCCGTGCTTGCGTTCTATCTCTTCGTCACGCCGAATCTCTATCCCATTCCCGAGGACGTTCCCGAACGCGGACTGCTCGCCGGAGACATCGTCCTGCTGGAACCCACCGGCGCCCCGCCGCCTCCCAGCGAAGCCGCCCGCAAGGCCGAACTCGCCCGCCGCGCCCGCCGTATCGTCTGGTCCTTCCACCCCACGCCGGATGAGTTGAAGACCGGACAGTTCAGCGCCTGGAACATGTACGCGACGGCGCGCCGCGAGCGGATTCTGCAGCCTATCGCCGCGCCTGGTACACGCTGATCCGGTCGTAGTAACTCCCCATCGCCTCGCACCGCCGGCACAACTCCTCCACGCGCTCCAGGCGTCCGTTCAACCGTTCCAGCAAGCCGCGCTCCTTGTCCGGCAGAAAGCCGTGCAGCAGGAATATGCGCCGGTAGCGCCCCTGTTCGACAGCGTCCACGATCGTTTGAGCCTCGCGTGCCAACTGCTCCGCCGGTACGGGCGCGTCAAAGCCGGGATGCTCCTCGTTTTCACGCGGGAAGTTTCGTTCCTCGGCTTCGCGCGCCGTCCAGTAATAATCCACCGGCGGCCGCGACAGGTTCGTGAACACCACCAGGTCGCCCTGCCGGGCATACTTCGTGAGTTGCCGTGCCGCCATCCGGCTGTCGCAGGGCGATCGCGTCGCCGCCAGCGCCGCCGACAAACCCAATCCCGCCGCCAGCAGCGCCACCTCGCGCCAGGCGCTCCCCTTTTCGCCACCCATGGAACCGATCGCCACGGCCAGCGCGGGCAGAGCCGTGATCGTGAAACGCGCCCAGAAAACCGGCTTCCAGAATGAGATCGCCAGCGGGACCAGAATCGTGATCGCAGCCAACGCACAGCACCATGCACGCACGCGCACCACATCGGCCCCGCGCGCTTTCCACACGAACGGCACAACGAACCATCCCACGCCACACAGCAGCAGCGCGGCTCCGGCCCCATCGGCAATCGACGGTCTGGTCGCCCACGCCAGCGCCACGCTGCTCTTGCGGATCTGTAGCACCAGCACCGGCAGCCAATACGCCGCGTAGGGGGCGAGCGAAGCCGCGGCGCACAAGGCCATGCGCGGCAACCTGCGCCGGCGCCCGCCGGCCAGGAATACGCATCCCTGCGCGAACAGCAAAAAGAAGAACCAGACATGCGTGAGCGTCCCGGCGATGTTGGCCGCCACATAAAGCGCCACCGTGCCCGTATGGACCCTCTCCTGCCTGCTCAACCGCAGGAACGCCATTGTCGATAGGGCCGACACCAGCCCCAGCAGCGCGTACATCCGCACGAACTGCGCCGCCAGCAGCGCGATCAGGCTGCAACAATACACAGCCGCGGCTAGCGCTCCCGCCCGTTCGCCGAACCATTCCCTAGCCGTGCACCACACCGTCCACGCGGCCGCCGCCGACAGCGCCAGCGACAACAACCGCGCCGCTATTTCACCAGCCCCCATCACCGCCACCCAGGAGCGCAGCAGCCAGTAATACAGCGGCGGATGCACATCCCCGCGCAGTTCCGCCATCATCGCCGGCCACGGCATCGATACCGCGTGCAGACTCCACACCTCGTCCGAGCGGAAGGCCTGATCGATTCCCGGCAACCACACCAGGAGCCCCAGAAGCGCCACCGCCAGAAGACGGCCTCTAGGCAAGCAGCCTCCGGAACAGGCCGCTGTACTGTGCCGCGCTGGCATCCCAACTAAAATCCCGTCGCATGGCTTCGCGCTGCATCTTCCGGTACCGCGCCGGCTCGTTCCGGTACACCTCCAGCGCCGCCTGCACCGCGCCCAGCATCTCGTTGCCCGTGTAGCCCCAGAACTTGAACCCCGTGTTCCCGTCCACCGTGTCTTCCAGGCCGCCCGTCGCCCGCACTACCGGCAGCGTTCCGTAGCGCAGTGAGTAAATCTGGTTCAGCCCGCAGGGCTCATACCGGCTCGGCATCAGAAAGAAATCCGCCCCGGCCTCGATCTTGTGCGCCAGGGCATTGGAATATTGCACACGTACCGACAACTGATCAGGATACGTCTCGGCCAGCGCGCGGAACAGGTCCTCGAACTCCCGCTCGCCTGTTCCCAGCACCACGAACCGGGCTCCGGTGTCCATCAACGGCCGCGCCACCTGCGCGATCAAATCGAAGCCCTTCTGTTTCGCGAACCGGGAGACGATGCCGATCAGCGGCCGGCGGGGGTTCTTCGTATCCAAACCGAATTCCCGCAGCACGTCCAGCTTGCAGGCCACCTTGCCTTCCATCGTGTCCGCCGAATACCTTTGCGCGATGTACCGGTCCGTTTCCGGACTCCACTCGGCGTAGTCCACCCCGTTCAAGATGCCGCTCAGCGAAGCCGACCGGGCCGAGAGCAACCCCTCCAGCCCTTCGCCAAACTCAGCCGTCTGAATCTCGCGCGCATAGGTTGGACTCACCGTCGTGATCCAGTCCGCGTACACGATGGCCCCCTTAAGGAAGTTCACATCGCCGTGGAACTCCATCAGGTCCGGCCGCATCTGCTCGGCTCCCAGCCCGATGTCGGGAAGCAGGTGCGGCCCGATCCGGCCCTGATAGCCCAGGTTGTGGATGGTCGTCACCACCTTTGTGCCGAAAAATGTCGGATCATGCGCGTAGAATCCGCGCAGGTATGGGGCCGCCAGCGCCGCCTGCCAGTCGTGAAGGTTGAGAATCTGCGGCCGGAATACCTGCCGCGACAAGGCGATGGCCGCGTGCGACAGCAGGCTGAAGCGAATGTGGTTGTCGCCGAAATCCGAGCCGTGGCTTCCGTACAGTCCGTCGCGCCCGAACAACGGCGGACAATCGACGAAGTAGTACGGCACGCCTTGCACCTGCTTCACCCAGAAGTCGGCCGTGAACGACATCCAGCCAGGGTGCAGCGGCACGTTCGCCGCCACGCGCGCCGCGTCGTCCAGGGGAATCGACCCATAGCGGGGCATCAGCACCGCCACATCCTCCCCTCGCGCCCGCAACGCCTGCGGCAGCGCTCCCAGAACATCGCCGAGGCCTCCCGTCTTGGCAAACGGAACGGCTTCGCTGGTCACCATCAGTATGCGCGGCATGAAGAAACAGTCTCCATGATACAGTCGCCCTCATGCAACGACGTGAGTTCCCCGGGGCCGCTTCAGCCCAGGCCGGCAATGCCGCCAGTTCCGCAACCACGCCTCCCAACATTCTCGTCCTGATGCCCGACCAGTGGCGCGGCCAGGACCTCGGTTCCATGGGCAATGAACAGGTCCGCACGCCGGTCCTCGACCGCCTCGCCTCCCAGGGCACGCAGTTCACCAACGCCGTGGCCAACTGCCCCGTCTGCACGCCCGCCCGCGCCTGCCTGCTTACCGGCCGCTATCCTCACCAGGTAAAGATGGCCGTCAACGACGTTCCGCTGGGCATCCAGGAGGTCACCGTCGCCGAACTTCTCCAGCGCGCGGGATATTTCACGGGCTTCATTGGCAAGTGGCATCTGCAAGGCGGCCTGCGCAACCCCGGCTTCGTTCCGCCCGGCGAGCGCCGCCAGGGCTTCGACTTCTGGGCCGCCAATATCTGCAACCACAACTACCTGAAGACCTGGTATTTCCGCGACTCCGAACAGCCCATCCCCGTCCCCGGCTACGAAGTCTTCACCTGGACCGATCTCGCCATCGAGTTCCTCGGCAAGGCGCGCGACGAACAGCGCCCCTTCTATCTGAACGTCTGGTACGGACCGCCCCACGATCCCTATCTCACGCCTCCCGGCTACGAAGGTATGTACGACGCCTCCAGGCTGAAAATGCGCCCCAACTGGAAGTCCGGCGCCAAACGCAATGGCGACCCCAAGGACATCGCCGGCTACTACTCCGCCATCACCTGCCTGGACACCGAAATCGGCCGCCTGCTGGACCGGCTCGACGCACTGGGCCTGGCCGGCAACACCGTGGTCTACTTCATGAGCGACCACGGCGACATGCTTGGCAGCCAGCAGACTTTCCTGAAACGCAAGCCCTGGGAGGAATCCGCCGTCGTCCCCAGCATCTTCCGCTGGCCGGGCCGCATACCGGCGGGCCGGCGTTCCTCCGCGCATCTTTCTCACATCGATGTCGTGCCCACGCTGCTCGGCCTGGCTGGCGTGAAGCAACTCCCCTGCATGCCCGGCGCCGATCTCTCCGGCTATCTCACGGGCGTTTCCAGCCAGGCGCCCGAAGAGGCTTTCCTGATGATCTACACCGCCACGGAGATGGATGAGCACGGCCCCTGGCGCGGCCTCCGCGACGGCAAATGGAAGTACGCCCGGCACGAAGACAGGCCGTGGGTGCTCTACGATCTCGAAAAGGATCCCTACGAGCTGAACAACCTGGCCGGCGAGCGCTCCCGCCACGCGCTGATGGCCGCGATGGATTCCCGCATCGCCGCTCATATGGCCGCCAACGGCGACGACTGGACGCAGCGTTTCGACCGCCCCTACCGCTAAGCCGCCCGTCTACAGCAGGGACTTCAGCTCGCTGTGTTCCAGACCCAGGCTGCCGGCCACCGCGGCGCAGGTCAGGCGCCCCCTGAAGGTATTCACGCTCTCATAGATCGCCGGGCTGTCCATGCAGGCCTGCGCCAGGCCCTTGCGCGCCAGCGTCATCACATAGGGGATGGTCGCGTTGGTCAACGCCAGCGTCGAGGTGTGAGGCGTGGCGGCCGGCATGTTCGACACGCAGTAGTGCAGGACCTCGTCCACGAAGTATACCGGGTCGGTGTGCGTCGTGGGCCGCGAGGTTTCAAAACACCCGCCCTGGTCGATCGCGACATCCACCAGCACCGAACCCGCGCGCATCTCCCGCAACCATTCCTTGCGCACCAGTCGTGGCGACGACGCACCCGGAATCAGAACGCCGCCAATCACCAGGTCGGCGTGCTTCACTGCCTCGCGCACCGTCCAAGTGTTTGACGCCAGCGTCACGACCGTCGAGTGGAAGATGTCGTCCAGTTGCCGCAACCGGTCCAGGTTCTTGTCGATGACCGTTACGTGCGCGCCCATTCCAACGGCCGTTTTCGCTGCGTTCAATCCCACGATGCCGCCGCCCAGAACCACCACGTTCGCAGGCGCCACGCCAGGCACGCCCCCCAACAGGATGCCCCGCCCGCCGTTCGGCTTCTCCAGGTACCGCGCGCCAATCTGGACCGACATCCGGCCCGCCACCTCGCTCATGGGGATCAATAGCGGCAGCGAACCGTCACGCTCGCGAAGCGTCTCGTAGGCAGCCGCGCTCACGCCGGTTTCCAACAGCTTCGCCGTCAACTCCGGCAACGGCGCCAGGTGTAAATAGGTGAACAGAGTGAGCCCCGGCCGCAGGAATCCATATTCGGAAGGCTGCGGTTCTTTTACCTTCACCACCAGCTGCGACGAGTTCCAGACGCTGGCCGCATCCGGCGCGACAGATGCCCCCGCCGCACGGTAGGCCGCGTCGGGAATGGAGGAACCAACCCCTGCTCGCTCCTGCACCAGCACCGTGTGCCCCGCCTCCACCAACGCGCTTACGCCGCTGGGAACGAGCCCTACCCGCGACTCGTGATCCTTCACCTCCGCGGGTACGCCGACAATCATCTTGGAACCTTGTCGTTCGTGCTGGATGGAGCCGGCGCGCCTTCCGGCGTGGGGATGACCACCGGTCCGGACGGCGCCACAGGCGCGGCCGGTTGAGCGCCGCCCCGCCTCGGACCTAAACCCAGGGCAATGAGGCTCAAGGAACCCAACTTGCCGTCGGGCCTCAAATTCTGGTCCTTTTGGAACCGTTTCAAAGCCGCCGACGATGCCTCGTCCCAACTGCCGTCGGCCTCGCCCGCAAAGTACCCGCGCTGTTTCAGCGCCCGCTGAATCTCCTGGTACCGCTCCGGCGCGGGACGTGCCTGCCCCGCCGGACGCCGCACCCGGCGCGCCGCCGCCGTGCGCCGCTTGGCCGGGCGTTTGGAACCGCGCGCTGTTTTCCCGCCCGGTTTCCGGCTCGCCGTCTGCTTCGACGCGGATTTTCCGGCCTTACTCTTCTTCGCGCTGCTTTTCTTGACGGAGGGTTTCTTGCTGGAGGTCTTCCGGGCCGCCGCGGTCCTGGTGGACCTCGACGCAGGCTTCTTGGCCGCGGTGACGGCAACCGCCATCCAGCCAAGCAGCAGGCCAGCGCATAAAATACAGGAAACGATGGCTCGCAATCCACGATTCTAGCAAACACCGCTCCTCCGGCAGGCGTATGCTGAACCCATGCGCCTACTCTGCTGGATTGTCCTTCTGGCTTTGGCCACCGGCGTTTCCTGCACGCGCAAGCAGGATGTCCAGACAACCCGCGAGGCCGGATTCCGCACCCTGCTCACCG
Organism: Bryobacterales bacterium; assembly: GCA_020852175.1. Taxonomy (GTDB): domain Bacteria; phylum Acidobacteriota; class Terriglobia; order Bryobacterales; family Bryobacteraceae; genus JAFLBB01. The sequence continues at coordinate 49,536 of JADZBH010000002.1, read as the reverse complement.
GCGCCAGGCTCTCCGGCCGTTTTTGGGTCACGGGCAACCCGGAAACCCACGCCGACTCATACAAAATCGCCAGCGTCACCAAGCTTCCTGGCGGCTTCTGGACCATCAACGCCGAGATCCCCCGCCCATCCGGACCTGTGACGATCCCGATCCCCGTCCGCGTGGAATGGGCTGGCGACACGCCTGTGATTCAACTCACCGACGCCACCTTGCCCGGGATTGGCACGTTCACCGCCCGCGTTCTTTTCTATGCGGATAAGAACGGCCGGGGCCACTACGCCGGCTTCTGGTGGGGCGGCGAACACGGCGGCGAAATGTCTGGCGCCGTCGAGCGCCAGTAACACGCGGCTACGGCCCCGGTTCGCGCGCCTTCGCCGGATCGAACACCTCCAAAGTCGAGGGCTCCAGGCTGTAGGGCCGGACATCGGCTTCTTCCGCGAACAGACGCCCCAGGTCAGCCGCCGCGGCGCTGGCCAGATCCATCGGCGGCAGCCGCAGAATCCGGAACGCCAGTTTGAGGACGGCGGGAAAGCTCGCATTCACGTGCGAACAGTAATTCTGCTTCGCCCACGGACTCACCGCCAGAAAGACCGTCCTGTGTGAATCGATGTGATCCGCGCCCCCCCGCGTATCCTCGTCCATGATCAGAATCGCCATTCTCTTCCAGTAGGGTGTCTGGGAGAGGAACCGCACGACGCGTCCCAGAGCATGGTCGTTGCCGGCCACATACGAAGCCTGAAACGGATAGCCGTCTTCCGGACTCGGCTTGGCCATCCTGCCGCCGGGAAGGCGGAGGACGATCAGGCGCGGCAGCGGCTTGCCGGGACGCAGATAGTCACGGTCGATGTCACGAATGAACTGATTGGCGCGGTGATGGTCCGTGCCGTTCCGGTTGGGCCCGTCCTGGCGGCCGCCGAAGCTTCGGAACGGAAGGCCGTGCCGTTCCAGATGCCTCCACAACGCAGCCTCCTTCCAAGGCAGCTCATCCGCCGCCAGCCCGGCGCCCGCGTAGAAGTTGTCCGAGAAGGCGAACCTCTCCGCCATGGCGTGATGGTTCGGAGTCACGTTCACGAACCGCAGCCCCAGCCGCTGCCGCAGTTCGTTTTTCTGCTGCACGATCACGCCCCGCCGGCCAAAACGCGCCAGCGGCGGCAGCGCCGCCACTGGACCGTTCGCCGCCGTCTCCACGTCGCCAAACACCTCGTCGAACGTACGGCCCTGCTTCTCAATGATGACGACGTGATCCAGTTCCGATGGAAGAGGCGCCGCCTCCGCGCTCGCGGGCGTGAAGCCATTGTTCGTCCACACGCGGCGCGTCATCGCCGGCAGTTCATCCGCCCCGGGCAAGGGAAGTATCGAAACAGCCCCGCGCCACGAATTGTCCGTTGTGTTCCCCATCACCGGCCCCTGCCGCGAAGCGTTCGGCCCGCTGCCGTGGCCCTTGGCCGAGACAATGAACAACCTTCCCTCGCGCGAGGCGGCCTGCGTGGGAAACCATGCCGCGGGAATGTGGCCCATCACGGCGAAGGTCCGGACGTCGATCACCGCCACGGCATTGATTCCCGCCTCGACAGCCAGAATCCAGCCGTTCGCGGGTTCGTGATGCAACCCCGCCGGCAGCATCCCCCGCAAGCCCTCCAACCCCGGCACGCGCAACTCGATTTCACGCACGGGCCGCAGCGTGCGGGCCTGGATGACCGAAACAGAATCCTGATTTTCGTTTGAAACAAAAATGTAGTCGTGCGTGGCCACGACGCCTGCGCCGCCGCGCCCCGGCCCGTCCTGCACCTTCCCCGTCCGCGCCGTGCCCGCGATTCCGGGGGCCGCCGGATTTTCCACATCCACGGCAGTCACGGCCCCGTGGCCGGCTTCTCCCCGGTGCGTCACATACACGCGCCGCGCGTCGGGCGACAGCGCGAGGGCAACAGGATGCTCCACGGGAACGCCGGCCGCGGCCCGCTTCCGTTTCGTGTCGATCACCACCAGCCGGGAATTACCCCGGTCCAGCACATACAGCAACCCGCGCCTGGCATCAAAGGCCAGTTCGCCGGAATGAGAACCGTCGAAGCCTCCGGCGTTCAACTCGTACGTCTGCTTCACCGTGCCTGACCGCGTGTCCAACAGCCGCACCCGCCCCGGCAGGCCATCGCTCGCATACACGTCGCGGCCGCTCGCGAAAACAACCCCGGAAAACGCGCTCCGCCAGGAATCCGGACCCTCCCCGCCGCCCCCCTCGTTTCCGGATTCGATCTTCAGCGTGCTGGTACGCCACCCGCTTCCTTCACGCTGCAACACGGTAAGCGAATTCCTGATCGCTCCTCCGTCCAGAGTCACCGCGGTCTCGCCATGGGGGCTCACGGCCAATCCCATCGGCCCGGGGCCCGTCGGAAACTGCGCTCCCAGGGGGGAGATGAGACGGCCGCCCGGCAGCACGCTCTCCGCGCCCGGCCGGCGCACCGCCGCGCGTTCACCGGCAGGCGGTTGATACTCAGCCGCCAGGGCGCACAGACACAACGCCCCGCACACGGCCGCTGCCATCGGTCGCCACTCGCTCCGGCGCATCAAGTCCTATGGTATCCGCTGGAACAAAGGGCCCGCCCGCTAGAAATTCGCCGCCGGCCGTTCGTACGGCGTCTTCAGATACTTCGCGGCCTCTTCCTGCGCCCCCTGGGTGTTGTCTTTCGTGCGTACGGCCAGGTTGTACTCGTTCACGGCGCGCTCGCGCTGGCCCGTGATATCGAATATCTTCCCCAGGTTGATGTGCGTCCAAACCTCGATCCACTTGGGGTCCAGGTCGCCGTCCAGCGCCGACCGGAATTCGTTCGCGGCCGACTGATAGTTCCTTTGCAGGAAGAACAACTCCGCCACCCGGTAGTGCGCCAGCGACGAATTCTTATTCGTGTCCAGCGCCTTCTGATACTCCTTCAGCGCATCGCCAAACTCGCTGATCTCAGCGAACATCTCGCCCCGCCTGATCGCCACGGCCACGCGCATCGGGTCCGAATACCGCAGCACGCGCCCGTTGGGGTCGATCGTCACCTTCTTCGGACGCCCGAAGGTCTCCACCACGAATTCGCTCTGCTGCCCGACGACATCCACCGTCTTGAACTCCGGGTTGCCTTCGGTTTCGATCTTCAACTCCACCGGCATCCGGAAGGTATCCAGATCCTGCGACACCTTGCCCATGATCCGGAACCCCTTCGAGGTACGGAACACCGTGTACTCCAGCTTGAACTCGGGCGCTCCGGTCGACTCAATCCACTGAATGAAGAAGCCCTTCAGGTCCCTTTGTCCGATCAACTCGGCCGCCTTCTCCAACTCAGCCGTCGTGACCGGCTTCCAGGCATGCGCCGCCGGAAACTCCTTGATCAGTTTCCGGAACGCCTCGTCGCCGATGGCGAACCGCAACATCGACAACACGGCCGTACCCTTGGCCGAGGTGACCGCCCAATACTCCGGCGAGTAATCCTCCAGCCGGGCCGACTGCGAAATCGGCGGCTCGTTCACCGTCAGCGCCTCCACGTACACATCCTTCATTTCGGCTTCGACGGCGCCCGGACCCGACTCCTGTTCCAGTTCAAGCAACTCGGCATAGCGCGCCATCGAGTGCATGATCCAGATGTGATTCCGTGTCGCCGGATACACCATGTTGCCCCACCACTGCCGCGACGCCTGATTGGCCACCAGCCGCGCGTTCACTTCCTTGCCGATCGCCTTGGTGGACAGGAACAGGATCCCCGGAGCCGCATAGCCGTTCGGCGTGTTCGAATCGGTCTCCACCAGCGTCAGCGAGGCGCTCGGCGGCAGGCCGAATAGCGCGGTCAACTCCGCCATCTGTTTGCCCGCTTCCTCGCCATAGGCACGCGCCATCGCTGCCGCCTCGCCCCGAAAATATACTCTTTGCGCGGCTCCGCCCGCCTGCACCACCAACGGATCGGCCGTCACGACGGCCAGGCTTGCCGGGAAAGACGGCCTTGTGAAATCGAACTGGTAAAGGGTTCGTCCGGGCGCCGTCTCCCTGGTATCCAGCCCAGGCGCCACCACCTTGAAGCCGTCCGGTACCGAAATCCGCATCAACGCCGCGAAGGCGTCGGCCGTGTAGTCGTTCGTCGGAATCCATCGCGACGGATACAACAGGTAGGCATGGTCGTTCTGAATCGACGCGAAACGGATGCCGTAAATGGGCGACTCCTCCTGCCCGGTCAGCCGCCCGTCGTAGGTGAACAGCAGCGTCTCCACTTTGCCCTTGGTCAACGGCTCGGGGAACATCACGTTCACCGTGAAGTCCTGTGCATTGCGCCGCGACTGCAACTCGCGCCCCGCCGAATCGGTCACCCGCGTCACGTTCAGGGCGTTGTGCAACTCGAAGGTCACCGTGGACACCCGGTCTTCCAGCGGCTCGAACCGCACCGCCACCGTGGCCGAGAGCGATTGCGTCCTCGGGTTGATGTCGGCCTCGATCCGGTAATGCTGCACGTCGATCCGCGCCCGCCGCTCCTGCGCCTGGGCCGTTCCGGCCATCGCCGCCAGCATCGCCGTACCCAGCGCCGCCAGCGCCCTCAGGCGCCGGAGTGTTCCTCGATTCGCTCTCACCTGCATTCCTTGTGTTCCTTACCTCTCGCCGCCCGGCTTCACGCGACGCGCCACCAACTCCGCGGCCAGCGCCAGCGGGTCGCGTCCCGTGTCCAGGCTGGCCGAGACGCGGGACAGGCGCTGCCGCATCCGCGCCGCCTCGCCTTCGTCCTGCAGAATTCGTAACGCCGCGCCCGCCACTTTATCCGGTGTCATTTCATTCTGAATCAGTTCCGGGACCACACGCTCGCCCGCGATCAGGTTCACCATCGTATAGAAGGGAACGTCCACCAGGAGCCGGCCCATCCACCAACTCATTCCAGTGACTCGATAGTAAGTAACCATGGGCGTACCCAACAGTGCCGCCTCCATGGTCACCGTACCGCTTGCCGCCAGCACGAGATCGGCATGCGCGATGGCGTCCCAGGTCTCCCCTTCCACTACGCGGGGAACCACGGCTGCGCCTGCTCCGGAGGGGTTCTCCTTGTTCTTTTGGATGGATGCCGCGCGAAACGGTTGCGCAAAAAAGAGTTCCCCAAACCGCGCGAGCCCCTCGGGAGGCGCGGCCAGCATCCATGTGCACCGGCGCTGTTGTTCCACCCTTCCCACAGCCCCCGCCAGCACCGGCAGATGACGCCCGATCTCTCCCCGGCGGCTTCCCGGCAGCAGTGTAACCAGGGGCCGGTCCCCTGGCAACCCATGTTTCCGGAAGAATTCCTCCTTGGAAAGGGAGGGCTTCACCAGACGCGTCAGCGGATGCCCGATGTAGTGGACCGGAACGCCATGCCCGCGGAAAAACGCCTCCTCGAACGGAAAGATGCAGTACAGCTTCTCCAATGTTCGCCGCATGGTCTTCACTCGCCCCTTGCGCCACGCCCACGCCTGCGGAGCAATCAGGTAGTGAACCGGAATGCCGCGCCTCTGCAACTGACCCGCGACGCGCAGGTGAAAATCCGGCGAATCCGTCACGACGGCCAGTGCCGGCCTTCGTCTGGCGGCCTCCCGGAGCAGCTTCCGGTACTCCCCGTAAATCTCCGGAATGTGGCGTACCACCTCCACCAAGCCCACCACGCCCAGTTTCGCCGCGTCGATCACAGGCTCCACGCCCGCGGCCTGCATCCGCGGTCCCGCGCAGCCGAAAAAGCGCGCCTCCGGCAACAGCGTTTTCAAGTGGCTTACCAGCGTCGCTGCGTACAAATCCCCCGACGCTTCGCCTGCGGAAACCAGAATCTCGATGGGTCCTCCGGACACTCGCCGCTAGAATAGCAAGCCCGCTCCGAAACGCGCCGCGCACCGCGATGATAGAATGAAAATACGGAATGCCCCCACAGAATGACCTCGTCCGGATCACGCCGGATGAGTTCCTGACGCGGATCAAATCCGATCTGATCCCGCTGGACTCCCAATTTTCTTATTTCCTCGCCGGATCCTCATTCACGGAAGAGGATCTACGCGAGTACCTGAACGACCCCATCGAGGCGCTGCCCGGGAAGTTCGCGCACCTGCTGCCCAAGGTCAGCCTGCTGTTGGTGCCATATCTCGAAGCAGGGGCGCAGCGGCCCAAGCCCGAGCCAGGCGCCAGGAACGGCGCCAACGGCGAGGCCAAGCCCCGCAGCCGCGAACGCAAGGCCGATCACGCCGCCAAGCCCGCGGGCCAGACCGAGCCCGAGGGTGTGCAGATCCTGTTCGACCGTCCCGCCGAGGGACGCGCCATCCCCTGGGCCAGCCTCCACCTTGACGGCAACGTCCTGCTCCTGTTCGGCGTGGAGGATTTGGAGGTGGCCGATTATCACTATCACCTCTATCACGAGCTTGCCCGGCTGGCCGCCGGTGAAGTCGATGGCGAATTCCTGCGCGACTACAACGGTATGCTGCGCGAGGAACTCATCAACCATGTGAACGGCGAAGTGGACGACCAGAGTTGGACTCTCAAACAGGCTCTGCGCCGCCGCCAAACGAACATGAAGCGGGTTACGAAGGGCTTCCTCGAATACGCCCGCGAGTCCTTCATCGATACCCTCACGCTGTACCTGCACGGAATCTGCTGCGATATCGACGTCGAAACCGGGCCGCGCCAACTTCCCAGCCGCTACCTGCGCAAGCGCCTGGAACTGATCGAGGAGATCTTCCCACCGCCCACCGGCTACGCACTCTTCCCCGAGGACATCGAAGCCGCCGAGGAGGCGGCCGCCAATGGGCGGAAACCCGCCGAAGGCCAGGACCCCGGGTAGCAGGCGTCCCCCAGCGGGCGGGGTCCGCCGTCCTTATCAGCCCTTCACCTGAAATACGGCCTGGAGCAGGCTGATGCACTCTTTGCCGGCCCGTGATCCGCCGATGGAGTCCTGACGTGCCGTTGTGGACTCATCTCGCGAGGTTCATGCTGCTGGTGTGCCTGGCCAGCCTTCTAACCGGGCGGACTGCCGCGGCCCCGGCCGGCGTTCCTGAAAAAATCACGTTACGCGTCTGGACGGACCATTCCAGCGCCGACGTCTGGGTGGAGGTGGAAGGCATGGGCGCGGGCGCCGCCTCACGGCTCGCCGGGCTGATCGCCTCCGGGATCACCACCGATCTGACCGGCTGCCGTTGGGAGCCTCACGCCACCGGCAACACCGAGGCCGGCGGCCGCTGCCGCGACCTCCTCCGTCCCGTCCGGGACGTCTCCACTGTGCGCCTCCGCCTGGCCGGGATTGTCCGCGAATTCCATCGCCACAGCTCCGGCCGGGTGATCGTTGACCTGCTGGCCGACTCGCCTCTCGACACCAAACCCGCCGGCTGGCTACGAGACGGGCAACCCGATTGGAAGGGACGGCGGCTCTGGTTCCTTTCAGACCACGAGGGCCAGCTACCGCCCGAGGTCCCCCTCCGCGCCGTTCACCCCACGCCCCCAAGCCGCGTACTGATCCCACTCCTTGTCGTGCTCTTTTTCCCCGGACTCGCAGCCTACTTCGTCCGCCTCCGCGCCTCCCGCTCCCGCGCCGATCAGAAGGTGAACTGGCTCGTCTGGATGAACTGGATCCTCCTGGCCTCCTGGCTCTACTGGATCACGGCTCTCGATGTCCAGTCCGTCCTCGCCCTGCTGGGCGCCGCGCTGCCGCCGGGAGGCCTTCCTCCCATGCTTCCCCTCTTTCTGGCCGCGGTTGCCGTCTATGCCGGCCCGCCCCTGCTCGCCGTAGCATCCTGCCTCACGGCGATGGCGCCGCTGCTCTCCACTACGCATTCCCACTTCCGCACCCTCCTCCTGCGTCAACTGGCCGGCGAAGCCTCCATCATTCTGCCTCTGGCTATTTTCCTCATTGGCATTGGGATGGCCGATCAAAACCTCGCTCCCGCCTTCGCCGGGCCGCTCGGCTTCCTGGGCGGCGCCTACCTCGTCTACCGGGCTCTTGCCTGGGTTACCTGGCGGCTAACCTATGTCCATACCGAGCCAATCGAAGCCGGTCCCCTTCTGGAGAGTGCGCGGGCCCTGGCCGCCCGCGCCGGCGTACCCCTCGCCCGGCTGAGCCTGCGCCAGACACGCATCTCGGAAGAGGCCAACGCCTTTGCCGTGTCCGGCGACGCCATTGTCCTTACCGAGAGCCTCGTCACGGGGCTTACCCGGCGTGAACTGGACGCAGTGATTGCCCATGAACTCGGCCATCATAAGGAGGGGCACCTCACTCCCGGGGCAGGATACCTGCTCTTCATCGGCGCATTCTTTCTCGGCGGACCGGTCATCGAGTGGATCATCCGGGCAGCCAGCGCCCCTCTCTGGCTGGCATCGCTCCCCTGGCTGCCCCTGGGCCTTGTTCTGGTGCAGGGGCTTGTCTCCCAGCGCCGTGAATACGCCGCCGATGCCCGCGCCGTGGAGATCACCGGAGACCCCGAAGGCAAGATCGCCGCGCTGGCACGGCTGGCCCAACTCAGCCGCGTTCCCGCGCGCGACGGCGGCATGATGGGTTCCATCCTCAGCCACCCATCCATGGAAGCGCGCGTTCTCCGTCTGGCCCGGCGTTTTCAGGTAAAACCTGGCCGCGCCCTCGCCATCCTCCACGACCCCAGTGCCGCCTATGGCATGCCGCCCGTTTACAATACGCCCGTGCAGACCTCCGATATACCCGATTCCGCCTTCTGCGGCCAAACTCGCGCGGTACATTTCGAGCGGATCTTCTGGGTAAGGCTGGTTGCTCCGGCAGCCGTGCTCGCGTTGTTTGCCTGCCTCGCGCCCGCGCCCGAGGACTCGCTCCAATTCTTCGCCGGACTCATGCTCGCCGTGGCCCTCGGGCTTTGGGCCGCAGTGTATGGTGAGGTACTCGCCCGGCGGCTCCTGGCCGCCCGGCTGCGAAGATCCCTCACGGCGCGTCTTCAGCCGCCTTCCGGCGCCCTGTTTTCAGGCCTCCATCCAGGCTGTGGCGTTCGGTTCACCGAGGGCTTCCCCGACTGGGACTATGGCTTTCTCACCTGGGAAAACGACTGGTTCTGCTTCCGGGGAGAACGTGGGAGCTTCGCCATTCCGCGCCAGATGACCGGTTCCGTCCGGGCCGTCCACGGGCGTCCGGGCTGGCTCGTCGAACACCGCGTCGAGGTCCGCTACCGCGGCGGCGCCTTCACGTTCAGCACCAACTGCGCCACCCCCGCAAGAAGCGAAATGGCCCCACTCGCCGCACGGCTCTCCCGTTGGGCGCACTCGGCTGCCGCGCCCATCCCCGCTTCCCCCGCGCCGGAACCGCCCCCCACGCTTCCCAGTCTCCCCGGCAACGAAATCTCTCGCGCCGCCGCCATCTGGGAGCTCTGTGCTTCCACCCTCCGCTTCGCGCTCGCCGGCCTCCTGCTGGGTTCCCTGCTCCCTTCGTCCAGTTTGTGGACCATGGCCTTGCCGTTCACCGCCGCCGCCACCGGTTTTCTGAGTGAGATCCCCAAGGTGCTCTGGCCCATTCGTCGCCCAGTCTCGAACGAGGAAACGGGCCCGGCGGCCGAGACCGCTTCGCCGCTGGCGCGCATGAGCCCGACATAAACTGCCTCCAACCGGACCGGTCCACCACTCCGATCGTGGCTCGCGGGCCCCAGTACCGTTTACACCGGCCCCAAAGTCGTCAACCTGGCCGAGGCGCTGGCCTCCTTCCAGGTGTCCTTGAAGAAGGTTTACAACCGGAAGCGCCTGCTCCCACTTCGCCTGCCGCACCCGAATTTTCTTTTTCTAATATTCTGCCGGGCGAGTAGGTCTTGACATTTCTTTAACTACAGTTAACACTATATCATTCATACAAGCAAAATTATGCACTGTACTATGGTGAAACGCGTTGTCTATCAGTGCGTCCTGGCTGGGCTTCTTTTGCAGGCCCGCGCGTACGGACAGGGGCAGAACTCCACCGATCTTGAGCGGCGGATTGCGGAGTTGGAAGAAAAGATGCGCCTGGTCGACCCTGAGTTTGGCCGCGAATCTCGCGCCTCCAATCTCGCGCGGCGTCTTGAGTTGCTCGAGAAAAAAATGGCGGAGGTCCTGGAGGCGAGGCGGCCCGAGGTCGAAACGCGCGCGCTTCCATCGCCGCCGACCGGTGCCCCGCCAGTGCTGGCTGTTGCCCAGCCCGTGCCGCCAGTGCAACCGGCTGGACCGGCCCTGCTACCGGTCTCGGTCACCGGTGATTACCAGGGCTCGCCAGGGGGAGAAACGCGGTTGCCGGTCGCGGGTTATATGGATTTCCACTTCAACAAAGATGCCGGCGAGCCATTCAGACCGGATTTCCATCGTTTCGTGCTGCTGTTCGGTCACAGCTTTTCTGACCGGATCAAGTTCTGGAGTGAACTCGAAGTGGAGCATGCCCTCGTGGAAGGCGGCGAAGAGAGTGGCGAAGTAGCGCTGGAGCAGGCCTATCTGGACTTCCTCATTAAGCCGGCGTTCAACCTTCGGGCCGGAATGATGCTGACCCCGGTGGGGATCGTCAACGAGCGCCACGAGCCCCCCTCGTTCAACGGCGTGGAGCGGCCTTTCGTCGAGACCGTGATTATTCCGACCACATGGCGCGAACTCGGTTTCGGTTTCACGGGCGACCTGGGACGCGGCTTCCGCTATCGCACCTACCTGACATCCTCTCTGGACGCCAGCCGCTTCAATGCGGAGACAGGGATCACGGGCGGCCGGTCGGCGGGCTTTGACGCCTCCTTCCGCAACCCGGCGAAGGTGGCCCGACTGGAGTACGCCGGAGTGAGGCGGATGACTCTCGGCGCGAGCGTCTATTCCGGACATTCCGGTTACAACATGCCCGGTGTGAATCCGCGCGTGACGATGGCCGAGTTGGATGGACGCTACAGCTTCGGCCGGCTCGATTTGCGAGGCTTGTTCGCGAATACCTGGGTTAGCCAGGCCGGGGAACTCAACTGGCGGCTCGAACAGAATACCGGGGTCAATCCCAATGTGGCCCGCCAGATGCGCGGATACTACTTTGAACCGGGCATCCACGTGCTGCCGCGGCGGACACGGAACGACGTGATCCTGTTCACTCGCTATGAGAAATACAACACGCAGCACCGCATGCCGGACGGATACGCGCCGTTGCCGCAATTCAACCGGTCTTCCTGGGTGGCTGGCGTAACTTACAAGCCGAACGCCGACGTCGCCATCAAGTTCGACTACGTCTTCAACCGCAACGCGAGCGCCGTCGTTCGCGCGATCAATGGAATCAATCTTGGCATTGGATGGTGGTTCTGATGAAATTTCTCGGACTTGTTCTTCTTCTAGCCCCGGCCGTCGCGCAGGAGCAGACCGTGCGCAAACCCGATCGCGTGATCTCGATCGTTGCCGAGCGCTTCACTTTCAACCCCTCGAAGATCACCGTGAAGCAGGGCGAACTGATCGAATTCGTCCTGACAAGCGATGACACGGACCATGGGTTCCGCATTCCCAGCGCCGGCATCGAGGTCGCCATCCCGCAGTCCAGCAAGGGCGAGGCGCGGGTTCGATTCATCGCGAAGGAGCAGGGAACGTTCACTTTCGAGTGCTCGCGCCCGTGTGGCGCCGGGCATAACCTGATGCGCGGAACGATCACTGTCAAACGGGGCCTGTAATGAGAAGGCACTGGGCGGCTTTCGTGGCCTTGACCGGCTTGGTTGGACTGAGTTTCAGTCAAACGGGCCGCCAGATTCCGCCTGGAAGTCCTCTGCCGGGGATCACGCCTTTCGAACATGAGATGTTCCGGCTAGGCCTGGAGGACTTCACGGAGGTCGAAACCGCGGAGGACGGCCTGGGACCGGCTTTCAACGGGAACAGTTGCGCGGTGTGCCATAGCGTTCCGGCGATCGGCGGCATCAGCACAATGACCGAGGTCCGCGGCGGGCGCCGGGACGAGAATGGCAAGTTCACGGAATTGAATGGCGGCACGCTGTTCCACCTGTTCTCGACGCCGCCTCACCGCTGCCAGGTGCGGATCCCTCCGGAAGCCAACGTGATTGCCCGGCGTGCTCCCATCCCGCTGTTCGGCGCCGGACTCGTCGAGGCGATCGCCGACGGGACGATCATCGCGCTCGAGGATCCCGACGACCGCGACGGCGATGGCATCCGGGGGCACGCCGCCCGTATCACGGATGTGGCCACCAGGCGCGAGCGGGTCGGCCGGTTCGGCTGGAAGGCGCAGCATGCCACTTTGCTGGGCTTTTCCGGCGATGCCTACCGCAATGAAATGGGCATCACCAACGATCTCTTCCCGGATGAAATGGCCTTGGGCGTCGATCCCGAACAGCTCAGGCTGTGTAGTCCGAAACGAGGGATTGAAGACGTGCGCGACAGAAGAACGGGGTTGCGCGGCATCGACAATTTCGAGAGCTTCATGAAGTTCCTCGCGCCGGTTGAGCGCGGGCCCATCGACGAGTCCGTGCATGCGGGCGAGGCGCTCTTCACGGCCATTGGTTGCGCCTCGTGCCATGTCCCCGTGCTGGTCACCGGGCCGAATGCCAATCCGTTGTTTGACAGGAAGCCGGCCGCTCTCTATTCGAACCTGCTGCTTCACGACGTAGGCACCGGCGACGGAATCGAGCAGTCCGCCGCGGGAGCAGGCGAGATCCGGACACCAGCACTGTGGGGGCTGCGGTTCCGGCGCCCGCTGCTCCACGACGGGAGCGCCGCTACGCCAGAAGACGCGATCCTCCGCCATGGGGTCGAAGCTTCCAGCGTCACGGAGAGATACCGGACGCTTCCGCACGCTTTGCAGCGGCAACTTTTGGCGTTCCTCAATTCGCTTTAAGCGGAACTGGTCGGGGGATTGTGACAGTCCCACAAAAGAGGCTCCTTGCCGTGAAAATAGGACCGGCAAAAACGACTTCGGCGCATGTGCAGACCATGGACTCCGCAAGATTGGCTGTTCAGCCACCCTTGGCTCAAAGCAGTGGAACATCACGGTGGACGGGGCGACGAACCGTGTGAACGGGACATCGTACGATGCCTCGGGATTGCCGGAGGCAAATTGATCTGAGTTACGCCACCAGCGCTGGACACTCCAGCGAAGCGTAGTAGCGGATCTTCCAGGCGGCCTCGCCGCCGGAGAGAAAGGCGTGCCGCCAATCGGAAAGCGTTGCGGCCGCGACCGCACACTTGCGGCTCAGGCAGCTCAGATCCTCGCTGCGCATGAGTTCAAGAGCGACGGACATCTTACACTGAGCCGGCCAATGCGTTCAGCCACATCCAGGGCTCAACCCCAGGGGCCATCCGTTGCCGCCCACTCATATCATGCCGTGGATAGAAGCGAGCGGCCGTAGTTGTCCTCTCGCGACTCGATATGCTGACGCAGCAACCGGCGGTGATCGGCCAGTACGGAGGCGAAGGCTGGTTTTGCCGCGAGGTTCGTCATCTCGCCGGGGTCCTTCTCCATGTCGATCAGCATCTCGCGCGGCACCGGGCCTTCCCACACCGTGTACTTGTACCGGCGTGTGCGGAGGCAACGGCCTCCGCTGCATTCGATGACCAGTTCGCGACGCCAGTCTGACACGGTTCCGCCCGACGCGACAGGTTTTATACTCCGTCCTGGCAGTCCGTTAGGGGCTTGGACTCCCGCGTAATCGCAGATCGTAGGCAGCAAGTCGACGCAGGAAGACACAAGGTGCCGGCGGTCGATAGCCCCGGCCGGGATATGGCCAGGCCACGAGACGATGAACGGGACGCGCGCGGATTCTTCATACGGCAGGCTCTTGTGCTCGAAGCCGTGAGAGGCGTCCATGTCGCCATGGTCGCTGGAGAAAATCACGACAGTCGTCCGGTCCAATCCTGTCGCGCGCAGTGCCTCCAGCACCCGCCCGATCTGGCTATCCACCGACTCCGTCAACCGGCAGTAAGCCCAGCGATGGAGCCTCCAGTCCTCCGCGGACCAGTTCCGGCGAGCCCATCCTCGGAAACTCCCATACTGGCCGTAAGCGCCCGGCTCGCCCTCGGTGGCTCCATGGTTCGGGGGCAAAGGGGGACAATGGCTCGCGAAGAACTCCTGTCTGGAGACGCCCGGCGGCAAAGCCGAGGCGGCGGCCACGCATTTCCGTTCGGTCTGGTTCTTCGGATACATCGCGGGCAGGTTCTCGGCCCGCGTATAGGCGTCAATCGCCATGTAGCAGATGTCGTGCGGGTTGATGAAAGAAGCAACCAGCAGGAACGGGCTCTCATGACGCTCACGCAGAAATCCGGCACACTTGTCGGCCAGTTCATCGCGCTCATCGGCCGTCAGATACTCAAAGCCAATTGACTCCGGCGTCATCGAGGAAGGCCAGTGCGTCTTGCCGCCGAAAACCGTGCGGTAGCCTGAACCGCGCAGGAGATTGCCAAGCGCGTGCGCCTGCTCTTCCGGCGGAATCGGGCGCCCTTGATTGCCGCGGATGCCGAAGTGGCTCGGATACCGGCCGGTCATCATCGAGGTGCGCGCCGGCATGCAGACGGGATTGGACGAATACGCGAGTTCGAAGCGCGTGCCAGCCTTGGCAAGGCTGTCCATGGCGGGGGTCTTGAGCCAACGGTTGCCCGTGCAACTCATCATGCCGGCATGCTGCTGGTCCGTCATGATGTACAGAATATTGGGAGCCTTCCGGGAGGCTTGCGGCTGCCCCTTTACAGCCTGAGCGGCTGCGCCGGCGACAAAGCCACGCCGGCTGAGATGCGGAATTGTGTGGTCCATGATTCTTCTATGGCTGCGCCCAGTCTATCAATCAACCTTCCTTGCCAGATCTATCCGCCGGGCGCTGCGTGGCCCGCTGATGCCGTTCACCACGATTCGCGATTCACCACTTGCACTCGGAACACGGGCTTGCCCTTCTCGGCCTCTTCCATTTCGTACACCTGGCTGGTCTTCGCCGTGTCGTAGCCGCGCCAGAGCCAGGGCAGGATTTCGGGTAGATCCAGCGATGGCTGTCCGCCGCTGTGCATCGCTTCACCGAACCGGAAGTGGAAATCATAGCCGCTCAACTTCAGCGAATTCGCCAGTTGAATATTCTGTAGCGCGAAACTTCCCGCCTCGTTCTCATAGTCGTAGGTCCCGCTGGAAAGCCAGACGCGCAGGTTCTTCCGAGGCTCCTTACGAACCTTGACGGGATAGAGATGGCCGCCCTCGCCGCTTTGCGACTGAATCCGCGAAGAAGCCACGAAGGCGCCGACGTGGGAGTAGACGCGGCTGAACTGGTCCGGGAAGTGCCAGGCGGTGTTGAACGCGGCGATCCCGCCGCCGGAGAGGCCGCCAATTCCCCGCGAATACCCATCCTGCCTCAGCTTGTAGGTCTTGGCCACCTCAGGCAGGATCTCCTCCAGCAGATACCGTCCATAGCGGTCCGACACCGTGGAGTACTGCACGCTTCGCATGGGTGTTCCTTTGCCGTCGGGTCCTGCCGGTCCGGCGCCCGGCGCGGTGAGCACATGGATCATGGGCGGAATCAGTTTCTGATGAACCAGGTTGTCCACGACAATCGCCAGCCGCATGCGCACCAGATCCTTGGCGCCGGTCATGGACTCGCCATCCTGCCAGATCATCACGGGCGAAGGCTTCGAGGGATCGACGCCAGGCGATGCATACACCCAATGGTTCGCCGTCATGCCCGGATAGATCTTGCTGGTCATGGTTTTCTTCCCGGACATGGTTCCGCGAGGCACTCCGGCGCGCGGATACGAATCCAGGTTGTAACCGGCGACGTCGTAGGAGTACATCAAGCTCATCGATTTGCCGTCGGAGAAGAACTCGTAGGAATGCGTCACGCCGGCGCGAAGACGCATCAGACGGTACCAGAGATTGGAGCCGGGAACGCGCGTCATGGGAAGCGGAGCCTGCCGGTCAATGGAGATGGTGGGCGTGGCCTCCATGTCGATGGCAAACAGGAACTCCTGGCCCCAGACGGCGGCGCCGCCCCGTTCCTTGAGCGCGTGGATGCTGGCAGGCAGCAACTCCTTGAGAGCCGGCGACTGCTGTCGCGCCGCGCCGATGAGTGTTTCCAAGGAATTCTCTTGCGCACTCGCGGGAATGATACACAGCAACAGCGTCATGGCTGCATGCTTCATTGACGTCCTCCTCAATGGAGCGGCACGGTTGGAGCCGCCCCTTGCCAGTTACATGGCCCTTCAAAAATAAAATCGCAGCGCCATCTGCATCACTCGTGGGGCGCGCGAGGAAACAAACTCTGCCAGCCGTGCGTTCACCTGCCGGCCTTGCGGATCGAAGCGGGCGGAGGTGTCCAGCGAGGCAAACTGGGTATGGTTGAACGCGTTATAGACCTCCCAACGGTACTGAAAGCGCATCCGCTCGCGGATGGGGAAATCCTTGAACAGAGCGATGTCCCAATTATTCATTCCCGGACCGCGAATGATGGACTTGGCCGCGGTGCCGACGGTTCCGCGAGCGGGAAGGCCAAACACATCGGTGCGGAAGTTGCGGCTGAAACTCCGCTCGCTCTTCGGTAGAACCGGGTTGCCGGTCACGTCGATGCGAGGCGACAGCGAAGCCGTGCCCGTGATGTCCATTACCGTGGTCGTGGTGAAGTTGACCGGCAGGGGAGCGCCGCTGACGAAACTGGTGATGCCCGATAATTGCCAGTCGTGCAAGACGTAGCGCAGGGCGCGATGGCTCACCGGGGCTTTGGGCACGTTCCAAAGCCAATCCAGCTTCAGGACGTGCGTGCGATCGAACCCGGCGAGTCCATAGTGCCAGACCCGCCGCGCGACCAGTGGAGAAATTACGTCCGCATCTGAGTCGATGTAGTCCAGAGCCTTCGACCACGTCCAGGCAACGCCAAACTGGAACCCGGCGATAAAGCGCCGTCGCGCGGTGATCTGCAGCGAATGGTAGTTCGATGACGCGGCCGCTTCCTTGATATTGATATCGGTGAAGCCCTTGATCGAACGCAGGAAAGCCTGCGGCAGGACGTTGCCGGGCCGGGTTGGATCGGTGAAGGCCGGATCGAAGTTCGTTCCCAGTGGGATGGCATTCACCAGGCTGGTCCACATCAGATTTCGTCCGAGCGAGCCGACGTAACCGGCATCCACCACTACACCGGCTCCCACGTTGCGCTGGACCGACAAGCTGAAGTTCATGGTCCGAGGCGTTTTCGCCCCGGCGTCGATTCCGGTCATGCTGCCCGGGAAAACGACGCCCGAGGTGCTGGTGAGGGTGGATAGCGTGCCGTAGTAAAGCATCGGGCGCTCGACAAAGGGGATTTGCGTGCCGGGGTTGTTGACGAAGTTGGGGCGTGTGTAGAACAGTCCGAAACCGCCGCGGATGGCCGTTCGGCCGTCGCCGAAGACGTCGTAGGCGAAGCCGAGGCGCGGCCCGATGTTGATTCCGAAACCATCGACGAAACCGCGCGGCGTTCCGTTCCTGCCGGCGAGCACGATGCCGCTGGTGATGTCGCCGCTGCCGGGCACGATCGCGCCGATTTGGGCGGCGAGGAAGGTGCGGCCCGTGGCGGGGTCGATGCCAATGCGCCGTCCGCCTTCCAGCGCCGGCGATACCAGACGCACGGCTCGGGATGGGTTGTAGAGAGCGGGCACGAACGCCGAAGCAAGATCGTCCGGCCGGAAGATAGGCACGAAGTGGTGGAAACGTACGCCGAGGTCGATGGTCAGCCTGCGAGTTGCCTTCCAGTTATCCTGCACAAACCACTCGTTCGTGTACTGCCGTTCCCGTCTTTTCAGATTGGGAAAGGTCTCCGTGTAGTTGTTGTAGATGCCGAGGGCTGCATTCGAGTAGGCGTAACCGGTCTCAATTGGATTGTTGACGTCGCGGGCGAAGCTGAACGTCCCGGTGATCGCGGTGGTGGCCGTACCGTAGGCGTGGCGTTCCAGGTTAATCCCGAATTTCAGGGTATGTCCGCCCATGATCTTGCTCACGTTGCTTGTAAGCGCGAATGAGTTCAGCGCCTGAATGAACTTATACCTCTGCGTGCCGTCAAGGCTGGCGGCATTCGGTACACCGCCAAAGGTCGCGGCCGGCGTCAGGTCAAGAGGATTGCTGGCAGGATCCAGTTGCCCCGCCGTATAGCCGATCGCTGACCGCTGATTCTTTCGCAATTCCTCATCGCTGACCGAATTGGCCTCGGGCCGCCGGGTGAAACCGAAACTGGTTTCGCTGACTAACGTAGGAGTAATCACGCCTGTATGGCGAAGAACATATGCCTGGCCGTGAAGACGGTAAGTCCTGTACATCTGGTCCCAGGTATTGTTATCCGCCGTGGGAACATTCGAGTATCCCGACTGCTGGTCAACAAAGGAGACGATGGAACCCGAGAGGGTGTGTTTGGAGCTTAGGTTATAGTCGAGCCGGAGGTTCTCCATGCGGGTGGAGATATTGGTTTCGCTCTGGTAGACGTGGTTGTAATTTCCGCCGGACAGGGCGCGGTTCGGGAAGTTTGGAAGGGGCAGCAGGTTCAGCAGCGCCTGACCGCTTGGGTCAAGCCTGTTCCTCGGAATGCGGTTGCCGGGGAAAGGCGTGCGTGCCGCGGGATCCGTGATGACAATCAGGCGGTTATTGACGTCGAGTGATTCCGAGTAATCTCCAGAGCGTTCGAGCGCCGTAGGCACGGTGAGCTGCCGGATGGGAGTCGGTACGCGCAGCGGCCAGAACTCCTGCGACCAGAAAAAGAATAACCTGTCCTTGTTTCGGTTGAAGGAGCCGAAGGAGATGGGACCTCCGACGTTGTAAGTCCATGTCTTATAGCGATACCGCGGCTTCGGCTGTCCGAGCCTGTTATTGAAGAAGTTATTCGCGTTGAACTGTTCATGCCGCCGGAAAAAAGACCCCAGGCCGTGAAATTCTTTCGTTCCAGACTTGCTGATCAGGTTTACCGTGGCCCCGGCGGCACGTCCGTACTCAGCCTGGTAGTTTGCCAGCAGGACACGAACCTCGGCGATGGCATCCTGGCCGAGCATCGTGATGGTGTTGAAATTGTTTCCATACCCATTCACGATCATGCCGTCGATGGTCACGGAGTTGTCGGCCCGCCGGCTCCCCTGGACGTACACGTCGAAGTTCCGGTCGATCTTCTCCTCGCGGTTCTGCATGTCCACCACTCCGGGCAGCAATTGGAGCAGCGACATCGCGTTGCGCCCCTTGATCATTAGATTTTCGACCTGGCTGCCCGTTATGGTGCCCGCGCGCTCGGAACTCGCGGTCTGCACCGCAATGCCCTGCGATGTTACTGTTACGCTCTCGGTGACGGCGCCGACTTCAATGACCAACGCGCCCAGCGCCAAAGTTTCCTGCGAGGAGAGAGGAATTCCCTGCTTTTCCAACCGCTTGAATCCGTTGGCCCCCACGGCGACGTTGTACGCGCCGATCTGGAGGCTTGTAAATACAAAATCGCCGCGGTTGCCCGTCGTGGTTTGACGCTCCGCGCCGGTCGATCTGTGAGTCAGCGTGACGGTCGCACCGGCAACGGCGGCTCCGCTGGGGTCGGTAACCGAACCGACAATGGAACTGGTGATCGTCTGTGCTTGCGTGAGCGGGGAGAGTGCACAGGCGAGGAGCAAGACAGCCTTCTTCATCTCAGCACCTCTCGACTGTTCACATCGTGAACAAGTGTGACCGATTTGACAGTGGTTTAATACATCAGACGATAGGTGCTGTCAAGGAAAATCGCAGGAATGTCCTGCACACATGAGGGCCGCTGGTGACGGATGCATCAGGGCGCAGCTATAGCGTGGTCCACGCTGGAAGCGAGTGAAAGCGCCGGACTTCAGAATGTCAGCTTCAAGCCCAACTGCATCGAGCGTGCACTCAGTGACGAGCCGACCACGCCGAAGTTCGGCGCTCCCAAAGCCGTGCCTGGTTCCTGGAAGTTGGTGTGGTTGAAGGCATTGAAAGCCTCCATGCTGACGCGCAGATTCCAGGTCTCGCCGAACTTGAAGTTCTTCAGCAGGGAGAGGTTCAGGTTGGCCAGTCCCGGACCGGTGAGAATTGAGCGGTTGGCATTGCCGAAGGCGAACTGCGGCGGAGCCTCGACGGCCGTGGTGTCGAAGTAGCGCTGCACCGTGCGTTCGCCCGTTGGCAGTGTGGGATTGCGCAGGATGTTCACACGTTGGCCGCCGGAGAAGGCGTTCAGCGTGTTCACTTGCGTGGTGAGTCCAAACGGACTGCCCTGTTGCAGCGTGAGAATCGCCCCAATGTTCCAGCCGCCCAGAACCAGCGCCGCCGGTCCCTGGCTCAGGAACTTCCGGCCCTTGCCCCACGGCAGTTCATACACGCTGCTGAAGGCGAAGCGGTTGCGTACGTCGTTGCCCGACAGCGCCTTTTCCGCGCGCCGGTCATAGTAGCTTTGGATACCCGGCGTGGCGCCGATCTCCTGTGCCGCCGGCACGTCGTCGATGAATTTCGAAAAGGTGTAGTTGGCGAGCAGGTTCAAGCCATCCGAGAACCGCTTTTCGTACTTGAAATTCACGCCATGGTAGGAGGAGTTGCCCCACATGGGCGCGACGCTGCTGACATTGCCGAATTGCGGAAAGGGACGCCGCGACTGCGCATTGCCAGGACCCATCAGTTCCGGACGCACCTGGTTGATGTTCGTGTTCGGACCGCTCAGCTTGTGACCTACCGTGCCGAGATAGCTCACCTCGACAATCGAGTTGCGGCCGATGTCCTGCTGGACGGAGAAGTTCCACTGCATGGTGTAGCCAAGACGCCGTTCCTGCTCGACGAAGTCGAACGAAAGCGCCGCCGGTTGGCCCACGCGCACGGCGCCGAAGCCGGGTCCCAACTGCGGGCTCGTCAAGCCGCCTGGGAACCCGTCGCGCAGGTAAAAAGGCGCCGTGATGCCGTTGTCCGGCGTCGAGTAGTCGGCCTGAGCCGCGAAGCCGGCGCTGTTGTTGTTCGACCCCGGTAGCGGCACCTGGTAGAAGATGCCCGCTCCCGTGCGGATCACCGTTCCGGTGAGGCCCTTCGGTTTCCAGGCGATGCCGATGCGCGGCATGATGTTGTTCCAGTCGCCGTTGTAAAGCTGGCTGCCCAGGCCGTCGCGCCCGGCGAAGGTAACCACGCCAGGCGTACCGCTCACCGGGTTCATCGTTGCCGCGTTGAAACCGTTCATGCGGTTGTTGGCATCGAACTTCGGCGTATGCGCCTCCCAGCGCACGCCCAGGTTGAGCGTGAGGGTTTGCGTCAGCTTCCAGTCATCCTGCAGGAACAGGGCGAAATACTTCGCGCGCCTGTCGAGAAGATCCGAGTCGAGAACGTTGGCCGAGTTCGGGAAACCAAGGAAGAGACTGGCCATCGCGTTACCCGTGTTGGCAGGCGCCACGGGATTCGAGGTGGGTTGAATGGCGAAGGTGAACTGGCCGGACATGAACGAATTCAAGTCGTCCACGTTACGAGCCAGCCGGATTTCGCCGCCCAGTTTGAGCGAGTGCGCCTTCCGGAAAATCGACAGGGCGTCGACGATGTGCGTGTCGTGAATCGGCACTTGCACGCGTTCTTGCGACGTGGAGCCAAGCGGGGTGTAGGAGGCGACGTTGACGCGCGGAAAGGCGCGGTCGGACACGCCCTTCAATCCGAGCTTGGCGGGCCAGCCCTGATCGATGGAAAGCGTGGTGGGGTGGAACGAACGCGGTTGCCAGTTGAAGCGGAAGTCGTTCAGGATGGTGGCCGAGAAGCTGTGCGTTTCGTTGATGAGCAGCGAGTGGGCCCGGCGCTCGGAGTTACTCGCGTTGGGGTCGGCGGCAGGCTCATCGTAGGCGGGCGTGACGTAGGTGGGGAAGCCGTGCAGCACATAGCGTACGCTGAGGCGGTCACGGTCGTTGAATATGTGGTCAACCTTGGAGGTCCAGGTGGTGATATTAAGACCCGTGACGGCATTGCGGTTGAAATTTTGCGCGCCGGCAAGGTTAACCGGCGGGTTGGTAGGCATGGGGAAATAGGAGACGAGCTTGGCGCCAACCGGATCGAACCGCGAGGTGGGAATGATGTTGCCGGCAAAAGGCGTACGCGCGCGCGTGGCCGTGTTGTAGGTGGCCGGGTCGAAAACCGGCGTCAACACGCCCGCCGCCGTGGTGGTTTGCGAGAAGTTGCCCGCGCGTTGCAGATCGGTGGGTACGGTGAGATTGCGCACGGCGCCCACGCGCTGGCGCTGGAACTCGATATGGCTGAAGAAAAAGGTGCGGTTCTTGATCACGGGGCCGCCGAGCGCGCCGCCGAAGACGTTCCAGCGCAGCGGCGGACGGCTGTTGGCGAAAAAGTTGCGAGCGTCGAGCTTGTCGTTCCGAATGTTCTCGTAGAGCAGGCCGGAGTATTTGTTCGTTCCCGAGCGCGTGGTCATGGTGATGACGCCCGACGACGAATTGCCGAACTCGGCCGAATACGCGCTTTGCTGGATCCGGATCTCCTGCACGGCCTCGACCGGCGGGTTGAAGAGCGCCTGCGGCACTTCAAGCGCGATGTTCGAGGAGTTGACCCCGTCGAGCAGCCACTGCTGCTGGTCGGCGCGCCCGCCGCCAATCGAGACGCGCGGGCGAATGACGTCGCCCTGGATATAGACGCCGTTGCCCATCAGGCCCAGCAGGTCGCCCACGCGGCGGCCGTTCAGCGGCATATCGGCGATGGTCTTATTTTCGATGAACTGGCCGACTGTCGCGGTCTCGGATTCCAGCAGCGGCGCCGCGCCCGTAACCTCCACCGATTCGCTTACCTGCCCGAGTTGCATCGTCAGATCCATGCGGAGCGTGCGGCCCAGTTCCATCACGATACCCGTGCGCGCCGTACGCTGGAAGCCGCCCAGTTCGGCTTCCAGACGGTAGCTGCCCGATGGCAGCAACGGGAAGGTGTACTCGCCGTCTCTGCTGGTTCTGGCCGTGAGCGTGACCCCGGTCTCTTCGTTGCTGAGCTTCATCGCGACGCCTGCCAGGCGCGCTTGAGAAGGATCGGACACGATGCCCGTCAAGGTGCCGGTGGAGCTTTGCGCGTGCAACACAACCACGCAGGCCAGGGAGAGAACGATCGAGCGAAACATAAGACTCCTTCTTCTTAATGCCCCTTAACGTGGCCTTATTATATGCAATCGGTGCGGAGCCTTTGTCAACTCGCCGTGGCGGGTATCGTGACAGATGCCAGGCGCGCGGCTACTTCCGGCGGGCAGGTGCGAGCGTGGCTTCCAGTCTGGGAAGGGCCGTGATGGGGAGATCGCGGATGGGCTTGAGGAAGCCTCCGTCGTAAGGGATGGTATCGATGTCGAAACCGGTGGGCGTCCAGGCCAGGGCGCCTGCCTCGCCGACTGTCGGCAGCGTAACGTCGAGCGAGTCCCAGGTCGTTTGCATCAAGCCCATGATGCCGAGCCGCTTCGCCGTGTTCACCATGGCAACGGCGTTTTTCCTCACTTTCCACGGGCTGGCCACGACCGGGAATCCCCGGTCGTGGAAATACTGGGTCACCGGCCATTCCCGGGTTGCACTGTAGTTCCAGGCGGCGATGATCACGTCCTTGGGAAGCTGATCCAGCACGAGGTGGCTGTCAAAAGGCGGCACGCTGTTCGCGGGCGAGAGTCTGCCCAGTTGCGGGTGGTCCCTCTGAATGAACATGTCGTGCCACATGAACACGCGCACTTTGCGGTCATTGAAATATCCCACGAGCTTTTTCAGGTGAGAGGCGAGTGTCTCCCGGGGGTTCGCACCGCGGCAACGGTCGCTCGCCATCAAGCCGCGGTGGCCCCAGGCTTCGTCCAATCCCAGATGGAAATAGCGCGGGTTCTCGAATAGATCCAGGAGTTCGCCGAAGCGGTCGAAGAGGTGCCCATAGATATCCGGATTCGTCAGGCAGAAGGACCAGCCGTCCTCTTCGTAGAGCGGCTTGAATCGCGGGAACCGGTCCAGCACGACGTGCTGGGAGGACCCGCCTCTCATGCCGCTGGCGTGGCCCCAGGCGTTGAGCATGGGAATCATCTCCATGTGCAAGGCTTTGCCCAGTTGGATCAGCGGCTTGATCTGCTCGGGCGAGTAGCTATTCTCGTAAGCGGTTTCGGGATGTTTGGCCGATTTCAGGGAGGCCCACGACTCGATGACGATCGCGTTGTACTTAAAGCGGGCGGCCAGCAGAATCGCTTGCCGCACGCCTTCGAGTTCCGTGTTGGGGAAAATACAAATATGAAGGCTGCGAAACCCAAGTTGCGGATAGTCCACGAGCTTCGCGCCCGCAAGGGTCCAACCGGTTTGAGCCTTGGCGACCAACTGAAGCAGCGTCATGCCGCCGTACAAAAGCCCGCGCGGTGTTTCGGCGATGATCACGGCCTTGCCGGGGGCCGTCTCCAGCAGGTACTTCTCATCGCCCGGCGCGGTTCGATATTGCGCCGCGCCAGCGGCACCGTTGAGCCCCGCCGCGCCTCGCGGAGTCGAGGCAAGCGCAAGCACCACGGTCAGGGCTCCCCTGCCGGAGGGCGCCGTAAGTCCGCCGTGCAGGCGCTTGAATTCGGCGGCAATGACCTCTCCCACCTGCCGCTCCTCGGGAGTGGTTGTCTCGAGCGCGACTCCACGCGTGAATTCGATCGAACCGCCCGGCCATTCGGCGTAACGGGGAGGGGGCGTGATCAGCGGGGCGCTCGTGGCGGGGAGTACAGCGCCGATCACAAGCAAGAAGAACATCCAGTACGCGCCTATCGATCTCATGCCTCACCCTTTCCGCCGGACCGGGAATTATTCCACGGTCTCGCACCACTCGCAGAGGAAGCGTAGCAGAGTGGCGCCGGCGCCGGCGGCGGAGTCGAGGTCGAGGTACTCGTCGGCGGCATGGATATTGCCGCCTTTGGGCCCCCAGAGGACAGCGGGGATTCCAAATTCGTGAAACACCCAGAGGTCACAAGGACCTTCGATGCCGGCGATTCGCGGGCGCGAGCCGAGTTGCGCCTCGCCCGCGTCGGCCAGAGCGGTGATCAGGGGGTGCGTGGCGTCCATGGCCGATCCCGGCAGCGGACGGATGGGCCATTCGACGCGCGGTTTGCGGGGGACGCGGCTCAGCCATGACTCAAAGCCCGCGGTTATGTCGGCGTCCGTCTCGCCCGGCAGGGTTTGCCAGTACATCTCGATCCGGCACTGCTCGGGAATGGTCATCGGCTCCTCCATCCCCCACGGGCCGGTCGATATTTTGGTGATCGAGACAGGTACGGGATCCGGACAACCGGCGTAAAGAGGATGCACAGCGACGGCTGCCCGGCGTTCCGCGGCGAAGTCTTCGACCGCGGCCAGGAATTCGCGCAGGTCCTCCGAGACGCCTTTGGGGAACATTCCTTCGGTCAAGACGCCTCCAGGAGCATCCAGGGTGAGGTGTGCCGTGCGGCCGCCGCGCTGAGCGGGGCACACGCGCAGGAAGGAAGGTTCCAGGATGATGGCGGCATCGGCGTTGTTGCCATAAAGCCGGGCGGCGAGAGTGCCGTTACAGCCCCCGAACTCTTCGTCGACAACACTTTCAAACAAGATGCTGGCGCGCGTGGAGATCTCTAACTCGTTCATCGCTTCGAGCGCGAACAGCCCTATGCCGATGCCAGCCTTCATGTCCACCGCGCCCCGTCCGTAGAGACGGTTGCCCTCGATCTGGCCGCCGAACGGATCCCTGGTCCACGGTTGCGTGCCGGCGGGAACCGTGTCGATGTGGCCGGAAAGGACCAGCGAGCGGCCGCCTCCGCCTAAGCCCGGGCGGGTTGCGCACACGTTCGGGCGTCCTGTATAGTCGCGGCCGGGCCAGTAGAAGGGATGCGTGGACGCGCCGGGTAGCGCATCCGGGCGGAATACGACCGGGTCCAGACCAAGCCTGCGCAGGAACGCGGCCACATATTGCTGGCAGCCATCTTCGCCGCCGCGAGGCGGCTTGTTTTCCGAGGGAATACGCACGAGATCGGCGACGATCGAGGCGAGCCGGCCGCGGTTCGCAAACGTGTATTCGGAAAGACGGTCCGCCAGCGCGGGCGACAATTTGGTCATCCCACCTCCATTTGTTTCGGTGCGAAGCGGAAGCAGCGGGTGAGCACAGCCAGATAGACGGCGCCCAAGGCCAACCAGGCGGCTCCTGCCGCTTTCGCGGAGTTGGAAAGACTCAGCCACAAATAGGCGCAGACAAGGGCTCCGGCGAGTGGGGCGGCGCAGTCGCGCCACCAGTTCCTGCTTCCGCGGCCCTTCAGATAGAAGTGGTTGATCACCGTGCAGTTCACGAGAATGAAACCGGCGAAGGCGCCGAAATTCAATAGCTCAACGATTAATTGAAATCCCGCCAGAAAGGAGCCAGCCAGGGTGGCCGCGCCCAGGAACCAGATGGCGCGGACGGGCGTGCCGGACTCCTCATCCAGTTGGCCGAAGAGCCTGCGGGAAAGCGCTCCATCCCGTCCCATGCCGAGCAGGAGCCGTGATGCGCCGGCCTGTCCCGTCATGGCGCTGGCCAGCGCGGCGACCAGCAGCACGAACGTGATCCACCCCAACATCCATGCGCCGCCAATGCGCCCGCCGATGTCGAGGATCGCCGTTTCGGCCGACGGAAACGTCCGGTACAGCGGCCATACGAGGGTGGCCAGGTAGACGGTGATGGCGCAAATCGCCGTCTGGACGACGCATACGGCGACAGTCGCGAAGCCTACGTCGCGGAGTGGATCCTTACTGTCTTCGGCCAGCGTGGTGACGGCATCGAAGCCGATATAGGACAGCGCGGAGATGCCCGCGCCCAGCATGACGCCCCGGAGTGAAAACGTTTCCGGATTGTAGAGCGCCGTGGGAGACCAGAGCGCGGCGGCGCCGCCTTGCGCCGTTGCCGTGGCAATCGCGAGAACTGCGAAGAGGATGGCTGACACGGACATGATTGCCATCAGGAAGGTGTTGGCGCGGACAGTCGTGCGGATGCCGCGGGCGTTCGCCAGCGTGATGGCGAGCGTGAAGAGTACGGCCCACGCCATATAGGGGACGGCGGGAAGGAGACGCGCCGCCGTGAGAGACGCATAAACGACGCTGAGAAGCGGGATCAGCAGATAGTCCAGCAACATGGCCCATCCGGCCAGGAAGCCCACATGTTCATTCAAGCCACGCTGGACATAGGTGTAGGTGGAGCCGGCGGCGGGAAATTCCAGCGACATCCGCGCGTAGCTGGCGGCGGTGAACAGCATGGCAACCATCGCCACGAGGTAGCTGAGCGTGGCGTGGCCTCCGGATGCCTGTTGGACGACTCCGATGACGGGATAGGGGGCCGTGGGCGTGAGAATCACCAGGCCATAGATGATCAGGTCACGGCGTGAGAGAACACGCTTCAGGCGCTGCGAAGGCTCACTCTTCAAGGCGCTGCTCCGCGAGCCCCTGGATAGGGATTCGATGGCGTTTTCCGAACTCCTCGATGAGGGCGCGCAACTCCTTGCGCCATTTCGCGAGGCCGATGCTTTGCTCGGGCGCGACCATATAGCCCAGGTCCTTCGTGCGGCCGGCCCAGTGATCTTTCACATCGTCGAGGACGTGCAGGAACTCCCGGCCCGTCACCGTTCGCCCCTTGGGAAATTGGCTCTTCTCAAAGATCTTCACCAGGTTCCGGTACGACCGTTCGCCTTCCACCTCCAGCCGCCCCGCGTCATTATAGGCCGCCACAAGATGGCCCATGGCTTCGTTGGCGTTGTTCTGGCGGATGGCGTTCCTGGCGCGGTGGAACGAGCGCTCCACCCCGGCAAGCGAGTCCAGGAGCCGCCAGTGATGTCCGGTGAAGGCGGCCAGGCCGAGCATTACCTCCAAATTGTAGTGATTCCGGGACACGCGCCCGAGATTGTCCTGCAGCGCGTGTATGAGCCGGTCGTTCTCCAAGGACCGGGCCGGAACGTCTTCCAGCAGACGGCGGTACTGTGCGATGAAGCCGGGGCGGAAGTCCAGGTTGGGCAATTGCGGCAACGAGGGTGGCGTCAGGGTTTGGTCGTAGCGCGTGGTACCAATGCCCTTGCCGTCCGAGTTGCCGTAGCCGGGGCCGCGGGTCCGGGAAACGATCCGGTCCCACGACCGCTGCCATGCGCGAGCCTGCCGCTGCATCATTCGGTAGGTCTCGACAAGATTCACGGCGTCCGGTCCGTAGAAGACGCGCATGAATTCGGCGGTGTGTTGTTCAGGGCCTGGCGCGCCCGGATGCCAGCCGTAACGCGCGGCGGCGGCCCAACCGAGCCAGAAGGTCTCGTTGTGCAGGCCGGAGTCGCCCCATGCGGCGCCGAAGACACCGATCGGATGCGCCTTCCAAAACCGTCCTTCCGCCAGTTGGCGATAGGTGGCGCGAATGCGGCCTTCCGATTGCCCGCGCTCGAATTCGAGAGGATCGTCGGCGCCGGAAGCAGGCCGCTCGGCGAGATCGCTGCCCAGTGGAAGGTGGTCCGGAAATAGAAACTCCGAGCCTTGCAGGGAAACGTAGGCGAGTTGCCGCATCCCTTTGCGGTTCTCAATCGGGATAAAGGACTCCTCGCCGATGACGCCGTCGATCACGCTGGAGGGAATCATTTCGAGATGTTCGCCGAGCAGCGGGTACTCGATCCAGGCCAGCATCCGGCGGCCTTTCGCGTCGAGATGGGCGTGAGCGCGTTGGGCGAACTCCGCCCAGGCGAGACTACGGTTTTTTTCGTTATAGGGGCGGCTGCACCGGGGTCCGATGCCTGCGTAGTAGACCTCATCGGTGGAAACAAAGAGATAGTCGACTCCGCGGGTGGCGTTGATCACGTCATCGTACATCCGGAAGATCAGCTTGTAGCTTTCCTCGTTGCAGAGATCGATCTGGTAGTTGTTGCCATCGGCCCTCAGATTCGCGTATCGCGGGTGCTTCAGCACGTAAGACATGTGCGCGGGCGTTTGAATCACGGGCACGACTTGAATGAAGCGCTCCAGCCCGTAGTTCACGATCTCCTGCAACTCGGAGGAGGTGAAGGCCCCCGGCGCGCCGGCTTCGGGGACGGAAGGGTACTCGAACTTGTCCTCCAGTTCGAAGCCGATCATGTTGACCTTGAAGCGGACGGCCCAATCGAGATAGCGCTTCAGCGTCTCCATGCGGTCCTGATGGTGCTTGGTGTCCCAATGGAGGAAGCGAAGCCGCAGCCGGGGCCAGTCCTCGATGGAAGCGGCCGGCAAGCGGAGTCTTCCGTTCTCTGGCTTGAGCAGTTGCAGAAAGGTCTGCACGCCGTAGAGCAGGCCCTCGTCGCCGTTGCCGGTGATTGTGATTTCCTCTTCGGCGGTGGTGAGCCGGTAGCCTTGCGCGTGGATGGCCGTGTCAGCGCCTGTATCGACGGCGTCTTTCCTCACGGCCAGGCGGAGGACCCTGCCGCCGGGTCCGCCGTGCATCGAGAGGCCGTGAAACTGGAGTAGATCCGAGTGTAAGGAACGGATGGCGATGTGGTTTGGCTGAAGGCCATCGGCCGCCAGAGTCCAGGAGGAGTCAAAGTAAACCTCTCCCGCGCCGGGCGTGAACTTCTGCGGCGTGGGGATCACGGCATACCCGCGGGCCCAGAGGCCCGTCGCCGGAGGCTGGCCGGACAGCGTTCCGGCGGCGAGCAGAAGAAGCGGTACGAAGATCATCAAAAGCTGAGCCGCAGCGAGAATTGAATGATGCGAGGCTGGTTGCGCTGAGAGCTGAGGTCTTGCAGGCCGGTGGTGTTGTTCGGGTCCTGGTCGGTTGGATGGTTCAGCGAGTTGAAGAAATCGGCGGTGAACCGCAGCGTCGCCCGTTCGGTAAGACGGAAGTTCTTGAAGAGCGAGGCGTCGAGGTTCCAATCGCCGGGGCCCCGGAAGAAGGCGCGTGCGTTCCAGACCACGGTATCGGTAATTGGCGTTTGCCGGACGGTGCCGTTGGCGAGAGTTTGAGCGATCCGGTTGTCGAAGGCCGTGCCAACCGGGCGGACGACGCGCTGTGCGCGCGATACGGGAACGAGACGTTGCAGCGCGGCCTGGTCAACGTTGGTGGCGAGCGCGGGATCGAAGTCGCCGCGGAACCAGAGCCTTTGGTTGCGGCCGGCGAAGGTCATCAGAAGGCGTTCGTCCGCGGAGAGGGTGGGATCGCCGAACAGGTAGCGGGCGGAGTTGACGCTCAACCAGTTTCCGCTGCGCCATTCGCCGATCGCGGCGATCTGCCAGCCGCCGATGATCGCGTCGAGTCCCCGGCCCGCCGCGCCGGCGAACTTCTTGCCTTTGCCGAACGGCAGGTCATAGATGAAGTTGTAGCGGACGCGGTGCGCCGGAATGTTGCTCGAATTCTGGTAGCCGAGACGCAGGCGGTCGTTGTAGGAGAGATTCGGCGCGCCGAGCAACTGCGAGTTTTCGGGCACGGCGAAGACGCCGTCGGTCGAGTTGATGTTGCCGTTGCCGGAGGTGAAGCCGCCCGCGTCCGTGGTTGTAAGCGAGCGTGTGAAGACGTAGAACCATTGGAACGCGAGTCCGTTCGAGTAGCGCTTCTCGATTTCGGCTTGCAGCGAATGGCTGTTGGAGTAGCCGGTATGGTTGGCGGCGAGGAAGTTCCAATCGGCGTTCGCGCGCAACAGGTCGCGGTTGCCGGGCGGCGCCTGCCCGGTGCGAGCGACATAGTTGGATTCGGCTTCACGGGCGTTGACATTGAAACGCTGCTCCAGGCCCGAACCGTGATCGCCGATGTAATTCAGGCGCAACGCGGTGTTCTTGAAAAGCTCGCGTTCGATGGTGAAGTGCCAGGACTGGGCCCGGTTGTCACGCCAGTCGCGAAAATCCCAGGGCATCATCTGCTGAGCGTTGACGGGCAGAGTCACGACGCCTTCCGTACTCACCTGCGCCCTGCCGACGAGAAACTCCGGCCTCGGCGCTGTGCGCACGGCGTAGCTGCTGGTGCCGTCGAGAGTGCCGATCTGATTCGTGAAGCGCAGATTGAGCGGCGGGTTGACGCGCGATGTCTGGAGGACCTGGGATAGAGGCATCGTCCAAAAATATTCGCCATATCCGCCTCGCACCACTGTTTTGTCATTCAGGCGGAAGGCGAAGCCGATGCGCGGCCCGAAATTGTTGTTGTCGCCCGGAATGAGGCTGGATGGCAGGCCAGCCTCATTCGCCGTCTTCCACGTCAGTCCACGCTTCGCCCAGGATGTCAACACGGCGGCTGGAATACCCGGAATCTCCGTCATTTGCGTGGAGCCCGGCGTGACCACCTGGAATTTTCCGGTGAAGTTCCGCAGGTCCACATTCACCAGCCGGTCGTACTTTTCTTGATATGGAGTCCACTTGTCCCAGCGCATTCCAAGATCGACGGTCAGGCGGCGGTTCACCCTCCAGTTGTCGTGAAAGTAAAGTCCGACCTCGGATTGCTGAAAGTAGAAGTAGCCGCGATTGTATTGGTTCGATAGATAGGTCGGCAATCCGAGCGCGAGCGAAGCCAGGCCAACGCCGGTGTAGGATGCGGCGGCATCGTCGGCGGGGTCGTAAAGCCCGGTCCATGCGCCGCCAAAATCGTGCGATCCCTGCGACTGTTGCAATTCGCGCACGTTATTGTACTCGCGCCGGATCTTGCCGCCGAACTGCATGTTGTGGCGCCCCTTGACGAGCGTCAGGTTGTCTTCGACCACCCAGGCCGTCAATGCTTCATCCTTGCGGTTGTCGGCGTCCCAGTAAAAAGGATCATCGCCAACGCCCAGGCTGGGCCAGCCGCGCGCCCCGAATGGATTGGGAAGTCCCAGTTTGTCCGGCCAGTTCGTGAAATCCGCGAGTGTTCCGGAGCTTTTCGGCGAACGGTGGTTGGCTACCAGAAGTTCGCTGAAGAAATTGGGGCTGAAAATGTGGTTGTGGCGAATCGAGGTCGAATAGATGCGCGCGTCGCTGCGCCCCGTACCGAAGCCGTCGATGACATCCTCGCGCGGCGCGCCGAACACGCCGCCCTGGACAGTCCGTGAACTGACGCTGCGCGTGAACCGGCCGGAGATGGTGTCCTTGGCGGAAAACTGATGATCGCCCTTGAGGGTAAGGTTCCCGTTGTCGAGCTTGATGGGGTAAAAGGCGCGCAGATTGGAGTCTTGAAAAGGATTCGTGGAATTCGTGGGCGCATGCGTGATGTCCCTCATCGTGGCGAAGATGGGCTGGAAGCGCGCCCGGGGAATGATGTTGCCGGTGAACGGCGTCCGGCGGCCATCGGCGGCTGTGGTCGCCGGATCGTAGATGGTGGTGCGCGTGTTGGACGAGTCGATCACCTGGCTGAAGTCGCCATCCCACATGCCGGCCGTGGGAACGTAGTCCTGGTAAAACTGCGCCTCGCGCTGGCGGAGAGCCTCGTAGGCGGCGAACCAGAACGTCTTGTTCCTGCCGTTGTACAGCTTCGGAATGAAAACCGGACCGCCCGCCGATCCGCCGAATTCGTTGCGGATCAGCTTGGCCGCGGTTGCGCCGTCCTGGCGCTGGCGGGCGCGCAGGCCGCCCGAGTTGTTCCGGAAGGTCTCAAAGAACGTCCCGTGCAGTTCGTTGGTGCCGCTCTTGCTGGAAAGAGTCACCGTGGACGGGCGCGAATAGCGCGCGGAAGAACCGATGGTCTCGATGCGGAACTCCTGGATCGTGTCGAGACCGGGCTGGACGCGGGAAATGCCGCCGCCGAACCGGTCGACCAGCGAGATGCCATCGAACAACATTTCGGTGGCCCCGACCTTGAGGCCGTTCACGCGCGGATTGGCCCCGCCTTCCACGCCGGGCGTCAAGTTGAACAGAGTACTGACCGAACGCTGGTTGAGCGGCAACTGGTGGATGCGCAGAGCGTCCTTCACGCCGGCCACGCCCATGCTCTCGGCGTTGATGACCGGCGCCGCGTCGGAGACCTCGACGACCACATCGACGGAGCCGACTTGCAGCGACGGGTCCACGACGGCCGTTTGTCCGGTTTCGAGCGTCAGGCGCCCCACCCAGCGGTTAAATCCCGCCGATTCGACCGTAATCTGATATGGACCGGGCGGCAGACCCGGGAACTGGAATGCTCCCTCCGTCGAAGCCTGGACGGTTTGCGTGGCGTTCGTGTCCTGATTCAGGACGGTGATTTTCGCGGCCGTGATCGCTGACCTGGAGGCGTCGTACACCGTCCCGCGGATGATTCCGGTTCCGGTTTGGGCGAGCGCGGCGGCAAGAGTCGCGAGGATGGCGAAAAGGATGCGAATGGAGCGGTTCATGACGTGCGAAACCCCTTTCTTGTTGTGTGCAAGTAAGCGTTGGTTATGCAGAGTAGCGAATTGCAAATAGAATGTCAATCGTCTGGGGCGTTGAATTTGACGGACGGGGAAGCGGAGGATAGACTTACTTTACATCTGGAAGAAAAGGTGGCCATGGACAGCCCACGCGCACGGAAATTGGTTCTACGCCCTGAACAGGTCCGCAATGCCAACAACGCCGCCGTGCTGCGGCTTTTACGCCAGCGGCACCGGCTTTCGCGAGCCGAGATTTCACGGAGGACAGGGCTTTCCGAAGGTACGATTTCCCGCATCGCCGCCGACTTGCTCGAGCGAGGGCTGCTCGTGGAGGAGGGAGCGGAAAACTCGACGGGCGGCAGACCGGCGATCCGTCTGCGCCTGGACCAGAGCCGTTTTCTATCGCTCGGCGCCGATATCCGGAGCTGGGAGACCCGTGTCGCGGTGGGCACGATGTCCGGCAGGATTCTCGACACGCGAACGTTCCGAACGCCCGAGACGCCCCAGGCGGCGCTCGATCTGATCGCGAAGCAGTTCAGGGAGGCGCGGCAGAGGTTCCGGCCTGGCAGCGTGGAGGGTATCGGCGTCACGGTGCGCGGGTTGGTGGATTCCGAAACCGGCGTGGTCGAACTTGGCGCCGAACCCGGATGGGAGCGTGTGAGCGTAAGGACGCTTCTGGAGAGGAAACTGGGCGTGCCGGTTTGCGTGGAGAACGACGTGCGGGCGGCGGCGCTGGCCGAAGCCGGGCACGACGGCGTGGAAGCCCCAGCGGGCCGGTCCTTCATTTTCGTGAAGGTGGGCGAGGGCGTTGGCCTGGGGCTGGTTCTGGACGGCCATATCTATCGCGGGTCCCACATGTCGGCCGGCGAAATCGGGCAGATGCTGGTACGGGACGGGGCAGCGGTGGAGCATCACGATAACCCCGGATGCCTGGAGCAGTTGGCTTCGAACCGGGCGATTTGCGAGCGGTTCAACCGTCTGGCCGGCCAGCGGCCCAGAACTGGTTCAGGAGACAGCGCGGCGCAGGTGAAGCGGATCTGCCACGAGGCGATGGCGGGCTGCGAAGCGGCCCGGGAGGCGATTGTCGAGACGGCGCGGTATCTGGGATTGGGCATCGCCAACGCGGTATGGCTGCTCGACGTGGACGTGGTGATCATCGACGGCGCCATCACCGAGGCATGGCCGCTCGTGGCGGCGGGCATCCGCGAGCAGTTTCCCGCGGGCGAGCAGTTTCCCAACTTCCGCCGTCTTGTGCTGCGCCCCTCCTCGCTGGCGGGAGAAGCGACCATGTCGGCCGCGGTGGCGCTCCCTTTCGCGGCGCTCTTTTCCCCGGGCGGGACTACGCGCCTTCCGGCTGTCTGAGCGCCTGCTATCGCGATCCCAGGCCGTACAACGTGGCCGCGGTATCTTCGCTCTGGCGCCGCAAGACCTTCGCGGATGGATAGGCAGCCTTGACGCGGCCGAGCGGAGCGGGCATCCCCAGGGGGTCCGCCGCGTCGACAAGGACAAGCGGGCGGGAACTCATCATTTGAGCCAGGCCGGGCAGATCGTAGTGGCGCAGCACGCCGGGCACGACATGTTCGAAGATTCCTCGATGCAGGCGATGCTCGACGACGGATTGATAGCTTTCGAGCGTCTGCTCGAGCGCGACGCGCTGAAGCCGTGCATCGAGCGCGGCGGCGTGCAGCATGGCGACGCCCGCGCCTTCGCGCGCGGCTCCAAAGATGCGGCCGGGATCGGCTTCCGGGCGGACGGCCAGCAGATCCACGGCCCGCGAAATGTCCCGCGCCCGCCCTCCGGTGAGCGTGGAGCCAGTCAGGAAACCCGTCATCGCGCTTGTGAAGTCGCCGAAATAGCGCGGCCAGTCGGAGCCATTGTCATCGCTCGTGCTTCGGAGTTCGCCCAGGCCGCGGGCGTCGATGGACAACACGATCAGATCCTGGCGGACCAGCGACTCGATACCGGAGAGGTCGTAGGCTTTGCCGCGGCCATGCGCGTAGACAACCGCGGCTCGTTTCCCCGCACCGCCCTCGGGGATGAACAGCAGCGCCGGAATTTCGATGCCCGGCTCGCTTTGATAGACGAGTTTCTCGATGCGGTACCCATCGCGGGGCAGGACGCCGAAAGGCTTGACGGCGGGGGCGCCACCGGTTCGTTCATAGCCGGTCAATCTCTTCACCGTGCCGGGCGCCGGAACCGTGCGTTGAAAGCTTCGCGCCCGGGCCAGATTCAAAGAGAAGACGGTCTCCCCGCCGAGCGAGGTCTGCACCTGGCCGGTGTTCGTCGCGCGCAGGTCATCTTCGAGGCGGGGATTCACCGGCGCCTCGATGGTCTCTTCGTTCACGCCCTTCAGCCAGCGGTCGAACCAGCGGTAGGCGGCCAGACGGCGAGGTTTGCTATACCCATGCCCGTCGTCGGCTTCGGTCATGGCGATGCTGCCAGGCGCGCCGAGAAGGCCATACACGCGTTCCGCCTCGGCAAAGGTCTCGCGGGCGCCGGAGATCGAGAAGAAATCGCGGACGGCGGAGAGGATCAGATAGGGTTTGGGAGCGAAGGCATGGATGAAGTCGGCGTGGTCCAGGCCATCGGCGATCCATGGCGGAATGCATTGCTCGGCGTCCTGCGGCCCGATGGTTTTCAGAAGGCGGCGCCACGAGGTGATGTAGCAGGAGGGTGCGGCCACCTGGATGCGGTCGTCCAGGGCGGAGAGATAGGCCGTGTGCGTCCCGCCTCCGGAGTTGCCGGTGCAGCCGATCCTCTTGGGATCCACTTCGGGGCGTGAAACCAGATAGTCCAGCGCTCGGATGCCATCCCAGACGGTGTAGCGCGCCAGGGATTCGCCTATGAGCAGAGTCTGCGTGCCAAGCATCGTGTGCTCGGTGGTGGAGCGGATCACCTTGGAAGCCTCGAAGTCCTCGTCGTAAAGCTGGACACGCTCGCCCTGCCCCAGCGTGTCCCAGGCGAGGCAGACGTAACCTTTGCGGGCAAACGTCACCAGGAGTTGTTGCCACGTTCCGTGCGCCTTTGCTCCCTCCTCATGCCCAAGCGGGAACAGGATGGCGGGAAAGGGACCGCGACCGCCCTTGGGAATGTAAAGATTCGCCGTGACGTAGAACCTTGGCTGGCTTTCGAAAATGATCTTCTCAATGCGGTACTCGGCGTGATCGATGACTCCGGTGGTGCGCGCGTTGAGCGGCGTTCGTTCGGGGAAACCGCCGAGGGCGCGGATCATCCGCTCGCGAAGGTAGGCGCGGCGGTTCCTTGCCTCGGCGGCAGTCCAGCGGGCAACGAGGGCCTCCCTTGTGTCGAGCAGCGAAAAGGCGCGTTGGCGTTCAAAGCCGCCAAGTTGATCGCGAATGGCTCGGTAGTCGGTGTGATTCGACAGGAACTGCAACTCGCGGCTGTCTTGCGCCGGGAGCAGGACGGTGGCGGCCAGGAGAAGGGAGTATCGTTTCATTGGCTTCCTTGTGCGTTGCAAGAAACCATTTACGATAGCAGAGAGGATCGCCACGCGCCCAGGCCTCGGACAGCCGGTCGCGACAGAAGAGTTTAGGCTGAGGTCGGGGGATGCCGCGCGACCGGCTTAGAGCCTGCCCGCCCGTCAAGGCCTCCCGACCGGCGCGAGGAATCCAGAGTCAGGCTAATTTCCGGGGAACCGCGCCCCGGCGCTTCCGCGACGGCAGGTTGCCGGGCCCGGCCAACAGAGTGGCGTCTACTCGTTTGGCCCTATCCTCTAAACGGCTCAACAGGGACTTGGCGTCGGAGAGGTGAGCGATCATGGCCACGCGCGCATCCACGGGGCGGCGCCTTTCAATGGCGGTGTAGATGGGGCGGTGAAACTCGATCGTATGATCCCAATCCACCATTTGTGAGGTCAGCAGGATGCTGCTGGCCATGGCGCGGTGGATCAGAGAAAACATCCGCGTGCAGATCGGGTTCCGTGCCGCATCGAAGATGGCGCGGTGGAAAGCAAGGTCGGCTTCAACCAGCACCGTATCCGGCGTGCCCCGGCGGAACCCTTCGAGCGTCTGGCTCATCTTCTTCAGGTCTTCCAGCGTGGCGCGCTCAGCCGCCCTGGCGGCCAGTTCGGGTTCGACGATCAATCGCGTTTCGAGCAGGTCGTCGAGCGTGATGCCGTCGATCAACATCAACAACTCGAACGGCTCCTGCAGGATCGCGCCAGCATCGGCCGCCAGGTAGGTTCCATCTCCCACCCGCTGCGTCAGCACGCCCATGATTTCCATGGCCTTCAAGGCATGGCGTAGCGAAGAGCGGCTGACGCCAAACGCGGGCGCCAGTTCGCGCTCGGGCGGGAGCCTGGCTCCCGGAGTGAGCACGCCCGCGGAGATCAACGACTTCAGCCGGGCAATCAACTGATTCGTGACGCCGTCCTTGCTGGCCGATGGAATGGGTGAGGATGACATATCGAGGAATCAATCTTATCGTCTGGCGGCGCGCCGGGCCCTCTCCCGTTCAACTCACTGAGGTCCAGCCGCCGCGTGGATCATCCGCCAGTCGTCCCACGCCGAATGCTGTATGCGCTTCTCCTCGGTCTGAAAATATTTTTTGGTCGTACCAATGATATGCTTGCAAACCTATGATGTGAATATAATGTCGCAAAATCAAAAATTTGAGTTGACGGACTGGTCCTTGCTAATTATATTGGATCTACCAATCACAAGGAGCCTGCCCTATGTCCGCCCGCACCCTCACCCTCATCGCCGGACTGTTCGCCGCACTGCCCCTCGCCGCGCAAACCACCGCCGGCCAAATTACAGGACTCGTGACCGACCCCTCGGGGGCTCCGGTCCTGGGCGCCGCGGTCACAGCCGTGAATTCCGCTACCGGAGTCAGCCGCCAAACCAAAACGAACGAAACCGGCAATTACGTGGTGCCCTTGCTCGAACCTGGCGTGTACACGCTCACTGTCCGGCAGGATGGCTTTCGCGCCGCGGAAAGAGCCGGCATCACGCTCAGCGTGAATGCCCTCGTGAGGCTCGACTTCATGCTCATCTTGGGGTCTCTCAATGAATCGGTCTCGGTGACGGCTGACGTACCTTTGTTGCAGACGGGAGAGTCCTCGCTACGCTCGGTTGTCGACAACCGCAAGATCGTGGAACTGCCGCTCAATGGCCGCAACCCGTTTGACCTGATCTTCCTCGCTCCCGGCACGCAAGCTTACAGGCGCACGAACCTTCCCGGCAACAACATCCCGCTATCGAACCTCTCCATCAACGGCGGTCCCTCCATGGCCAATGAGGTGCTGCTGGACGGCATTCCCGGCACATCGCCCCAATACAACCAGTTCACCGTGATCCCCTCGATCGACGCGGTCCAGGAGTTCGAGGTGAAGACCAATAACATGTCGGCCGAGTTCGGGCGTACCGCGGGCGGGGTCGTCAACGTGGTGATGAAAAGCGGTACCAATACACTACACGGGACCGTGTACGACTTTCTTCGAAATGACGCTCTCGACTCCAATTCCTGGCTCAACAACCGCACCGCGCAAGAAAAGCCCGCCTTCCGGTTCAATCAATTCGGAGCCAGCTTGGGCGGTCCGGTGCGCAAGGACAAGACATTCTACTTTTTCAACTACGAGGGGATGCGGCGTACCACCGGCAGGACATTCCTATTCTCGGTACCCACGGCCGTGCAACGGGGAGGCGACTTCAGCCAAACCCGCGCGCAGAACAACCGGCAGATCGACGTCTACGATCCACTCACCGCTCATGCCGCGGGCAGTGGCTTCCAGCGCGATCTGTTCCCTGGAAACCGCATTCCCGCAAGCCGCTTTAACGCCGTGAGCAACAAGGTGCTGCCGCACTGGGCGGCGCCCAATATTGCCGGCGACCCGGTGACCGGGATCAACAACTTCATCGCCAATAAACCCGAGAAGTACTCCGTGAACCAGTTGAACGCGCGCATGGACCACTCCTTCTCCGCTTCAAACCGTATCTTCGGCCGCTTCTCATGGAACGAGTCGCTCGTCACGCCGCCCGTCCTGTATGAGAGCCTTGCCGCCAATCCCTCCTCCGGCCCGCAACTGTTCACGCAGCGCAATCTGGCCATCAACGATACGCACTCGTTCTCGCCCACCACGTTTGCCACGTTCCGCGTGGGCTGGACACGTCTGCGCGACTACAACAACCCCTTCGACACCAACTTCGATCCCACTCAACTGGGTTTCCCTCGCTCCTTCCGCGAGGCTCAGCCCGCGGCCGTCTTCCCGTCGATCACCGTGAACGGGTATAGCGTCGCCAACATCGGCTTCGGCACCAGCAGTATCGGCCCGGTGAATTCCACCATCATCAACAACATCTCGAACGCCTACACGGCGCAGAGCGACGTCACGCACATGCGAGGCAACCATGTGTTCAAGGCGGGCTTCGAGTACCGTCTCTTCCGCTCGGGAGGGTTCCGGCCCAATCTGCCGAACTTCACGTTCAGCCCAGGCCTCACGCAGGGGCCGAATCCGCTGCAAGCGAGCCCAACGGCGGGACACGCCGTGGCCAGCTTCCTGCTTGGTCTGGCGGGCGCGGGCAACGCCCAGTCGAACGCGACGCAGGATCCGCAAACCTACTACTACGCCGCCTTCGTGCAGGACGACTATAAGGTCACCTCCAAGCTCACCCTGAACCTCGGACTCCGCTTCGAGGTGGAGAATCTGCGCACCGACCGGTACAACCGGCTCAACGTCCTGGACTACGACAGTCCGGTCCCGCTCCAGGTTCCGGGCATGGGCCAGTTGCGCGGCGGCCTGGGCTTCGTGAACGTCAACGGCGTGCCTCGCGAGCAGGCCGCCGTGAATCGCAATGTGTCGCCACGGTTTGGCTTCGCCTATCAGGTAAACGCGTTTACGGTGATTCGGGGAGGCTATGGCATCTTCTTCGCCCCGAGGACGGGTTGGGATTTCGGCCAGTTTGGCCAGATTGGTTTTTCCTCCACCACGCCTCACGTCGCCAGTCCCGATGGCGTCAATATCACATCCTATTACTCCGATCCCTTCCCCAACGGCTTTGTGAGCCCCACCGGGTCGAGCCTTGGTCTATTGACGAACATTGGCGGCGCCATCGGCGCTCCCGATCGCGATCAGAAGGGTCTGTACATGCAGCACTTCAACTTCAGCGTCCAGCGCCAATTGCAGGGCGACATCGGCTTGGAGGTTGCCTATGCCGGCAGCAAGGGCACTCACCTTTGGCAAAACCTGCAGTACAACCAGTTGCCCGGCCAATACCTCGGCTTGAAGAGCGAACTGCAACGCGTGATCCCCAACCCCTTCCGGGGAATCATCCCGGCGGCCCAGGCTCTGGGGGCGGCCACCACGACGGCGGGCCAACTGCTTCGTCCATACCCACAATTCACGGGTGTGAACACGATCGGCTCCGCTTCCGGCAGTTCCAGCTACCATGCCGTCGAGATTCGCGCCGATAAGCGCTTCTCGCATGGCTTGAACTTCCTTATCAGCTACACGTTCAATAAGATGATCGACGACGGCGCTCCCGGCAGCCGTATCGCCTGGATTGGCGACGTGCCCACTTTCCAGAACAACAACGACCGGCGTTCCGAGCGCAGCCTCAACTCACAACAAGGCCCGCAGCGCTTCACCGTAGCCGCGGGCTACGAACTGCCCATCGGCAAGGGCAAGGCCTTCGGCGCGAATCTGCCCGCCTGGGCGGACCACCTCGTGGGCGGCTGGCAAATCAACGGACTCGCAGCGCTGCAAAGCGGCATTCCGCTTTCGCTCAACACGCAGGCTAACAACACCAACTCTTATGGAGGCGGCTCGCGGCCTGATAGTACGGGCGTCAGCGCGAAGCTGTCCGGTTCCGTCACGGACCGTCTGGACCGCTTCTTCGACACGTCCGCGTTCACGCAGCCCGCGCCATACACCTTCGGCAACGTGTCGCGCACTCTGCCGGACGTCCGGGGACCCGCGAACGTCAACTTCGACCTGTCCCTGCTCAAGAACATCTCACTCGCCGAGAGGGTGCGTGCGCAACTGCGCGTGGAGGCGTTCAACGCCTTCAACAACACGAATTTCGGACTGCCTGGAACGACCGCGGGCAGTCCTGGTTTCGGTGTCATTACCTCGGCGGGCCCGGCCCGCGTCATCCAAGCCGGGCTGAAGATCAACTTCTAGCCGGAGCTACGCCATGACCTACGCCTTGTTCGCTCTCGCTCTCGTTCCGGCCCTTGCGGGGCAGACGCTTCATCGCGGCGTCATCGATACCTCGCGCAGTCCGCACGTCAAGGTCCGGAATTTCGATCTGGACGCCGTCCGCTGGACCAAGGGCTTCTGGGGAGACCGGTTTGAACTGGTTGCCGGCAAGAGCCTGCCCGGACTCTGGCAAACCATGCAGGATCCGAGGAATTCCGCCAACCTGGTCAATCTGAAAATCGCCGCCGGCGTGGTACAGGGTAAGTTCCACGGGAACGATTGGAGCGATGGCGATGTATATAAGGTGGTCGAGACCATGGCGGCTGTCTGGCTTCGAACCAAGGACCCGGAACTGGAGCAGCGGATGGATGAGGCCATCGCGATCATCGCCAAGGCACAGACGCCGGAAGGCTACATCGGTACGCAGACCCAGTTGACGGAGAAGAAACGCTGGGGAAATCTGCGCTACCACGAGCTATACAACATGGGCCACCTGATCACGGCGGCGTGCATGCACAAGCGCATCACCAATAAGGACAACTTCCTCGCCGTCGCCCGCCGGACGGCGGACTACCTCTACACGGTATTCAAACCGCGACCTCCGGAACTGGTCCATTTCGATTTCAATCCTTCGCAGGTGATGGGGCTGGTGGAACTCTACCGGCTGACGGGCGAAGCGAAGTATCTTGAACTGGCCAATATCTTCACCCTCATGCGCGGCGCCCTTCCGGGTGGCACGGACCAGAATCAGGCCAGAATCCCGATGCGCACCGAAACCGATGCCGTGGGCCACTCCGTGACCGGCCCCTACATTTGGGCTGGAGCAACCGACGTGTACGCCGAAACGGGAGAGCCTGAACTCTGGAGTGCGCTGGTCCGACTCTGGGAGGATGTCAGCTATCGCAAGATGTACATTACCGGAGGCATCGCGGCGATCAACAACGGCGTCTCCTTCCGCGGAGACCCGGTTCACGAGGCGTTCGGATTCCGCTACCAGTTGCCCAACGCCATCGCATACAACGAAACCTGTGCCAATATAGCGCACGCGATGTGGAGTTGGCGCATGCTGGGCATTTCCGGGGAAGCGCGCTATGCCGACGTGGTGGAGCGGGTTCTGTATAACACCTTCCTGTCGGGATGGGGGCTGGACGGGACCACTTACTGCTACGCCAACGTGCTTCGACGCAGTGGAAAGGAGGACCGCCTGCTGCGCAACGATAGCTGGGAGCGGTGGCCGGCCACGACCACGCCAGGGGCTCCCTACTGCTTCTGTTGTCCTCCGAACGTGGCGCGCACCGTCGCCGAATTGGCCGGGTGGGCCTACGGGTGGTCGGACGACGCTCTCTGGGTCCATTTCTACGGCAGTAACGAGCTCAAATCGATATTGCCAAACGGCGCGGTGATCGATCTCGCGCAGCAGACAGGGTATCCGTGGCAGGGCCGCATTCAGTTCGCTTTCCGGCAGGATGTTTCGCGGCCGATGGCACTCCGGCTCAGGATCCCGGGATGGGCGGAAAGCGCGACGGTTCTGGTGAATGGGTCTCCCGCCAGCACGAAAGTCACTCCGGGACAGTACGCTGAAGTGAATCGTACCTGGAAGAAAGGCGACACGGTGGTATTGGATCTTCCCATGCCTGTCCGTTTGTGGGAGGCCAACCCCAAGGTCGAGGAGGCGCGCAATCAGGTGGCCGTGATGCGCGGCCCTGTTGTCTATGCGCTCGAATCCAATGATCTACCGGACGGAGTGAAGCCCGGCGATGTCGTTCTGCCATCCGCGGTCAAGTTCACGGCCAGACACGACGCCTCTCTGCTAGGCGGCGTCACGGTGGTGGAAGGAGAAGGGCAACTGCTTCCCGAAGGCGATTGGAATAAACGGCTCTACCGGCCGCTTCCGCCAGCCAGTCCACGGAAGGTCATGCTCCGGATGATTCCCTACTATGCGTGGAACAACCGGGGTGTGCCGTATATGAGCGTATGGTTGTCCGTGACCCGGTGAAACTTCCATTTAAGAGTGTGAGGAAAGCGATGCGGCTCCTTGGATACTTCTTCCTGATGGCGTACATGTACGGGGCGTTTGGCGCCGAGTTGCCGCGAGGCGGCATTACGGACACTTCGGCGAGCCCTCATGCCAGGATCAAGAGCATTAGCCTCACATCCGCCCGGTGGACGAAGGGCTTTTGGTCGGAACGCTTCCAGTTGTCGGATGAAGTAATGATTCCCGCCATGTGGGAAACCCTTCAAATTCCCAACAATGGGGCGACCTATAAGAATTTCGTGATCGCCGCCGGTCTTGAAAAGGGTACGTTCCAGAGCACCAAATGGAGCGATGGCGATGTCTACAAGTGGCTTGAAGCCGTGGCGCACGTCTATGCCGTCACGCGCGATCCGAAGCTGGACGCGCGGATGGACGAGGTGATCGCCGTCATCGGCAAGGCGCAGGCGCCGGACGGCTACATCTCCACGCAGATTCAGAACACGGGCTTCCGGCGCTGGAAGGACATCAACGATCACGAGTTGTACAACATGGGCCATCTGATTACCGCGGCTTGCATCCATCACCGCGCCACCGGTAAAGATAGCCTGCTCCAGGTGGCCCGCAAGGCAGCCGGTTACTTGTACGCGACCTTCCAGCCCCGCCCTCCCGATCTTGCCCACTTCGACTTCAACCCTTCACAGATCATGGGTCTGGTGGAGTTGTACCGCACTACGGGCGACCGCAAACATCTGGAGTTGGCGGACATCTTCGTGACCAACCGGGGGTCGGCTCGCGGCGGTACGGACCAGACCCAGGATCGTGTCGCCGTACGCAAGGAGACCGAAGCAGTGGGTCACGGTGTAACAGGGCCCTATCTTTGGGCCGGGGCCGCGGATGTGTATGCCGAAACGGGCGAGACCGCGATTTGGACCGCGCTCGAACGCCTCTGGAAGAACGTGGCCACGCAGAAGATGTATGTCACTGGCGCTATCGGCGCTCAGACGTATGGGACCTCCTCCCGGCGCGATCTGGTGCACGAGGCATTCGGCCCTGAATATCAGCTTCCCAACCGGCTGACATACAACGAAACCTGCGCCAATATCGCCAACGCCATCTGGAACTGGCGCATGTTGGAAGCCACCGCCGATCCGCGCTATGCCGATGTGATGGAAACCGTGCTCTATAACAGCATGCTGTCCGGCATGGGGATCTCCGGGAAGGAGTTCTTCTACGCCAACCCTCTCCGGCGCTTTCAGGATGAAGTGCCGCTTACGCGCAACCAATCGCTGGTGCGTTGGACGAACATCACCAGCACCGGGGCGGCTAAGAGTTATTGCTGTCCGCCCAACGTACTGCGGATGCTTGCCAGCACGCACGAATATGCCTACGGCGTTTCCGAAAAGGGCCTGTATGTGATCCTCTACGGCAGCAACA
The DNA here is from genome assembly GCA_020852175.1 of Bryobacterales bacterium. Lineage (GTDB taxonomy): Bacteria > Acidobacteriota > Terriglobia > Bryobacterales > Bryobacteraceae > JAFLBB01. The sequence goes on along the minus strand of JADZBH010000002.1, from coordinate 4,846 downwards.
CGCTCAAGCAGAACGGTATCGCCCTGAAGCAGGAATCCGATTATCCGTGGGATGGCAAGGTGCGGCTGACGATCCACGCCGCGCCGAAGGGAGAATACTCCCTGCTGCTGCGGATTCCGGGCTGGGCCGCCGGCGCGACAGTACAGGTGAACGGCAAGTCGCAAAGCACGCCCGCCGCCGGCACTTTCGCCGAGGTCCGGCGTGTCTGGGCGGCTGGCGACCGGGTGGAATTGGTGCTGCCGATGGCGCCTCGGCTGGTCGAGGCGAATCCGCTCGTCGAGGAGACGCGCAACCAGGTCGCGGTGATGCGCGGGCCCGTGGTCTACTGTCTGGAATCTCCCGATCTTCCAGCCAGTGTGCGCTTCACGGAGGTGTCGATTCCCGCGGATATTCAGCTTCGCGCCCGCTTCGACCCCCGGTTGCTCGGCGGCGTGGCCGTCATCGAGGGCAAAGCCAGGTTCGCCAAACAAGGAAATTGGTCGGGCCTGTTGTACCGGACGTTCCAGCCCGCTGCCGGAAGTGTTGATGTGAAGTTGATTCCGTATTACGCGTGGGCGAACCGCGGGCCTTCCTATATGTCCGTGTGGCTGCCGATATCGCGATAAGTGAGGATCCATGAGCCGGATTTCGATTCTATTGGTGGTTGTTACCCTCGCCGGCAACTTATGGGCGAGGGCGGGCGGCGACCCCGACTATTCCGCCAGCCCGCACGCCAGGCTCAAGAGCATTGGTATGAACGATGCCGCCTGGACCAGCGGCTTTTGGGCCGAACGAATCCGCTTTTCGCGCGAGGTGACTCTGCCAGGAATCTGGCAGACCATGCAGGTGCGGGGCAACGGAGCTTATTTTGGCAATTTGCGCATCGCCGCCGGACTGGAGACGGGCGAGTTCAAGGGGAACAACTGGAGCGACGGCGACGTGGCGAAATGGCTGGAATCGGCCGCGCTACTCTACGGCAGCACCCACGACAAGGAGTTGGACCGCCGCATGGATGAAGTGATCGCGGTCTTCGTCAAGGCGCAAGCGCCGGACGGTTACATCTCCACTGAGATTCAGTTGCCTGGGAATGAACGCTGGGCGCAGCCTCGGGACCACGAAGTGTACAACATGACTCACCTGATGAGCGCGGCCGTGGCGCACTACAGGGCCACGGGAAAAACCAGCATGCTCGATGCCGCCAGGCGCGCGGCGGACTATCTCTACACGCTGTTCAGTCCGCGCCCCGTCCGTCTGGTGCATTTTGGCGCACCTTCCAACGTCATGGGCATCATGGAACTTTACCGTGCCACGCGCGATCCCCGCTACCTGGAATTGGCGAAAATCTTCGTGGACCTGCGCGGCTCGGCGCCGGGCGGGTCGGATCATTTTCAGGACCGGGTTCCCTTGCGCAAGGAGACTCAGGCGACCGGACATGCCATGCACGCCACATATCTGTACGCCACGGCGGCCGACGTGTATGCGGAGGACGGCGACCAGAGCCTGCTGAGCGCCGTCACACGCCTCTGGCGGAACGTCACGACGCGCAAAATGTACGTCACCGGCGCCGTTGGGCCGCTCGACCCGGGACTCTCGCCGCATCGCGACATCATGGCCGAGGCCTTCGGCGGCGGCTTCGAGTTGCCCAACCGGGAAGGCTACAACGAAACCTGCGCCAACATAGGAAACGCTCTTTGGAACCGCCGCATGCTCTCCATCACGGGCGAGGCCAAGTATGCCGACGTGATGGAACTTGTTCTCTATAACAGCATGCTGTCGGGCGTGGGCGCCGATGGCAACTCGTACTTCTACACAAACACGCACCGCCGCTTCGGGGATGAACTGCCCTTGTTGCGCAATGAAAGCCCTCTGCGGTGGAAGACCACCCTGGATCCAGGCGCGGCCAAAAGCTTTTGCTGCCCGCCCAACGTGCTGCGAACCATTCTCAAGACGGCCAACTGGGCCTACGCTGTGTCTCCGGGCGCCGTTTGGGTGAATCTGTATGGCAGCAGCACGTTAAAAAACCCGGTCATGCTGAAACAGGAATCAGGCTATCCGTGGGACGGCAAGGTCCGGATTACGTTTGAGCAGGCATCCAAGGGGGAAATGGCTCTGATGCTCCGCATTCCCGGCTGGGCGGAAGCGGCCACGATACAGGTGAACGGAAAGCCGTTCTCCGCGGCTGCGCGGCCTTCCAGCTATGCGGAAGTCCGGCGCGACTGGGCCAAGGGAGATGTAGTCGAACTCAACCTTCCCATGGCCGCCAGGTTGGTGGAATCGCATCCTTACCAGGAGGTCACGCGCAACCAGGTTACCGTGATGCGCGGACCACTTGTCTACTGTCTGGAATCACCCGACCTGCCCCCCGGCGTGCGTGTGGATGAGATTGGCATTCCCGCCGGCATGCAGCTTACACCTCGCTGGGAGGCGAAACTGCTGGGCGGCGTGACGGTTTTGGAGGGCCGGGCCCGCCGGACGCGCGGCGGTGACTGGTCGAACCTGCTGTACAGAACTTTTCGTCCAGGCCCGGGCGAGACGGCTCCCTTGCGCCTCATCCCTTATTATGCCTGGGCCAACCGCGGGCTCTCCCACATGACGGTGTGGCTCCCGCTCGTGTACTGACAGAGCAATGAGAATCACGAAAATATCGGTCTTCCCGCCGGACCTGATCGAGGTCCGGACCGATTCTGGCCTCGCGGGCTATGGCAGCGGCAGCCTGTGCCAGCAGGCTCTGCGCCGGAAACCCGGCATGGTGATCGGCCGCTCTCCCTTTGAAGTGGAATCGATTTTTGACGAACTCGCCTCGTTGGGCGTCGCGGCCGGTGGCCTCGATATCGCGCTGTGGGATCTGATGGGGAAGGCGATGGGGCAGCCCGTCTGCCGGATTCTGGGCAAACCATATCGCGGCCAAGTGCTGTCCTGTCCCTCGGTCCCGGACATCGGGCACGCGGAGCAACACAGGATCATCCGTGTGGAAGCACCCGCCGAGTTGCGCCGCGCCGGGACGCGCGTTGGCTTGCGGTACACCGCGCGGGACACCGAAGAGGCGCTCAGCCTGGGGGAGAAACTGCAAGATTCCTGTCTCGAATTCTGGGAATCGCCCATACCCGGCGATAATCCGGAAGGATATGCACGCTTGCGGGACGTGTTGAGAATTTCATTGGCCGCCGGTCCAGACATCCCGCTCGATGCACTCGTCAAGAACTATGTCCAGACCGGTCTGGTGGACATGGCGGTTCAGGATGTAGGCGTCTGCGGTCTTACCGGGCTTCGGCGGCTCTCCTACTTTTGCTGGTTGTTTCATGTCCGGCTGGCGCCGTGCTGCGCGAGCGAGCCGTTGGGTATCGCGGCGGCCGTGCATGGCGCCGCGTGCATCCCGCCAGCGAGCAACGCCATCGCGACGCCGCCCGCGTTCTTCATCTCCGGCGGTTTGCCGGAAGTGGAACTGGCCGTGCCTTTCTGCCCCGGGCTGGGTGTCAGAATCGAACGCCCCCGCTGCTCTCCTTCCTTCGTCCTTGGAGATGGATAATGAAAATCACGCGGGTCAGAATTCATCGGATCGAGGGCAAACTGAAGGAGCGCTTCGGCTGGTCCTTGAACTGGACCGGCGTGCGCACGGCCACCCTCGTCGAAGTGAACACGGACGAGGGCATCACCGGGTGGGGCGATGGCAACTACGGCGGAGAACGCCTGCTTGCGTATCCGGAACTGGTCATTGGCCGTTCTCCGTTCGAGATGGAGGCCATTTTCGACGATCTTCGCGAACCCGCCGCCGGCCAGTTCGACCGCGGCGAGCCCACCAGCGCGGGACTGGACCTGGCGCTGTGGGACATTGCCGGCCGGGCTCTCGGCAAACCCGTGTCCGCGTTGCTCGGCAACCGGATTTCCGATCGCGTCCGCCCGTACTGCACCTGCATGTACCGCAAGGACTGGTCCGATCCGGCCGCTAGTCTTGCCGAGGAGGCCCGCGGGTGGGTCGCCCGCGGCCATCGCATCCTGAAGATGAAGATCGGTTACGGTCCGGAGTTGGATGTGGAGGTTGTGCGCTCCGTCCGGCAGGCCATCGGCCCCGATACCGGATTGGCCGTGGATGCCAACTGCGGCTACGATGACGGCACGGCCGTCGCGCTCGGCCATGAACTGGAACGCTTCAACCTGCTCTGGTGGGAGGAGCCGATCTGGGCCCACGACCTGCAGGGCTATGACCGCCTTCGCCGCCTGTTGCGCATTCCGCTCGCCAGCGGGGAAACCATGCCGGCGGACTGGATCATCCGCAACTATGTCCAGCCCCGGCGCGTGCACATTGTCCAGCCGGACCTGGATACCGTTGGCCTGACGGGCGGACGCCGGCTCGCCTACATGTGCGCTCTGAACGGAATCCGGCTGATTCCGCACAACTGGGGCACGCACATTCGCACCGCCGCCGCTCTGCATTGGATGAGCAGCTTTCCTGAGGTGGACTCCTGGCCCGCGATGTTCGAATTCGACCAGACCGAGAGTCCGATTCGTGAAGCCGTGATTCGCCAGAAAATCGAGATGGACCCCAGCGATGGGACCATCGAAGTGCCCACCGGCCCGGGACTGGGAGTCGAAGTGATCCCGGAAGCGGTGGAAGAGTTCCGCACGCGGTTGACCACGGTGGAGTAGAAGGCCGGTACTGTTTGGCCCAACGTAGCATGGGCTCGCCACGCAAGACGAACCTGTGGACTCGGCGACACGCTGCACACCTGGCAGGAGGAGATCGCCACCATGTGGCGTTTCACCCGCAACAACGGCATCACCGAAGGTTTTCACAACAAGATGGAGACCATCACCAGACAGGCCTACGGCTTTCGCAATTTCGAGAACTATCGCCAGCGCGTGCAGGTGT
>JADZBH010000001.1 GCA_020852175.1 Bryobacterales bacterium | reverse complement strand
CAGGCGATCGTCCCAGCAGGCGTCGTGGCGGCCAGAGACAACCCGTGCAACGAGGTCCGGCCTGGATAGTTGACGCTCTAAAGCCCGGCGACGTTGAAACCGTGCTCGAAGAGCCCACGCTGCAACGACTTGACTGTGCGCCCGCGAATACCGATCAAGGTCGCGAGCCTCGACCGCGGCGGATAATTCGGATATCAGATCGTGCGCCTGTGGTTCTCTCCGCAATACTCCCAAGTCAGTTTGAAGGCGTGCAACTTCTCGCTGAATGCCCCGCAGGTCTTCCTGTACAACTGCTGCGGCTAGAAGGGAAATGAGAGTGGCGACTGACTGTCTTTCATGGAAAGCGATTGGGGGAAGGTCAGGGATGCTCTTCGCCAGGAGGGCAGTGGCGTCAATGTTCGTGCGCAATCCCAAAATGCGTCGTAGCAACTGCGCGCGCCTCGTGTGCTCTCCAAATGCCAGCAACATGGGAATGTTCTGTGGCTGAACGTAGGAGGACCATTGCTGGTCAATGTACTCAATCGTTTCGTTCACGTCCAGATAATCAATCAGGTCCCCGACAACGGCTTGCTGGTCACATGGGCGCCCGTTTACACGGAGAGTATCAGCGACATAAAGACTCCCCTTTACGTGCTTCGACGTGAATGGGTTATACCGAACGCCAATGCCTATGCCTTTGCCGGACGCCAGATGCGCATGGAGACACTCTGCGTCGGCGCGCACTTGAGTCCGATCGCGTCCTTCCAGCCCCGAAACGCGGGCTTCCGCGGCTCTCGGGACTTTACTTGCTGCGGAGCCGGCTTTCGCTTCTGTCGTCGCCGCAAGGTTTCCCCATGAATGATGCTTGCCGGCGGCGACGTCGTGGAGGGCTCCTTTGACCCACGGCTCAGTCTCTAGGGCTAAGGCATCAAAACCTGTAAGGTAGTCTCGCAATGCGGATTCGAAACTGGCCCTTACAGTCTGCGGAATTCGCGATAGCACATCGAGGACGGGTCGGGACTCTGCCGATACGGATAGAAGCCGTGCGGTAAGTTCGCGCTCTTTCAGTACCAGTTGATCAAATGACCTTGGCTCCAGCAGGGTTGGCAACTCAGGAAGAACCGTCTGAACATCCTTTTCAGGCTGGTCCCCGAGTTCACGGATCAGTTTTAGCAGTTCGACCGCCTCATCGCTGCTCAGTGGAGGTTCGTCATGATATCCGACGTCAAGCGAAAGCCAGTTGTAACCGTCGGATTCAGCCACCATTCTCTGGGCCAGACTCTGCGGCGTACCTTGGTACCCGGCAAAACCGAGGTCGATGCGTTCCGCCTCACTGCAGCGAACCGTTTTCAAGCTGGAGTGCGCTTCTGCTAACTCGCGCCGCGCGCGATCCAGATCAGACACCAGTTGGTGGACTTGGGCTTGGCTTTTTGCGATGTCCCATTGATTTAGCTCGTTCAGAATTCCCTGAACTGATTCCTCGAGTTCCCGGAGTGCTCCGCTATCATCTCCCAACAGCGATACGCAAAGTGGAGAAATCTCTGGTGGGAAGTACTTCTTCAGCACGCGAAGCGCTCGGGCGGTGTGACTAGTTACAAGCAACCGCTTGCCTGATGCCAGAAGATGGCAAATCAAGTTCGCGATCGTATGAGACTTGCCCGTTCCCGGTGGCCCCTGCACCAGCACGCCTTGCCGGGATGACAGGCGCTGCGCAATTTGGCGCTGAGCTTCGTTTGCCGGGAGTGGGAAATACAGTTCGTCATCCACGCAAGTGGCGCCGTTGTTGTCGCCGTCCTCTCCGCCTGTTTTGTCATCTCGTATCTGGACGAGTTTTTCAACTCCGAGCGGAATTGGGCCTCCGGCCGCCAGTTGGTCCGCGATGTCGCTGAAGATGCGAACGAGATTCCTGTCGGTACGCTGTCGCACGATCAACGCCGGCGCAAGGGTCATGCGCGGACCTTTATGCTCACCCGCACCATCCTGCGGCTCAAGCACCACTTCCAGAGCATGCTCCGATGAGATTTGCTGGAAGTACGCGTTGAGCAATGTCGCTAGGTTCGGCACAGTCCAGAGGTCATCCCCGACGTCGGCAAGCTGCGACTGGAGCTGATTTTGCATTTCCGGGAGCGGCCTGTCCTGCGGCTCCAACATATCCTGCTCGAGCGAAAGGCGAGCCCCGTCGGAGGCTGGGCCGACAGTGATCACGCCGGTCTTGGAATCGAATTCGAGCGTGGCTTGTGCAGCGACGACGTGGCGGCGAATCTGCGGACCATGAGGAGGATGCCAAGTAAGCAGGCCAACACCGACGACGACCTCAAAAGCCTCCCCCAATCGTTCTTGTTTTTGGAAAGCAGTGAATAGCTCGTTGTAAATGGCCTGGACGTTCTGGAGTCGGCGATCCTCCCGCGCCCAAGGAAGCCAATGGTTTTGAACGAAGAGGTCCCATTGGCGCGAGATTGCAGGCCACTCTTCCAGCTTTCGTACCACCGTCTCCGTGCCGTTCCGCCCGCCAGAGCCGTTTCCCCGAACTTCCTCGACGACAGTCTCTTTGAGCGGAGGTGCCTCGAGAGAAGAATCCGCGACTTCCCGTTCGTTGAGCCACGGTGCAAGACTGGCTGGCGGTGACGGTGGACGTTTTCGACGCGGTCGCTCCACGCGGATCCAGTCGTCATAGGCGGCCTCTCGCCCAAGATCCCAAGCAGCACAGTAGCACTCCTTCTCCTGCGGGATCTCAGTCCACCAGACGACTTGGTCGTACTCGTCACAACTTCGCTTGACGTCACTTCGGAGTTCGGTCAACTCCTTGAGGTAGGTGAAAAGGCGGACCGCCTTGTCGCGCACGATGGTATCAGCGCGGGAGGTTTCGGATGAAGTGGTCGCCATTGAGCCCTCGACACTCAATCATATTTCGGATCAGTAGGTTCCGTCGAGGGCAGTCGTCCTCATGGCGTTTAGACAAATGCGCATCAGCGAAGTCGGCAAGTTGGTTGCCACAGCCACCGCCTAGCAGCGGGAACGTCTCCACTAGACCAATATTTTGCCTATCATCAACAACTTGCGCCAATCAGCCGCAGCATGCTCTTGTATTTGATGGGCAGTTGCCCATATAATTGCTCCTGTGATGGGCGCACGCCCATCAATCCTATCCCTGGAGCAGACCCGGGGGCGATTGGAATGAGTGTACCTACATCATGCTGAAGGCTATCCCGCCAATCGATGTCGACAAGCTGCAGGAGCCAGCGTTCTCGCACACCGAGACCTTGGAGATCACCGGGCTCACGACGGACACATTGCATACCTGGCACAAGCGGGGCGTCCTGGTCGCAATCGCGGAGGAGCAGCCGCCGGGACGCGGTCACCGGCGGCGGTACTCCGTTCTCGATCTGATCTATCTGTCCCTGCTGAGGGAGCTCGCGGGCAGGATCCCTCTCACGGCGGCGGGCCTGGTCTCGGTGCAGGGGCTCAAGGCCGTGCTGGCGACCTATGACCTGATCCGGCTGTGCGAAACCTCCGAGGACTTTGACCAGATCCCGAGCATGGCGCTCATTGCCTACGAGGGCGATGACGGGCAAACTCAATTCAACGTGTCCATGGACCAGAAACAGGAAGGCGAACTTGCGAGCCCGCCCGGTGGCATCCAGAGCTGGATGCGTTCCATGAATATCCGCTCCGCTGTCGTCGTCGACATCGCAACGCTCACGCTCCACCTTTTCGCCAAGATTGGTGACGTCACGCTGGGGCAACAGCGGCGCCAGAAGAAGAAGCCTGCCAAGCAGTAGGTCACGCCAGCAGCAGCCAGTTTTCATTTCAGTCCTGAGGAGGAGTGCGCCTATGCAGGTCGCCGGAGACCAGTTGCGGAGGATTCTCGAACAACAGGAGCACGATGTGGTGGTCTACGACTCGCGCAGCTTCAGCCGCGGCTCCGTCCGTCCGACGTTAGCCCTGAAGCTGATCGGCACGGGCTCCTATGTGGGCATCGGAAACGGGAAGCGCATACGCGCGATCCGTCCATTGAACGGAAATATGACCATCGGGCAACTTCACCAAGCGAGCCACCTCACGCGCCGGCCGCGCGATGAGCGGGGTGTGCTGTTCGCGCCGGATTGGGTTGTGGAGCACCGGAAGTAAGCCATGTTCAAGTGGCTCTTTCAACGCCGCTCCGACGAGCGCATGCACTCTGTACGTTCGGACGCCGACCTCGCGCGTGACCGGCGCAACGTCGGCCTGTGGAACAACCCAGTGCCGGACTACAGCCGCGTCGCGCCGAATCCGCTGCTTCGGAACCAGGCCCGATACTTGGTAGCGAACAACGCTGTCGCCGCGCGCGCGGCACAGGCGTTCGTCGACAACGTGATCGGTCCGGGCATCACGCTGCTGCCCAAAATCCGGGACTCAGCGCTCAAGGACTTGCTCCTCAGGCGATGGAACCGCTGGGCCGACATCTCTGACACCGACGGGCTACTCAACTGGTACGGGCAACAAGCACTCGCAGCCCGCTCAATGTTCGTGGAAGGCGAGGTCTTCGTCCGGCTGCTCACCGGCAACGATGGGATGCTGCAGGTGCAATTGCTGCCGCCCGAGTTCGTCGACACCACGATCACGCGGGACAATGTGATTGCCGGAATCGAGTTTGAAGGTTCACGCCGCTCTGCCTTCTACATGTACGAGTGGCATCCGGCGCAGCCGGGCCGGCTGCCGCGGAGCATCCGCATTCCGGCGTCGGAGATGTTGCACATCTTCCGGCCGAAGACGCCCGGCCAGCTTCGCGGCGTGACGGAGATGCTGGCAATCCTCGGGCGGCTGAACGACATGGACCAGTTCGACCGCGCCACGATAGTAAAGCAGAAGACCGGCGCATTGCTAACCGCGTTCATCACGACGCCCAACGAGAATCCGTTGGGTGCGGCGAGAGCGGAGGACGGGGCGTGGACCGCCAGCCTGGAGCCTGGCACCGTACAACGGCTTTCACCCGGCGAGTCCATGGAGTTTTCCGACCCGCCCGAGACGGCTGGGTACTCGGACTTCGCGAAGACGCAACTACGGCTGATCGCCAGCGGCCTCGGATTGCCCTACAACGTGGTCAGCGGTGATCTCTCCGACACGAGCTACAGCTCGGCACGCGTGGGGCTGATCGAGTTCCGCAAGTACATCGACGCCATGCAATGGCAGTTTATTCATATGCTCTGCCGCCCGGTGTTTCAGCGCTGGGTCGAACTCGAAGTGCTTCGGGGGACGCTGCCTCCTATGGATGGCGGCGTTCAGGAGTACATGGAGTACATCTCCTGGGCGCCGCCCGCCATGCAGATGACCGATCCGCAACGCGAGGTCGATGCCATGGTGCGCGCCATCCGCGCAGGGCTGATGTCGCGAGAGATGGCATTGGCGTCGCTGGGCTATGACCTGGCCGAGGTGGACGCGCAGATCGCGACCGGCAACACGGCGGCCGATGCCGCCGGCATCGTGTTGGACTCCGACCCTCGCAAGGTCACCCAACAAGGCAACCCGGCCAGTATCTCAGGAAATTCCTGAGATGCTCACTGCGGAGATTCCGCAGTGGGGAATTTCCCCAGTCGGCACGGTGAACCATCTGGTGCATTGCACCAGATAGAACGACGGACCCCGCTCCATAAGGGCGGGGTTTTGCATTTCAAGGAGGCAGATGAACGAACTGAACATTCGCAGTGCGGCATTGGAGCCGTCCACCTTCAATGCCGAGAACCGGACCATCTCCGTGGTGTTCGCCTCGAGCGCGCCTGTCCGCAGGATGGATCTCGACGGCGCGTTCGAGGAACGGCTCGACATGACGCAGCCAGCCGTGGACCTGTCGGAATTGATCGGCGGCCCGGTCCTCAATTCCCACAATCGCTCCGACGTGAACGCTGTGCTGGGCGTGGTGGAGTCGGCCCAAGTAGATGGCGAGCGTGGCACCGCGACGATCCGGTTCAGCGAGCGGGCCGCCGCCATCATGAGCGATGTGCGCCAGGGCATCCTGCGCAGCCTGTCTGTCGGCTACGTGATCAACCAAAGGCGCGTGGACAAGGACGCTGCCACCGGCGTGCGCACCATCACCGCAACCCGCTGGACCCCGAAAGAGATCTCCTTCGTCGCCATCCCCGCGGACTCGGCAGCGAAGGTGAGAGGAGAAATGATGGAACAGACCAACGAAAACGAAATCCGGGTGATTGCCCAGATCGCCGGCCTCCAGGCCGATGACCTGATCGCCCGCAACTTGACTCTGGACCAGGCCCGCGCCGAGGCGTTCGAAGCCATCAAGCGCCGCGCTGGTCCTCCAATCCGATCGGCACAGCCCGCCGCCACCGCGAACGGGTACGACGATCCCATGTTCCTGCGCGCCGCCATGGCCGACGCGATCTACATGAGGATCAACCCGGCGCACAAGGCGGGCGAACCGGCGCGACCCTTCATCGGTCGCAGCATGGTCCGGCAGGCAGAAGAATTCCTGCGGCTGCGTGGCATCGAGACCATCGGGCTGTCGGACGCCGCCATCGTGGACCGCGCACTCCACAGCACCAGCGATTTCCCGCTGTTGCTGGGCGACGTGGCGAACAAGGAACTTCAGCAGCAGATGGCCGCCGCGCCCGCCGCCATCAAGCAGATCTGCCGTCAGGCGACGATCAACGATTTCCGCAATCGCTACTCGGTCCAGTTGGGGCAGGCACCCACGCTCATGAAGGTGAACGAGAATGGCGAGTTCAAATCGGGCACCATCGCCGAGGGCCGCGAGTCCTACAAGCTCGACACGTATGGCCGCATCTTCGGCATCAACCGGCAGAGCATCGTGAACGACAACCTGTCGGCGTTCTCCGATATCGGACGGCTGTTCGCGTCGGCGGCAGCGCAGTTCGAGGCGCAGTTCCTGGTGGACCTGGTCACCGCCAACAACGGCATCGGTCCCGTCATGTCGGACAACAAGAAGCTGTTCGACGCGGCGCACGGCAATCTCGCGGCGAGCGGTGGCGCGATCTCGGACACCACTCTGGCCTCCGCGCGGTTGGCGTTGCGGTCCCAGAAAGGTCTCGACGCCAAGACGCCGCTCGACGTCGCCGCGAAGTTCCTGGTGGTGCCGGCCGCGCTGGAAACGACCGCCGAGAAGTACCTCGCCAGCATCTACCCGGCACAGGCCGCGAACGTGAATCCGTTCGCCGGCAAGCTGACCTTGATCGTCGATCCGCGGCTGGATGCCAAGTCGGCCACCCGCTGGTACGTTGCCGCCGATCCCGTGTTGTTCCCCAACATCGAGTACGCCTATCTGGCGGGCAGCGAGGGCGTCCAGGTGGAGACCCGTGCGGGCTTCGAAGTGGATGGCCTCCAGATCCGTGCGCGCCTCGACTTTGGCGCGGGCGCTCTTGACTACCGTGGCGTGTACGCGAATCCGGGAGCGTAGGCATGGCTCTCACGCTCACTGAGTTGCAGGGCATGCGCGACGCCCTCATTACCGCCATCGGCAGCGGTACATTACGCGTGGATTTCGAGAGCCGTTCCATGACGTATCGCAGCGTCGTGGAGATGCAGGCGGCCCTCACAACCATCAACAAGGAAATCGAACTGGCAGGCGGCGGCACCACGTCGCCCCGCCAGGTCGTCATCACCCCGAAAGGAATCTGAACATGAAGAACTTCGTGCAGGAAGGGAACACCATCACGGTCACCGCACCGGCCAGCGTGACCAGCGGGCAGTTGGTGGTGGTTGGATCCATCAACGGCGTAGCTGCGTTCGATGCCGCCTCTGGCGCGGACGTGGAGGTTACAGTGGAGGGCATTTTCGAGTTGCCCAAGGTGACCACGGACGTGATCGCGCAGGGCGACAAGCTCTACTGGGACTCCGGCCAGGCCAAGCTGACCAAGACTGCGGGCACGGCCAGCAAGCCCATAGTGGGCGTGGCGACGTCTGCCGCCGGCAACGGCGTCACCACCGTGAACTGCCTCCTGATGCCGACCGGACAGACCGGGCCCGCGTAGCTGACTGGAGGAGGCCATGCCCACCATCACTCAAGCCGAGCCGATCATGACGCTGGAGGAGGCTGCGGAATACCTGCGTATCTCCAAGGCGCACTTGTCGAACGTGATCAACGGCAAGGTGCCGGGCGTGCGTTCTCCTCGTGTCTTTCGTGCCGGGCGCCGCATCCTCATCCGGCGGGAATGGCTGGACCGCTGGATGGAACAAAGCCACCTGGAGGCGATCCGGTAATGGTAGTATCCGGGTCATGCCAAGAGTCAACGCCTTCGACGCAGGAAAGAGGCAAGAAAATGCGTCGAAAGCGTTACCAGAAAGGCAGCCTGCAAGCCCGCAAACACGGGCGGCATCGTGTGTGGGTTGCCTCCTGGTGGGAAGACAGCAGCCGCCGGTCCAAGGTGCTCGGGCTGTGCTCAAAGATGACCAAGGGGGATGCGGAGTCCGCGATGGCGGCCATCCTCCAGCCGATCAACGAAGGCACGTCCCGTGGGCCGAGGCCGGTGTACACGTTCGAGCAGTTCACCAAGGACGTGTATCTGCCATTTTGCCGCCGCAGTTGGAAGGAATCGACCGCAGGTACTTCGGAGCAGATTGTCCACAAGCATCTCCTTCCGGCGTTCGGGCCGGATCTGCTCCATACGATCCGAAGGGACCAGTTGCAGGACTTCCTCGACCGCAAGGCGACGGAGTTGTCCTTCAGCGTGGTGGCCCATCTGCGGTGGTTCCTGAACGGCATCTTCAAACTCGCGTTGTCGGACTCGATCATCTCGGGGAATCCGGCGGCCGAGTTGAAGGTCCCGAAGAAGTGCCAGCCCGGACGTGCGATGCGTCCGCTTACAGAAGAGGAGGTAAACACGTACCTGGAGGCGTTCGGCCTCCGGGAGAAGTTGATCGCACGGCTCGCGATCTTCGAAGGCATGCGCCCAGGCGAGATCCTGGCTCTCCGGTGGAAGTCGGTGGCCGGCGAAATCATCCGGGTGGAGGAGCGCGTCTACAAGCGGAAGTTCAACACGCCGAAAAACGGCAAGACCCGCGAAGGCGCGATGTCGGACGGCACGCTCGAGTTGTTGAACGAGTGGGCCGAACTGGCGCAGGACCCAAGTCCGGACGGCTTCGTTTTCCCGTCCGAGAAGGTCAGCACTCCGATCTCGCTCGACAACCTCTGGCGGCGGTCCATGCGGCCGCGGCTGGAGGACATCGACATGGAGTGGGCCACCTTTCAGGTGCTGCGCAAGACCAACGCCAGCCTCTCGAAGAAGGCGGGCGTCGATCCGAAGGTTGCCTCCGACCAGAGGGGCCACGGGCTCGGCGTCAGCATGGAGGTCTACACCAGTTCGGACATGGAGCAGAAGCGAGCCGCACTCAAGAAACTCGAAGCCGCCGTGCTTCGAAAACCGCAACCGCAGCAGCCGTCAGAATTGGCGAAGTCGGCTTAATGGAGTAAACGGAGTAACGAGGAATTGGTGGGCTATCCCAAATTGGCTGTAAGTACTAGAAAACATGGAGCGGGAGACGGGACTCGAACCCGCGACGTCCAGCTTGGGAAGCTGGCATTCTACCACTGAATTACTCCCGCTTCGGAGAGACACCTCAGTATACCTGAATCCGCCGCGTGGCCGGCTAACCGAAGCTGCCGCGGTCTACAGGTCGATCCCGAAATCGCTCCACTTCGTCACCGTTTGGCGCACCATTGCTTCGTGGCCCAGGATTGCCGTCAGCGCCGCCGTTGCCCCCACCGTGATGTCAGCCGGCGAAGCCGCACCCTTTGTGATGCAGTCATAGAGGGCCGTGATGTGCGCATGACGGTATTCGTCCTGCTTCTCCGCCAGTACCGTGGGGGTCCCGCCAGTCTCCAGTGGGTACATCGTCGCGTTGGTCATCAGATCCACAGCCCCCTTCGTGCCATACACATAAATGTACTGGCCGCCCGAAGGCAGGTTCCGGGGGTGAAATACGTTCTGCGTGAAGGAGAGTTTCACGCCATTCGGGTACTCGTACGTCAGGCTGGAGCAGTCGAAAATGGTCCGTCCCGGCGGATCATTTTTATAAAGCTGTATTGCGCCAAACCCGCACGCACGCTGCGGATGCGCTCCAATCGCCCAGTTGCAGGCATCGAGATTGTGCACGGATTGCTCAATCAGATACCCGCCGGACTTGGTTACATCGAAATACCAGTCGCCCGAACTGCCGTCGTGGGGAAGGTCGGCCGTCGCGTGACGTTGCGCTTTTACCCAAATCACATCGCCAATCGCACCCTCTCGAATACGTTTCACCGCGGCGCCCATCTGCCGGTACGAACGCATCTGCTGTCCGGCCATGAACACCCGCTTGCTCGCCTTGGCCGCGCGCACCAAGTCACGAACCTGCGCCGGCGTCACCCCGATTGGCTTCTCGCAATAGACGTGCTTGCCAGCCTGCAATGCGGCAATCGCCATTTCAGAATGCAGGTGTGGCGGGGTGGCCACGAAAACAACTTGAATATCCTTCCGGTCAATCACCTTGCGCCAGTCCGAGTAGGTGGCGGGGTTATCCTTGGCGGCGGCTGTGGCGGCCTTATCCAGCCGGTCAGGCTTAAGATCGCAGACCGCGGAAACTTTCGCGTTCGGCTGCTCCAACACGCCCGATAACAGGTACGAACCGCGGTTCCCTGTGCCGATAACGGCGGTAGTCAGCCGCTCCCCCTCTTGCGCCAGCAGGCTCCCCGCCGCTGTTGAGCCCAGGAGGAATGATCTGCGTTTCAACTCCATGTTGTCCTTTCCCGCACCGGCACACCGAGGTGACGGACTTGCTCCCGATCACCAAGCACGTCGCGTGCCATGTCGATGAGCCAGATTATACCTGCTCCGAAGCTCCCCTGAGAATGTCTACGCCTCCGCAGACACTAGATTGTGAGTGCACTCCGTCCATGAGCGGCGAAATCAGTTATCCCCGCAATCCAGCGGAACGCGGACCAATCAAGGCGCCCACTTATGGGTTAAAACCCCCTTTGCCCGCAGAGATGAAACGGCTGGCTCTTGGTTGCATGGTGACCGCCGTCAATCGTCACTTTGGCCTTGGAAGCGCCGTTCGACTCGGCGACGGCGTGGTGGTGATGGCGGTGGACGTGATCCCCACCGGTTCGCTGGCAATCGACCGGGCACTCGGCGCCGGGGGCTTCCCGCGAGGCCGGATTTCGGAGATATACGGTACCGATTCCTGCGGAAAAACAACATTGGCGCTCCACGTCATCGCCGAAGCGCAGCGCCAGGGCGGCCATGCCGTGTTTGTCGATGCCGAACATGCCCTCGACCTCAACTATGCCCGCCGCATCGGCGTGAACATCGACAACCTCGTCCTTTCGAAACCCCGCTCGGCGGAACAGACGATCGATGTGATCATCGCCCTGATCAACTCGCACGCCGTGGACGTGGTGGTGGTCGACTCGGTCGCCGCTCTGGTTCCCCAAGCCGAGTTGCAAGCCTCGGTGATCGAGAATACGGGGGGCGAACTGGCCCGCGTGATGTCGAACGGGTTGCGTAAGCTGGCCGGGATCGTGGCGCGCACGAACACCTGTCTCCTGTTCCTGAACCAGCTCCGTGACAAGTACTTTCCCACGGCCGGCAATTCGGAACTCACGGCCGGAGGGCGTTCGTTGCGGTTTTACGCGAGTGTGCGTATGGAATTATCTCCCGGGGCGGCGATTCCGCACGGCAACCAGACGATTGGCAGGCGCGCACGCGCTTACGTTCTGAAGAACCGCTGCGCTCCACCCCACCGGGCGGCCGAATTCGAAATTCTCCACGGCCAGGGCATCTCTTTCGAGGGAGAACTGCTCGATCTTGGAATCGAGGCGGGCTTGGTCCGGCACTCCGGCGCCGGGTTCGTTTGCGGCGCACACCTGCTTGGCTCCGGCCGCGAGGAGGCGCGCGGCTGGTTGCGGCATCACCCGGAGACCGCTCGGCGGCTGACGGAAGAACTACGCGAGAGGTTGGGGTTCGACACGCTCGATGAAGCGATGCGAACTCGGGGCGAAGAATGCAAAGCGGTTTGCGGTTTCTGATCCTGCCGCATGGCTATAATAGAGGCTCTCCCCCACATTGAATCCCGGAGGTTCACCCGCATGGATGACAAGGAAAAATCACGCGCGCTTGCCGCGGCGCTCAGCAATATCGAGAAACAGTTCGGCAAGGGCTCCATTCTGCGCCTGGGCTCCCGCGAGGCGGTGATGCCCATAGAGGCCATCTCCACCGGCTCGATCTCCGTGGACTACGCCCTCGGCATTGGCGGCTTTCCCCGCGGCCGCATCAGCGAAATCTACGGTCCGGAATCCTCGGGCAAAACCACAGTCGCCCTGCAAGCCGTGGCGGAGGCCCAGCGCAATGGCGGCGTCGCGGCTTTTGTCGATGTGGAGCACGCGCTCGATCCGATCTATGCGGCCCGGCTCGGCGTGGATGTGGATAACCTGCTGGTCTCACAGCCGGACTATGCCGAGCAGGCGCTGGAAATCACCAGCGCGCTCATCAGTTCGAACTCGGTGGACATCCTGATCGTCGATTCGGTGGCCGCACTCGTGCCCAAGGCTGAGTTGGACGGCGAAATGGGTGACAGCTTTGTCGGTGTGCAGGCGCGTCTCATGTCCCAGGCGATGCGCAAACTCACGGGCATTGTCGCGAAATCCAAGGGCTGTCTCATCTTCATCAATCAGATACGCGAGAAAATCGGCGTCATGTTTGGCAGCCCGGAGACCACGACGGGCGGCCGCGCCTTGAAGTTCTATTCGAGCGTCCGTTTGGACATCCGCCGCATTGCGGCCATCAAGGACGGCGAGCAGGTGGTGGGTAACCGCACCAAGATCAAGGTAGTGAAGAACAAGTGCGCCCCGCCCTTCCGCGAAGCCGAGTTCGACATCCTTTACGGCCAGGGCATCTCACGCGAAGGCGATCTGCTCGATCTCGCCACGGCCCACAGCATCGTGGAGAAGTCCGGCTCATGGTTCAGCTACAGCGGTGAGCGGATCGGCCAGGGACGTGACAATTCGCGCCAGTTCCTGAAGGACAACCGGGACATTCTGGCCAAACTCGACCGCGAGGTTCGCACCAAGCTTGGCCTGGTGACGGTCCCTGAGCAGGCTGCGGCGGCGGCAACCGACGGCGCAGCGGCGAAACCGGCGGCCGCCGCGAAGAAATAACGTTACGGGCGGACCTTCGGCCGGAACGTATACGTCTCGAAGTTGAAATCGTAGTCCTGGCGCTCGAGAGCATCCGGAGCGATCATCTTCGGCAGCCGGGCCGCGTGCCGCCGCTTCACGTCCGCGTAGCGCGCCACACCTGCCAGGTTTTCAAACTCGCCGGGGTCGGTCACGCGGTCGTACAGTTCTTCGCTTCCGTCCGCATAGCGAATGTACCGCCAGCGCTGCGACACGACGGCGTGATTGTCGCCCATCAAGGTGCTCACGGCCGCTTCCCTGTTCGCTCCCGCGTCGCGCAGTTGCGGCATCAGTGACTGCCCATCCAGATCGTCGCGACCGGGCAGACCGCACAACTCCACCAGCGTCGGGTAGATGTCGAGCAGCGACACCGGAGCCTGCCTGGTCAGCCCCGCCTGCTCGACGCCCGGACCGGCGAAGATCAACGGTACATGAGTAGACCGCTGCCAAAGCGTTGTCTTGTGCCAGTGGCGCTTCTCTCCCAGGTGCCAGCCGTTGTCGCTCCAAAAGACGATCACGGTGTTGCTGGCATACGCGCTTGCCTCCAAAGCCGCGATCATGTAGCCGATCATGCTGTCGGCGAAACTAAGGCAGGCCAGGTAAGCCCGCACGGCATCGCGCCATTTACCCTCTTTGCGAATACGGTCATACTCTTCGAAACGGGCGGCGGCGAACTTCTTCGCGGCCGCCGGAACATCGTCCAGGTCGTCTTCGGGCGCTTCGGGCAGGCGCACATTTTCCGGCGGGTACATCGCGTAGTAGCTATCCGGTGCGAACAGGGGAATGTGCGGGTGCCACAGCCCCACGGCAAGGAAGAACGGCCTGGAGTGCTCGCGCTGAAGAAACTGCCTGCCGTACTGTACGGCGGCCATGTCGCCGTAGGCGTCCTCGGGCCGCCCAGGCAACACGCCCCAGTCGAACTCACCCTGGAAGCCATGCAGGTCGTTGAACGGATGGCCGGGAGGAGGCGGCACTTTCACGTTCCACGGATACCATTCGGGACGGCGGTACCAGGGGTCGTCAAACTGTTGCAGTTGAAATTCGTTCCATTGCGACGGCGGGTTGTGTCCGGCGACATGATGGAACACCTTGCCCGCTCCGGCCACATAGTAGCCGCTTTCGCGAAAGTAGAGAGGCAGCGTTTTCACGCCGGGCATTCGCGGAGGCCAGGGCTGATCGTTGTTGTAGATTCCCGTGCGCCAGGGAGCCCGCCCTGTCAACAGCGCCGTGCGCGACGGATTGCAGATGGGCGCCGCGCAATGAGTGTCGGCGAACAGTGCCCCGCGACGCGCCAGCGAATCGATGTGGGGCGTCTTCACGCCGGGGTAGCCGCCGAGACAACCCACCCAGTCGTTCATGTCGTCCACCGACAGGAACAGGACGTTGGGCCTGTTGGCGGTCCGCTGCGCCCAAGCCGCGGGGCTGGATGCGAGCGTGCCAAGGAATGAGCGGCGGTTCATCATCGTTCCCACAGAATATCGCGCCGGAGGCCGCCCGGCCCGCGCCTTGCGCGGCGCGCTACTCGTTCTGCCGGATGACCTTCTGCAACCGCCGCAGCTTGTTGCGCAACTCGTCGCTGGCTTCCACCACCTGATTGGTGTCGTAAATGACGCGCGGCGTCATGAAGATGATCAACTCGGAACGCTCCTTCGAGTAGCTCCTGCTGCCGAAGACCGAACCGACGATCGGCAGCTTGTGCAGCCCGGGAATGCCCGCCGAACTCGACGTATTGCTTTCGGTGATGATGCCGCCGATGGCGATCGTATCGCCGTCCTGCACCGTCACCTGCGTCTGCACGTTACGCCGCGAAAACGAGGGCGACTGGATCGCGCCCGCCGCCGGCGCCTGCGGGGCGCTCACCTCCTGGCTGATCGTCATCGTCACCACGCCGCTTGGCGTCACGCGCGCGTTCACGCTCAACTGGACGCCCGCGCTGCGATTGGCGATCTGGTTGGCGAAGACGCTCGATCCGCCGCTTTGCACGCCTCCGGCGACGCCCGTTGAACTCAAGGTGGGCACGTCCTGGCCCACCATGATGCTCGCTCCGACGCTATCGGTGGCGATCACGCTGGGGGCTGAAATCACCTTTGTCCGCGACTGGTTCTCGGCCAGTTGCAGGAATGCCAGCAACTCCCGGCTCTGGCCCACCAGCATCCCCATCGACAGGTTGGTGATGCCTGCGTTCAGGTTGCCCAGCAGGCTGCGCTCGGAGTTGCTGCGTTTCTGGAAATAAGCGGCGACTCCGCTGGCAAAGGCGCCGGTGAGCGAAACCTCGAAGATTTTCGCGTCCACCAATACCTGGCGCGGTGGAATGTCCAGGTCCTTGAGCAGCTTTTCGATCTGGGACCACTCCTGCGGCGTGCACTGGATCAACAGAGTGTTGTCAATCTGGTTGGGAATGATCCGCGGAATCCGGCCGCCCTGCATACCCATGCCGGACATGAAGCTGCCGGATTGATCGGCGCCGGTTTGCCCCACGCCGGCTCCGGAAACCGCCGCGCCGCCCTGGTTGAACGCCGACTGGCCCGGTTGCAGGAAACCCGCCACGCCCATGCCGGGAAAACCGGCCGAGGCCTGCTGATAGCCGCCAGTGCCCATGGCGTAGTTTCCATAGCCACCGCCCATGCCATAGCCGCCGCCCATGCCCCCCATGCCGTAGCCGCCGCCCATGCCATAGCCGCCGCCCATACCGCCCATGCCATAACCGCCGCCCATACCCCCCATGCCGCCAAATCCGCCCATGCCACCCATGCCGCCGAACATCGGATACCCGCCATACAGCATGGTGATCGAGCCGGCCAGGATTTCCGCGCGGCTGTACTTCACCCGGTAAATGTAATTCCCCAGACCGTTGGAAGACACCTTCACTTCCGTGTCGAGTTTTTCCACCCATTTGTCAATCTCTTCGAAAACACCGGGATTCGGGGCCACGACGATCAGAATATTCAGCCGCTCCACGGGCAGGAAGCGGATGTGCGAGGTTTTCTCGCTGAGGGAAATCGACTTCAGAATGTTCTCCAGTTCCTTGCTTACATCGTCGGGAGAGCCATTCTTCAGGTTGTAGATTTTCACCCGCTGGTTGGCGAGCATGTCGCTGTCGAACATGGAGATCAGCTCCATGACGCGCCGGGCATTGCGCCGCGAGTCCATCAGGAAGATCAGGTTGGCCGGCTGGTACACCGTCACCGAGGCGCCCGCGCCGATGAACGGTTCCACCAGCTTGCCCACCTCCGGCGCCGTCGCGTACTTCAGGAAGATGAGACTGAGCACCGTCGACTCGTCCTCGGTCAT
The DNA here is from genome assembly GCA_020852175.1 of Bryobacterales bacterium. Lineage (GTDB taxonomy): Bacteria > Acidobacteriota > Terriglobia > Bryobacterales > Bryobacteraceae > JAFLBB01. The sequence continues at coordinate 45,918 of JADZBH010000001.1, read as the reverse complement.
CGAGGACGGATCCTTTGTCATCGGCAGCGGCAGCCGCAGCGCGTCCGCCATCGGCACGATGCGGTAAATCTCGCCCACCTTCACCATCGTGAAGCCGTTGATGCGCAGAATCATGTGCAGCAGCTCGCGCGCGTCCATGCTGCGGGTCTCGCCGTAGGTGCTCAGGGAGACCGATCCGGATACCTTCGGGTCGATCATGTAGTTGATCTTGAGCTGCCGGCAGAGAACGTCCACCACCTCCACCAGCGAGGCGCGGGTCAGGTTCAGGCTTCCGGTCATCACCGGCGCTGGCGAAGCCGTTTGCGGCGGCGGAGCGGGCTGCTGCGGCGCGGCGGGGGGCGCCTGCGGAAACAGAGTGCCCAGGGCAAGCTGCGCGCACAAAATCGTCGTGGCGATACGCTTCATTCGCGGTTACTCCTGCGAGTCCTTCTTGACGTCGGACGCGGCGGCCTGCTTCAGCGCGGCCAGTTCATTCGCGTCCAGATCCGCTTTCTTCTTCGTCCACTTGGACACGCCGAACGGGGTTTTCCGCTGGAACTCCACCGTGTCGCCCTTGTCGGCGGCCACCAGGCCCGTCAGCGGCTCCTCGGCCGGCAGCGAGCCCTCCTGATACCGTGAGAACCCGAAAGGCGTCCGGCGGTAGATCCACGCCTTGCCATCCTTGTCCGTCACACGCCAGGCGTTGGCCTCGATCTGCGCGGCGCCTTCCGGCAGCGGCGGCAGAGATGGCGTGTACACTTGCGTCACGCGATCCTCGCCCTGCTTACCGGCCGGCGTCCCGGGTTCGCTCTTGGCGGCCGTCACGCTTTTGACTCCCGCCTTGGCGGCGGCAGTCTTTGTTTCCTGTTTTCCACCGGCCGTCTTCGCAGGGGCGGCCGGCTTTCTGGTTTGTCCCTCGGCGGCCATGGCCGCGATCAGGCTCAGGGAGAGAATTCCAATCCAGCGGTACGTCATCGTCGGTCTCCTTTATCACGGACCCACGCGGGTCCAGCGGCACATGTTTCCAAACGGTCCTCGGGTGATCACCTTCCGCCAGCCTCCGCGCACGGTGCCCGACGGGGAATCGTCGCCCGCCGCGCACACCAGCATGTCTCCCGCACCCGTGTCGATTCCCGGCAGGCCGGGCGTTGCTTCCTGGGTCTTCTTCACGATCTCGGGGCTCGTCACGGCGGCCTTATTCACGGGGATCGCCGGAGGCGGCGCTGGCGCGGAGTTGGCCGCGGACTCCTGGCGCGCGGACACCGCTTCTTTCGGAGTCAGCTCCGCCACGCGCTTGGTGAAGGTCTTGTCCTCCCAGGCCAGCGTGATCTCATCCTGGGTGATCTTGGTGAGCAGGAACGGGCCTACTTTTTCGCCCACGCGATATCCCTTCTGGTCCGCCTTGCCCGGCTCGGCCAGCAGCACGGTGGTATCGCCGAACATCGAGATGACGCCAAAGGCGGCCGGAAACGGCGGCACCGGCTTGGGCGGATCGGGGGGCTTCACGTCGATGATCTCGTCCGGGTTGCGGTCCTTGGCGAACAGCAGTTGTTGCGCGGCCGGAAGATAGTTGGCCGGGGGCACGGCAGCCACGGGCTGCGACGGGACATAGACGGGAACCTGCTGCGGACGGGGCGGCTGCGTGAGAAACGCCGCCGTCTGCTCGGCCGACTTGCGCGTCATCTGCCGCCATTGATATCCCGCGGCGCCCAGAACGGCCGCCATCAGAACGTTCAACCAGACCAGCTTGCGGTTCATAGCGAGCCAAATTCCTTACGCTTGGGCACCAACTGGCGTCCCACCACGCCCGATACGGTCAGCCGCACGGACATCGTCTTCTGCTTCGGGTCGAGCGCGCGGATGGTGAAGTCGCGCGTGGCCAGAAGCTCGGGCTGTGCGCTGATGTCGCCCAGCAGGTTCAGCAGTTGCACGATGCGGCAGGTGAAGTTCACCGTGACAATCGATTCGCCGTAGTCCTTGCCCAGAGGCTCGGCGGGCCCCAGTTCCGTCTGTTGAATCTCGATGGCGGGCGATTGCGCCCGTGCCAGTTTGCGCAGGTGCTGAAGAATCCCGGCAGCCGTCTGCGGGGCGGTTTCCCCTTTATAAATTCCGTTCTCGCGCAGGGCCAGTTCCTTCTTCGCCTCATCCAGCACCTTCTGCCGGGCGGGCACGGTGGCCGCCAGGTCCCGCAGACGCGCCAGACGCCTCTCGGCCGCCGGAATCGAGGTGGCATCCGGCGTCACCACCTCGGTGGAGGCATCGTGCGCCGGCCAAAAATAGATGGCCAGAAACAGTACGGCGCAGCCGGCCAGCAGCATCAGCGCGCGACGGTCCCGTTCGGTCATGTTCATTTCGCCGCTCCCGGAACCGCCTCTTCCCTGGTGGAGCGCAGCGTGAACGCCTCGCCGCCGCCCTGGTTCGGTTGCACCGCCGCCAGGTCGGAGTTGACGAACAAGGGCGACTGGTCGAACTTCTGCAACAGCGGGGCCGCCTGATCGATCTCTCCCTGCAAGGTGAGCGTCGTCCGGCTCAGCACCATCTGGTTCGCCCAGGCCGGCGGTGAAATCAGCATGGTCGCCTCGCGCAACGCCTCCATGTCGGCGAGCGTGCGGCGGCGGAACTGGTCGAGCAGGGCGACACGCGCGCGTGCATCGGCCGCCTCATGGTCGAGCTGTTCGGCCCGGCGCGCCTGCTTCTCCAACTGTGTGATCTGCGTGTTCAATTCGGCCAGGTACCGAGCCTTGTCGCGCGACTCCTGGGTGAGCAGCAGGAATCCGGCCACGGCCAGCAGCACCAGCAGAATCGCCGTGGGAATGTATTGCAGCCTGGAACGCGCCTGCCGCTCGGCCTCGGGAATCAGGTTGGCTTCCAGGGAGAGCCCCGGAACGGCCGAGGTCAGCGCGGCGGCATAGGCGAACAGCGATTCCGGAACGGCCTCTTCCCGCGCCCGCACCGGCGGCGGAACCAGACGCTCGGAGGAGTAGGGCTCGGTGGCCGGATCCAGACGCAGTTCGCTCAGCGCGGCCCGCCGCGCCAGTTCCGGCGAGGTGTCGAACAGGGTCGAATACACAGGGCGCGACGGACTTTCGCCATATACCTCGAACGCCTCGCCCATCGGAATCACCGAGAGGAACCCGTTCGTCTCCGGCTGCCGGAACAGCCGCTGCGACGTGTAGAGCACCGCCGCCGACACGGTCACCGTCGAGACCGGTATCCCCGCCTCGGCGAACATCGTGCGGTAGTGGCTCACGGTCTCCTGGCGCGCGATGGCCACCAGCACATGCGGCGTCGTTCCCAGGCGCGCCCAGCACCACGCCGCTTCGTCCTCCGGAAACGGGTGCAGCCCCTCGATCTGGAATGCCACCGCCGCCGGCAGATCCTGCTCGCTCACCCCGGCCAGCGTCAGGTGGCGGACAATCACTTCCTGCCGGGGCAACAGCAGCGCCGCGGGCACGCGCTCGGCGCCGAACTGGCGCGCGAACGCGCTGAATTCCGCGCCCCATTCGACGGCCGGCCGCTCCTGAATCCCTTCGATCACGCGCTGGCCCAGAAGCTCGGCTCCCCCAGGGCGGACTCGCACCGCCACGGCGCGCATTCCGCCGGGCCGTAACTCCACGCCAATGCCCGTCCCCACGGCCAGCACCTTCCGCCAGCCCGCGGTTCCCACGGCCAGCGCAAGCCCCGGCACGAGGCCCCCGGTCAATCCCATGCCCAACTGGCCCGCGCCCAACTGGCTCAATTCCACTGGGCAACCTCGGAGGAGGAATTCGTATCGAACCGCAGAATCTCGTAAGGACGCGTCGAACGGTAATCGACAAAATACTTCACCGTGGCCGAGGCCGTCCGCCGGACATCGCTCAACCCGCCGCCGGGCAGCCGCAGGCGCGCCGTCGCCCTTACGGTGTACCGCGTGTAGCCGCCGGCGCGAAGCTTTTGCGCCGCCGGACCGGCCAGCGTGCGCAGGGCCGCCAGATCCTGCATCCGCAGCGGGCGCTGCCCGCGAAGCCGGACAATTTCGGCCACCCCTTGCGGCGGCACGCCGATGCTCAACAGCAGCGCCGGTTCGGCCGTGTTCACGTCGAACGCACCCACGGCCCCCTTCGGCGACACACAGTCACGGAATCCGCCCAGGCGCACCAGGCGGCCTTGCGGGTCGCGCCGGTAGGATCCATAAAAAAGTTCGGGGGTCATGCCGTTCAAGTAAAGCAGTTCCTCGGTCTCCTCTATGGACGCGTGGCGCGGCTGGAAAGACGGAAGGAGGGCGAAATTAACCCGGCCCAACAGCCCCGCACCGCCGGGCGCGGCCGGCGTGCGCCAATCGGCAATCCCCGCCGCCACGGCCTGCGCCTGCGCCGGGTTGGCCCCCAGAACCAGCAATAACCGCTCAAAATCGGCGGGTTGCGCCTGGTTCAGGTTCAGCCGTGAGGCATCGCTTACATATTCGGTGACGGCCACCCCGCCGGGAAAATCCATGAAGGCGCCCGACAGGCCCGGCTCGTAGAACTTCGGCGTCCCATCCTCGTTGCGCTGTCCCGGACCCCAGAGGATGTGCAGAATCCCGCGATTCACCGCTCCCTCGGCCAGGTACTGCGCCTTCAGTCCCTCGCTGAACGTGGAACTGCGGTCCACCTCGCCGCGCACGTTCATCGCGATGGCGAAGGCGATCGCCCCCAGTGCGGCGGTCAGCCAGAGCACGGCCAGAAGTGCGCTCCCGCGCCGCGAACGGTTATTGTTTTGGCGGCGGTTCATAATCTTCATACGGCATGTAGGGGTCGCGGTTCACCCTTACTGGCAGCGTCATCGTCCGGAACTGCGCCCGCGAAGGGTCCGGGCGCAGGGGAGCCATCTGAATCCGGATGGCGAGGGGAAGCCCCCGCTCGCCCCACGATGCCACCCATTCGCGCCGTGACGTCCCCGGCGCCTCGCGCAGATAGGAGAACGTACAGCCTGCCAGTTTGTCGGCCAGAATGAACGTTCCCGGACCGGTTTGCGGCGGCGTCAATTGCAGTTTCATCCCTCCGCCGGGCTGCGGCGCTCCGCCCAGACAGATGGGAGTGAACGTGGACGGTCCCGCGTAGTACAACTCGTTCTGCACCAGGCGCACGCCCTCGCCCTTTTCGCCCGCCACCACCATGAATTCCAACAGCCGCGGATAACCCCGCGCCGCCTCCGACAACGAATAGGAGCTCACCATGCGCATCAGCTCGGGCTCTCCCTGGAAGAACACCGCTTTCGGGCTGCCCTGTCCTCCGCAGTTGACCAGCGCGGGGATGATTCCGGCCACCTGGTTGTCCAGAATGCGGTAGACGCCCGCGATGCGCCGGTTCAGGTTCATCCTGTCGCTGGAGCGTTCCATGGCGGTCAGCCCCACGCGCAACGCCATGAGGATACCCACCGACAACAGGCCCAGCAACGTCATGGCCACCACCAGTTCGAGCAGCGTGACGCCCCGCGTGCGGGCGGGATGCACGCGTCTCATGGAGCCGCCCCGGGCGTATCGGGCTTGCCGATGCGGTAGCCTTCCAGGAAGGCACGGCGCGGCGAATTGCCAGTCCGCCAGGTTACCTCAATGGCTACCCGCTCCAGTTGCCGGCTGCCCGGGCCGCCCGGGCCCGCTTCAAAACGGCTCACCTGGGCGCGCCATGCGCCTGTGGGCAGACCAACCACGGGCGCGACCACGCCGCCCATCGCCGCGCCCGGACGGATTGTCTGATCCACCAGGATTTCGTCCAGCAGCCGTTTGGCCTCCATGGTGGCCCGGTCGCGTTCGCTCAGGCGTGAAGCATTCGCCAGCGAGGTTTGAATCGAACCCAGCAGCGTGCCGATGGCGATGGCCATGATCGTGGCCGCGATCAGCACTTCGAGCAGTGTGAACCCGCCGCGCCGGCGCCGTCTCATCGCGCGGCTCCCGGCAGGAACGCGCCCGGCGGCGGCGTTTCCACCACCGGCACGCCCGTAATGGGGTTCACGCTCACAATGCGCCGCTGTCCTCTCCGGTTCACCAGCAGAACGCCCACGCGCGGCGCGGCGGCTCCGGGAACCAGCAGAATATGGCGCATGGTCTCCTCGCCCATCGGCGGCGGAGGCAGAATGGCGGCGATCGTCACGCCGTCCGGCAGCGGAATCCGTTTTTCCACGCCCGGACCGGCGCCGCGAACGTAGAGAGCGTTATCGCGGCGGCTCAGCGTCAGCTCCACCGGCGTCTGCTGGCGGTCGGCCCTTTGCAGACACTGGTTCAGCACGCTGGAAACGGTGTCGCAGGCCTGGCGCAGCCGCAACGAGTCGATGCCCGAAGTGACCGCCGGGAAGCTGATGGCCGCCATCAGGGCGACCAGCGCCACCACGACGATCATCTCCACCAGCGTCACGCCGCGTTGCCGCGAGCGGGACACCGGGCCCAACCGCCTATTTCCAACTGAGAATATCGGCATTGATCCCATCGCCGCCCGGTTGCCCGTCGGCGCCGAAACTTACCAGGTCGGGCTCGTCGCCATGCTCGCCGGGAAAGCGGTAGGCGTAGTCGCGGCCCCAGGGGTCCTTGGGCACCTCCTTGGGCAGATAGGGCCCTTGCCAGGAGGGTACGTTCGGAGGCGCCGTGCGCAGCGCGGCCAGTCCCATCTCTGTGCTGGGGAAGGTTCCGGTGTCGAGCTTGTAGGCGCCCAGCGCGGTCATGAACCCGTTGATTTGCGTCTTGGCGGCGGTGACTCGCGCTTTGTCCGCCTGGCCCAGGAAACGCGGCAGAACCAGCGCCGCGAACATGGCGATGATCGTAACCACCACGATCATCTCGATCAGCGTGAGGCCTCGTTGCGAGCGGCGGCGGGCGGTCCGCCGCCAGGACGGGGTGAGCATCATGGGTTTCTCCGGAGTTGCCATTCTTCTAAATTGCCACTTCATTCACCGAAGTGATGGCCAGCATCATGCTTAGGATGAGCGCGCCGACAATCAGGCCCATCACCAGAATCACAATCGGCTCGAACACGCTGGTGAACCGCTTGATGGCGGTGCGTGTATCGGTTTCGTAGATATCGGCCATGCGGGCGAACATGGCGTCCAGACGGCCCGTCTCCTCGCCCACGGCCAGCAGATGGGCGGCCAGCGGCGGAAACACGCCGGTCTTGTCGAGCGGTTTCGAGATGCCCTCGCCGCGCTTCACGCCCAGCGACACCTGCTCCAGCGCATTGGCGATGACACGGTTGTTGAGAATCGCCCGGGCGATGCCGAGCGATTGCACCAGCGGCACGGAATTGGCGATCAGCGTCGACATGGCGCGGGCAAATCGCGCCGTTTCGGCCTTGCGCAGCGCATCTCCCAGCAGAGGCAGCCGCAGCCGCAGGTTGTCGAACCAGAGGCGTCCGGGCACGGTCCGGATGTAGGCCTGCAAGGCTCCCAGGCCCAGCACCGCCGCTCCAATGAAAAAGATGCCGTAATTTTGCACGAACTGGCTCACATCCAGCATGGCCTGCGTCGGCGCGGGAATTTGCAATTGCGATGCCTCGAACGCCTGGGCAAAGCGCGGCACCACGTAGTACATCAGCAGAAGGATGCTGCTTAGGCCCACCACGCCGAGCAGCGCCGGGTAGATCATCGCGCCGATGATGAAGTTGCGCAAGTCGTCGCGCGTGCGCTCGAACTCGCTCAACCGGTCGAACACGGTGGCCAGCGAACCCGAGGCCTCGCCCGCCCGCACCATGTTCACGTACAGGTCGCTGAAGTATTTCGGATGCGTGCCCAGCGAGTCGGCGAACGACTTGCCGCCTTTCAACGTGCGCAGGACGTCCTGGACGATCGGGCGGAACTCTTTCTGTTCGGTTAGTTCGCTTGTGATAAACAGCGCGCGGTCCAGCGGCACCGTCGCGTTCAGAAGCGTGGAGATCTCCTGGGTGAAGAACAGCACGCTGCGGCGTTTCCGGTTGCCGAGGTCCGGCAGTTCAATGGAAAACCCGCTTCGCTGCGCCTGCGCGCCGATGTAAACGGGCGTCAGGCCCTGCCGGCGCAACTCCGTGGCGACATACCGCTCGGTTTCGCCCGTGATGACCCCGGTGCGGAGCTTGCCGTCCGTGGTCATGGCGCGGAAATGAAAGGTGGCGGGCATCGCGAGAGAGACGCTACCCGAAAAGACGCGGCCCGAAGGGAAAAAGTCGAAGACGGGGGCGAAAGTTGAGCCGCCCCCGCCCGGAATCCGCCGTCAGCCGCTCACCTGCATGCCATTTTCCAGGCGCACTTTCTTGCCCTGGAACATGGCCAGGTTCGCCAGGTGGGGCCCGGCAACGGCCGCCGCGGCGATTTCCACCGTGCAATTCGGCTGCTGGCGGCTCTTGATGCAATCCAGGAAGTTCTGAATGTGCGCCTCCATCGGTACCGGGGCCTTCTCCTCGAAAATGGGCGCGTTCGACGCCTTCCACGGCTCGGCGTAGACGCGGTAGCCCTCCTCGTCCAGAATCATCGTGCCCTTGTCGCCCAGAAACGTGATCGACCAGCCGTTGTGATAAGAGTTCGCATAATCGAGCGTCCAGTTCACGATCAGCCCCGGATATTCGAACACGGCGCTGAACACGTCCGGATGTTCAGAGCCGGTCATCTTGGCCACATAGCCCTGGGCCACGGCCGAGCGCGGCGCGCCATTGTTGGTGAACCACTGCACAACGTCCATCAGGTGCGTTCCCTGGTCGGTCATGTTGCCGCCGGCGTAGTCGAAGAAGTAGCGCCAGCGCCGGAAGCGCATGGGCTCCAACGGGCGCTGCCGCGCCGTGCCGAGGAAGCGTTTCCAATCGAGCTTGCCTGGCAGAGGCGAGTTGTCCAAAGGCGCGGCCACGTTCCAATGCCATTGCGGCTTCACCACCGTGATGCGGCCCAAAACGCCGTCGTCCACCAGTTTCTTTGCCTTGTGTATGGCCGGGGCGCTGCGCCGCTGCATGCCAACCTGCACAATCTGCTTCGAGCCTTTCACGCCGGCCACCATCTCCTGGCTCTGCTCCAGCGTGTAGGAGAGCGGTTTTTCGGCGTAGGCGTCTTTCCTGGCCTTCAACGCCGCCTTCAGCATGGGCCAGTGGTGATGGTCAGGCCCGGCCAGCACAACGGCATCGACATCCTTGTGGCCCGCCAGCAGTTCGCCATAGTCCAGGTAGCGTTTGGCGCCCGGAGCGATTTCGGCGGCCTTGTCCAGATTCGGCTCGTACACGTCGCAGATGGCCGTGCACTCGGCGCCGAGCGCCTTGAACTTGCCCATCAGGTAGCGGCCGCGTCCGCCGGTGGCGATGCAGGCATAGTTGATCCGGTCATTGGCGCCGAAGGCCGAAGAGGGGATGAACAGCGGGGCGGCGGCCACTGTTTTCAAAAGAGTGCGGCGGGTTGCGGGAATGCGCGTCTCGGACATGAAAGATGAGCTCCTTTGCGCCTCATTATAGTCCCGCTTCTGTACAATCTGAAGCGATGATCGAGCGGCGCTCCTTCCTTGGCACTCTCCCGGCGGCGGTTCTTCCCATGCACGCGCAGGCACAACCGGCCCGGCGGCCCAACGTGTTGTTGATGATGGCCGACGACATGGGCTTCAGCGACCTGGGCTGCTACGGCAGCGAAATCCACACGCCGAACCTCGACTCGCTCGCCTCCAACGGCCTCCGCTTCACGCAGTTCTACAACACGGCCCGCTGCTGCCCCACGCGCGCGTCGCTGCTCACCGGGCTCTACCCGCACCAGGCGGGCATCGGCCACATGATGGAAGACCGCAAGTATCCCGCCTACCGCGGCGACCTGAGCCGGAACGCCGTCACCCTCGCCGAGGTGATGGGCGCGGCCGGGTATCACACCTGGATGTCCGGCAAATGGCACGTCACGCCCGTGAACCAGTCCAAGCACAACTGGCCCCGGCAGCGCGGCTTCGACAGGTTCTTCGGCACCATTCACGGCGCGGGCAGCTTCTACGACCCCGTTTCGCTCTCGCGCGATAACGAGTCCATCCAAGCCGAAGACAGGGACTTTTACTACACCGACGCCATCGGGGCCAACGCCGTGCGCTCCATCGAAGATGCCGCGGCAGGCGGCAAGCCCTTCTTCGGCTACGTCGCCTTCACGTCTCCGCACTGGCCGCTGCATGCGCTCGAAGCCGATATCGGCCGCTACAGGACCCGCTACAAGGACGGTTGGGATGCTCTTCGCCTGGAGCGGCACAAGCGGATGATCCGGCTAGGCCTCGTGGACAAGAGTTGGCCTCTCACGCCGCGCGACCCCGATGTGCCCGCCTGGAAGGATGCTCCCAACAAGGAATGGGAGATGCGCCGCATGGCCGTCTACGCCGCCATGATCGACCGCATGGATCAAAACGTGGGCCGCATCGTGGCGGCGCTCAAGAAAACCGGACAGTTCCAGAACACGCTCATTCTCATGCTGGCCGATAACGGCGGTTGCGCCGAGGTGTTGACGGACAAGGCCGCGGGATTGCATATCCCTAAACGGACGCGCGATGGCCGGCCCGTCCGCGTAGGCAACGATCCCTCCATCATGCCGGGACGCGACGACGGCTACCAGAGCTACGGCATCGGCTGGGCCAACGCCTCGAACACGCCCTTCCGCCGGTATAAGCATTGGGTGCATGAAGGCGGCATCTCCTCGCCACTCATTGCCCACTGGCCGGGCGTCGTGCGCCGCAAGGGGAGTCTCACGCATCAACCTGGACATCTGATCGACCTGATGGCCACGGCGGCCGACGTGGGCGGCGCCGTTTATCCCGCTACCTTCCAGGGAAAGCCGATCACCCCTCTCGAAGGCAAATCGCTCCGGCCCGTCATCGAAGGACGGCAACGGTCCGGGCACGGCGAGATCTACTGGGAGCACGAAGGTAATCGCGCCGTCCGCCAGGGGAGGTGGAAGCTCGTTTCCCGCCACCCCGGCAACTGGGAACTCTACGACATTGACGCCGGCCGTACCGAGATGAATGACCTGGCCGCGCGCCAGCCGGCGAAGGTGGCCGAGTTGTCCGCCAAGTGGGAGGTCTGGTCGAAGAAGGTGGGCGTGGTGGATTGGGACGTGGTCCGGATGGCGTGAATGCCGCGCGCGATGTGTCAGCGAATCCGCTTTGTCTGGAGTTCGCTCAACATCTTATTGAACTTCGCGCGCTGCCGCTCGTCGAGAATCGTCTCGATGCGGTCCTTGCCGTGCGAGCGGACCTCGTCCATCTGCGCCTGCAAAGTCTGGTAGTACATCATGAAGTCGTCGAGGATCACCTCGATCTCAGCCGCCTGCTCGCTGGTCAGGTCGAGTTCCTTCTTGAAGCGCTGTAACGAAATCTCACGCTCGCTCTCTTTGTAGTAGGGAATCTGTTTGGCCGACACCGTACGCTGGCTGAGGCGCATGCCCACCACACCAGCCGCGGCGCCGCACACAAATACGGAGAGCAGAAGAACGATGATCTTCGGATTGCGCCAGGGCGACGGCGAGGCGCTCGATCCTGTCATAACGTGGTTGCCACCCTACTCAGAGTAGACGGTCAGTTGGCGCAACATCACGTCACGCCCTTCCGACTGGCTGACGGAGGTCACCGGAGCCGGCTCCGGCGTGGCCAGAATCAGTTCCGGCTCCGAACGTGCCTGTACGGGAGATTCCTGCTGGAAGTGGGGCGAGAGGAAGGTGAGACCCAATAAAAGCAGGAGCGAGAAAGTCGCAAATGCAAGTCGATGAAAAAATTGAGGTTCAACGAACATGTTCCAGATGGAGGCGGGACGCTGTGCCTCGATCTGCTGCATCACGCGCGCGTAGAAACCGGGAGCGGGCAGAATGTCGCCGTCTTCGCCGACGGGGCTGCGCAGGCCGCGCAACATCCGCGCCTGAGCCGCCATCTGCTCCACCATCTGACGCGTATCGGCATCGGCCTCGGCCAGATGCCGTTCAAAGTCGCTGCGATTCGGCTCGGATTGCCGACGATCGAGACCCTGCAGGAACTGTTCCAGCTGGTCCTGAATATGCCGGTCCATCTCTTCTTCCCTCGAAAATCCCGCACCAGCCTTGGCCAGTGCGACAACGGCTTCCGGATCATGGCGCTTTCTCCCGTCCGGAAGCTCACATGGTAACGGATCTAACGTCCGTCTACATCCACTATCTTATTACTTCGTTGCCGCGGCACGCCAACGCTCATGAGCATACCCCGGCTACTTTCCTGGCGCTTACAGCACAAACGATCCGGTCCAGCGGGGCATGAGCCGCTGAGCCGCTTTCACCAGCTTCTGGCGGGCCCGGAAGAGCTTCACCTTGATCGTGTTCTCATTCATGCCGGTCATCCGCGCCAACTCCTCCACGGAGTGGCCCTCAACCTCTTTCAGCATCAGCAGTTGCCGGTCCTCTTCCGAGACACGCTCCAGCAACTTCACGATGAGATCGCGATTCGCTAATTTCTGATCGATCGGAACCGAGGACTCAACGGCGGGCTCGGAGCGCTCCATGCGCTGCGCCTCGTCCTCGGAGAAGTCGCTCTCGTATACCAGTTTTCGCACTTTCTTCTTCCGCAGGTAGTCGTAGCACTCATTCACCGTGATTTTGTAAATCCACGTCAGGAGCGAGGAGCGGAAGTCGAAGTTGCCGATGGAAAAGTAGATTTTGGCGAACACCTGCTGGGAGATATCCTCAGCGTCGTTCCGGCTGCGCAAAATCCCGTAAATGATAGAAAATACTTTACTTTGGTAGCGATCCACCAAATCCCGGAAGGCTAACTCGTCGCCCCGCTGGACGCGCTTGACAAGCAGTGCCTCCTCGGAATTCTGATAGTCCACGCGTGCCTTCGGTTTCGCTTTGGAACCGGCCACCGGGATGGGGAGAACGCCGCTTATGCCCGTCATAACAGCTTGAAGGACGCATGCCATCCGGTTTGGGTTTCAACTGGATGCGGGGCTTCTCCATCCGTGCCGGTTCGACACGACGATAGCAGATTCGGCGCTTTCGCCGCAGCCCCGCACCCGAGCCTCCGGCTAACGCGAGGCGGTCATGCCGATGCCGGCGGCCGCTGGCGCCAGCGCCCGGACGGCGTAAGCCGTGGCCACCATCGACAACCACTGGTCATGGTCATGCGGGAACCCGCTCTGGAAATACGGCTGGAACTTGGCGGAGCGGCTGGCGACGTACCAGGAGCCATCGCCGAGTTGGGTGCGCAGCAGGAAAGCCGTGCCCTTTTCATAGGGATGGCTGGAGGCGGCCATGCCCGATTCGTGCAGCGCGTAGAGTGCCAGTCCGGTGGCGTAGGCGTCGGGCGCCATGTGGGCGGTTTGCGCCCACCCGCCTCCAGGCCGTTGCAGGGCAATCAGTTGCCGCACTGCCGTGGCGGCCTTCGGCGAGTTTGTCCACCGCAGGCCCAGAGCCAGGTCCGCGGTTTCATAGGACGTGGTGGGCTTGGCCGACTCGAGCCAGGCGCGGGCGCGGGCGATGCGCGCGGCGAACTCGGCCTGACGTCCCGGCCAGTCGTAATGCTGCAAGACCTTCACCGCGTAGGCTGTTCGTGCGATACCGGTTTCCTCCATGGGAGGGCGGCTGATGCCGTGCAAGCTCCACGAACCATCGGGGTTTTGTCGCGAGGCGATGTAGTGCACTAACAGATCCGTGGCAGGGCCGGCTTCCACGCGGTTGCCCATGGCGCCCAGAGCCGTGAAAGTAGCCGTATCCGTGGTGCCGCCAATCTCAAACGCCTGCAGCATTTGCGCTCCGAAGGGGATGGTCAGCACCGTGCTCAGCTTGGCCTGCTCAGCGGCGGCGGTACGGTCAAAGTCGAACCCGGCCGCGCGTACGGCCTGAATCGCCATGCCTGTGGCCGCCTGGTGGTGGCACGCCACGCAGCCACCCTCCTTGAAGAAAACCGGGTTGGACCGCTCCATCAGGCGCACAGAGCGCATCACGGCCTCGCGAAGGGAGGGCGGCTCTCCGGGTTGGGGAGTTGTCACCGCCTCAACCGCTGGCCTGGCGCCCGCCGTCTCCAACAGCCGGAACAACGCCGGGTTCGGACTCTTACGGGCCCAATCCATGACGGAGGCGCCCTCGTTATCCTTTGCGTTTGCGTCCGCTCCGGCGGCGAGCAGCATCTTTACCGCCTCGATGGACTGATGATCGCTCGCCATGGCCAGCATCAACGGCGTCATGCCGCGCGAGTCGCGCATGTTCACTTTGGCGCCTGCGTCGAGCAGCGTTTTTACCGTGGCGGGCGAACCGTACGGTGCGGCCAGCATGAGCGGCGTCAACTGCTTCAGGGCGATCTCCCCTCGCGGTACGCGGCCGCCAAACCGGTTGGCCGCATTCACGTCCGCGCCCTTGGCCAGAAGCAGCTTCACGATTCCGGTGTTGCTCGCCCCAGCGGCGTTCATCAGGGCCGTCATCCCCTCCCGGTTGGCGTGACGGGCATCGGCGCCCTTTTCCAGCAGCAACCGCATCAGGGGCGTGTTGCCCGCGTTCGCGGCGGTCAGGGGCGTGTCGCCCCGCTCATCGGCCGCGTCCACACCGGCGCCCTTGTCCAGCAACATGCGGGCGATCTCGAATCCCTGCGCCGAGACCGCGGCCACGTGCAGCGCCGTGCGGCCCTGTTTGGAGGCGGACTTCACCTCCGCGCCGCGGGCGAGCATCATCCGCACCTTGGCCGCATCCGTGGCAGCATAGATCAGAGGTGTCACCTCGCCTGAGTTCCGGGCGTTCGGAGAGGCTCCGGCATCGAGCAGAATTTGAACCGACTCAGGGGAGCCGTAGAGGGCCGCGTAGTGGAGCGGCTGGTTGCCCAGTTTGTCGGCGAACGCATCGGGACGGTTGGTTTGGAGCCACGATTTCAGTTCGCTTATCCGGTTTTCCCGTATGGAGGCGAACACGTCAGTGGGCTTGGAGGCAGGTTGAGCCACCAAAAGCACCGGAAACAACAGTGCGGCAAAGGTGAATTTCATGCGGAACCTTCCTAGCCAACACGCGCGAAAATAGAGGGAGCCAGATCAGTCAAACGAGGACGGGTCAACGCGAGTTGCATCCATAGTGAGGTCAGAATATGGGAAAAGCAACGGTAATGTACGACGCGGGGTGCCGCTTCTGTATCCGTTCCAAACGGTTGGGCGAACGGCTGGACTGGCTCGGACACTTCCACTGGACGCCGTCTCCCACGCCGCAGGGTGCCATCGTGTTGCGCGACGGAAGCCGGGAGCACCGTGGCTGGCGGGCGGTGAAGCGCATGGCGGCGTGGACGCCGGCCACCTACCTCGGGCTGGCCGCCGCGGTAGGCGTGCTGATCCTGGCGGGCGTACCGGCTTCGGCCGCCGCGGCAGGGTGCGGGCTCGTCTTCGCGGCGGGGTTGTCGCCGCTTTCGAACCGGGTGGGCGACGCGGCCTACGCCTGGGTGGCCCGCAACCGTTTGCGTATCATGGGCGCCGAATCGTGCGAATGGAAGCCGCCCGGCGTGGAGTCGAAATAGCGTGTCTGTGTATGTGATTCTGGGCGCGGGGTACACAGGCCAGCGCGTGGCGCGGGCGCTGGAGATGCGCGGCGAACGCGTCGTCAGCCTGCGCGCCACGGCGGGTGAAGCGCACCGGTTCGATGTACTGGACGCATCCACGTACGCGCAGCTATCCAGGTGTGTCGAAGCGGGTGCGCGCGTGCTCTACTCGCTGCCCGTACTGCGTACGCCGGAGGGCTACCGGGCCACGGCCCCGCTGGCGGCGCCTTTGCTGGCGGCGGCGGCACGGGTTGTGTACCTCTCCACCACGGGCGTATATGGCGAGACGCGCCAGGTGGATGAACACACAGCGCCCGCACCCCGTCACGAACGCGAGCGGCTGCGTGTGGATGAAGAGAACGTATTGCGGACGGGCCCCTGGAGCACGCTGGTGCTGCGGTCGGCGGCCATCTATGGTCCGGGCCGGGGCGTGCATGAGGCCATGCGCCAGGGACGCTACCGTCTGCCGGGAGACGGCACGAACCTGATCAGCCGGATTCACGTGGACGACCTTGCCGCCCATTGCCTGGCGGCGCTCGACGCGGAGTTGACCGGCTGTTTTCCCGTTGCCGACGAGGCGCCATGCGCGGCGGGCGAGATCGCCGCGTTCTGTGCTGAACTTCTCGACGTTCCCATGCCGGAGTTCACGGAGCGTCTGCCCGGCGACGACACGCGCCGCGCCAACCGGCGCGTGGACGGCGGGGCCATTCGCCGCGCCCTGGGCATTGAACTGCGCTATCCCGGCTACCGGCAGGGGATTCCCGCGAGCCTCGGCTCGGGCCGGGAAACCACCGGCAGCCTGCGATAATCAATGAAATGTTCCGACTGCCGGTGGCCGTGCTGCTCGCCGTGTTTCTGAGCGCCTGGCCGCTGGCCGCGCAAAGAAAAGACGGTGACACTGCAGGGGCCGCCACTGAACCGCCGCCGCCGCCCGCGCCCCGCCAGGATTTGAACCTGCTGGGCCGTACGAACGCACAGAACGGCGAGAGCCGCCGCAATGAGAACGTACAGTTCAACCTGATCGATAACAACGCGCTGAAGGAGTTGAACACGCGGGCGGGCACCACGGCGACGCCAGTGGGGGAATTTCGCGCCGACCGCGGGTATTTTGGTAGCGAATTCGGGGTGCCGCCCACCGCCACGCTCCATGCAAGCCCGGTCAAGGGCGATCCCTGGCACGGCAATCTCTACCTGTGGCACGGCAACAGCGTGTTCAACGCACGTTCGTTTTTCACCGTGGGCGGGCTGAAGCCCGCGCATGAAAACCAATACGGCGCCACCGCGACGATGCGTCTGGGGCCGGATACACGGTTCACCTTCGATCTCTCGCGGAATCGGGTGCGCGGCTTCGTGAACGGAAACGTTCTGGTGCCGCTGGCCTCCGAACGCACGCCGCTGGCGGCCGATCCCGTGAAACGCGCCCTGATCCGGAAGTTTCTCGATGGCTTCCCCGCTGAGTTGCCCAACCGGACCGACGTGAACGAGCGGGCGTTGAACACGAACGCGCCGCAGGCGCTCAACGACGGCAACGCCATGCTGCGGTTGGACCAGCGCCTGAGCGGCCGTGACGATCTGTTCGTCCGCTATCACTTCACCTCGCAATTCGTCGACGCCTTCCAGCTAGTCGCCGGGCAGAATCCCGATACGACAACCAAGGCGCACACCGTCGTCCTGACGTGGAACCGGAACTGGAGCGCGGCCACCGTGATGCAAGCCAGCGCGGGCTTTGACCGCGTCACGTCGCTACTGCTGCCGGAACCGAACGCCGTCGGGCCACAGGTGAACTTCTCGAACGTGATTACCACGCTGGGTCCCGGCTCCTCCATCCCCATCGACCGCGCGCAGAACCGTTACCGCGCCGCGGCGGCGGTGCGGCAGTCCAGGGGCGTACACAACTGGTATGCCGGGGGCGAAATGGCGCGCCGCCAGGTGAACGGCTTCGAGTCCTCGTCGCACCGGGGCAATCTCTATTTCCGGAACGACTTCGGCCGCGACGCGATGACAAACTTCCTGCTCGGCATTCCCAGCCGGTTCAGCGGCGCCACGGGCAACGCCGTGCGCGGGTTCCGCACATGGGAGCCCGCGCTGTTTCTGGGCGACGAGTGGCGGGCCACTTCGTGGTTGAGCCTGCACATGGGCTTGCGCTGGGAGATGGCCGGCGCGCCCGCGGAGGCCCACCGCCTGACCCCCGTACCGTATCCGAGCGACCGGAACAACTTCGCTCCCCGCCTGGCCCTGGCTCTGAAGTTGCCGGGCCGCGGAGGAATTCTACGCGCGGTGTATGGACTTCACTATGGCGAGATCTACCCGGTCACCTACGGCCAGACGCGCTACAACCCTCCGCTCAATCAGAAATTTGAAATTCAAGCGCCGGATCTTCTGCTTCCCTTCCAGCAGTTGAACATTCCGGTGACGCCCGGCGCCCGCAGCACCTTCGTCGATGTCGATCCGCTCTTGCGAAGCCCGTATGTCCACCAGTACAACTTGCTGTGGGAGCCTTCGCTGGGCCGGCGATTCCGGCTGCAACTGGCCTATCTGGGCAGCCGCTCGCAGAAACTGCTGTTCATGTGGTACACCAACCGCGCCGTGCCCACGCCGGGCATTCCCCAAACCACGGCCACGATTAACGACCGGCGTCCGGACCCGCGCTACTTCGATCACCGGCGCATCGTGAACGGTTCGCGCGGCTACTTCGACGCGGGCCGCGCGACGTTGGTGATGCCCTCCTGGCAGGGGCTGTCGGTTGACGCTTCGTACTGGTGGAGCAAGGCGATTGACCTCGGCGGCTCCTACACCTCCACGGGCGCGGGCGATGACGGCCGCCAGGGGCTGGCGCAAAGCGAATTCTTTGTATGGAGCGACATGCGGGGGCCCAGCGTATTCGATCAGCGCCACGCCTTCCTGCTGCGCTGCAACTACTCGACGCCGAGGTTGCCGGCAGCCACGCTGCTATCGAAAATCGCCGGCAAGTGGGATCTGTCTGCGGTGGGCCTGGTGAAGACGGGCACGCCGTTCACGGTGTTCACGGGCTCCGACGCCCCCGGCTTTGGCAACGTCGATGGCGATCAGGGCGACCGGCCAAACGTCATGGACCCTTCGGTGCTGGGCCGCGCCATAGGACATCCCGACACCTCGCGAGCCCTGCTTCCGGCCACCGCGTTCTCCTACATCGCCCCCACCGGCAGCCGCGGCAATCTGGGCTCGAACACTTTCAGGAAAGCCGGCATCGCCAACGTGAACCTTGCGCTGCAACGCGCCTTCGCGCTGCACGGCGACTGGCGTCTACACCTGCGGGCGGAAGCCGTGAACGCCTTCAACACGCCGCAGTTCGCCGAGCCCTGGCGCGAATTATCCAGCCCGAGCTTTGGCTTTATCACGAACACGTTGAACGACGGCCGTGCCTTCCGGTTTCAGTTGAAACTGGCGTTCTGAGCGGGCCTCTCAACCGCGCACGAATTGAGCGAAGTGGTCCAGCGTGCGTTTCCAGGCCAGTTTGGCCGCCGCCTCGTCGTAGCGGGGCGTGGTGTCGTTGTGGAAACCGTGATTGGCGCCTTCGTAGATGAATGCCTTATAGTTGACGTGATTCGCCTTGAGGGCCTCCTCATAGGCGGGCCATCCGGCATTGATCCGCGTGTCCAGGCCCGCGAAGTGCAGCAGAAGGGCCGCTTTAATCTTCGGCACGTCGGCCGCCGGAGCCACGCCGCCATAGAAGGGAACCGCGGCGGCCAGGTCCGGGCCGAGCATCACGGCCATTTTGTTCGACATGCCACCGCCAAAGCAGAAGCCCACCACTCCCAGTTTGCCTGTGCTGTCCGGGCGCGTCTTCAGCCAGCGGGCCGAGGCGGCGAAGTCATTGGTCATTTTCGCGCCGTCCACCTTGGGAAACAACGCGCGGGCCTCATCCTCGTTGCCCGGATAGCCACCGACGCTGGTAAGGCCGTCCGGAGCGAAGGCGATGTAGTTCTCCGTGGCCAGGCGCCGGGCGACATCCTCTATGTACGGATTCAACCCGCGGGTCTCGTGGATGACGAGGATGGCGGGCAATTTGCCCGTGGCCCGCGCGGGACGCGCCAGGTATCCCTTAATGCTGCCGTTGCCCTCGGGGGACGAAACGCTGGCGTACTCGGTCTTGATGCGCGGGTCGTCTTTGGCCACCTGTTGTGCCAAGGCGAAGTTCGGCGTGAGGCTTTCCAGAAGGGCCGCCGCCGTGACTCCTCCCGTGGCATACTTCTGGGCTGCATCCATGAAGCCGCGGCGGTCAATGTCGCCGTGCACGAACTTGTCGAACAGGTTCAGCAGTTCCTGCGGATACTCGTGTGCGCTTTTTCGTTCCATGGCCGTTCGCTCCTTGCTATGTGGGCGAAGAATAGCACAGGGCGGCGCGGCCGTGTAACAAGGGGGATGTAAAAACAGAACCGGCTCCCCCGCGAAGGGGAGCCGGCCGGTGGAACCCATGGCTGGGTTACTGAACTCGCAGCCGTCTAAATGTCGTAGTAGAGGCTGAATTCGTAGGGGTGCGGGCGGAGACGGACGGCGTCCGCCTCGTTCTTCTTCTTGTAGCCGATGAAGGTTTCAATCAGCTCCTCGGTGAAGACGTCGCCCTTGAGCAGGAAGGAGTGATCCTCTTCCAGGCATACCAGCGCTTCGTCGAGCGAGGCGGGCATGGAGGGCACGGCCTTCATCTCTTCCGGCGACAGGTCGTAGATGTCCTTGTCGAGCGGTTCGCCGGGCTCGATCTTGTTCAGAATGCCGTCGATGCCAGCCATCAGCATGGCGGCAAATGCGAGGTAAGGGTTCGAGCTGGGGTCCGGCGGACGGAACTCGACGCGCTTGGCCTTCGGACTGGCCGAGTACATCGGGATGCGGCAGGCGGCCGAACGGTTGCGGCGCGAGTAGGCGAGGTTCACGGGAGCTTCGTAGCCCGGCACCAGGCGCTTGTAGCTGTTCGTGGTCGGTGCGATGATGGCCGACAGAGCCCGCGCGTGCTTCAGCAGTCCGCCGATGTACCACAGGGCGGTCTGGCTCAAGCCCGCATAGCCGTCGCCGGCAAACGTGGGCTTGCCGTTGGTCCAGATGGACTGGTGGACGTGCATGCCGCTGCCGTTATCGCCAAACAGCGGCTTCGGCATGAAGGTAACGCTCTTGCCGTGCTTCTTGGCGACATTCTTGACCACATACTTGTACAGCATCATGTTGTCGGCGGACTTCACGAGCGTGTCGAAGCGCTGATCGATCTCGCACTGGCCGGCCGTGGCCACCTCATGGTGGTGGCACTCGATGTCAAGGCCCACCTTGATCATCTCTTCCACCATCTCGGCGCGGATGTCCTGCATGTGGTCCATCGGCGGCACGGGGAAGTAGCCTTCCTTGTACCGGGGACGGTAGCCGAGGTTGACCCCCTCGCGGCCCGTGTTCCAGCGGCCCTCGTCGGCGTCGATGTGGTAGTAGCCTTCGTACTGGTTGGAATCGAACCGGATGCTGTCGAAAATGAAGAATTCCGCTTCGGCTCCGAAAAAGGCGGTGTCTCCCAGGCCGGTCGTGCCCAGGTACATCTCCGCTTTCTTGGCGATCCAGCGCGGATCGCGCTCATAATGCTGGCGCGTAATGGGGTCCACCACCTCGCACAGCAGCACCAGGGTCGGCACCTGGAAAAACGGGTCCATCACCGCGGTTTCCGGTTGCGGAATCAGGAGCATGTCGCTTTCATTGATGGCGGCCCAGCCGCGAATGGATGAGCCGTCGAAGCCGAAACCTTCCTCGAAGGAAGCTTCGCTCAACTGGCCGATCGGGTAGGAGACATGCTGCTGCACGCCAGGCAGGTCCGTGAAGCGCAGATCGAGCTGACGGGCGCCGTTCTTCTTGGCAAACTCTAGTACATCTTTCGGGGTCATGGAACCTCCAGAGTGGATTGGGGGGAACCGCCTGCGCGGATTAAAGTAGAAGGATAGCAGACGCCTGTGGGGGCCGTTTATCGAAAATTTTGATCGGTTGCATCACCCGGGACACACCTTCGCATGGATCAAACTTCACTGGATTTACAGCCTTTCAGACGCCTTTATACCGTGGGCGCGCTTACCCGCGAGATCAAGGAGATCCTCACCACGGCCTACGACGGCATCTGGGTGAGCGGCGAGATCTCCGGGCTGAAACTGGCCGCCTCCGGGCACGCCTACTTTCAACTCAAGGATGCCGATTCCCAGGTCCGATGCGTCATCTGGAAAGGCAATATGCGCCTGCTGCTTTTTCGGCCCCAAGAGGGGATGGCCGTGCAGGCGCGTGGGCGCATCGACGTGTATGAACCACGCGGCGAGTATCAGTTCATCGTGGAGGCCCTGGAGCCGCAAGGAGAAGGCGCCCTCCAGATGGCTTTTGAACAGTTGAAGGCCCGCCTGGAGGCCGAAGGCCTGTTCGCCGCCGGGCGAAAACGCCCACTCCCGCGATTCCCCCGCCGCATCGGCATTGTCACCTCGCCCACCGGCGCGGCCATTCAGGATATGTTGCACGTTCTGACACGGCGTTTTCCCGGTTTGGAGATTCGCCTTTATCCCGCCCAGGTTCAGGGGCCGGGCGCCGTGGGACAAATCGTGGAGGGCATCGAATATTTCTCCTCCTCCGGCTGGCCGGACCTGCTGATTGTCGGACGCGGCGGCGGCTCCCTGGAAGACCTGTGGAGTTTCAACGAAGAAGCGGTGGCACGGGCTATCGCCGCCTGCTCCGTGCCGGTCATCTCCGCCGTCGGGCACGAAACCGACGTCACCATCGCGGATTGGGTAGCCGATCTGCGTGCACCGACGCCTTCGGCGGCGGCGGAACTGGCCGTCCGGGACGCAGCCGGACTGCTGGAGACCGTACTGGCGCAGAGCGCGAGACTGGAACGGGCCGTTCACTACCGTGTTCTGCGTTCGGCGCAACGCTTCGATGACACGCAGTTCCGCCTGCGCGATGGGGCGCGGGAACGGCTGAACCGGCTGCGGCGGTTGCTGGAACAGTGCGCGGCGGTGGTGCAGCGGGCCGATCCGCGGTTGCGCCTTTCGCGTATGCGGCAGCGCGTGGCCGACGCGAAAGGACACTTGGACTCCACGCTGCGGCCCTTCCTGATGCGGCAAGCGGGGCGGCTCGATGCGCTCGAACGCCGCTTGGATCCTCCGGCGCAGGCTTGTGTGGCCCTGGCTCAACGGCGACATGACGCTCTGCACGCCTCACTGCTTCAGCTAAGCCCCCTGGCGGTGCTGGAGCGCGGCTACAGCATTGTGCAGGCCGGCGACGGGTCGGTGGTGCGTGACTCGGCGGCCACTCGCGTCCGGCAGAACCTCACCGTGCGGCTTCACAAAGGAACGCTGAAGGTGAAGGTGTCGAGCGTCGAAGGAGCGGACACAGCGAGCGGAGGCTAAGGCGCGGACGGCTTCCTTTTCGGCGGACGGGGCCGGGCCGGCTTTTCCAACTCGTCGGCCACGCACTTGTAACAGTGCCGGCTTGCCGCCAGACCGGCCGCATAGGCCAGCGCCGCCGCGATGTGCGTCAACTGGAGCCCCGGACGCCTGCGCAGAATCTCCTCCGCGCCGGCTCCCTCCGCCAGATCGCTCAGAATGTCCGCCACGGTCACTTGCGTTCCCTTGGCGCATAGCTGTCCGTCCAGCAGTTCCGGATCGCTCACAAGGTATTTCTGCCACACCATGTACGCCGCTTCGCTCCTTCCCTGTCCTCTTCGGCGGGAAGCGCGAGGTTTCCAAGGGAATTTGTCCCCGGCCCGGTTGCCGGAGGGCTGCTTACCGCGGTCTCACGGGGAGCCTTCCCGCGGGCATCACCTCGACGGCCGACCCCGAGGCGAGAAAGGACGAACGAGGCCGGGCGGCCAGCGCTTCCGCATAGGCATCCCCATAAAAGCCGCGCACGTCCACATCGAGCTGGGCCTCCAGCGCCGTCCACACGCGCCACGGGGGGTGCCGCACCTCATACTCCACCGTGCCGCCGTCCCGCTGGCGCGTATAGCCCCAATAGTGCTCCGTGATGAACTCCGCCTCGGAGCCGGCGATCAGCGCGCGAGGTTCTCCCTCGACCGAGACATCGAATGAGTTCCAGCGGCGGGCGTGACGCCACGCGTAACCGGCGCCTCGGTCTCGCGGTCCGCCGCGCATGGGGCAAGCGGCATAGGGCTCGTTGTAAACCCAGCGCGCGACCGCCGCGATGGCCGCGCGCGGCACCACCTCACGGATGAACACGACGCCGCGGCGCAACTCGCCCGCCGCCTCGCGGCGGACATAGAAACGCAGATTCAC
The DNA here is from genome assembly GCA_020852175.1 of Bryobacterales bacterium. Taxonomy (GTDB): domain Bacteria; phylum Acidobacteriota; class Terriglobia; order Bryobacterales; family Bryobacteraceae; genus JAFLBB01. The sequence continues at coordinate 22,224 of JADZBH010000001.1, read as the reverse complement.
CTCATTGAAATCACGATGAAAGGGGATGGGCACGCCACGCAGGCGCGTGTTCAGGAACTGAAAGCCGACCAGGCTGACCAGCGTTTCGCCCCGCCACGAATCCAATTCCGTGCCGGCGGGGACGCGCGGCCGCGGAACTTCGGGATCGATGGCGAAGTTCAGCATCGCCAGATGGCGCCACTCGGCGGTCAGGAAAGGCCGGCTCATACGCTCCGCCTGGCCCGCGGCCGTTTAGGAGTTCTCCACGCGGTAGTTGGGCGCTTCCTTTGTGATGATGACGTCGTGCACGTGGCCTTCGCGCAACCCGGCGATCGAGACGCGCACGAAGCGGGAGTTCTGCTGCAACTCGGCGATGGTGCGGCAGCCGCAGTAGCCCATGCCGGCCCGCACGCCGCCCACCAGTTGGAAGACCATCTCGCCGAGAGGCCCCTTGTAGGGCACGCGGCCTTCGATGCCCTCGGGCACCAGTTTGGCCGCGCTTTCCTGCGCGTAACGGTCCGTGGAAGTGCCCGTGGACATCGCCCCAAGCGAGCCCATGCCCCGGTAGGTCTTGAACGTGCGGCCCTGATAGAGAATCATTTCGCCCGGCGATTCATCGGTGCCGGCAAACAGCGATCCGATCATGACGCAATCGGCGCCCGCGGCCAGCGCTTTCGTGACATCGCCGGAATATTTGATGCCGCCGTCGGCGATAAGCGGAACGCCCGCGGCGCGCGTGGCCTTGGAGGCTTCGGCGATGGCGGTGATCTGCGGCATTCCCGCGCCGGATACCACGCGCGTGGTGCAGATGGAGCCCGGACCGATGCCCACCTTGACGCCGTCCACGCCGCGGTCGATCAGGTCCCTGGCGCCTTCAAAAGTGCCCACGTTGCCCGCCACCAGTTGCAGTTCGGGCAGCAGGCGTTTCACCGCCACGACGGCTTCCAGCACGCGGTCGCTGTGGCCGTGCGCCGTGTCGATGATGATGACGTCCACCTTTTTGTCCACCAGCGCCTGGGCCCGTTCCAGGAAGTCACCCGTGGCGCCGATGGCCGCGCCCACGCGCAGGCGGCCCTTTTCGTCCTTGGCCGCGTTGGGGTATTTCACCTTCTTCTGGATGTCCTTGACGGTGATGAGCCCCTTCAGCAGATACTGATCGTCCACCACGAGCAGTTTTTCCACGCGGTGCTGGTGGAGGATCTCCTCGGCCTGCTCGAGCGTGGTTCCGACGGGTACGGTGATGAGGTTCTTTTTTGTCATCACCTCTTCCACCGGCAGGTCGGTGCGCGTTTCAAAGCGCAGGTCGCGGTTGGTGAGAATGCCCACCAGTTTGCCGTGTCCGTCGGTGACCGGGACGCCCGAGATGCGGAAACGCTGCATCACGGCGAGCGCCTCGTGAATCTTCTGGTGGGGCTGCACGGTGACCGGATCGACGATCATGCCCGCTTCCGAGCGCTTCACCCGGTCCACTTCCTCGGCCTGCTTTCCGGCGGGCATGTTGCGGTGGATAATGCCGATGCCGCCTTCGCGCGCCAGGGCGATGGCCATGTGCGATTCGGTGACCGTATCCATGGCCGAGCTGGAAATCGGCACGTTCAGGGAGATCTTCCGCGTGAACCAGGTCCTGGTTTCGGCCTCGGTGGGCAGGACGTTGCTTCGGGCGGGCGCTAGCAGGACATCATCAAACGTGAGTCCCTCGACAATGTGTTCGGGAATCATACGGGGGTGATTTCTCAGCATAGCAAGCGCGGGCGCGAGGCTGCCGCCGCGGGGCCGCTTCGTTACACTGGTGGCCGTGAGGCTCCTGGGCGCGGCATTCCTGGTTCCCCTGCTTCTTGCCGCGCAAGAGAACCCTTCGCCGCAGGAGTTGGAACGGCTCTTGCGCCGCGTGGCCGAGGAAGCCGAGGTCTTTTATCAGAAGGCTCCCCGCATCGTCGGGCGCGAAACCCTGACGCACCAGGGCCGCCTGGAGCCGCCGCGCATCCGTTGGGGCGCTTCGCGGGAGACCGCGGGGGCGCGCACCTTCACGCGCGAGATCACCTCCGAATATGGCTTTGCCGCGCTGCGCGACAAACCGGAGTGGATTCGCGAGTTCCGCCAGGTAGTGTCCGTGGACGGACGCGCGGTGCTGGCGGAGCGGACGAATCCGCGCCAGGCGCTGGCCGAGGGGATGACGAGCGAGGACGACCGCCGGCGCATGACCCTGCTGCGCGAGTTCGCGAAGTACGGCCAGACCGGGGCGGCGACCGACTTCGGGCAATCGATTCTCCTGTTCCGGTCGCGCCAGTTGGCCCTGCTCGACTTTCGCTTCGTGCGGCGCGAATTCTCCGGCGCCGACGAGGCCGTAGTGATCGAATGGCGGCAGAAGGAAGGGTCGGACGATGCGGCGCGCGTATACTCCGCCCGGCGTTTGGAACGCGTCCGCATGGAAGGCACGCTCGCCGTACGCGAGGCCGATGGCGTGCCGCTGCGCATCACACTGGCCCTCAAAAACACCGAGTACGATACGCTGGCCACCCACGCCGCCGCCATCGACTATGCGCCGTCCCGTTATGGCGTGCTGCTGCCGGTCTCGGTGCACTACCGGAAGCTGGCGCAGCGTCTGACGCCGGGAAAAAAGAAGAAAGATCCGCCCGTACTCGGACCCCCGCGGCTCATCATCGACAACCTGGCGCGTTACGCGGACTGGCAGATGTTCGCCGCCGACGCCAACATCAAGTTCATTCCCATCGAGCCCGAACCGCCGGAACGGTGACAGGCGCGGTCCTTCTGCTATCGTGACCCTATGCGCATGTGCTTTCGCGCGCTTGCCGTTTTTCTGTTCACTCTTCCCATGCCCAGCAGCCAAGCCGTTACGCTCAAGCCCCCCGCCGCCAAGCGAATTCCCCATGAGATGAAACTCTTCGGGGACACGCGCCAGGATCCCTATTTCTGGATGCGCGACCGCTCGAATCCGGACGTGATGGCCTACGTGAAGGCCGAGAACGCCTATACCGACGCCGTATTCGCGCCGTTTGAACCGCTGGTGGAGAAGGTGAACAAGGAGATTCTCAGCCACATTAAACAGACCGATCTTTCGCCGCCCTATCCCGACGGCGGTTACCTCTACTATTCACGCACCGTGGAAGGCTTGCAGTACCCCGTCTTCTGCCGTAAAAAGGGCACGCTGGCGGCGCCCGAGGAGATTCTGTTCGACGTGAACGCCATGGCCAAGGGCCACAAGTTCTATTCGCACAAAGGACCGGATCCGGCGCCGGACCACAACCTTATCGGCTATGAGGTGGACACCACCGGCTACCGCGAGTACGGCTTTCATGTGCGCGACCTGTCCGCGGGCAAGGATCTTCCCGACGTAATCGAACGGGTCTCCGGCGTCGAGTGGGCCGCCGATGGCAAGACGGTGATCTATGGCCGGCAGCATCCGCAAACGAAGCGGTCCTACCAGGTGTGGCGGCACGAACTGGGCGCGCCCGCGAGCGGCGACGTGCTCATTTACGAGGAGAAGGACGAACGCTACGACATCTATCCGGGGAAGACCGAATCCGGGCGCTTCCTCACCATCACCGCCGCCAGCGGCAGCACGGCCGAGGTGCGCTACGCCGATGCGCGGAGGCCCGCGGACCCCTTCCGCGTGCTGATTCCGCGCCGCGAAGGCATCACCTATGAGATGACTGACCACGGCGGCCGTCTGTACATCCTGATCAACGACACTTCGCGGGATTTTCGCGTTGTGTCGGCGCCGGAGGAGGCGCCGGGCGCGGCGCACTGGAAAGAGGTGATTCCGGCGCGGGACGGCCTCTACATCGAGACGATGCGCTCGTTCCGCAACTTCATGGCGTACGGGCTGCGCGTGGACGGCCTGGACACGCTGCGCATCGCCGATTCGCGCTCCGGGCACGAGCACGACATTCAGTTCGAGGAAGCCGCCTACGCCGCGTCGATTGGCATGAACCGGGTGTACGACACGCCGGTGCTGCGATTTTCATATACCTCGATGGTGACGCCGCAGTCGATCTTCGACTACAACATGGAGACCCGCGAGCGGACGCTGGTGAAACGGCAGGAGGTTCCGGCCTACGATCCTTCGCTGTACGCGGTGGAACGCGTGCGTGTGAAGAGTCATGACGGGACGATGGTCCCGATGACGATTCTCTACAAGAAGGGATTTCCCAAGGATGGCACGCGGCCCGTGCACCTGTACGGCTATGGCGCCTACGCGATTCCGATTCCGCCCACGTTCAGCGCCTCGAGGCTCAGCCTGCTCGATCGCGGATTCGCCTACGCCATCGCCCACATCCGCGGCGGCACGGACCTGGGTTACTCGTGGTATGAAGCGGGCAAGCTGCTGCGGAAGAAGAACACCTTCCAGGACTTTGCCGCCTGTGCCGAATACCTGATCGCGAACGGGTACTCGCATCCGAAGAAACTGTCCATTGAAGGCGGCAGCGCGGGCGGCCTGCTGGTGGGCGCGGTCGTGAACATGAAGCCCGGGTTGTTCCACGCCGTCATCGCCGCCGTGCCGTTTGTCGATGTGGTGAGCACACTGCTGGACGACACCATCCCGCTGTCCACCACCGACGCGGAGGAGTTTGGCAGCCCGAAGCGGCAGGAATTTTATGAGTACATGAAGTCGTACTCGCCCTATGACAACACGGCGCCGGCACGCTACCCGGACGTCTATATTTTTTCCAGCATGAACGATTCGCAGGTGCCCTACTGGGAGCCGTTGAAGTGGACGGCGAAGCTGCGGGCCGCCAACCGGGGCGATTCGACGATTGTGCTGCGGATGAACGTGGACGCGGGTCACGGCGGCGCCTCCGGACGCTACGACCGCATCAAGGAGGTGGCGCAATCCTATGCCTTCATCCTCCACTCACTCGGCATCGGCGAATAAACGGGAGCGCAGCCACACACCGTGAGCCATCTGATCTATCTTCATGGATTCGCCTCCAGCCCCGCCTCGCGCAAGGCGCTGTATTTCCGCGACAGCTTCGGCGAAGCGGGCATTGCCGTCAGCATCCCGGCGCTGGATGGCGGAGACTTCGAGCGTCTGACCATCTCCGGCCAGCTTGCCATTCTGGAAGACGCTCTGCAAAATCTGGGGCCGGCGGCGCTGCCGGTGACGCTGATGGGTTCGTCGATGGGCGGCTATCTGGCCACGCTCTACGCAGCGCGCAACCCGGACCGCGTGAAACGGCTCATCCTGATGGCCCCGGCGTTCGGCTTCGCTCCGCGCTGGCAAGCGGAGTTGGGCGGCGAAGCCATGGCCGCCTGGCGCGAGACAAACTCGCTTTCCGTGTTTCACTACGGCCTGATGCGCGAAACCAGCCTCGGCTTCGAGCTGATGAAAGACGCACTCACCTATGAGGAGTATCCGGACGCCACGCAGCCGGCCATCATCTTTCACGGAACGGAAGACGAGGTGGTTCCCCTGGCTTTCGCCGAGGAGTTCGCTCGGCTGCACCCGGAGGCGGAGTTGCACACGCTGGAATCCGATCATGAGCTGATCGATTCCCTGGATTACATCCGCGAGCACAGTCTGCGTTTCATGAACTCCTGAGCACGGCAGCCGCCTGCTCCGAAGGCCCGTCCAGCCAATCCTCCACCGCGCGCTGCCATTCGGCGCGGGCGACGCGGTGCAGGTTCCGATGTCCCGTTCGGGGAAACTCCACCAGTGCCGCCCCGGCGGCCGCCGCCAACTGGCGTGCGTGCGCCAGCGGCACATAGGGATCCAGCGCGCCCGCCAGCAGCAGGACGCGGCCGCGCAGCCTCGTGACGGCCTCCAGCGGGTCGCCTCCGGGGTAGGCGTGTTCCAGCCGCCGCAGATAGGCGCGCGCCACGGGAAAGCTGGCCCGTGTGAGCCACGCGCGCGCACGGTCCATGACGGCGTCCTCCAGGGCGCGGTAGAGCAGTTCGAGAATGACGCGGTCAAAGCGCTCCGCCGAGGCCGCCAGCACGCCCGCCGCCGCGCCCAGGGACACGCCGCAAAATGAGATGGGTTCGCCCGGAAACCGCGTTTCCAGGTAGCCAACGGCCGCATCGACATCGGCAGCCTCGGAACGTCCAAAGGAAACCGGGCCCCAGTCGCTTTGCCCATGCGAACGGAAGTCCAGCAAGAGCACGGAATGGCCCCGCGAGCGGAACCAGGCGGCCCGCGATGCCATCTGCCAGCGGTTCTCTCCCAGGCCGTGCGCCAGCAGCCACACCCCGCGCCCCGGTTCGCCCGGCGCCAGCAGGCAGGAGAGATCCCGGCCCTCGCCGCGCACCGTTACCGGAGCCGCGTCGAGCCCGGCGAAAGCCAGCGGCTTCCGCGCCGCCGCGCGCATGGCGGCCCGTTTACGCAGGCGCAGGTAGGCGTGCATGGCCGCTTCCACGCCGAGTGCCAGACGATCCGTTACCGCTCGCATCGCTACTGAGATAGAATCTCACTTCCCAGGTTCCACATCCGGCAAAAGGAGATCTCCATGTTTCGCGCCACCCTTTGGCTCTGCTCGGTTGTCCTCGTGATGGGCTCCGCCGCCCAGGCGCAGGTAAAAAAGATTCTCACCGTTGGCCAGCCGCCAGAGGTCGTCGCCGATTGGCAATCGGCTTCGAACAAGGTGAAGATCGTGAACGTGACGCCGGACCGGGTGATGCAGGAGATCGGCGACGCCGACGCCTTTGTCGGCGTGATCTCTCCCGCGCTGGTGCAGGCGGGAAAGCAATTGAAGTGGGTACAGATCACCAGCGCCGGCGTGGAAAACGTACTCCACCGCTCCGGCTCCACGGCGCTGCGCGACTCAAACATCGTCGTCACCAACAATCAGATTGTTCAGGGTCCCGAGATCGCCGACCACGCGCTGGCGATGCTGCTCTACTTCAGCCGCCGCCTGAACGTCTATTCGGCCGACCGTCTGACGGAGAACTGGCGGCGCGGGCGTTTTGAAGGGATCGAACTGCGGGGCAAGAACGCCGTGGTGATCGGGCTCGGCGGCATTGGCCAGCAGATCGCCATCCGCGCCTGGGCCTTCGGCATGAACGTGGTGGGCGTCGATCCGGAAGATATTCCGATGTCGCCGTTCTGGCAAAAGGTGGTCAAGCCGGACCAGTTGAACGAGGTGGTTCCCAGCGCCGATGTGATCTTCATCTCCGCGCCGCACACGGCGTTAAGCCACAAAATGATGGGTCCGGCGCAGTTCGAGATGATGAAGAAGGACTCCTATTTCATCGCCGTCTCCCGTGGCGGTTTGTATGACCTGCCTGCGCTGGTCAAGGCGCTCGACTCCGGCAGGCTGGCAGGCGCGGGCGTGGACGTCACCGATCCCGAGCCCCTGCCGCAGGGCAATGCCTTGTGGAAATTCTCCAACGCCATCGTGACGCCGCACATCGCCGGACGGAGCGATCAGGACCGGAGCCGTATGCTGGGAACGGTAAAGGAAAACATCCAGCGGTTCGGCGAGGGCAAACCGCTGATCAACGTCGTGGACAAACAGAAGGGCTACTAGGGGCCTGGGCGGCCCGCGAGGTCTACATGATCACTGTGAAGGTGAATGGCGTCGACCGTACATTCGACGGTTCGCCGGAGATGCCGCTGCTGTGGTTTCTCCGGGACGTGCTCAAGCTGACGGGCACGAAGTTTTCCTGCGGGCAGGGTCTCTGCGGCGCCTGCACCGTTCATATCAACGGCACGGCCATGCGCAGTTGCATCACACCGGTGAAAGCCGCCGCGGGCAAGGCGGTTACAACCATCGAGGGGTTGTCGAACAACGGCGAGCACCCTTTGCAAAAGGCCTGGCGGGACGCCAACGTGCCGCAATGCGGCTATTGCCAGCCGGGCCAGATCATGCAGGCGGCCTCACTCCTGAAGAAGACGCCGAAGCCCACAGGGTCCCAAATCGACTCGGCCATGCGGGGCAACCTCTGCCGCTGCGGCACCTATCAACGCATCCGTACCGCCATCCAAATGGCCGCGAAGGTAATGGCATGACGCGCCAGGACCGCATCCGGACCGTTTCGCGCCGGGGATTCCTCGAAGAGATCTTTTCGGCCGGGGCGTTGATCATTGGCGCCACGCCCGCCGCGCTGCTGGCAGGCGAGGCAGACCGGGCGGCCTGGCATCCCAGTGTCTATCTGGGACTGCAAAAAGACGGCACGGTGATCCTGGTCGCGCACCGCTCCGAGATGGGCACCGGCATTCGTAGCGTGCTGCCCGTGATCGCCGCCGACGAGATGGAAGCCGACTGGTCGAAGGTACGGATCGAGCAGGCCCTCGGCGATGAAAAGTACGGTTCGCAGAACACCGACGGGTCGTGTTCGATTCGCGATTTCGCCGAGGCCCTGCACACGGCCGGAGCGTCGGCGCGGATGCTGCTGGAACGCGCGGCGGCGAAGAGGTGGGGCGTGGCGGCCGGGCAGTGCAAGGCGTCGAACCACTTCGTGCTCGGGCCGGAAGGGAAAAAGGCAGGCTACGGCGAGCTGGCGGAGGATGCGGCCAAACTGCCCCTGCCGAAACCTGCCGAAGTGAAGCGCAAGGCGCCTTCGGCCTACAGATACATCGGCAAGGAGATGCCGACCGTGGACTTGGGCGGCCATGTCACGGGCAAGGCCGTCTTCGGCTACGACGCCGCGATGCCGGGCATGGTGTATGCGGCGATCGAGCGGCCTCCGGTGATGGGTGCGACGCTGGCATCGGTGGACGACAGCGAGACGAAGAAAGTGGCGAGCGTCTCCGGCACGGTGAAACTGGAGGGGTTGACGCAGCCCTACCTGTTCCAGGCGTTGGGCGGCGTGGCCGTGATCGCCGGCGACACCTGGTCGGCCTTCGAGGGGCGCAAGAAACTGAAGGCTACATGGACACCCGGTCCCCACGCGGCCTACGACTCGGATGTGTACAAGGCCGTGTTGTTGGACATCGCGCGTAAGCCGCAAAAGGTAGTGCGTAAAGCGGGCGACGTGGATGCCGTTTTCGCCAAAGGCGGCAAGGTGGTGGAGGCTTCTTATTATGTTCCGCTGCTTGCCCATGCGGCCATGGAGCCCCCGGCGGCGGTGGCGTCCTTCGAAAACGGAAAAGTGATCGCGCATGCGCCCACGCAGAATCCGCAGGCCGTGCAGGAGGCCGTTTCGGCCGCGCTGGGCATCAAGAAGACCGACGTGATCTGCCATGTCACGCTGCTGGGCGGCGGCTTCGGGCGCAAATCGAAACCCGATTACGTAGTGGAGGCCGCCAGGCTCTCCAAGGCCGTAGGCAAGCCGGTGAAAGTGGTGTGGAACCGCGAAGACGACCTGCGGTTCGACTACTATCACGCCGTCGCCGGCATGTACATGAAGGCCGCGCCGGGCGCGGACGGCCAACCGGCCGCGTGGCTGCAACGCAGCGTGTTCCCCTCCATTGGAAACATGTTCGCCAAGGACGCCAAATATGGCGCCGATTTCGAGATGGGCATGGGATGGATCGACAATCCGTTCACCATCGCCAATTTCCGGGCCGAGAACGGGCCGGCCGAGTGCCACGTCCGCATAGGCTGGCTGCGTTCGGTGGCGCACATCTACCACGCCTTCGCGACGCACTCCTTCGTGGATGAACTCGCCGCCGCGGCGGGCGCCGACCGGGTGGACTACTATCTGAAACTGATCGGCACTGGACGCGTGATCGACCAGGAGATCATCAAGCAAGGGGCGGATCACAAACCTCACCCCAAGTTCCCCATCGACACGGCGCGGCTGCGTCGCGTGCTGGAGGTATGCGCCAGCCGGTCGAACTGGGCCAACAAGAAATCGGGAGGCGGCAAGGGCTATGGCATGGTCGTGCACCGCAGCTTTTTCTCCTACATCGCCGCGATGGTGGAGGCGGAGGTGGACGCCGCCGGCAGGGTGAGGATTCCGCGGGTCACCTATGTGATCGATCCCGGCCAGGTGATCAACCCGGACCGGGTGAAGGCGCAGTTCGAAGGCGCGGCGGTGTTTGGCACGAGCATCGCCATGCTCGGCGAGATGACGGCCAAGGCCGGCGTGATTCAGCAAAAAAACTTCGACACCTATCCGGTGGCGCGCATCGACGAGGCGCCGCACGTGGTGGATGTGCACATTCTGCCCTCCAGCGCCCCGCCGGCGGGCGTGGGCGAACCGGGTGTGCCGCCGATAGCCCCGGCTCTTTGTAACGCCATATTCGCCGCCACGGGCAAGCGCGTGCGGGAGTTGCCCGTGCGCAAAACCAGGCTCGTGTAGCAGGGCGTGGGAGCCAATCCTGCCCGGTGGCAGGCCCGGTCTTCAAAACCGTTGAACGGTCTCACCGGCCGTTGGTTCGTTCGACTCGAACTGGTTCCCGCCAATCCTTCGCCCCGGCGCCCGCGGAAGGCCGTGTTACGTTAGTGCGAGCGGGCCCTTAGCTCAGCGGTTAGAGCAGGGGACTCATAATCCCTTGGTCGTAGGTTCGAATCCTACAGGGCCCACCAAACCACTACTGGGTGCGTTTCCGCGCCAGACGCCGCTCGAAAAAGTCCGACGCGGCATGGAAGGTCCGCAGCCAGTTTTCATGCCGCAGGAAGCCGTGTACCTCGTCCGGGTAGACCACCTGTTCAAACTCGACGCCCTGCTTGCGCAGCGCCTCGGTGATCATCACGCTTTCGATGAAAGGCACGTTGCGGTCGTCGTCGCCATGCACCAGCAGTACCGGAGACTTCCACGACTTCATCGAAGCCATGGGCGACGACTCATAGGCCACCTTGGCTTCGCCTTGTTGCTGCTCCGGCTCGTAGGCCGGGTTCCAGTGCTTCAACTCGACGTTCCAGTCGTGCACGCCATGAACGTCCACGCCCGCGGCAAACAGGTTCGATGCGCGCGCCAGGCCCAGCGCCGTCAGATACCCGCCGTAGCTGCCGCCCCACAGGCCGATCCGCGCCGGGTCCACCTCGGCCCGCGACTGCAGGAACAGGCCCGCGCCAATCACGTCGTGATACTCCGTCGCGCCCGTCGCGCCGTAGTTCAGCGCCTCCCGGAACTCCATGCCGTAGCCCGTGCCGCTGCGGTAGTTCACGCTCAGTACGGCGTAGCCCTGCGACACCAGCCATTGATTGAACGCATAGGCGTTGTGATAGTAGCTGGAATAGTGGAACCCCATCAGCATCTGGCGCCGCGAGCCGCCGTGAAAGAACACGACCGCGGGCGCGCGGGCGCCTTGCGGCAGCGCGGGCAGGAAAAGCTGCGCCGGAATGCGCATGCCGTCGGCCGCGGTGAAGGTTACGGCCTGCGGCTCCACCAGAGCCTCGGACGGAAAATTCACCGGAACCAGATCGCGCGGCTGTCCGAAGCTGATCTGAATGGCGGCCCGCGCGGGCGTCTTCGCGCCGGAGCGGAAGAAGAGCAGTGCCTTGTTGTCGTTCGACACCACCGGCGCCCACTCGATGCCACGCCCCGTCGTGACGGGCGTCAGCGGACCACCAGCGGCAGGCACGCGGTAGATGTGCCGCCGGTCGATGTCATCACAATTCGAGTTGAACAAAATCTCCTTCGGGTCGGCGCCCAGGGCGACATACTCCACCTCGCAGGCGCCATAAGTGAGCCGCTTGGGAGAGCCTCCTCCGGCCGGCACGGAGTACAGGTGGTTCCAGCCGTCCCGCTCCCAGGGAAACACCAGCAGATCGCCCGAGGCCCACAGAACCTGATGGTCCGAGACGGTCGCATGATAGACGCTGCCCCGCCCCGCCTCGGCCGTGAACACCGCTTTCGATTCACCCGTCGCCACGTTGGCCACGCGGACGCTCCAGGGCGGCGCCTCGCGCTTGGGCCCAAACAGCGTGAATGCCTTTGTGTAGGGCGTGCGGCGGAAGGCAAGCCGCTTGGAATCGGGCGACCATACGGGATCCTCGTCCCATTCGAGCGCCGGATCCATCCACCGGATCGACTTTGCCTCGAAATCGTAGACCCCGGCGAAGCTGTGCGTGCCGCGGCGGCTGACAAAGGCGAGTTTCGCGCCGTCGGGCGACCAGGCCAGCGACACAGCGCTGCCGCGCGCCTTGAACAGTTGCGCGGGTTTGGGTTCGCCAGCCAGACCGGCCGTCCATACCTGCCCCTTCCATGTGTAGGCCGCCACGCCGCCCTTTGGCGAGATCACAGGTTGGGCGCCCTCGCCAATGCGCCTCGGCTCACCACCCGCCGCCGGCACGATGTAGATGGCCTGCTCTGCGCCGCCTGTGTCACTGGCCGGGTTGGGGATTTCGCCCCGGGAGTTCGCCGCGCCTCCCCTTACATAGACAATGTGGCCGCCATCCGGCGTGAAGACGAGGCTTGCCAGTTCCTGGCCGTCGTCTTTCGCATATGTGGTGACCGCCTTCGCCTCATAGTCGGGCGCGGCGGCTAGAAAAATGTTCCGCACGCCCGCCGCGTTCTGCACCCAGGCGAAATGCCCTCCCGCCGGGCTCGCCGCGGGAGTCGAGGGGAAGGGCGCGCTCATCAACTGTTCCAGACTGGGCTTGGCGGCCTGCGCGTTCAGGACGGGAGCGAACGTGGCGGCGCAGCAGAGCGCACCGCCCAAAAACAGCTTCATACGATTGACTCCGAAATCGAATCCGAAACGGGCTGAATCAAGACCTGGCTGGATTGCGCGGCGGGCCACGTCGTCAGCAGAACGAAACAGCCTCCCGACTCGGGATCGGCCCAGCACAACGTGCCCGTGGAGCCGCTATGTCCGAAGGTGGACGCCGAACATCGCTTGCCAAAACTTCCCGGCTTCACGGAAAAGCCGATTCCCCACGGATCTTTCAGCTTTGTGTTCTGGTTCTGGATCATCATCTGCGCCGTGGCTGTGCGCACCACGCGGCCATCGGCCGTCAGGAATGAGCGCAGGAAACGGGCCACGTTCTCGGCGGTGGCGTGCGCGCCGCCCCACGGCACGCCGAGGTTGCGCCAGTAGGGGGAGTTCCAGTTCCAGTCGTTGTCCGCGGGCGCCTGGCACTGCGCCGTGGAAGCAATCGTGCGCTTCCCCAGTCCGAGCGTCGTCTCGCGCATCACCAGGGGCAGAAACACGTTCTGCCGCAAGTACTCCGGAAAAGGAGTGCCGGTGATGCGCTGGGCGATCTCGGCGGCCAGCAGAATGCCCATGCTTTGATACTTCATCCGCGTTCCGGGCGAAAACAGCAGCGGCGTCTTGCAGGTGGCTGCGACAAAGTCCGCCAGCGGTGCATGTCGTTTGCGCAATTCCTCGTTTTCCGGCAGCATGTCGGGCAAACCGGAGGTGTGCGTCAACAGCATGTGCACGGTGATCTTTTCGCGGCCTCCGCCATCGAACTCGGGGATGAACTTTCGCACGGGGTCCGTCAACGCCAGTTCACGATGATCCACCAGATGCATCACGCCGGTGGCTGTCATCGGCTTCGTGATCGAAGCCAGCAGGAAAGGCGTCTCCGGCCTGGCCGCCCCGAAGCCCGCGCTTAACACCGTATTCCCCTCACGAACATACAGGGAAGCCGCGCGCATCTTGCCCGAGGCCGCGGCGGCGTCCAGCAGTTTGCGCGCCGCATCGGTGGCCGGCTTGCGTAATTCCAGCGCCAGGCTTGCCAACAGCTCGCGACGGGTCATGAACTTTCCGATGCTATCGGGTGAGGAGGGGTGAGTCAAATCGGGCTGCATGGCGAGAGGCGTGGCGGACGCCTTCCGCAAGCCTCTGCTACGCCGTGAAAACTGGAACCTGGAGCGATGTTCGCCCGTCCTTTCCTGAGCATCCGAGATTCCCCTTGCGGTACATACCCGCGAGGTTCGAAACTGTAGGTTCAGGAGGTGTGTCTCGTTGAACGTGAAAGTTGCCGACAACGCCACATGGGAGCCAACCGAGCGGTGGACCGTCACCGATGCCACAGAACTGTATGACGTGGCCCGATGGGGCCAGGGCTATTTCTCCGTGGGCGCCAACGGAAACGTCTGGGTACACCCGACGAAAGAGGCGGCACGCTCGATCGATCTGAAACAACTGGTGGATACGCTCGTGCTGCGCGGCATCTCGCCGCCGCTGCTGGTGCGCTTTGGAGAGCTGCTGCAACACCGCCTCAGCGAGTTGCACGCCGCCTTCACGGGCGCCATCCGCGACCACAACTATCAGGGCAATTATTCGCTGGTCTACCCGATCAAGGTGAACCAGCAGCGCCAGGTGATCGAAGAGGTGGTGCGCTACGGCAAGCAGTACAACTATGGCCTGGAAGCCGGCTCGAAGCCGGAACTGCTCGCCGTTCTTGCCATCAGCGACAACAACACGCCCATCATCTGCAACGGCTTCAAGGACGACGAGTACATCGAGATGGTGATGCTGGCCCGGAAAATCGGCCGCAACATCACTCCCGTCGTGGAGAAGTACACGGAACTCGACCTGATCCTGAAGCACAGCGAACGCGTCGGCGTGCGCCCGGTGATCGGGCTCCGCGTCAAACTCGCCAGCCGCGGCTCCGGACGCTGGAAGTCGAGCGGCGGCTACCGTTCAAAGTTCGGGCTCACCGTCACCGACGCCCTGCGCGCCTTGGAGCGCCTGCGCGCGCTCGGCATGGAGGATACGCTCCAACTGCTGCACTTCCACCTGGGCAGCCAGATCACGAACATCCGCCAGGTGAAAGGCGCGGTCACCGAAGCGGCCCGCATCTACACCGAACTCAAGCAAAACGGCGCCGGCCTGAAGATTCTCGACGTGGGCGGCGGGCTTGGCGTGGACTACGACGGTTCGCAGACCGACTTCGAATCCAGCGTGAACTACACGCTGCAAGAGTACGCCAACGACGTGGTCTATCACATTCAACAGGTGTGCGACCAGGCCGAGGTGCCCCATCCGGACATCGTCAGCGAAAGCGGACGCGCCGTGGCCGCCTATCACAGCATCCTCGTCTTCAACGTGGTCGGCGTGAGCGGCTTCGGCGAAGTGGAACCGTCCTTCGAGGCGCCCGCCGATGTCGAGCAACCCATCGCGGACCTTCTGGAAACCTATCGGGGACTGACCACGAAGAACGTGCTGGAAGCGTTTCATGACGCGCAACAGGCGCTCGACTCGGCGCTGAACCTGTTCAGCCTCGGCTATCTGCCCCTGTCCCAGCGCAGCATGGCGGAAAACTACTATTGGGCCATTTGCCGCCGCATCCAGCGTCTGGTGGCCGAAATGGATGAAAAGCCCGAGGAGTTGGAGAACATCGACGTCCTTCTCTCGGACACCTATTTCTGCAACTTTTCGCTGTTTCAGTCGATGCCTGACTCCTGGGCGGTGAAACAGTTGTTCCCCATCATGCCCATTCACCGTCTGGAGCAGTCGCCCACGCGCCACGCCGTGCTGGGAGACATCTCCTGCGACTCCGACGGCAAGGTGGACTGTTTCATTGACCGCCGCGACGTGAAAAAGACGCTGCCGCTGCACAACTTCACCGGCGAGCCGTACTACCTGGGAACCTTCCTGGTGGGCGCCTATCAGGAGATCCTGGGCGACCTTCACAACCTGTTCGGCGACACCAACGCCGTCCACGTCAGCCTGAACGCCGAGGGCGAGGTGGAACTCGACACCGTCATCCGCGGCGATACCGTCGCCGAGGTGCTCGACTACGTTCAGTTCAACGCCCGGACGCTGCTCGACATGTTCCGGCGTGACGTGGAGCGGGCCGTTCGCGAAGGCCGTATCGGCTATGAAGAGTCCGGCCGCCTCCTGCGCTTCTATGAGGATGGGCTGTACGGCTACACCTACCTCGAGGACTCGCACGAAATCTAGGGAAACGGCGTCCCGGCGGCAAGTCTACACGCCACCTGCGGCGCCTTCCGGCATCCGCATCGTCTTGCCGCGCGAGTTGGGGGAATTCGCGGCGAATTCACTCCGGCCGTTTATTTGCATATAATTCGGGCGGACACGGCTTTGGCCGTGCCCAGATCAAGAACCGGAGGTATGCGACCTAGATGTCGACGACCCTCACTTCTCCCGCCCGCCCGGACGGGGACGCGGCGCCAGCGCGCGTCGTGAACGATTTTTCCATTCAGGTTGCCACGGCGAACGGAAGCGGCAGCCAGACTTCCAATACAGTCCTGATGCGGGCCATCTTCCAGATGGGCATTCCCGTCAGTGGGAAGAACATGTTCCCCTCCAACATCCAGGGACTGCCAACCTGGTTCACCATCCGCGCCTCCAGGCACGGCTGGATCGGACGTAAGAAAGAGGTGGATTTTCTTGTGGCGATGAACCCGGAAACCGCCCGGGAGGACTGCCTCGATCTGGAACCAGGCCGTGTGCTGGTGTATGACGAACCATTGAAGTTGAACGAACTGCGATCGGACATTGTGATGGTCCCGGTTCCGTTCGACAAGCTGGTGGGGCCGGTGTGCCCTGAGGCGAAGCTCCGCAAGCTCGTCAAGAACATGCTGTACGACGGTGTCGTGTCCTACATGCTCGGCATCGAGATGGAAGAGATCCGCAAGGCGCTGTTCAAACAGTTCGGTCCGAAGAAGGTGAAGGCGGCCGAGTTGAACTGGGGCGCCGCCCAGGCCGGGTACGACTGGGCCAAGGCGAACGTCCACGTGGAGCAGCCCTACCGCCTGGAGCGGATGAACGCCAATAAGGACAAGATCATCATCGAGGGCAACACGGCGACGGCGCTGGGATGCATCTTCGCAGGCTGCACTTTCGTCGCCTGGTATCCCATCACGCCATCCTCGTCGCTGGTGGAATCCATGATCGGCTATCTGAAACGCCTGCGCACCGGCCCGGACGGCAAAGGCACCTACGCCGTCGTCCAGGCCGAGGACGAACTGGCTTCCATAGGCATGGTGATCGGCGCCGGTTGGGCCGGCGCTCGCGCCATGACGGCGACGGCGGGCCCGGGCGTGTCGCTGATGTCGGAATTTGTCGGCCTCGCCTACTACACCGAAATTCCTGCCGTGATTGTCGACGTGCAGCGCGTCGGCCCTTCCACCGGGCTCCCCACGCGCACCATGCAGGGCGACATTCTCTCCAACGCCACCCTGTCGCACGGCGACACGCGCCACCCCATCCTGTTCCCGTGTGGGCCGGAGGAGTGCTTCTCGATGGCCGCCAACGCCTTCGATCTCGCCGAACAGTTTCAAACTCCCGTCTTCATCAACACCGATCTCGACCTGGGCATGAACAACTGGATGTCGAACCCGCTCCCCTACTCGGACGCACCGCTGCGGCGTGGCAAGGTGCTTTCGGCGGACGACCTGGAGCGCCTGGGCGGCTTTGCCCGCTACCGCGACGTGGACGGCGACGGCGTCGGCTACCGCACCCTTCCGGGTACGAACCATCCGGCGGCGAGCTATTTCACGCGCGGCTCCGGCCACAACGAAATGGCGCAATATAGCGAACGTCCCGAGGACTACGTCAATAACGTGGACCGCCTGTCGAGGAAATTCGATTCCATTCGCGCCGCCGTCCCACAGCCTGAAATCGAAGTGGCCCCGGGCGCGCGCATCGGCATGGTGTTCTGTGGCACCTCGCGCGAGTCCTGCCGAGAGAGCCAGGAACAGTTGCAGCGCGAACAGGACCTGCCCGTCAGCACCCTCCGCCTCCGCGCCTATCCATATACGCTGGCGCTCGATGAGTTCATCGACAACCACGAGGTGGTTTACGTCATCGATCAGAACCGCGATGGCCAACTCTTCCAGTTGATGCGCCTCGATCTGACTCTGGAGCGCATCCAGAAGCTCCGCGGCGTGCGCTACTACACGGGCCTGCCCATTGACGCCCGTTCCATCACCGACGAGATCCTGCGCCAGGAGGCCCAATGAGCACCACGGCTGTTCCCCCGAAAAAGACCAACCACATCGGGCTTGAGGTCCTTCACTACAAGGGCGGCAAGACCACGCTTTGCGCGGGCTGCGGCCACAACGCCGTCAGCGAGCGCATTGTCGAGGCGTTCTACGAAATGGGCGTGGAGCCGTGGCGCGTGGCCAAGCTATCCGGCATCGGCTGCTCGTCGAAGTCCCCCGCCTACTTCCTGAACCTCTCTCACGGGTTCAATTCCGTGCATGGCCGCGCTCCCGCCGTCTCCACCGGCGCCCTGCTCGCCAATCGGGATCTGCTCGGCATCGTCGTCACCGGCGATGGCGACACGGCTTCCATCGGCATCGGCCAGTTCATTCACCTGCTGCGCCGCAACCTTCCGCTCATCTACATCATCGAGGACAACGGCGTCTACGGCCTGACGAAAGGCCAGTTCTCGGCGACATCCGATTACGGCGCCAAGTCCAAGGGCGGTTCGTTGAACGAAATGCACAAGCTGGACTGCTGCCTGCTTGGCATCGAACTGGGAGCCACGCTCGTTGCCCGCACCTTCAGCGGCGACAAACGCCAGTTGCTGGCCATCCTGAAAGCCGCCATCGCGCACAAGGGCCTCAGCATCATCGACGTCGTCAGCCCGTGCGTCACCTTCAACGACCATCCCGGCTCCACCATGTCCTACGCCTATATGAAGGAGCACGACGTGGCGCTGCACGAACTCGACTTCATTCCGCACTTCGACGACATCCGCCTTGAACTCGAGGAGGGGGAGGCGCGGGACGTGACGATGCACGACGGCAGCATCCTCCGCGTGAAGAAGCTCGGCCGCGACTACGATCCCACCGACAAGATGGGCGCCATCCGTACGCTGCACGAGGCCGAGGATGCGCAGGAGGTCGTCACCGGCATCCTCTATCTCAATACCGGATCGAAGAACTTCTACGACACGCTGCAGATGACGGACACGCCGCTGTCGGCCCTGCCGGAATCGGTGACGCGTCCGCCCAAGGCGGCGCTCGATGAGATCATGGAGGAGCTGAGGTAAGAGGCTTCATTTCACTCGCCGGACAATTGAAAGTGATCCTGGTCTCGCCGCGGAACCCGCTCAACATCGGAGCCGCGGCGCGGGCCATGTCGAATTTCGGATTCCTCGATCTGCGGCTGGTGAATGCCTACGATGTGGCCTTCCGGGAGGCCCGGTCGGCCGTGGGAGCCTCGGCCGTGATGGCCGCGGCGCGTGAGTTTCCCAGCGTGGCCGAAGCCGCCGCCGACTGCTCGCTCGTCGTCGGTACGGCGTCGCTGGGCCACCGCGACCCGCAAACGCCCTTGCATCGCCTGGAGCGCGGCGCCAGGCTCATGAAACGCCACGCCACCGGAAGCTCCAGCGGCATGGCACTGCTGTTCGGCAGCGAGAAGTTCGGTCTCTCCAATGACGACCTCAGCCATTGCCACTGGCTGATGCGAATTCCCACGCGCACGCAACATGAGTCGATGAATCTGGGCCAGGCTGTCGCCGTCTGTCTCTATGAACTGAGCCGCGACGGCCGCGCGCCGGACCATTTGGCGAAAGTCTTCCACGCCGCCTCCGGCGATTCCCTGGAGCGCATCGCCGGCGCTCTATCCGGGCTGCTGGAGCGCAGCGGCTACACGAACCCGAAGACGGCCGCCTCCACGGAGTTGAAGACGCGCCGCATGGTCCGGCGGCTGGGGCTTTCGGAAAAGGATGCGGACATGTGGTTGGGAATGCTGCGGCAGATTCGCTGGAAACTCGATCAGGATCAATAGCCGGGTAAGTCGCATCCCTCCGGACTCCCCGTACCTTATCGCCGCATTTGCCCGGAAAATAGAGATCGAACTTTTTCGCTAAAAAGATTCATCCGGGGGGGAACTATGACCTATAGGATTTCGTCATTGTAGGTGAGGCCGGTGAAGGGCAGACCCAACACCCACACCCCACAATGTCCCCGCCGGCCAGGCAGGCTGCCTTTTCGCGAAGGCAGCCTTTGCTGTTTTCCGTGCTCTCTGTTATTCGGGACGGATGCCCGGAATCCCAAGGTGGATGCGGTAGAGCCCAGTGCGCGCCGTCACATACAACATGCGGGCGTCCTCTCCGCCCCAATGCAGATTGGCGGGAATTTCCGGAAAGTGAATCGTGCCCAAGTGCTTCCCGGAAGGCGCGAACACCCACACGCCATTCGGTCCCGTGCAGTACAGCGTTCCCTCGCGATCGATCTTCATTCCATCCGGCAAACCGCCGGCCGTCTCCGCGGTCACATCGGCGAACACGGCTCCGTTGGCCAGGCGTCCATCGTCCTGGACATCGAATCGCATCCAAACCTTCCGCTCGGGATCGGAGTTGGAAAGATACATCACACGCTCGTCCGGCGAGAAAGCAAGTCCGTTCGGGCGGTTCACCCGCGCGTCCTTGAACAGCAACTCCAGTTCGCCGCCGCGAATCCGGTAGACGCCGTTGAAGTCGAGTTCCTTCCTGGGGTCTTCATCCTGGCCCACGAAACCGTAGGGAGGATCGGTGAAGTAGAGGTCGCCGCTGGAGTGATGCACGCAGTCGTTCGGCGAGTTCAGGCGCTTGCCCTGAAACTGAGCGGCCAGAACGGTCAGCGTCCCATCGTGTTCACGGCGCGTCACGCGTCCCGAGGAGTGTTCGCAGATCACCAGACGGTGCTCCGCGTCGAGCGTCATGCCGTTGGAGCCCAGGAACGCGCCCGGAGGCAGATCGGTGCCGCTATAGCCGCTGGGCTTGCGAAACAGTTCCACGTCGCCCGTTCCGGAACCGTTCCCTTCTCCCGGCCGCCAGCGGAAGGCCGAGTTGGCCGGAATGTCGCTGAAGATCAGGTCGTTCTCGCGAGGCCGCCAGATGGGGCCTTCGGTGAAGATGAAACCGTGGGCCAGACGTTCCACCCTGGTAGTGGCGGTTACAATACGGTCCAATTCGGCGCTGGTTCGCGTCAGCGCCACCGGAAGCGATTCGGTGTGGAAGAGCATCTCGGAAATTGTATCGTGGAGATGGGGCCCGGCAGCCGGGAGGTTTTCGTGAACCCGGCGCGCGCCGCGCGCGTATTGGAGAATGTAGGGAAAGGAGTGTGGGTGTGTTTGGAATCATCGGTTGGATCATTTTCGGTGCGATCGTGGGCACGCTGGCCAAGTTCCTTCTGCCCGGCCGGGACTCGCACGGCTGCGTCGTGACGGTGCTTCTCGGTATTGCCGGTGCGCTGGTGGGCGGCTTCCTGGGCCGTATGGCCGGGTTGTACCAGGAAGGCGAACCGGCGGGTTACATCATGGCCACCATTGGCGCGATTCTGCTGCTGTGGATCGGCCGCAAGCTGAAGTCATAACGGATGCACCGCCATGAAATCCGTTGAAGCACTCTCCGCGCTGCTGGGCATCGCCGTAGTTTCGGGCGTGAATCTCTACGCGGCGATTCTCACCTTGGGCCTCGGTCTGCGATTTGGCCTGTTGACCGGCCTGCCGCCGGAACTCGCCGTGGTGGGCCACCCCGCCGTGCTCATCGCGGCCGGTATCTTTTACGCCGCCGAATTCGTGGCCGACAAGATTCCGTTCTTCTCTCCGCTATGGGATGGCGTGCACACCTTCATCCGGCCCGTTGGGGCGGCGATGCTCGCCCTGGGCGCCACGGCCCAGTGGAGTCCGCTGGCGCAGGTTGCCGCCGTCCTGGGCGCCGGCACCGTGGCGCTCGGCACGCACTCCACCAAAATGGGTGTCCGGCTGCTGGCCCATGCCGCGCCCGAGCCCGGCACGCAATCCCTGTTGAGCCTGGCCGAGGACTTCGGCGTGGTGGCCCTGCTGCTGTTTGCCTACCGCTATCCGCACATCGCGCTGCCCGTGCTCGCCGCGCTGATCCTCATCATGCTTTGGATGCTGCCGGTGCTGGGACGCACGCTGCGCTTCATCGTCGCCTGCTTCATTGGCCGTATCCTGTCGTTCGGCTTTCCAGCGGGCAATGCGGACATTCCTGTCTGGATTACCGAGGCGGCTCCGCAGGCCAACGCCGTCCGTCTCTTCACCCGCAAGGGTCCATTGCCGCGCCTGGTCTCGGGCTACCTTGTGGACAACGAGTTTTTCGCAAAACGGTGGTTCAGGGTCCGGCGCTATCCGATGGAGGGCATCGACAAGGCTACCCTCTGCCGGGGGTTGTTCACCGAGGTGCTCCTCCTACCCAACGGCTCCAGCTTTTATCTGACAAAGGAGTGGCGAAACTGTTGGGAGTTGCGGCGATCCCCCTCAAAAGAGGGTAATTTGGTCGTACCGGAGCGAATTCCACTACAGGATTCGGCAGAAATGTCTTGACCCCATAAGACAGTTCTGAGACAATTCTGCTTCGGTCCGCAACGACCGAAGTAGTCGCATGGTCTTGGATCGCAAGGTGAAAGAAAGCTACGGGTTCCATCCGTAGCTTTTCGCGTTTTCAAACCTGAAAAGCCGCCGAACGACCAGCCGCGAAGACGATCCAATCGTGCAGGAGAAGAAGTAGTGAGAGAAAAGGGTAT